>DAOUKR010000001.1:0-1656 GCA_034421095.1 Dehalococcoidia bacterium
AGGCTGCGGGTGCGCTACGAGCGAAGAGACGACATACATGAGGCATTCCTGTCCATCGGGTGTTCCCTCATCTGCTTCAGACGTTTATCATCTTTTTGTTAGGGATTCTTATAGTCACCGTATCGTTTTGGAAGGTGGCAGTTGCCATGCTCCCGCTGGTTGAGCCAGTGCAGCATTGGCAGAGTGTGGGTTTACGGGGAAGAGGCCATGGTGTTTGAAGCAGCCTATCTCAAGGTTCATCTGGCCACTTGGCGGCGGTATCCGAACCTGCGCGGACGGTAGGGAGCCTTACTTTCGTGGCCGGCGGCGCGGTTTGCAGAGCCGCTGTTGTCCGATTCCCGGTGAACCAGGCTGATTATGTCCTGAAACTCGTTGACCATGCGGCGGATTTCCCGCTCGTTCCTGTCGATGAGCTCCTTGAGATAGGCTTCTGCTCCCGCTGCTTCTTCCCTGGTGTCTACGACGTCAAACCAGACCAGTAGGGGGTTCTTGCCCGCGGTGCTTCTGGTCTTACCGTCGCGGTGTTCTCCCATTCGTTCCCTGAGTTCCCTGGTGTGTCCGGCGTAGAACTCTCCTCCGTCCAGTTTCAGGATGTAGACGAAGAAGACGTCTTCTTCTTGGTCAGCTGCATCCCATTTGGGGTTGGATTCGGGCTTGTACCTGCCAGGGCGGCTGCTCGCCGGGCTTGACCCCCTGCTGGCGGCGTTGCAGCTGCGGCACAGTGGGTACTTCGCGTCTTTGTACTGGCCACAGGTGGGGCACTGGTCGATTTCCCCTTTCTGCTTGGCAGTATTGTGGGGAGCGCATAGCTCGAACCATGGAGGGATGCCCTCTCCGCAGTCTTGGTATGCGCAGATTTTGTTTGGCTGCCTGGTGGTCATGTCGGCGTCCTCATTCCGGACTGCTTGGGCAAGATTACCACAGGCTTCCTTATGCGAGAAGTTCTGACCGTGGCGGGGTAGAAGGTGCCAATACCGGCGGTGGCTGTGCTCTTGGACTCCTTGATTGGTGTGTATCTGATCAGGGTCGGAATGGCTTGGAGGCGCAGTTAGAACGGGAACTCGGAATCACGGGTTTTTATGCCGATGGGGGCTCCGTATTTCCATAGGTCCCAACGGTTGCGTTCTCTGCGCTGGTGCGCTCTTTCTACCTGCTTCTCATATGCCAGGGTGTCTTCGTCATCGCTTACGGCCTGTGCAGTCAGGAGGTTGTACAGCGGAGATTCGGGATGTAGGGTGAGAGGAGGTGAATCGGATAGGTGGGCTCGTGGCCTGAAGTTGGTTATACCGACCATCTCCAGGTTAAGGAGGTTGGCGAACAGAGAGGTGTGGGCGCTGATGATTTTGTCCTTGTAGCCTGGCGTCCAGTGGTAGGCGTCCATCTGGAAGAGATGCTCTAGCTGTCGAGACTTAGACAGGGAGGGGTCGGTGTCTGGGGTGATGATGATGACGCCCTTGAGGCGGTTGTTGGTGTCGAGGAGTCCGGCCGGCAGTGTCACTATGTAGTCCTCCGGGGTGGGTGTGTGCCCCGGGTGCCTGGTCCGGTATTCCTGGGAGTTTTTGTGTGGAGTGATGTGGAGATAGAGCCATTCCAGCTGGGTGAGTTCTTCCAGCAGATCTGGTTGGATGGGGGATACCGGAGCTACGGTGGTTAGGT
>DAOUKR010000002.1:0-133047 GCA_034421095.1 Dehalococcoidia bacterium
TACGGCGCACCAAAGGCTACAGCAAAAGCATTGAGATGCTGATGTATTCCCTGGCATTGGTCTGCTGGCGGCGGTGGGTGAAATTCAATATCATCACACCTTAAAAATACCCGTGAGACCGGAGCCTTGCGTAAACAGGCGCCGGATAGGTATAATGGCCCTAGCTAATCCGTCCCTCGTGCCACGAAATGAACATCTTCTTCGACGTGGACTACACCATTCTGGGCCTCGACGACAGCCTGCGTCCCGGCACGCGGGAGACCTTTCAACGCCTGTTGGACGATGGTCACAAGATATACATCTGGTCGGGATTGGGGCCGCGTTGGGAAGTGATGAAGAAACATGCTCTGGAACCCTTTGCCAGTGGAGTATACGAGAAGCCCCTCCACCACTTCTCAGACCGACTGGCGGAGCTTGGAGTTCCCATAACGCCCGATTTCGTTATTGACGACTACCCGGAAATTGTGTCCGCTTTCGGAGGCGTGTGGGTCCCCCCATACTTCTTCAAGAGGAATGGGGATGAGCAGATGTATCGGATTTACGACATCATCACCGAATACGTCAATAACGGGCACTCAGATGATAGGCAGTACCGGGTCAAGGGTTCCAAAGCCTCTACTTTCTAGCGTGTCTCCATGCCTATAAACGTTCTTACGCCAGATGTCGCAGCCAAAATCGCCGCCGGCGAGGTGGTAGAGCGACCCTCGTCGGTGGTGAAGGAGTTGTTGGAGAACTCCCTAGACGCCGGTGCCTCTCAGATTACCATCGAAGTGAAGGTCGGCGGCATTGAGTTGATAAGGGTCACTGACAACGGCTGCGGCATCCCCGCCGACGAGGTGAGGCTGGCCTTTGACCGCCACGCCACCAGCAAGATTTCCAGCGACTCCGACCTGGATAATGTTAACACGCTGGGTTTCAGGGGCGAGGCCCTGCCCAGCATCGCCTCCGTTGCCCGAGTGTCCCTGGTCACCTGCACTCACGACTCTCTTTCCGGCCAGGAAATACATCTCAGGTGGGGAGAAGTCGTTACGGTGTCTCCAAAAGGCTGTCCACCCGGCACTTCCATGACCGTGCAGGGCTTGTTCGAGAACGTACCGGCGAGGCTCAAATTCCTCAAGTCCCCCTCCGGAGAGAGGACGCGCATCAGCGACTTGGTGTCCCGCTATGCCCTGGCATTCCCTGAAATCCGGTTCCGGCTCTTGCTGGACGGCAGAAACACCTTCACCTCACCGGGCAACGGCAGCATGTCCGATGCCCTGGTCTCGGTGTATGGCGCTGAAACCGCCCGCGATATGCTGGAAGTCTCGTGGGAAGGCCCAAGCGACGGCTACTCAGTAACAGGCTACATAAGCCCCCCGTCCCTGCACAGAGCCAATCGGACCTATATCACTTTCCTGGTAAACCGCCGGTGGATAAGCAGCCCCATGCTGTCCTATGCCTTGTCGGAGTCCTATCACGGCTTCCTCCCGGAGAAACGGCACCCGTTGGCCGTGCTCAACCTGAGCATCCCACAGGGCGACGTGGACGCCAACGTGCATCCGGCCAAGCGCGAGGTGCGTTTCCGCCAGGAGGACAAGGTATTCTCCGCGCTCCAGCGAGCCGTGCGGGCATCCCTGGTGGCCGAATCACCCGTGCCGGAGATGCGTTTCAATGCGGGGCCTACATTCGAGGCAAGGACGACTGGAGGCCCCACGGGCTTTGGGCCTCGCGTCTCCTCAGGGCCCGCATTCGGACTCACGGTAACCAGTGACTGGGACCGTCGAGCAACCTCTGTGATTCCGCCCTTCTCATCCCCATGCCACCCTTCCTCCGTCGAGGGGGATGGGACTTTTCAAAGGTCCCCGGGGACGGGGGCCGGAGCTATGCCGCCTACACCCGTAGAGGCCATGTCCTCCTTGCGAATACTCGGTCAGGTACGAAACACCTACCTGGTAGCCGAGGGAAAGGACGGGATGTACCTGATAGACCAGCACGCCGCCCACGAGCGTGTTCTGTTTGAGAAGATCTCCAGGGAAGTGGCGGACAGGACTCCCCAGTCACAGGCCCTTCTGGAGGCGGTGGCGGTCGAGCTTACCCCCGGCCAGGAGGAGATGGTCCAGGCCGGTATGGAGCTTCTGGAAAGGCACGGATTTATCCTTGAGCCTTTTGGGGAGAGGACCTATTTGCTCCGTGCCGTCCCCGTGGTGGCTAGGAACTCCAACCCCGGGAAGGCCCTGGTTGAGGTGCTGGACATTATGGCCTATGAGGGTATCATGAAGGGACGCGATGATGCCCTTGCCGCCTCCATCGCCTGCCACAGCGCGGTGCGAGCGGGCATGGTCCTCAGTCAGCATGAGATGGATGAACTGGTGCGGCAGCTTGAGTCCTGCGATAGCCCCCACACCTGCCCCCATGGCCGTCCCACCATGATTCACCTTAGCTCCCACCATCTTGAGCGGGAGTTTGGGAGACGGTAGGGCTAACCCCTCTTCTTCATTCGTTCCAGGGCGTCTTCCCGTGGGTGGAAGATTGAATCTTCCGAGGGAAACTCGCCGTCGGAATCGTCATTCCCCTGACCGCCCGGTAGTAGATGGCCTCTAAGGAAGTACCCGGCCCCGGCAATTGCGGCAAGGCCCAGGGAGAGCTTGCCCAGAAAGCTGCGCCGTGAGTAAGTCCGGGGATCATCGCGTCCGTCGTCTGATGTCATGGGGCCTCCGGGCTTTGGGAATAGCGTACGGAGTACGAAAGACGCACCCCGTGCCGATTGGTCTACACGTTGCGGTAGTATTCTACTTTCCACATATACTGAGGTCAAGGGGGCAATGCCTACTACTTGACACTGGTTTCTGTCTGTGATAATTTTCACTTGGCTTTCGTACCCCCGCCATCACCGTCACCCTTGGGTTTGGATACCAGGACACTGGAGGTAAGGCATAAATGCCTGAGGCAGACCCGGCAGCGATTGACGCCATACTCTGGTCGGACATAGGGAATTGGCTCCATTGGCTTTGGGCGTATTTCTTCGTCATCGTGATTCTCGCCTTCACCTTTCTCACCACCCACGCCATCATCCCTTCCCTGGTGGCTTCGGGGCATCTACCGGAGAAATTCATGCAGCTTCGGCGTCCCATGTATGCCGGGGTGGCGGTTCTGATTGCCCTGGCCATGCTTTTTCTGACCTGGACGGTGAACAACTCCTATCTGCTAGAGAATCTGTACAACAGGCTCTGGATATGAGTCCGGCTAACCTTAACCTGATAACCGGGTGCCCCCATTGTGGACAAGGCCCCACAACGCTACAGAAGGCCGTGCTCAGGCGAAAGACTGGGGCCGAAACTGACGAAACTCGAATGAGTGTAGGCGCGACTTAATGCCGATAAGACCGAGTCCGAAACTGCTGCTGCCACTGGCCTTTGGCGGCCTTGTGGCGACGGTGGTGGTAGTACTGGTGGTTGTGTACATACTTCACGCCTGGTGGTCTACCCCGATTTTTGGGTTCGGGGCTGGTGGGCCGGACCAGCCTATTGCCTTCCCTCACACGGTACACGTTGAGGACCAGGGAATCCAGTGCGAGTTCTGCCACCGCAACGTGACCAAAGGCGATGCCGCCACCGTTCCCGCCGTGGAACAATGCCTGTTCTGTCACAAGACCGTAACCGGCGAGGACCACCCGGAGATAGCCAAGCTGCTGGAGTACGGCGGGATGGATGCGTCCGGGAATATTGACCCGTCCGCCACACCCCAGCCCATAGACTGGGAGAGAGTGCATAGAGTCCCGGACCACGTACAGTTTGCCCACGAGCCTCACATCCGCTATTTTACCCAGAGCGAGGATGGGAGGGCCCAGGCAGTCCAACGGGCCATTGACAACGGTATAGGCCTGTCGAATCCCCCGCTGCCGTCGGAGATGGTGGAGGCCAGTTGTACCATCTGCCACGGCAAGGTGAGGGCCATGGAAAAGGTGAAACAAGAACGCAGGTTGAAGATGGGTGACTGCGTGGACTGTCATAGGAATTACGACGCCCCCACCGACTGCGTCACCTGCCACTATTAGCTATAGAGGTATCATGAAACTAACCCGGCGCGACTTTCTTAAATGGGCCAGCCTCTCGGCCGTGGGGGCCGTGGCTTGTGACATCTTCCGAGAAGGGGAGATGATAATACAAAGCCCGGCCAGGATGCCCGAGGACCTGGTCACCGGCAGGGACAACTGGTACGCAACCCTGTGCGGCCAGTGTCCTGAGAAGGAGAGCATACTCGTCCGGGTTATGGAGGGAAGGGCCAAGAAAGTCCGTGGGAATCCCCTGTATCCTACCAACCAGGGCAAACAGAGCGTGCGCTGTGAGGCGGGGTTGCAGGCCCTTTACCACCCAGACAGGCTGGCAGGCCCGGTGGCGCGGGCAGGCAGACGCGGGTCCGGACAGTTCCAGCCCATTGGGTGGGACACGGCCATGAATACCCTTCTGGCGCAGATGCGCAGCAACCAGCCCGATGCCATGTTGATGATAACCGAGCCTCTCCGCGGGCACCTTGGAATAGTGGCAAGGAAGTTCGTCGGGGCCTACGGGGGCAGACACATGACCTTCGAGCCTCTAGACCAGACCGTCCTGCGCGGGGCTGTGAAGCGGGTCTTCAATCAGGACACCCTCCCCAACTTTGACATTGAGAATACCCGATACCTGCTCTCCTTTGGTGCCGACTTCCTGTCCACCTGGGTATCTCCGGTGCGCTATGCTCGCGGCTACGGTGAATTCCGCAGCAACATCGGCAAGGAGCGGGGTTCCCACGTCCACGCCGACCCACGCTACTCCGTGACCGCCGCCAGTGCCGACCAGTGGATACCCATATCCCCCGGCATGGAAGGCGTTCTGGCGCTCAGCATGGCCTACGTCATCATAGACGAGGACCTTGCAGACCCCGGCGTGGCAGGCGCCATGACCGGCGGCGCAGGGGCATCGGTCCTGGATGATTTCAAGCCGGAAAGCGTTGTGAACCCTGATAGTCCTCTATACATAGGGATACCGGAGAGGATTCGCGGCGAGGACGCCTCCGAGATTATCAGAAGGATAGCCAGAGAGTTTGCCACTACCGGGCCAAGCCTCGCCATAGGTGGAGGAGAGGCAGGCGCCCACACCAACGGATCCTTCAACCTCTCGGCCATATTTGCGCTGAACTATCTGGTAGGCAGCGTCGGAAAGAGGCCCGGCGAGGGCGGGATAGTGTTCAACCCGGCTCCGCCCATAGAGGGCATCCCGGCCGCCTCACCCGCCGGCTCCGTCGCGGACTGGCGCGGGGTCTCAGACGACCTTCAAAACGGCCGGATAAACCTCGTTCTGGTCCGGGGCGCTAATCCGTTGCATGGGCTTCCTCCCGGGAGCGGGTTCCGAGAGTCCCTTAACGCAGGGAATCCCTTCGTCGTGAGCTTCTCCAGCTTCATGGACGATACCTCGCTCATGGCCGACCTGGTGCTGCCGGAGCGTATCTATCTTGAGGACTGGAGCGACGATATACCCGACCCCGGCCCCGGTTTCCAGACAGTGGGGATGCAGCAGCCGGTGGTGAATCCACTGCCGGACCTGGACCCCAGGAGCTTCCCCGACCTGCTCCTCACCCTCTCCCAAGACCTGGGATTGGACGACGGGCTTCCCAATACCTTCCGGGACGTGCTGCGCCAGGGGGCACAGCAGTTGTTTGACCTTAACCGGGGTTCGATACAGGCCGCTTCCTTTGAGGCCTTCTGGAATACGATGCTTCAGCAGGGAGGCTGGTGGGACAGCGACAGCGTGTCAACGGACTCCCCCCCGGACCCGCCCAGCTTGGCGGAGCTGGCCCAGCAGCCTTCAGAGCGGCGGTTGCCTTCCTTCAGGGCACAGGACGTGGCCAGTAGGTTCTTCTACCTAATCCCCTTCCTGTCCAACTCTCTCCTGGACGGAAAGGGTGCTCATCTACCTTGGCTCCAGGCAGCGCCCGACCCTCTGACTACCGTAACGTGGCAGACGTGGGTCGAGATTAACCCCAAAGATGCGGATGAGTTTGGCCTGAAGGAGGGGGACGTAATCAGGCTTATATCCACTGAAGACCACATAGAGGCCATAGTTTACTCGCACCCGGCCGTACCCCCGGGCGTGTTGAGCGTGCCCATAGGGCAGGGCCACTCAGGCGGGATTCGATACGCGACCAGGGGTGGCAACCAGAGGGGTTCCAACCCTATCTCCATATTGGCGAACGAGGTTGACAGCGAGACCGGCGGCCTGGCATGGGCAGCCACGCGGGTCCGGATACAGTCCACCGGACGAAACGTCAGGGTTTCCAAGTTCGAGGGCCTGGTGCCCGCCTTCCCCATAGGGCCCAGGGCGGAAGACGTGGTACAGGTGACCAGAGGATAGCCCATTTCAAATGTCTAACAGAGGTAATGGTAATCTCCGCACCGACGGATAGCCTGAAGAAAAGGTGGGTCTAGCAATGGCGCAACGCAGGAAACACAAGTGGGGAATGGTGGTGGACATAGACAAGTGTACCGGTTGCCAGGCCTGTGTTGTGGCTTGCCAGTCGGAGAACAACATTCCTCTGAACACCGAGGATAGTTTCCACCAGCGCCGGGCGATGGAGTGGATTCGAGTTGAACGCTACTGGGAAGTCCCCGAGGAGTATCGGGACAGGCCCGAGGAGGCCCCCTTCCAGGACGTGAAGGCCCGCTTTTTGCCCGTCCTGTGCCAGCACTGCGAGAACGCCCCCTGTGAGCCGGTGTGCCCCGTGTTTGCCACCTATCACAACGACGAGGGAATGAACGTCCAGGTATACAACCGCTGTGTCGGCACACGGTACTGCGCCAACAACTGCCCTTACCAGGTCCGGTTCTTCAACTTCTGGGAGCCTGTATGGCCGGAACGGCTCAGGAACCAACTAAACCCGGATGTCACCGTGCGCAGCAGGGGTGTCATGGAGAAATGTACCTTCTGCGTGCAGCGAGTCCGGCGCGCCGAGACCAAGATTGAGGGCCAGGAGGACGGCCAGATAACGGACAAGTCGCTGGCGGAGGGCAACTTCATGCCGGCCTGCGTCCAGGCATGTCCCACCAATACACTGGTCTTTGGAGACCTTGATGACCCGGATAGCCAGGTTTCCAAGCTCAAGGATGATCCCCGCCACTACAAGCTCATGGAAAACATAGGCACGGACCCCAACGTCATCTATCTGAAGAAGATAGACCCTCAAAGCAAAGAGGATAAGGCGCATGGCTAACGGCAACGGCCATACCCACCCTGTGGAGTTGGACCTTACTGATCAGGGCATCACCGAGCACCTGAGCCATAAGGTATTCTCCTTCGACAGGCGGCTTGCGTATGCAATGGCCGGCTTGGGGGTGCTGTTCATACTGGGCATCATTGGGTTCATCATGCGGGCTGTCGGGGACGGGTTCTCCGACGCAAGCAGGCATGAGTGGGGCTACTATGCAGCCATGTTCGCCTTCCTGCTCTGCACCGCGGGGACGGCGCCGCTGGTGGCGGTGGCCTTCCGATGGACGAAAAACCATTGGAGACGCCCCCTCTCAAGGGCATCGGAGATGTTCGCCCTGGTGGGGATACTCAACCTGCTATGGTTCATACCGTTGATGGCCTTGCTCCCGGCCATAGACCTCAATGGCGACGGGCATCTGGAGGTGGGGGTAGACCGCAGGACCGTCTGGTTCGAAGGCCCCATAGGTGCGCCCCTTTGGTGGGACATGGCTGCCATGATAGGCCTGGTGGTCTGCGGGCTGGCTATACTGTGGGTCTCAGCGCGCCCGGATATGTCGGTGGTGGCGGCTCGCGGCTCCGGCTGGCGGGTTGCCCTTATGCGCAAGCTGGCTATGGGCTGGCAGGGTACCAAGCGGGACTGGAGACGCCAGCAAGCGTTCCTGGCGATGCTGGGCGCGTTTTATTTCATGCTTCTGATATTGGTCCACACCCTGGTGAGCCTTGATTTCGCCCTGAGCCTGGTCCCCGGCTGGAAGGACTCAATCTTTGCGCCCCATCACGCCCTTACGGGCTTTCAGGCTGCCGCGGGAACTGTGCTGGTAACTATATTCGTGATGCGCACTTGGGGAGGGTTCGGACGGTACATCGGCCTCGACCCGTTCTGGGCCTTCAGCAAGGTGCTATTGGGCCTTACCCTCCTATGGGGCTACTTCTGGTTCTCCGAGTTTATGACCTTCTGGTATGGCCGCGACCCCACGGAGCAGAGTGTGATCAAGCTGGTGATGTTCGAGTCCTATCGCACGGCATTCTTGCTGAACTTCTTCTTCAGCTTCGTCATACCCTTCGCCATGCTTCTGTGGAACGGGGTGCGCAAGAGCGTCCTTGGCCCCACCATCGCCGGCGCTTCAGTAATAATCGGGGCCTTCTTCATGATGGTGCGGCTGTATGTGCCCGCCTTCAACATTCGGGACGTCGGTGCCCACACCATAGCGGACTTCGAGGCGGGAGTCGCTCAGGCGATTCCGCCCCAGTTGCTCCCGGTCACGCCCGACGTGTGGGACGTGTTCATAATTCTTGGCGGATTGAGCGGCACTGCGTTAATCTTTCTCCTGGGCACTAAGCTGCTGCCAGTGATGTCCATGTGGGAGACCAAGGAGGGCCTGCTCTACATGCTTGTCCGACCGCTGCTGAAGGGCCGGTACATGGTCCTCGGCAAGCCCGATTAGGCGCAGACAGGGACCAGAGGAACGTGTCCCACCTCAGAGCTTCGATGGATTGATAAGGAAAAACGATGCAGGAAGGTAGAAGCCTTACAGACAGGGAAATCAACCGGGGGTTGTTGAACTCCCTCTACCAGAACCCAAAGTGGTACTGGGGGTCTGTGACCTTGCTCGGTATAATCGTGCTGGGGGCCATGGCGGCTGCCGGGTACATGATTAACCAAGGCCTGGGAGTAACCGGACTCAACCGCCCCGTTATGTGGGGGTTCTTCATAACCAACTTCGTTTTCTGGATAGGCATCAGCCATGCCGGGGTGATGCTGTCAGCCATTCTGCGTCTCTCCAAGGCTGAATGGCGGCGGCCCGCGACCAGGGCAGCCGAGGTCCTTACGGTGTTCTCCCTGATGACGGCGATGCTGATGCCCTTCATACACGCCGGCCGGCCCTGGAGGCTGTTCTACTGGGTCTTCCCCTACGACTGGGCGCGGGGTGTGTTCCCCAACGTGCGCTCGGCATTGATATGGGACCCCAGCGCCGTGTTCACCTATCTGACCTCCAGCATCCTCTTCGTATATATAGCCCTTCTGCCCGACCTGGCGGTGATTCGAGACCGCTCAACGGGCGTGAGGCGCACGATATACTCCGTCCTGTGTTTGGGATGGAAGGGAAACCCAAGACAGTGGAAGCTCCAGATTATCGCGGGCATACTGCTGTCGGCCCTCATCCTGCCCGTGTTCGTGTCGGTGCATAGTATAGTCTCCTTCGACTTCAGCATGGCAATAGCGGTGAAGAGCTGGCACTCCACCATATTCCCACCCTACTTTGTCATAGGAGCCGTCCACTCCGGTGTTGCCGCCGTGGTTATCGTGATGGCGCTGATGCGATGGCTCTTCCACTGGCACGACTACATCCGCCCTGAGCACTTTGACGCCCTGGGACGCCTTCTCATAGTGGTAGCCACGGGATGGTTCTTCTTCTTCGTTATGGAGTTCCTCTTTGGCCTCTACGGCCTTGAAGGAGACGAGATAAGCGTGAAGGACTTCCTGACTGCCCAGGCCCCCTGGAGTTGGTGGTTCATTACTTTCGTCGGCACAACCTATTTCATTCCCGTAGGTATGTGGCTGTTCAAGAGCGTGCGCCGCAACCCCTGGCTGATGGTGGTTGCGTGCGTCTCCGTGAACATAGGAATGTGGCTGGAGAGGTTCCTCATCATAGTGCCGGGTTTGGCTCAGAAGCAGCTATTCAACTTCGCCTGGTACACCTATGCGCCCAGCCCTGTGGAGGTGGTGATAGTAATCGGCACCTTTGCGCTGGTATCCATGCTGATGTTGCTGTTCGCCAAGGTATTCCCCCTGATTCCCATTTACGACATAAAGGAAGGGGAAATCCTCAAGCAGGAAATCAAGATAGGCCGGAGGACGGTCCCGGCAGTAATAAGGGAAGATTAGACCAATAGCGTGGCCCCAGCCCGGGCCATCCCCCCAATCTTGAGAGCGTTGAAGGGGATGTTTGAAATACCGGGTGAGGGAGTGGAGGCTGGAACATGGCAAAACAATCGGTCTTGGGTCTGTACCAGAACGCCGAGTATGCTGCTGAGGCCGGTGACGCCCTTCAGGCGGCGGGTTTGACCAAGGATGACTACGACTTTCTCACCGGGGCACCCTACCCTGAGGGGGCCTTTGGCGAGCGGCACGTCTCCCACCGGCTGTACGTGTTTCCCTTTGTGGGCGCTCTGTGCGGCCTTACGGCGGGGATTCTCCTTACCTCCATGACCCAGATGGCCTATCCACTGGTCACCGGAGGAAAACCGATTCTGTCCCTGCCGCCAATGGCTATCGTTACCTACGAAGGGACCATGCTGGGCGCTATATTGTTCACTGTCCTGGGCATACTCTTCGAGTCCAGGCTGCCACGGCCAAGCCTTGGCCTGTATGACGACCGCATCACTGAGGGTTACATCGGGGTTATCGTGACCTGCGAGGACAATCAGGCGGGCAGAGTGGAACAAGTCCTCACTCAGGCAGGCGCAGTGGACGTGAAGC
This sequence comes from Dehalococcoidia bacterium, assembly GCA_034421095.1. Classification (GTDB taxonomy): domain Bacteria; phylum Chloroflexota; class Dehalococcoidia; order Lucifugimonadales; family JAGWBF01; genus JAGWBG01. The sequence goes on from DAOUKR010000002.1 coordinate 10,699, forward strand.
GTGGGGAGGCGTCGTGACAGTTGACATTTTGCTGCACACCTCATCCACCAACAGGCCCGGGGTAAGCGGGAGGTCCGTTCCGTCATGGTGAGCCTGTCGAATCCCAGGGAGCGCCTGAATTTCCTCGGTGGCCTGCTGCGCCGAAGGGTAGGCAGAGCGCACGTTCTGGCCCTTCTTGTGCTGATAGGCATCACGGCGGCGGGATGCGCCAACGGCACCTATCCCCTGGACTTTTTCTACGAGATGCACTACCAGCAGACCTATCAGTCCCACGAACCTCCCCGGCTGTCGGTCCCCGAAGGGGCTGTGCCTGTTACCGGCAGGGGAGTCCTCCTGACGGAGAACCCCATTCCCGGCCAGGGGATAGATGAGGGGAACAGGCTATTTGCTACTAACTGCGCCTTTTGTCACGGTATGGGCGGCAAAGGCGACGGCCCGGTGCTGGTTACCATGAAAGAGCAGTACAACTACGGCACCGATGAGCGCCCTTACACCATTACCCCCGACCTCACCGACGAGTTCGTCAGGAATCAGACCGACGTGGCGGTATTTGCCTGGATAACAAACGGCGTTACGGTCATGCCACCCTTTGACAAGCTCCTCACGATGGAGGAGCGGTGGATGCTTGTCAACTACATCCGAACCCTGCCGGAGTAAGAGCAAGCTATTGCCCATCCCTGCAACACGACTAACCGGTTGATGTCAAAACTCTCAGCCTCAGAACGACACGTCATCAAGACCTGTGTGGTAGACTATTATATTGGTGTACGTTACGTTCAGCGACTTGCAGGGTTAGGATGTCCATAGTCATTCGGGAATCTCGCCGGGCAATTATATGGCCCCTGATACTATTGGGAACTACGGTCCTTCCATTTGTCGTCATCGCCTGTAGCGGGCAAGAGCCTTCCCTGGAGGAGCAGGCCTATTCAATAGATAGAAGCCTTATATGCCCCGTCTGCCCCGGAGAGACCATTGACCAGGCGCAGGTCGAGCTGGCTGCCCAGATGCGGGGGATAGTCAGAGAGAGGCTGGCCGCCGGGTGGAGCAGGGAACAGATACTCCAGTACTTCGTGGACAGGTACGGTGAAAGGGTACTGGCAGCGCCTCCCAAGAAGGGGTTCAACCTGGTGGCCTGGGTGGTTCCCATCGTCGTTGGGGCGGGCGGTATCCTCCTGCTTGCCTTTGTCGTCCGGGCCATGAGGAGAGCAGGGCACACACGGAGAGACGACGGCCCCGTGTCAGAGCATGAGCTAGAGCCGTACCTGTCCCTGGTAGACCGGGAACTGGAGCTTTCCCCGGGGAGTGCTCACGAGCCGGAGAAGGATGATTAGAGAATGGGTGACCTGGGTTCAATTACACTGTTCACCGCCCTGGCCCTTGCAGCTTACTCCACCGTCGGGTCGGTCTTGGGTCGGGTGTGGAACGTTCCCAACCTGGTGGAGAGCGCCCGCTACGCCGTATACATACTGGTGTTGGTCCTTGCTGTATCGGTAGCCAGCCTGATAGGGGCCTTCCTGTCCAACGATTTCCAGCTACAGTACGTGGCCGCCAACAGCAGCCTGGCCATGCCCCGTATCTACACCTGGGTGGCCTTCTACGCCGGGAACGAAGGTTCCCTCCTGTACATCGCCTTCGCCTTTTCGGTCCTGTCAGCAGTGGCAATATTCCTTGCGCCGGCGCGGGTGCGGGATAGCCTGCCATATACCAACGCAGTCCTTATGCTGGTGCTCACCTTCTTCCTGGCAGTGATGGCCTTCATGGCCAACCCCTTCGCAGAGCTATCCATAGAGCCTCCCGACGGCCAGGGCATCAACCCTCTGCTCACCCACCCGGGCATGTTTATCCACCCGCCGGTGATGATGGCCGGGCTGATAGCGGTTACCCTACCCTTCGCCTTTGCCATGGGCGCGCTCCTTGCGGGCAAGACCGGCGATGAGTGGGTTGACCCCGGCCGGGTCTGGGGGATAATCTCGTGGGTCCTGCTGGGGTCGGGGCTGCTGCTGGGCGGGTGGTGGGCCTACACCATCCTGGGATGGGGAGGCTACTGGGCCTGGGACCCCGTGGAGAACGCAGGCTTCATGCCTTTCGTGGCCCTCACCGCCTTCATACACTCCATCATGGTGCAAAAGCGGCGCGGAATGTTCCGCATGTGGAACATCGTCCTGATCAACCTCGCCTTTGGGCTGGCCCTCTACGGCATGTTTATGAACCGGGGCGGTCCGGTCCCTTCCGTCCACTCCTTCGGAGCGTCATCTCTGGGTTGGGTGTTCCTCATGTTCACCGGCATAGGCGTGGTTGTGCCCTTCGCCATATTCTTCCTCCGCTACGGCAGCCTGAAAAGCGCCCGCAATCTGGAATCCAGCCTATCCAGAGAGGCCGCCTTCCTGGTCAACAACCTACTTCTGCTGGGCATCGCCTTCGTCACCCTGTGGGGTGTGGTCTACCCTCTAATCTCGGAGGCAGCCAGGGGGGACGTGGTCACAGTAGGCCAGCCTTTCTACAATCAGGTCAACGGCCCCCTTATGCTGGCCCTCATATTTCTCATGGGGGTTGGGCCTCTTCTCCCCTGGCGGAGCGCATCGGTGAGAACCCTGGGAAAGGCCATCCTTGGGCCGGGCCTTGTTTCCATAGCGGTCATGGTTCTGCTGGTGATTCTTGGGGTTAGAAAGCCCTACGCCGTAGCTGCCTTTGGGCTGTGCGCCCTGGTGACTACCGGCATCCTGTCAGAATGGGCACGTGGCACCCTATCCAGGCACCGTCAGGGTGACAACTACGCCTTGGGCTTCGTCAAGCTCATCGCAGCAAACAGGCCCCGCTACGGGGGGTACGTCGTCCACCTTGCCGTGGTGCTTCTGGCCCTGGGGGTGGCCGGCTCATCCTTCTACGGCTTTCAGAGGGACATCATCCTGGCTCCCGGCGAGAGGGAGCAGATAGGCAACTATGAGTTGGAGTATCTGGACACCGATGTCACGCCAAAATCCGACCGGACGGAGTTCGCCTCCAAGGTAAACGTCTATAGAGACGGGGACCTTTTGAGGACCATGACCGCCCAAAGGGCCTTCTATCCCGACTTTCGCATGGCATCCACCAGGGCCGCCATCCACTCCACGCCGGTAGAGGACTTCTACGTGATTCCCAGCGAGATACTGGATGGTGGAAGCGTCGGGTTCCGGGTATTCGTCAACCCCCTTGTCTGGTGGATGTGGATTGCCGGCCCTGTCCTCCTCCTGGGGACTGTCATAGCCCTGTGGCCTCAGCGAAGTCCGGCCCCGGCCCGTCTCCGGGACCCCGCTCCCCGGTCTGCGAGGCCATACAATGTCTCCGAGGTTCCCGACCAGGCGGGCAACGACTGAGGAATTGGCCTATTCTCGAACCTTTGCCAGGAGAAGGATAAGTCAATATGAGCGTCCTGATAGGTGTGCTGCTGGCCCTCCTCGTCATCGCAGTAGTCATCTATCCCTTTGTGAGGTCACGGTTCCAGCCACGGCCTCCGATGGCCGTCGTGTCGCCCGACCCGGGGAGGCTCGATACAGTCTACGAGGAAATCAGGACTCTTCAGCTAGAGTACGAGCTGGGCAGCATAGACGAGAGGGACTACCAGGAGCAGTTGCGGGACTATCGTTTGCAGGCGGCAGCCATCCTGCACGAGCAGGGCAGGTCACGACAGGAGATGGACCTCCTGATGGAGGAGGAAATCACGGTGGCACGGGGAGCAATCGGGATGGAGCGTGGCTCACCGGAAGGAACCGGGGATGACCGCCCGGCATAGATGCCTAGTACTGGCACTGACCGTGGCGGCGCTGGTCCTCCTCATGCTGGTGCCTGCATCCCTCTATGCGCAGGAGCGGAGCATAACCGTCACAGGGCGGGTGATCAACGGCACCGCAGACGGCATGGTCCCAGTCGGCCTTGACGTGACTCTGCACGTGATTGGCGACGGTGGAGAGTTGGATATATTCACTGCCACCACCGATGACGATGGTCGTTTCTGGTTCCAGGTCACGGATACAGGAGGCGACGTCGTCTACGCCGTAACCGCCAGCTATCAGGACGTGTCCTACAGCAGAAGTCTGGCCTCATCCGCACTGGCAGAGCCTGTGGAGCTAACGGTATATGAGACCACCGACGATGTTGGAGTGATTCAGGTGGATGCCGACGTGCTTCTGGTCAGGGGAGCCGACGAGGACAAGAGCAGCCTGCTCGCCTTCGAGGTCCTCAGTTTGATGAATGACGGAGACCGCACCTTTGTGCCTGACCTGGACCAGCCGGGCAGGATGAACTTCCTGCGTTTCTCCATACCCACCGGCATAAGGGACCTGGAAGTGTCCTCGGACCTCCCCGGCGGGCAAATCATCACCGTAGGCTCCGGCTTCGCTCTCACCACTCCGGTAACGCCCGGCTCTCACCAGGTTGCCTACACATACCGTATGCCCTATACGGGGACCGGAGTGGACCTGCCCCACTCCTTCCCCATGGGCGCAGATACCTTCAGGTTCCTCATGGCGGACGCCCTCGGCAGCCTCCGAGACTCAGACCTGCTGGTCTCGCCGCCGCTGATGGATGAGGCCGGAGGGATTTATAGGGTCTGGGAAAAGAGCGACTTGGAACCAGGAGACAGGGTTAACATGGAAATAGGGGACCTTCCCCAGCCGGGTCCGCTGGGACGACTGGGTAACAGTCTCATGGATGGGCCTTATCTCAAGATAGGTATTCCAAGCGCCGTGGGGTTTGTGCTGGCCGCCCTTCTGCTGTACGGAGTGGTGTTCAGACGGGTCGAAAAGGCCACCCCTTCCGGTGCAGGACCTGAGAGCGGGGCCGAAGCTCCATCGGCTGATGGGCCTGAGTCCCCTTTGGAGGGCGAGCGCCGTGTACTGGTGGAAAGAATAGCCGAATTGGATGATCTTTATGAGCGTGGGGGTATGGCCCAGCCGGACTATGCCCAGCGCAGGCAGGAGATGAAAGACAGGCTTCTCCGACTGGCCCTTGCTCAGGAGGGGGAGTAACGGCTTGAGCAAGGTTAGTCCTGCTGCCCCTGACGAGGGCAAGGCAGACACCAGGAAACGCAACCTGATAATTGGCGCCGCCCTGGTCCCGGTTGTGGCCCTCTTTGCGCTGCTGGGATGGGCTTTGATCCAGTCCGGTGGCAACCCCGGCGGGTTCGGCGTAAACAGGAGTTTCGGTGAGGTAGCTGTTGAGCAGCAGCCCGCCCCCGGTTTCGCCAAGAGCGACCTGAATGGCAGCATGGTGAGCCTGTCGGAGTTGCGTGGCAAGGTGGTGATGCTGGACTTCTGGTCCTCTTGGTGCCCTCCTTGCCGTCAGGAGGCCCCTGCTCTGGCCCGGGTGTATCGCGAGTACGAGGGCAGGAACGTTGAGTTCGTGGGAGTGGCCATCTGGGACGACCCGGGAGACGTGGGCCATTACGCCCAGGAGTTCGACCTGCCTTACCCCAACGTCCTTGATGAGAAGGGGCAAATCGCCATCAATTACGGAGTCTCGGGAATACCCGAGAAGTTTTTTATAGACGCCAGAGGGACCCTGGTACGGAAGTTCGTAGGCCCCATGGAGTCTGAGGACCTGCGGGCGACCCTTGACCAACTCCTGACACCCTAGCGAGTGTCTAGCAAGGTGCCCCCTCATCCCTTCGGCAAGCTCAGGGCAGGCCCTAACCTTCTCCCACCAGGGGAGAAGGGACTTTCTGGACACCTTCTTAACAAGCACTTGCCCGGGGAGGCTACAGATGAGTGACGACGCAGGTGGAACATCCGTAAACGGTGGAGAGCCTGTTGCCCTGGTAATGGACGTGGGGGGCAACTGGATAAGGGTGGCCCTTGTCACACCAGGCGGCGACATCATCTGGAGAGACAGGGTGCCCACCATGGCACAGGAAGACGGGCAGGCCGTTATAGAGCGGATAGAGTCCATGCGTGACGCGGGTGTCTCCCAGGCAGAAGGGAGGGAGATAGCCGGGATCGGATTGGGCCTTGCGGGTCCCATAGACCCGGAAACCGGGATTATGTACAGCCCACCCAACATCCCCGGCTTGGACGGGGTCTCCATCAAATCCCTGTGGGAGAACAGGGTAGAGTGGCCGGTCCTGGTGGGCAACGACGCCACCCTGGCGGCCCTGGGCGAGTACCGCTACGGCAGAGGCGTGGGGGCTCATACGCTGGTTTACCTGACCGTGAGCACCGGAATAGGCGGCGGGGTCGTTGTCAACGGACGTCCTCTGATGGGAGCCAATGGCATGGCCGGCGAGCTGGGCCACATGTGTATAGACATAAATGGCCCGGTCTGCAAGTGTGGGTCAACGGGCTGTCTGGAGGCCCTGGCCTCGGGCACTGCCATAGCCGACACGGCCAGGAGACGGCTGTCGGAGGGCGGCAGTTCCATGATGAGGGATATGGTCTCCGACTACCCGGCCGGTATCTCGTCGGCGACGGTGTTTGAGGCAGCAGCCCTGGGAGACCCGTTATGCGGTGAAATCCTGGAGGGCGTGGCCCGTTTCCTGGGAGCGGGCCTGGTAAACATCCTCCACACCTTCAACCCGGACGTCATCATAATTGGCGGCGGAGTATCCCTCAACTGGGACTATCTCAAACCCTCCGTCCAGACCTATATTGAAGAGCACACCATGAGCCACATACAAAAGCTGGGCTTTCGGCTGGAAGTTAGCTCCTTTGGAGACGACATCGGCCTGCTGGGAGCCGCTGCCCTGGTGTGGCAGAGCCTGCCCCCGTATCAAGTACAGGGCAAGCTCTGAGCTTGTCACGACCCCTACCTCCGCCCTGGTTGCGGTTGCCCTTTCCGAGTTTTCCAGTATAATGACCACAGGCGATTTCCCAACTTCGCACACAAGGAGGGACCGCTATCGTGGGTACTCATCTCAGCGACAAATATTGCATCGTGGGAGTGGGCGAGACGGAGTACAGTCGCGGCTCCGGCAGAAGCACCCGGGCCATGGCGGTGGAGGCCATAAGCAAGGCTATGGGTGACGCCGGGTTGTCCTCGGGGGACGTGGACGGGCTGATGAGCTACCACGGCGGGGACTCCATCCCCTCCACCACGGTGATGCACGACCTGGGCATCCGCCCCAACTTCCACATGGACTGCTCTGGGGGCGGGTCGAGCACCGAGGCCCTGATTGGCCTGGCGATGGGCACCATCGAGGCCGGAATGTGCGACACCCTTGCTATATACCGCTCCATGAACGGCTACTCCCAAGTCCGAATAGGAGGCACGGGAGTGAGGGCGTCGGCTCCGGTCGCAGGACTGGACCTGACGAGGCGTCCCTACGGGCTTGTAAGCGCCGTGCAGAATTTCGCCTTCACCTTCACCAGGCACATGATGGAGTATGGAGTCACCAACGAGCACCTGGCCCATATCAAAGTGACCCACAGCAACCACGCCAGCAATAACCCGAAGGCTCTCATGAAGCAGCGGGTATTGGTGGAGGACGTGATAAACTCCCGGTGGATTGTCAAGCCCTGCGCCCATCTTCTGGACTGCTGCCTGGAGACCGACAACGCCACCTGCATTATCATAACCTCGGCGGAGCGGGCAAGGGACCTGAAGCAGCGCCCGGCCTATGTCATGGGCGTGCAGGGCCGGGGTACAAAGCCGGGGGGCGACTTCCACTACCAGCACGGGCCGATTACCAGGGTGGCCGGCTATCATATCGGACCCCGGATTTTCGAAATGGCGGGCATAACCCACGAGGACGTTGACGTGACCAGCTGCTACGACGCCTTCACATACACCGCCCTCCTCCAGTTCGAGGACTACGGTTTCTGCAAGAAGGGTGAGGGGAAGGACTACGTCTCCAGCGGCATCACCGACCTGGGAGGCAGGCGCCCCAACAACACCAGCGGAGGCCACCTGTGCGAGGCCTACACCCACGGCATGAACATGGTTATCGAGAACGTGCGGCAACTACGAGGTCAGGTGGACGACTATTGCCCCCAGTGGCAGGAGGGGGTCCACACCTACGACTACTTCGAGGGCGGTTGCCGCCAGGTAAAGGATGCAGAGATTGCCATGAGTATGGGATGGGGCACCCCGGCCATCGGTAGTGCCGTCATCCTCAGGAGGTAGACTTATGCCGGTTTACGAGTATCGCGGACTGGGAATCAACATCCCGGACAACGACAGCGAGTATAAGGAGTATTTCGAAGCGGCCGGTGAGCACCGCCTCATTGTGAGAAAGTGCCTGGAATGCGGCCTACTGCGTGGAGAACCCGGGCGCGGGTGCCCCTGGTGTGCGTCGCTGGAGTGGGAGTGGCACGAAGTTAGCGGCAAAGGGACCATCTACAGCTATCAGATTGTGGCCCACACAGTCCTTCCCGGGTTCCGGGACTGGGCGCCCTACCCCATCGTGCTGGTGGAGCTGGACGAGCAGAGGGGACAGCCCACCCCAGACGACGGGCTTCGCATCACCGCCAACCTGCTGGACGAGAACATGGCCCCCGAAAAGGAGGAGAACGTAGCCATCGGCAGTCGTGTCGAGGTGATGTTCATGGACCTGGAGAACGGCCTCACCCTGCCCCAGTTCAAGCTCTCCGACGAGCCTCCCCAGGGCCCGGTGTGGAGGCACCCCGTTTAGCCCGTGCGCGGCGAGCACAAACCTTGGACTTGAGAGAGGAGGTCCCGAATGGCCAACAAGAGGGGAACAGGGCTGCACATGGTATTCGCAGAGATACCCGCCGACAAGGAGGACGAATTCAACCGGTGGTACAACGAGGAGCACATAGGGGATATTCTGGCCCTTCCGGGGGTACTCAATGCGTCCCGATACGTGGCGGTGAGCGGCGGCCCCAAATATCTGACCTGCTATGAACTGGAGACCCCCGACGCCATGTGGACGCCGGAGTATGAGAACGAGCGCAAGAACTCCACCGATTGGACCAAAAGGATGAATCCCAGGGTCATCGGGACCGAATACGTCAGCAACGTCTACCAACAGATACACCCCGGTGAGGTCTCCCAGGACTTGGCCCAGAGCGAGATGGCCCCGGTCCTTCAGATTGGGCGGATGAACGTCACCGAGTTTGTGGAGGACGAGTTTAACCATTGGTACAACACCGTCTACGTGCCCAACTACGAGAAGGTGCCGGGCTGCATCAGGGCCAGGCGTTACAGGGCGGTGAGCGGCTGGCCCCTGTATTCGGTGGTCTACGAGTTCGAGCATGAGAAGGTCTCCCAGAGTCCCGAGTGGCTGGCTACCAGGGACGCCCATCCCGATAACGCCCGCATGAGGGGGCTGATGGTCCATGCAAACGGCTCCCCCGGCATCTACAAGAAGATATTCCCCTAGCCCATATTACTTAACGAAGCAAAAATGCCAGCCGGAGGTAATCTTGCAAGAGTTAGGTTCATCCATCAAGAAGTGGTGGACGATTGACGTCGTTGCGGTAGGCAGCAACGCCATTGGGGTTGTCGCGGCAGGCTTTTGGAACTCCATCGGCATCGTCGCAGTAAGCTTCCTGAACGCAATGGGCTTGGTCGTAATAGGCCCCGTAAACGCAATGGGGTTCGTTGCGATCGGTGGCGTCAACGCTGTCGGAGTCGTTGCCATCGGCGGCATCAACGCCGTCGGGGTAGTCGCTATAGGTGGTATCAATGCCACTGGGATGGTCGCCATCGGAGGCAGGTCCAGCCGGAGTGCGTTCCCACTCCAATAAGGTACAACCAAGAGGAGCGGAGCATCACAGGGGAAAAGGCGCTAAAGAAACTATAGAGTATCGGGTGTGGCAAAGCTGGGAATAGTGCTGGCGACCTACAACGAGGCGGGCAATCTTCCCGTGCTCGTCGAGAGCCTGGAAGGTCTCCTTCCTCCAGCCGCCTTCCGGGTATTCGTGGTGGATGATAACAGCCCCGACGGAACCTCAGACGTGGCCCGGCGGCTGGCATCCCAGTACGAAAACATATCACTGATTACCAGGCCGGGCAAGCTGGGCCTCGGCTCTGCCCTCCGCGACGGTATGAGCGCAGCCCTGGCCAAGGGGTGCGCCTACGTCCTCACCATGGACGCCGACCTGTCCCACGACCCCCAGGACGTGCCAAGACTCCTGGATCTGGCAGAGTCAGGCGGGGCAGACCTGGTGCAGGGCAGCCGCTATGTGGCGGGTGGAGGCACCGTGGGCTGGGGGTTGGGTCCACGCCTTCGGAGCCGTGTGGCCAACCTGCTCTGCCGGTGGCTTCTCGGCTCACCCCATGAGTCCACCACCAATTTCAGGGTCTATAACAGTCAGAGCGCACGGCTGGCGGTGGAGGAAAGCCGGGCAAGGGACTTCGAGTTCCAGCCGGAGTGTGTCCTCATAGCCATGAGACACGGACTCCGCATCGTGGAAGCGCCCATCACCTTCACTGCCAGGGCGGAGGGCAAGAGCAAGCTGGGGATGGCACAGAACGTCCGGTGGCTCCTCTTCTTCCTGCGAGCTTTCCTCAGCTACCGGCTGGGGCTAGGACGGTTCTCCAGGGGAGTCCCTGATGCCGGAGGCGACGGTAGCTCGCCTTGACGACAGGTAGCCCCATCAATTGCCGTCGTCGCCGGTGGGGGCGCTGGGAACGGCCGGGGTCTCCAGCCCGTAGTTGATGGAGTAGAGGCGAGCGTAGGACCCATTGGACTCAAGAAGCTCCTCGTGCTTGCCTACCTCCATGATGTTTCCGTGGTCCAGGACCACTATCTTGTCGGCATCGCGGATGGTGGACAGGCGATGGGCGATGACGATGGAGGTGCGGCCCTTGAGGACACGCTTGAGGGCCTCCTGAATCAGTATCTCTGTGTGGGTGTCTATGTTGGCGGTGGCCTCGTCCAGAATGAGAATCTTGGGGTTGCCAACGATGGCCCGGGCGAAGCTGAGAAGCTGGCGCTGTCCCACGCTGAGATTGGTGCCCCGTTCCGCCAGCTGGGCATCGTAGCCGCCCTCCAGGGCCATGATGAAGTCGTGCGCCCCCACCGATTTGGCGGCGGCTATGACGTCGTCATCACTGGCCTCTTCGTGGTTATAGCGGATGTTCTCCTTCACCGTGCCCGAGAACAGGTACGGCTCCTGGAGCACCATGCTCATCTGTCCCACCAGGGACTTGCGGCTCACCTCTCTCACATCGTAGCCGTCCACCGTTATCCTGCCCTGGGTAACGTCGGCAAAGCGGGTCAGCAGGGTCACGAAGGTGCTCTTGCCGGCCCCGGTTGCTCCCACAAGGGCCACCGTCTCTCCAGCGTTGATGTGCAGGTTAACGTCGGTGAGCACGTCAATGCCGGGGACGTAGTGGAAGCCGACTCCCTCATACCTGACCTCGCCCCGTATCGGCGGCATATCGGTAGCCTTGGGGGCGTCCGTCACGTCGGGCTTGAGGTCAATAATCTCGAATATTCGCACCCCGGCGGCCATGGCCCTCTGAAGCTGGCTGTACTGCATGGTCAGGTTGCGGATAGGCTCGAAGAAGCGCTGTATCCACATGGCGAAGGCCACCATCACTCCCCACTCAAGGGTGCCGCCCAGCACCATAGAGCCTCCCAATACAATGACCACCCCCATAGCGAAACCGGTCAGAATTTCCACCAAGGGCTGGAGACCGCCGGAGAAACGGCTGGCCTCCACGTTGGCGTCCAGGTGCTCATAGTTTAGCTCGTCGAAGTGCTTGAGGTTCTCACCCTGGCGGTTGAGGCTCTCCACGACCCGCACGCCGCTGATGTTCTGGTTGTACTCGCCATTGACCATGGCAATTGCCCTTCTGATTCGCATGAAGGAGCGCCGGGCGAACCGCTGCCAGTAGCCCAGGATGAAAAAGAGCACCGGGACCACGCTGAGACATATCAGGGCCAGTCGCCAGTCGCTCTGCCCAATGGCCGGCAATACGGCAAGCATTAGTATCACTATACCCACAAGGCTCAGGATGTCCGCTATGCTCTGGACCAGGAGCTCAAAGGCCTCCTGAAGCTGTATGACATCGCTGGTATTCCGGGACATGATTCGACCCACGGGAGTGCGGTGGAAGAAGGCGGGGGAAAGGGACTGGAGCTTGTCGAACATCTGGGTACGCAAGGCATACAGGATGTTCTGGCCCACCTTGGGCATGTAAACAAACTGGAGGTAGTTGGCGGCGAATTGCACGAGAATCACGGCTAGGAAGATGCCGGCGAGCATGTGAAGGCCGTTGATGTCCCCGTCGTTGACAAAGTTGTTGATGCCCAGCAACAGAATAAACGGGATGGATACGCTACACGCGGCGTAGACGAGCACACCGGCCACGGCGATGAAGACTTCCTTCTTCTGAGACCCCATGTAGGTGAGGAGCCGAGTGACTACCTTGTTGTCGTAGGCGCTGCCCACCACACCTTCATCGGTGAGATTGTCCATGGTGGGCGAGTTTATGCCGCCGGCGGTAAGGCCGCGCATGTTGCCCATCATGCCGCCAAAGCCGCCTCCGTACACCCCTCTCATCTAACTATTACCTCCGTTATCTTCAGCAATAGCTTCGCCCCGGTGCCTGCGCCCTTGAGGACTCAAGACCGGGTGGGCTTCGGACGGAAGAGCCGCATCCAGCAGGACTTCCTGCTGGGGTCGTAGCTGTAGCTCGTATATGTCCTGGTAAATTCCCATTTGGGAGATAAGCTCCTGGTGGGTGCCTTGCTCCACGATTCTCCCGTCCTTCAGCACCAGAATGAGGTCCGCCTCTCGCACCGAACTCAGGCGGTGGGCAATGATAAAGGTGGTCCTGCCCTTCATAACCTGGGTCATGGCCTGGTGGATTTGTCGTTCCGTCTCCACGTCCACGCTGGAGGTGGAATCATCGAGGATGAGTACCGGCGGGTCTATCAGGAGGGTGCGGGCCATGGACAGGCGCTGTCTCTGGCCTCCCGAGAGGGTCACTCCCCGCTCGCCCACCCAGGTGTCATACCCATCGGGCAGGCTGGCTATGTGGTCGTGAAGCTGGGCCACCTTGGCCGCTTGAATCACGTCTTCCAGGGAGGCATCGGCCACACCGTAGGCTATGTTGTCCTTAATTGAAGCGGTAAAGAGAAAGACGTCCTGCTGCACTATTCCCACGTTTCGCCGCAGAGAGGCCAGGGTGAAGTCCCCTATGTCGTCCCCGTCTATGGTAATCTGTCCTCGGGTCGCATCGTAGAACCGGGGCAGCAGGTTGACTATGGTGCTCTTGCCGCTTCCCGGAGCGCCCAAAAGCGCCACCACCGAGCCCGGAGGCACGGACAGGTTTATGTGGTCCAGGGCGGGGGACTGGTGGTCGTAGGAGAAGGACACGTCGTTGAAGCGGACGTGTCCCTGTGGCCTGCCCATGTCCTTGGCAACGGATGATTCCTCCACGGGAGACCTGGCGTCCAGCACCTCAAAGAGCCTCTGGCCCGACGATACGGCCCGGGAGAAGCTGTTGATGATGAATGGCATCATGCGAATGGGGAAGGTTAGCTGGTTCAGCAGGAGGATGAATGCGGTAAAGTGGCCTGGTTTGAGGTCGCCTCTGATTACTTCCCATCCCCCGTACCACAGAACCAGGCCCAGGGCAACGGTGAAATAGAGGGTCATCCAGGCGCTTTCGGTGCCCTGCAACCGCTCGGACCTGAAGCGCTCGTCGCTCAATTCCTGGGCCTTCACAGCATACTTCTTGCTCTCGTGGTCCTCGGCGGCGAAGGCCTTCACCACGTGGATGCCCGAAAGGTTCTCCTGGAGGATGGTTACGGATTGGCCCATGATTTCCTGCACGCGCGTCCAGAGCACCCGCATCGTCGCCTGCACCTTGGTGGACCTGTACACCAGGAATGGCACGAAGGCCAGGCTCATCAGGGCCAATTCCCAATTGATGAAGACCAGTATGCAAGTGATGGCTATGACCCTGATTCCCACCTCAAAGGATCGGACCAGGCCCATCATGATGAATCGCCTCACCGCCTCTATGTCAGCGGTAACCTTGGACATGAGATTGCCGGTGTGCTCTTTGTCGTGGAAGGCGAAGCTGAGGTGCTGCAGCTTGTCGTACATATCGTTCCGCACGTCGTAGGCCACCTTCTGGGAGAGGGAATCGGTGGTGTAGGTGCGGGCAAAGTCGAAGAGGCCGCGCATGATGCTGGCGCCCATCAGGCCCAGGGCTATCCAGATAAGGGTGCTACGCTCCACGTCTCCCAGGGAAATAAACTGGCCACCTTCTCCTGTAATGACTATCCTGTTGATGGACTCTGCCAGCAGCCATACTACGAGCATGGAGAAGATGATGGAGGCGAAGAACGTCAGATATGCCAGGCCCAGCCGACCACGATAACGCAAGGCCATGCCGGTAATTCTAAATAGTATCTGCATTTATGTAAATACAACCATCTACAAAAAGATGATAAACCGTCCGGGCTCATCTGGGCGGCCCCACGGAAGCCCAAAACAGTCCACTATAGTGCGAAATAATATAGTCCCTTGTTGCAACTCAGGCATTATAATACAAATTCACCGATATGTACACTCCAAACTAGTTACATGGAAAGTCACTCTGGGAATAGCTCCTCATCCCGGCCCGGCCCCCACACCGCCATTCCGGCCCCCGTATCAAGTACGGGGCAAGCTTTGAGCCGGATTCCATACCCGCTGCTTCTGGACTCCCGCTTTCGCGGGAGAGACGGGGTCAGTGTTGACAGTGATGGAGGGTGTTGATACACTCGCCATGTCCGAGAATCAGCATTTGCCAAGAAGCCCTGGTGAGCATAGCGGCAAGCAAAGGAGAGAAATGAAGCTGGGCCTTTTTGACATGCCCTTGCACGCCCCCGACAGGAATCTCACCGAGACCTATGACCTGAACCTTGAGTTGCTGAAGCTGACCGACAAGCTGGGCTACGACGAAGCCTGGATTGGCGAGCACTTCACCATCGTCTGGGAGAACATGCCCGCCCCGGACCTTTTTATCGCCAGAGCCATAGGAGAGACGGAGCGCATCGTGCTGGCTACCGGCGTCATACTCCTGGCTTTCCATGACCCCGTGATGGTGGCCCATCGCATAGCCATGTTAGACCACCTGGCGAAGGGCCGGTTCTACATGGGCATCGGCTCCGGCGGTGTGAACACCGACTTTCAGGTTTTCGGCCTGGACAGACAGACCGCGAATCCACGACAGAGGATGAAGGAATCCATGGAGGTCATCCTCAAGCTCTGGACGGAGGACAACCCCTTCGAGTACGAGGGCGACTTCTTCCACGTAAGGTCGCCCGAGCCTATAGATTCGGTGAAGCTTTACTACCACATGAAGCCCTACCAGAAACCTCACCCGCCCATAGCCGTTGCAGGGAGCAGCCCGGACTCGGACACCCTGCTGATGGGCGGCGAGATGGGCTGGTGGCCCATGAGCGGTCTCTTCCTTCATCACTCAGTCCTCAGCCGCAACTGGGACGTGGTGGAGAAGGGGGCCGCCATGACGGGCAAAAAGCCCTCCCGCAATGAATGGAGAATCGCCCGCCAGGTGCACGTCGCCGACACCACCGAGCAGGCCAGGGAGGAAGCCCTCAACGGGCCGATGGCCCACTCCTTCGTGAACTACTTCCGGCCCCTCATGGGCCTGAGCGGGAGCTATACCAACCTGAAGACCGAGTTGGACATGCCGGATGAGGCCCTCACCCCCGAGTATATGCTGGACAACTTCTGGATTGTGGGCGACCCGGAAAGCTGCATCCAGCAGCTGAGGGACCTCTACGACGAGGTCGGCGGATACGGGACGCTGCTGATAGTGTGCCACGACTGGGGCCGCGACCAGAAGAAGTGGTACCACTCCCTGGAGCTACTGTCAAAGGAAGTGCTTCCCGCCCTGCAGGGCCCCCCTGAACCTGGGACATAGAGGCCAATCCGTCATTCCTGCCCTATTCGTCATTCTGGCGAAGGCCCGAATGCGGGCGGACTCCGGCCCCGCACCTATCTGCCGACAGGAGCTTCAACGCATCCTAGCTGCTGGCCGGCCGGTGCTTCCCCGCACGGCTTCTGAACAGGTCGTAGCGTTCCGCCGACTGCTCCACCACCCTTTCAATATCCTCCGCCAGAAGGTATCCCTCCTCCACCAGGGTCTGGGCTGCGCGCCTGACCCGATCCAGGTAGTCATCCTTGGAGCCATACCGCTCCTCGATGGAGAGACGCGAGTCGCCGGCGGCCTCCCGATCAGCCCTGGTGGCAGGGAAGGGCAGCGTCGAACCTACCAGTCCACCGGCATCCAGAAGCTGGTCGGACCCGCCCATGTCGGGATGGCGCAGGTTCCACCCGGTGTGGGTAGCCAATGGCACGCTAACGTCGGGAAGACGGATGCCTCCAAGCTCGTTGCCGTCCTCGTCCACGGCGGATACCAGGGCCGGGTAATCTTTGCCGACTACGGGGGGCAGGGTGGTAACTATACCCGCTTCCGAACTCGGCCCAAAGTACAGGCGCGACATGTAGGACATGTGGGCCGGGAAGCTCACGCCGGCAAAGGACCTGAAGGTAGCGGCGGTCCGATGGGGAGGGACAGCCGCGCCCTCGTCTATGCGCGGGAACCTGCTGGGTGGCGGGGCCTCCCCCGACGTTACCCATCGGTCCAGCTTGACCAGCGCGGCGCGGAGCAACGGTGCATAGTCAACGGAGTTGAACGGGTGCTGGCCACGAGACCCGTCCCGGGGGTTGGTATCAACAAGAGGGAAGTTGCCGGAGGCGTGCTGTGTTCCCGCGTAGTGATAGATACGGACCGACTCGGATGGCTCAATATCTCTCGTGCTCTCTACGTCTGTGTGAATCAACGATGCGTCACCCCGCCAGTACTCCGCCGAGGAGTTGGTGAAGAAGACCCTGGGCATATTGCCCTTTGCTATCAATCGGGAAAGCAGCCCGTCGGTGCCTTCGGTCTCCGGCTCGGTCTGCTCGGTGTCCGTGAAGGGGAACATAGCCCCCATGCTCCACTTGGAAAATCTGGAGGACTGTCCGAACCTCTGGTTGAACTCGCCACGCCTGCCCCCGGCGATGTGGGGAATAAGCCCGTCAAATACCCTCCGTCCCTCCTCGTCATCATTCAGTTCCATGTAGAGGAGTTGACGGAGGAACCTCCCGCTCTGGGACGCACCGAAGGCATAGGCGTACTGGATGCCCTCGACACAGGGATTGCCTGCCTGTGCGCTTCCATGCTTCAGAAAGGAAACCGTGTCCCGCGTCGCCAGAAATCCCAGACCTACCACCGGCGCGCCCACCGCCGTGTAGACCACCTCATACATCTTCCCGGGCACGAACCCCGACGCCATGTAGACGTGGGAAGGGTCGGACACTACCTGTCCATCTTCCAGCCTCGCGAATGACCACTGGTCATGGGAAATGGTCGCCGGCGGAGCATCGTCATAGTCCCGCACCATGAGGGTGGCTTCCCGGTTGTCCATGCTGAGGGCCGGGTAAGGGCGGTGCATACGGTCCGATAGCGCCTGTACCTGGGTGGGACCATTGGGCTGGAAGGTTACACTAATTCTTCCCGATATGGGACGACCGTCGGCGTCCAGGGCATCGGGGACCTTGAGGCTCAGCAGACCGCTATCCGGTGGTACATCGTGCTGCCAACCGCACCAGACTACGGTGTAACCCTCCCGCATCAGAAAGCCGTTGCCCGGTTCCAGGGGAGCGCTGGGGTCCAGCGGGTCCGGCGCGGAGTTGAAATACTTCAACGCTCGGCGACGGCCCCGGTTCAGCACGTCCAGAAAGATGCGGTGGTTGCCCATCTGCGGGTTGGCAGGCCTGAGAATGGAGAACTCCGCCGAGGACCTCACCTTGCCGTCGGCATCCCGGGGGGCCAGGGACAGGTCGGTGATGCCCCGGTTGCGGGGATGGTTGGGGTCTGTGCCAAAGTGAACGATGCCTTCCAGGTGCTCGTAGGGACCCACCTCGCCGAAGGCCACACCCCCTGCCAGAGGACTCCGCGACTTGATTTCAAACCCCGTTACCGCCATGCGACACCTCCCATAGTCTATCAGCTAGTAATGTGGCTTAATTCTAGCACAACTGACTCCGATCGGCTTTTGCTGTTATACTCTTTCAAAATTTACCGTGGAGCAAGGCAAGATGATGGTTGTCCTTCTTGTGGGGAGTGGCGGGTTCCTCGGCTCCATCCTCCGATATCTGGTCGGTCAATGGGTGCTCGGCTTATCGGGCAACTCCGCGTTTCCCTATGGGACCCTTGCAGTCAACGTGCTGGGCTGTCTGGCCATCGGCATATTGAACGGGGTGGCCGAGACCAGGGGGTTATTCAACGCTGAAATCCGGGGACTTCTCTTTATCGGGCTTCTCGGAGGGTTCACCACATTTTCCAGCTTCAGCTATGAGACCCTCGCTCTGGCCCGGGACGGCCAGGTCTTGCCCGCTTTCCTCAACGTGGTACTTCAGATAGGCCTATGTCTGGGAGCCGTGTGGGCCGGATACAGGCTGTCCCACGCAGTGTGATATGATAGACCCTCTTCCACCCCTACAGCAAACGCGGAGGGGCGTTGTCCCGGTATCGCGTAGCAGGTATAATTCCGTTAGCCTAGCGTGGGAGCGTAGCCATGAAAGTAACTGGGGCCAAGACGCGGGTATTGAGCACGCCGGCGGATAGTCACCTGGTGGTGGGTGTTGACATAGGCAATGCTACCAGAGAGTTCGTTATCCTGGAACTGGATACCGATGAGGGAATTCAAGGCATCGGGCTGACCTTCTTTGGCGGGCCGATAACCGCCTCCCTCAAGGCGGCTGTAGACTCCCTGTGCGAGCTGGTCATAGGCGAGGACCCGATGAACGTCGAGGCCATCTCCGTCAAGCTACAGAGGGCCGCCAACATCGCCGGCCCCGGTGGCATCCTTGCCCTTGCCCTGTCACCCATAGACATCGCCCTGTGGGACATCAAGGGTAAGGCCCTGGGCCAGACAGTCTGCTCGCTGCTGGGTGGCTACCGTGACCGGGTCCCCACCTACGCCAGCGGCGCTCTGGTGCGCGAGTACAACGTGGAATACCTGGCAGAGGCAGGCCCCCGGCTTGTCTCTATGGGCTTCAAGCAGATGAAGATGCAGCTAGGCGCTGAGCCGACGGCCAAGAGGGAGATAGAACGGGTGCGGGTGATGCGGGAGAGCGTGGGTGAGGATATAGACCTGATGTGCGACATCAACCAGCTTTGGAACGTGAACCAGGCCATAGAGATTGGGCGCCGGGTGGAGCCATACCATCTGTTCTGGCTGGAAGACGTGGTGTCACACAGCGACTACCAGGGGTTGGCCCGGGTTGCCGACGCACTGACTACCCCGATAGCCGCAGGGGAGTACCACTATGGAATCGTCCCCTTTCGTCACATGCTGGAGGCCCGCTCCATAGACATTGTGATGATAGACCTGCTGAGAGTTGGCGGCATCACCCAGTGGCGCAAGGTAGCAGGTATGGCTGAGGCCTTCAACCTGCCGGTGGTCAGCCACGTGGTTCCTGAATTCCATGTCCACCTCATGGCAGCTATACCCAACGGGTTGACGGTCGAGTACATGCCCTGGACTATGAGGCTGTACGAGGAGCCACCGGCCATTGAAGACGGACAGATGGTAGTGCCCCAAAAGCCCGGCCTGGGACTGAAGTTCAGCGAGGATGCCCTGAAGAAGTACCAGATAAGCTAGCTCTTTGCATCTCCTTACAGTCGCCCCTCAAGCTCCGCAATGGCCTCCTGTGGGTCAAGCCCCAACTCCACCGCCCGTCTCACGTCTTGCTCGGCCTCACTGTACCTGCCCAGGCGAATGTAGCACATCGCCCGGTTGTTATAGGCGTAGGCAAAATCGGGTTCGATGTAAACGGCTCGGTCGAAGTCCTCTATGGACCTCTCGATGCGCCCCATATCGAAGTAAGCGGCACCCCGGCCGTTGTAGAGCATGGCGTTATGGGGGTCCAGGGCTATGGCCTCGCCGTAGCTTTCGATAGCCTGCTGGGGACGGCCCATCATCAGGTAGGAAATTCCCCGGTTGACGTAGGCGTCAATGTCCTGGGGGTCCAGTCTGACTGCCTCGGCGAAGTCCTCGACGGCGCGCCCGTATTGCCCCAGCTTCATGCCGGCGAGACCCCTGTTGTAGTGGGCATTGGGGTCCTGGGGGTCGAGCTTGATAGCCTCGCTGAAGGCCTCCGCGGCGCGCCTGTAATCTTCCTGGGCAAGGTAGTCCCTTCCCTGGCCCATGTAGACCTCGGCGTCCTGGGGAACGGAGACAGCAGCCCCATCGTAGTCCGCAACGTCTGTGTCAAGGTGCTCTTGGGAATCGGCCCCTATGTCTATATCCGTGCTGTAGCTCTCCCCGCTCCGGTCCCCGGAGCGTCCACTGCCGCCGAACATACGGCTCAACCAGCCTTTGCGCTTGAGGCGCTGACCACACAGAAAACAGGCCGACGACCCTTCCGAGTTCTCCGCCTGGCAGTTGGGACATTTGAGCATAGCCGTGTCTCCTGGAGAGAATATGGCAGGACGACCTGAGCTATTATAGCAAAGCCCACGGCTTATTTCTCAAGGTCTTTCCAAAGTCCCTTCTCCCCTGGTGGGAGAAGGCTAGGATGAGGGGCAGTGGTTCCGACGCCTTCACCCTCACCCCGTATCAAGTACGGGACTGGAATCCAGAAATTTGCAGAGTCTGGATACTGGCTTTCGCCAGTATGACGCGTTGGCGGGTCACCATTTCCGATTATTCAGAGTTTCCTTAGATTGGCGATGGTGGTAAACTGGTTCAAGTGCCGGTATTCAGGAGGATTCTAGTGAGTGAGAAAAGGCTTGGAGTGGATTTCTCAGGCTCGGTTAGAGCGCTGAACGACAGCGATGAGATTCTGGCAGGTATAGAGAAGGCGGAGGACATGGGCATACCGGCGGCGTGGCTAATTACCGTCGGGGCACACCTGGACGCAATCACCGTCTTTGCCGCCGCTGCCGTGCGGACCGAGAGGATTTTGCTTGGGACCGCCATCACCCCAACTTACCCACGCCACCCTGTAGCTGTAGCCCAGCAGGTGCAGGTGATTGGACAGCTGGCCCCAGGGCGCTTTCGCCTGGGGGTTGGCCCCAGCCGCCGCCGAGGGGTGGAGGACGCGTTGGGGCTGGAATACAGGGCGCCGCTGGGCCACTTACGGGAGTACGTACGTATTCTCAAGGCATTGCTGCACAAAGGAGAGGTGGACTTCGACGGTCGCTACTATCACGCCCACGCCAGTATCAAGTCTCCCATGGACATACCCGTGATGGCTTCAGGCCTTGGGCCCAAGGCCTTCCAGCTATGCGGTGCCGAGGCCGACGGGGGAATTAGCTGGCTGGTCCCGGGGAACTATATTCGGGACGTGGCCGTAGCCTCCATGGCCGTCGGCGCGGATAAGGCGAGCCGGCCGGTGCCGCCCCTTGTTATGCACGCCCCGGTGTGCGTCCACGATAACGCCGACGAGGTACGGTCTGCCGTGGGCTGGTTCTTCGGCTCCTACCTCTTTCCCGAGTTCGTGCAGCTGTTCACTGTTTCGGGGCTGCCGGAGAGTGCAGAGGGGACCTGGAGTGACGGCATGGTAGATTCCATCGCCCTCTGGGGAGACGAGTCAAGGGTGGCTGAGAGGATAAAGGAGCTTTACTCCTTCGGCGTGGACGAGATAATCGCTACCCCCGTGCCCGCCGGACACAACAGGGAGGCTTCCATTGACCGCACCCTGCGCCTCATAGCCGACCTCGCCCCGGAGGTTGCAAGGTACTAGCGGCTATATCCTGTATACCCTGGCGGCGTTTCCACCGGCAATCTTGGCCTTCTCCTCCTCGGTGCAGTCCGCCAGAATCTCCTCGAGAATCTCCCGGCTTCTGGGGAAGGTGGACTCCACGTGAGGATAATCCGAGCCCCACTGGAGGGTATCCACGCCTATGATGTGCCGGTCCCTTATACCCAGGGCATCCTCCTGGAAGCCGATGAACACGTTGCGGCGGAAGAAGTCGCTGGGAAGCATATCATCTTTGAAGCGATACCCGCCTATTCCCGTAGACCTCTGGTTGTAGTTGTAGTCAATGCGGTCCAGGAAGTGGGGCGCCCAGGACACCTCGTGCTCCACGGCTCCTATCTGCAGCTTCGGGTATCGCTCGAACACGCCGGTGAATATCATGTCGGTGAGGGACATCCGCACGTAGTGGTCGAAGTTGACCGTGACGCCGAACCTGCGGTTGTCCCGGCTGTCTCCCTCCCCTGAGCCGTACCTGTTTGTGGCGGCGTGCATACCGAGGGGCATCTCCAGGTCCTGGGCCGCAGCCCAAAGAGGCTCGTACTCCGGCGAGTCGTATCTTCTGCCTATGGGGGGATACACCGTTATCATCGCTCCCACAAACCCCAGGTTGGCGCAGCGTTCAAGCTCCTTTACGCCTATCTCCACGTCGTCTATGTTTATCATGGCTATGCCCTTGAGGCGCGCGGGGGCCGCATTGCAGAACTCGGCGACAAAGTCGTTGTAGGCCTTGAACACGGCGTTCAGTAGCTCCCCATCGGGGACCTTGAACAGCTGAAGGCCAACGGTGGGATAGAGTATGCCCACGTCCACGCTATCAAGGTCCATGTCTTTGACCTGCTCCTCGGGGATAAATCCACCGGGCCGGACGTTCTCAAACACGTCTATGCCTTTTATCTCTTCCGGGGTGTCGAACCTCTTGCCAACGTTGGTCCCCAGAGATAGCCCCTGCCCTATGACTTCGTCGCAGACCCATACCTGGCCGCCCTCGATGGGCATAATCTGAGGACACCGGTCCTTGTACTTGCTCTCGATTCTGCTGGTCCAGAGGTCCGGCGGCTCATAGACGTGGCTATCCGACGATATGATTCTGTAGTCAGACATGGTTGCCTCCTTGTCTTTCGTCCCGGTCGGAGCAGTCAGGCATTGGACCGTACCCGACCGAGGAAAGGCATCTCTTATTGAGTGCAATTGTAGTGACACATCCCAGGGTAGTCAAGCATCAAACCGGGCCGGGCAGTCCAGGGGTGTAACCACACGTTGACGGTGCTCAGGGGCATCACTATAATTGCCTCATCAAGCATGACGTTCCGTGGAGACATTCAGATTAGATTTGGTTAATTGAGGAGGTAAACGTGGGCAACGGCAAGAAGACTATGGTAATCCGAAACGGCACACTAATAGACGGCTCCGGCAGTCCCGCCGCTCAAAACGAGGCGATAGTGATCGAGGGAGACCGCATCAGGAGCACAGGCCGGCTGCCAGGTGACGTGAACCTGGAGGACAGGGACACCGTACAGGTCATAGATGCTTCGGGGCAGTGGATAATGCCCGGTCTCATAGATAGCCATTGCCACCTCTCCTTCGGGTTTCCCCAGATGTCAGGGGTGGAATCCGCCAGGGGGACAACCAGCCCCGAGTTCAGCGCCCTCCGAGCGGCAAAGAACGCTCAGACGATACTGCGTTCGGGTGTGACGGGGGTATCCGTGCCCGGCGGGACCTGGTTCATAGACGTGGCCGTCCGTGATGCCATAACCGCCGGTCTCATAGAGGGGCCTCGCATTGCCTGTGCGGGGCGTTTCATCGTCACATACGGCGGCATAACCGACAGCGAGCCTTCCTGGGTGGGCACGCCGGAGCACATGAACGGTGTGCTCGCCAACAGCGTGTCCGAGATGATTACCGAGGTACGAAGGCAGTGCAAGCATGGCGTGGATTTCATCAAGATAGCGGACAGCACCTGGGGCGACACGCAGACCATATCAAAAGAAGAACTGGCGGCCATCGCCGACGAGGCACACCGCAGGAACGCCAGAGTCACCATTCACTCGCGAGGCTCGGACTCGACCCGTGCGGCTGCGGAGGCGGGCATCGACTGGATTATGCACGCCGACCTGGCGACGGAGTCGGACCTGGATGCGGTGGCCGAGGCCGGCACCCGGATCGTGCCAACCATCACCGCCTTGGAGCATTTCCTGGAGATAGGCACGGAGTTCAGCCGAAGCCAGAGGGAACTGGACGTGATAAAGCGCAACATGGACGGGGCCGTGGGCGTCCTGGAGAGGGCGCGAGCGCTGGGCATCAAGGTGCTGTGCGGGACGGACACAGGCAACTCCCCTGTGATGCCTTACGGGGAGCTTCACGCCAGAGAGCCGGAGATACTGGTCAGGTGCGGGGGCTACACCCCCATGGAGGCCATAGTGTCCTGCACCAGGGACAACGCCTTCGCAATAGGACTGGAGAACGAGGTTGGCGTGATTGAGGAGGGCAAGCTGGCCGACGTTATTATCCTGAAGGCCGACCCCCTGGCAGACATACGGGTCCTGCAGGGTGGCCGGAACCTTGCCACGGTCATCAAAGGCGGCAAGATAGTGGACCTGAACGGCAGTGGGGCTGAAGAGGGCCTGCTAGAGCTACAGGAGACGGCGGTCTAGGGGGGATTTTCTGAAGGGGCATCCTAAGCCTCCTCTCCCTCGATGGGAGAGGATTGAGGTGAGGGTGATACCCCTCATCCCAGCCTTCTCCCGCAAGGGGAGAAGGGGCCTTTTAGACACCCCCTTGCGGTAGATGTCCCCTCACATGTCAATTTAAGCCCATTGGCGTGAAGGGGGCCTTAAACATCCGGTGAAAGGAGCCTGTCGTTGGACTTCCGGAACCTTATCTACGAGCGTGAGGACTCTATCTGCTACCTGACCCTGAATCGCCCTGAGAAACTGAACGCCATGAACGCCGACCTGCTGTTCGAGCTACGGGAGGCGCTGACTACCATCGAGGCCGACCCTGAAATCCGCGTGGTGATTCTCACGGGGGCGGGACGGGCTTTCTCCGCAGGCTTCGACATCCAGCGGGGGCCGGACAATCCGGACCCCCAGGAGACCCAGCCCGACGCCTGGCGGGAGCACCTTAAAGGCCACATAGACACCTTCATGATGATATGGAACCTGAGCAAGCCGGTCATCGCCGCCGTCAACGGCTATGCCCTGGCCGGGGCCTGCGAGTTGGTCCAGGTCTGCGACATCAAAATCGCCTCCGAGAGGGCGGTACTGGGTGAGCCTGAGATACGCGCCGGCGTCGGGCCGCCCCTGCTCATAACCCCCTTCAGCGTGGGCATGGCCAAGGCCAAGGAGCTACTGCTTACGGGTGACACGATTGATGCCCACGAGGCGGCACGACTGGGAATGATTAACAGGGTAGTGCCCCATGACCAGCTTATGACGGAGTGCGAGCGCACGGCCCGCAAAATCACCCGAATATCCCAGGTTGGCGTGAAGATGAGCAAAATCGCCGTGAACCGGGCACTGGAAGGGATGGGGTTCCTGTCCTCCATAGAGCACAACCTGGAACTGATGGTACATTTCGACACCAGCAGTACGCCGGAGCAGGAGGAGTTCAATGCGGTCCGGCGGGAAAAGGGACTGAAGGCCGCCCTGGAATGGCGGGACGCCCGCTTTAGAGACCTGTGACCGATTGCGTCCGGCCACGGTGAAGATGGAGGTGAAGGCAAAATGGCTTCCAACATAGTGTTATCTACTCAAGAGTACAACGTGGTGGGCACTCGGCCCATCCGCCACGACGGAACGGACAAGGTGACGGGCCGTGCCCAGTTCGGCGCAGACATAAACCTGCCGGGACTTCTGCATGGCAAGGTCCTCAGAAGCCCCCACGCCCATGCACGCATCCTTTCCATTGACGTCACACGGGCGCTGGCCCTTCCGGGGGTCAGGGCCGTGGCGACCTCCGCAGACCTTCCCCGGCTGTCGGGCCAAGTGGCCGACCTGGAAGAGGCCGCAATGGTGACCTTGAAGTACCGGAGCGACAACTGCCTGGCGTCCGACAAGGTGCTTTACAAGGGACATGCCGTGGCGGCGGTGGCGGCCACCAGTCCCCACATAGCCGATGAGGCCCTTTCGCTGATAGACGTGGAGTACGAGGTCCTGCCTCCCGTTATCAACGTGCTGGATGCCATGAAGGAGGATGCCCCCGTTCTTCACAAGGACGTCTTCACCACGGACATGACTGGCGAGATTGCCGAGAAGCCCAGCAACATGGCGTCCCATTTCATCACGGAGATAGGGGACGTTGAGGCCGGCTTCGCCGAGGCCGACGTGATAGTGGAGCGCGAGTACGAAACGGGCATGGTGCACCAGGGATATATCGAGCCTCATAACGCCACCGCATCATGGCACGCCGATGACAACATTACCATCTGGTGCAGCAGCCAGGGCCAATTCAACATAAGGGACCAGTCGGCGCAGATTCTCGGTATTCCGGTGTCCAAAATCAAGGTCATACCCATGGAGATTGGCGGCGGGTTCGGCGGAAAGAACACTCCCTACCTGGAGCCTATCGCCGCCGTCCTCTCGAGAAAGACCGGCCGCCCGGTGAAGCTGACCATGGGCCGGGCGGAGGTGTTCGAGGCGACCGGACCCACCTCGGGCGGCTACCTAAGGGTGAAAATCGGTGTCAACAAAGAGGGGCGCATAACTGCTGCGGACGCATACCTGGCATACGAAGCGGGTGCCTATCCTGGGTCTATGGTAAACATCGGCGCTATGTGCATATTCGGCCCCTTCGACGTTCCCAACGCCCGCGTAGAGGGCTATGACGTGGTGGTAAACAAGCCCAAGACCGCCCCCTACAGAGCGCCCGGAGCACCCGCAGCGGCTTTCGCCACGGAGACGGTGGTGGACGAGATTTGTGAAAAAATTGGCATGGACCCTCTGGAATTCCGCCTGCTCAACGGGGCCAGGGAGGGCGGTCAACGGATTGGCGGCCCCCGGTATCTACGCATAGGCTGTCTGGAAACCGTCCAAGCAGCCAAGGAACACGAGCACTATTCAACTCCCCTTGAAAAGCCAATTTCCTCAAACGGTTCAAGCAGGCGACGTGGCCGAGGCGTCGCCGGTGGTTTCTGGATTAACGCCTCAGGCCAGGCCAGCGCCATAGCCAGCGTGAACCCCGACGGGACCGTGGGCCTGATAGAGGGGTCTCCCGACATCGGAGGCTCCAGGGCGGCTTTGTCCATGCAGCTTGCCGAGGTGCTGGGTATCGCCGCCGAGGACGTGAAGCCCATGGTTGGGGACACGGACTCGGTGGGGTATACCTCTACGACCACAGGGAGCGGCGTGGCCTTCAAGACGGGATGGGCCTGCTACGAGGCAGCCCAGGACGTGAAGCGTCAGATGATAAAGCGAGCGGCCCGGATATGGGACGTTCCCGCGGATGACGTGGCCTACTCCGACGGCGTCCTCTCCCACAGGTCTGACCCCGAGCTAAGACTCACCTTCAAGGAGATGGCAGCCCGATTGAACTCCACCGGCGGCCCCATCGCCGGACGGGCCACGGTAAACCCGTCGGGGGTGGGCGGCGCCTTCGCAGTCCATCTTGTGGACGTGGAGGTGGACACCGAGACCGGCAAGGTGGATATATTGCGGTTCACGGCGTTGCAGGACGTGGGGAAGGCCGTCCACCCCAGCTACGTGGAAGGGCAGATACAGGGCGGGGTGGTCCAGGGCATTGGCTGGGCGCTTAACGAGGAGTATTTCTATAACGACAGGGGCGAGATGGTCAACTCCAGCTTCCTGGACTATCGGATGCCCACCAGTCTCGACCTGCCCATGATAGACACGGTAATCGTGGAGGTGGCAAATCCGGGCCACCCCTACGGCGTCCGGGGGGTGGGGGAAATGCCCATTGTCCCTCCTATGGCGGCCATCGCGAACGCCATCTACGATGCCGTCGGCATCCGGTTGCGGACGCTGCCCATGAGTCCGGGCAAGGTGCTGGAAGCCCTGTGGGCGAAGGGGAGCTAGTCGGCCAGGGGAACGACGGCCGTAATACTGGGGCCGCTGCTTACGACCCGGGTTGTATGCCCCTGGCCCGTCGTATCCTCCACCAGGCGGGCGTCTCCCGCTCCGAACCTGTGCAGGCTCCCGTCGCCCAGACCTATCTCCAGTTCCCCCGACAGGGATATGACGTACTGACGGCGGGGTGCCGGGTGCCAGTCTATGAAGTTGCCCGGAGGAGATTCCTGAAACATGATGCCCGTGGTGGGCCTCAACGACTTGAGTTCAGGATGTCCGCCCAGGTCCACGTCCTCAATGTGGGACTGGCCGTCGTCGCCAGTGTACAGCCGGTAGATGCCCATGAGAATGCCTCCCCAGTGTAGATAGCCTATTCAGCATCGCCGGCAGGCAGTATAGCACGAGCCGGACGCGCTGGCTAGGTTCGGATGACCCCCTTACTGTCATTCCGAACGCAGCGCAGCGGAGTGAGGAATCTGAAATCCTTCGCTCGCGGGACGGCGCAAATAGCAAGTGTTCTAGACCCTTCGCTACGCTCAGGGTGACGGTAGAAAGATGGAAGTGTCTAAGGGTGTGTTTTGATACGGTTCACCCTGATCCTAACCTTCTCCCACCCGTGGAGAAGGGACTTTTTAGACATCCTCTAAAGGCGGGGGAGGCGGATGTCCCTGGGCTGTTCCAGCACGGATGCCAGGGGCGATACGGTCCCCAGCAGCCCGATGTCTATGCTGTCTATCGAAGACCGGCCGCACATGCCCATGGATATGTCCAACTCGTCCCGCAGCATCTCCAGAACTGCACGGACTCCCGCCTCGCCATCCGCTGCCAGACCCCAGAATAGCGGCCTCCCGATGAGAACGGCCCTGGCACCAAGGGCCAGCGCCTTCAGCACGTCCGTGCCCCGCCTTATGCCGCCATCCATATAGACCTCAACCTGCCCGTCTACGGCAGCGACGACTTCGGGAAGTACCTCGATGGTGGCGAACGTAGTGTCCAGCTGGCGAGCGCCATGATTGGAAACTATCAGGGCTTTCACCCCGTGCTCGGCGCACAGGCGGGCGTCCTCTCCCGTCATTATCCCCTTCACCAGCAACGGCAACTGGGTATTTGAGGCCAGCCAGTCCAACTCGGACCAGGTTGCCCCTCGGTTTATCAGCTCGTTTACCCCCCTGGGTGCATCCGAGCTAAGGTCCCACCGGTACTCCGCCATGTCCACGATCCCCGCGTAGTTGGGTGAAGGCTGGCCGGTGTAGTTGTTGCGTATATTACGCTCCCGCTTGGCTCGAATCGAGGAATCCAGGGTGATACACAGGGCGCTGTACCCGGCCTCCTGGGCGCGTTGGGCCATCAGCTTGGTGAGTCCCCGGTCCTGGAACAGGTATTGCTGGAACCAGATAGGCCCGGTTGCTGCCTCGGCAACCTCCTCCATGGTATAGGTCGAGCCGGAACTGAGCACCATGACGGTGCCCATAGCGCCCGCCGCCCTGGCGGTGGCAAGCTCGCCCTCGGGGTGTGCCCTGCCGTGACCGCCGGAGGGGTCGGCCATAATGGGAAACTCAATCCTCTGTCCCAGCACACTGGTGCTCAAGTCCCGGCGTTCCACGTCAACCAGCATCCGGGGACGCAGCATTATGGAGTCAAAGGCGGCGCGGGTCCTCCTCAGAGTAATCTCATCCGTTGCCCCACCCGCAACAAAGTCGTATTCGGGCAGCGGCATCCTCTCCCTGGCAATGGTCTCGTACTCATAGATGTTCACAGGCTCCGTGGTCATAGCTATTTCACCTCGGCAATCAACTCTCAGGGTCATCCTGCTAACTGCGTTACCGGCAGACATGAGACCGGCTTATTATATTCGAGATTTGATGCTTAGTCACCCTCATGGGAGTGGTGGATTCCCGTTTTCACAGGAATGACGAAAAGCATTTTCATGGCAATGACATGGGGGCCTTGGGATGGCATGGAGGACTCGGAGCGACGAGGTGAGGTTCTGCATTAGCCTAATGTCGGAGGATGAAAAATCCCGCAGGAACGAGGTCACATCCTTGACATGGCTATGGGCTGCTACTACAATCCCTCTCAACGGGCACGGTTCCACCCTCAGGCCCCAAGCCCCATAGTGCCGAAGACGTCCACCCAGAGTCTTCATAATAGCGCCCCAGCGTCCCGTTGAGAAAGGCAAGGAGCGCCCAGTGTTCAGCAAGGTACTTATCGCCAACCGAAGCGAAATCGCCTGCCGTATCATCCGCGCCTGCCAGAAGCTCGGCATAAAGACCGTTGCCGTCTTCTCCGAAGCCGACCAACATTCCCTGCACGTCAAGCTGGCGGATGAAGCCTTCCTTCTCGGCCCGCCCTCTCCCAAGGAAAGCTATCTCAACATCTCTCGCATCATCTCCATTGCCCGCTCCTGTCATGCGGATGCCATCCACCCGGGCTACGGCTTCCTCTCCCAGAATCCGGATTTCGCCAGGGCCTGCCAGGAAGCCGACATCCGTTTCATCGGCCCCTATCCCTACGTCATGGAAAATATGGAGGACAAGGTCAAGGCCCGTAACCTGGCCAAGCGGGCCGGCCTCCCAATCCTGCCCGGCACCGACTCCCCCGTACCCGATTCCCAGGCCGACTCCACGGCAAGAGACCTGGGTTTCCCCCTGATGGTCAAGGCTGCTCAGGGCGGCGGCGGTATCGGCATCCGCATCATCAATTCTCCCGAGGAGCTTGCGCCCGTCCTGCATCAGCTTCGCTCCCTCGCCTCCAGTGCCTTTGGCAGCTCTCATCTCTACTTCGAGCGCTACATGCCCAATGCCTCCCATATTGAGGTCCAGGTCATGGGAGATGAGCACGGCAACCTGGTCCATCTCCGGGAGCGGGACTGCTCCGTCCAAAGACGCAATCAGAAAATTGTAGAGGAAAGCCCCTCACACGCATCCAAGCTCTCCCCTCACCAACGCTCCCTTCTCTGGGACTACGCCCTTCGCCTGGCACGTCATATCGGCTACACCAACGCCGGCACCGTGGAGTTCCTGGCTTCCCCCGAGGGAGAGGTCTTTTTCCTCGAGATGAACACCCGCCTTCAGGTGGAGCACGGGGTCACCGAGTTGACCACCGGCCTTGACCTTGTGGAGATGCAGATCAGGGTTGCCTCCGGGGAGTATCTCCCCATCTCTCAGGAGGACGTTAGCTCCAACGGCCATGCCATCGAGGTCCGCATCTACCCGGAGGACCCCGAATCCTTCATTCCTTCCGCCGGGGTCATCAACGACTTCCAGCAGCCCTCTGGTCCCCACGTCCGCATAGACAGCGCCCTCTACCCCGGATATGAGGTCAGCACCCACTACGAGTCCCTGATAGCCAAGCTGATGTGCTGGGGGCAGGACAGGGAGGAGGCCAGGGTCCGAATGTTGGATGCCCTGGATGAATTCAGGTTGGAGGGGGTGAAATGCAACATCCCCGCTCTCAAAAGGGTATTGGCCAACGAGGACTTTATCGAGGGCAGCTACGACACCGGGTTGCTGGTCAAGATGGCCGAGGCCGCCAGGGCTGCATCAGGGAACGGCGCATATTCCGGGTCTCAGGATGACGTACCGGACAAGGAGCTTGCCGCTGCCATAGGGGCTGCCCTGCTTGTCAGTATGAACGGGGCCACCCCGGCCGGAGGGTATCGCCCGATAGAATGGCCCAGTCCCTGGAAGCTGTACGGTAGACGGGAGCAGATGGTCTCCCGCTCCCTGGGGGGCAGGACTTGGCGCTAAGGACCGTTCGGGTCAAGGTGGGTGAGCGGTGGTATACTGTCGAGGTGGATAACATTTCCACTTCTCCCCTCAGGGTTACCGTTGAAGGAGAGACCTTCGAGGTAGAGGTAGAAGGGCTACCACCGGCAAACTCCGCCGGGGCCACGTCACTCAGAAGCCCACGACAGGGGCCGACTCCAGTCAGCCCTCCCACTCCCAGGGTCTCCGATAAAGTCATTCGCTCTCCCATGCCGGGACGAGTGGTGGCCGTGAACGTGAGGCCGGGGGATGAGGTTTCTCCGGGACAAGAGGTGTGCGTGGTTGAAGCCATGAAGATGGAGCAGAGCATCAGCACCTCCCAGGGAGGGATTGTAAAGGCGGTGCACGTACAGCCCCTGCAGCAGGTGGGTGCCGATGACCCGATGGTGGAGTTGGAGTAATATCAAAGGGGAGTGAATTTAGAGGAGCCGAACCCCATGCCTCAAGAGTACATACACGTCAAGGGAGCGCGGGAGCATAATCTCAAGAACATAGACGTGACCATCCCCCGGGACAAGTTGGTGGTCGTCACCGGTGTTTCCGGCTCAGGAAAAAGCTCCCTGGCATTCGATACCATCTACGCTGAAGGCCAGCGCAGGTACGTGGAGTCCCTCTCCGCCTACGCCCGCCAGTTTCTGGGCCGCATGGAGAAGCCCGACGTGGAATACATCGAGGGCCTTTCTCCCGCCATCTCCATAGACCAGAAGGGCGTCTCCCACAACCCCCGCTCAACGGTGGGAACGGTCACCGAGATATACGACTATCTGCGCCTGCTCTTTGCCCGTGTGGGTCACCCCCACTGCCCCAAATGTGGCAGACCTGTGGAGAGACAGACCGTGCAGCAGATTGTAGACGCCATTCTCAACCTGCCCGAGGACAGCCGCATTATGGTAATGGCCCCCAAGGTACGCCGCCGCAAGGGGGAACACAAGGAGGTCTTCGAGGAGGCCCGGAAGGCGGGTTTCGTCAGGGTCAGGGTCAACGGGACAATCCACCAACTGGAGGACATGGGCGATCTGGCCCTGAACAAGCAGAAGTGGCACTACATAGAGATAGTGGTGGACAGGTTGATAGTGGGCGCGGACATGGAGGTCAACCGCGTGGCCGACTCGGTGGAGACTGCTCTACGGCATGGCGACGGCGTGGTGCTGGTGGACGTACAGGGAAGCGAGGAGTTGGTGTTCTCCGAGCACTTCGCATGTGTCCACTGCGGGATCAGCCTCCCGGAGATAGAGCCTCGCACCTTCAGCTTCAACAGTCCCCACGGCGCCTGCTCAGCGTGTACGGGGCTGGGGTTCAAGCTGGACGTGGACCCCGACCTCATCATACCCAACAAGGAACTCTCCCTTGGCGAGGGGGCCATAATGCCCTGGGTGCGCTCCGGCACCTCCAGCGGCTGGTATAAAAGCCTCATAGAGTCGGTGGCCAAGGCCCACAACTTTTCCACAAAGGTGCCGGTGAAGGACCTGCCGGAGGACGCTCTGAATCTAATCATGCGTGGCAATAGCGGCAAGTCCGTGACCATGCGTCACAAGACCCACTCGGGTCACGTATATAGCTGGGAAACCAACTTCGAGGGGGTTATCCCCAACCTGGAACGCCGACACAGGGAGACCCAGTCCGATTATATGCGCAACGAGATTGAGCGGTACATGACGGCCCAGCCCTGCGTCTCCTGTAATGGCAGGCGTCTGAGGCCCGAGGCCCTGGCCGTCCGGGTCTGCGGCATGAGCATCATGGATGTTTGCGCCCTGGCTATAGACAACGCCCTCGGGTGGGCCCAGGAGATAGCCTCGGAATCTCCCGGCGGGGAACCGGATTATACCGCCGACCCGCCTCCCGCCAGGAGGCGCCGGAGAGGGTCTGAAGGAAGGACATGGCAGGGCCTGTCTCCAAGGGAGATGACCATTGCCCGACAGATACTCAAGGAGATTGAGGCACGCCTCAAGTTCCTTACGGATATTGGGCTGGACTATCTGAGCTTGAGCCGCAGCGCCCAGACCTTGTCGGGGGGCGAGGCCCAGAGAATACGCCTGGCTACACAGATAGGCTCTGGCCTTACCGGTGTCCTCTACGTGTGCGACGAGCCAACGGTTGGGCTTCATCCCGTGGATGACACCCGGCTCATCGAGACGCTGAAACGCCTTCGGGAGCTTGGAAACACCGTTGTCGTGGTGGAGCATGACGAGGCCGTGATGCAAGCCGCCGACTACATCGTGGACCTGGGTCCCGGCGCGGGGGAACACGGCGGCCAGGTGGTAGCCACGGGGACCATGCAAGACGTGATGGACTGTTCCGGCTCCATCACCGGCAACTACCTCAGCGGCAAGAGAAGGATACCGATACCCGAGACGCGCCGCCACGCCAACGAGAAGCACCTGCTTATAAAGGGAGCCAGGGAGAACAACCTGAAGGATGAGGACGTCAAAGTGCCCCTGGGGCTTCTGGTCTGTGTCACCGGTGTCTCCGGCTCAGGCAAAAGCACCCTGGTGTACGAGATACTGTACAAGAAGCTGGCCCAACTGCTCTACCGGGGCAAGGACAAGCCGGGGCTGCACGATGCCATCCTGGGAGTGGAGCACATAGACAAGGTGGTGAACATAGACCAATCGCCCATCGGACGCACTCCTCGCAGCAACCCCGCCACATACACCGGCACATTCACACCCATCAGGGAGCTTTTCTCCAACCTGCCCGAGGCCAAAATGCGCGGCTACGCTCCGGGCCGTTTCTCCTTCAACGTGCGGGGAGGGCGCTGCGAGGCCTGCCAGGGCGAAGGATACATACAAATCGAGATGCAGTTCCTCCCCGACGTGACGGTCCCCTGCGAGGTCTGTCATGGACAGCGGTACAACCGGGAGGCACTGGAAGTGTTGCTGAGAGAAAAGAGCATCGCCGACGTGCTGGACATGACGGTGGAGCAAGCCCTGGAGTTCTTCTGGAACTTCCCCAAGATACGCTCCAAGCTAGAGACCTTGCGGGACGTGGGACTGGGATACATCCGTCTGGGGCAGCCGGCCACCACCTTATCCGGCGGCGAAGCCCAGAGAGTGAAGCTGGCAACCGAGCTTTCCCGCCGGGCCACCGGCAAGACCATATACATCCTGGACGAGCCTACAACGGGGCTTTCCTTCGAGGACTGCGCAGCGCTCCTCAGAGTGCTGCATAGACTGGTGGACGCCGGGAACAGCGTGGTGCTCATCGAGCACCACCTGGATATGATGAAGAACGCCGATTGGATTATTGACCTTGGCCCGGGCGCAGGAGACAAGGGCGGACACGTAATCGCCACCGGGACTCCCGAAGATGTGATGCGGACGGAAAGATCATACACGGGCCAGTACCTGTCAAAGGTGTTGGGTGGCGTCGGAGAGATTGTGATGGCGATGAGCGGGGATAACTAGGAAACCTCTGCACGAGCCGGAAAACGGCGACCTGCCAACCCGTCATACTGGCGAAGGCCAGTATCCAGACTCTCTAAATTTCTGGATTCCGGCTCAAGGCCGGAATGACGGCCTTTCAGAGGTTCCCTAGAGCAGCACCATGTTGTTGCGGTGCATCACCTCCTGGCCGTAATGGTAGCCCAGCACACCCTGTATGCGGTCGGACTGCTCACCCTTTATCCTGGCGATGTCCTGGGAGTCATAGCTGACGATTCCACAAGCCACCTTCTCCCCTCCCAACGACACTATATAGACAATGTCACCCCGATGAAACTCTCCCTTCACTTCCTGCACCCCCACCGGCAGGAGGCTACGGTTCTGCCCTCTCAAAACCAGAGCGGCTCCCTGGTCAACAACAATCTCACCACGGGCGGAGATTTCACTCATCATCCATCGTTTGCGACTCTCCAGCCTGCTGGACGTGGGCGGGAACATCGTGCCCAACCCCTCTCCCCGGGCCAGTCTGGGGAGAACGTCCCGCTCCCACCCGTTGCAGATAACGGTTGCGACGCCGGAAGAAGTCGCAAGTCTGGCCGCCTCCAGCTTTGTGGACATCCCTCCCCGTGCATTGGGGTTGAGGCGGCTGCCGGCCAGGGCCTCTATAGACGAGTCAATCTTCTCAACACGGGGGATGAGACGGGCATCAGGGTCAACACGGGGGTCGGCGGTGTGGAGGCCGTCAGTGTCAGTGAGAAGCGCCAGCAAATCGGCATCTATCAGGTTGGCAACCAGCGCCGAGAGCCTGTCGTTGTCGCCAAATACCTCCCCAATCTCATCCACGGCAACCACGTCGTTCTCGTTCAACACGGGTACTACCCCAAGTTCCAGAAGGGCCAGAAGGGTGTTCCGCACGTTCAGGTAGCCCTGGCGGTCGGATAGGTCCTTCCAGGTAAGCAGGGCCTGGGCCACACTGATGCAGTGTTCTGCGAAACGCTGCTCGTAGAAGTGCATAAGGTGGCTCTGACCCACCGCAGCGAGGACCTGCCTGAAGGGGATTCCCCTACGCTCCTGGTGGGTACGAAGGATGTCTCTTCCGGCGGCCACTGCCCCCGACGTTACCAGTACCACTTCGGCGCCCAGAGAGCGAAGCCCCGCAATCTGGCTGACAAGCCCCGACATCACTTCCAGGTCCAGACTGCCTGTTCCACCGGTGAGAACACCGGTGCCCGCCTTCACCACCAGGCGTTTATATTGAAAATGGGCCACGAAATTCCGTTCCCCCTTCACCAATGCCGAGGTAGCATAATTATATCAGCAGGGTATGTGCCCAACAAGGAAATCCGAGATGGACAATTCACCTTGAGACGGCTATAATTGGCTACGGATTCACGGATTCCTGGTGCATCCTAACAGGGAAGACCGTTGAGCCCTTGTCTTGGCCGGTGGAGGGGTAGACGGTGCGCCATCCATAAAGCTATGCCCTGCCAATAAGGGAGACTATGCGGGATGGTCTCCTTTCTTACATTATGGGACGAGAGAACCCGAAGGACACCGGATGGGCCGAAGCAATTGAACGGTTCTTTCAGATAGCCCGGCCCAACCCCGAGGGAGGTAACATCACAATATGCCTACCTTCGTTAACCCGAATGCCTGCAACGCCTGCGAGGATATAAACCGGGGTCCCCTCTGCGTCTACATTTGCCCTAACGACCTGATGGTCCTCGACCAGGAAACCATGAAAGGCTTCAACCGTGAGCATGACATGTGCTCCGAGTGCTTCGCCTGTGTCAAGCTCTGCCCCCAAGACGCCATCGAGGTCCGGGGGTACGCCGACTTCGTACCCCTGGGCGCTTCGGTAAAGCCCAAGAAGAATGACTATGAGATTTACTGGGAAATACGGTTTCGAGATGGACGCACATTGAGCTACACCTACCCTGTACGGAGCACTCCGGTTGGCTCATCAGACCCGTACAAGGGGTTCAACGAATCCAGTGAAGAGGACATCAAAGGACCCGGCCTGGCCGGAGAAAAGCTCTGGCTTGGGGTCAGCGAGCTTTCCACACTGGAAACCTAGCATCAGGCCGGCCCCAAGCTGTCCCCAGCCCTGACAGCCGACCACCTATCTCTCACCAGGAGGTAAGCCTTATGCCAGCAGCGCCCAGCACCGAGGTCATAGAGTGCGACATCCTCATTATCGGTGGCGGGATGTCGGGGTGCGGGGCTGCCTTCGAGGCCTGCTACTGGAGCAAAGGACTCAGGGTCATTATGGTGGAAAAGGCCGTCATTGAACGAAGCGGGGCCACCGGCGAGGGCCTTTCCGCCATCAACTGCTACATGGGCATGAAATGGGGCTGGAATACCCCGGAGAACTTCGTCAACTACGTTCGTAACGACATGATGGGCCTCGCCAGGGAAGACCTGGTCTACGACGTGGGACGCCACGTAGACGCTACAGTCCACATGTGGGAAGAGTGGGGTCTGCCCATCTGGAAGAAGCCCGACGGGACCTACGAGCGCGTTGGCCGGTGGCAGATTCCCATTCACGGAGAGTCCATCAAGCCCATAGTTGCCGAGCCATGCAGGTTTGCACTGGGTGAGGAGAACCTCTACGAAAGGATTCTGGTTACCCACCTGCTCACCGATGAGAGAGACCCCGGCAGAATCGCTGGGGCCATCGGCTTCGGGGTGAGGGACGGAAGGGTCTACGAGTTCAGGGCCAAGGCAGTGATTTGCGCCGCCGGCGGGGCCTCAAACATCTTCAGGCCCCGCTCCACTGGGGAGGGCCTTGGTAGAAACTGGTATTCCGTCTTCGATACCGGCTCGGTGTACGGTCTCGTGATACCCACAGGTGCCGAGATGACCCAGATGGAGCACAGGTTCGTCCCCTCCAGGTTCAAGGACGGCTACGGCCCCATTGGCATGTGGTTTCAGTTCTTCAGGGCCAGGGCCACCAATGCCCTGGGAGAGGACTACACCGTAACCAGGGAGTCCGAGTTGAGGAAGTACGAACCCTATGGTTCGGCTGTGCCCACTCCCACGCCGTTGAGGAATCACCAGATGTACCTGGACATCATCGAGGGGAAGGGGCCTATCTACATCAGGACCGAAGAGGCCATTGAGCGGCTGGCCGGTGGAGATGCAACCAGGCTTGAAGAAGTGAAGGGCGAGGCATGGGAAGACTTTCTGGATATGACCATCTCCCAGGCGTTGATGTGGGCAGGCCAGAACATAGCCCCAGAGGACACGCCGTCAGAGATAGTCCTGGCCGAGCCGTATATCATGGGGTCCCATTCGGGCGAGGCGGGTGCATGGGTCAGCGGCCCCGAAGGTCTGGCTACCCCCGATTATAGCTGGGGTTATAACAGGATGAGCACCATCAAAGGCCTCTTTGCAGCGGGAGACGGCGTTGGGGCAGCCCCCCACAAGTTCTCCTCCGGGTCATTCACCGAGGGCAGAATAGCGGCCAAGTCCGCAGTGGCCTACGTCCAGGACATGGGAGATACCCCAAGAGTTGACAAGGCGCGTGTGGATGAGCTTGGAAAGTCCATCTGGCAGCCTCTGAAGACCCTGGAGAAACACCGCGGGGCATCCACCAGCGAGGAGATCAATCCCCATTACCTGCTGCCCAGGCAGGGGCTGGTGAGGCTCCAGAAGATAATGGATGAATACGCCGCCGGTACGTCGGCCCAGTACACCACCAGCGAGCCGGTACTACAAAGGGGACTCGACCTGCTGGGTATGCTTCGGGAAGACCTGGAACAGATGGGAGCAAGGGACCTGCATGAACTGTTGAGGTGCTGGGAGCTATCCCACCGCGCATGGGTGGCGGAGGCCCACGTGAGACACCTGCTACACAGGAAAGAGACTCGATGGCCCGGCTATTATTACCGCACCGACTACCCCGACCTGGACGACATCAACTGGAAGGTCTTCGTTAACTCAAGATATGACCCCGACACCGGCCAATGGGAGACCTTTACCCGGCCATACCATCAGATTGTCCCATAGTGTTCTATCTCAAGCCGTTCTCCACCTTACCCGTCTGCCAACCATGGCATAGGTGGATACCACTCTGCCTGTTGTAACGAGCCCCTCAGTGTGTCGCTTGGCAGTTCTCGACACATGGGATTGTTCTGAAAGCACTCTCCTGCCTTTGCCATGAGAAAGTGCTCCCTCCACAGTCACACCGAGCCCTCTCTTTCGTCATTCTGTCTCTCTCTTCGTCATTCTGGCGAAAGCCAGAATCCAAGGGGATGGGATCCTTAGATTCCTCGCTACGCTCGGAATGACGAAAAGGGACTGGAATGACGGGGGCCGGGGCAGACGACGAACGGCGGATTCAGGCTTAGGACATCAGGCCCGTCCACCGGAGGTGGGCCGACGGGGTACAAGCCGCCGCAGGGCGTGACGCAGCAGAGCGTTGCGAAGGTTGGGCCAAGAGGGATTCAGTCCCTCAGTCTCGTCTGCAGAGCCTTCTATAGCAGGGCCGTAGCGGATGTTGACAAACGCTCTAGTGATGCCGGTTATGGTCTCGGCATGTTCGGGGAATGCCTGGCCCAGACGGGAGCTATATTCCCATGGAGTGTCCTGAGACCGTAGTTTCACCCCGGCCAGCCGGCCCATGAAGCACATCAATCCATAGGTATAGGTGGGGTATCCCAAATGTAGCAGTCCCCGCCGGATGTAAGAGACGGTCCCCACCGGCACTACCAGCGCCAGCACCAGTCCAACAATTGCAAACAACCAGGGAGAGGTGAGGAAATTCCCGCCACCGCCATCTGAGCCTGCCAAATCGGAAAGGTCATCCTCCGGTGGAGGCAGTTCTTCAAACAAGGCCTCCAGGTCATCCGCCGGGGCTTCTATATCCTCACATATCTCGCCAGCTAGAAGCAAGTCTATGCAGTCGTCGGATATTGGTGCCGTGGTCACAAGGTCACCCCTGGGCCGGAATCCCATGTACTCGAGGGATGGCTGCACGTCGGCAGGGGTAGGTTCGAACTCAATCCAGCCATAGCCAGGGAAGTACACCTCCGGCCAGGCGTGATAATGCCTGGCCTGCACATCCCACACCTCCCGGCCCTCGTCCCAGACACCGGGGGCGAACCCAACCACCAAGCGCGCCGGTATGCCCAGGGACCTCAGCATGGTAATCATCGCGGAAGCGTAGTTCTGGCTATATCCTTTCCGATGCACCAGAAGGAAATGCTCCACCCAGTCCTGTTCCGGAGGTGGGACCACAAGGTCCACGCTGTAGGACAGACTGAGCAAGTAGCGGCGGATGGCCTCTGACATATCGTATGGGTTGTCCTCATCCTGAGTCAGTTCCCGGGCTAATCCCCTTATTGTCTCAGGAAAGTCGGGGGGAAGCTGTAGATATCTGTCCGTTATGTAAGCGGGGTAGTCCTGCCCCGCTCCCCTTAGAGTGTCTGACCCCGCCGTTGAGATGGAGCCTACCGTATTGTACTGCCTGGGCGGCACAAGAAGGTGCTGTCCCAGGAGAGCCATAGGCAAGCCTGGCTCCGTCTGCAGTTCATCAATCGTCGGGGTATCACGCTCTATCTCCACGTAGGCCAATCCAGAGGAATCGGCTCTCCGTTCTGTGATACTCCCGTCAGAGTCCATCTCCTGGGACACTCGGAATCCCATATTACCCAGGCTGTCACGGGACTCAACGTCCTCGCCGGTGCGCATCATAGAGGCCAGCCCATCACGCTGCTCCATTAGCTCCGGGGGAAGGTAGCTAAGCTGGGGGCCTTCCATATACAGCTTGAAGCTGGGTTGAGGGGAAACCTCCACGTTGGACTCAATGCTGGCACTTAGAGGCTCTCCCACGGAAACCAGGGTGCTCGCCTTGGAGTACATACGGACAGTAACCTCCACGTCCGTCCGGGTCTGTGAATCATCCATGTAATCCGGGAGAGGTATCTCCTCGACGTTAGCCACCTCCCCCACCTTCAGCGAGTCTTCGCCGACAGGCTCTTCGCTCTCCCAGCCGGAGCCGGTGTACGTGTCGTATACCCTCATGCGCCACCGGTAAGGTTCCGTGGACTTCACGACAAACAGGGTCTGGTCGTTGGGGCTTATAGGCCCCGTCAATGGCAAATCGTAGGGCGGTGAGAAAAAGGTCCAATCCTTCCTATCCGGCACGCCACGGAAAAGGTCTGACCAGTCCTCCTGAAATGAATACCAGGGCTCCTCAACCTGAGTGGCCAGGGGAATCACGACCCCCGTGGAAGGCGGGGTCTGCCAGGCAGGAATCAGGGCCACTCCCATCAGTACCACGGCGGCGACCACTGTGCCTGCTATGGGAACCCTCTGACCTCGTACATTCCAGCGAGCCTTGTAGCGATAAGCAATGCCGGGAGCGGCCGCAAGCAGATACATGAAAAAGTACCAGTAAAAGCTTGTGGGCAGAAAGGTCAGCGATACCAGAAGCACCCCGAGGCCCGGCAACGCGGCCAGCAGGGAAAGAGACTTTCGATAGGCCAGCCAGACGGATGCGTGCCCCGTCCAGAGTGTAACCGCAATGAGAAACACCCCCATCACGCTGGCGCCCCTGTCTCCCCCACCGCTCCCGATGGTCCCCAGTTCCCTTGCCAGGCCTCCGGGACCGACGGACCCGGAGATGGTAATGGAGCCAAGTACGAAGGCCACTATCAGCCCAATCAGGAACGCAATGAGATGGCCAACTCGACCGGATACCGAACTTCTGGCCAGATATGCCCACATGACCAGGGGGACCAGGGCCAGGGCCTTCAGGGAAGGCAGACCGTCTACCCAGTCCGCAGCTTCGATGGCCGACGCGGTGACCAGCAGCGGCAGTCCCAGAAGCAGGAGGACGAAGACCTCCCGAAGGGACAAGAGCTTTCCTCGATTAGAATGGTCGAACACCGTCTGCTCCAGCAACCAGCAATTTGGAGAACCCTACAAGCTTGCCAGCCTATCCAGCACAATACCCAGCGAGGACGAGAGGTCGTCTCCCCGTCTTATTACGAAGGCCGCATCCTGGATTTCCGCCCTGGCATCGGATGGACGTGGTGAACCGAGGGGCCTGCTAAAGCTGCTAGTATCCAAGAATATGGGCACCACCAGTATCCCGCGCCGGGTCAGAAATTGAAAGAGATTGCCTATATTGGGGCTTGTCCAGGGCCCGACAATCATTGCCACAGTACCAGGCCCCAGATTGCCACCCTCTTCGGATATGAGGGTTGCCAGGGGTGTGCGTCCCCTGGCCCGGGCAAGGGCCAGGGCACCCATCATTGACCACATGTGATTGGGGTCCTTTGCCGGGCTGAATCTGTAGGACTGGTCGCCCTGTGTCACCAGCCCAACGGCATGACCATCCAGAACGAGGCTCTTTATTAACGATGCCGCGATTGTGATGCAATATTCTTCAGTGCCGTCGTCACCGGTGCCGACCTGAACGGACTCCTGAAGGTCCACAAAGACCCAAATCTCGTTGATTCCCGCACCCTCGAACTCCTTGGTCATCAGCTCATTCATGCGGGCGGTGGTAGGCCAGTGAATGTGGGTCATGCTGTCCCCGGGGATGTAGTGGCGGACCATAAAGGCGGCGGGGCTGTGACCGACCAACGGCCCGGACTCTCCCATCTCCCCGCCGGCCACCTGGCCCTCAACCAGTGTCCTGGACAGGTCGACCGTCGGAGGGTATACAAGGGTCGTGCGGGGTTGACCCACATAACATTCCAGGTTTGCCAGCCCCGAGGGGTCACCGGACATTATGGCCAGAGAGCCGATGTTGTTCAGGCCCCGTCGCCGGCAGAGGCCCGACACGGTCCAGGCTGTGGTGCCCTTGGGGCGCAGGCTGAATTCATCCTCGTCCATATTGACGA
Organism: Dehalococcoidia bacterium; assembly: GCA_034421095.1. Lineage (GTDB taxonomy): Bacteria > Chloroflexota > Dehalococcoidia > Lucifugimonadales > JAGWBF01 > JAGWBG01. Next base: position 53,438 of record DAOUKR010000002.1, read on the forward strand.
AATCGCCAACAAGACGAGCACGCAGACCCATGCGAGGCAGACCTACCTTCTCCTTTACCGTGACTCTAATATTGACAGCCTGTCCGACTTGAGGATGGGGAGAAAGCGTATAGACGTCGGTTTCAAGTCCTCTGCTCTGGACCCAGGCCCACAGGTATCCGATTACCGCGCCGGCCACCACCACGTAAAGAAGCCAGTACAAGGGCTGGAAGCCCGTAATCATGGCAAGAACCAGCACAATTATGAGTGACCCGACTATCCAGGCGGCTCTCCGCATGACTACTTCACACCACGTCAGCTAATGATGCTCCACGCGCCGGGGATGACGCTGCACCTCATCTCCCGGCAGAAAGCTATTCGCTCTTTCAGCCGCGTTGCCTGGGGAAGGGGAACCGTTCAGCCGCCACTGTCCCGGGAACGGGGACCGAATCAACTATTTCCAGGATGGCCTCGTCTTCGCTCATACTGGTCCGACCATCTGCGGTCAGTACCATGCGATGCCCAAGCACCGCAGGAGCAACTATCTTCACGTCGTCGGGGACCACGAAGTCCCGGTCCTCAAGCAAAGCGCGGGACTGGGCGAGGCTGAGGAGCCCCAGGGATGCACGGGGCGAGGCACCCAGATAAACCGATTGGTGCTGGCGAGTCGCGTTCACCAGCCCAACTATGTACTCCTTCACCAACCGGTCCACGTAGACCTCTCGTACAGCCGCCTGAGCGGAGAGAATGTCTTCCTCATCGGCAACTTGTTCCACAGCGTCAATGGGATGAACGGGCAACTGCTGCTCCAGGATGGATATTTCCTCTTCGGGAGTGGGGTAGTCCATCTGGACACGCAGCAGGAAGCGGTCAAGCTCGGTCTCAGGGAGAGGGAAGGTGCCTCCGTGCTCGGTCGGGTTGCGAGTTGCCAATACCAGGAACGGATCCGGCATGGGGTGAGTGGTCCCTTCTATCGTAATCTGCCGCTCTTCCATACACTCCAGGAGGGCAGACTGAGTCTTGGGCGAGGCGCGGTTGATTTCATCCACCAGCACTATGTGGGCCATTACCGGACCGGGGCGGAAGTTAAACGCCCGGGTGCCCTGGTCGAATATGTAGACGCCCGTAATATCGGTGGGTAGGAGGTCTGCGGTACATTGAATACGTCCGAAGGTCACGCCAAGGGACCTGGATATACTTCTGGCGAACATGGTCTTCCCAACACCGGGAACGCCCTCGATTAGCACATGCCCACGTGAAAATAGCGCGGCCACTCCCAACTGCACCAGGTCTCTCTTGCCTACGATGACCTTCTCTACGTTGGCAACTATCTTGTTTCCGGTTTCCCGAGCTTTTTCCAGATGATGGTTATCGGTCACTGGTTCGGCCCCCACGACGGGAATATGTGTATCAGCAATAGGGCTACGGCGGCAGGTTTATGGAGCTATCTTTACATGGGCGGAACCATTGTCCCGGAGACTCCAGGGGATTAGCCCTTCGGTTGAAGGGCCAGTTCTCCGGCAGGTCATTTCGATAAAGGCGTATATGGATGCCCGATACACTCAACCTTTAACATTCTCGTAAACGCCAATCCAAATCGCAGCGATACTGCTAGCTGGGTATCCCTCGTCAAGGTTAACACAGGCAAATACGGTTGACAAGGGGTCAATTTTATGATGCAATTTCCCTGTAGAAGAGGCACACGGGAGTGGGCCGGAATAGAACGTGTCCCTGCCCGATGCCCTCACATATCAGAACTAGAATGGGAGGAAGAAATATGGCAGACAAGACGTATATCTACGTAGGAGCAGGCAACCCCGCCGGCTCCGGTTCAGCCGGTTTCTGGCGCAAGGAGATCGGCGACGACCACTGGGAGGCGATTGCCGAGAAAGGCCTTTGCCCGTCCCCCGAGGCGCGAGAGATAGTCGTCCACCCGCAGAACGCCGACAAAGTCTACATAGGCACTCAGAGGGGCCTGTACCTGAGCAAGGACGGGGGCGACCACTGGCAGAGGGCGGATCTTCCCGAGGGCCGGACCGTGTTCCCCATCCGGTTCCATCCCAATAACTCGGATGTGATGTTCCTGGGGACGGAGGGGAACGAGGTCTACCGCAGTGATGACGGCGGTGAGACCTGGAACTACCTGTCCACCATCATAAATCCCGATGCGGTCCAGATGGGGTTCCCTCCAAGGATACTGGGCATGGCCCTGGAACCCAACAACCCCGACGCCATGTACGCCGCCCTGGAAGTCGGCGGTGCGGCACGAAGCCTGGACGGAGGGAAGAACTGGGAGATAATCAACAAGAACCTCGCGCCCTTGGTGGACCTGCTGGACTCCCACGCCATATCGGTCGGCGGCGCCGCGTCGGATAACGTTTTCGTATCCAACCGGACGGGCATCTGGCGCAGCCGGGACCGGGGCACCAACTGGGAGAACACCCACGTCGAGAAGTTCTCAGGGCACCACTATTCCCGGTGCAACGTGGTAGCGCCCAACGACCCCAACACCATATACGCCGGAATTGGCCTGAACTTCGGCGCCCAACAGGGCGGAGTGATGCGCAGCCAGGACCTGGGAGACACCTGGGAGAGGTTTGACCATGGCGTTGAGACCACCGCCACTACCTTCCACGTGGAGGCAAACCCCAAGCATCCTGAGCAGGTGTTCTTCTGCACCCTCTCAGGCCAGGTAATCGGCACCGAGGACGGCGGGGCAACGTGGAAGCAGCACCACCTTCCCGAGGGAGCCAGTACCACGATGGGCCTGGCAATCGTGTCGGAGTAACCCTACCTCATCCCGTATTGGCGGGGGCGCATGGCCGTGCGCCCCCGCGCCCGCACGTAAAAAATCATCGCAACCAGTAACCCTCAATTAAGAATTAGGGAGGAGTCATGGCAGACAAGAGTTATATCTACGTAGGAGCAGGCAACCTTGCCGGTTCCGGCGCGCCGGGCTTCTGGGGCAAGGAAGCCGGTGACGACCACTGGCATAGTATGAGCGAGAGCGAGGGTCTTCCGCCGGGTCCCGCAACGCGGGTCATCTCTTTCCATCCGCAAGACCCCAACCTGATGTACATTGGCACCCAGCGCGGTCTCTACAAGAGCACGGACCGGGGCAACACCTGGAAGAGGCCCGACCTGGCCGAGGGGCGCAACGTGCTGTCCATAGCCTTTCGTCCTGACAACCCGAGCATAATGTACCTGGGCACGGAGGGCAACGAGGTCTACCGCAGCGACGACGGGGGAGACAACTGGAAGTACATGTCCACCATCGTCAACCCCGACGCGGTGCAGATGTCCTTCCCAATCCGTATCCTTGGCCTTGCTATGGAGCGCGCCAACCCGGAGCACATGTACGCCGCTCTGGAGGTGGGAGGCACAGCGCGGAGCCTGGACGGCGGGAAGAACTGGGAGATAACCAACAAGAACCTGGCACCACTGGTGGACATGCTGGACTCCCACGCAATAGCCGTCGGCGGCCATAACTCAGAGGCGGTGTTTGTCTCCAACCGGACGGGCGTATGGCGCACCAAGGACCGTGCCGCTACCTGGGAGAACACCCACATTGACAAGTACTCTCAGGTCTACTACTCCCGGTGTGTGAAGGTGGCCCCCGACGACCCCAACACCCTCTACGCAGGCATAGGCCTGAACGTGGGCGCCCAAGAGGGCGGGATTATGATTAGCAAGGACCTGGGCGATACGTGGGAGCGCTTCGACCACGGCGTGAAGCCCAACAGCACAATCATGGGAATCACGATAAACGACAAGCACCCGGAGCAGGTGTACTTCGTCTCCCGGCTGGGCCAGATATTCAGCACCCACGACAGCGGCGCCTCCTGGAAAGAGGAACCCCCTCTCCCGGAGGAGAACAGCAACGTGGGTATGGGCATAGCCTGCGTGTCGGTGTAGCCACCAACGCTGGCGCTTGCCGGCCCACGGAAATCGGACCATCCCCATGAGTCCGAGACATTGTCCAAAGTTACGTCTCCCCTGTCTGCTACAGGCAGGGGAGACGTTGCGTCTTGATGCTTGCTCTCGCCCTTTCGTGGACTAGGTCAAAGGGGGCGTCCCGGACTGGCAGAAGCAGGCGGCGGACGCCTTTGCCCGAGCGATGGAGGGGAATTATGAATGACAACAGTCTTGATTAAGAAGGTGTCAAGATGAGCCATACGAGTAGAAATGCGCCTAAAGGAAAAGGAATAGTGGAGCGCACCCTGAAAAACCTGCAATACGTCCAGGATGCTCATGCCCGCGGGGATGATGTTCATGTGGTTGCACACTTGGTGACATCGCTCCTCGGGCTTGTTGTACTGCCCTGGGAAAAGGGTCTCAAGAAAAATATGAAGGACCTCACACTGGAGCGTCTGAAGGACCAAGGTTGGCCTGAGTGGAATACCAGTACCAAGGAGGCCTATGAAACCCTGGGTTGTCTTATTCGCCACCTTCGCAATGCGACTGCTCATGGGCGATATACGTTCTCATCGGAGTCCAAGCATCTATCAGAGGTAACACTTACGGTAAAGGATACATGTTGGAAAGCTGAGATACAGGCAGACAGGCTTTATGTGTTCTGCCTCCACTTCATAAAATGTGTATACGGCGTAGAACCTAATCAATCAGTTAACTATTGTAAGAAGTGCTTCCCATGAAGAGGTACATTGCAGTCGTCGTTATGCTAGTGCTCTTGGCAGGTTGCTCAGAAGAAAGTGATCCCGATATTCCAACGGCGTCACCGACACACGTGCTTACTCCTATTCAACTTGATTGCAAGGATGAAAAATTCCAACAGCAGATTATGGAGATGTCCAATGGGGAAGTAAGGGTCATACACAGGCCAATCGCAAGAGCACGGTCTGAGAGCATCTTACGTTGTGAAGGTATAGCCACTTTGTCCGTCTATCCCGGAAGGGCAACTATCATATACTTCTATCAGGTAGACAGGAACGGGGACGTCTCTATTGGATACGAACTAGAACCGCGGTGACAGGTCCCATACACACTCGGGGATAGACCGGGCCTACGTCTCATCCCGTCAAAGGATGCGGGGAATGAGTCCATCCACTGCTGCATGGGTAGCTATATGGGTACATATAGTTATCAGTATTTTCTACCTCGGCCATGTCTTCCGCTCCCTGGAAGAATTCCCGCAAGCGGTAGTCACGGTCTTCACGTATGTGGCAGCGACTACCTGGGGCATTGTTACCGGATTAGTTATCATCTGGAGCGACCAGAACGGTGGGAAATACAAAGCAGCCGCGCTGGTCATGGTTGGCATCCTCATTGGTGTTGCCTATTTCGCGTTCTTTACTATCGTGTATATCGTCCCTGCATTATTATTCCTTGGGGCAGCACTGGGGAATTGTGCCAGGCAGGGCAACTCATCCTGACAAGATGCCGACATTCCTCAGACCCTTCCACAGCGCATCGCCAGCGCATCCCCTCTCCCCTCCGCGGGAGAGGGTTAGAGCCTGCCCCGGACTTGATCTGGGGGTGAGGGGAAAGACGGCCTCCAGAAACGCCCTTACGATAAGGGGCAACCGGCAGCCAATGGGAAGGGAACCCTACAGACAGGGTTCCCTTCCTTCCTTTTGACCGCTATAATCACTATGGTCACATACGGGTCAGGCCCTCCCTTGAGGGACCAACCTTGCTCTACTAACTAAAGGAGGTGGAACAATGCCTACGGCTCAGGTGAACGGTGCAGAGATTTACTACGAGGAGGTCGGCAGCGGCCCTGCCATAGTCCTCACGGCGGGCGGTCTGAAGGGTGTTCATGGGTACTTCAGCGGGGTAGTGGGAGACCTGGCAAAGAACCACAGGGTCGTGACCTATGACCGCAGGTTTGGCGGCCTGTCGAAAAGCCCGATGGTGGTGCAGAGTTGGGACCTGTGCTGCCTTGACGTGATTGGCCTGATGGATGCCCTGGGCATAGAGAAGGCCACCCTGGGCGGCAACTCCTTCGGCGCAGCCATCTCCCTCAACTGCGCCTACCGATACCCGGACCGGGTCAGTGCCATATTGCCCGGCACAGTCGCCGGCGGCGTAGCCTGTGACGTAATGCTGGGAGCGCAGCTGCTCAGCGCCGCGGATCTGGCCCTCAGCAGCGGGATGCAGGCGGTTGCCGAAGGCCCCGACCCCACCAACCGCTACGCACACTTCATCCCCGACGCCATACAGACCGACCCCGAATTCCGAAAGGCTTTCGAGTCAATTGAGGTCAATGACTTCGTACAGGCGATGAGGGACACGGTAGACTCCCTCTTCGACGGCAACTACGTGACCCTCGGAACGACGGAGGAGTTGCTCAGGGGAGTACGGACACCCGCCCTCGTCATGCCAGGAAACGACGACATACATCCCCGTGCCAAGGCGGAGGCCGTACACCGCCTCGTCCCGGGCTGCCAGTGGGGTGAGGTCCGGCGTCCCACCGAGGAGCCGGAAAAGTACATAGAGAAGGTCCTCAAGTTCCTAGGCGACGTTGGGGCCTAGTCCAACATCTATCTCCCCAGTCTAACTGCCGACCTTCCTCTACACTGGGGAAGGCGAGAGTTTGTGCGACGGTGGATTCGCCGGGAGGTGGGACATTGGCAAAATTCGAGGAGTACGCCAACAAATACGAAACCGTCCGCATGGAGCGGAGGGACGGCATCATCCAAATCACCCTCCATACCAACGGCGGGACCATGCAGGTGGGCAGCGGGCCTTCCCACCGGGAGTTGCCCCAAGCCTTTTATGACATAGGCAGCGACCCGGACAACAAGGTGGTGATTATGACGGGGGCCGGCGAGGAGTTCTCCGGCCCCCTCGCCACTCCCTACTCAGGGCCTCCAATAACCGCCCGCCAGTGGGACGCCACCTACTGGGAGGGCAAGCACCTCATAATGAACCTGTTGAACATAGAGGTGCCTGTGATTAGCGCCATCAACGGCCCGGCGTTGCGCCTTTCCTTCATACCCCTGCTCTGCGACATCGTCCTGGCCGCCGAGGAGGCCGCCTTCCAGGACTCGGGACATTTCCCCAGGGGAGTTGTCCCGGGAGACGGGATGCACATTATCTACCCCCTGCTAATGGGCATGAACAGGGGCAGGTACTTCCTTCTGACCGGACAGACCATCTCGGCACACGAGGCCCAGAATATGGGGCTGGTCAACGAGGTGATGTCCAGAGACAAGCTGCTGCCCCGGGCATGGGAGCTGGCCGAGCAAATAGCCCAGCAGCCCCCGCTGGTGATACGATATACACGTGTTGCCCTTACCCAGCACTTGAAGAGCCTGATGCACGACATGTTGGGGTACGGGCTGGCTCTCGAAGGGTTGGGGCAGGTAGACTCGTCAAGCGACCGGTAGTACAACCACATCCTCCGGATACGGATTCCGGCCCCGTACCTGTCTGCCGACAGGCAGGTCGAGTACGGGGCAGACTCTTTGCCGGAATGCCAAAAAAGGAAGGGCACGATGACACAGCAAGAGCAGCTTGATCACCTGCTGAAAGAGACCGACGTAGTACACCCGCCTTCCTCCCTGGTCTCCAACGCCAACCTGAAGGACTACGAGCAGGAGTACCAACGCTCCATAGAGGACCCGGAGGGATTCTGGGCCAACGTCGCCTCGGAGCTCCGGTGGTCCCGACCCTGGGACCAGGTCTTCCAGTGGGATTACCCCACCTTTCGCTGGTTTGTGGGCGGCAAATGCAACATCACGGCAAACTGCCTTGACCGCCACGTCAATTCTCCACGGAAAAACAAGGCGGCCTTCATCTGGCTGGGCGAGGACGGCACAGAGCGCATATTCACCTACGGTCGGTTGGCCCAGATGGTGAACCGCTTCGCCAACGGCCTGAAATCCCTGGGAGTAAAGAAAGGTGACCGGGTAGTCATCTACATGCCCCTTACCCCGGAAGGGGCCATCGCCATGCTGGCTTGTGCCCGCATCGGGGCCATTCACAGCGTGGTGTACGCCGGTTTCAGCGTCGGGGCGCTCAGGGACCGAATCCTGGACGCCAACGCCAGGGTGATTATCACGGCGGACGCCGGCTACCGCCGGGGCCGCAAGGTGGACTTGAAGGGCATAACCGACGAGGCAGTGGATGGCCTTGACGTGGTTGAGAAGGTGGTGGTGTGGCACCGTGAGACCACCGACGGCAGCACGAGCAGTGACAAAGAGGTGGACTTCAACGAGCTTCTGGAATCGGGAAGCCCCCACTGCGACCCGGAGGAGATGGACTCGGAAGACCCTCTGTATATCCTCTACACCAGCGGCACCACCGGAAGACCCAAAGGGGTGCTCCACGTCCACGGAGGGTACATGGTGGGAACCTACTACCATTTCAAGACTTTCTGGGATATTAAAGACGAGGACGTGTTCTGGTGTACCTCGGACATCGGGTGGGTAGTGGGCCACAGCTACATCGTCTACGCACCCCTGATTGCCGGCTCAACCACCGTGTTCAGGGAGGGTGCCCCCGACTACCCCAGCCCGGGAGCAGCCTACGAGATTATCGAGAAGTACGGGGTCAGCGTCATATTCACGGCTCCTACGGCGGTGCGTATGCTCATGCGCTATGGAGAAGACTATATCCAGGGACGGGACCTGCGGAGCCTTCGCCTTCTGACCTGCGCCGGAGAACCCCTGAACCCCGAGGCGTGGCGGTGGGCCTATGAGCACCTGTGCGGCTCAGGCGAGTGGGGATACATGACGGACAACTGGTGGCAGACGGAGACGGGAGGCCCCTGCCTGGCGACCCTGCCCATCATGCCCACCAAGCCGGGCAAGGTGGGCAAACCCATGCCAGGGGTGATAGCCGACATAGTTGACCGGGAGGGCCAGCCCATCACCGAGCCCAACAAGGGCGGCCTGCTGGTGCTGAAGCGCCCCTTCCCCCACCTGTTCCGCACAGTGTACGGCAACCCGGAGCGGTACGCCCAGGACTGGACCCGCATCCCCGAATGTTACTTCACCGGCGACGTTGCGCTGAAGGATGAGGACGGCTACATCATGGTGGTGGGCCGGGCCGACGACGTGCTCAACGTGGCCGGTCACCGCATTGGCACGGCAGAGGTGGAGAGCGCCCTGGTCTCTCACCCCACCGTGGCCGAGGCGGCGGTCATAGGCAAGCCCGACCCCATTCGAGGCGAGTCCATCAAGGCCTTCGTGACTCTGCGGGTGGGCAACGACCCTTCCCAGGAGATGGTATCCACCCTTCAGACCCACGTACGCCATGAGCTAGGCCCCATCGCCATCCCCTCGGAGATAGACTTTGTTCCGACACTTCCCAAGACCCGATCGGGCAAGATAATGCGCCGCCTCCTGAAAGCCCAGGAGTTGGGCCTGGATCCCGGGGACATCACCACCCTGGAGGAATGAGCGGTGGCCGGCTAGTGGCTAGCGGTAACTAACCACCGGCCAAAGGGAGATGCCATGACTACCATGAATATTCGGGAGCACGCTCAAACGGCCCGCGAGTTCCTGGAAGCGTCGGACCGGGAGTTCGCTGCCGGGGACACCCTGCAAGGCTCGGAAAAGCTGTGGGGAGCCTTCTCCCACGCCGTGACCGCCATATCCCGGGAGAGGGGTTGGGACTACGGGACCCACCGGAAAACCATGACCGAGGGCCTGCGGCTGGCCGATGAGCTTAATGACGGGGACTTGCGGGCAGGGGTGTTCGTTGCCCGCAGCTTTCACTTCAACTTCTACAATCGCTCCATGGAGGACTACGACGTGGAATTAGGCCGCCCAATCGTGCGGGCCTTCGTCGAACGGGCGCTGGGCATGTTGGCGGAACATGGTAGATGAGGAGTCGCCAGACGGAAAGGTTACCTCGTGTATATGTTCGATATTGCAACCAAACTATCTACAGGCTACAGGCGAACCTCGGCGGTCGGCGACAACTAGCCGTCGCTAGGGAGGATGACATGACTACCATGAATATTCGGGAGCACGCTCAAACGGCCCGCGAGTTCCTGGAAGCGTCGGACCGGGAGTTCGCTGCCGGGGACATCCTGCAAGGCTCGGAAAAGCTGTGGGGAGCCTTCTCCCACGCCGTGACCGCCATATCCCGGGAAAGAGGTTGGGATTACGGGACCCATCGGAAAACCATAACTTCGGGCCAGCGACTGGCCGATGAGCTTGATGACGCGAACTTGCAGGCCGGGGTGTGGGCTGCCCGCAGCTTTCACCTGAACTTTTACAACGGCTCCATGGAGGACTACGAAATGGAATTGGGCCGCCCAATCGTGCGGGCCTTCGTTGAGCGGGCGCTGGGCATATTGGCGGAACGTGGTGGATAAGGGATCGCCATCCTGATGGACGATTCAAAAGGAGGAAACTATGATTAAGCGGCGCAACATGGTGGTACAGGTCTTGCTGATGATAATCACCCTCGGCATTTACAGCATCTACTGGTTCTACGTCACCTCAAAGGAGATGATAGAGTACAGGAACCTGAACGGAAGCGCGGGCCTATGGACCGTGCTACTATTTATACCCTTCGCTTGGATTTATTCCTACTTCAAGCAGGGTGAGGCAGTGGATGCTCTTACCGAGGGCAAAGTCAACAGATGGATTATTTTCATACTGTGGCTGGTCTTCTCGCCCGCCGTCTGGTTTATCGTCCAGACGGAACTGAACAGCCGAGCGTCCGAGGGTGCCTAGGGGTCCACGAGAACTTCAGCGCCCGCCTGAGTCCGCAGAACGGGCAAGCGGGCAGGCGATTGCCCGGTCGTCGTCACAGCGAAAGACAAAAACTGGTATAGCCAGCCCGTTGAAGGACTGTCGCCGGTACGTGTTACCATCAGCATACCTTTAACGAGGGAGAGATGCATGGCAGAGAAGAGGTACTGGCTATTCAAGTCCGAACCGACGGCTTACTCATTCTCCCATCTGCTGGGAGAAGAGGACCAGACCGCCGAGTGGGATGGGGTACGCAACTACCAGGCACGCAATTTCCTGCGCGATGAAATCAAGGCGGGCGACGGCGTGCTATTCTACCACAGCAGCACCGGCTCACCGGCGGTGGTGGGGACGGCCAGCGTCGTCCGGGACGGCTACCCGGACGAGACCGCCTGGGACCCCCAGTCCAAGCACCCCGACCCCAAGAGCACGCCCGACAACCCGATATGGTTCATGGTGGACATCAAGGCAGACCAGGAATTCGCCAGGCCGGTGACGCTGAAAGAAATCAAGGAAAACGCACGACTGGAGAAGATGATGCTGGTGCGCCGGGGTATGCGTCTGTCCATTCAACCCGTAACCGGAGACGAATGGGATGAAATCCTGGCCCTGGGCAGCCAACCCGCCTAGGCGGACTTACAGCCCTGAGCGTCCGCCAATTTACTTGAGGCGGATGGATTCCGGCACGCCAAAGGCGCATCCATGACTTTCGCCGGAATGACGGACTGGGGAACCCACTCCCTATCCCGGCATAACCCGAAGGAGGAGGAACGATGGACCTTGCCTCTATAGACCACCTGCTCACAACCACCCGCAGCGTACGCAAGCGCCTGGACCTCACACGCCCGGTGGAGCCTGAGGTCATCCGGGAGTGCATCGAGATTGCCCTTCAGGCCCCTACGGGATCGAACCTCCAGGGCTGGCGTTTCATGGTCGTCACCGACCCGGAGAAGCGTGTGGCTCTGGCCCGGATATACGGCAAGGCGCGGCAGACCTACTACGAGATGCAGGCAGCCCAGCCGCCTCAGCTTCCGGCCGGCGACCCCCGGGCAGCCCAGCGAGCACGGGTAAGCGAGTCCAGCCTCTATCTTGGCGAGCACCTGCATGAAGTCCCCGTGCACATAATTCCGTGTATTGAGGGCCGGATGGAGGAGGCACCGCACCTTTCCCAACTGACAGAATACGGGACCGCTTACCATGCCGCCATATACGGGTCCATTTATCCAGCCACCTGGTCCCTTATGCTGGCGTTGCGCGCTCGTGGGCTGGGTTCAGCCTGGACGACCCTTCACCTCATGTACGAGAAGGAGGCTGCCGATATACTGGAAGTTCCCGACGACATCATACAGGCGGCCCTGCTGCCCGTTGCCTACTTCAAGGGCACGGATTTCAAGCCCGCCAAGCGGATTCCCGGCCAGGAGTTGACCTACTGGGATACCTGGGGACATCGAGGTTAGAATTACCAGAACTGCAGTCTCATAACAACGAGGAGGCACACACATGGACCTTGACACCATAGACCACATACTCACAACCACCCGCAGTGTGCGCAAGCGCCTAGACTTCACGCGCCCCGTGGAGCCGGAGGTTATCCAACGGTGCATTGAGATTGGCCTCCAGGCCCCAACCGGCGCCAACTCCCAGCACTGGCACTTCGTCGTGGTCACCGACGAGGAGAAGCGGAAAGCCATTGGCGACATCTATCGCAGGTCAATGGAGACCTATGGAAGCCTGCAAAGGCAGCACCCACCCCAGTACGCGCCGGGAGACCGGCGTGGCGTGCAGAATCAAGCGATGATTGACTCCAGCGACTACCTGAACCAGAACATACACCAGGCACCGGCGTTCATCATCGCCTGCATTGACACCCGTGCGGTAGAGCAACCCCACCTGTTTGAAGCGCCAATACCAAGCTCCTTTTACAACGCATCCCTATACGGCTCCATCATACAGGCCGTATGGTCTATCATGCTGGCCCTGCGCTCTCGCGACCTGGGGACCGCATGGACGACGGTGCACCTGGTGTACGAGAAGGAGGTTGCGGCAGTCCTGGGCATCCCCGAGAACATCCTGCAAGTAGCCCTGCTTCCGGTGGCCTACACCAAGGGAACCGATTTCAGGCCCGCCAAGCGCCGCCCTGTCCAGGAAGTGACCCACTGGAACGCCTGGGGGCAACCGGGCTAGAGCACCGAACGGGCCATCATTACAGCAAGGAGATATGCCAATGGACCTGGCTACGGTAGACCATCTGCTAACCACCACCCGCAGTGTACGCAAGCGGTTGGACCTCAGCCGCCCCGTAGAGCCGGAGGTCATTGAGCGGTGCATCGAGATTGCCTTCCAGGCGCCCACCGGCTCAAACCTTCAGGGCTGGCACTTCATGGTCGTTACGGACCCGGAAAAGCGGGCGGGTCTGGCCGAGGTCTACCGCAAGGGACTCAGCACCTACAGGGATTTTCAAAGCGGCCGGCGGCCGCAGTACGACACGAACGATCCTCGCCTTTTGCAGATGCAGCGCGTTGGCGAGTCCAGCACCTTTCTGGGCGACCACCTCCAGGACGTCCCCGTGCACATCATCCCCTGCATCGAGGGATGGACCGAAGAAGCCCCAAACCAATACGGCAGAGGCACATACGACGCCTTCTACCATGCAACGATATACGGGTCTATAATTCAGGCCGGTTGGTCCCTCCTGCTGGCCCTGCGTGCTCGCGGCCTTGGGTCTTCCTGGACCACCATCCACCTAGTGCATGAGAAAGAGGCCGCCGACATTCTCGGACTCCCCGATAACGTGATGCAGGCGGCCCTCGTGCCCGTCGCCTACTTCACGGGGACCGATTTCAGGCCCGCCGAGCGTCGCCCCGCCCAGGAGCTAACCCACTGGAATACTTGGGGCAAGGGGCGTTAGGTCACTAGCCGCAGCTTGACGCAGAGGGGCGGCGAATATATCATCGAATTAAGTTTCACTGGAGGTGGTTATATGTCCAAGTCAAGGATAAGCATGATACACCACGTGAACTACGGGATTACCGACATAGAACGCAGCAAGGAGTGGTACGAGAATGTTTTCGGCATAGAGCGCAAGGATTTGGGGCCTGAATCCTCCGGCAGAATGCTGGAGATGTTCGCAGGGCCGGGAGAGTTCCACCTTTACAAGAACCCGGACCCCAGCCGACCCATAAACCACGTCGCCATCGAGGTCACCGACTGGGACGAGATGATAGCCAACCTGAAGGAGTTGGGTGTTCCCCTTGAGGACGACATAGGCTCCACCCTACCCAGCGGTGGATTCCGCAGCCACGACGGGTCCAACTTCGCCTACATCCGCGACCCTGACGGCAACCTGATCGAGATTGTCCACCATCCCAAGGGGCTGAGGTGGGCAACCCCGGCCAGCTAGCAATGATTTAGCCGCTCCCGTCATTCTGGCGAAAGTCGAAGACTCGCCGAGGAGAGCCAGTATCCAGACTCCCCAAATTTCTGGATTCCGGCCCGCCCCGGAATGACGGCTTTCAGAGCTTTGCTAAGACTCCGAGGGCCGCACGGCATGACCGCCAAACTGGTTCCGCATGGCGGCCAACATCTTGCCCCCAAAGGGCTGCTCTTGGCGAGAACGGAACCTCATCTGGAGCGAGAGCGCTATGACCGGCGCCGGGACGGCCAGCTCTATGGACTCCTCCACTGTCCATCGGCCTTCCCCCGAATCCTGCACGTACGACTGGAGGCTTTCCAGCTTGGGGTCGTCTTCCAGGACTGCTGCGGTCAGGTCAAGCAGCCAGGAGCGCACCACGCTGCCATGCCGCCAGATTTGGGCAATCTGGGCCAGGTCAAGTCCAAGGTCGCCCTTTGCCTTCAATAGCTCGAAGCCTTCGGCATACGCCTCCATCAGCCCGTACTCGATGCCGTTGTGGACCATCTTCACGAAATGTCCGGCGCCGCTGGGCCCGACGTAGCCATAGCCTCTGTCGGGTGCGGGAGTGAGGGTCTGGAATACAGGCTCCAAGTGCTTGAACACGTCCTCGCTGCCGCCTATCATCAGGCTGTAGCCTTCGGTAAGGCCCCAGACTCCCCCGCTAGTACCTACGTCCATGAAGTTCAACCCCCGCTGGCGAAGCTTCTCCCCACGTCGGATGGTGTCTTTATAGTTGGAATTTCCGCCGTCCAGGACGGTATCACCGCCGGACAGCAAGGGAAGGAGGCTGTCAATTGTAGACTCGGTGGCCTCCCCGGCAGGAACCATGACCCATACGGCACGGGGCGGCGTCAGCTTCTCGACAAGATTCTCCAGGGAAGTCGCTCCCGAAGCCCCCAGGGCCTCGCTGGCTCTCACCGCCTCGTCATCATGGTCGTAAGTTACCACACGGTGGCCGCCCCTTGATATGAGCCGCCGCGCCATATTGCCACCCATGCGGCCCAGTCCGACCATACCAAGCTCCATAGTTTACCCCCTTTTGGAGATGTCTCACTCTTCGGGCATTGGCGACCCTCTGGCCCAGCCCATAGGCAGTGTAAACCTATCCAATACGCCGTGTAAATCTCTTGGATATGATTCGCATCATAAAGAACGTTACACTATAATCTTGCCTGTAGGGCAAGGCCGTAGCACGGCCGGATAAGGTGGAGAGGAGTTAATGGGCAAAAAGCGGAACCTGCCTATTTTGCTGGCCCCATTGGGCCTCATAATGATAGTCATAATCGCCGCCAGCCTGGGCCTGGCCTGCACCTCGGGTCCGAATGGCCCTTCCCCGTCAGGCCTCCAGGGACCAACCGATTCGCCCTCACCCACGACCTCACCTACTCGCACCCCAACACCTGAGACAGACGATACCCCCACACCCGGCGAAGGGGCGGCAGATGCGACCGCCTCACCCACGACCCATGCTACATTTACCCCCACTCCAACGACTGAAACGGACGGTACATCCACGCTTGGCGAACTCGTGGCGCCGGACCCCGATTTCGAGAGCGCATTGAGGGATGCCCGATTCTCCACCAGGGGTTGGGAAACCGATTTCAGCAGGCACAGCGTTCCCTATAGCCAGATTATCTCCGGCGGCCCACCCCGAGACGGCATTCCCCCCATAGACTCCCCCAAATTCGTGTCACCTCAAGAAGCCGACGGGTGGCTTGCCGGCCAGGAGCCGGTTATCGCCCTGGAGATTCACGGAGATGCCAGGGCCTACCCACTCCAGATTATGACATGGCACGAGATAGTTAACGACACAGTTGGTGACGTGCCGGTAACCGTCACCTTCTGTCCCCTGTGCAACTCCGCCGTAGCCTTTGACAGAAGGCTGGGCGGAGTCACCTACGACTTCGGGACCTCGGGCAACCTGCGCAACAGCGACCTGATTATGTGGGACCGACAGACCGAGTCATGGTGGCAGCAACTCACCGGAGAGGCCATCGTTGGGGAGCTTACCGGCAAGGTGCTCACCTTCCTCCCGGCCCAAATCGTCTCATGGGAGGATTTCAAGGCCGCCAATGCCGACGGCAAGGTACTTTCCAAGGATACGGGCTTCTCCAACCCATACGGCAACAACCCCTACACCGGCTACGACCGGGTGGATAATCCGCCCTTCCTGCTACTTGACGAGCCGGACGGTCGCCTTCCTCCCAAGGAACGGGTGGTGGCGGTGACCATCGGAGACGTGGATGTGTCCTTTCCCTTCTCAGTCCTGGAAAGGGAGGGGGTCGTCAATTACTCGGTAAACGGCCAGGACATGACGGTCTTTTTCAAGCCCGGGACCGTGTCGGCCCTGGACCGCAGCTCTATACGGGATTCCAGGGACGTGGGCGCTACGGGGGTGTTCGACCCCAGCGTGGACGGACAGAAGCTGGGCTTTCGCAGGGACGGAGACGATATAGTGGACAACGAGACGGGCAGCGTATGGAATATTTTGGGGGAGGCCGTGGATGGTCCTCTGACCGGGAAGGCCCTGACCCCCATCGTCCACGCCAACCACTTCTGGTTCGCCTGGGGAGCTTTCAAACCGGATACCCTGATATACCAGGGAGAAAACTGAGTCTCCGGTTGGGGCATCGAGGTTAGGCCTTGGGGCGTCCCTTTCGGCGGGCGGAGCGGGACGCCTCGTAGACTCGGACCCATTCGTCAACGGGCGTGCGGGCCACGGCATCGCCGATGAGCTGCAAGGGCAGGTCCTCCAGCTTGCGGAACCGAACGCAGGACTTGCCCGCGTCGAGCCGCTTGCCGGTGGCCCTGTAGCTATCCACGAACCACCTCTGTGCCTCCGGGTCAGCGTAGATGTTCATAAGGTGCACGGAGATGTAGCTCTTCTCGGAGGCCAGGGCGGCGTACATAAGGGGATGGTCGTTGTAGGTGTTGGGGCAGATGGACAGGGGCACCACGTAGGCAATCATGCCAAAGTCCATAATCTCCTCGTAGCCCTCGGGGAGATTGGCGAGGATCACGGCGCGCACCTCGGACACGGCGCGGCGACGCTCCTCGGGCAATTCGTCCAGGTACTGTTCAACCGTTGTCGCTGCGCTCTTCAACCCGTCCTCCTCCCCGCCGACGCCGTTGACGGACGACACTACGGTGTCGGAAGCGCTCGACCAATCTCGAATTCTTTGCTACGGGCATCTCTCCAGCTTCACATACAGTCGCTTCACACCGGAATGACGGACAAGAAATCGCGCTCGTTCTCTGCGACCAGACCTTCCATGCCGCCGTCCAGAGTAGCCAGTTGCCCATTTCGCTGCATTGCCACGGCCAGCAATACGGCGTCAGTAATCTGCCTGTAACCCTGAATGCGGGCGCCAATTGAAGCTGGCAGATGCACGATGGACCGGTCCAACGGCCAAAAGGTGTGCGACCCGGACTCTGTGAGTCTCTCCAGGACTGCGATGGCATCAAGGGGTGTAACGGTGTGCCTGACAACCGAAGGGTTGCAGGAAACTCTGACGAAACCTGCCTCTGTCAGTGAGCACGTTGCCCAACCTTCCTCCTGATGTGCCTTGAACCACTCCCAGGCGGCTGTGTGATGCACATGATTGGGCCAGGCAAGAGCTATGAGGACGTTTACGTCCGGAAAGGAAATCACGGCCAGTTGCTCAAAGACCGATAGACGTCCTCGCTGGTGATAGGGGCGGCACCGGGGTCAATGGCAAAGACCATGCCTTCACTTTCATCTGCAGAGGCGACCTCCCCCCTGAAGCCACGCCGTGCCAACTCCGACAGGGCTTGGCCAAGGCTGGTCCCGTTCCTCTCAGCCAACGCTCGAGCGACCGCCAGCACGTCATCATCAATCGTTACGGTAGTCCGCATAGCAACATCGTAGCATCAACGCATCGAGCCGTCAAGCAGGCTACCTGACGGCTACAGGCCACCTCCCAATATTCGAGGAGGCACGGAGAAAATAGTAGGTTGAGGGCGGAGGTCTCTGCCGATGCCATGCGAGAAGCCAGTCCAGGTACTAGTCCTATCGGGGAAGGACTTCTAGCACCCCCAAGGGGACCTCCTCCACCTCTGCCGATGCTCCCTCTCCATGCCCCTGTCCTCCATCCATGCTTTCTCCGTGGCCCTCTCCCTTCTTTTCCTCTACGTGTACGGTAGTTGCGGCCATCACTCGCTCCCCATTCCATGAATGGGGCCTGTGGTCGTTGGCGGAGAGTCCGACGACGACCTCGTGCATACCGGGTGCCAGGGGTGGCAACTGCAGCCAGGGACCGTAGAGGCGCGTGTACACTTCGCCGTCTATGCTGAGGAGTCCATACCCCTGACCGCTAACGTGGGCCTGTCCCACGTCCTCACCGGAGAAAGTGAACCCTGTGGGCATGACTTGCAGGTTGTATCTGCCATCAGGTTCGGGATGGGCCATTATCTCCACGGACATTGGCGACCCGGCCTCCGCCGGGGCGGCATCCATGCTGTCCACATGGCCGGACTCGGGAACCGTTACCATAGTCATGGCCTCAACCGGCTCCCCGCCGACCAGCAGGTCATTGTGGGCGTTGGCGTTGAGGGTTACACGGATGTGACGCTCCCCGGGTTCCAGACTCCCCAGGTAGTAACGAGGGCCGTATGTCCGGCCAACCTTCTCGCCGTCAACGTAGATATGGGCGTGACCTTCACCGTCGGCGTTGGCCCCGTTGACGTTCTCGGGCGCCCAGCGCCAGCCCTCGGTCATAACGTGAACGTTGACGCCGCCCCCGTCCTCGACCTCTGCGGTCAAGGCCACGCCAATCGGCACATTGGACTCCACGGGGCCATGACTCATGGACGACGTGGTACCTTGTTCCGTGCCATGCCCTCCTCCTTCGGAGTGGCCCCCGGAGGACGCGCCGCCGGGGTGGAAGGTGATTCTGAATCTACCGGTGGCGTCTGCAGTGAACGCTATGGTGGCCGCCTCGCCTAGTGACGCCTCATCTTCAATGTCGTACCCGTGAAGGTGGACGCTTCCCCGCTCATCAGTGTTGAAGTTGAGGGTCACAATGTCGTTATGCTTGACCCTGACCGCGTCCGTGTCGAGACTGCGGTCGGATATGGTGAGGTCGAAGGTTAACTCCTCAGGCTCAGAGCCACCACAGGCAGCGGCTACAGCCAGCAAGGCCAGTGAAATAAGCGCAACAATGCTCAGGTAGGTTAGTATTCTTGGCATCTTTATCTCCTGATGGGCGGTCGAGCCGTAGCGTTGCCCGTATCTTGATAGCGCCAGTGCTTACACAACTCGCTTTAGAGAGCGCTGGGCCTCCCGTTCTCTATCCCGGTCTATGATGCTCCTGCGCTTGTCATACTGTCTCTTGCCCCGGACCAGCCCAAGCTCCACCTTAGCCACGTGGTTTCTGATGTAAAGCCTGAGAGGAACAATACTCAGTCCCTTTTGAGTCACGCTCCCTATCAGGTTGGCGGCCTGGTCCTTATGCAGGAGCAGCTTTCGAGGCCTTGTAGGCTCGTGGTTGAAGATACCGCCGGCGGGATAGGTCGCTATGTGTGCATTGACCAGCCATAGCTCTCCACCCTGGGGCCTGGCGTATGCCTCGCGTATGTTCACCCGCCCTTCGCGAATAGACTTTATCTCCGTGCCTTTAAGCATCAGACCCGCCTCCACACGCTCCAGCACCTCATAGTCGTGATATGCCTTTCTGTTGACCGCTACCGCTTTATTATTGTCCGAAGTCTTTTTCACCGGTCTCAATTTCTTTCTCAAGGACTTCAATGGCCTTGTCCAACTGAAGGTCATCCAGGTCATCCTCCGACTGCTCAACCAGGATGTGAGGCTCGACCCCCGCATCCTCTATAAGGGTACCGTCGGGGGTATACCAGCGCGCTACTGTAAAGTACAGTCCTGAGCCATCACTCAACTGTCGAACTGTGCTGACGCTGCCCTTCCCAAAAGTCGTGTCCCCGACAACCGTAGACCGCTCGTGGTCAATGAGCGCTCCCGCAATCACTTCCCCGCCGCTTGCTGTGAACTCGTTCACCAACGCTACCAGGGGTATTTCCTTCGCCTTTCCGCCGGAGTTGACTTGCCAGTTCTTGCGGTTGCCCCTGCCGTCCATCTCATAGAGGACAAGCCCTTCATCAATGAAATGGCTGGTCACCCTGACTACGGAGTTCAGCAACCCTCCCGGGTTGTTTCGCAAGTCAAGGATAATGCCCCGCGCCTCAAATCTCTCTATCTTCTCCAGAGTCTCAATCAACTCTTGCTCTGTGGTCCCCGTGAAGCTGGTAATTCTCAAGTGAGCTATTTGGCCCACGAACATCTTCAGTTTGACGCTCGATACCTGTATCACGTCCCGCACGATAGTTATAAGGGTTGGCTCGACACTGGTCCGGTGAAGAATCAACAGTTCTACGGACTCGCCCTTGGCTCCTCGTATCTTGGCTACCGCTTCCAGGAGGCTGATACCCTCGGTGCTTTCGCCGTTAATCTCCAGGATGGCATCCCCCGGACGTATCCCCGCCTTTTCCGCGGGCGTGTCAGGAATAGGCGCAACAATAATGATTCGTCCGTCCCTCATGGATACCTCTGCGCCTATTCCCTCGAAAAAGCCCTGGAAGTTCTGAGAGTCCATGGCGTATTGTTGTGCGGTCAGATAGGAAGCATAGGGGTCATCCAGGGCTTCCAACATGCCTCTGACGGCTCCCTGGCTCAGCACTTCGGTGTCCAGAGAGTCCCGCTGAAAATGGTCTCGCCTGATGGCATCCCACACTTCGAAGAGTATGTTGAACTCCTCCGGGGCACCTTCAGGCAGAGGAACGGCATCGGCGGATGGGCCATTCTCTTCATTCTGGCTTCCGGCCTGAATGCTGCAACTTGCAATGGCTATTGCAAGGGCCAGGATAGCCACCAGAATCAATATAGACGTGGAAGATATGAGATTACGCAAAGGAAACTGTCCTCCAACCTCGCAGAAAAAGAGAAGTCCCTAATCTAAAATATACCATACATATCATGCACTCGATACTTTACCGGTGGGTGAACAATAAAGGGTATTCCCGACATGTGTTGGCAACGCCGGACGTGAATATCAACGTGTGCTGAAAATACTAGATAAACTATGATGAAGGATCTAAGAGAGTGTTTCTAAAGTGGTATCCCAAGCCTCCTCTCCCTCGATGGGAGAGGACTGAGGTGAGGGTGATACCCCTCATCCCAGTCCGCCCCCGGCGGAGGAGAAGGGGCTTGGCAAACACCCTCTAAAGCACTCGCTCAGAAGGGCGTGGTTCCTGAGATTCCTCGTCCTCCACAGGCGGACTCGGAATGACAGAGAACAGGTGGTGGGCGTGACGGGCATAGGGTGAGACAAAGGTGAGCGGATTCCGGCTTCTGACTCGGCGTACAGATGGGCCGGAGTTCAGACTCCCACTTTTACGGGAGCGACCAAGAGTGGTGCAATACAAGTGGGATAACCCTGGGGGCTATACAAGGGTCTACTTCCGCGCCAGGGCGGCCTTGACTGCTTTCCCTATATATTCAGGAGTGAGATGGTACTTTTCCAGAAGTTCCTGTGCAGTGCCGGATTCGGCGTAGCGGTCCAGGGCCACCATCTCCAGGGGGACGGGATGGCCCTTGCCAAGAGCTTGGGCAACTATACTGCCCAGTCCGCCGTGGATATAGTGTTCCTCAACGGTGACTATGGCTCCGGTCTCCTTCGCCGCTTCCAGAATCGCGCCCTCGTCAACTGGCCGGAGGGTGTGCATATTGACGACTCTACAACTGGTCCCCTCCTCAGCCAAGGCGCTCGCCGCCTGCAGCGACGACGAAACCGCGCCTCCAACGGCGATGATGGTCACGTCATCCTTCTTGCTGCTCCTCATAAGTTCGGCCTTCCCGATTTTGAAGTCGTAGCCGCTATCCTGGTGCACTACCGGAGTAGCCGGGCGGTAAAGGCGTATGTAGAAGGGGCCTGGAGTCTCGGCGGCGGCGCGAATTGCCTGGACGGTCTCCACTGCGTCGGCAGGAGCCACTACGGTGAAGCCCGGCAGGGAGCACATGAGGGCCAGGTCCTCAATGCTATGGGCGGACATGCCATCTTCTCCGGTAATAATGCCCGCGTGAGTACACACAATCTTCACGTTCAGGTGAGGCTGGGCGATGCTCACCCTTATCTGGTCGAATGGGCGACATGAGCCGAAGACGGCAAAGGTGCTAACGAAGGGGGTCTTGCCAGATGCTGCCAGGCCGGCGGCGACACCCATGATATTCTGCTCAGCAGGTCCGAAATCGAAGAACCGCTCCGGGAATTCCCTGCCAAACAGGTTCGCGAAGGTGGACTTGTTGAGGTCACCCCCCAAGACAACTATATCCTGGTTTTCTCTACCCAGTTCAACCAGAGTTTCACCAAAGATTTGCCGGGTCGAGGCCGTGGTAAAGGTAGTAACCATGACAGACTACTCCTTTTGCTACGTTAGTAACGGTTAGGCCAACTCCTTGAGCGCCCTCTCATATTCGTCCTTATTAGGGGCGCGGCCATGGAAGTCAGGGTTGTTCTCCATGAAGCTGACCCCCTTGCCCTTTACCGTGTGAGCTATAATCACCGTAGGGCATCCTCTGGTATTCCGGGCTGTGCTTGCGGCGTCCAGTACCTGGTCTATGTTGTGGCCGTCTACCTCAATGACCTTCCACCCAAAAGCACTCCACTTTTCAGCGAGCGGCTCAAGTCGCATCACCTCGCTGGTAAAGCGGTCGTTCTGAATCCTGTTCCTGTCCACAAAGGCCGTGAGATTGTCCAGATTATAATGGGCCGCAGACATGGCCGCCTCCCATATCTGGCCCTCGTCACACTCTCCGTCACCCAGCAGGGCATAGACCCTGAAGTCTTTCTTGTCTACGTTAGCCGCAAGAGCGACCCCGACGGCAAAGGATAGTCCTTGCCCCAGAGAGCCTGAGTTCATCTCAACACCTGGCGTGCCGGTATGAGCATGTCCCTGAAGCCGGCTCCCCAACTTGCGGAAGGTCCACATCTCATCCCGTGGGAAGTAGCCGCGTTTGGACAACACCGCGTAGAAACCCGGGGAAGCGTGTCCTTTGCTGAGGATGAAGCGGTCACGGTCCGACCAGGCGGGATTTTCCGGGTCATGCCGCATGATTTGAAAATAGAGGGCTGTGAGTATCTCTATCTCCGAGAGGGAGCCTCCGGGATGTCCACTCCCTGCGGTAAAGATCATCTCGATCACATCGCGTCTCAGCTCTTTGGCTATTTTCTCAAGATTGTCCATGTTATACCGCCACGCTTCAAATAGTGGTGGAATTGTGACGCCGTCGCAAAATTTTGCAGCCAGATTATAACAACCGTGCCGAACTGTGTCTAGCCATTTCCACTACAACCTTTCCATGAAACCTCTGATAGGTACAACATGCACTGTTTAACTCGTCAGACCCACTTTCGCAGGAATGCTCTGGATTCCGGCGCAAAGCCTGCCCCGTACTGGATACGGGGGCGGGAATGACGATTCTTCAGAGATGCTCTATAATTACCCTGACATGATAATAGATTTCCATACCCATATTTTCCCGCCCTCGTTTCGAGCCGATCGGGGTGAGTACGTGGGTCGGGACATAACCTTCGCCGCCCTCTTCGCCAACCCCAAGGCCAGACTGGCTACCGTTGATGACCTGATTGAGGCTATGGACGAGACCGGGGTGGACGTGGCGGTTGTCATGGGCGTCGGGTGGACCGACAGGGACACGGCGATAGAGGCCAACGATTACATAATCCGTTCCGTGGACCGCTTCCCAACCAGGCTGGTGGGGTTCTGCTCGATAAATCCGGCGTGGGGCGAGAGTGCAACAAGGGAGGTGGAGCGCTGCGCCGGGGAGGGAGTAAAGGGCATCGGAGAGCTTCATCCCGATACCCAAGGCTTTGACGTGGGCAGCAAAGAGGTCATGGCCCCTCTCATGGAAGTTGCCCACGGGCTGGGGCTGATTGTCCTCACCCACTCGTCGGAGCCGGTAGGACATCTCTATCCGGGAAAGGGACGGACCACCCCCGACAAGCTGTATGCTTTTGCCCGCAATTTTCCTGAGAACACCATTGTCTGCGCCCACTGGGGCGGAGGACTGCCCTTTTACGGCCTGATGCCCGAGGTGGCAGGGGAGACGAAAAACGTCTACTACGACACAGCAGCTTCTCCGTTCCTCTACAGTCAGGAGATTTTCCCAACCGTCGTGGGCCTGAACGGGCCGGACAAAATACTCTTCGGGACGGACTTCCCTCTGATAAAGCATCCGCGTCTGCTGCAACAGGTGGAGGCTGCCGCCATATCCGACGAGGCCCGGAAGAAGATACTGGGAGGCAACGCCCGGGCCCTTCTGACTATATAGGCGGCCGGTGGAGAAATGGTACGCGCCTTTATAGCCGTGGACGTCTCCCGGCAAGCCAGGGAATGCCTGGTAGAAGCTACGAGAGGCTTGCAAAATGCGGGGGTCTCACAGATGCGGTGGGTCAGGCCCGAAGGCATCCACCTCACCCTCAAGTTCCTGGGTGAAATAGACCTCAACGCTGTGGACCCGATTCTGGGAGCTATAAACAGAGCCGTTGAGGGAAGCACTCCCTTTACCCTCGCTCTTTCGGGTATAGGAGCCTTCCCCAATCTCAGCGCCCCCAGGGTTATATGGGTCGGACTAAAGGGCGACCTGGACGCTCTGGGGAAGCTGCAAGAACGGATAGACGAGGAGGTCCACCTGACGGTTGGCCTCCCAAGGGAGCCCCGCGCCTTTACCCCCCACCTCACCCTGGGCAGGATGCGGGACAACGTATCCGCCGAGGAGCGCCGCCGGGCCGGGAAAGCCACGACCGGGGTTGACTGGCAGGCCGACGTGTCATGGCAGGTCAACGAGGTAAACCTGATGCGCAGCACCCTGGGACCTTCCGGCGCCGTGTATGACGTTTTGGGGTCCCGGCGGCTGCGGGCATAGTTCCCGGACTCATTATTGCATTTGCGTCATCGTATGTATTGACTTGGGCGAAATAATGGTTAAACTAGATTTATGTCCTGGCAGTGAGAGAGCTTATTGCCAGCCTGGACAAAAGGCCGGAAGCGGCCACTATATCAAGGAGGGTGCCCATGTGGAAAATCAATATTGAGATAGTCTACTGCGTCCCTTGACAGTACCATGCAACTGCCACGTGGTTGGCAAATGAATTCTTCCGGTTCTACGGCCCCGACGCGGCCGTCACCCTGACTCCAGCCGCCAACGGCAGGCTGGAGGTCTACGTGGACGGCGAGAAGATATTCGACCGCAAGGATGAGGACGGCAAATACCCCGACCTCACCCGCGTCCGCGAGCTAAGAACGGTAATCCAGGAAAAGCTAGATGCCGTCGGAGCAGCAGCCGACGACTAGACCAGGGCTGTCATAAGCAGGATATGCTATAACGACTAGGGTCCTGTCAATGGGCCTATGTACAGTAGCGCAGAAGCCAGTCACAGGTGTCTATCTCTGATGGATGCCTGTGACTGGCCTTTTTGCAGCAACGTAGCCGCATGAGTCTCTTGTCCGTAGAGGCATCACTTCTGATCGCCCGTCGGTTTGCCAAAGGAATCAAGAATCGGAAGGCTCTGCTCCCCAAGACCAGCGTCAGGTAGGTCGGAGTCCTGCTGACAGGCTTCCTACATTACCGCCCGTTGTTGGAGTCGTCATCTCCGTTGCCGTTTGCCCCGAAGCCGTTGTCGCTGAAGACCCCCATCTCCCGTCCCTGGTATACGTGGACGATAAATTCCTCCCTGGACACGCCCATAACGTCCACCATGTCCTCATCTATGGTCTCGATAAGCTCCTGGACGTCCTCTTGGGTTAGGCTTTCGAGGACGCACAAAGTGCCATGCACGATGGTTGACGTATAGTGCAGGTCTATCCTGCCAATGGGGTTCTCGCCGTCCAGTATGGTATAGGACTCGGAATGAGGAGTCCTGCAATCTCTTTCAAAATAATAGTCAGCCACAGCTTACCTCCATTTTCACCAATGAGCTATCGGCCATCATCCCTCTCGGTTATCGGCACTGAATCAGGACCGCACCTGTCCGCTTCCCATGACTACCCACTTGTACGAAGTCATCTCCCTCAAGCCCATAGGCCCCCGGGCATGGAGTTTCTGGGTGCTTATTCCCATCTCCGCTCCCAAGCCCAACTGGGAGCCGTCGGTGAAGCGCGTGCTGGCGTTCACGTACACTGCTGCGGCGTCCACCTCGTCCAGGAATCGCATGGCCGCCGAGTAGTCTTCGGCCACAATGGCCTCAGAGTGGCCCGACCCGAACTCTTCTATGTGCTCCAGGGCTTCCTGAAGCGAGTCCACGACCTTCACGGACGCCACCAAGTCCAGGAACTCCTTGCCCCAGTCATCCTCACCAGCAGGCACAGCCTGCACTCCCTGGACGGGGCCAAGAATGCTGAGTGCTCGCATGTCACAGCGCAACTCGACCCCGGCCTTGGCCCATTCATGGGCGATACGCGGAAGGTATTGGGCCGCCACTTCAGAGTGTACCAGCAGGGAATCCAGGGCATTGCAGACCGTGGGGCGTTGTACCTTGGCATTATACGCTATATCAACCGACCTATCCAGGTCTGCTGACCTGTCCACGTATGTATGGCAAACGCCGATGCCGCCTGTGATCACGGGCATGGCCGCTTTCTCTGCCACGAAACGAATCAGGTCAGAACTGCCCCGGGGCACCAAGAGGTCTATGTACTCCTCCATTTTGAGCATAGGCTCCACCAGGGCGCGATCCGTGTTATCTATGAACTGGACCGAGTCCTCGGGAATGCCGACGTCGGCTATGGCGCGGCGGATGAGCTTGACTAGGGCAGCGTTGGAGTGGATGGCCTCTCTGCCGCCTCTGAGGATGCAGCCATTGCCCGATTTAAGGCAAAGCACCGAGATGTCTACCGTGACGTTTGGCCTACTCTCGTAGATGGACCCGATGACTCCCAGGGGAACACGTTTCTTGCCTGCTACCAGCCCGTTGGAAAGGGTCCGCATATCGAAGACCTCGCCCACCGGGTCGGGAAGCGCCGCCACACCACGCACGTCCGCGGCAATGCTCTCCAGTCTTTGGGGGTTGAGGAGGAGCCTGTCCAGCAGAGCTTCGGTGAGACCGTTGGACTTTCCTGCACGGTAATCCGCCTCGTTGGCCTCCAGCAGGTCTTCCTGTTGTGCTGTCAGGGAGCTTGCAATGTTCAGCAAGGCCCTGTCCTTGACCTCAGAGGGCAGCCTAGCGAGCCTTCGCGAGGCGGCCCGGGCTGCCTTTCCCTTTTCCACCAGTCCATCTATAGCGGTTGTCATGATTTACCTCTCTGTCATAGCTCCGGCTAAAACTACAGTGCCGCCGGGCCGAAGGGCATCGAATGTTCCAGGGTCTCGTCCACAGGGTTGACCTTCAGCCCCAGGGCCTCCAGAGCGCTCACACCCAGCAGCGGCATGGGCGCACCCATAGAGGCGACGAGAACACCGCCTTCCCTATCCATCAGTCGCAGATAGGCCACACCCATCGAGACTTCCACCCTTCTGCTATCTGCCAGGACCAGCTCTGACGTTACCGGGAAGGCGATGCCCAGACCGTCAGCCAGTCCCTGAGGGAGAAAGGAGTGGAAGGAGCCTGTGTCCACCAGGAACTCCACCTCTCGCAGGCTGTCTTGCCCTGTCCCTATGTGCGCTTTTACTTTCACCAGGCCCATATTCAATCTCTAGTCCGGTATGGGGAATCCACAAAAAGGGGGTCAGCGACACCAAGAATATTGTATCACAACCCACGCTTGGGAACTGACCGGGGCCTCTACCCCGGTTACGGTTCTCAAATTTGATGAGGCCAATTCACCAAGGGCCACATCCCGTCATTCCGAACGGAGCGAAGCGCAGTGAGGAATCTGAAATCACCGGGCAAATGAACGGCCGGAATAACAAGGATTTCGGACCCCTCGCCCGCCTGTTGCGGACTCGGGGTGACAGTGAAATGTCGTTTGGGGTGACGACCGAAAGACTCCCAGCCAAACGGTTGCCATGGACCACTCTGATTGACCGGCCATCCGCAAGGCGCTATGATTGCAGTGGCTTCCCGGAACTATTATTGGGTGGAAGTCATCTCACATTCCCGCCTCAGCTATCCATCTGCCGGAGGAGGTATGTATGGTTGACCTCAGACGCTCAGCAGCTATCGTGGGGGTACACGAGCACCCCATCAGATACGCCCCGGACAAGAGTGAGCTACAGATTCAGGGTGAGAGCGCCATCAAGGCCCTTGAGGACGCGGGCCTGTCCAAGAAGGACGTGGACGGCCTCTTCACCTCCTCCATGTCAACCCGCATGAGCGGCCTCAATCTTGCCGACTACCTGAACCTGAACCCCCGGTACGTTGACAACACCTCGGTGGGAGGCGCCTCCTTCGAGTTCCACCTCTCCCACGCGCTGACGGCCATAGCCGCCGGGCGAATTAACTGCGCCCTGATAACCTACTCTACCCTGGCACGCTCCGGGGGAGTGGCCGTGGGTACGGGCGGCGTCGCACGGTACGGACACCCTGCCCTTGAGCCGACCCCTGACAGCTTCGAGGAGCTATACGGCTTCACCACCGTGGGCCTCTACGCCATGGTAGCCCAGAGGCACATGCACCTCTACGGGACCAGGCCGGAGCAACTGGCCGAGGTCTCGGTGGCCATGCGGAAGCACGCCTCCATGAACCCCCATGCCCTGTTCCGTAACCCTATAGGCATAGAGGACGTGGTCACCTCGCGCATGATTTCGTCTCCGCTGCACATTCTGGACTGCTGTGTCATCACCGACGGAGGCGGAGCGGTGGTGGTGGCCTCCCCGGAGGTGGCGCGAGCGTGCAAGAACGTCCCCGTGTGGGTGCTGGGCGTTGGGGAGGGTGTGGCCCACCAGGGTGCGGGTCGGCGAGACCTGGTCTACATAGCAGCGAAGCAGAGCACAGGCCCCGCATTTTCCATGGCAGGGGTAACACACCAGGATATTGACATGTGCATGATATACGACTCCTTCACCATCACGGTCGTGACCACCCTCGAAGACCTGGGATTTTGCGAGAAGGGCGAGGGGGGAGATTTCGTGTCGGGAGGCCGTCTGCAGCTAGGGGGTGACCTGCCCATCAATACCGATGGCGGGGGCCTTTCATCGAACCATCCGGGTATGCGGGGCATCTTCCTGCTGCTGGAGGCCACCAGGCAACTCAGACACGAGTTCGACGGTACTGCCCGCCAGGTCCCCGATTGCAAGATAGCCTTGTGCCACGGCACTGGGGGCGCCATTGGCTCCCGACACAGCGGGGGCACAGTAATCCTTGGGAGGGACTAGACATGCCTGAATGGAAGAAGCCGTTGCCGACAGTTTCCGGTGAGACCAGACCCTTCTGGGAGGCCTGCCGGAGGGGAGACCTCCTCATACAGAGGTGCAATGTCTGCGGGGAATATCAGTGGTATCCCCGGGGCATCTGCGCCAACTGCTGGACCACCGACATCGCCTGGATAAAGGCCAGCGGCAAAGGCACCGTCTGGACTTTCACGGTGACACACCAGAACCGCACCGCCGGTTTCGCCGAGGATGTGCCCTACGTGCTGGCCCTTGTGGAGCTGGACGAAGGGGTCAGGATGTTCACCAACGTCATCCAGTGCGAGCCAAGGGACGTGAAAATTGGTATGCCTGTGGAGGTGACTTTCGTCCAGGCCACGGACCAGATAAGCGTCCCATTCTTCAGGCCTGCCTGAGCGGGGTGACAATTCAAAGACCCTGCTCGCACTCACCGGGGAGACGGCGGCTATCATTGGGAACGGCCCATCGGTTATAATTGAGCGGTACAGGCCACAGGATAAGGTGAGGTTACAGGCATGGGAACGTTCAACTGGCCGATGCGGATTTCCAGCATGGACGGCCAACAAGTCCGGGACATAGAAGCCACGGTGGACACCGGCGCAGCCTATACCACACTCCCCGCCAGTCTGCTGCGTGAGATTGGAGTCGAGCCGACGGGGCAACGGAGGTTTCTACTGGCCGACGGGCGGCGTGTCTTCATGGACTATGGTCAGGCTTGGGTTACGATAGACGGCGAGAGTGAGGTTACCGTGGTGGTTTTTGGAGAAGACGACGCTCCGCCCCTGCTGGGAGGTTATACCCTGGAGGGCCTTGCCCTGGCGGTGGACCCGATGGAACAGCGATTGGTCCCCACAACCCTCATCATGTACTGGGGCAATCGAGCACCCTTCCCGTCGTTCCCAACCCCACCTTCGTCATTCGGGCGAAGGTCATGGATGCGCCTTTGGCGTGCCGGACCTTGGGAATCCTCTTAGTAAGTGGAACACTGTGCTGTTTAATCCGTCATTCCGGTCGTACCTCCAGTAGATTCGCCGTGGCGAACCTTGAGCCGGGTCCCAGAAACTCGGAGAGTCTGGATACTGGCTCTCCTCAGAGAGTCTTCGACTTTCGCCATTATGACGGGTTGATGAGTCTCCGTTTCCGACTTATTCGGAGATTCCCTAGGGGTGAGTGGCCGCATTCCCTGCCCCTCTGGAATCTGACCCCGTATCTGTCTGCCGACAGGCAGGTCGGAATGACAGTGTGGGAGTGACCACAAGGCGGGCTAGCTTATCCAGAAGGTGGAGCCGGTCTCCTCTTTCTGCACCTCAATGCGCGCCGGGAAAGCCTCTTTTAACTCGTCCAGATGGGTTATGACGATAATCTTCTTGAAGTCCTCTTCAATGGCCCGTATAACGTCCAGAATCCTCTCCCGTCCGGCAGCGTCCTGGGTGCCGAAGCCCTCATCTATGAACAGGGTGGGAAGGGGAGCGCCTCTGCGATGGGCCAGTACCTTGGAAAGCGCGATTCTGAGGGCCAGATTTATGCGGAACGCTTCGCCACCACTGAATAGCTCATAGCTTCTGGGGCCCATCTCGTCGCTAATCTTTATCTCCAGGGTCTCGATAGGCTCACCCCGCCTGCTCCTGGGCTCCCTCTGGGTCTCCAGCTTGAGGTGCATACGGCCATCGGTCATCCGGCCCAGGAGGTCATTTGCCTCCTTCTCAATATGGGGCAGGACGGTTTCGATGAGCATGGCCTGTGCTCCGCGCTTGCCGAAAGCTTCCGTCAACTCCCGGTAGATGCTCTGCTCCTCTTGAAAAGCCTTGAGACTACCCTCTTTGTCATCCATCGCCTTTTCCAGGTCATCCAACCTTTTTAGATGGCCTTCAAGGTCACCCTGACGCCGGGATAACTCCATGTTTCTGGCATCCAACTCGCGATGAGCCTTTTCAACCTCTCCAAGTTTGACTTCCCACGCGGGAAGCTCAGCGACTGCCTTCTCCATATCTCGTTGACTGTCCCTGCCCCGTGAAAGGTCATCCTGGCGCCGATGGAGCATCTCCTCATTCCTGGAGAGGGAGTCCTGCTCCTGGGGCAGATTTGTTTCTGCATCCTCAAGGCGCCTGTGCCGCTCCTCGAAGGGCTGTAGCTCCTGAATCTCGTTGTACAGGCGATTGTGAGTTTCCCCGTCATATCCAAGGGCCTCAATTCCCGCCTCCAACTCTGCCAGTTGCCGACGTTCCTTCGCTGAAAAATCGCCTTTCTCCAGCCGGGCGCTCTCCTCCTCCAGGTCTCTGACGACCTGGCCCAGTTCTGCCGCCGCTGTGGTGGACTCATCCAACTGACGCTGGAGGACAGCAACCGCTCCCTGGACTTCCCTCTGACTGCGGCGCAAGGCGGCTTCCAGCTTGGGAAGCTTCTGGTCGAGGTCAGCCTGCTCCTTCTCCTTCGCCTTGAGGTTCGAGTCGTTTTGCCTGTACAACTGGGCCTTCGATTCTCTCTGGGATTTGTAGTTTTCCAGCAGGCGCTCGCACCCGTCGGGACCCAGTTGAGTCCCACACAGGGGGCACTGGGCGTCCTGGTGGGAGCCTTGTACCATGTCCAGCTTGGAGCGAATCTCCTGTCCCTCGGTCTGTAGCTGTATGCTTACCGCTTTCAGCTCCCCTATCTGTGTAGCCAGAGCCTGGAGGTGCCGACGCCCGTCCACTATGTCCTGGTCCTCTTTTGCCAGAGCATCGAGACGGCTCTTGGACTCATCCAATTTGCCACTGATGGAAGGTATGGCATCGGCCCTGGGGCGAAGGTCATCACTGACACGTTTCTTCATCTGTTTAATCTGTTCTTCCAGCCGTGTCCTTGCGCTTTCAATCGTCCGCTCCAGGTCGGACTTGCCCTTCGTGAGAGTGTCGAAACGCTCTCGGGAAGCGTTGAGCTCTTCGTAGCGGCGGCGAAGCTCCAGTAACCCCGCAAGCCCCTTCCGGATGGTATCTCTCTCCTGGACGAGGGCCTGATAGCCTGCGATGCGGTCCCGGCGAGAGTTTATGTCCTTCTGCATGTCCAGAATCTCGGACTCTATGGTAGGAATACGCACGTTCAACTCGTCAAGCTCGCCACGCTTTCGTCTCAAGTCGTCAACCCGGGACTTCAGGGCATCCAGAGTGTCCCTGCTGGCATTGAGCCGGCTGTTCACTTCCCCAAGCTCTCTGTTGACGTTCTCAAGCTCAACGCTATACCTGTCCCGGCTGCCAACCTCGCGGCGCATCCCCTCCAGGTCGCCTTCAATGATTTTGGCCTCTACCTCCTTCTCGTCGCCCAACTTCTTCGCCCGGATTTGCAACTGGTCATAAAGGTCGAGTCCCAGAATTTTTGCCAATACCTCCTTGCGCTCCCCGGCGGTCTTGTTGGTGAATTCATCGGCACGGCCCTGAAGGAGGAAGGCACTATTGATAAAGGTGTCGTAGTCCGTGCCGGTAATGCGGTCAATGCTGGCCTGGGTCTCGCGTATCGAGTTGCCGGTTATAGGGCGAAAGTCCTCTCCCGCGAATATCTGGAGTTGCAAATCACTGGCACCCTGGCGTCTGCGTCCACTGCCGTTGGAGTGCCTCCGCGTGACCCTATGGCGTTCATCCCGGGCCAGGAACTCCAGTTCCACCAGCATGTCGTCGCAGCCGAAGTGGATAAGCTCATCCTGAGTCTTGCCCCGCGCTTTACCCCAGAGTGCCCACGTTATAGCGTCCAGAAGGGCCGACTTGCCATGCCCGTTCTGGCCACACAGGCAGGCTACGTGAATACCGTCAAGGTCCAGAGTCGGCACACCGTCTCGGTAGCACAGGAAGTTTTTCAGGGTCAGCTTGAGAGGTATCATGGCTACTTCTCCGGTGATTTCCGATTATTCTAGCATATCCGCCTCTCCGCTTCAGAAGCAGCCGGGGGCCGGTATCTCCAACACCCCCGGATAATACCGGTGCAGTAGGGTCTTCCGATTGTACCCCCTTCTCCTTCACGCACCTTTCCCCCTCATCCTAACCTTCTCCCGCCAGGGGAGAAGGGACAATACCCCCTCGCCCTTGACGGGAGAGGGTTGGGGTGAGGGGGAATGATAAAGAATGGCCCCAATGCTGAGCATCGGGGCCATTGGTTCTTGCTCCGGGGTAATTGGTGGTACGGAGCTATTAATACTCCATCGGAGGCATGGGCGGGCCTGCCGCAGCTTCCTTCTGGGGTATTTCGGTTATCATGGACTCGGTGGTCAGCACCATGCCCGCGACGCTGGCAGCGTTCTGCAGGGCCGAGCGGGTTACCTTCACCGGGTCAACGATACCCTGGTCAAGCATCTGGGCGTACTCTCCTATGTCGGCATCGTAACCATAGTCGTCCTGATGCTGCCTCACTGAATCGAGGACTACGGCGCCCTCCTGTCCGGCGTTCTGGACTATGAGACGTAGTGGCACTTCCAGGCCGCGCGAGATAATGCTTGCGCCCACCGCCTCATCGCCATCCAGCTTCAGGGAGTCCAACGCCCTCTGGGACCTTACCAGGGCTACCCCGCCTCCGGGGACAATGCCCTCTTCCACGGCCGCTCTGGTGGCGGATAGAGCGTCTTCCACGCGGGCCTTGCGCTCCTTCAACTCTATCTCCGTAGCCGCACCCACCTTTACAACAGCCACGCCACCGGACAGCTTGGCCATTCTCTCCTGCAGCTTTTCTCTGTCGAACTCGGATGTGGTCTCTTCAATCTGGGACCTTATCTGGGTTATGCGGCCCTTGATGGCGTCCTCAGAGCCTCTGCCCTCAACTATGGTGCACTCATCCTTGTTGGCCGTGACCCTTCTGGCCTGTCCCATGTCGTTAACGGTGGCGCTGTCCAGCTTACGCCCTGTCTCCTCGCTGATGACGGTGCCGCCGGTGAGGATAGCTATATCCTCCAGCATAGCCTTGCGCCTGTCGCCGAAGCCCGGTGCCTTGACAGCCAGAATGTTGAGAGTGCCACGGAGCTTGTTCACCACCAGAGTGGCCAGGGCCTCGCCTTCCACATCCTCGCCGATTATCACCACGTTCTTCTTCCCTATCTGGAGCAGTTTCTCCAGAACGGGGAGCATGTCGGATACGGCGGACACCTTCTTGTCGGTGATGATGATGGACGGGTCCTCTATGACGGTCTCCATGCGGTCCGGGTTGGTGATGAAGTAGGGGGAGATGTAGCCCCGGTCTATCTGCATCCCTTCTACGTACTCGGTCTCGTCGTTCAAGCTCTTGGACTCTTCCACGGTTATGACGCCGTCCTTACCCACCTTCTCCATGGCGTCTGCGATGGTCTGGCCGATGTGGTCTTCATGAGCCGAGAGGGCGGCCACCTGGGCAATCTGGTCCCTGCTGTCCACGGAGGCGGACATGCTCTTTAGCTCTGCCACAATGGCTTCCACAGCCTTGTCAATGCCACGCTTGAGGGCCATAGGGTTGGCGCCTGCAGCCACGTTCCTGAAGCCGTCGGTGATGATTGACTGGGCCAGCACTACCGAGGTGGTGGTCCCGTCGCCGGCGGTATCGTTGGTCTTGCTGGCAGCCTCTTTGAGGAGTTGGGCGCCCATGTTCTCGAAGGGGTCGGGAAGCTCAATCTCCTTGGCGATTGTGACGCCGTCGCTGCAGACTTGCGGCGGGCCAAACTTCTTGTCCAGTATTACGTTCCTGCCTTTGGGTCCCAGGGTAATCTTCACGGCGTCTGCAAGGGTGTCTATTCCGGTTCTGAGGGACTTGCGGGCATCCTCCGCGTAAGTAAGCTGTTTACCTGCCATTTCTCCTTCTCTCCTCTACTAACTAGAAATTTTGGCCAGAATGTCGCTTTCTCTCAGGATGAGATACTCGTCATCGCCGTCCTTGTACTCGGTGCCGGCGAATTTGGAGTAGATAACCCGATCACCCACCTTGATCTCCATGGCAACGCGACCCTTCCCGTCTTCGGTAGACCGGCCGGGGCCTACAGCCACAACTTCGCCCTCCTGGGGTTTTTCTCTCGCGGTATCAGGTAGAATCAGCCCCGACGCCGTCGTTACTTCATCCTGCTCCGCGGGCTTGACGACCACCCTTTCGCCTAGGGGTGTGAAATTTGCCACCATTGTCCTCCTTGTCTTGATAGTCAGTGTCTTGCGTCCTGATTTAGCACTCCCAGATAGGGAGTGCTAAAGCTCCCAAATATAGTAAAATACCCGTCGGGCCTTGTCAATAGCCCCCTTCGGTTTTACTATTAGAGCACTTCAGAGCGTGGTGGTTGAACAGCCGGAGATGGATAAGACATACAAGACGGTGGCCTGGGATTTCAGGCCTCCCATAGTGTCTATTACGCTGAACAGGCCGCGTGTTTCCAACCGGGTGAACCTTCTGATGGCTATGGAACTGAGGCATCTGTTCCAACACCTGCACGAAGAAGGTGACGCTCGCGTTGCCATCATCACGGGCAGAGGCAGGGCCTTCTCCGTTGGACGGGAACCCGTCTCCTTTGGCAAGGACGTGGGCCGGTCTCACACCCCCTCGGAGTGGCTGGAGCTTCACCGCGCGGCATCCACCCTGGCAGGAGCCGGAATGCCTATCATCGCCGCCCTGAACGGGGATGCAATAGACCACGGGCTGGAGCTTGCCCTGGCCTGCGACCTGCGTATCGCAGCCCGTGGAGTCTCGCTGGCGTCCACCGACCTGTCACGGGGGATAGTCCCCTGGGACGGGGGCACCCAGAGGCTGCCAAGGCTGGTGGGCAAGGCCCTGGCCCTGGAAATGCTGCTGACTAGCCAGCTGTTGGATGCCGAAGAGGCCCACAGAGTCGGGTTGGTGAACGCGGTGGTAGAACCCGATACCCTTGCCGGCAGTTCTGAAAAGATGGCCCTGGAGATAGCGTCGGGGGCACCCATTGCCACACGCTACGCCAGGGAGACGGTGCTCAAGGGAATGGACATGACCCTTGAGCAAGGGCTGAGGCTGGAGGCGGACCTCAGTATTCTCCTCCAGAGCACCGCCGACCGGGCCGAGGGCTTGAGGTCCTTCCTGGAAAGGCGCGAGCCGGAGTTCAGAGGAGAGTAGGCTACAATATGAGTCGTAGATGCGACGGGGCGTACGGATTCCAGACCATCACCTACAGCGTGGCCGGCGGGATAGCCAGCATCGCTCTGAACCGCCCCCACGTGCTCAATGCCTACAACGTGGAGATGCGGGACGAGCTTTATCAGGCCCTGGAAGCGGTGAGGGACGATAGCGAGGTCAGCTTGGCGGTCTTCCGGGGGGAAGGTCGCGCCTTCTGCGTCGGGGCAGACCTGACCGAGTTCGGCACGGCCCCGTCCCAGATAATCGCCAGGGACGTGAGGTGGGAGAGGGACGTTTGGGGAATGTTCCTGAGCATATCCAAGCCCCTCATCTCTTCCATACACGGGTACTGCCTCGGGTCAGGCATAGAAATAGCCCTTCTCTGCGACATCAGAATCGCAGCCGACGACGCGGTCTTTGGAATGCCGGAGGTGTCTCTGGGAATGATACCGGCGGCAGGAGGCACGCAAACGCTGCCCCGCACCATCGGCACATCGAGAGCGCTGGAGTTGCTGCTTGTGCGAAGGCGGTTCGGGAGTTCCGAAGCCCTTGGCCTTGGCCTGGTGACCAGGGTGGTGGAGCGAGGGACGCTGGAGTCCGAGACGGAAGCCACGGCTCGGCGCATTGTTTCAATGAATCAGGGGGCCGTCAGGGCCGTCAAAGAGGCGGTCTGGCAGGGTGCGGACTTGCCCCTGGAACCGGCCCTTGACCTGGAGACGCGCCTGGCGCTGGGTGCTATGGCTGAAAAGGGAAAGTGAAAGCGGCCTGACCAGCCTGCCTCAGCGGGGGCAGGTACAATTGCTGTCAACCAACCTATAGTGATAGTGGAGGTAGCTCTATGAACACCACCGAGTTTCTTACCATTGCTTGCGCTATCGTGCCCGACAGGACGGCGATGGTCTTTGATGGCAGGCGCTTCAGCTACGAGGAGCTTCAGGAGAGAGTCAACCGCCTGGCCAACGCCCTCTCGGACCTGGGGGTGGGAAGGGGCGACAGGGTAGCCATCATGCAGGTGAACTGTAACCAGATGATAGAGACCTATTTCGCCGCCGCCAAGCTGGATGCCATCTTCGTTCCCCTGAACTTCAGGGCCATGGGGAATGAGCTGGCACAAATGCTCAACAGCGCCGAGCCTGCCGTGTTCTTTGTGGGAGGCAGGTACGTGGACCTGGTCAAGTCGGTGAGGGACCGGGTAATTCCCCCCAACTACATTGCATCGCTGGAAGAGAGGGTCGGAGGTGAGTGGCTCTTCTACGAGGACTTACTGGAGTCCTCTTCGCCCGAGGAGATGCATTTCCCGGAGGGAGACGACGAGGATACCACCATCCTGATGTACACGGCGGGGACCACTGGCGAGGCGAAGGGCGTCATGCTCACCCACCAGAGCTTCACCTCCTACCTGCTGTCCAACGTCACCCCGCCGGACCCGGACCTGGAGGAACGGAACCTCCTATCCGTGCCCCTTTACCACATCGCCGGGCTGCAGGCGGTACTGGCTGCCGTATACGGGGGCAGGACGCTGGTAGTAATGAGGCAGTTCGAGTCCCAGGAGTGGATGGAACTGGTGCAGCGGGAGAAGCCCGACCGAGCGATGATGGTGCCGACCATGCTCAAGCAGCTTATGGACCATCCCCGGTTCCACAGCTACGACTTGTCCAGCGTTCAGGTGATAACCTACGGGGCCGCTCCCATGCCTCTGGAGGTCATACGGCGGGCCATAGAGGAGTTTCCCAATGCCAGTTTCATCAACGCCTTTGGCCAGACGGAGACGGCCTCCACGATTACGATGCTGCCCCCCCAAGACCACGTGCTCGATGGGACGCCGGAAGAGGTGGAAAGGAAGCTCAAGCACCTCACGTCCATCGGCAAGCCCCTGGATGACGTTGAGGTTGCCATAGTGGATGAGGACGGAGAGCCTGTGCCCGCCGGAGAGGTGGGCGAGATTGTGGCCAGCGGACCACGAATCATGAAGGGCTACTGGAGACAGGACGAGGCCACCGAGAGCACCATCAGGGGAGGGGCGCTCTACACCGGCGACCTGGGCTATCAGGACGAGGACGGCTACATTTACCTGTCGGGCAGGGCCAAGGACTTCATCAAGCGGGGCGGCGAGATGGTGTCCCCAGAGGAGGTGGAGCGGGTCCTGATGTCCCATCCCGGCGTGGAGGACGCGGCAATCATAGGCGTCCCCGACGTGGACTGGGGGGAGCGGGTAAGGGCTGTGGTGGTAAGAAGGGAAGCGTCGGCCATCGAAGAGGAGCTTATAGAGTATTGCCACCAGCGCCTTGCCAGTTTCAAGAAGCCCGAGTCAGTGGTTTTCGTTGACGAGTTGCCGCGCAACGCACTGGGGAAGGTGCTGAAACGGGTGCTGAGGGAGGAGCACGGTCACTCCATGGAACCTGCGTCCTGATGAGTGGGTGTTACCTGGCAAGGAGGATTCTTTCCAGGCCACCATCCCTACGACCGCTACTTAAGAACCCAAGAGGCTTGGAGTCCACGGTCTGATGTTACTGGTCTTTGGAGGTCTTCCCGGAGTGGGCAAAACAGCAATTGCCACTGGACTAGCAAGGGGCATTAAGGCCGTTCATCTACGCATTGATTCCATAGAGCAGGCGTTGCGCAACTCATCCGTAACGATATCGGGGCCAGAGGGGTACATGGTCGCTTATGCGATTGCCGAGGATAACCTGAGATTGGGCCGCACCGTGATAGCCGATTCTGTGAACCCAGTGGAGGCAACCCGAGCCGCCTGGCGGAGGGTCGCCGAGCGGACAGGCAAGCGGTGCGTCGAGATTGAGATTGTCTGCTCCGACCAGGAGGAGCACCGGCGCAGGGTCGAGTCACGGATAGCTGACATCGTCGGACACCAATTGCCTACGTGGCAGCAGGTATGTGATCGTGAGTATGAACCATGGCAGGCCAGTATCGTCATAGATACAGCGGGACAGCATATCAAGGCGAGCGTTTCGGCACTGCTAGAAAGACTGGAAGGCTTTGGACAAAACGGACCATCTGGTCCTGGCTAACAGGCCTTGCTCTTGGGGTCGAAGTTCGCCACCCAGCGCAAAGATGAGAATGTGGGTGTCAAGATTGAGCATCGGCATCCCAGTGGAGGCCGGTCGTGAATACGTTGCCCCTTATCTTCAACTTGTGCCGCAGGCTACCTATAAGGTCGGCTCCCTGGCTGTCGTATGGGAGGAGACGGGCAACAGGCTTGCCGCGCTTCGTGATGATCAGGCCGTCGGCGTCGAGATGGTCCAACAGCGCCAAGCATTGTTCCTTGAACTTTGCGGCTCCAATCTCTTTCATTGTCGCTCCCCTTTAATATGGACATATTGTATGTCCGGCTGCTTGATATGTCCATTTTGTTGCGCTACCACCAAGCACAACGGCGCCCGTCAACAGAGCGTGTCCGGTCCAGGCTAGGCGGGTTGTGCATCGCAACATACCGATCGACACCAGCGCATGCCGTAGAAACAACGGCGGCAAAAGCAGACCCACCAGGGCTCTTTGCCTTCATGTTCTTCATCATGGCCCCGATAGTTCTCCATGCC
Organism: Dehalococcoidia bacterium; assembly: GCA_034421095.1. Taxonomy (GTDB): domain Bacteria; phylum Chloroflexota; class Dehalococcoidia; order Lucifugimonadales; family JAGWBF01; genus JAGWBG01. The sequence continues at coordinate 93,479 of DAOUKR010000002.1, forward strand.
CTCCTTGAGGAAAAATGGAACCAAGGCCAGGGCTGCCACAGGGTCGGCCCACCGCCAGGAAAGCAGAGCGTTGAACCCCAGTCCCACCAGGATGGTCAGGTCCTGAAGGTCGCAGAACAGGCTTTCCATGGCTTCCGCTCTCAGCGACCGGGACTGCATCCGGGCGGCGATGCGCATCTTGCCCACGTACAGGCCGCCCATCACAACGGCGCTTGCAATCACAATCCCAACGCCTACGAGGCTCGGCCGGGGCTCGGGCAGCCACCCCAGCAGGTTGGCCCCGGAATGAAGGACGATGTATATCGCCAGCAGGAAGAAGCTCAGCCCCAGCAGTCTCTGCGCCCTTCTCTCCGCGGCCTCTTCCTCCAGTCCCTTCCGCTCTCCCAGCAGCCGCCACACCAGGACCCCGCCGGCGAGCAGCTCGACGATGCTGTCCAGACCGAAAGCCAGGAGGGCCACGCTCCCGGCATGAACGCCTGCCCACAGGGAAATCCCGGCCTCTACCAAGTTCCACAGCAGGCCAGCGACGACCAGAATGAGAGCCGTTCGGCGAAGGGCATCCGGCTGAAGCACCAAGGGTGGTTTCTCCTTCCTTCACCTGACCTTGTCTTGGGGGATGTTTGTAAGGCCCCGTCTCCTCCGCCGGGGGCGGACTGGGATGAGGGGTATCACCCTCACCTCAATCCTCTCCCATCAAGGGAGAGGAGGCTTGGGACACCGCTTTAGAAACATCCTCTTAATCAGTAACTACTATTGTAACAGAAGCCAGACCTACTGGTCGTTGAGGTAGACCCCCAGCAGCATGTCCAACTCTACGACCAGCAGCTTGTTCCATGCGATGGTGGTCCGGGTTGCCAGGTCGGTGTCCGGTATGTTCTGGCTGAGCAGGTTGGCGATGGCAGTCTGGTAGAAGGATATGGTTGCTATCACGTATTGGGAGGGCACGGGGCCATGGTGCGCCCGGTCTTTGGGAAGGTTCTTGTGCATCATGCCTATGGCTCGCACGTAGCGGGCAAAGCTGTCGCCCACGTGGGCAAACCCCGTATCCCTCAGCCATCGAATCATGGTCTGTTTGTTCGTCTCTATCCGCTTCTCGTCCTCTTCGTCGGTCTCGGTGACGAAGTACTTGCGCGTCTTGGGGTACTCAAGGAACCTGTCGTACAGTGTGTCGGTTAGGCTACGGGCGTGCTTGTTTATGATGGGAGCGCTGGCCCGGATGAGCTGGCGGTCCTCTTCCGTCAACTCCACGAACTCTACCATCTCCGCCAATCTTGCGGGCCAGTCGGTGGCACTCGTCATTTCAGACTCCTGACTTATATCAATCTAGCTCCATTGCGGGTCCTGTCGGAGGGTCAGGACCGGGTGGTGTGACCCCGGCGCCGGGAGCATATCTGGCCCAGATGGTACAGTGGCGGTGGCAGGGTGTCAAGGTTGGGGTCTTGGGGCCTTTGGGAAGGCTCGGAGCTTGCCGAAGGGATGAGGGTGACATGTGGTATAATGTGTGGAACCTCTCAGGACCCGGAATGAGGGCTGGCCGCCACCCTACCGACGTACCAACGAAAACGGGTGGCTGGAAACAGGGTGTGAGATGCGAATCCCCGGTACGAAACGCAGTTTATCGCCGGACAGTTGTGGATTGAGGGCCGGGCAATTTGCCGAAGCAGTCCGAGATAACGACATGCGCACGGCATGGAATATGCTCTCCAGGGAGTCCCAGGGCGTCCGCCAGGGCATTTGGGCGACCCAGAAGGGCATTGACCTCCAGGTGGTCTATCAGGCCGCCCATAATCCCGACCACCCCATCGTCCCGCTTATGATGAATGATTTCAGGGATACCGTACTCAAGACGTGGCCCCTGGAGGACCTGACTGACCTCGGCGTGGCACCCACCAGCTACATAGACGACTACCGCGCCTTCGCCTTTCTTCCCTTCGGCATGACTCACGACCAGCAGGTAATGCCAAGTGCGGGCGGCATGATGAACGGGATAATCATCCCCATGCTCCTTGAGGACGGGGAGTGGAAGGTAGACCTTCCGGGATGGCGTTTCGCGTACCAGTAGGAAGGCCGTGGGACGCTACCCTTGCCTAAGACGTTTCGTCCCCTCCCAGTCCACCTCCTGGGTCCCGGGGGCGATAGCCACACCGTACTCGCGCCGTGCGTAGTCACTTGTCAGCTTCTCCTCCCGGACATCCTGGGCCACGGCCTCCGGGTCCCTCTCGAAGGAGTCTCCGTAGCCGCCTCCCCCGGCCAGTTCCGCCCTCACCACGTCCCCCTTCTTCAGTTCCAGCAGCCACTTGGTGGGCAGCAACCGGTTCTCCGTATCCGGGTTCAGGTGAATGGTGCACGGGGTACCCGGTTTGCCTGCGCCGATGCCGTATGGCAGGAAACGGCGGCGGTCTGAGCGTACCTGGACGGTGGCCTCGTCGGCAAGGATGCGGTACTGGCGCGTTACGCCCAGAGAGCCGCGGTACTTGCCGGAGCCGCCGCTGTCGGGCACAAAGCCGTACTCCTCGACCAGAAAGGGCTGCTCCGCCTCCATAAGCTCGATGGGCGTGTTGGCCAGGTTCAGCACCGGTATCGGCCCGCCGTCCACCCCGTCCTGGTCGGGGCCGCCTCCCGTGCCGGTCACGTTGTGAAACTCCAGGAATACAAAGGGTTTGCGCTCCCTGTCGTACCCGGCAATGCTGATGCCAAGCTCCCCGCTGCCCCAGCAGGCGGGGATTCGGTCGGGGTTCAGCTGGGCCAGCGCCCCGAACACGGTCTGCATCACCCGGAACCCGCCAAGGCCGCGCGCCGCCACAGGGGCAGGATGCACGGGGTTGACGTAGGTTCCCTCGGGTGCGTAGACCTTGATAGGTCTGAAGTAGCCTGCGTTGTTGGGGAGCTCGGGACTCAGCAGGCACCGGACGGCCGCGTAGACGCCCGACTGGGTGAAAGCGAAGTTGGGGTTGATGGAGCCTTTGCACTGGGGCGACGTGCCGGTGAAGTCGGCATACACCTCATCTCCCTTGACGGTGAGCCGGACGTGGATGCGGATGGGGTCGGGGTCAATGCCGTCGTCGTCAATGTAGTCGGTAAACTCGGCCTCTCCCTGGGGAAGTGCGGCAATTTCAGCACGGGTGATGCGCTCCGTATATTCTATAAGCTCGTCCATGTAGCCCCTCAGGTCCTCCACCCCGTGCTCCTGGGCCAGCTTCAGCATCTCCCGGTCCGCCCCGTATACCGCCGCAATCTGTGCCCACAGGTCTCCCATAACCTTGTCAGGCACACGCACGTTCTGCTGTATGAGACGAAACAGCGTGTGGTTGGGCACTCCCCTATCGAAGAGCTTCAGGGGAGGGATGCGCAGACCCTCCTGGTAGATTTCGGTGTTGTCGCAGGCGTTACCCCCGGCCACCCGCCCGCCGATGTCCGTGTGGTGGGCGATGACGGTGAGGTATCCCAGCAGCACGTCATCGGCGAAGACGGGCTTGAAGAGGAATATGTCGGGCAGGTGGCTTGCCCCCTCGTAGGGGTCGTTGTTGATGAAGATGTCGTCGGGGTGGACGTCGTTCCCGTAGACCCTCAGCACGCCTTCAAGGGCAGGCATGATAGCCCCGAGATGAACGGGCAGGGAAAGGCCCTGAGTGACCATCTGGCCCCGGGCGTCGCAGATGGCGGTGGAGAAGTCCATGGACTGCTTGACCACTTGGGAACGCGCCGTGCGCACCACCGTTACCACCATATTGTCGGCGACGGTTGCCAGGGCGTTCTTGACAAGCTCCTGGGTGACAGGGTCGCGCTGCATACTTTGCTCCTCCTTCGTTCATTGTTATGGAGACACCCTTCGTCATACTGGCGAAAGCCAGTATCCAGGGCCTTACTCAAAGCTGGGTGATACCCTCACCCCAGCCCTCTCCCAGAGGGAGAGGGGGTCTTGCAAAGGTCTCCGAGCGCGGGAGTGACGGTGGGGAGAGGATCAAGATTCAATCTCCACCGTTATGTTGCTCCACTCGTCGAGCCGGACACTACAACCCGGTGGCACGACAGTTGTAGAATCGTACTCTTCAACAATCAGCGGCCCGGCGGATGTGACGCCTTCCAGGGACCCACGACCAACGACGGGCGTCGCTATCCAACCATCCCTGGGGCCGAAGTACACCTCCCGCTCCGCGCCCTCATTCCGCCTACCGGGAGAGAGGCCGGAGGCGGGCGTACCGGCGCTGATGCGGTCGGGGATGCGGGATGATAGGGGGACCCCCCTTCCCACAACCTTCAGAGACACTATCTGAAGCCGCTCGCCGTCGGAGCGGTAGCCGTAGGTCCTCTCGTGCTCCTGGGCAAACCCCTCGCCCAGAGCGGCCAGCACATCCCGGGTGGCGGGCTTCGCCGGTACGGGGACAGTGAGGGCCGTGTTCTGGCCCACGTACTGGACATCTGCGTAAATGGCAATATTCCGGTATCCTTCTTCGTAACCTTCCCTGCCCAGGATGTTCTGGGCCTGCTCGTACATCGTATCCAGGTGATCATTCAGCTCCTCCAGGCTCACCTCGTCCAGTATGCGAAAGAAGGCGCGGACCAGGTGATGCTCCACGTCTGCGAAGAGAAGCCCAAGGGAACTGAACAGTCCTGCAAGGGGCGGGATGACTACCGTCGGCATCCCCAGAGATTTCGCCATCCCCACGGCGTGTACCGGGCCGCTGCCGCCAAAGCCGAACAGTATGAAGCGCCTTGGGTCCCTGCCCCGTTCGGTGGAGACACTGCGTAAGGCTCGAATCATGTTGGAATTGACTATTGCGTGGATTCCGTGGGCGGTGTCGTGTGCTGAAAGGCCCAGGGGGCTGCCCAGGCGGGCAATGGCTTCTTCCGCCTTGTCGGTATCAATCTTGAGTCCGCCGCCCAGTAAATGCTCCCGATTGAGGTAGCCCAGGACAACGTTGGCATCGGTGATGGTAGGCTCCGTGCCCCCCATGTTGTAGCAAATCGGGCCAGGGCTGGCTCCAGCACTGCGAGGCCCTACCTGCAGCGCCCCACCCTTGTCCACCCATGCGATGCTCCCCCCACCTGCGCCGACTTCGGCGATGTCTATGGTGGGGACGCGCACGATGTACCCCGCCCCTTTCATGAGGCGGTGGCCAATGTTCATGCCCCCGCCCACCTCGTACTCCGGTGCCAGGGTAGGCTCCTTGTCCTCGATGATGGATACCTTGGCGGTTGTGCCGCCCATGTCGAAGGTGATGATGTCGCTTTGCTTTAGCTTGTCCGAGAGGCGCAGCGCCCCGACGACACCCGCAGCCGGGCCGGACTCGATGATATATATGGGAGTCTCCGAGGCTGCCTCCGCAGGCATCACGCCACCGTTGGACTGCATAACCAGGAGCGGGGCCTTGATGCCCATGTTTGCCAGCTTTCCCTGTAGCGCAATGACGTATCGCTCGAGGACCGGCCTGATGTAGGCGTTGATGACCACTGTACTGCTGCGCTCGTACTCCTGCATCTGGGGCAGAACGTCCGCAGAGGCGCAGATGTACATGTCCGGTGCCACAGCCTTCAGATGCTGGGCTATGGCCAACTCATGGTCCGGGCTGGCGTAAGAATGAAGAAGGCAGATGGCCACCGACTCTATTCCCTGCTCGACTATGGACTTGCAGACATTCTCCACGGACTCCATGTCGAGGGGTGTGAGGACTTCCCCCTTGTGATTCAGACGCTCCTGGACCTCAAAGCGGTACTGACGCTCTACCAGAGGGTCGGGCTTGCGCCATGTGAGGTCGTACAGTCGGGGGAGCCTGTAGCGGCCTATCTCCAGCACGTCCCGGAAGCCTTTTGTCGTAATCAGGGCTATCTTCGGCCCCTTGCGCTCGATGATGGTGTTGGTGGCAACCGTAGTACCGTGTCCGACTTCCCGAACGGACTCCGCGTCTATCCCGGCCCTTTCCATGACCACCTGCACGCCCTGTAGGATAGCCTGGCTGTAGTCGTCGGGGGTTGAGGAGACTTTTGCAGTAAGGATAATCCCATCGTCTCCCAGCAGGACGATGTCGGTGAATGTGCCTCCCACGTCTATGCCGAGTCTGAAGTTGGTCATCCGGCGCTCCTTCCTGTCACCCGTAGGATAGTCTGAACCGTCGGTCAGGTCAATAGTCCTGGTTGCGTGAATGGACTCACCTCCTTGTGGCTCCGCCACTCGGAATGACAATGTGCATCCAGCGCCCTGGCGGGAGAGGGAGAATTGGCAAGGCCCTACAGGTCACACCATCGGGTTGACATATCTCAAAACATGTGTTCTCATGTATAGAGAACAGAAGTTCGGCATTGTGATGGAAGGTGCAGGATATGGCTCAAGTAAGCTATGAGGAGACACAGGCCGTGGGCGCTCTGAACCGTGTCAAGGGTATGGGGTTCAAGTGGTCCCTTAATCCGTATCAGGGATGTGTCCATGATTGCCACTACTGCTTTGCGAGGCGCTATCATTACTTCCGAGACCTCAGCCCCGACAATGACTTCTCCGGGATTGTCTTTGTGAAGCTCAACGTCCCCGATCTGCTGCGCCGGGAGCTTTCCCGCCCCTCATGGAACTACGAGACGGTGGCGCTGGGCACTGCTACGGACCCCTACCAGCCCATCGAGGGCAAGTACCGGTTGACCCGGCAGTGCCTGGAGGTCTTTTGCCGGAAGAGGAGTCCCGTCACCCTGGTCAGCAAGGGAACCATGATGATACGCGACCAGGACCTCCTGGCCGAGCTTTCCCAACGGGCCGGTTGCACCGTATGTTTCAGCATCACAACCCTGGACGATGACCTGTGGCGTCGCCTGGAGCCGGGCACACCGCCCCCTCGCAAGCGGCTAGAGGTCATGGAACGGCTTGTCTCGGCGGGCGTGAACGCAGGGGTGCTCCTTGCTCCCGTAATACCCGGCATTACCGACAGCGACGAAAATCTGACTGAGGCGGTGAAGATGGCCGCCGAGCATGGTGCCCGGTTCCTCGAAAGCAACGTGCTCAACCTCAAGGAGGGCACGAAACAGCATTTTATGGGCTTTCTGGAACGGGAATATCCCCGCCTTGCCAGGGCCTACAGGAGCGTCTATGCAGGCGCCTTCGCACCCGGGTATTTGAGGGAGGGCCTTCAAACACAGATAGTTCAACTGAAGCAAGTCTACGGGTTGGGGAATAGATATGATGAGCCGGACTCGCCCAGGAGACCTCGGCAGCTGGAGCTTGCCATTCCCCAGTGAAGATAGACCCCGGCTGATGTCGGATTGACAGTGGCTACACGCCACGGCGCATCTTCGACATGCCTCCGGCTGCCTCCAGTACCTTCCGGGCAGCCCCATAGTCCCTTGCCCCGCCCCGCAGAATCGGCGGGATCAGATATATGTACTTGATTCCAAAGTCCAGGAAGCTATGGAGCATCTCAAGGGCTATGTCCGTCCCTTCCCTGCCCTTCTCCAAGTCTTGCCTTATGCCTTCAGGCACGCTGCTGAATATCACGCCGTCCTTCACCAGCACCTGCAGACCGTAGAAGACAGGCCGGGGAATCCCCTCGTTGGAGATGGCACGGTAGGCATCCAGAAACGAGGAGACCTCTTGGGTACTGAAGACGGGTTGGGTTATGAAGAAGTCCGCTCCCGACAGCGCCTTGCGGTGAGTAAGGGCGGCCTCTCTCTCGACCCCCCGGCCCAGGTCTATGGATGCGCCAATGCAGAAATCCGTGGGAGACCCCAGCTTTGAGCTTCTGAAATCAGTACCCTGGTTCATGGACTCCAGGGCTGCCATCAGCTCAGTGGGCGTGAAGTCGCTCACGTCCTTGACCCGGGGGAGGTCTCTCCCGGTGAAGGCATCCCCCTTGATTATCACCACGTTCTCCAGGCCCACCATCTGCGCCCCCAGCAGGTGACTTTGCAGGGCCAGCTTGTTCATGTCCCTGGTGGCCAGATTGAATATCACGTCCTTGCCGGTGTTGTGCTTTATGGAGTAAGCCAGCATGGCCGAGTCCACTCTCACCGCCCTGCCGGGGTTGTAGGCTACGCAGATGAAATCGGCGTCTATTTCTCCGGCGTTCTCCAGTGCATCCGGGTCGGCGGCCCTTGGAGGGGAGAAGTCACAGATGAAGACCGGCCTGTCTCCCTGCGAGGAGCACTTGTCCGTGACCTTCATGGCAAAGGCCTCCTTTCACCGATATGTGGATAGTGAGCCAAATCCAGTCGTTTCCTCCACCGTCACTCCCACTTTCGCGGGAGTCCAATGTGAAGTGTGGTGGATTCCCGTTTTCACGGGAATGACGGGAGAGAAACCAGGGGAGAAGGCACTTCGGAAACACTCTCTGATAGGTGAGGGCCAGCTTGATTATACCATTCGTACCCGCTCCCGGTTATAATAGATGCCTATTTACACGGGGTCTTTTAGTTGTCATTCTGAGGAGCGTCCCGCCTTGGCGGGAAGGAGCGACGAAGAATCTATAGCCGATGCCTGAAGATAAGCTACCGTTTTAGATTCTTCACTCCACTTCGTTGCGTTCAGAATGACAGAAAAATAAAAAGACCCTGACGAGAGGATGAAATTATATGAGTGTATTGAGGGTTGGACATAGCCCCGACGCCGACGACGCCTTCATGTTTTACGCCCTTGCCAACGGAAAGGTGACAATCGAGGGCTTCGAAGTCGAGCAGGTGCTTGAGGACATCGAGTCCCTCAATCGGCGGGCCATGAGGGGAGAACTGGAAGTTACTGCCATCTCAGCCGCCGCCTATCCCAGACTGGCCGATAAATACCGTATCATGGCCTGTGGGGCCTCGGTGGGCAGGAACTACGGCCCCACCGTCGTATCCACCCTTCCCATGACTCCCGACGGGCTGAAGGACAAGAGGATTGCCATTCCCGGCGAGTACACCACCGCCTATCTCCTGATTCGGTTTTATCTTGGCCAGCCCTTCACGCCCGTCTTTCTCCACTTCGACGAGATTGTGGAGGCCGTCGGGACCGGCAAGGTTGACGCGGGTCTGATTATCCACGAGGGCCAGATTACCCTGGAGGCCCAGGGTTACATCACCGTGCTGGACCTGGGCAAAGCGTGGGGCGACGACACCGGGTTGCCCATACCCCTTGGTCTGGACATGGTACACCGCAGGCTGGGCGAGGACACGTCCCAAAACGTGGCGCGCGCCTTCGAGGCCAGCATACGCTATGCCATCGCCAACGAGGATGCGGCCGTCGAGTACGCCCTACCCTTCGGGAGGGGAATAGACAGGGATACTTGCCGACGCTTCGTCCGCATGTACGTGAACGACGACACCATAAACATGGGGGAGGAGGGCCGTAAGGCCCTGGAGACCATGTACCGGAGGGCCCATGAGCGTGGGATTATCGAGAGCATACCGCCGCTGGACATTGTGGGATTATAGTAGGTCTGCATAAGGCTTGGAGACGTTTACGGAGCGGTTGTCCCAAATAGTGTCAAAGTACCAATCAGTACCGCTCCAGAATCTCGTAGAGGGTGCTGCGTTGAGCCGGGGTGAAGCCCGCGTCGCGGATGATGTTGGTCACTTCTTCGACGGTGGTGCGGTTGTAGAACCCCGCCTCCTGCATCACGTTCTCGTCGAAAAGAGTCCCCCCGAAGTCGTCGCCCCCGAAGTGAAGGGCAACCTGGCCCGTCTTCTTCCCCTCGGAGAACCAGGAGGCCTGGACATGCAGGAAATTGTCCAGGTAGAGGCGTGAGACCGCCATCATTCGCAGGTAGCGGTTAGGCCCTGCGAGCTTCTGCACCCTGCGGCCAAGGGCCGTGTTGTCCGCCTTGTAGCTCCAGGGGATAAAGGCGATGAACCCCCCCGTCTCATCCTGTAGTGCTCTCAGGTGCTCCAGGTGCTCTATGACGTCCTCATCTTCTTCGAGGTGGCCGTACATCATGGTGGCGGTAGTACGGTAGCCCAGCAGGTGGGCCTCTCTGTGGACTGTCGTCCAATCATCCACCTTTCCCTTGGGGAAGAGGCGGCTTATCTTGTGTTTCACCCTGTTGGAGAGGACCTCCGAGCCGCCGCCGGGGATGGTCTCAAGGCCGGCCTTCTGAAGCTCCACCAAGACATCCCGCACCTGTAGGCCTGAGACCTGGGAAATCTTCATGATTTCCGGGGCAGAGAAGAAGTGGGGGTCAATTTCGGGGTACTGGCGACGGGTCTCCCTGACCAGGTCTACGTAATACTCCAGGGGCAGGTTGGGGTTCAGACCGCCCTGGAGCAGCACCCTGGTCACGCCCTTGGACACGGCCTCCCCGAACATCTTCATCATCGTGTCAATAGAGTGGGTATAGGCGTCGGGGGCCTTTTCGGTCCGGTAAAAGGCGCAGAAGGTGCAGTAGGCGTCACAGACGTTGGTGTAGTTGAGGTTGGTGTCTACGACGAATGTGACCACCGGATCGGGGTTGTGCCGGTAGCGCACCTGTTGTGCCAGGGGTGCCAGGTCCAGGACGCTTGCGTCGCGGAGTAGGAAGAGGCCCTCTTCGCCGGTGATGCGCTCCCCTGCTTCCGTTTTCCGACGTATCGTATCCAGCATCAGCCGGCTCCCGTAGAGTCCAGGGAGCCGAGATACCCCTTGAATAGCTCTATGGCTTTGTGTTCCCCCACACCTGCCCAGTAGCGGAACCCCTGGTAATACTCCACTATCTCCCTGGAACTCATCCTGACGTCCTCCCGGTTCTGGCCGATGACGTACATGTGCTCCAACCCCTCGTCTATGCAGGAGTAAAGGACGTTCTCCAGATAGGTCGCCTGGCTCTCGCTCATATCCCGGCGGACGGCCCAAAGGGCAAAGACGAAGGGCATCCTGTGCCAGCGATACCATTCCTCTCCCAGGTCGTACCTGTAGGGGTATGAGGGAACACCGTAACGTCTCCTCAACGCCTCATCGCCTATTATGAGGAAGGCGTCGTTGGGCTGGTCCAGGGGCAAGTAGCTGGCCGGCTTGACCTGGTATCTGTGTGTAAGGAGGACGTCCAGGAGGCGCACCGACGTGGATGTGTCGCCGGTTACTCCAATGTTGGCGCCATCAAGCTCCTGAATGGGGAGTTTGGAGTATAGAAGGACGCTTCGAGCCTTTTCCAGCGTGGCTATGCAGAACTGGCCCAGCCTTGTAAAGCGGTCTTCCAGGCGCAGGTAATCCACCAGGGAGAGGGGGCCGGCATCTACCTCCCCACCCTCCGCCGCACGAGCTAAGGCGCTAGGGACGAGGGGGAGAAGCTCTATGTCGTCACGCATCAACTCGTAGTAGAAAGGCTCCGAGTTGAGATACGGTATGCGCCCAACCCTAATTTTCATACACGTGTACCACGTTGTAGAGTGCGTCCCGCTCCACGGGGACCTTCTGAGCATCTCTGATTAGCTGGATTACTCGATTCCTGGCCAGACCCGCCGGGCTGGCAGCCTTGGCGGCGTGGGCTATGCGCTCCTTGCCTATAGTGCCGTCCAAGTCGCTGGCCCCGAAGTGGAGAGACATGGAGGCCGTCTCCTCGCCAATCATGACCCAGTAGGACTTGATGTGGGGAAAGTTGTCCAGGAGCAGCCTGGCCGCGGCGATAGTCCTGAGGTCGTCTATGGCCGATGCCTGCCTCGGTACCAGGTGAGTGTCGCCCACCTGGTACTCCAGAGGGATGAAGGCCAGGAACCCTCCCGTTTCGTCCTGGAGCTCCCTGAGACGTATCATGTGCTCCACCCTCTCCTCGTAGGTCTCGACGTGGCCGTAGAGGAGGGTAGCGTTGGAGCGGATACCCATGTTGTGGGCTATGTGATGTATCTCCGACCATTTGTTGGCATCGCTTTTGCCCGGCAAAAGGAGCTTGTGTACCCGGCTGGAAAAGACTTCGGCGCCGCCGCCGGGCATGGAGCGGAGTCCCGCCTCTTTCAAGCGTGCGAGGGACTCCTCGGGCGTCACCTTCCACCGGCGGTGAAAGTAGTCTATCTCGGCGGCGGTGAAGGCCTTGATTTGAACGTCGGGGTAGTGGTGATGAATCGTCCGCACTATCTCCTCATACTTCTCAAAGGGCCAGTCGGGGTGATGCCCTCCCACTATATGGACCTCCCTGGTCTCCGGGTCCACGTGCCCCAGAATCTCCTCCATGCTCATCTCATAGGCGTCGGGGTCTCCCTTTTTCTTGGCAAAATCGCAAAAGGTGCAGGAGAGGACACAGATGTTGGTGGGGTTGAGGTGGCGATTCAGGACGAAGAACACTCTATCGCTATCGCGCTGGCTTTTTACATAGTCGGCCATGCGCCCCACGGCAGGGAAATCCCCGGACTCGAAGAGGCGTATCCCATCCTCAAGGGAGAGGCGTTCCTCGGCCAGCACTTTCTCCCATATAGGGATAAGGTTTCTGTCCATGAACCCGATGCCTTCTACCGCATGCATGTGTGTGATATGTCCCTTCTCAGACTTATGGATGCGTACAATCTGTGTACCGGGAGGCTGCTCCAAGCGTAGGTAGTCTCCAGAAGGGATTGTAGGCTCCTGCGTTCCGCATGTCAAGGAAAATTGACTGCCTGTGTGCCCAACCCTGACACCCAGGGATGCTTTCCCGGCTGCCGGGCCAGCGAGACAGAGACGGTGAGCAATACCCGGCGGTTTGGGATACAATTAGTAAGAAGAGTCGTCGGATTTAACCCTAAGGCCGAAGGGAAGCAGGTACGGAGTTTCAGCATAATACTAACACCCACATCCCTCTGCCCGTGAAAGACCGTGCCGGGCAGGAGTATTGCTATAACTGTGTTATCGAAAGATACCAGACCCAAGCCCACAACCTTGCCCTTCGGATGATGGGCAACTGGGACGCGGCGGAAGATGCCACACAAGAGGCTTTCTTATCGGGCTACAGAGCCTTCAATGGCTTCCGGGGCGATAATCTGGGGGCATGGCTCATGCGAATCGTCGCCAACGCCTGCCGGGACATGCTCCGGGTCAGAAAATCCCGCCCAACCGTGTCCCTGGATTTTTCCCCTCTCGACCCGGAAGAGCCTGGCAATCCCTCTCTTGGCCCTCCCTCCACCGAGGAGTCCCCGGAAGACTACGCCCTCCGCCGCGAGTTGGGGAGGAGCATACAGGAGGGGCTTCAATCGCTGTCCGAGGAGCGTCGTCTGGCCGTGGTCCTGATAGACGTTCAGGGGTTCAGCTACGTGGAGGCGGCAGAGACCATGGACTGCTCGTTGGGAACCGTCAAGTCTCGCCTGGCCCGTGGCCGTGCGGACCTGCGGGATTTCCTGCGAGGGCATGGGGAACCTTTACCCGGTAGTTTTCGTCAAGATAGATAGGACGATGTGGATTTTCAGAAAGAATAGAGGACATATCAGCCTGGAGACTCTCTCCGAGTACATAGACGGTCGCCTATCGTCCGGAGAGAGCGAGAAGGTGGAGCGACATCTGGAGGGCTGCCCCGGGTGCAGCGCGGAGTTGGAGTCGCTGACGTACACAGTTAGCCTCCTCAGACGGATGCCGGTGACGAGTCCTCGCCGCGCCTACACTCTCGGCGAGGCACCGCCCGTCGTCGCTTCTACGCCGTGGAGGGCAAGGGTGCCTGTGTGGGCTTATGGGGCTGCCGCATCGGTGTTCGTCGTACTTTTTGCGCTGGTGCTGTCGGCGAACCTGAGCGGTTCCCTGACAGGGGACGGACCCAGCGGCTTCAGATCCCCTGACCAGCAGGACGCTCCCATGGCCACCGTTCCGTTGCTTGAGCCAATGCCCGATTCAGAGGAAGCGAAGGCAGCAGACGTTCCCCCACCGACGGCTACTCCCGCGCCCCAGCCGACACCCGTGCTGGAGGCGGCGATGGAATCTGCCCCTGCGGTCACTCCCACTCTAGAAGTTATCCCCGTGCCCACGACCGGTACCCCTGCGCCTCAGCCGACAGCCACGCCTGCGGCGATGGCGATGGAAGCTGACCCTGCGGTCACTCCCACTCCACAAGCCGCCGCATTCGCAGAGGCAGCGGAGACGGCCGATGCCGATAGCACTCCGCCATATGAACAGGCAACAGAAGAAGCTGCTTCTCCCATATCAACCCCTCGTTCTGGGGCCACGCCTTTACCCGCGCCAACCGCTACGTCCGCTCCCATTGCTGTATCACCGTCAGATAGTCTGGAGAGGGATGCTACCCTTGCCACAGCCGTTCCTAAGGCTACCCCCGTTCCCATGCCAACGGCATCCACGCCGGAGGCAGCGGCGATGGCTGATGACGCCGACTCTTCCATAGGTACACAGGTGGCAAAAGAAGTTGACTCTTCTACTTCAATCCCTCCTCCTACGGTTACGTCCCCTCCCGCGCCTACGGCCAGTCCTACGGCACCGACCGTTGTGGCGTCTCCGACTGTAGCTAATCGTCTTGTTGATAGGTTCGAGCAGGGTGCTACACCCATGCCAACGGTGGCCCTCAGTCCCACACCTGTGCCTGCTCCAACCCTCTCTTCTATAGAGTGGCAGGCGGCTTCGCCCCCTGACTCTCCGGCTCAGGCAGGTCCCGCTAGGGAAGTTTCATCTCTTGGATCTGCTGAGGACAGCTCTACGTCCATCGTCTGGCGTGTGCTGGAAGTCGTGCTGGGTGTAGCCGCCGCCGTCCTCGTGGGAGGTATACTCTGGCGGCTTCGGTATCGCCAGAGGCGGACCATATCCTGATGGGGAACTCTATCGCTATGCCTTGAATCCCTGGCTTGGATGCGCCAAACTTTCTACCAGCAAAGTGTGGTCGGAGGTTCACCTGTGGTATTGAGCGATAGGACTATCCGAGAAGAGCTTGACAAAGGCCGCATACGCATTAACCCCCTGGACCCTTCCTGCATCCAGCCTGCCAGCGTAGACTTGCACCTGGATAACAAGGTGCTGCTGTTTCGCAATAGCCAGCAGCCATATATTGACATTCGAGAGCCCCAGGAAGACCTCATGCAGCCTGTGGAAATAGCGGGCGACGTGCCATTTATTCTCCACCCCGGCGAATTCGTGCTGGCAAGTACCCTTGAGCACATAGAGGTCCCCGACGACATCGTGGCCCGGCTGGATGGCAAAAGTTCCCTGGGCAGGATGGGCCTGATAATCCACTCTACGGCTGGGTACGTGGACCCTGGATGGAAGGGCAATCTTACCCTGGAGTTGACAAACGTGGCCCGCCTGCCCATTACGTTGTATTACGGTATGAAGATTGGTCAAATTTCATTTCTGCGCCTGACGACCCCCGCCCAACGTCTTTACGGCTCTCCCGGGTTAGGCAGCAAGTACCAGGGTCAGCAGGAGCCGACTCCAAGCCGTTTCTATGAGGAAAATAGCGGCTAGAGGCCGGAGAGGGATGTGGCACTCGTAGCTATCTGTTCCCAGGCACACGGTATCGGTGAGACGATACAGTATATCATTTAATATCTCTTGACATTATAGACAAGTTATTCCAGAATTAGGCATAGTCATATCGTAGGGAGGGGGTGTAGCTGCTTTTGTTGGGTGGCCGGGTAAGCCAGCCGCCGTTGTGACAAAAGCCGGGTTATGCCCTTTTCTAATTATGAGCCACATGAGACGAGCCCTGGCCCTTGCCGGAAAGGCCCTTGGGACCACCAGCCCCAACCCATCCGTGGGCGCTGTAATCGTGAGGGACGGCATTGTAGTGGGAGAGGGTTTCACCCAACCGCCGGGCCAAGCCCACGCCGAGGTGGTGGCTCTCCAACAGGCCGGCCAAGGCTCCCGCGACGCCTCTCTGTACGTGACCCTTGAGCCATGCTGCACCTATGGCCGCACCCCCCCGTGCACCCAGGCCATCATCGCTGCGGGAATCAGCGAGGTACACGTAGCTACCACAGACCCCAACCCCCGGGTGAATGGCAAGGGGCTGTCGGAGTTGGAGGCCGCCGGAATCAAAGTGTACCGTGGGGATGGCGAGGAGGAAGCCGGGGAGATGTACGAAGCCTTTGCCAGGCACGTCAACACCGGGTTGCCTTTTGTCACCGCCAAGTTTGCCATGAGCCTGGATGGCAAGATAGCCACTCACACCGGCGATTCAAAATGGGTCACCGGGCCATTGGCGCGGGGTCACGTTCAGGAGATGCGCAGGACCTGCGATGCCATCATGGTCGGCGTGAATACCGTCCTCCGGGACAACCCTCGGCTTACCGCCAGAGACATGAATGGGAGCCTTCTGTCCCGCCAACCCCTACGAGTGATACTGGACAGCAAAGCCCGCACTCCCACCGACGCCATTCTCCTTGGTGAGCCGGGACTTACCTTCATCGCAGTGACCCGGTCGGCGGCGGACGGCCGAATAGCGGCCCTACGGGAAGCAGGTGCAGAGGTACTGCAATTCCCCGAAACGGCGGAGAGAATGGTAGACCCCTGTGCGCTTCTCCAAGCACTGGGGGCCAGGGGTGTGGTGAGCCTCCTGGTAGAAGGGGGCGGCACTCTGCTGGGCTCCCTGTTCGACCTGGGCATGGTGGATAAAGTGGCCGCATTTGTAGCACCCAAGATAATAGGCGGCATCTCCGCTCCTTCGCCCGTGGGCGGGAGGGGCAGCCTGAACATGTCTCAGGTCGTGGACATAGAGCGGGCAAAGGTGGAGCAGGTCGGAGACGATGTACTCATAATCGGCTATCCTTCGGCCCGGGTACTCCCTTTGGAGACCGTCTCCATATCGGAGACAGGCTCGGAAACGCGAGTAGGGTGATATGTTTACGGGTATTGTGGAAGAGGTTGGTCGGACCAGGTCCCTTGAGCAGCCCTCGGAGCGGGTCGGAGTTGGACGCCTCACCATTGAGGCCCAAAAGGTCCTTGAGGGTTCAAAACTGGGGGATAGCATCGCCGTCAACGGGACCTGCCTCACGGTAGTGGCCCTGGATGATGACACTTTCGACGTGGAACTGGCACACGAAACCCTACGACGCACGAACTTGGGAACTCTGAAGCCGGGCTCCGGGGTAAACCTGGAGCGGCCCCTGGCAGCCACCGACAGGATGGGTGGACACATCGTCCAGGGTCATGTAGACTCGACGGGCAAGGTCATGTCCTTGAAACCCGAGGGGGACAGTATACTCATGGGCTTTCGGGCACCCAGAAAGCTCATGCCCTACATCGTGGAGAAGGGCTTTATCGCCGTTGACGGCATAAGCCTCACCGTGGTAAAGAGAGGCGCTTCATCCTTTACCATATCCGTGATACCATATACTCTAGATAACACTATTTTGAAGGAGAGATGTATAGGAGACTCCGTCAACCTGGAGATGGACATTCTGGCTAAGTACGTGGAGAGCTTCCTCCGGCGTTAAAACGGATACTTCCTTAACACAATACGTCTTTCCCGGCTAGGGAGAAGGTGAAATGCCTCTAGCAAGTCTGGAAGAGGCCATAGAGGACATACAACAGGGAAAGTGTCTCATCGTCGTTGACGACGAGAAGCGGGAAAACGAGGGCGACTTGGTGATGCCCGCGGAGACGGTGACCCCGGAAGCGGTCAACTTCATGGTGACACATGCCAGGGGACTCCTCTGTATGCCCATCATCGGCGAGCGGTTGGATGAGCTGGAGATGCCCTTGATGGTTAACGGCCATAACACCGCAAGCCACGGCACCGCTTTCACAGTCTCCGTAGACTATCGAAAAGGGACCACCACGGGCATCTCGGCCCATGACCGGGCGGCCACCATAAGAGCCATGATTGACCCCAAGGCCAAGGCAGAGGAGTTCGCCCGTCCCGGCCACCTCTTCCCTTTACGCTACCAGAAAGGCGGTGTCCTGGTACGAGCAGGGCACACAGAGGCCGCCGTGGACCTGGCCCGGTTGGCAGATCTGTATCCGGCGGGTATCGTCTGCGAGATTTTGAACCCTGACGGAACCATGGCACGGATGCCCGAGCTGGAGGAACTCTCGCAGAAGCACGATTTGAAGATTATCAGCATAGCCCAGATTATCGCCCACCGAAGACGCCACGAGAAGCTCATAGAGAAGGTGGCTGAGGCACGCCTGCCCACCATCCGCAGCGACTTCCAGATTATAGCCTACAGGAGTGTGGCTGACCCGGGCGAGCATCTGGCCGTGGTCAAGGGCGAATGGGAACCCGGCGAGCCTGTTCTGGTGAGGATTCACAGCGAATGTCTCACTGGCGACGTTTTCGGAAGCGTTCGCTGCGATTGCGGCGAGCAGATGCAGCTAGCCCTGGACATAATAGCCAAAGGGGGCAAGGGCGTATTCCTTTACATGCGGCAAGAGGGCAGGGGAATCGGCCTGCACAATAAAATCAAGGCGTATTTCCTCCAGGACCGCGGCATGGACACTATAGAGGCCAACGAAGAGTTGGGATTCGAGTCCGACCTCCGCCATTACGGGATAGCGGCGCAGATTCTGGCCGAGTTAGGGGTAAAGAAAATGCGCTTCCTCACCAACAATCCCAGGAAGATGGTGGGACTATCCGGGTACGACCTGGAAATCGTAGAGCGGGTCCCCATAGAAACGGAGGTCAAGGAGGAGAACCGGGCATACCTGCAGACCAAGCGTTCCAAGATGGGCCACACATTGGAACACTGCTAGGGTCTATTCCTTCCCCACGTTGGATAGCAGGTATGCCTTCATAAACTCGTCCAGGCTCCCCTCCAACACCCCGTCGGGATCGCTGGTCTGATAGCCTGTTCGGTGGTCCTTCACCATCTTGTAGGGGTGCAGGACGTAGCTCCTTATCTGGTTGCCCCACTCGGCGGACACGTGCTCTCCCTTAATCCGGGACATCTCCTGCGCCCTCTCCTGTAGCTGGCGCTCAAGGAGCCGGGCCATGAGAATCTTCATAGCGAACTCCCGGTTCTGGTGCTGGGAGCGCTCGTTCTGGCAGGCTACTACGATGCCGGTGGGCTGATGGATTATACGCACCGCTGAGGCCACCTTCTGCACGTTCTGACCGCCCGGCCCGCTGGACCGGAAGAACTCGATTTTAAGGTCGTCGGGCTTTACGTTTATCTCCGGGTCCTCTTCCGCCGCGGGCAGCGCCTCTATGAGGGCGAAGGAAGTATGCCGCAGGTGGTTGGCATCGAAGGGAGAGAGACGTACCAGGCGGTGTACCCCCCTTTCGGCCTTCAGGTAACCGTAGGCGTATTGCCCCCCTATCTCAATGGTAACGCTTTTAATACCCGCTTCATCACCGTGGGAAAGGTCCAGAATCTGGACTTTGCGCCCCAGGCTCTCCGTCCACCGGACGTACATCCGTAGCAGCATTTCGGCCCAGTCCTGGGACTCAGTCCCGCCCGCGCCGGCGTGGACGGACAGAATCGCCGGGCGCTCATCGTAGGGGCCGGAGAAGATTAGATTGAACTCCTCCCGGTCCAGTGTACGTGAGACCTGCTCGGTCTCCTCTATCAGCTGGCCTTCCAGCAACGTGTCCCCGTCATCCATGGCCAGGTCCGTTAGCTCCAGGAGGGTGGATGCCCTTTCTTCCAGGCCACGCCAGAGACTCACCTTCTCCTTGAGTCGTGAGAGATGCTGCATACTTCTCTGGGCCTGCCGGGGGTCATCCCAGAAAGCTGGCGACCCGGCTTCTTGCTCCAGTCTACCTATTTCAACCTCAGTGCTCGGGACGTCAAAGACGGACAAGGACGGATTCAATCTTCTGACACATCTCTGCTAGCTTCAGTCTAAGGTCCTGCATATTTCATACCTTTCGCGTCTATGATTTTACAGAAGCTTTCCCTGCTGCGTGACAATACTTTCCTGACTCGTCGGTAGACAGGCACTTGCCTGGTCGTGACTATCTTTCGATTTCTGACCCGCCCCGTCGGCAGACAGGCGGCCGGGGGGCAGACGACCTGCAGCGGCCTGATGGGCCAGCCTGGTGGTCTCGGGCAAGCGCCTACCCTTGCAACACGCCAGCACCCATTCCGCCGCAGAATCAAGGTCTACCTTGTGTCCTACGGACACGTAAACGGGACTCACGTCGGTCCGAGTACGGAGGGCCAGCCCGACCACCTCTCCCCTGTCCACCATCTCGGCCCGTGACCCGGCCTCGCTTCCAAGCCGGTCGTATCTTCCCCTGAGTATAGACTTGGCACAGCCTATGGCGGGAACGTCGGTGACAAGGCCGAGGTGGCAGGCTATTCCGAAACGCCTGGGGTGGGCCAGACCCTGCCCGTCGGCGATGATGACGTCGGGAGTCAACTCCAGGCTCTCCAGGGCGTCAATCAATACCGGCACTTCACGGAAGGAGAGGAATCCGGGTATGTATGGAAGCCCTGGCTTCCCTTCGGCCAGTCTAACTTCCTCGGGTTGGAGGTCGGGATAGCTCAGGACCACCACGGCCGCCTGGACCGTGTCCTCGTCATTTGGTGGAGAGATGTCCACTCCTGCTATATGTCTGACGTTGTCCGTGATGGCGCTGGTGCGGGATACCAAGGGAGCGAGACGAATTTGAAGGGCCTTGGCCTCCTCAACGCTCACGTGCCAGGGATGCAAGCTCTGTAGCTCCATGATACCATTATATCAGGTTTTGGACGGGTATAAGGTGAGATGCGTTATAGTCTAACGACCATACTGTTCGACCTGGATGATACGTTAGTTGACTCGTTCTCGGCTCGTTTAGACGCCCTTCAACTCGTTTTCTCAGACGTTGGTATCCATAGCCCCACAGCAAAGGAGTTCCTGTGCAACCAAGACGGTAGTGCGATTAACCAGGGCTTAAGCCAACTCGGGACAGCCAGGGGAATGGCGCACGGCTTGTTTGAAAGGTTCCGTCGAGCCTATTGGATCGGAGAGCGCGGGATTATCAGCCTCTATCCGGGCATTGAGACAGTCGTTCAAGAGCTTTACAAGCGAGGGGTAAAGCTTGGAGTGATAACACAGAAAAGGCGGGCGTTTGAATTGGAGGGGCATAAAGCGGGGGCCTTGGAGGAGCTGCGACAGTTGGGCATTGCGGGCCTGTTCTCAGTAATAGTGGGGTTCGAGGATGTGACCCTCCATAAGCCCCACCCAGAGCCGGTTTACTTGGCAATGGACAATCTGAAATCTAGGCCCTGGGAGACAATTTTCGTAGGAAACAGATCTGCCGACGTTGGGGCCGCAACCGCAGCGAAATGCTGGAGTTGTCTGGCTACCTGGGGTATCGGGGAAACAGGCGACCACCACATCGGTCTAGAGGCTGACCTGGTTGCCCGGACACCGGAAGAGTTGCTGGGACTCGGCTTTAGCTCGTCTTGCATTTA
This sequence comes from Dehalococcoidia bacterium, assembly GCA_034421095.1. GTDB lineage: Bacteria > Chloroflexota > Dehalococcoidia > Lucifugimonadales > JAGWBF01 > JAGWBG01. The sequence continues at coordinate 114,638 of DAOUKR010000002.1, forward strand.
ACAAGGCAACACGGGTGGAAGTCTGAGGGATGCAGGCTCGGTAGCTCCAAAGAGCCAGTACATCAAAATTAAAGAGAGGGGGTCTCCTCAGACAATCGCTCCCTCACAAAGGTGACAATCTCTGACGCCAGACCTACGGCCCCTCGGGCGGCGTCCTCGGTATATACACGAGCAGGGATGCTATCCGGGATGCCGTTGGGGTATCGGGTTGGCACATAGTACCCGTCCAGTATGGCCCATCGCTTCACGAGCTCTCCAAACTCCGGCTCCCAGTCCGCTGCCTGATGACATAGACGCTCTACCGAGTGGCCGAGCACAATTTCTTCTCCCTGGGCGTACAGAAAGGCTTTCAGGGCCTTTTCCCCCACCTGCTGTGCCAAAAAACAGGCTATGTGGTAGCCTCCACGCTCAGCCAAGTCTTGTGCCCAGCGCAGGTCTTCAACGGCCTGTTCAAGCCATCTCATCGCCTCTTCACGGGGGCTTCTTCTCATAAAACAACTGTTCCTCTTTAAGGATACCCTTCAAGGGCTGCACTTCCTTCAGTGAATCAAACTCTTCAACGGTGTAGCAGAGTATATCCATGTCTACTGGCAGGGCCAGTGTGGAGTAAAGGTACTTCAGGCGCTCCATCAGGTCCATTTGAGTGTCCATAACAACCAGAACGTCCAGGTCGGTAAAGAGGTCACGCCTGCCTCGGGCATAGGAGCCAAAAATGCTGATACGGGTCACTTCATCCATAGCTTGAAGTCGTTGCACCATCATCCGGAGGCTTTGCTCCAGCTTCAGCGAGTAGGCAGCCCTTGCCTGTCTTAGAGACTGATTTTTCATCAGCTTGGAAGGCCTTTCAGCCGGATGAGGGGCGAAAGTCCATCACCCTCAGAGCCATCATCTCCCTTCCGCCGCGCCAGTCGGTGCCGACGGTATAGACCGCGTCCAGCATGGAAGTACCGGGGACCCATCGCGCCGCTTGCCGGAAGGCCATAGCATCCCAGACAACCCCGCCCTCTTTCAGCTTCAGCTTCAGGTGGTTGCCCTGCCTGCCAACCAGCCGGGACTCTATGGGTCGGAGGTTCCTGGTCAGGAATACCGGCGTAGGGTTATTCACTCCGAACGGCTCCAAGGCCTTGAGCCATCGGAAAGTCTCGCCGGTCAGATTAGATACGGATACCTCGGAATCTATATTGAGGCCGGGTTTCAGGTCATACTTCTCCAGCAGGTCCGCAGCTATACGTCCCAGCCTCTCCCTGAGTTGGGGCAAGTTCTCCGGGTGCATGGTGAATCCCGCCGCCTGGCGATGCCCCCCATGCCGCACGAACAGGTCGCCGCATTGAGAAAGAGCCTCACCCACGTGAAACTCGGCGATGCTGCGGGCGCTGGCCCTTATGACACCGTCAACCCGAGACATCACCACTGCCGGACGATAGAAGTCCTCAACCAGCCTGGTGGCTACAAGCCCCGCAATCCCCGGGGAGATATGCTCGCCCTCCAGGATGAGTATAGGCGGGAGGGGCGACCAGCCCAACACAGTCTCTCGTGCAGCATCGTAGGCTTCTTCCGAGAGTTGCTGCCGCGCTCTGTTCAGGCCTCCCAGCCGGGCTGCCAGCCCCTCCGCCTCATCATTGGACCTGGTGAGCAGTAACCGGTAGCTGACGTCGGCGTGGTCGAGCCTCCCTGCAGCGTTGAGCCGGGGGGCGATGGCGAAAGAAACCGTCTCCACGTCTATGGACTCTGCCGATATACCCGCATCCCGGTACAGGGCAAGGAGGCCGGGTCTGCGGGTGCGGCTTAGTTCTTTCAGTCCCTCCTTCACCAGAAACCGGTTCTCACCCTTCAGAGGGACCAGGTCTGCAACCGTACTAAGGGCAGCCAACTCCAGCAAGTCCCGGCTCCAGGGTTGCCCGACAAGGTCGTAAAGCCCCTGGACAAGCTTGAAGCCCAGTCCAGCCCCCGAAAGCTCAGGGAAAGGGTACTCAGTGCCGTCATCAAGCTTGGGGTCTATGATCGCCAGCGCCGGGGGCAGGGTTGCCGGGGGTATGTGGTGGTCTGTGACTATGACGTCCATCCCCAGCTCCTGAGCAAGAGCGACTTCCTTCAGGGAAGTCACTCCGCAGTCCACGGTAACAATGACTGAGGCCCCGCGCTCCTTCAAGACCCTCATTGCGGCCTCGTTGGGGCCGTGGCCTTCGGTCACGCGATGGGGAATGTAAGGCTCCACCTTTGCTCCGAGGTCGCCAAGCCCCTGAGCTATCAGGGCAGTGCCGGTGACCCCGTCAACGTCGAAGTCACCGAAGATTCCTATGATTTCGCCGGACTCTATGGCTCTGTACAGGCGTTGGCAGGCCGGTTCCATATTCGAGAGCAGCGCGGGGTCGTGCAGTGAGGGGTTGAACAGGGAGTCAATCTCAGACCCGGTGGTAACTCCGCGATTGTGGAGCACCTGGGCCACTATGGGAGGGAGTCCGGTCCTGCTCAATGCGCCCGCAGGCGCAGGAGGGTACAGCCTCCATTCTCTCCCTGTAGAAGTTTCCCTTGATGCCCTCATCGAAGGTAGATTGGCGCTCAGGCGACGGAGCTAAATACGAGGACGGAGTTGTGGCCGCCAAAACCGAAAGAGTTGCTCATGGCAAACCTTATCGGTTGTTGACGTGCTTTAGAAGGGGTGTAGTCCAGGTCGCAGTCGGGGTCAGGATGCTCCAGGTTAATGGTAGGGGGGATGGTCCCGTGCTGTATAGCCAGGACACATGCCATGGCCTCCAGGGCACCCCCCGCACCCAGAAGGTGGCCTGTCATAGATTTGGTGGAGCTTATGGGTACACGGTAAGACTCTTCTCCCAAGGCAGTTTTTATGGCCTGGGTCTCCTGACGGTCATTCAGGGGAGTTGAGGTACCGTGAGCGTTGATATAGTCTATCTCCTCGGGCTTTATTCCCGCCCCACGGATAGCCAGTTTCATGGCCTTGGCGGCACTATGGCCGTTGGGGGAAGGGTCGGTGAGGTGGTAGGCGTCGGAAGTAGCCGCATACCCCACCAACTCGGCAAGGGGTTTTACGCCCCTCTTCTCCATGCTTTCGTGGCTCTCAAGGACCAGAATGGCCGACCCCTCGCCCATTACGAAGCCGTCCCGTTCGGCATCAAAGGGACGGCTGGCCTTTTTGGGGTCTTCGTTATGTTTGGATAGTGCCCGCAGGGAGTTGAATCCGGCGATGGCTATGGGGCAAATCGGGGCTTCACTCCCACCCGCGACGGCTATATCCACTTCATCTCGGCGTATCATCTCCCACGCCTGCCCTATGGCATCGGCGCCACTGGAGCAGGACGACACCACGCAGAAATTGGGGCCCATAGACCCCGTTGCCATGGAGACGTGAGCCGACGCCATGTCTCCGAGCATCATGGGTATCAGGAATGGGGTCACCCGGCGAGGCCCCTTCTCTCTCAGCACGTCATGTTGCTGGGAGAGGGTGATTATGCCGCCTATGCCGCTGCCGACTATAGCGGCGACTCTGAAGGGGTTTACCTCTTCCGGCTTTAGCTCCGCCTGGGCCAAAGCCCCGCCGGCAGCCACGGCAGCGAATTGGGCGAACCTGTCCATCCGCCGCGCTTCCTTCTTCTCAAGGTAGTCGGTAGCCTCAAACCCTTTTACCTCGGCTCCGAACCGGGTCTCGAAACCATCAAGGTCGAAGGACGTGATGTGGTCTATACCCGAGACACCGCCTACGAGGGATTCCCAGGTGGACGCCACATCCAGGCCCAAGGGACTCACCGTGCCTAGACCGGTGATAAATACTCGACTCTTTGCCATGTCACATCGCTCAATGCAAGCTCTGCCGGACTATCTCCCTCTGGCGGAGGCCGGCTACTCGCTGTTCTTGACGGGTTTCCTCGACAAATCGGACAGGCTCATCAGGGCCTCGTTCACCTCGTTTATGCGCGTCGAGACCGACCCGCTTATTTCCCTGCTCGTTTCGGATATCTGAAGCCGGTATTTTCTCAGGGCTTCACTCGCTTCGTTTATATGGGCCGCTATTACCTCTGGAAGCTCCTTGCCGGTGGAGGACAACTGGAGCCTGTACCTTGCCAGGGCCTCGCTCACCTCGTTCATGCGGGTGGATATAGTGTCGGGAAGCTCCTTCGACGAGTCGGAAAGGGTCCTGAGGGCTTCGCTGAACTCGTTTATCCGTGCGGAGATGGTCCCGCTTAACTCCCTGCCGGTGGTAGATAGCTGGAAGCGGGATGACCCCAGGAGCTGGAATATACGCTCGTAGAGTTTGTCCACGGGATTGAGCTTATCGTGGTATCTGTTAAATATCTGGCGTGACTCCTCCATGCTCCACCGGTGGTCCTGGTGGACGAACTGTCGCCCCGTATAGAGGTGGTATGGCCGCAGCGCGCCCGGAGCCAGGACGTTGCCATCGGCATCCAGGGGGGTCAGGTCTGTCCAGTTGGAGGTAGCCGGGAGCGGAGTTAAAAGGTTGGCCGTCTGGTATTTGCTGACCTGAGTGACCCAATTGGCCATGTCCATAATGCCTTCCTCGGTATCGTAAGGCAAGCCGATTATGGTCATGGCAACCAACGTGAAGCCGACTTCGTTCAGGCGTACCAGGTCCTTGTGTACCTGGCCCGGGTCTTGACGCTTTCTCACCGCATTCAGGTTCTCGGCGTTGTCCGATTCCACCCCAACGTATAGCATCCGTATACCGGCGTCGTGTAGTGCGTAGGCAAGCTCGGAGTCCTGCCCAACTTCGGCCCTGGTCTGGCATATCATGTACATGTCTTCCGTGTGGCCCTTCCATGACTTGAGCCTTGCCAGACGCTCGTCCCGGTACTTGGTGGCGCGTAGAGGCGGAGGGTGCAGGTCGTCGGATATGAAGACGCTGAAGCGGCCATCCCTGGCAGTATGTATAAGCCCGTCAGAGGCCAGTTGGCGAAGCTGGCGCAGGCGTTTAAGCTCGGTCCCCCTGTTGATCAGCCGGTATCCCAGGAACTGCTGGATGACCTGGCAGTAAGTGCACTTCTCGGTACACCCCCGGACAGTCTCCAGCACCCCGCCCGCCATAGGCCTCTGAGGGGTAAGGTCGCGTATGGCCCGGAAGTCCGGCAGCTCCACGAAATCCGGGGAGATGACGCCGGACCTTGGGGTCTGGACCAGATGCACGTCTGTCATAAAGGATATGCCGGGGATTTTGCCAAGGTGTCTTTTCAGGTTGGCCCCTTTGTAGCTCAGGAGCACGTCCGAAAGCTGGCCGATGATGTCCTCGCCTTCTCTGTTCACAATCACGTCAAACTTGCCCTCGTTGATTGCCTCCTCGGCCAGAGGGCTCATCTGAGGGCCGCCGCCAATGGTCACCAGTTCCGGGTGGTGCAGCTTGGCCAGCCTGCCGATTTCGTATGCCCTTGGGGCTTCATTGATGAGTCCGGTGACCATAAGGATGTCTACCCCATCCAAGTCGGTCTCCGGGTCTATTCTGCCGCTTCGGTCCTCAAACCATATTTCGGTATCGTACAGGAAGGGGCCATCCCACTGTTTGAGGGCGGCGGACAGGAAGAGCATCCCTTGTCTGGGTATGGCTACGTACTCGAAGTTGCCCCCGACTGATTCCGGCTGAACAAGAACTACTCTTTTAATTCTGGACATGATGCGACTCCATTACTTTGAGAGGCTGGCACCCTCCTCCGGGCGCTTGGTCGGCGTTTGGGACAATCATCGTTGCATGAAGCGCCTAGTACGGCGGGCAACCGGCCCCTCCCGTCGGTGTGGAAATGGGGCCGCCTGCCTGTCGTCATATTTTTGATTTGAGCCATTATACAGCACAAGCAGCATTTATGGAATACACTGGAGCGCTATCTGCGGGTTCTTTGCCGATATATGAGCAATGGACCATGGGACGCCAATACTGATGGCAGGAACAGGGTGGGTACAAGGGACGCCCATGCGGGGGACTACGCTTCCGTCACTCCGGCCCCCGTATCGAGTACGGGGCAGGCTTTGAGCCGGAATCCATACGCCCTTGTCGCTGGACACGGGCGAGGAAACCAAGGACGCCTCTGGATTCTGGCATTCGCCAGAATGACGCAGGGGGAGCCGGAAGGACGCAGGGGAGAGCCAGAATGACCGGGGGCCGGAATAACGGTTTCTCAGAGCTTCCCCAAGAACCGGTCAGAGTACCTTTCGGGCAATCTCCTCCATATCCTTCAGGGCCTCATCGCTCACCGTATGGGTTAGCCATACGGTTATCCGGTTTGCACCGGCTTCCTCCATGTCCTTTATGGACTCCCGGTCCCGGAACTTGCCTGATGAACCGAAGACCATGACGTCAATGGACTGAGGGTCGCGTCCGGCCTGCTCGGCAAGCTCGTTGAGGGTGGCGCGACCCTGCCTTATCTCCTCCACTGAGCTGCGGGTGGGCATCCAGCCGTCGCCCCACCTCACCACCCGTTTGAATACGTTCCTGCTGCCCAGGCTGCCCAGAAAGATGGGGGGATGGGGTTTCTGCACCGGCTTGGGGAAGGACCGGACCGGCGGGAAGTCGTAGTATTTGCCGTGGTACTCGGCCTCGTCCCTGGTCCATAGCTCCTTCATAGCCATGACAGCCTCGTGTGTCTGGGTCCAGCGGTGGGGAAAGTCGGCCCCCATGATTTCCGACTCCTCCTTGAGCCAGCCTGCCCCGATGCCGAAAATGAACCGGCCGTTGGAGAGATAGTCCAGGGTGGCGACCTCCTTGGCCAGGAGGAGAGGGTTTCTTTCCGGGACAAGGCAAATCCCCGTGCCCAGCTTTATGGTCTTCGTCACTGCGGAGGCCCTTGCCAAGGCGACGAAGGGGTCTACGGTCCGCTTGTAGTAGTCGGGGAGGCTGCCGTCGGCGGAGCCTGGAAAGGGTGAGGTGCGATTGACCGGGATGATGCCATGTTCCGGGACCCAGAAGGACTCGAATCCCAGCTCTTCGGCCCTCTTCGCCAGCACGGCCGTATCCAGCGATTCCGCTGCTTCGTACACAAAGATGCCAATTTTCACGTCTGCCTCCCTTATGTGGGCCTCTCCACCAACTCCACTCGGACGTCGTCCGGGCCACGTACGAAGGCTATCTTGAGGCCGTTGGGCAATGACCGGGGCTCCACGGCGAACTCCGCCCCTCTGGACTTCAGGTCGGCTACCGCCTCATCAAGGTCGTCTACTCGCAGACCGAAGTGGTCGAGACCGTAGTGGGGGTCTCGCAGCCCTTTCAACTCCTCACCACTGGGGAGCGCTCCTGCGATGAATACCATCAGACCGTTGATGTCTATGTCCGTCCGCTGCCTTCCCGGAGGCTCAACGGTCTCGATTATTCTGGCATCAAACATGCGATTGTACCATTGTGCCGTCGCCACGGGGTCGGGACTTCTGAGGTGTATATGGTCATATCCATAGGCTGGCACTTTCTCCCTCCTTTGGTTGTCATAGACGCCCCAAGGTGCAAGGTGTAAAGATGGTAACATCCGGAACAGGCTAAAACAATCCTTGACTGTGCTCAGGATATAGTCTTGTCAGAGTCCCTTCTCCCCTAGCGGGAGAAGGCTAGGATGAGGGGGTAGTGGTTCCGATATGCCTTCACACCCTCACCTCAATCCTCTCCCGTCAAGGGAGAGGAGGCTATAAGGAACCCTTTAGGAAATACCCTGACGCTCAGGATATAGCCTTGTCATAGGTGTGCATCTCAGGTACAGTGTGAATTTGCAATGACCAGAAACAATCCGGCCAGTCCCTACCGCTACGTTATCGGCGGGCTTATGCTATGGGCCCACCTTGCCACCGGCCTCAGCTTCCAGTCTGTGTCGCCCGTTCTGCCCCTCATCACCGACGACTACGGAATTAACAACGCCACTGCCGGCGTTCTGGTGGGCGTGGTGATGATTATCCACGGGGCCTTCGGCATCCCCGGAGGGATTATAGTGGGCCGAGTGGGCGTGTGGAGAATCTATGCCGTAAGCTGGTTGATGATGGGGTCGTTGACCTTCACGGCCCTATCCCCCAACTTCGAGGTACTGATGGCCCTGCGCATCATATATGGGCTGGGAGTGGCGGCGATGATGCCCGCTACCGGCCCCCTGATTATGCAGTGGTTCCGTCCCGGAGAAGTCCCAATCATAACCAGCTTGAACATAGCATGTGTTTCCCTGGGTATAGTGCTGTCCGTGTCCACGGCGGCCCCGCTGGCCGACCTGATGGGATGGGAGACGGTCCTGGGACTCTTCGGAGCGGTGGGACTGGTGGGGGCCTTTGCCTGGCTGGTGTGGGGTAAGGCGCAGGAGCAGTCACAGGAGGCCGTGACTCCACTATCACCGGGGGAGATATGGAGCGTTCTGAAGAACAAGACCGTGTTTCTCCTGGGGCTTGCCGATACCGCCTGCTTCAGCATGTACGTGGCACTGACCGGATGGCTCCCAACCTTCTACAACGAAGCACGGGGAATGTCTCTAACCCAGGCCGGGTTCCTCACCAGCCTGCTCCCGTTCATGGGCATCTTCGCAGTCCTTCTTGGAGGGTTCCTGCCCTTGAGGATAAGGCCAAGACGGTTGTTTTTCATAGTTCCCGGGGTGATGGCGGGAGTAGGAGGTCTGGGTTCCTTCCTGATAGACAACCTGGCTATCACCTATCTTGCCGTGATTGTCATGGGACTCGGAGCCTGGCTCTATGTCCCTTCCCTCCTCACTCTGCCCATAGAGCTACCGGGTATGACGCCTCAAAAGGTTGCCCTTGCATGGGGTTGGATTATGACGGCATCGGGAGTGGGAACCTTCATATCACCCCTGGTGGTGGGGATTTTGAGGGACTCTACCGGCAGCTTCACGCCCGGATTTCTCATCTTTGGTCTGCTGGCATGGTTCCTCTTCGTTGTGGGCTTCCTCCTGCCCAGCGCCGGCGATCGGAGGTCCCAGCCTCCGGGTACGGTCGCTTCACCGGCCCCCGCACCTGACTAGGCTGCATGGACTGTGGACGCAGCGGGAAGGGAAGGTGTATTATCATATCGTGGGAGAGGTCCCGTCCCTATGTGGAAATGGGGCGGCCAATCCTGTTATTCTGCCAAGAAATAGTGATTGCGGAGGTAGACATGAGGGTAGTAAGGACAGCCGAGGTAGCCGAGACGCCGGCGGACAGCCCCCTGTTTGTAGGCGGTGAAGTAACACGGCAGGCCGTAGTGCCCACCGAAGAGGCGAAGAATTTCAACTGCGGAATAGTGAACTTCACTAAAGGGTCAAGGAACAAGTTCCATGCCCATACCAGCGATCAGATTTTGGTAATAACCTCCGGTATAGGCATTGTCGCCACCGAGAATGAGGAGCGCGAGGTAACGGTGGGCGACATCGTGCATATTCCGGCTGGAGAGAAGCACTGGCACGGGGCGCGACAAGAGTCTTACATGTCCCACATCACCGTGACTTCAAAGGACAGTGAGACCACCACGCTGGAGTGAGAACCAGGGTACGTTTGCACTAGCCTAGCGGTACTCCAGACACCCAGAGGCGCGTATTTCAGCGCCCTGCCGCGTCAGTGTTCAGTGCTTGTGCTGCACTAGCTCTTCTATGTTATTTGAGATGCGAGCAGAAATGGAAGGTTCATCGTTGGACAGGTTCCTGATACAAGTCACCGCAAAATTTGGATACCACGATATCACGAACAACCAACGCTATAGGAACAGTGCCTGGAAGAGGGACCCCAAAGACAAGAACCATGGCGAGGTCAAGCCGGGAGATGAGCTACTTGTCTATTGCACCGGGAATGTTCCCAAATACGGGAAGTCACTCGCGTTCAGCGTAATAGTGAGGAACGTGAGTCCGGACAAGACCACCTTCGACCTCGACGAGCCTCACTGGTTCCCGTCCCCGCTCGGTCTCAACACCATACGTAGTCTCGTCGCGGAGGATAAGCTCCAGGACGCCTTCCTCAATTGTGGTACCCCAAGCTTCAACATAACCAAACTCGAGCCCATTGCGGCCCAGCAGGTTTTAGAATTAGTCAAGGCGGAGCCCCCTGTTGAGCAGGATGATGGGACCGGACCAACCAACGGCTCGCCCGCCGATCAACTCGTCGAGAGCAATATCGAGCAGTGGCTGGTCGCCCGCTGGAATCAGGTCAACTTCGGAGCGCCTCTTCAACTCTACGAAGAGAACGGCGAATCTGTGGGGCAGCAGTACGACACAGGAGCCGTTGGCGTCATTGACCTGCTCTGTGAGGATACGTCCACCGGCGCGCTCGTCGTGATGGAACTGAAGAGAGGGCGTCAGTCGGACGCCGTTATGGGCCAGCTAGCACGCCACATGGGCTGGGTGAAAGAACATCTGGCCAACGGGCGGGACGTCGAGGGTGTGGTGCTGACTCCTGAGTACGACGAAAAACTACGTTACGCCGTCAAGGCTATCCCAGGCAGTCGGCTGCTGCGGTATGAGACTCGTTTTGAAATCTTCCCGCAGGACTCCTAAGCTGTGGAGGCAAGGGCATTTGGCACGTGAGAAAGTAGTGGTAGCCATGAGCGGCGGGGTGGACTCGTCGGTCGCGGCCCTCCTGTTGAAGCAGGCAGGGTATGAGGTGGTGGGCGTCACCATGAAGCTGTACAGCATTGACCAGTCGGACCTGCCTGAACACTACCGTGGCTGCTGTACCGTTGACGACGTGGAGGACGCCCGGATGGTGTGCCACCGCCTGGACATCCCCCACTACGTCTTCAACCTCCAGAGGGAGTTCCAGACCTTTGTCATAGACTATTTCTGCAGCGAGTACCAGCAGGGGAGGACACCCCATCCCTGTATAGCCTGCAACGACAAGATAAAGTTCAATTTTCTCCTCCGGCGTGCCCGCTTCCTTGACGCCAGTTATATAGCGACCGGCCACTACGCACGCATAGAGCCTGGCGCTGACGGCCTGCGCCTTCTCAAGGGGATTGACCACCGGAAGGACCAGTCCTATGTTCTGTACGGTATGGGTCAAGAGGAGCTTTCTCAAACCCTGCTGCCCGTAGGCGGATACGGCAAAGATGAGATACGGGAGTTGGCTGTCCGGTCGGATTTCCCCAACGCCCGGAAGCCAGACAGTCAGGACATCTGCTTCATCCCTTCGGGCGACTACCGTAAGTTTCTCAGAGATCACGTAACCCCCCGCCCCGGATACATTGTGGACAGCGAAGGGCGTGTCATGGGGGAGCACCAGGGCATCGAGTCCTTCACCGTGGGGCAGCGTCGTGGTCTGGGCGTATCCGGGGGAGAGCCTGTGTACGTGATAGGAATAGACGCCGAGAAAAGTCGAATAGTGGTGGGGAGCGAGGCAGAGCTTTATAGCGACACCCTGTGGGCCTCGGAGGTCAGCTACACCTCGGACCGGGAGCCCGGAGAGGCTATGGACATCACCGTCAAGATACGGTACAAGTCGCCGGAGACCGAGGCGACCCTCCATCCCCAGGGCAGCCACGCCCTGGTGCGATTCCGGCAGCCCCAGCGGGCCATCACCCCGGGCCAGGCGGTGGTGTTCTACCGGGGTGATGAGGTGCTGGGCGGAGGGCGCATAAGCAGCGATACCCGGTCCACTACTTCCCCAGACCTGTGCCTAATTCCTTCCCCCTCACCCTAACCCTCTCCCACGAAGAGTAGAGGGAACCTTTGGAGGAGACCATTGCCCACCTTCGACCTGGAACTGCAGCTTCAGCGACAGGGGTTTCCCGTTGTTGCGGGCGTTGACGAGGCGGGGCGCGGCCCTTTGGCCGGCCCTGTGGCGGCAGCAGCGGTGGTCTTGACCCCGGAGGCGGCCGGCTCTACCTGGCTCCGTCTTGTGGACGACAGCAAGGCACTGACTCCCCTGCAACGCCAGAAGGCGCTGGAACATATCGAGACCCACGCCATCGCTATCGGGCTGGGAATGGCGACACACCAGGAGATAGACTCCCAGGGCATCGGCAGCGCAACCAGGACTGCCATGCTCCGCGCCATTGATAACCTGCGCTCTCGACGTGACGCTGAGGAGGTCGTCAGGCCGTCCTACCTCCTTATAGATTTCGTCAAGCTCCCCGAATGTGGTGTTCCATTTCTAGCGATGGCCCGTGGAGACAGCCTAAGCTACTCCATAGCCGCCGCATCCATCGTCGCCAAAGTGACTCGCGACAGGCTCATGGATGAGGCGGATGCCATGTATCCGGGCTACGGCTTCGCCCAACATAAGGGCTATCCCACGCCCCATCATTTGACCCGACTAGGTGCGCTTGGCCCGTCTCCCATTCACCGGCGCTCCTTCAGCCCGGTGAGAGACCTTTGCATAGCTACCGAAACAACGCCTGGGCAGGCCCTTCGTCGGAATGACGGTTGCTCAAATGCCCCATTACGCGGCAGGGCAAGCTAGCCATGCCCACTGCAAGAAGTCGGTTGGGTGCATACGGAGAGGGGATAGCCAGGGAGTATCTCAAGGCCAAAGGCTACCGGGTTATGGATTCAAATTTCCGTTGTCCCTGGGGAGAAGTGGACATAGTGGCACGAGAAGGGGACTGCCTGGTATTCGTCGAGGTACGCACCCGTCGCGGCTCGTTGCCATACGGCACTCCCGAAGAATCACTCACCAGCAAGAAGCGAGACAAGCTGGTGGCCACCGCCGAGACCTATATTCAGGACTGTACCGACCCCCCGGAGGATTGGAGGATTGACCTGATTGGGGTGTACCTGGACAGAGGAGGTTCGGTCCAGCGGGTGGTACATCTGGCGAATGCCGTTGAGCTTACCTGAAGGCAGGGATCGGGCGGCTATTTTACCGCGGACTCCCCTGTGCTAAAATCTACGGTAGTGGGCTCACGGTGAGCAAGGAATAGAGGATATGCCGCTTTATGAATATCGTTGCCACGACTGCCGGCGCAGGACAACGGTGCTGGTGAGGAGCCTGTCCGGCTCTTCGGAGCCGACCTGCGAGCACTGTGGCGGTGCCAACCTGAGACGCCTTATCTCCAAGTTCTCGTTCCATCGTTCCTGGGGTGATAGCCTGAACTGGGCGCCCGACTCCGGCTACCCCGATGACATGGAGCACGAAGACCCAAGACAGATGGCCCAGTGGATGCGCAGTATGCAGAGGGAGATGGGCGAGGAGGTAACCCCCGAATTCGAGCAGATGATGGAGGAAATGGAGTCCGAGGCGGAGATGTCGGACTATGGCGAAGAGTGAATAGTCCAATGGCTGAAATCATCCCCACGCCATGAGGAGACAGCAAAGACATGCCCATCTATGAGTACCGCTGTGGCAGATGCGAAAAGAAATCATCCTTCTTTACAAGGTCTATAAACACCCCACTCCAGCCAGTATGCTCCCACTGTCAGAGCACACAAATGCAACGCACCATCTCTCCTGTTGCCTACCACAAATCGCTCAAGACCGTACATCAGGAGTCCGGGTCACCTCCCGCAACTGGGGTCCCTTCGCTGGACTACTACAAGGACCCTCGCAACGTGGGGCGCAACGTGGAGGAGTCCTTTCGGAAGCACGGGGTAGACATGCCCCAGTCCGTTAGAGACACCATAGACGCTGCCCGCGATGGTCAGTTGCCCGAAGGGTTGAACTTATGACACGAGACAGGACCTTGCCGGAAGGCCAGTTGGACTGCTTGAGACAGTCCATTTTGCTGTTGGACAGCGTTGTCAAACGCCTCCCCCTTGACCCGGGGCTTGTTGGGGAGCTTGTCGAGCTTGCCGACAGTCTCTCTCTCTCAGAAGGCCAATCTTCCGGGTCCGTTGGCATGACCGAGTCCCTGGAGATACTTTCCCAAACCCGTGCATCCCTCAACCTGGTGGATGGGACAGGCTATCCGGCACAGACCGATGATGGTGACGGCCCTGTATCGCGCCTCAGACACGCCCTTGATGACCTGGAGGATGGCATAGGCAGGGAGCTGCGCAGAACCCCCAGCGCCGGAGTGTATGGCCTCTACGTCATCATTGACCCGGAAGTTACCGGCGGGCGCGACCCCGTGGAAGTGGCCCGCGGAGCACTCAGGGGCGGCGCAAAGATGCTCCAGCTAAGGGACAAGGTCAGAGAAAAGGGCCAGATTCTTCCTTTGGCAAGGGCACTAAAAGGTCTTTGCGTCGAGTATGGAGCTCTCCTGATAATAAACGACCACGCGGACCTGGCCGCCCTGGTGGGTGCCGATGGCACCCACGTGGGGCAGGGAGACCTGCCGGTGGCGGAGGCCCGCCGGATACTGCATCCCCGGCAAATCGTGGGGCGGTCCAATCACTTGCCGGAAGAGCTACTGGAATCCCAGGCGCATGGGGCTGACCACGTAGCCCTGGGAGCCATATATCCCACCGCCACCAAGTCCAGTATACGGAGCCGGGCTACCCTTGGCCCCGACGCAGTACGAAAAGCGAAGGAGTCGGTCAGCGTGCCCCTGGTAGCCATAGGGGGCATAAATGCTGAGAACGTGGAGCCGGTGGTGAAGGCAGGGGCCGATGCCGTATGTGTCACCGGCGCCGTGGGCCTGGCATCGGACCCGGAGGAAGCATCCCGGCGTCTGGTGGAGAAAATCCTTCGAGCAGGAGGTAAGGCATGACGACCTCCTCCCATGACGAAAGCCTTGCACAGGTGGCGGAGGCGGCCCTGAAAGAGCTTTCGGCGAAACACGCGGCCAGAGAACGGGGCTTACAAGTATCGCGAGAAGTAATCCGGCTCTCGGCCAACACCATACGGGCCGTTCATCGGCAGGAGTTTGACCAGGCGAGGGACTTGCTCGGCCAGGCGGAAAGCAAGCTTCATGAGACCGACGACATCTTGAGGGAGTGGCCGGAGATTTATTACGCCGGCTTCCTCTCCGACGCCAGAAAAGAGTACAGCGAGGCCTGTATAACCTTGGCGCTCATCTCAGGAACCCGAATCCCCCAGCCCGGTGAGCTGGGCGTGGAGATTGCACCTTATCTCAATGGCATAGGTGAAGCCATAGGGGAACTGAGGCGGTTCATCCTGGATTCTCTGCGTAAGAACGATAGCCAACGCTGTGACGAGCTATTGGACGTTATGGACAACATCTATACTATCCTGGTCACGGTGGACTTCCCTGAGCAGGTGACCGGAGGGCTGAGACGGACCACAGACGCCATGCGGGGCGTTCTGGAGAGGACCCGGGGCGACCTGACGATGGCCCTGAGGCAGCGGGAACTGGAACAAAGACTCGCCTCCCTGGACTGGCCCACCTCTTGAGAATAGAAAGGAGAGCGGAATGCCCAATCCAGTCGTTCATTTCGAGATTCTCGGCAAGGACCACGAGGCGCTGCAGAAGTACTATAGCGACCTGTTCGGATGGAAAATCACAAACGTGTCGCCGGACTTCCCCTACGGAATCATCAGCGCCGACGAGCAGGGCAATGGTATCGGTGGAGGCGTCGGCGGCGTAATGCCCGGCGGGGATGCCCAATTGACGATTTATGTCGAGGTGGAAGACATCCAGGCATCGTTGGACAGGGCCGGTGAGCTTGGCGGGAAGACAATCGTCCCGGTGACCAGCATTCCAGGCATGGTCACCTTCGCCCAGTTCAGAGACCCTGAGGGCAACATAGTGGGACTGGTTTCCTCAGAAGTCCCACCTGCGACATAGCTGCATTGGAGCGGGGTCCAATCCAGGCCTCAGTGGCGTTCTCTGCTTCCCACGCCCAATAGGGGGTGGAAAGCATGGTTCAAGGCTGACCGGCGAGGCATTGCGCATCTGCTAATTAGCGTAGGTACACACCTATCCAAAGCCGTCTGAGGGCCTTATTCGGGCTACTTGCGAGTGGCGCGGCCTTTGAGGGCGGCTAGGGCGAGCCCGATGCTGAGAACCCCCACCGCCAGGATGGCACCTAACCCCTTAGCCAAAGTCAGTGGCTCCCAACCGTCCGAGATCAGTGAGCGGAGGGCAGCCAGCAGATAGGTGACAGGATTGTAGTCGGCGGCCGCGCTCAACCAACCTGTCATCGCCTCCTGGGGCATGAACAGGGTGGTGGTGAACAAGAGGGGAAAGAAGAGTAGAAAGCTGATGTTGACCGCTGCCGGGTTGCCGGTCTTCAGGGCGATGGCATAGGGAAAGCCAGCGAAGATGAGCCCCCAGAGTCCACTGAGGAACATGAACACCAGGATCCCGGGAACGCCGGTGGCAAAGTTGACACCTGCGATGAAGGCCATTATGACCACCGGCACGGTGAGAGCCACAACCATGGCAAAGTCGGCAATCATAAGACCCAAGAGCAGTGCCAGCCGGTTCACCGGGCTGATCGCCAGCCGGTCGAAGTAGCCGGTCTGGATGTCGGTGACTACCACCATAGCACGTGATATGCCCGTCACGGCGAACAGAACGGCCACCGGAATCTGGAAGGCGCGATAATTCAGGCCGGGAATACCCTCCGCTATGTCATTCAACGCCCCAACTGTCACAATGTACATGAAGACGGGAATGAACAGGGCCGGCACGGTGACCTCCGGGTCCCGGCGTACCGAGCGCAATGCCCGATCGGCCACACTCAGGGTATCTCGAAAGAACCCACCCCGGCGGGCCAGGGTTTCCGCGGTGGCAAGGGAGGCCGAGGGGTGGCCACCGCCGTCCGTGTGCGGTCTCCCCGTCCGATTAAGGATTCTCAATAGAGACATGGGAGGCTACGACCCTTCCTGCAGACGTGCGCCGGTTACCTGAAGGAAGACATCGTCTAGGGTTGGGGTACGCAAAGTCAACTCCTGCACATTCACTCCGTGCCGGTCGAGCGCCAGGGCAACGGCGCTAATTAGGGTCGCACCGTTGGACACGCTCACGGTCAACTCCTGCCCGTGGGCTTCCACGTGCTCCACCTGGGGAACGTCGCCCAGGGCCGCCATAGCCTCCTCCGCCTCGCCCTCCAATCGGACCACAATCAGGTCGGAGCCTCTGGCCCGCTTCAGGTCGGCCGGCGGGCCCTGGGCAGCCAACTGGCCCCGGTCAATGATGCCCACCCGGTGGGCCAGGGAGTCGGCTTCCTCCAGGTACTGGGTGGTAAGAAAAATGGTGACCCCCGTCTCCCCGTTGATTCTGCGTATCTCCTCCCAGATACGTGCGCGGCTGATCGGGTCGAGGCCGGTGGTCGGCTCGTCCAGGAACAGGACTAGGGGTTTATGAATCAGGGCAGCGGCCAGGTCCAGCCGCCTCTTCATGCCGCCAGAGTAAGTGCCAATAAGTCGGCCCATGGCATCGCCAATGTCTACCAGGTCGGAGAGTTCGCCGATTCTCCGGTCAACCAACCGGCCGGAAAGGCCGTAGAGCTTCCCCTGGAGGCGCAGCAACTCCCGTCCGGTCTGCTTGCTGTCCAGCGCCGCCTCCTGTTGGGCCGCGCCTATACGCAGACGTACCTCCTCAGGCTGGCGAATCACGTCGTAACCTGCAACCTGGATCTCTCCGGCAGTGGGAGCCAGCAAGGTAATCAACATCCGGATAACGGTGGTCTTGCCGGCGCCGTTGGGGCCGAGGAATCCGTAGATTTCTCCGGGGGGAACGGCCAAGTCAACTCCGTCAACGGCACGAACGTTGCCGAAGCTGCGGGCCAGGCCTTTGGTGCGAATAGCGTAGTTACCGTTGTTCAACTGATTTTATCAAGTAACAGAATTCAGGCCAACTTATAAATTATGACACGTTGGAGGGAAGACACGAAAGCACAGAATGGCATCAGTTTTCTCAATTTGTGCTGGTAATGACGGATATGAGCACCAACACGTGCCAAGAATACCCGATTCTTGGTATTTTTAAGGTGTGATGATATTGAATTTCACCCACCGCCGCCAGCAGACCAATGCCAGGGAATACATCAGCATCTCAATGCTTTTGCTGTAGCCTTTGGTGCGCCGTACCAGCCGGTTCAACTTGCTACGCCACACCGAATGTAACCCTTCATTCCAGTTCACTGCCCCACCTTTGCCCACCACGTGGCGATTGGGCGGAAGCCACCCGGTGTACACCGAGTAGGCGTCGCTACGATACACATTGGCCTCGGGCAACCGGGCATACAGCCGCAAAAAGGGCCCCTCCCTGCGGTCTCCCACCTCAAAGTCTACCCACCGACTGCCGTCGGCTTCGGACACCACCGCCGTCCAAATCCACCACTCCTCCCGCTTATCCCCGTGCCGCGCTCCCCGATAGGTCCACATCTCATCATAGGAGACCACCGAGGCCAACCGTCGGCCATCAGAACCCGTCTTCCGCTTCTCACCCCGCTCCCGCAACCATCTCAGGGCTTGTCGCCCCCCTTTTTCACCCAACCTTGCACCGCCGTGGTGCTGTATCCCAGCAACCGCCCGATGGCACTCAGACTACTCCCTTCAACGTACAACTCAATAGCCTGCTCCTTGACCCTCAGCCCAGGACGACGATAGGCCCCTTCCGGCAGATAGCGGCGTCCACAATCCCCACAACTGTAAGCCTGCTTTCC
>DAOUKR010000003.1:0-31567 GCA_034421095.1 Dehalococcoidia bacterium
GGGCTGGGATGAGGGGTATCACCCTCACCCCGTATCAAGTACGGGGCAGGCTCTCAATCCTTCCTGCCCGCCGAGGCGGGTCCCATCGAGGGAGAGGAGGCTTGGGACGCCACCTTAGAAACACCCTCTTTGGGGTTTTATGGTGCGGGCCGCGCTGCTGCCGAGGCATACCTGGTCAAAGAAAGCAGAGAAAGTATGAAAGTCCTGAGCAGGGAGCTGGTCCCACCCTTCGACGCCTTCTGGGACATCTTCGCTTCGGAGATTGACGTACCTGTCCACCTGATAGAGACGGGACACGGGGCAGTCTTTGGGTCCGAGTCCTATCAGGAAGGCTCCGGCCGCCTTCCGGGGTGGATGGACCTATCCGACGGTCCCCTGAGCTACCACGTAGCCCATGAGTTGACCCACCTGCTAATTCAGCGGCGGGGGTTTCCGACCACCATGCGCGGGCCCCAGTACGCCGCCGACTCCCACGAGGCACGGGTGGGCGGTGACCTGATGGAGATGGTGCACCACTATACCCTTGAGGATATTCTCAGCCCCTTTGCCTTCGACAGGACCCATATTCAACGACACCTGTTTGAGGGCGCTCGCCGGGGCATTGAGATGAGTCCCGTGCCGGAACCCGGCACACCCTGGTGGGCTACATGGGCCTTCCGGTTCTGTGAGCTACAGTACCTCATGCCCAGGGAACAGTGGATAAGGCTGGAAGTGGTATACGATGGCCGTTGTCCCGACATCGCGGACAAGGGTAGGGAGCTGGCAGGCATCATGCTGCAGGAAGGCTACCGTACACCCGACCAATCCTTGCAGGCCATGATAAAGGTGAGGGATGCTCTGGGACTTGGGGAGGCGGACCGCTGCCTGGTGCTGGACACCAGGGACGGCAAACGCTACTAAATGATAGACATCACTCTGCTCCGCCCCGCTCGCCGGCTATGTACCCTCCCCGGTGACCGCGTAAATCGTACCGGCGTCGGTGACAAGGTACATGCTATCCCCGGCAATTATGGGGCTGTCCGCGATGCTGCCGTCTGCGCTGAAGTCCCACACCATCTCCCCGGTATGGGCATCCATGCCATAGACCACCCCGTTCTCGGTGCCAACCAGCACAGTCCACCCCGCGACCACTGGTGCGGTGGTGATATTCTCATCCAGTACGGTGCTCCATTGGGCCAGTCCCGTGGCCGCATCAAGGGCAGTGACCTTGCCCTCGTCGTTGGCGACGTACACGTTGTCGTGGGCGATGGCCGGGCTGTTTATCACCTTGCCGCCTATGTGGGTGCCCCAGACTGTCCCCTTCTGAAGGGGTGCTTCATCTATTATCATATCCCACACATATAGTTGGACCTTCCAGCGCCACATAGCGCGCTCGAAGGGGTATGTAATAGCCCGCCGGTCTAATGCCCATACTATGCCCCGGTGGGTGCCGAAGTAGACCTGGTCCCCGTGAATCACCGGACTTCCGGTGATAGGAGAGCTCGAATCAAAGACGAAACGCTTGCGCCCCGTTGTCGTATCCAATATATGTATCACGCCGTCCATTGAGGTCACCGCCAGCGTGTCATCGGCATAGGCTACGGGAGCGATAATCCACTCCTTGGTGGCGAAGTCCCAGCGCTTCTGCCCGGTGGCGGCATCCAGAGCGTATATCTTGTTATCCTCCCCGCCAATGTAAACCGTGCCATCTACGACGATAGGCGATGCCAGGAAGGAAGTCCTGAAGTTCTCGCTTTGCCAACGGAGGACACCAGTCTCCTTGTCCAGGGCTATGACACGACTGGGACGAACGCTGAAAATCACCATGTCGTCCACTACGGCAGGCGTTGAGCTCGACGGTAATTCGCTGGTGTACCTCCATACCTGCTGGCCCGTATCAAGATCCAGGGCAACGGCATCCCCGTTGTCCGTAGTGAAGTAGATGCGATTATCCACGACTGTGGGAGAGGCGACGATGGGTTCTGAGCTTGAATAAGTCCACTGGGTTCTCTGAGGAATCGGGGCCGGGTTGGGGGTATAGCCGGTGTTTTGGGGTGTGCGCCTCGCCTGTGCCCAGGTCTGGGGGCTGACGCTGGCGTTCAGGCTGGTGGTGGGGCTGGGCGGGTTGGCCCCAAGCTCGAAAAAGACCAGGACTCCCCAGACTGTGAACCCCACGGCGGCAGCTAGAAGAAATACGATGCGGAAGACTCGATTGCGCAGAAAAGTGAGTTCCAGACGGCGTGTGTGTCTCTCCCCTTCAACCTGTGTGACGGTGCTGGCCCCGGCCAGGGATGCCCAGCATTTGTTGCACCTTGTTCTGTCATCATCAGGGTTGACCTGACCGCACACCCGGCACACACGAACCTGTTTCGCCAATTAAGGACCTTCCCCGCTCTTCAATCTGACTTCAGTATATAGCCTTTTGATGAGCACTATCAAGACGGGATGCACCCCGCCCCAACCCCTCGACCCATTGAACGCCGGTTCCTGCGGGAGTATGATTGAGACCTTACCAAAGCGGGCACCGCCGGCAACGGAGATGTCCGCCGAAGCAACTATTCTCCGGAAGAGAGGAGGGATGGACATGCCCGAAGAAATCGGCCTTTTCGAGGCTATGCACACGCAACGGGCCATACGCCATTTCAAGCCGGACCCCGTTCCCGATGAGCTCATCACCAGGATACTTGAGGCGGCCATAAGGGCGCCCAATGCCGCCAACACCCAGAACTGGGCCTTCATGGTCGTCAAGGATGCCGAGACCCGCCGGAAAATCGCCGACTACTACCGCATGGCCCCCGCGCCAAACCCGGATGAGCTTCCCCAGCCCCAGCGGAGGATTTACCGTGAAGCCAACGAGTTTGCCCAGCGGCTGCACGAGGTCCCGGTGTTTATCATTCCCTGCATCGTTCACGACGGCTCCGCCCCGTCCAACCCCGCTTTCGGGAGAGGCTCCTTCATCTTCCCCGCCGTCCAGAACATATTGCTGGCTGCTAGGGGTCTGGGCTTGGGCAGTATTTTGACAGGTCGCCACACCATGTTCGACAAGGAAGTCAAGGAGATACTTGGCATACCCGACAACGTGGACACGGCGGCCCTCCTGCCCATAGGGTACATCGCCGACGGTCATGGCTACGGCCCGACGAGGCGGCGTGCCCTAGAGGAGGTGGTCTTCACCGACAGATGGGGCAACAATTGGGGAGGATGACCGGGGATATTTGCCGACAATATGTGAGGGGGGACAGCTATGCCGGAAGAAATAGGTCTTTTCGAGGCCATGTATACCCAGAGGGCCATACGTTATCTCAAGCCCGACCCGGTGCCCGACGAGCTTATTCAGAAGATACTGGACGCAGCTATCAGAGCGCCCAGCGGGGGGAACACGCAGCAGTGGGCCTTTCTTGTCATTCGTGACCAGGAGACCAAGAAGAAAATCGCCGAACGGTTCCGCAGTGCGCGGGGCACGCGGACAAGTCCCGACATGTCACCCAGGGAACAGCGGATTTACCGGGGAGTGGACTACATGGCCCAGCACCTGGAGGAAGTGCCCGTGTTCATCGTGCCATGTATTCAACACGACGGCTCTCCCAGCACCATGGGCAGGGGAGCTTCCATATATCCCGCCGTCCAGAACATCCTGCTGGCCGCCAGGGGTCTCGGTCTGGGCAGCGTGCTGACCAGCCGCCATAAGATGTTCGAGGACGAGTTCAAGGAGATATTGGGAATACCCCAGAACGTGGAGACGGCGGCCCTTCTGCCCATCGGCTATCTTGCCGACGGCGTCCGGTACGGCCCCAACAGGCGGAACCCCGTGGGAGAGGTGACCTTTTACGACAGGTGGGGCAATTCCTGATATGGAAAACACGGTACAGAGCCGCGCCGGGCATGGCGCCGCCCCGTTATGTAGAAGGGTAGCGCCGCCCCTGGGACAGGGCCGTTTATGATACAGGCGGTCCAACGCCTCTACTCACTCCGAAGAATGCGGGGCGTGTTCTACGGGTGGTGGCTGGTAGGTATCTCAGGGTTTGTGATGACCGTGGCCACCGTGCCATTCTTCCATGCTTTGGGGATATGGAGCGTGGCCCTTGAGAGCCACTTCGCCTGGACTCGTACCCAGCTGTTCATTGCCTTCGTCCTCAGCCGGATTGAGGGCGGCATAATGGGACCCCTGGAGGGGTATCTCACCGACCGTCTGGGCGCTCGCCGCATGGTGCTCATAGGGCTGCTGATTCTCGGTGCCGGCTTTCTCCTCTTCAGCCGCGTGGAAAATCTCTGGATGTTCTATGCGTCCTTTATGATTATGGCCTTGGGCGTGGGCCTTGGTGGTTGGCTCCCCCTGATGACAGTGGTGAACAACTGGTTTATCAGGCGACGGTCCTCGGCTATGGGCTGGGCCAGCGTGCTGAGCCGTCTGGGCGCCCTGGTGCTGCTGCCGGCCATAGCATGGGCAGTGGACCCCGGCGCAGGAGGGCGTCTTGGATGGCAGACCACCGCCCTTATAATTGGGGCGATTATACTCCTGTCGTCCCTGCTCATTCCCCGGTTTATCCGCAACCGGCCCGAAGAGTACGGCCAGCACCCCGATGGCGATGAGGCTCCGGCTCTCACCCCGGCAAACCCCGGACAGGCCACCGCAAGCTCCCAGGAGGTCGAGTTCACAGCGCGCCAGGCCCTGCGCACCCCCGCCTTCTATTGTATCTCCTTCGGCCATGCCTTCAACTCCATGCTCATAGTGACCATAACGACCCATCTGGCCCTGATGCTGACCGACCAGAAAATCTCCCTCCAGATGGCGGCATGGGTGGTAACGGTTTATACAGGCATATCCATGGTCTTTCAGGTTGTGGGCGGGTACATAGGAGACAGGGCGCCCAAGAACGTAGCCATCTTCATCTTCTCGGCCATTCAGGCAGGCTCCGTCCTGATTATCACCACAAACGATAGCCTCGTCGCCGCCTTCGTCTTTGCGGTGGCCTTCGGAATCGGGTTCGGCGGGCGCACACCCCTGACCGTGGCTATCCGGGGCGACTATTTCGGGAGGAAGGCCTTCGCCAGCATCATGGGCTTCTCCATGGTCCCCATGAATTTCTGTCTGCTGGCAGCGCCCCTCCTCACGGCAATCTACCACGACGCCAGGGGCAGCTACGTGCTTCCCTTCAACGTCCTGGCCGGAATCTGCTTGCTGGGTGGCGTCCTCTTCCTGCTGGCAAAGAAGCCCACCCTTTCATCTCCTCGGCCGACAAGCCCCCAGCGTTCAGACATCCCGGCTCGTCAGGCCGACTGCTGAGGCGCATGGCCTTTTCACTAACCTCGAGTCCCCAGCATATCCTCATCCTTACCACATCCGCCACCCTACGCGTACAGGTAATAACGGGGTACAGTGGTCGTTGACATGGCCCAGAGAAGCCGCTAGACTACGCCCATAAGTCATGGATGCCCACCTTCCCCCGGAGCTTCCCCACATACCTGGAGAGGGGAAGGTAATCATAGCGTGAGGTGAACGATATGGTTACTACCAAGACCAAGGTGAAGAGAGCCTTCGCGGATACGCCCCACGGACAGATACACTACGCCTATGCAGGGTCCGGCGACCCCATTCTCCTGCTGCACCAGACTCCCCGTTCCACCGACGAGTACGCAGAGATGGTCCCCATACTGGCCCAGACCAACCTTGTCATATCCATGGACACGCTGGGCTATGGCGACTCCGACATTCCCGACCAGTGCCCTACCATCGAGGACTACGCCGGCACCGTTCCCCTTCTGCTGGATAGCATGGGAATAAACAAAGCCACCATCGTCGGCCACCACACCGGCTCCTTCATAGCTGCCGAGGCGGCCGTCTCCCATCCCGAGCGGGTGGACAGGCTCGTTCTCTCCGGGTTCTTCAACATGGACGCCGCAGAGAGGGAGCGCAATGTGGGGATGTGGCCCCAGTGGGAGCCCCAAGCCGACGGGTCCCACTTGACGGAGCTGTGGCAAAAGTCCATCAAGAGGTTTGGCGGAGACGCCCGGAAAGCCCAGCGTTCCCTTCTCGACGTCCTCAAGGCCGGGACGGCTGCCGAGTACGGCCATTGGGCCGTGGTAACGTGGCCCCAGGAGGACAGGTTGCCCATGATTCAGTGTCCGACCCTCCTCGTCTGGGGTACCAAAGACCTCCAGACCCTCGACCGGCTGGGCTGGCAGGCCTCCGCCGACAAGCACAAGGTTGGAGAGGCCATCCCACGGTGCAAAGAGGTAGAGGTGGCCGACGGGACGACTGACTTCCCCAAGGCCATGCCCGGCGTGTTCTCGGATCTCATACTGGATTTCATAAAGGCCCCGGGCGTTTAATGATACATGAGTAAGTTTCTAAGCCAAACCATCCCGTCATTCCCGTGAAAACGGGAATCCATCACGGCCCTGGATTCTGGCTTTCGCCAGAATGACGGAGAAGTGGAAGCCCCATTTGTCATTCCGAATCCGCCGCAGGCGGATGAGGAATCTAAGGGCGTAGCTTTGTTTAAGCAGAATTTTAGATTCCTCGTCGCTCCGCTCCTCGGAATGACAGGTGTGGGGAAAGCTGACCCGGAATGACGGGTGTCGGAAAGGCGGACTCGGAATGACGATTTGCATCAAGTGTGCAATGGGAGAGGGCCTGCCCGTCGCAGGCGGGAGTGTGCCCATACCTTGTTAGATACTCTCGAAATAATGTAATGTTCCAACCCCGGAAAGAATAAAGAGGAAAAGGGATGCCAGACGGTATATCGGCTTCCACCGTTCAGCTAGGCCAGGAAATTGACCCTGTGGAGTACTGCCATGAACAGGGTTGGACGGACGGTCTGCCCGTAGTCCCTCCCACCCCTGAGCGGGTCCGGGCTATGGTCTCCGCCGCGGGCAGAGACGGGCAGGAGGTGCTGGGCGTTCTCCCCCCCATAGGCAGCGAGGTAACGGTTGAGAAAGTCGCCATAAATGCCGTCCTGGCAGGCTGCCTCCCCGAGTATTTCCCGGTGGTGCTGACGGCCATAGAGTGCCTGACCCGGAGGGAACGCAGCGTTGCGGGGATGCTTACCACCATACACGGCGATGCCCCCCTGATGATAGTCAACGGGCCGGCTAGAAATACCCTCAACTTCAACGCCGGAGCAAACACCTTCGGTCCGGGATGGCGGGCCAACACCACCGTGGGGCGCGCCGTGGCCCTGACCATGCGGAACGTCGCCATCGGGCCGCCCGGCCAGTTCGACCAGGCCACCCAGACCAACCCGGGCAAGCTGACCTTTTGCATCGCCGAGTTCGAGGAGGTCAGTCCCTGGCTCCCCCTGCACGTTGAGCGGGGCTACGATGCCCAGGATAGCACGGTAACCGTGATGGCTGCCCAGGGCCCGCACCACATCACCGACCTGGTGAGCACGACGGGGAAAGGCGTTCTCAACACCCTGGCGGACGGCATGGCTATAATGGGGACCTACAACATCTATTGGGGCGGCGAGGTGCTGGTCGTGCTCAGCCCCACCCACGCCCGCATCATAGGCGGGGATGGATGGTCCAAGGATGAGGTGAAGTACCACCTCTGGGAGAAGGCCCGCAAGCCTATGGGCCAGCTGAAGCAGGGAGGGTGCTATAATTTCAGCGGCCTTATCAGCTGGCCCAAATGGGTTGACGTGGATGACGATGACTTCCTTGTCCCCGTGGCCTTTCGCCCCGAGGATATACTGGTCATGGTGGCGGGAGGGGAAGTGGGCAGCTACTCGTCCATCATCTTCTCCACCGGCCTGCGGAGTATCACCGGAAGAGTCCCAGTCTAGCCCTAATCTGGCGATGTAAT
Source organism: Dehalococcoidia bacterium (assembly GCA_034421095.1). Classification (GTDB taxonomy): domain Bacteria; phylum Chloroflexota; class Dehalococcoidia; order Lucifugimonadales; family JAGWBF01; genus JAGWBG01. The sequence goes on from DAOUKR010000003.1 coordinate 7,784, forward strand.
AAGGAGGCGTTATGGCACAGGTACAGATAGGCGAAGGAGTGACCCTCCTCGACCCTACGGCGGAGAAGGTTGCCAGGGAGACGCCCCTGGCTTCCAGGCTGCCCACCCTCAACGGCGCGACCATTGCCGTGGTCAACGCCCTCAAGGACCCGGAGCGCAGCGGCGGCGAGGTTTTCGTCGGGCGCGTCCGGGATCTGCTGCTCCAGAGGGGCGCCGGCCAGATACTTGAGGTGCGCAAGGAGGACTCGGGGGACGAGCTGCCCGAGGAGACCATGTCCCACATAGTAAACCAGTCCCAGGGGGCCGTCATCCTGGAAGGCGACTGATGCACCTGCACGTGGCGCGGTTCGCGCGACGCCGTGAATCTTGAGAAGAGTGGCATCCCCACCGTTTTCCTGTGTCCCGAGGGATTCCGGGGCATCGTGAAGGCCCAGGCCCGGCTCAGCGGTATGCCCGCCTACGAGCCTGTCACTCTACCCGGCCAGATAGTGGCCCTGTCCCCCCAACAGTTGACGGCCAAGATAGACCAGGCAGCAGATAAGATGGTTGCCGGACTGGTCTCACCCTAGAAGGGGCTTTAAGGAAACTCCGAATAATCGGAAACGGTGACCCGTCAATCCGTCATACTGGCGGAAGCCAGTATCCAGATTTCCATCCGCCTGAGGCGGACTGGATTCCGGCTCAAGGCCGGAATGACGTTCTTCAGAGTTTTCTTGGAAACACTATCCCAGCATAGGAGTCAAGCCTGTGGCGATGGGAAGGACGACCTCCCAGCGACATACCCTGGAAGACACCCAGAGTGCCATTGAGTTCTGCTACAGCATGGGCTGGAGTGACGGCCTGCCCGTTGTGCCGCCTACCGAAGAATTGGTGCGGCAGTTCCTAGATTACGTGGAACGAGACCCATCCGACGTGGTACTGGTGGAGCCGGTGGCAGGGCGTGTGATTACGGCCGAGAAGGCGGCAGCAAACTCCATCATGGCCGGCTGCCTGCCCGAGTACTTCCCCGTAGTCCTCGCCGCCCTGGACGCTATGGGAGAGCCTGTGTTCAATCTGCATGGAGCAAGCCTGAACAACGGCGGCGCAGCGGTCATGGCCATAGTCAACGGTCCCATAGCCAGGAAGATAGACATGAACTCCGGCATAGCCCTGTTCTGCCCCGGCAACCGGGCCAACGCCACCATCGGACGGGCGCTGCATCTGGTGCTGTGGAACTGCACGGGCAACCGGCCGGACCAGATGGACAAGACCGTGTTTGGACATCCGGGCCGCTACTCCATGTGCATCGCCGAGCAGGAGGGGATTCTGCCCTCCAACTGGGAACCCTTCCACGTGGAGCGTGGTCTGCCCGCTACGTCCAGCGCCGTGACGGTCTTCTCCGCGCTCCAGCCCCAGCAGACAGGATATGGCGGCAGTCCCAACCCGGAAGATATTCTCCTGGCGGTGGCTGACGCCATGAGCATCATGCCCCCCTGGCACCAGGAGATTATGATGGTGGTATCGCCGGACATCTTGGCCCACTTCGGCAACGCCGGCTGGAGCAAGGATAACGTGAGGGAGTTCCTGTTCCAGGAGGCCAGGCGTCTTGGCAGCGAGGTCCGCCGTACCCACAACTTCAAGTACATTCCTCCGCCGCCGGAGTCAATGGACGACAAGATGCTGCCGGTCCTGGAACGGCCCGAGGCCCTCCAGCTGCTGGCCGGCGGCGGGGAGGGCGGCGCTCAGGTGATGATTGTCCCCGTATACGGCCTTGGGCTTCATGCCAAGTCCGTCACCCGGGAGATCGTAGAAGCACAATAGTGGCCTGTAAATCAGGAGGTGTCAAATGACCACTACGACACTCATAGACCCAACGCTGGAGACGGTGGGGGCCAGCGCCCAAATGGCCCTCAGACCTCAGAGCCTGGACGGGCTAGCTATAGGCCTGTTGAACAACTGCAAGGGCAACGCCGACCTGATTCTTGACAGCGCCTACGGGATGCTTCGAGAGCGCTACGGTCTGACGGGTTCCGTAAATCGCACCAAGGACATGCCGTCCAAGCCTTTCAGGCCGGAGGTGCTTGACGAGGTGGCCGAGCAGTGCCAGATAGCAATCACGGCAGTGGGCGATTGAGGGTCCTGCTCCACGTGCAGTTTGCACGACGGCATCAGTCTTGAGAAGAGGGGAATACCCACTGTGGTGATAGTCTCCGAGCCTTTCATAGGAAACGCAAACACTATGGCGCGGTTGCTGGGAATGCCGGATTACAGGTACGTTGCCCTGCCCCATCCCATAAGCAGCCTGGACCGGAAAGGTATTGACGAGCTTGTAAGGACACACTTCCCACAGGTCCTGGAGCTATTGCTTGCCCGGCCCAAGACGTAGTCAAAGTGGAATACCATAAGGTGCACCAAAGATTGGAATCGCATTTGGATTTGGGAGGCATACCGTCAATCGTCACTCCGGCGAAAGCCGGAGTCCAACCCTGGATTCCGGCTCAAGGCCGGAATAACGTGTTTGGATGGGTTTGCCTTCTATTTCCAGAGGGATGACGAGAGACGCTGCTTTGGATGTATACCCACGCATCAGTAAAGTAATCAGGGAGGCCAGGTGATGGCTGCTCAAAATACCTTCCTCACCGAGGAGATGCGCCGGCAGGCCATCGGCATAGAGACCGGGTCTCTGGCGCTGGAGATAGAGAAGGGTCATATCAAGAGATTTGCCGAAGCGATAGATGACCCCAATCCCCAGTGGAATGACGAGGCAATGGCCCGGAAGAGCCGCAACGGCGGAATAGTGGCGCCCCCTACCTTCCTGCGTGCTGCCAGGGTCGAGCGCCCCGAGCTGCCCTTCGAACTGCCCTTCCCTCGCACGCTGGACGGCGGCAGCGAATGGGAATATTTCGAGCCAATCAGGGCGGGGGATGTTATTACGGCCAAGGCCCGCATCTCGGATATTATCGAGCGGTCGGGGAGACTGGGGCCTATGATCATTACCACGATTGACCATACCTACACCAATCAGCTTGACGAGGTGGTAGCGACACAGCGGACCACATACATCAGGTACTGAGAGCTTCCAAGGGGTGAGATACATGGCTGGACAAGTATACTGGGAAGACATTGAAGAAGGGCAGGAGATACCGGAGCTGGTGAAGACTCCTTCAACGCGCCAGCTTGTGCAATGGGCTGGCGCATCGGGGGACTTCTACGAGATACATTACGACAAGGATTTCGCCCAGGGCACCGGCCTGGAGGATGTCATAGTGCATGGAGCGCTGAAAAACGCCTTCCTCGGCCAGCTTGTAACCGACTGGATGGGGGAAGGTGGCATCCTCAAGAAGCTGTCCTGCCAGTACCGGGGCATGGACGTGCCCGATGACACCCTGATTTGCAAGGGAACGGTCACGAGGAAGTACGTCGAGGATAACCGTCACATGGTGGACTGCCAGATATGGGTCGAGAACGGCAAGGGCGAGCGTACTACCCCGGGGTCGGCCACGATCGTCCTGCCTTCTCAAAGCCGGTAGCGTTGGGCAGTGCTTTGCTGCCTGCTGGAGTTTGACGCGCTTCGTGAAATTTGCCTACGATTTTGGAGAGGTTCATGGCTGATATTCTCAAAGATAAGGTAGCTATAGTTACGGGTGCCGGCAGGGGTGTGGGTCGGGGTGTTGCCATGCTGATGGCCGGGGAAGGGGCCAAGGTCGTGGTCGTTGACCCGGGAGTTAACGTGGACGGCACCGGCCTCAACAGGTCTCCCGCCGACCAGGTGGTCAAGGAGATAACCGACGCAGGGGGTACCGCCGTTCCTTGCTACGAGTCCGTGGTTACCATGGATGGCGGCGAGAACATAGTCAAGACTGCAGTTGACAGCTTTGGCAAGCTGGACATAGTGGTCACCTGTGCGGGTATCCTGCGGGACCGGATGATATTCAACATGACGGAGCAGGAGTGGGACGACGTGATAGCGGTGCACCTGAAGGGGACGTTCACGGTGGTGAAGCACGCCTGCATACTGTTCCGCCAGCAGCGCTCCGGCAGGATTATCACTTTCACCTCCCAGTCGGGTCTGTACGGCAACTCGGGCCAGGCCAACTACGGCGCGGCTAAGTCGGGCATTGCGGGGCTCACCAAGGTGGTGGCCAGGGACATGGGCAGGTACGGCGTCACCGCCAACGCCATCGCTCCCAGGGCGAACACCCGCATGATAGCCAACATACCCGATAGCGCCTCCGAAATCAGGGAAAGAGGCGGTGTCGCTACCCTATCCGGGGAAACCGAGCGGGACTCCTGGGACCCCGATGCCATAGCGCCTTTTGTGGCCTTCCTGGCCAGCGACTACGCAGACAACGTCAACGGCCAGACCTTCGAGGTGTACAGCGGGAACGTCTCCCTCGTGTCCCAGCCCAGGCCGCAACGTTCAATCTTCAACCCCGAGGGTCACTGGCCCGTGGACGAGCTGGCCTTTCAGGCGAGGGAGTTCCTTACAAATGGAATCCCCAATCCCGCTCCGGCCCAACCACCCCGCCAGTAGTTGCCGGGCGTGAACTTGTGAACAAAAGGGTTAGGAAATTGCAATGACGCAGAATTATTTCCTGCTCCAGGTCAGCGATGCCTTCAATAGTTACTCCAATGTCATCAATAACCGCATGTATCAAAACGAGGCTTGGGCTAGTAAACCCAAAAACAAAGCTCATGGCGACGTTAAACCCGGGGATATGCTGCTGGTTTACTGCACTGGCAGCGTTTCAGCTTGTCCAAGGTCTATAGCGTTCCAGGTACAGGTTAAAAGTGTCAGTGAGGACAAGACCGTGCTGTTTTTGGAGGAGCCTGATTGGTTCGACAGCCCTTTGACTCTGAAGGGGATTCAGAAATTGGTAGTCCAAGGTGGTTTGGCTGAGGCTTTCAAGAGTTGCGGACAGGAGGGCTTCAACATCCGTCATCTGAGTCCACGGGGCGCCCAGACTGCGATTGAAGTAATAACCCAAAAGCACGTCCGGACGGCCCTGGATTTTCTGGCGGCGGCAGACCAAGAGTTCACCGCCGGGGACGTTTTGCAAGGCTCGGAGAAGCTATGGGGCGCTGCTTCTCACATCGTAATGGCAGCAGCTCAGCAAAGGGGCTGGCCCTACGGTAAGCACAGCAACTTGAGAAGCGCCGTCCGGCAGTTGTACCAGGAGTCCGGCGATGAGCTTTTGCTGGGAGGATTTACCTCCGCGGAACAGTGCCACGCCAACTTCTACCACGATTTCATGGAAGAGTTCCAGGTGGAAGAAGCCCGTATAGAGGTGCCCCGCTTCGTAAACCGGATTCTGGACTTTATCATAGACGCCTAACTTCGCGGGCCGGATAACACGCAATCGTCCGGCGATGCCCCGGTACGGGGGATTGGCGACATATTTTAGCTGAGGTCAGTAGTTGAATGCCTAATTTACTGAAAGACAAGGTGGCAATTGTTACGGGGTCGGGCCGGGGTATTGGCAGAGGTGTTGCCATGCTGCTGGCCGCGGAAGGGGCCAAAGTCGTGGTCGTTGACCCCGGCGTCAACGTGGACGGCACCGGCCTCGACAGTTCTCCCGCCGACCAGGTGGTCAAGGAGATTACCGACGCAGGGGGCACAGCCGTTCCCTGTTATGAATCAGTAGTTACCATGAATGGCGGCGAGAACATAGTCAAGACCGCCGTTGACAGCTTTGGCAAGCTGGACATAGTGGTCACCTGCGCGGGGATACTTCGGGACCGGATGATATTCAACATGACGGAGCAGGAATGGGACGACGTGATAGCGGTGCACCTGAAGGGGACGTTTACGGTGGTGAAGCACGCCTGCATACTGTTCCGCCAGCAGCGCTACGGCAGGGTTATCACCTTTAGCTCCACCTCCGGCCTCTGGGGACAGTCCGGCCAGGCCAACTACGGCGCTGCCAAGGACGGCATAGCCGGATTTACCAGGGTGGTGGCCAGGGACATGGGCAGGTACGGAGCCACCGCCAACGCCGTCTCCCCCAGCGCAGTAACCAGGATGACCGCAAGTATACCAGATGAATCTAGCGCACTCAGGGCCAGAGGCGGCATGGCCGGTGTAGGTGCTGTCATCCAGGATATACGGGGTCAGGCTGAAGATATAGCGCCCTTTGTGGCCTGGCTCGCCTCCGACGAGGCATCCCACGTCAATGGTCACGTGTTCCACGTAACGGGCGGTCTGGTCAACCTGCTCAATGAACCTGAGCCTGTAAAGACCATGCACAAGGACGGCAGGTGGACGGTGGAGGAGATTATCCGGGCATTTCCTGCCACGATAGGGTTCGAGTTGCCCAACCCGGCCCCGCCGCCGGCTACGAGCTAGGGAGATCGCTCAGCCCCTTCTCCCCCGACGAGGGCCTTTGCATAACTTTAGTGGTGTCGAAGAAGCGTACTCACTGTCATTCCGAACGGAGCGTAGCGAAGTGAGGAATCTAAGGTCTCTGTCCACAAAGCTACGATGTCCTGGGTGACACTCCTTAGATTCCTTCCGCCTTCGGCGGACCTCAGGCGGACTCGGAATGACAGGAGCGTGGAGCTTCGTCACAAGTTACTCAAAGACTTCCTTGATAAGGAAAGACTGGGAGAAGATGCCCACATGTGATGTTGAAGGCTGGCATTACCCCTCCCGATACCTGGATACAAAGTCCTGGTCTATGCTAATACCCAGGCCCGGCTCATCCGTGAGCCGGATTTTCCCATTCTTGATTTCCGGCCGGCCCAGGTTCATGTGATGCCAGAAGGGATCCCGCTCCGGGTCCTGGAAGAACTCGGCGCAGAAGGTATGGGGCAGGGCCGACAACAGCTGGATGGAGACCTGGCACTCCTTGTGGTGTATCATGCGGACTCCGAAGAAATGGGCTGCTGCTGCAACGCGCCGCCACTCGGTAATACCACCCAGCTTGGATGATTCTGCGTTGAGGTAGTCCACGGCTCCGCCCCTCAAAAGGTCCACGCACCCGGGGCCGGTAAGCTCGCTCTGTCCTGCGGTCACGGGTATCGTGGTGGCCTCCCTCACCCTGCGCATACCCTCTATGTCGTCGAAGGGCACCGGCTCTTCAAACCAGGCTATGTTATACTCCTCCACACTTCTGGAGAACCTTATAGCCTGCTCCGGGGTGCAGGCTTTTCCGGCGTCCAGGGCCACGATAAAGTCGTCTCCGGCAGCCTTTCTAACGGCTTCCACCTGCTTTATATCGGCCTCGGTGGAGGTCCCGGACACGTGAAATTTTGTCCCCCCGTAGCCCAGCTCCTTCTGCCGGGCTATGCTGCCCACTATGTCCTCCAGGTCCCGGTCCTCTCTGAGGGAGCCTCCATCGCCCATTGCGGGTATCTCGTTCTTGTGACCGCCCAGCAGCCTGTACAGGGGCATATTCAGCGCCCTGCCCATAACGTCCCACAGGGTCATGTCCACCGCAGCGATGGCCCGCATAGCCGCCTCCCTGTTATTGACCTGGGAGGTGGCATGGGAAAGCTTCTCCCATATGCGCTCCACCGCGAAGGGGTCCTCTCCCATCACAACGTCCTTGCACGGGCCGAGGACAAGGTCGCGTATCTCATGGAATGGCATGGACATCCCGTTGGCCGAGTTACCGGAGTATATCTCGCCGGTAATTCCCTCATCTGTTTCTATGGTCACAACGATGGTGCGAAGCTTGTCCCCCCGGTCGGCACTGCCGGAGGCTGCCTCGCCCCTTTCAATGGGGACTGCAACCAGCGTGGCTTTCAAATCGCGTACCTTCATGGTATTACATCTCCAATATTAGTTATAGCACACTTCTTAGTAGACACCCTCCAAGCCCCTTTCCTCCGCCGAGGCGGACTGGGATGAGGGGTATCACTCTCACCCCGTATCAAGTACGGGGCAGACCCTCAATCCTTCCTGCCCGCCGAGGCGGGTCCCATCGAGGGAGAGGAGGCTTGGGACGCCACTTTAGAAACACCCCATTAGGCCAGAGGGACGACAATATAAAACCTTGTCTCCTCGCTCACCACGCGGGTAGTATGTCCCTTTCCTGTAAGGTCCTCGGCCAACAGGACGTCCCCCGGCCCTACGCGCCTTACCGTGCCGTCACCCACCTCAATCTCCGCCTCTCCTGATAAGGTGATGGTGTACTGTCGCCTGGGGGCGTTGTGCCAGCCCAGAAAGTATCCGGGGGGTGAGCGGCGGAAGGTTATGCCGGTGGCAGCCTCTAAAGGCGTGCCCTCCCCGTATGCTCCCTCGGTGTCAACGAAAGCCTCGAAGGGCGGAGACATCTCCTCGATATGGGACTCTCCGTCGTCTCCCGTATAGACTCTTACGAAACTTGACATAATACCTCCTTATCCGTTCGATTAGATGTAAGTGCTTTTTCACTCGGAGGACCGGAACCGGTAATTCAACGCCTCCAGCAGATGGCCTTGGGTGATGGTATCCGAGCCGTCCAGGTCGGCTATAGTCAGGGAGAGCTTGAGTATGCGATGGAACGCACGGGCTGAGAGGTCGAACTGCTTCATGGCTGACTGGAGTATCCCTTTGGCATTCTCCTCAACCCGGCAGAACTCCCACACCTCCGAAGGCCCTATCTCCGAGTTGCAGGTGAAGGGTGTATCCCGGTAGCGATGTCGCTGGACTTCCCTGGACTTCTCCACCCTCTGACGCACCTGGAAGGAGGTTTCCGTCGCTTCCACACCGGTCAGCTTCTCGTACTCCACGGGAGGCACGTCAATGAATATGTCAATCCTGTCCAGCAGGGGGCCGCTGATGCGCTTCTGGTATCGGGCCACAAGTCCGGGCGAGCAAACGCACGCCCTGGTGGGATGTCCATGAAACCCGCATGGGCAGGGGTTCATGGCGCCAACCAGGGAGAAATTCGCCGGGAAAGTAACCGTGCCGCCCGCCCGGCTTATGGTCACCACCTTATCTTCCATGGGCTGGCGCAGGGCCTCCAGAGAAGTGTGACCGAACTCGGGAAGCTCGTCCAGGAACAGGACGCCCCGGTGGCTCAGGGTTATCTCGCCGGGCCTTGGCAGCCGGCCTCCACCCACGAGGCCCGCGTTGGAAATCGTGTAGTGGGGCGACCTGAAAGGTCGCTGGAGTATGAGGGGTTTATCAGAGGGCAAGAGACCGCCCACGCTGTATACCTTGGTTACGTCCAGAGACTCTTGGGGCGTCATGCGTGGCATAATGGAAGGCAGTGTGCGGGCAAGAAGGGTCTTTCCACTGCCCGGAGGCCCGCTCATAAGGAGGTTGTGTCCTCCGGCGGCAGCGACCTCAAGGGCACGTTTGGCGTTCTCTTGTCCTTTGACGTGGGAGATGTCCGGCCCCATCAAAGCATCTTCCGTATCTGGCTCTTCCGGGCCGTCGTTCAGCGATGGGGGTATCTTTGACTCCCCGAGCAGGTGGCTTACCAACTCGCTGAGGCTGCCTGCGGGGATTACATCTATGCCTTCCACCAGAGACGCCTCTTTGGCATCTACCGCGGGAACAAAAGCCGTGGCAAACCCCTGGTCGCGGGCGACGGAGACCATCGGCAGAATCCCGCCGGTATGCCTCAAACTGCCATCCAGGGACAGTTCTCCCAGGGACAGGGTGGAGTCGGGCCAGTCCAATACTTGGCCGGAGCTCAGAAGAATGCCCAGAGCGATGGGGAGGTCGTAGGAGGGGCCGGCCTTCCTCATGTCTGCAGGCGCAAGGTTCACGGTAATCCTGCGTATGGGAAACTCGCAGCCCGAGTTCCGAATAGCGGCCCTCACCCGTTCTCTGGCTTCTTGTACCGCCGTATCCGGAAGGCCCACTATGGTGAATGCAGGCAGACCGGGCGAGATGTCTACCTCCACCTCCACGATATAGCCATCGAGTCCCACCACGGCACATGTCCTTACTTTGGCGAGCATGTGGCCTCTCCTGCGAGAATATACTTCCCAGAGCTAATATTAAGGACATGGCGGTGTCCAGTCAACTTTGTTGATGGTCCAGAGGGGAAACATTGACCGCAGCTTTGCCCTCGCATATAATAATCGCCATCGAGCCTTAGTTCCCAGACCTGTTGGGAAGCAAAGGAGATGGTATGCAACAGCATGAGACAGCAGTGCTTCACCCACCCTCAATAATTGCGGAGCTCAAGAAGAACAACGTAACCCACATAGTCTGGCTTCCCGATAGTGAGACCAACTTCATGTACGAGCAGCTCATGGCAGACCCCGGCCTGGACCTGGTTCCCGTATGCCGGGAGGGCGAGACCATGGCCATCGCAGTTGGCCTATGGATAGGGGGTAAGACGCCGGTGTCGCTCATCCAGAATACTGGCATCTTTGAATCGGGTGATTCTATACGGGGGCTGGGCCTGGACGTAAACCAGCCCCTGGTGATGCTAATAGGATACCGTGGATGGGACCGGCACGGTATCACCAGGGACTCGGCAGCCCGGTTCATCGAACACATCCTCCATGCCTGGGGCATAAACTTTTACCTGGTAGAGACTGATGAAGACGCCTACCTCATATCCATAGCTTTCGACGAGGCCAACCGTGACTCCAAGCCTGTGGCTGTGTTGCTGGGTACGGAGTTCGGCGTCTAACCCCTTGCCTGAAGGCTGTACGGAAAGGAGTGCCAATGTCTATAAGAAACGTTGATGCCGTGAGGATAATGGACGAACACCGTGGCGAAGGCGTGATTGTTGCCACCATGAACGCAAATAACGTGACCTTTGGCCTGCCCACCGTGACCACCCATGAGCAATTGGACCTTCCCCTGAGCGGCTGCATGGGCAAAGCCTCGTCGGTGGGGCTGGGACTGGCCCTGGCCCAACCCGACCGGAAGGTGATAGTGCTGGACGGGGACGGAAGCCTGCTTATGAACCTGGGCACCATTGTCACCATAAGCAACAAGGCACCCGAGAACCTTTACCACTTCGTATTTGACAACGGTGTGTATGCCGTCACCGGCGGCCAGCCCATCCCGGGGGCGGAGAACGCCAGCTTCGAGGGCATGGCCAGAGAGGCCGGGTACGCAGCTACCTATGAGATTGACGACACCGAGGAGCTATCAACCAGGATTGACAGCATCCTCCAACAGAAGGGTCCGGTGCTTGTGTGCCTAAAGGTAACTCCGGAGATAGAGAACACGCCAATCCAGGACAGGCCAAGGTCCAGCAGGACCATGCAGGTAGCCATGCAGGAGTTGAACGAGGCCTTCGGCGGCTAGCATAGCAGCGAGGCTTGCCCCAGGGAAAGCGAATGGAACGGTAAGGGATGCTGAAGATAATCGCCGAGGGGATTCTGGGCCGTGTACTTGGTCTGGGAATCTTTGCCGGTGGCTTCTGGTTACTCATCAGAGGCTTCGTGGATTCCGATATACCCCTTGCTGTGCTGGGCGGCATAATGATACCACTGGGGATGTGGGTCATGGCTGCCATCCGGAGGTTCGCGTCAGCCCGAGATGAACTGGAGCAGCCCCAGGCCGGAAAACAAGAGTAGGTAGACCTTGATACCCTCCCTTGAAGCTATCAAAGCCATAAACAGCCGGCGCAAGAATGCCGTCGTGGTGTCCACGACGGTGTCATTGAGGGAATGGGGTTCAGTGTCCAACAGAAGAGAGTTGGACATAGACCTCTCGGACTGCATGGACAAGGCTCCTTCCGTGGGGTTGGGAATAGCCCTGAGCAGGCCTGACCGGAAGGTGCTTGTGCTGGACTGCGACAGCACCCTCCGCACCAATCTGAGTAGCCTGGTGACCGTAGGAGCCGTAGCCCCCCGGAATCTGGTGCACGTCCTTTTTGAAGACGGCACCCATGTTTCCACGGACGGGGTGCCCATACCAGGCCTGGACAAGATTAACTTCAAGGCCCTTGCGGAGGATGGGGGCTACCTCAAGACTTACCAATTCGACAACCTGGAGGACCTGGTTATCGGCCTGGAGGATGCGCTGGAGGGAGACGGTCCCACCTTCGTGTCGTTGAAGGTGGTCCACGACGGGGATATGCCCGACTATCCCGCCCGCAGCATGGAGGAATCCCTGAAGTCCGTAAGGGAGGCCCTGGAGCGAGACCCTGTTACGTGACTCCGGCTTTCCAACCCCGTCTGCCCTATCGCGGCAACAATTTGAAAGACCTTCGAGGGCCGTGGTGGCAGTCTCGGTCTTGTCGAATCTGACGTGGCTTTTGTAAAGGGGGAACATGCGATTAAAGGATAAAGTAGCCCTTATAACTGGAGCCGCCTCCGGCATCGGGCGGGCCTCGGCCATCAAGTTCGCCCAGGAAGGGGCAAAAGTGGTAGTGGTGGATATTCAGCAGGAGGCCAACGAGGAGACCGCCAACTCCATCGTTGCAGGAGGTGGCACGGCCACCGCCGTCCACGCGGAGGTTACCCGTTCCCAGGACGTGAGTCGAATGATAAGGGCCGCCGTCGAGACCTACGGACGCCTGGACATCCTCTTCAACAACGCTGGCATAAGCATCCGCGGCACCATACTGAATATAGACGAAGAGAGCTTCGACAAGATATTTGCGGTGAACGTGAAGGGAGTGTTCCTGGGGTGCAAAGAGGCTATCCCCATCATGCAGTCCCAGGGCGGCGGTGTCATCCTCAACACCGCGTCCCAGCTTGGGACGGTAGGGGTTGAGGCGTCGGCAGTGTATCCTGCCACCAAAGGGGCGGTGGTCCAGATGACCCGGTGCCTGGCCATTGACCACGCACCCGATGGCATTCGTGTGAACTGTATCTGTCCCGGACCGATAGACACCCCCCTGGCCCGCCGCAGTAGGGAGCACACGGGAGACCCGGAGGCCGCTCTCCGTGAACGCCTCGCCAGCATTCCTCTAAACCGCATAGGCGAGCCGGAGGAGATGGCCAACGTGGCCGCCTTTCTCTGCTCCGACGAGGCGTCATTCATCACTGGGGCGGCAATCCTGGCCGATGGTGGCTGGACCGCACGTTAGACAGGCCATTGTCCTATGGACTGGCGGCCTCTTCTGGAATCTCTACGCCCTGAGAAAGGAGTTTCAGCATGGCTCGGATACCTACCGCAACCAGGGAGAACGTCCCCGAGGGCCAGAGGACTATCTTTGACCAGATTGTACAGGAACGCGGAGGTGTTCCTGATAGTGGCCCTGTCTCCATAATGATAAACGTCCCGGAGGTGGCAAAGCGTGGGGCGCACCTTTCGGAATATTTGAGGCATGGGTCTGTGTTGTCATCCAGGATACAGGAGCTTGCCATGCTCGTCACGGCGCGAGAGCTTGACTGCCAGTATATCTGGAACGCCCACGCCGCAGCCGGCCGCAAGGCAGGCTTGCCTGACGAGTTGGTTGACAATCTACGCGACAAGAGGGACATTACCGGCCTGACCCCCGAAGAGTCCGCAGTGGTGAACTATGGCAGGGAGTTCTTCCGGACCCACAGGGTCACCCGGAACATATTCGATGCAGCCCAGAGCCAGTTCGGTATTCGAGGGCTTACGGAGCTTACCAACCTCATGGGATACTATGCCCTGCTGGCCTTTAACATCAACGCTTTCGGGGTAGAGTTGCCCGCGGACAGGACCGAAGCGGAGTTGCCTATTTAGTGAATCGTGAACGCTGGTGTCAGGGGGTATTTTTACAAGCCCCACCCCGAAATTATCCCATCGTCCAATAACCCTCTTGCTCTATAACTCGAGAGGGTTATTCCACCGAGAATCAGATGTATCTCTTATTTGATGGAGTTCCTATTACCTCATGACCCAAGCCTGCAACTCCGGCCACGAAGGGACGTGCTACGATACGGGTAGTCAACCCCTGGACAAGCCGGGGCACGTATCTATTGTAATGCATCGGGCCAGGGCAACTGGAGCAGGTTATGGGTGACTTCGACGGTAAAGTGGCGATTATCACCGGAGGGGGGCGGATGCGGGGTATCGGCCATGCCACCGCCCTGGACTTTGCCCGCCGGGGGGCCGACGTGGTGGTGACCGGCACGGGTCGCAGTCCCGACACCTTCCCTCCCGACGAGCAGGCCGTGGGATGGCGGGACGTGGAGAGCGTGGCCGAGGAGATACAAAGCCTTGGACGGCGTGCCCTCCCACTGACGGTTGACGTATCCAACGGGGCACAGGTACAGGATATGGTGGACCGCACGGTGGCGACCCTGGGGCGGATTGACTTCCTGGTGAACAATGCCGGTTCTGGACGCACGGTGGGGTTGATGCCCCTGGCTGAACTGCCCGAGGAAACCTGGCGGCACGTAATAGACGTGAAACTGACGGGCACATTCCTATGCACCCGCGCCGTGCTTCAGGTCATGTTGCGCCAGGAACAGGGAGGCAGCATAGTCAACGTTTCTACCGTCGAGGCCAGTCTAACCCCCGTGAACGACTGCGCCTACGCCACCGCCAGCGGGGCACTCTACCCCTTCACCCACGTGGTGGCTAAAGAGGTGGCCCCCCACGGCATACGGGTGAACTGCGTGTCCCCCGGCACCACCGACACCGCCCGCAACGACAGCCTGTACGGTTACCCGAGGACAGAGGTATGGACTCAGCGCCTGAGGTCCATCCCCCTTGGAAGGGCCGGCAGGCCGGAAGAAATCGGTAGGTTCATCACCTGGCTCTGTAGCGCCGAGGCCGAGTTCATCGTGGGGCAGTGCATCGAGATAGACGGCGGGCAGCGAGCCTAGACGAACAGGACAGGAAAGGAGGCGGCATGGCACGACTGGGAGTACGCCTGGACCCGGGAGCGGTACTTACGCCCCAGCAGACCATCGGGTTGGCTACCTTGGCGGAGGAGAAGGCCTATGAGACCTTCTGGGTGCCGGAAGGTGGGGCCAACGCCCTGGTGCAGCTGACCGCCATCGCCACCGCTACCAGCCGCATCAAGCTGGGCACGGGGATTCTCCCCATATTCTCCAGGACGCCCACCCTCCTGGCGATGTCAGCCGGCGGCCTGGATGCCATCTCCCGGCAGCGTTTCATCCTGGGTCTGGGAGTAGGGCATCAGGGATCGGTGGAGAAGGGGCATGGAATCCCATTTCGCCGGCCCATGACCCGCATCCGTGAGACGGTTGAGATAGTCCGCAGGCTGCTTCGAGGAGAGAACGTCACCTACGATGGACGGGTCTTCAATCTCCAGGACTCGGGCCTGAGCTTCACCCCGGTGAGGCCCGACGTGCCCATATACCTGGCCGCTCTTGGACCGAAGATGATAGAGATGGCGGGAGAGACCGCCGACGGGGTGTTGCTGAACTGGGCATCGCCCGCCTATCTGGAGCAGGCGAGGGAGCACATACGTCGCGGCGCTGAGAAGGCCGGCCGCAACCCAGAAGATATTGACGTGGCCTGCTACTTGAGGACGGCCGTGGTGGACGACCTGGAGCGGGTGAAGCCGGAGCTACAGGGCCAGATTGCCCGCTACTTCAGGATGCCCTACTACAGGGACTACTTCCGGCAGATGGGATTCGAGGAGGAGACCGCCATCGTCTCAGAGGCCCTCACCCGGGGCGACACCGCCGCAGCCGCGGCCGCAATCAGCGACGAGATGCAAGGCGAACTGGGCATTTTCGGCAACGCCGAGCAGTGCCGCGCGAGAATCGAGCACTTGCGCTCCCTGGGTCTGAAGCAGCCTGTCGTCGCCCCCTTCATGGTGGGAGATGACGCCAACGAGTCATTCACGGCTACAATAGGAGCCTTTTCAGGGTAGGGATTCTGTCTGTCGCCATAGTTCTAGTTAGGAGTCCACGCCAGGGACCGGACTTCGGTAAACTCCCGGCGTAGCTTCACCCACCAGTCTCCCCCGTCGGCGCTGGCAAATAGCTCCCCATAGTGGCTGCAGGACAATATCAGGTCTGGATTCACAGGGTGGGTGGCGAAGGCCCACATGGGCGTATTGGGTTCTACGGGCATCTCGATTCTTTCCCAAGTCTGGCCCATATCTCTGGAACGCTGAAGATTCCCTGTAATACCGATCGGGGCGTCGCCAGCGGCTATAAAGATGACCTTTGGGTCGTCCTCCTTCACCGCAACGCTCCTGCAGTAAGGCATGTTGAAGTGCTTCCGTACACCCAGCCCCTGCCAATTCTCACCTACGTCAGTGCTGGCAAATACTTCGCCCGGTGTAATGGTCAGGACAGTCTTCTGATCGGCCATGCTAATGGCCATGTCATGGATGTCCGGGTCATTTAGACCGCCCTGAATATGGGTCCAGCTTTCCCCGCCATCCAGACTCCGGCGCACACCATCCACCTCAACTCCCGCCCAGATGACATTATGGTCCGAAGGGTCAACTACAAGCGCCGTCACCCGTGGGATGCGTACGTTGGGGCACTCATCGGCCAACTCGACCGATAGCTGGTCCCAGTGCTGTCCGCCGTCACGAGAGCGGAATAGGGCAGATGGCCGGGTGCCCGCAAAGATTGTATCCGGGTCTACGGGGTCTAAGGCTATCTTCCAGACCTGGAACTGGTCCAAGGGGGACTCCAGCCGCTCGAAGCTCTGCCCCCTGTCTGCACTCCGGTAGATGCCATCATCGGCACCTGCGAAAATGACATTCGGGTCCTTGGGATGAACGGTAACACCAAATACCCGGCTATCTCCCCAGAGTCCTCCCGACCCTACCCTACTCCAGTTCTCGCCTCCATCCGGGCTACGCCAGAGCCCTGTTCCAATGGTACCTACATAGATGGTGAAATTCTTTGCCACGACTACCCCCCCTTCCTCATATCCCAATTATCTTTCTGCCAACTCTGTGCTCTCAGTGGCGAACTTTGCTATATGGTGCAAATCTTCAGAGCCCCCTATCGTTTCTCCGAGTTGGGCACGTATTCCTTGAGGGCCGGGATTACCTCTTTGGTCATCAGGTCAATGCAGCGCATGGCCGTCTCGTGGGACATGGGGCCTTCACGTCCCCATATAACCAGGTAAGCGGGGTCAACCAGGTCTATAATGTCCTTGAGTCTCCGGGTCACGGTGTCCGGGTTCCCGGTGATGACCTGGTAGGTGGCCTGGGACTCCTCGTAGCTGATACCTGAGCCGCCGGCCACCCTGATTCCCTCCCTGGCAGTCTCGCGGCTGCTCCGGGAGGCAGCCCGGCTCTGGTAACCCGGCGGCACCTGCCAGTGGCGCGGCGTTACTCCGAAGGACGTGCCCAGCTGCCAGTAGAACTTCTTCCCCTCCTCGTAGGCCCTCTCGTCGCTATCCGACACGTTCACTCGAACGGCGTACCCCCGGTTCTCGGGGGTGGGGGTATACCCGGCTTCCTCTGCGGTGCTGGCGTAGAGGTCGTATATATCGCTGGCAAGCTCCAGTGGCGGTGCCAGGGCGATGTAAGGGTAGCGGTGCCGGGCCGCGTACATGACCGACTCCGGGCTGGCGACGCCGGGAATCCAGATGGGAGGGTGGGGCTTCTGGAGGGGCATCATCCAGGGATTCACCACCCGAAACTGGTAATGCTTGCTCTCCCAGCGGAAGGGGCCGGGGGTGGTCCATGCCTTGATAATCAGGTCGTGGGCCTCCTCGAACCTCTCCCGGTTGTGGACCGGGTTGACGTTGGTGGCGAAGGTCTCCTGACCGATGCCGCGAACGAACCCGCAAATCACGCGGCCCCCGGATATGATGTCTATCATTGCCACTTCTTCTGCCACCCGCAAGGGGTTATCGTGAATGGGGAGGACGTTGCCCAGAAAGACAATCTTGCCCTTGGTCGTCGTCTTTGCCAGGACGGCACCGATTACATTGACCGACGGCATCATGTTGAGGGGGTTGTTGTGGTGTTCGTTAATCATAACGCCGTCGAAGCCCGCCTCGGTGCAGTATTGGAACTCCTCGAAGTAGGTGTCATACAGCTCGTGGGCCCTCTTGGGGTCGAAGTTATCGTTGGGGAACATCAGGCTGGTGTAGCCGTAGCTCGCGGCTGCGTCCTGAGAATAGGACGTGTACCCCATCTCCGTGAAGAAGAACACTTCCTTGACCATGTGGGCCATCCTTTCGCCTTGACCTGGGCAGGCTCTTTGGCGTTGGCACACTTGCCGACCTTCAAGAGATGTGCTTCAGCCTTGCAAGCGGGGCATCCCTGAAGGCACATCACCTTTTTAGCAGAGGGTTGGGGCAATGTCAAATAGCCGGCAGCGTTGAGTGAGCCATGACGTGAACGGTGGCGGTGGCACGGGCCACTCATCCTATTGTACAATGGGAAGACTACACAGATAGTGAGGTTGAACTGGGGTGGGGACGTGGGAGAGGTGAGTAATGGCAGCGACTGAGATTGCCATCATCGTTAATGGAGGTTCTGAACACATAGAGGTGCAGGACTTCATTGGCGCTCTGGAGAGCAATGTTGAGATCCTACGCGACCTGGATGCCGCTTTATCTATGAAACGCAGGGGCACCTTACGCTGGGTGCTGGGGGCGCTTAGCTATGGGAGCCCGGCGATAGTTACACTTCATGCTATCCCCACATCCGAAGAGGGTGATTATGGCCCAGAGGTTACCAAGTCATATTTAGACGGCTTGGAGCAACTTCGTGAAGGCAAGACACTTCCACCCGGCTTTTCTGACGACGCCCTTGATGCCGTGAAAAAGCTGGCTCGGCTGTGCACTGGAGGAATCAAGGCGATACAGATCAGGCATGGTCGGCGCAGTGTAGACATTACGGAGCGAGTTGCCGTGAATATTGATGAACTCATCGGTGAGAGATATGAATCCACCGGTTCCATAGAGGGCACGGTGGAAATGGTGACAGTTCACGACCAGAGGTACTTCAGAATTTATGATGCTGTACATCGATGGGGAGTGCCTTGCTATTTCCGACCGGAGCTACTTGAAACGGTACGTTTCGGATTGGATAAGCGTATAATCGCTACCGGAAGAATTCGGTCAGATAGGGCAGGGAAACCTCAATCCATGCATGTGGAGGCTATAGACCTGCTAATGGACGTAGAAAAACTCCCTAAACCCTCTGATATAAGAGGCTTAGCAAAGAGTATGACTGGGGGCAAGCCAGCCGAGGATTACTTGAGAGAGTTGCGGGATAACTACGGCGGCGACCAGTAGAAGGCGCTATTGGGACTCTTGTAACTGGATTTCATTAATTGCGGAGGATGAAGAACAACGGGCGGACATTTGTCAGCACATCCTGGACGACATGGTCGCAGGTCGGACACTCATCATAACCTCGGCGCTGACCCTTGCTGAGGTTATCAGGAGGAGGGGTTATCCAGGGCTGAATGAGTCCGATGAACAGACAATCGTGCAGTTCTTTCGACACCCTGGTATCGTGGTGCATGATGTGACCAGGTTTGTAGCCGAGAATGCCAGAAGGTTATCCAGAGAACATGGTTTGCGACCTAATGACGCCATTCATCTGGCAACCGCTCTAATGGCAGATGCCGATGTGTTTGAATCATGGAACATCAATGACTTTTCCCCTTTGAGAGGTCAAGTCCCTATAGAGATTCGAGAGCCTGAATGGGAAGGAAATCTTGAGTTTCCCGGCCTACTTGAATAGAAAGGATAATTGGCAGTTGAAAAAAGACAACCTGCAATTCGGGATAGCCATACCCCAGACCTTCCCCTCAGGGAAAACCGACCTCTCTTTGCTCTCCGGTTTCATATCTAAAGCGGAGTCCCTGGGCTACCACAGTGCCTGGGTGCAGGAGCGAGCGATAGGAGGCGGCATATCCAACCTGGACCCCATACCTCTGCTGTCCTACGTCGCCGCTCTCAGCAGCCGTCTCAAGCTGGGTACCTCAGTGATGCTGTCAGACCTTCGGAACCCCATCAACTTCGCCAAGAGTCTGGCCACCCTGGACCAGCTATCCGGGGGCAGGCTCATAGTCGGCCTGGGCATTGGTGGCAGCACCGACGTCTATCCTCCTTTCGGCATCTCTCCTAAAGGTCGGGCAAGGAGGTTTGAAGAGGGCATCCTGCTCATGAAGAAGCTGTGGTCCGAGGACAGTGTCACCTTCCACGGCCGGTTCTGGCAGACGGACGGCGCGTCCATAAGCCCAAGACCCCTGCAAACTCCCCACCTGCCCGTGTGGTTTGGCGCCCATTCCCCGGCGGCTCTCAGGAGGGCTGTCCGGCTGGGGGACGGCTGGATGGGGGCAGGGGCAGCTACTACCGGGGCCTTCAAGGAGGAGATAAAGCTGGTCCGCCAGTTCCTGGAAGAGGAGGGCCGTGACCCGGCTACTTTTGCCTTGGCAAAGCGAGTATACGTGGCCGTGGTCAGTGACAAAAAGGTGGCCTCTGAGAGGCTCCAGCTGTGGTTCGGCCAGCGCTACGGGCGCTCCGGCATGGCCCTGGACGTATCGGTGTTTGGAAGCGAGGAGGAGTGTGCGGAAGGGCTGGGAGAGGTGGTGTCCGAGGGAGTTGACCTCCTCATGCTGAACCCGGTATACGATGAGCTGGAGCAGGCGGAACGCCTGACCAGAAACGTAATACCCAAGCTCTAAACATCTGAACACCGCGGAAACTTAGGGAACCCCTGAATAACTTACGTCATTCCCATGAAAATGGGAATCCATCCGACGGGACGGACCACTTTCGTGGGCGTGACGGCTGAGAGACGGGGCTTGTTCAGAGTATTCTCAGGAGGGTAGATGCAGTCTCCCCTGAACCTCCAGATGGTATCCACCTCCGGCTCTGCCCGGGCAGGCGTACTTACCACGGCCCATGGGGAAGTCCCGACGCCCGCCTTCATGCCCGTGGCGACCCAGGGCAGCGTCAAGGGCCTTACGCCCGAAGAGGTAAAGTCTCTGAAGGCCCATATCATCCTGTCCAACGCCTATCACCTGTACCTGCGGCCCGGCGTAGACATCGTGAGAGACCTGGGCGGCATTCACTCCTTTACCGGGTGGAGTGGCCCCATTCTCACCGATAGTGGCGGATTCCAGAGCTTCAGCATGGGTTCCCTGCGAAAGGTCAGAGACGACGGTATTCTCTTTCGCTCTCACATAGATGGAAGCGAGCACCACTTCACCCCGGAGTCCGCCGTCTTTTACCAGGGTAGGCTGGGGGCCGATATTATCATGTGCCTCGACCAGTGTGTTGCTTACGGTGAGAGCCGGGAGTCGGTGCTTCGAGCCATGGACAGGACTCACCTATGGGCGGCAAGGTGCAAGGAGGCCCATGATAACGGAAACTCTCCCGACTATCAGGCGCTCTTCGGCATTGTCCAGGGTGGCGTGTATCCGGACCTGCGGGCGGAGTCAGCCGAGTACATCACGTCCCTGGATTTCGACGGCTACGCTGTTGGTGGGCTGGCGGTGGGAGAATCGAAGGCCCTGATGTACGAAATAACCGGGCAGGTTGGGGCCCTCCTTCCCCAGGACAAACCCAGGTACATGATGGGAGTCGGCTCCCCCGAGGACCTGGTGGAATGCGTGGCGCGCGGTATAGATATGTTCGACTGCGCTCTGCCCACGAGGGTAGCCAGAAACGGGGCACTCTTTACGGGCGGGGGTCGGGTGGATATAACCCACCGCAGGTTCAAGGAGGTCGCCGGGCCGCTGGAGGAGGACTGCAGTTGCTACACCTGCCGCAACTTCTCCGTGGCCTTCCTGCACCACATGTTCAAGTCGAAGGAGTTGCTGGGGTTAAGGCTTGCTACCATCCACAACCTGAGGTTCGTCCTGCAGCTTATGGAAGACATGAGGACGGCCATAATAGAAGGCAGATTCCAGAGTTTCAGGGACGGCTTCTTGAGCACCTACAAGCCGACCGACGAGTCCGCCCGGATGTCCCAGAAGGAAGCCTGGATGGAGGCCAGAATGATTAGGGGAGGAGGCAGGGCTTAAGCCCCTCCGGCCACGGCGGGGACAATGCTTATCTCATCTCCCACCTTGGTAGAGGTGCCCATTCCCTCGAGGAATCGTACGTCCTCCCCGTTGAGGTAGATGTTCACGAAATAGCGTAGCTCGCCTTCCTCATCCACCAGTCGTTCCTTGAAGCCGGGGAACTCCGACTCCAGATTCTCTATAATCTCACCAAGGTTGGAAGCCTCAATTTCCACTTTGGCCTGACCGTTGGTGACACGTCGCAATGGTGTGGGAATACGGACCAGGATACCGCTCATATCTACGTACTCTCCTTAATGCTGAGGGGGAATTAGGCCTAGCCTTCAATAACGTCGCCGCTCACCGGGTCCACGCGTACTCCCAGTGAGCCGACCCACTGGACGCCTCTTTCTATCTCTCCCTCGGTGCCCTCCAACTCCAGCACAACCCAGCCCATGTTCTCTCTCACGTCGGCGCGCCGGATGTTGGTGACCAGCTCAAATTGGCGACCTAGCTGGTAGATTATGGGTTGAGTCACCAGGTCCGTTGGAAAGGTGAACTTAACCCGCTGCTTCCCCATGACTGCACTACCTCCCGTCCAGATTGACACCGCTCAAAGCCTGCTCAAATGAACTCATAGTGGGGACAACGGGTAGGGGGTGGACTACATCCTCAACGGCCTCCTGGGTCTTGAGGCCGTTCCCCGTTATGTATGCCACAGTAAGCTCGTCCCGCTTTATGGCCCCTATCTCGGCCAGGTATTTCAGTCCGGACACCACAACGCCGCCTGCCGTCTCGGTAAAAATCCCTTCCGTCTCGGCCAGCAGCTTCATCCCCTCCACCACGTCTTCCTCCGGCACTGCATAGGCGCTACCACCCGATTCCCGCAAAGTCCTCAACGCATAGATGCCGTCGGCGGGATTGCCGATAGCCAGCGACTTGGCTACCGTGTTGGGCTTTACCGGATTTATGACGTCGTCTTCGCTCTTGAAACCGTCCACTATGGGAGAGCAACCCTCGGCCTGGGTCAGGTGCATTCTGGTGTTTACAGGCTCGTCCACCAGTCCCAGGGAGGCAAGCTCGTTGAAGCCCTTCCATATCTTGGTGAAGAGTGCCCCTGAAGCGGATGGCACCACCGTATGCTGTGGAAACCTCCAGCCCAGCTGCTCGGCCACTTCGTAGCCCAGGGTCTTGCTGCCCTCGGCGTAGTAGGGGCGCATGTTGATGTTCACGAAGGCCCAGGGATAGTTGTCGGCCACCTCGCTGCACAGGCGGTTCACCTCGTCGTAGCTGCCCTTGACGGCCACCACGATGGGTGCGTAAATGGCGGCCCCTATGACTTTGCCGTGCTCAAGGTCCGATGGTATGAAGACCACCGCCCTCATGCCCGCCCTGGCCGCGTGGGCGGCGACGGCGCAGGCCAGGTTTCCCGTGGAAGCGCAGGCCAGGGTCTCGAAGCCGAACTCCAGGGCCTTGGTTGCGGCCACCGACACCACCCTGTCCTTGAAGGAGTAGGACGGGTTGACGCTATCGTTCTTGATGTAGAGGTTGTCCAGTCCCAGGAGCTTGCCCAGGTTCTTCGACTTTATCAGGGGGGTGAACCCCGCATTTATGTCCACGGCATTTTCGCCGTCCACGGGCAGGAGGTCCTGGTATCGCCACATGCTTAGAGGTCCATTGGCTATGCGCTCCCGGCTGATAACGCGGGCAATCCCGTCATAGTCGTAGACCGCCTCTAGGGGGCCAAAGCAGAAATCACACACGTTGAGGGGCTCTACGGGGTATTGCCTGCCACACTCACGACATTGTAGACCTGTCAGAAAAGCCACTCTTTATACTCTCGGAAAATGGGATACTTCAGCCGGATGCCAAAGATGGACGGGTTTCCTCACAGGGAAGCCTACAGGGGATGTTACCAGAGGCCCCATGGGCTGTCAAGCCATCGAGTTGCCGGGTATTTTTAAGGTGTGATGATATTGAATTTCACCCACCGCCGCCAGCAGACCAATGCCAGGGAATACATCAGCATCTCAATGCTTTTGCTGTAGCCTTTGGTGCGCCGTA
>DAOUKR010000004.1:0-178271 GCA_034421095.1 Dehalococcoidia bacterium
GGTGTCTGGGAGGACGGGGAGCAACTGCGGTTGTGGCATGTGTTCAGCCGTCAGGGGGCCTTGGCTTTGGACCAGGTGCAGATCTCCGGGCATCTGGACGAGCCTCGGGCCGCCCAGGAGTGGATGGATCAGGTTTCGGGCAGCGTTGCGGGGTTAAGGGTGCTGACCGGAGACAGCCTGTACGCCGACGCTGATTTGTGCCAGGCCATAGTGGCTCAAGGGAAGGACTACTTGGTGAAGCTGAAAAAAACCGGCTGAGGCTTTATCAGGACGTGGAGTTGCTCTTTGCCGAGGCCGGGGAACCAGCGCTTACGTCGGTGGGCAAGGGCCACGGCCGGCTGGAACGCCGTCGGGTCTGGGTGTCCGGGGAACTGGCCGGATACACGGGCTTTCCCGGGCTGTCAACAGTGGTGATGGTGCGTCAGGAGACGGAGCATCTGGCAGAGGGCCGTCGCACGGAGAGTGTTCAGTACGGGGTGAGCAGTCTGACGGAACTGGAGCCGGAGTGGGCTCTGGGGCTGTTGCGGGGCCACTGGAGCATTGAGAACCAGCACTTTCACGTCAAGGATGACAGCTTCAGGGAGGACCGCCAGGTGCTGGGGCACCACCACAGCGGAGCGGTATTGAGTCTGCTGAGCAATGCATCCCTGGGCCTGCTCCGTGGGGAATGCCAGTTGTGGCGCAGCAAAGAGCCCCTGACCGGCCGCTCCCAGCGGCTGTGCGCCTGCCCCTCCATTGTCCTCCCTCCCATTGCACAACTTTGAAAAGGCCCTGGTACGCGAGAAGTTGCCGGGACTCTTGCACTTTCACCATAAAGCGGGCCGTAGTGAGAAAGAGAAGGCCTCCAGGAGACCGTGAACGTTTTCAAAATAACTGGTTTGCTTGAAGGGCAACATTATTCCCGATATAATGTCCAAGCAACAGGCAAAAGTCAATCACATGTGCGATGAATTGGTGCACTAGTCTTTGGCCTATGGATAAAGAGGGGCGATTCCACGAGGAAATAATCAGGATATACCGGAAAGCGATTGAGTTCGGATACCATCCCAATTACTTCCTCAGAATGGTGGCTGAGAGGGGAGGCATGGCAGCAGCCCAATAGTTGCTCAACAGCAATAATCCATCCAGCGGATTCGAGCTCCTCCGACAGGAAGAGCGTCTCGACCTTTCGGTGGAGGCGCTAGCCCTCAAGGAGCCGTGGAAGACTTTGATCACACGTGAAGAGATGTCGGAAGCTCGCCGGCGCTTGGAAGATTTGGACTATCACCCTGAAGGAATGTCTTAAGCGGTTGCAAGGGCCGCATCTTGCACAACCTCCTCGTCGTGCGATTCCCCGCCAGAACTGCCACCAGTGGTATCGCCACTCGTTCGCTCATTGAAGCTCGAACCACACGAATCCCAGTCAGTCGTCGTTACTTTGAACAGACTCATGGGCCTAAAGCCCACTAGCACCGGGGTCTTTAGTGTCGACCACAAAATTGCAGATGCGAATACCTAAGCAGTGATATTTTCTGGTGGCGGTATACCATCACATCGAATCTGCGCCGTCTGAATCCCACAGACGTAAGGAGATTTCCCATTCGGAAGTCCGTATTCGCTGACCCCTACATTAGGGTGCTGGGCAAGAGATACCTAGAAGACATGGTACGTAATAGGATTCCGTTTGTCAGTCAACAGAAGCAAATTGGCCGTATAGAAACATAGCCTTTTGAGATTAGGAAATCCAAAGCGATCATTGATGAGATCGACAATGCTCTGGCGCACCACTATGGCTTCACAGATGAGAAGTTGGACTTCTTCATCAACTATGACATTAAGTATCCCATGGTGCGGGAGGGGTAATCGTGCGACGTCGTGAACCGCTCCTCTGGGTACACCAAGACCACAAGAGTGAGGTTCCCGAACGGCTTGAGACTGTCAAAAAGGCTGAAGGTCATAAAGGTCGTTGCCTCTTTGTGATTGACGAGGAGGGACACATTTGCCGCAAACAAGAAAACAACAACTGCCACGTCATTCCGAAGTCTAAGGTCTTGGATCAGCTAAAGGACAACACAGGCAAAGTTCTCCAGCTTCGATGGGGAGTAAGAAAGTGGCAAGATTTCTTTATTAGCAGCAACGAGGCCAATCCAATCGATCTGAACACCGCCGATGCGTTCCATCCACAACGTGTAGGGACGGGAGATGCTTGCGTCGGGTGGTTTGCCTGCAAAGACCACGACAACGAATTTCATCCCATCGATGGCGAAGACTTGGATTTCAGCGATTATACCGTCCGATTTTTGATCGCCTATCGTGCGGCTCTGCATGCGGCCGACCTAGCCCGTGTAGGTGAGCGTTTGTTTGCATGGGACAAACAGTTTTTGAACAGCCCACATATGAAAATGCGAGCCGAATGGTCCAAGATAAGAGGCACCTTAAAGGTCGAGATTCCAAGGGCGCGATCCACCGCCACCAGGCTCGGTAAGATTTGGTATACTTGGAAAAAGTATGGAGAGTTCGACCCCAATTTTATTTCCGGCCAAACGTTGTTTTTTCGTTCCCGATTGAAATTTGCCGCCTGCGTTTCTTACGGAAAAGGCCTCTTGGTAGTAGTGTATCCGGGCGAAGAAGACCAACACATGATGGGACTATTGAATTTGGCCGAAGATTCGGTTTCTGCGGAAGAAGACAAGCAAAGACTAGCTCAGATGGCTAATGATTCTCAGCGTAGCGACAACTGCGGGGTGGTTGTGCTCCAAGAGACAATGGCAAATGTGTTCGGCAACGTAGCGGCGTCGCCCGATTCTTACGACGGACTGTCTGAAGAAGAGAAGCAGGCAATACTAGAGGTGGTGCGTCGTTATTCCAGCGTTGATCAGATGGTGAAGGCCTTTCCCTCTCAACTGCCACAGTTTCGAGGTCGGGGCGGCAAACGCTGATGAGGGTTTTAGTGGATACACTGGCTGCGACGGCGGTCTTCTGTTAGATTGTGCGGAAGAGGTAGCTGCTCCCCATCGGCAACAGGAGTCGGCGGTAGGCAACTCATGGAAAAGGAGGCACAACCATGCAAAAGGCGCTGCATATACGGACGACGGTACTGCCGGGAGGCAAGATAGAAATCGTGGACAAGGAGCTCCCTGTGGGAGAGTCCGTTGACGTGGTCATCAGCCAATCTCCAGCGTCAGAACGACGGTCCGCGGTTGACATTCTGGCCGAAGCGCCTGGTGGCCTGGTTTTCAAGACAGCAGCGGACGTGGCATCCTACTTGAAGGAAGAGAAGGAATCATGGGGCCGCTGATACTACCCACTGGCGGGTCGATCTACATCGACGCCAACGTGATTATCTACAGCGTAGAGCGTGTAGAGCCGTATCGCAGTCTGCTGGCCCCGATGTGGGAAGAGGCCAAGGCAGGCCGGTTCGCTCTGGCGAGTAGCGAGCTCGTCGCATTGGAGACCCTAATCAGACCTCTGCGGGACGGCAACGTGCTCCTTGAGATGCTGTTTAGGTCCGTCTTAGCCGCTGAGGAGATGAATCTCATTCCCGCGACCCTCGCGACGTGGGAAGACGCCGCCCGTATCCGCGCCGACACGGGTTTGGCGACTCCTGACGCACTCCACGCTGCGACAGCTCTGAGCACTGGCTGCGCGCTCTTCGTCACCAACGACACCGATTTTCACCGTATCGAGGGTTTGTCCATCGTTGTCCTCGACGATCTCCTTACAGAGGAGAGCCCAGTGTAATGCCAGACGACAGCTTCAACAAATACTGCGAGGCCCCGCTCGTGCAGTACAAACGCAGAAACACGAAGGCTGTTACGAGACACCTCAATGGTGTATGCGACATTCTCAGACATGAGGACGACCATGTAGTGCAGCCCAAGTTCGGCGGCTCGGTCCAAAAAAGCACTTACGTGACCGGCCTCAGTGACGTAGACGTGCTCTTGATAGTGAATCAGTCTTCACTCAAAAACAAACCTCCCTCGAAAGTCATAGCGTATGTGGCCGACACGATCGAACGGCGGCTTCCCAAGAATCCCGTGAGCAAGGGCAAACTGGCAGTAACGGTCGGCTACGCGGATAAGTCCGAAATCCAGATTCTACCGGCGATAAAGACCTGCAACGGCTTCCGGATTGCCGATCCAGGAAGCACCAAGTGGAGCAACGTGGTGCATCCCGATCGCTTCGCCGAGAGGCTCATCAAAGTCAACAACGCAAGGAGTGGAAGGGTCGTACCTATAATCAAGCTTGCCAAGGCCCTGGCGGACTGCTTCATTACCCACGAGGACAGATAAATCAAGAGATACCACATGGAATCTCTGGCGGTCGGAGCCTTCAAAGACTATAAGGGCGAATTGGACCCGAGATCCATGCTCTTGCACTTCCTCGCATACTCGATGAAAGCGGTGATGAGTCCAATTCCTGACCCTACGGGGCAGTCCACATACGTAGACGAGTATCTAGGACCTATAGGCTCCAAACTCCGCAAAGGAGTCTCAACTCAGCTTGGACAGATCAGGGGCAAGGTCAACTCCTGCAAGACCAGAGGAGAATTCAACGACCTGTTCTGTATTGGGGCTTAGGGAGACGGGAGTGGCGTGGTGAACGTGGGACTTCTACCGAAAGTCAAGTCGAAGGGCAACCTCAATCTGCTCGACGAGTCGCTCACGGCCTTGTTCTGCTCCAACCGCTGCCCCGGCGATCTCATCCTGAAGACCTATGACCTTGCCAGGGCCATGCGAGACGCTGGCGTGGCGGTTATCGGCGGCTTCCAGACGCCCATGGAGCGAGAATGCCTGCGTCTGCTGCTGCGGGGCACTCAGCCGGTTGTAGTCTGCCCAGCCCGCGGCATCCACAACATGCGCATCCCACGCGACTGGAGCTCCGCCCTAGACGGCGGCCGCCTGCTGGTCCTGTCGCCTTTCCCGGCCACAGCCCGAAGGCCGACGGTGGAGCTTGCCACCCAGCGCAACGACTTGGTGGCGGAACTTACTCAGCGGGTATTCATCGCCCACGCAGCACCCGGCAGCAAGACTGAAGCGTTCGCCTGCAAATTCGCTGAATCAGGCAAGCCTCTGCTTACACTGGACAGCCGTGCGAACGCGAACCTGATGGAAATGGGGGCTGAGGTCGCAAACACGGAACGAACTAATAGGGATTGGTGCACAAGTGAAAGCTAGAAGGACGATAGTTCACTCTACTCTTAGGTTAGTCGATGCAGAATACTACAATCCATAATCCAGATCGTTATATGGCGGACTTGCGTCAGATACTCTCGCAGGGCCGCAAGCGAATTGGGCTCCTAATCGGTGCAGGTGCTCCAACTGCCGTTCGGATTGATGGAGACGGTCGCATAGTAGAGGATGGTGGTCATCCATTAGTCCATGATGTGACCGGTCTGACGGATGCAGTAGTGAGCGCATTGACCGAGGATGACAAGAGGGTAATTGAGATCCTAAAGTTGGAATTGAGCGGGATTATCAATATTGAAACCATTCTGACCCAAACCAGAAAACTCGCACAAGCAATCGGGAGTGCTAGCGTACACGGCTTGGATGCGAATGGCTACGCAGAAATGGCCCAACGCATTTGTGAGAAAATAGGAGCGCATGTAAATGCGGCTCTGCCACAGAGTCCTAACCCGTATTCTGAGGTTGCCTCGTGGATATCCGGTACGAGGCGGCTACACTCGATCGAGATATTCACGCCCAATTACGACCTTTTGGTTGAAGAAGCATTGGAGAGGGCGCACGCCCCTTACTTCGACGGCTTCAGCGGTTCATACAGACCATTCTTCGACGCTGCAAGTGTCTCCACCGATGTACTTCCCCCACGTTGGACTCGCCTGTGGAAGCTTCACGGTTCTCTTGGATGGGAAGTCTCCGGTGATACGGTCGTCAGAACCGGAAGCAGAGCAGCAACGCAGCTCATCTACCCGGATCATCTAAAATACGATCAAGTTACGAGGCAGCCATACTCTGCCCTGTTCGAACGGCTACGCTCCTTCCTGACAAGTCCTGATACACTTCTGTTGTGCTCTGGCTTTTCATTCCTTGACGCCCACATTTGCGCTGTGCTCGAAGAAGCAATGACTGCAAACGCTCATTCTGCGATCTTTGCGTTTCAGTACAAGCCACTAGCTGAAGAAGAAGCAGTTGCGTCTATGGCGCGTTCACGTCCAAACCTGAGCGTCTACGCGCGTGACGGTGCAATCATCAGCGGAATTGCTGGTCGGTGGGAGCCCGGTCAACCGCCGAGTGAAGAATGGGA
The DNA here is from genome assembly GCA_034421095.1 of Dehalococcoidia bacterium. Lineage (GTDB taxonomy): Bacteria > Chloroflexota > Dehalococcoidia > Lucifugimonadales > JAGWBF01 > JAGWBG01. The sequence goes on from DAOUKR010000004.1 coordinate 6,247, forward strand.
GGCGATTAGGCACACATTCTGGAAACCCGCTTTGGGAAGCGGCGTCGGAGAATTTCTGCTTGGGGATTTCGCCAAGTTTGCAAGCTTCCTTGCGTTGACGCAGGTGCATAGGCTGGAAGACCCAAAGGAGGGCGTGGACGACGACAGTGATACTAGACCTGTTCCGCCCAACTCTCAGGAGGGCTGAATGCTGAGCCGTGATCCCACCTATCTTGGAATGATCGCAGCAGTGTCTGGTGCTGCGCTGAACATTCACCTCGCTGAGTCAGTTGCATCTGGTTTGTCGATATTCAAAGGTCAAACCTACAAGGTTAGCCAGGTCGGCAGTTTCGTTAGGGTGCCACAAGGCTATCAAGACTTGTTTGGAGTTGTTTCCGAGGTCGGCGCAAACGCTGTTCCCGAAAACTTGGATTCGGTTGATGACACTGGTCGCTGGATGAAGGTCGAGCTAGTGGGAGAAGTTGTGGGCGGGACCTTCGAACGCGGTGTCAGCCAGTACCCAAACATCGGAGACTCAGTCCACCTGGCGGTTGAGGAGCATCTGCGCAAACTCTATGATATTCGTGGGCAGGGTCACATCGTGATCGGGACACTTGCCAGCGCCGAGAGCATCGCAGCAAAGGTCGCCCTCAACGAGTTGGTAACCCGTCATTCCGCCGTGCTCGGGTCTACCGGGTCTGGAAAGTCAACGACTATCGCGAGTCTCTTGAGGGCCATAACAACCTCCAACTCCGATTCCGAGGAATACCCGAACGCTCGGGTCCTGCTACTTGACATCCACGGCGAATATGCAGTGCCTCTGGCCGATGTTGCCCAAGTGTTCAGTGTTGAACCACAATATGACGAAGAGCGTTTGTTCATTCCATATTGGGCACTGGACAGTGATGACCTGCTCGATTTTTTGACTGGCGGATTGGAAGGCAACAGTGAGACAGCTTTTACAGACAAGATTTATGAGCTTAAGCTGGCATCTCAGGACTCGCAGAGGTTTCCGGGTGTTGACTCCGGATCAATAACCGTCGACACTCCCATACCTTTCAGTCTCAAGAAGCTCTGGTACGATCTTATTGACTTTGAGATCACAACCTTTGAAGGACCGAACCGCGACCAACCGACCCAACAGAACCCTGGGGATGCTAACACTCTAACGCCACCTACTTACAAACCTCATGCTATGGGTGCTGCTGGCCCATTCCTGAATCAACGGGCTGTCGGAATACAGCGTCCATTGAATCTGCTACGTTCGCGAGTGCTTGATCGTCGTTATGGCTTCCTGCTGCGCCCTGGACCCTGGGAGCCCGATCTTGATGGAAAGCCAACAAGAGACTTGGATGAACTCTTGGCCGGATGGTTAGGTGGAGAGAAGCCTATCACCATCCTTGACTTGTCCGGGATACCAAGCAGTGTACTTGAACGGCTGGTCGGTTCGATTCTGAAAATAGTCTATGAAGCGCTCTTTTGGAGTCGAGAGAAGTCGGAAGGTGGCATCAGCCGTCCCTTGCTGGTCGTGATGGAAGAAGCACATCGTTACTTGTCAGATAAATTGAATGGCACAGCATCTGAGATAGTGCAAAGAATTGTGAAGGAAGGCAGGAAGTATGGAGTGGGCGCAATGGTGGTCAGCCAGCGGCCCTCGGAAGTGAATGAGACAATTCTATCGCAATGTGGTACTTTCTTTGCCCTTCGACTATCGAACCCATCTGACCGTTTGCGTGTGCAGGGAACGCTTCCAGACGGGCTTGTTGGCCTTCTCGATGTGCTTCCAATCCTCCGAACTGGAGAAGCCATCGTTACTGGCGAGGCAGCGAAACTCCCTATGCGCTGCCGGGTAACCCTACCTGCCAAGGAACATAGGCCGCGTAGCGAGGATCCTGCCGTCAGTACCAATTGGGGTCTTGTGAGGCGAGAGGAAGGGTATGAACGAGTTGTGGCTTCATGGCGGGCTCAGAGTCCGCTTGCGGTGGCCGTTGACCCAGATATCACACGGACCCCTGTGGATGACGACTCTGCATACGAGTGAGGAGGGGCCAGATGGACAGACATCAAGTGGCATCGTCAAACATTAGGGCAATAGGCTATGACCCTACGACACAGACCTTGGAGGTCGAATTCCTGAGTGGATGGGTTTACCAGTACTATGGGGTTCCAGAGTTTCTGCATGAGCAGATAATGCAGGCGTCATCCAAGGGGCAATTCCTCAACCAGTACATCAAGAATGCCTATCCGTATTCGCGAGTGGGATAGGTGGCTGCTAGGGGTCGATACAACTCTAGGTGGGCCGCCCCTACAGCCGAACCTCCCATCGAAAAGTACGCAAATCGGTACGCCTTGGCCCACCTGACTCCCATTTCGCCAGGAAATGAATGCTTGCCGCGCAGTTTCCTGGAGCCTGCGACTGGCGGGATGTTCTGAGATTCCCTGCGGCCCGGCAAGGCTGGGGCGTAGGCCTTGGTGCTGCTGTCAAGTTGCCAGCGCCACTCCGGAAGCCCGTAGGGCGAGTTAATAATTGGCTCGCTGACCGGGTCGTTGGGTTGGGGCAGCTTCAGACGCGTCTGGGTTGTCACGTTGGTCGGCTCCTCATACAAGATTCCACAGTTGCGGGGCGACCTCCATATTGGCCTGTGAGTGCTCGTCTCACTAGCTGTCTGTAGTAGGCGATCATAAGGGTGCAGGTAGGGCTACGATGCCGATTCCTCCTGGAGGACTCCGGAACCGGTTGGTTGCGCACCCGATGAAGGCTCCTCCACGGGCTCAAGACGCAGCCTCAACCCCAAGGCGTTGGTGACTTTCAGAAGTGTCGCCAAGGTGGGGTTACCGTCTTCTGACAGCGCCTCGTAGATGTTGCCACGGTTAAGCCCTGTGTCGCGGGCGAGAGCGCTTATGTTCTGCGTCCGCACGACATGCTTGAGGGCGGCGCGGATCACGGCCCCATCCCCAAGGTCCTCATCCGTAGCCGCTCTGAGAAGCCCTCGGGCATCTTCCTCAGTCTTTATGTAGTCCGCCGCATCGAACTCTCGGTATTCCTCAGACATTAGCTCCTCCATTCTGTCGCCATTCTCTTGGCACGCTCGATGTCTCGCCGTTGGCTGTCCTTGTCGCCACCACATAGCAGGACGATCATCTCAGCGCCTTGAGTGATGAAGTAGACTCGGTATCCCGGCCCATACTGAATTCTCATCTCCGACACGCCGCCGCCAACTGACCTCACGTCTCCCAGATGCCCGTCCTCGGCTGCCAGCAACCTCGCGACGATACGGTCTACCGCGTGCCGGTCCCGCAGCCTGTTCAGCCACCGGTCGAACGTCGCGCTTCGTAGGATCGTATACATGGACATATTGTACGATAAATCGTACAATATGGGAAGAGGATTTGAGGCATCCCGTTCAAACTAAGGGCAGTGTGGGGATGGGAGACACTTGCCGCCACCTATGCTGTCCTGCCATACGTCTTGGGGGTGCTAACCGGTGAGCCTACAGCGGACCTCCCAGCGAAAAGCAATCGTCTAAAAAGTCAAGACGCAGACGTGAGGGGATCCCAACGTTTTCCTGTCTTCGCCATGCTGTTGAGCATGGTCAGCAGCTTCGGCATACAGGCGGTGAGAGCCAGTTTTTGGGCTTCCCGGCCTCCAGAAGTCGCTGGTAGAACTGTCTAATGACCGGGTTTCGGCGTCCCGCCACCAAGGCTCCCATGTACAGTACGGCACGCACGCGGGCCCGTCCGCCCCAGGTAGTGCGCCTCCCTCTGTGAAGTCCGCTATCTCGACTGAATGGGGCCACACCCACGGGAGCTGCAATTTGCTTCCGGCCCAGGGAACCCTGCTCAGGTAGGTCGGCCAACAATGTCATGGACACCTGGTTTCCCACACCGGGAACTCTGCGCAGGAGTTCATCTTTTTCGCACCACACAGGGCTGCTGAGTATCGTTTGTCCAAGTTCGCCGTCCAGTTCGCTCAACTCCTGCTCCAGCCAAGCAATGTGTGCCTCAATACGAGGACGTACATCTCGCAATGCCCGACCCAGATAATTGTCCTCTGCCACCAAGACAGCGAGTACCTGGCGCCGACGTGCCAGCATCGCCCTCATGACCTGAGTGTCGGCATCACGTAACGGGCGCATGGGCGGATGGACCGCCTCTCCAAAGTGGACCAGGACCTGGGAATCGAGCCTGTCGTTCTTGGCCAGTTGGCCAGTGGACTCGGCGAAGTCACGCACCTGGTGGGGATTGACCACTGCCACTGTTGGGGATGCCCCAGCCAAGGCCGCCACTAATGCAGGCTCCAGGCCACCGGTGGCCTCCACTATCACTGCGACCGGCTCCAATCACTGCAAACTGGCAACCAGTTTCTCTACCTCCCTATCCTCGTAGGACACCCTCCACCCCTTACCCTTTGGACGCACGGCGACATCCAGACGGTCCTAAGCGACGTCGATACCGATGTAAATGGCTTCTCCTTTCATGTTTACCTCTCCCGCTGTGCTGGCTCAGCCTTGCAAGATGCGGGCTTCATTGGCCCGGGCAACCGTTCGAGCTCTTTCTGGGGTGAGTGCAGCGACCCTGGCTTTTCGGCGGCCTGATATGAGCAAAGTTCGGTCGGTCTGCCCCACTCGGAACAGCCCTGTTCAGGTATTCTCCCATATAACCAAAGATACAAGTTCGCAATTCGGTACGCCTTGGTCCATTTAGCCGCCACGTTGTTGAAGTTGCGGAGCAGGAATCGCCGTGCGTCCTGTTGCTCCTTGATGATTCCGAAGACCGGCTTGACCAGCCGCTTTCTCAGCCTGTCAGCTTCTTTGGCTACCGGGGTAGACGTCCATGCGCAGCATCGTCAGCAGGCTCCGCCGCAAGCTGGGTGACGACGCCAATGACCCCACCTACATCTTCACCGAGCCTCGCGTCGGCTACTGGATGCCCCAGGGGGCGACTGCGAGCGGGACCGTCTTCCACTTCCTGAAGGCCGGTGGACAGGAACATAGGACGACCAATCTGTTGAGACCGAACTCCACAGGATGTTGGGCAACGATGAAGGCCGCATATATGAACGAGTACATCAGGGAATACCTTGCACCTCCTGATCGGCCAGGTCAGACGGTGACACAAGAGGTACCCCGTGATACCATTGACGGCAATTATCCTCATTCCACCGGCGAGAGGTCGCCCAGCCAGGATGGGTTGGTGTTCACATGTTGAAGCTGCTGCCCTGGGTAGCCGCGTTCCTGCTAGTCGCATCGCTGGCGTGTTCCGGCCCAACGCCGACGCAGGTCTCCGCACCCACGGCTATCCCAACTACCACACCGGAGCCCACCTCCACTTTGGCACCTACGCCGGCGCTGGAGCCTACGCCCACACCTCCCTCCACACCCCAGGTGGACGAGGGTGGCGACAGGGCAGCGCCAAGGCCCAAAGCGCTCTCCCCCCTCGACGCTACGGGCCTCCAGGCATTCATATCTGAAGTGTCCGACGCCGAGCGGATATGTCTCCTGGACAATATCGATCCGAACGTCATCATCATGCTGGTGCAGGCCCCCGACTTGGCCACTGAGAGCGAGAGAGTGGCCCTGATAGGATGCCTTGACCACGAGACGCTGCTCAGGTTGTTCCTGACGCCGGTGCTGTATCAGACCGGGCCACTGAGCCCCGAGTCCTCCGCCTGTATTCGGGACAGCTTTGCGGACGCGGACCTGGCCGCACGGATGATGGCGGCCCAGTCTGGTTCCAGTGAAAACGCCCAGGCCGCGATGGTTGCCTTCTTCGCCACCCTCTCGTGCCTGGATGAGGAGGAGTTCCAGGCCGCCGGCCCCGCCCTTGGGATGAGCCCGGAAGACCGGGAGAGCCTGCAGTGCGTGCTCGAAGCGTTGGGTGGCAGCGAGGAGTTGGCAACGCTCATGGAACCCGGCGCGGGGGGCCCTGTAGAGCTTTTCAGAGCGGCAATCGGATGCGACCTGCCGTTATATGAAGAACCTGCCGGGGAACTGATGGCGACGCCTGCACCCACACCCCCCGCACCGCCTGGACACACGCCGGTTCCTGCGCCCACGCCGGGGCGTACACCTGCGTCCACGCCAGTCCCAACAACCTCCGGCTTCCCCTGGGAGAGGGACGGCCTCACTCAAGAAGAGGGGTATGCCCTGGAGGCGCTTCAAGGCATCGAAAGCGAACACCCCGCCGTATCCCGGGTCGTCCTGGGCCTTCCGTGGCTCACCGACAGCATTACCAGGACCGAGAGGGAGGTACTTGCATCCATTTGGGGCATGGCTATCAACGACGCCTCCGTTGCCGAGCGAGTGGCGGGACTGTCCTGGCTCGCCGACAGTATCACAAAGGAGGAGGAGTGGGCGCTCCGTGAAGTCGGGGCGACCACCTACTACGACGTCCCTTTGGCCCATGCCGTGATGGACTTTCCCTGGTGGTCTGACGGCATCTCAGACGGCGAATCCGAGGTCGTGGCCCAGTTTGCGAATATAAGCCAGCAGGAGGCATTTGACCCTGCGCTGGTTGAGCGTGTATTGGGTTTCCCATGGCTTGCCGACCGCGTCGACTGGCGCCATGCTGCCGTGCTGGGGGCTGTCGGATTTATGGTCACCCATGACAAGGACCTGGCGCACTCAATCCTGGACACCCAGATCTTTGACAATCCGATTGATCTCTTCTCTTTTGGTGTCATTGTCAGGTTGCAACGAATCATCAGTAACGGCGTATGGGAGCATGTCCCGGTGCAGCCGTGGTTCCAGGACGGGCTGTCAGAGGAAGACTACGTACGGATCACCGCGGCCTATTCACTCAGCGGCGACGAGGACCTCTTCCTGGAGCTCATCGAAGGGGCCCACATCAGGTCTGAGAACGACATCTTGCCCTCGGGACGAGAGGTCAAGCTGGTCGCCATCAGCCGGTCTCCGTTGGGGTTGGATGTGGCGTTGGAACGCGTGCGCACTGCTGTCTTCCAGATAGAGGAGTTCATGGGGATGCCATGGCGGGCCGATAGGCAGCGGCCCGAGACCCATGTGGGCGTGGCCTATGCGGGCGTTTTCGTGGAGCCCACATTCAGCGGAGGTAGATACAGGCCAATCCCGGGGGCGCTCGTGCCCGTCTGGACTAACCTTATCTACCATGAGATGGCCCATGCCTACTTTAGATCGCTTGACTTCCCGAAATGGGTATCCGAGGGGACGGCGGAGTTCTTTCAGGCTTACATAGAGCATGTCAACGAAGGCGCGAGTCTCCATTCCCGATACGAGCGTGTGGTTAAGGGGTGTCCCCTGGAAGGCATATACACCGTTCAGGAATCCATCGAGTACAGGGCCAGGATTTTTGCAGAGGGGCGAGGGGTGGAGTACCTCGATGAGGATTGCGCATATACCATGGGTGAGGCGTTCATGTTGGGGATGTACCTGTCACTGGGGCATGACGTCGCGTTGTCCCATTTGCGGGGATTGTATCGGGCGGGCGTGGCGAGTCCGGAGCGTTTGACGGAAGCCGAGGTTTATCACGTGCTGCTGTCCAACACCCCGCCGGAGCAGCAGGACCAGTTCCGCGACCTGTACCGCCGCCTCCATGGCGGGCCGATTCCCCAGTGAGTCCGGCAGGAGGCCAGCTTCTGAGTGGTGCGCGGGTCCGGAGACGCAGCCGGACCTGATGTGGCCCTCCATGGGCCACCCTTCTCCTCTGGGAACTAAGGGCCTCCCCAATCGGGCGAGCAGCGGGATTCTCATGGTGAGGGCGTGTGGAGTGTGGTAAACTCAGTTTGGCACAACCCTGGTCTGGTGAGATATGAAGGTTCTCGAAGCGTTGGCGGCAATTGTGTGCATCGGCTTGTTGGCAGCGGTAACTCTTTCCTGCCAAACGGAGACCGGCGCTCCTGTCGGGACTGAAACTCCAGTAACCCAAGCCCTTACCAACCAGACGGACCCTCCCGACCCTAAGCCAACGACAATCACCCCTCCGACGACCTCGTCAACTGCTCAGACCTCAACAAGCCAGCCCCCGCTAACTCCTACCCCCGAGGCCACCACGGCGACTATTCCGAAAGGCGACGTCCAAACACCTGCGCCAGGAGCCATGTCAATTCCCACGCCGACGATAACCATCCCCGATACTCACCCGCATCTGTTGGAGAGCGAATACAACGCATTGGTGGCGCTCTACATCGCCACTAACGGCCCCGCTTGGAAGAACAACGAAAACTGGCTGAATAGTCACATAATAATAGGGAAGTGGCATGGAGTTCTCGCCTACCAGGGCAAGGTGATTGAGCTTAAGCTCCCAAACAACGGGCTGACGGGGGAGCTGCCACCGGAGATGGGGGACTTTTTGGGGCTTAAACGGCTGGACCTGAGCGGAAATGAGTTGACGGGAGAGATACCCCCGGAGCTGGGCAATGTAGCCACTCTGGAAAACCTGGACCTGAGCGGCAACCGGCTGACGGGAGAGATACCCGCAGGACTGGGCAATCTCGCCGCCCTGCAATCGCTTGATCTGAGCGGAAATGAGTTGACAGGGGAGATACCCGCAGGGCTGGACAAGGCCGCCGCACTGGGACTATTGAACCTGGAAGGGAACGATCTGACGGGGAGCATACCCCAGGGGGACATATCAGGGCTGGAACCGCCGCCCCTGTCCGACGAGGCGGAATGGAGGGCGCTGGTCGCGTTCTACCTGGCCACCGGGGGCCCCAACTGGCGTATAAGTGACAACTGGCTGAGCGATCAACCCATCCGGGAGTGGCTCGGTGTCAATACAAAGGGGTTGAGGGTCACTGGCCTCAGGCTCCCGAACAACGGGCTGACGGGGGAGCTACCGCCCGAGTTGTCCGGTCTCTCCAACCTGGAGGTCTTGGACCTGAGTCGGAACCAGCTGACCGGGCAGCTGCCCCCGGAACTGGCCGATCTCAGCAATCTGGCGGTTTTGGACCTGAGCCGGAACCGGCTGACGGGGGAGTTGCCGCCAGAAGTCGCAGATCTCATAAACCTGGTGGATTTGGACCTGAGAGAGAATCAGCTGACGGGGGAACTGCCGCCGGAAGTGGCAGAACTGTTCCTGCTGGATCACCTGTACCTTGGCGGGACGAACCGGTTCAGCGGATGCGTACCGGCCGTCGTTCGGTATTACCGGCTTGAAGGCCGGAGCGACTTTGCAGGGCTGAAATACTGCTCCCACGAGCTGACGGGAACGGAACAGTTCCATGCGGAACGCCTGCGATTCCTGCGCGATATAGGCAGACAGTACTTTCCGTATAGGGCAACGGCATTGGCAGGCCTCCCCCTGATCTCCGACGGCATAACAGAAGACGAACGGTCGTCCCTGGGATACCTTGCTGGAATCGAGAGCAGGGAAGAGTTTGACACGAAGTTGCAGATCATTCGGAGCTATGCCGACACCCTGTTATTTGACTTTGGGTTGGACTTCATCAGGCTCCCCATTGACCAGATGGAGCTGCTCGTTGGCCAGGGGTGGTTTCAGGACGGCATCGACGACCTAGACCTGTTCCGTATAGAGGTTATACGCACTCTTGCTTTAGGTTCTCCCCTGAAACGAGCGGTCGAGTCTCGCGGCGAAATTGACCCCGAATACTTGGCCAGGGAGCTGATAAGGGCGGACGCCCCGGTCAGTTCCAAGTCTTTCACTTCACCGCTGGGTAAGGAGATGGAGCTGTTGGTGATCAGCCGACCTTCCGTTGGGCCGATGGACGACGCCTTCGAAGGGATACGCACCGCAATCGAAGCGACGGAGGACTTTCTCGGAATACCTTGGAAAACGTCCTCAGTCAAGGTGATCATTGAGCCTGAATTTGGTTCTCGGGGATTTTTTAATGCGAATTCTATAGCCATAATGGGTGGGGAGATTGGAAGTTCAGATTTCAGGACGATCGTACTCCACGAGATGGGTCACCACTATTCCTTGAACCTGCCCGAATGGATGGATGAAGGAGGGGCAGAGTTTCTCAGGTATTACGCGGTCCATTTCAGAGAAGGTTCAACAGATTCAAGGATTTCAAGCTTTCAGCGCATATTTGATGATCTACAAGTGGATATACATAGGACCTACGGTGTGTGCCAGGGTGGCGAAACACCAGAGATAAACAGGACGAGGGTCCAGGACTGGCTCGACGACCCAACTCCAGTATTTCTAGTTGGCGATAAATGCATGTATGAACTTGGGGCGTCTTTCCTGCTTGGGATGTACCTTGGACTGGGGCAGGAAGTGGTCCGGTCCGCCCTGCTGGGGCTGTGGGTCAAGAACAGAATCGAAGGGTCAATAGTGCCAATAGAACGTGTGACGGAGGAGGACATCTACCAAGCCTTCCTGTCCAACACGCCGCCAGATAAGCGGGAGGAGTTCCGTGACCTTTACGGAAGGCTCCACGGAGGACCAACCTCTGGCAGCCAGTGAGGGGTTACAGGCCCTCCTGTCTAAATTCGAACCTCCCAGCGGAAAGTTCGCAGTACAGTACGCCTTGGTCCACCAGTTTGTAGCCAAGGCCTGAGGGGACTCGAACTCTTTTGCCCTGTTAATTGACTGAGTCCCGCCTAAGGAATAGGCCCCCTTTAGTCTGGGTCATGGCTTTGTTGCCCCCACGCCTCCCAGTCCTGTGGGGATGCACCTTGATGTAGCTGACGCTATCATTAACTACTCAAAGTCCCGGTCATCGATGACGTTGCCCAAGAGGCGGGCCCAGACATCCCGGTCCCGCCGGTGGAAAAATCGGCGACAGGCGTTCTTCCAATCCCCGTAATCAAGGGGCAGGTCTCGCCAAGGCGCACCAGTGTGCAATATCGAAGACACCGCGTTCAAAACCGGCGGTTGTCTTGACCCGGTCGCGCCCCCTTGCCCCATTCCCCAAGCGGGTGGGGTGCAAGCCTTCCCAAAGCTGCTCGGAAAGATCCTGACGACAGTGTGTTGCTGTCATATACCCCACTCCTCGCGCTCTGACTCACCAAGGCAGTGTGCCATTAGCGACTCAATATGACGACACACTCTAGTCGGCAATCCAATGAGTATTATAGTAATATAGTAGACGTATTAGCACTATGTATGTATTTATTGTTCCCGTTATCGTTGCGCATAAGGTTTTATTTCAGCCAAAAGAGTTTACTATGCGAAATACCCATTGAATCCAGGTTTCTTGCGTGGTAGACTGATAGACACCCCACAAGGCTGCGGGTCTGTTCGTTCTTCAATTGAGAAAGGGTTTCTGAGTCATCAGCTAACAACTCGGCGGATGAACGAAAGCACCCACAGGCCCGTGTCTTAAGGAAGGAGGACCATGCCAGACCGAGAAGACATGATGCTGATGGCCCACCTTATGAGGCGCGCCGGGTTCGGCGCATCCCGGAACGAGCTAGAGGCCCGTGTGGCAAAGGGGTACGAAGCCACCGTGGAGGAATTGCTGCATCCGGAAGACCAGCCGGAGGTAGACGAGGACATCTGGACCCGATACTTCCCGGACGCCGCCGAGTCTATGGGCGTCTATCAAGCGGCGTCAGTATGGATACACCGGATGATCAACTCCCAGCGCCCGCTTGAAGAGAAGATGACCCTGTTCTGGCACCAGCTATTCGCCACGAGCAACTCCAAGGTGGACGCTCCGGCCGAGGTCTTGAGACAAATAAACACATTCCGCCACAACGCCCTGGGCAATTTTTCAACCATACTCGTCGAGTTGGCAAAAGACCCGGCCATGATTTACTGGCTGGACAATCATGGCAATCACAAGAGGTCGGTCAACGAGAACTGGGGGAGGGAGTTGCTGGAGTTGTTTTCTATGGGTCAGGGCAACTACACCGAGGACGATATATACGAGTGCTCCAGGGCCTTCACCGGTTGGACAATTACCGCTAAGATACCGCGCCTGCCTATGGGCCGTTTCTGGTGGGACTTCGAGTATAAACCCGAGGACCATGACTACGGTTGGAAGACCTTCCTGGGCGAGCGGGGACGCTTTAACGGCGAAGATATTATAGACATCATCGTGCGGCAACCCGCCACAGCTAGGTTCCTGGCCCGTCACCTGTATAACTTCTTCGTCGCTGACGAGGTCCAGGTTCCCAGCTGGAAGACAACGCCTCCAAAGGACCCGGACGCCATCGAGACCCTTGTGAAGGCCTATAACGATTCCGGCTATGACCTCCGCTCGATGCTGAGGGCCTTGCTCCTTTCCGATTTCTTCAAGAATGCAAGATTTGCCAGGGTGAAAAGCCCCGCCGAGCTAGTAATAGGGACCGTGCGTACGGCTGGCATCTTGACCTTTCCCAGCCGTGGAATTGAGCCCCTTGCCATAGAGTGTGACTATCAGGGGCAGGTACTGTTGATGCCCCCCAGTGTGGAGAGTTGGCATACAGGCCAGGAGTGGATAGACGGCGGAGCACTGGTCAGACGAGTCAATTTCGCCAGCAAGCTATTGGGTGACACCACCCTGCCGGGTATCCGGGCTATCATTGATAGGCTGAGAAACCGGGGGACCTTGTCTCCTGAAGAGTTTGTGGACGCATGTCTTGACCTGCTTGGCCCCATTGACGTGCAAGAGGAGGTCCGCAACCAGCTAGTGTCCAGGGCCGAGAGGGATGGAGAACTCCGATGGGCTACGGGTGATGAGCGCAGAGCGTCCGAGCAACGCGTGGGGATTATGCTGGCGTTGATAGGGGCGTCGAGGGAATACCAGTTCGCATGACGAATAGACGAATATGAGTATGGTAAGGGCGTCGGGACGCCCTTACATTGCTTACGTTGGAGCTTATGTTGGAGATTGAAGAAGGAAGGGGGTACAACTATGGCATCTGTAAAAGACCCGGTCCTGGTAGTCCTGCAGCTATCGGGGGCCAACGACTACCTCCACACAATAGTACCTTACAACAATCCCTACTACAGGGATGCCAGGCCCAATTTGGGCCTTTCCGAGGATACGGTCTTGCACATTGACGACAAATTTGCCTTCAACCCCAGCCTGGAGCCTGTAAAAGCGCTCTATGACGAGGGCAAGGTGGCAATCATACACGGCATAGGCTACCCCAACATGGTGCGCTCCCATTTTCGCTCCATGGACATCTGGCATACCTGCGAGCCGGACGCGATAGGCACTGAGGGCTGGATTGGCAGGGTCATTCAGGAGCTTGACCCCAAGGGGGAGGTCGTGGTCAAGGGAACGAACTTCGGACAGGGACTGCCCAGAGCGATGGCCAAACAGGGCGTGCCTGTGACCTCGGTCTCCGACCTTGGGTCCTACGGTGTGCTGACCGATGTGCCGGGTGTCACCAGCGAGCAGGACAGGGCCCGGGTGGTAGAGGAATTCGCCCGTATGTACGCGCCCGCCATAGGCACCGGGCCGGTGATGGATTACCTGAGCCAGACGGGGAGGTCCGTGCTCATAGGAGCCGACATCCTCAAGACAGCGCCCAAGAAATACTCTTCTACGGTGGAGTACGCAAGCACACCCATAGCCAGGAATCTGAGGGACATAGCCCAGGTACACTTGGCCGACCTCGGGACCCAGATTTTCTACACCCAGTTCGGCACTTTTGACACCCACATGGGTCAGATGGTGACCCATAGGGAGCTATGGACCGACGTTTCCAGGGCCGTCACCGACTTTTTCGATGACCTGCGGGAACATAATGCCAGCGACAACGTGGTTATGATTATGTTCACCGAGTTCGGACGCCGCGTCAGGGACAACGGCACGGGCACCGACCATGGTGCCGGCGGGGTAGCTTTCGCCATCGGCGATCCGGTGCGGGGCGGCATGTACGGCGAGATGCCTTCCCTCAAACCAGAAGACCTGCAATTCGGCGACGTGGCCCCCAACTACGACTTCCGGGGTTTCTACTCCACAGTCGTCGAGAAGTGGCTTGGCCTGGACCCCGTATCCATCGTGGGTGGAGAATTCGAGCAGTTCGACTTTATATAGCTGCCAGCGCCCGGCTATCGGCTTTCCGGTGCGGTTGTGCCGGCCTGACGGATGAGCGTCTGTATACGTTTGTATGTGAGGAGGTGGCGATGCTGATTACTGTTGCGGCTGGACGAGTATTCGAGTTCAACTACAGCCTCGGAATGGAGGCGGCGGTCGGCGGGGGAGACGCCATAGGGTTCCCGGTCCCGGTGGAGTTCGCCATAGGCCACGACAATCTCCTGTACGTGATTTGCCGTGGCACCGGCGAGGAGGTACGCCAGCGAGTCGTCATATGTACCCCTGACCATGAGCAGGTCGGTCATATCGGAGAGCCGGGAGACGGGGACGGGCAGATGAGGTGGCCCACTTCCATAGACCTCGACCGGGATGGGAATGTGTACACTGCCGATGAGTGGCTCAACAGGATTTCCATTTTCGAAAAAGACGGAACATTCCTGGGCAAGTGGGGCAAACCCGGCAGCGGCGAAGGCGAGTTGGACCGCCCGTCGGGTATAGCCTTCGACCGGGAGGACAACCTGTACGTCGTGGACAGCCTCAACCACCGTGTGCAGAAATTCACCGGAGACGGAAAGCTTCTCCTCAAGTGGGGACGTCAGGGCAGCGGCGACGGCGAGTTCAATATGCCCTGGGGAATATGCGTTGACGGCGCGGGAGATGTGTACGTCGCCGATTGGAGGAACAGTCGTGTACAGAAGTTCTCTCCCGACGGGAAGTTCCTGACCAAGTTCGAGGAAGACGATGCCGGGGTTGGTGAAGTCCATCGCCCCACCGGAGTAGCGGTGGACTCCGATGGAGATGTCTACATTACTGACTGGCTCAAGAACCGGCTCCAGATTTTCGAGCCCGATGGGGTCTTCATAACCTCACTGTATGGGGATGCCCTCCACTCCTCCCCCTGGGCGCAGGCCGTTTGGGACTCCAATCCCGACTACACCCAAGTGCGGAGGAGGATGAACGCACCTGAGCAGGAGAAGTGGTTCTTGCGGCCGGTGGCGGTGAACGTTGATGCCGAAGATAGGATATTCGTGCTGGAGAACGGACGCCATCGCTTCCAGATCTATAATAAGGTCAAGGACTTCGAGGAGTCTCGACTGAACCTGTGAGGAGGGTTCCGGTATGGATGTGCAGCCTTTCAAGATAGAAGTCCCGGACGCCGTCCTTGAAGACTTGAGCGAGCGCCTGGCCCGCACCAGGTGGCCCGACGAGATTCCGGGATCGGGTTGGGACTACGGAGCCAACCTGGCCCATATGAAAGAGCTGATGGAATACTGGCGGTCCGGCTTCGATTGGCGGGCCCAGGAGAAGATGCTGAACTCCTACGCCCACTTTCGCGCCAATGTGGACGGGTTGGGCATCCACTTTATCCACGAGCGCGGCAAGGGGCCTGACCCTATGCCGCTCATTATCACCCACGGATGGCCCGGCTCCGTCTTTGAGGAGCTAAAGATAATACCCCTCCTCACCGACCCTGCCAGCCACGGGGGAGACCCGGCGGACTCCTTTGACCTGGTAATTCCCTCCCTTCCTGGCTACGGGTTCTCGGACCGGCCAAGCCAACGGGGAATGAGCCACTTTCGAGTCGCAGACCTCTGGGCAAAGCTTATGACCGAGGGGTTGGGCTACCCGCGCTTTGGTGCCCAGGGCGGCGACTGGGGGGCTATTGTGACGGCCCGTCTGGGATACGCCCACCCCGATAAGCTGATAGGCATTTACATGACTGCGGTAGGCGGCGCCCAGCCATACATGGGCCCTGGGACCCGCGAGCTGTCCCCGAGGGAGCAGGAGTTTATTGAAGAACGTGAGGCCTGGCGCAGGGATGAGGGCGCCTACTTCCACATTCAGGCAACCAAGCCCCAAACCCTCGGCTACGGGTTGAATGACTCCCCAACCGGTCTGGCTGCCTGGATTGTGGACAGGTTCCGCACATGGGGCAAGAACGAGACCGACGAGGAGAAGCGTCGCTACTATACCAGGGACGAGATTCTCACCAACATTACCATCTACTGGGTGACCCAGACCATCAACTCCGCCAACCGCCTCTACTACGAGGTGGACCACCGCCCCTGGAATTTCGAGCAGGGGGAGCGAATCCGGGTGCCGTCCGCCCTGGCCCTGTTCCCGCGGGACCAGAACCACCCGCCCCGGGAGTGGGGCGAGCGCATCTACAACGTGCAGCACTGGAGAGAGATGCCCGAAGGTGGACACTTCAACGCAATGGAAGAGCCGGAGCTACTAGCCGAGGATATACGCGCCTTCTTCCGGACTCTGCGGGGATAGCTTTGTTACCACCTTATCCGGTCCTCCACGTGGCTGGGAAGCCTCCAGCCTCGTAGAGGGTGGGCACCTTCACCAACATGCTCCTGTCCAGATGGGCGACCGTAGGCTTTCCGCACATCGCCATGGCGAACTCCAACTCCCGGCGCAGTATCTCGAAGACCGCCGCTACCCCCTCCTCGCCGCCCACCGCCAGGCCGTAGAAGATGGGCCTGCCGATAAGTACTGCCCTGGCACCCAAAGCCAGAGCCTTGAGCACGTCAATACCCCGCCGGAATCCCCCGTCTATCAGCACCTCGCAACGCCCGTCCACAGCGTCCACCACCTCCGGCAGCGCCTCAATGGAGGTAATCATGCCATCGAAGAGGCGTGCTCCGTGGGTGGATACGATGACGGCTCTGGCCCCGTGTTCCACGCACAGCCGGGCGTCTTCCGCCGTGAGGACCCCCTTGACCACCATGGGGAGGGAGGTCAGAGAGTACAACCAGTCCAGGTCGTCCCAGGACTCGGTGGGGTCTATGGCATCCCGGAGATCCATAGTCTCCAGGTTCCCGTCGGCGTTGGTGTGGACCAGGTTCGCATGACGGAAGGAGCGCATATGGGGGTCTGGATTCCTCAGTACCTGCTCCTTGTCCATTTCCAAGCTAGGCGTATCCACAGTTACGCAGAGGGCGGCGCAACCGGCATCCTCGGCGCGCCGGACGTATTCTCGCATGTATTCCCGGTCCTTGAGTAGAAACACCTGGCACCAGACGGGGCCTGCCGCCGCTGCTACTACCTCCTCAATGGTGAAACCTGCTGCGTGGCTGAGGGACATGATGGTGCCGGCTGCACCTGCGGCACGGCACGTGGCCAGCCCACCTTCGGGATGTGCCCTGGTATGCCCACCGGCCGGGTCTGGCAATACGGGCAGCGCCACCTTGTGACCCAGCACCGTCGTGGACGTGTCCACATGGCTTACGTCCACGAGGTAACGAGGACGCAGGGCGATGGAGTCAAAAGCAAGTTGGGTCCTCTTGAAGGTAATCTCGTCGTTGAACCCACCATCAACCATCTCGAACTGGGCATTGGGCATCACCGTCCTGGCGCGCGCTTCAAAGTCGGCCAGGTTCAAAATGCCAAGCTCCTCTAGCATGGGACGACTCCTCAACACTGATTACTTACAGGGGGTTTCCTCCCTCTTTTCCCAGGGACTAGAATGGGGTTAACTCAGGCCAGGTGACCAGGCTCCGATCAATCTGGTCAACGGTCTTGACGCCGCTCATGACCATGGCAAAGTCCAACTCTTTGCGCAGGATTTCAAAGGTGTCCCGGACTCCCTTCTCCCCATCCACGGCAAGCCCGTAGAAGATGGGCCGACCGACGAGCACTGCCCTGGCTCCCAGGGCCAGAGCCTTGAGCACGTCAATGCCCCGCCGGAACCCTCCGTCTACCAGCACCTCGCAGCGACCCTCCACGGCATCCACCACCTCCGGGAGGGCTTCGATGGAGGTGAGCGTGCCATCGAAGAGGCGTGCCCCATGGTTGGAGACTACCACCCCGCGAGCGCCATGCTCAACGCACAGCTTGCCGTCCTCGTGGGTGAGAATCCCTTTGATGACGATGGGAAGGGAGGTGATGGAGCGTACCCAGTCAATAACGTCCCAGGTGTTGGAGGGGTTGTAGGACTCGGTGATTAGTCGCCGCACGCCGTCCCCATCCAGCCTCATACGGTTCCCCTGCATCCCTACCGGAGGTTGGAACCTGTTTCGTGCGTTTATCTCTTTGCCGAATTCCCCCCACCGTGTCCTGTCGCTGGGCTGGTACGAGCTTCCCGGGTAGTCTACCGTAATCACGATGGAGGAGTAACCCGCGCCCTCGGCGCGCTGGACGCACTCCCTGATGTACTCCCGGTCCGGGTACAGGTAAAGCTGGAACCAGCGAGGGCCATCGCCTGCCGCCGCCACCTCCTCCATACTGAAGTTGGAGGAGTGGCTCAGGACCATAATGGTCCCTGTTCCAGCGGCTGCCCGGGCCGTGGCAAGCTCACCCTCGGGGTGAACGGTCTGGTGTGACCCTGCGGGGTCGGGCAGCACCGGGAGGCTGACTTTATCCCCCAGAATCCTCGTGGAGGTATCCCGGTCTCCCACGTTCCGCAACATCTTGGGCCGCAGCAGTACGGACTCGAAGGCCGGCCTAGTACGGCGAAAGGTGACTCCGTCGAAGGCACCGCCATCCAGCATCTGGAAGACGGCCTTGGGCAAGATCTCGCGGGCCCGTGCTTCGTAATCAAAGAGATTGAGTAGCTCCCTGGGCATAATTTCACCATAGAACGCCATGCTTGATGAGGCAATTATAGTGGTGCCTTTGGGCATCGTCAACGAGTGGGTACAGTCTCAGGACGACCCGGCCCTATTTAGTCCCTGACTACCATGGAATGTGTCACTACAATTGCTCTCAATAAAGGAGACCTTTCCCAGGTCGGTGATATTCCAATGCGATACGATGCCGAGTTCTGCGACCCAGCCCCCACTCGGCTCAAGTGCATAGCTATGATAAACGTGGACGACGTCGAGATAGGCTCAAAGGAGCTCGAACACTGCGCCAACTTGGAGTTTGTGGGGGCCATGGTGACGGTGTCTCCTCCCGTAGCCAAATCTCCTGGGGCCGCATTCATGGGGCAAAGAGCAGGTGAAGCTCAAGCACCGCCACCGAGAATTGCTGACCTCGTACCGCTTCATCCTCGTCTCCCCCGCACCTCACTTCAGGTCCAGAGAAAGTTACACTCTACGTCCTTGCGCCACGTCGCTGTGCTCCATCCTCACCCGATAAAAATGTGCTATAGTCAACTCAGGGTGTACTCTATCTGTGCGACTACGTCCTGTCACGGTACAGTCGCCATATATTATATGACGAATGGATGAGTAAAATGAGTAAGTGAATCGTTTGACGGAGACTGTCAAACGCATTGACAGCCTCGTTAGTAATCGACGACTGGATCATGTTTCTAGTCGCCGTCGCCCGGGGCAGGTCCCCGGCTATACAGGTCTGTTAAAATGTGGAAAAGAGGAGGTAGTTTCGGCCTCGTTTATCCGTTGGGGCCATGTCTTTATAGGCCGATCTCCCACCGAAAAGTTCGCAATTGAGCTTGTCTCAGAAGTCTGTGGGAAAGCTTGGGTGTAGACTGTGGTGTAACACCGGGACAGGAGCGAATGGGATGCCTCTTCGAGATATGGACAGAGAGCAGATGTGGTTGTTGCCGCCGTCCCTCGACGAGTTGGTGCCTCAGGATCATCCAGCGAGGTTTGTGGCGGAGTTCGTAGATGCCTTGAACAAGGAGGACTGGTCAAAGCTTGGCGTGGACATAGGTGGCGATTCCATGGGAGCGCCAGCTTACCACCCCCGTGCGTTGTTGAGCGTGTGGCTATACGGGTTCATGACCGGAGTGCGCTCGTGTCGGAAGCTGGAGGTGGCCTGCCGGGATCAGATACCGTACCTGTGGCTGACCGGGTGGCAGCACCCTGACCACAACACGCTGTGGCGGTTCTACAAAGAGCATCGGCAGTCCATGAGAAAGCTATTCGAGCGGACGGTAAGCACGGCGGTAACGATGGAGCTAGTGGATTTGGCGGTCCAGGCGGTGGATGGCACGAAAGTAGCCTCCAACGCCTCTGTGAACAGGAGCTACGATGCTGCGGGACTGAGGGGGCTACTGGAGCGTGTGGAGCGGGCAATAGCCGACCTTGAGGCTCAGAACGAGTCGGGAGAAGAGGCTACCACTGCCAGCCTACCTGAGAGGTTGGCCGACAAGAAGGTTCTGAGAGAGCGGGTGAGGCAGGCGATGGCCGACCTCACCAGTCAGAAACACCATAGTCGCATCAACTTGACCGATCCAGAGGCCCGAGTGATGAAGGGCAGGCATGGCAGTATCGTGGCTGGATACAATGCCCAGGCGATGGTCTCGGCCACTAAGACGGAAGAGGGAACATCCGGCATGTTGGTCACAGCGGTGGACATGGTGGATGAGGTCAATGACAATGCCCTACTTGTGCCGATGATGGAGCAAGCTGAGGAGACGACGGGGACGAAGTCGCAGATGACGTTGGCCGACGCCGGATACTTCGCCGCCAGCCACCTGGCGGAGTGCGACCATCGCGGTCAGCAGGTGGTGGTCTCAGAGGCACGCCAACGGTTCCTCAAAGACCCATATCACAAGGACAGATTCACCTATGACGATCACAGTGACAGCTTCAGGTGTCCCCAGGGGCAGACGCTCGCGTTCGTCCGCATACAACATGTGGACGATGTCCCATTGCGACTGTACCGAGCTCCAGGTGCTGTCTGTCTGGCATGCCCAGCCCTCAGAGCCTGTACCAAAGCCAAGGAGATCGGACGAAGCCTCGCTATAGGGCCGCACGATGAAGTGCTACGCCGCCATCGCGCCTGGATGTCCACGGCGGCTGCCAAAGAAGCTCACAGGTTGAGAAAGCGGCTGGTCGAGCCGGTCTTCGGAATCATCAAGGAGCAACAGGGCTCACGGAGATTCCTGCTGTGCGGCCTCTCCAATGTGACGGCCGAGTGGACCCTCTTAGTCACCGCATTCAACTTGCGCACACTTTGGAGAGAATGGAGTTCCTCAGTCCACCTTCAGCCCTCTGCTTGACGGGTCCCGAACCTCGTCCCGTCACACGTTTCATGAACTGAGGCCAATTGTCTCTCCACTCCTTTTCGTCTGATCCGACTGACAACAATCGCCTTCTGAGACAGGCTCAATTCGGTACGCCCCGGCCTACCAGACTTGATGACGATGCCAAGACCGGGAACGATGAGCTGTTCTTGGATTTGCATCAGCTTGCCTTTTAGCGGGATGCTTGAGACGTCATCGCCGCCAGCGTTAGATCCTGCGCCCGCACGAGTTCGTCCACGGTGTAGCACGAGAATACCGCCCTAGTGCCCTCGGCAATGATGCGCAGCTCAGCGGGAGACATCGCCGCCATGGCAATGGGGTCGGAGGAGAGGAGGGGCAGGAACTCGGGGTGCTCCACGGCGTAGTCAGCTATACAGTTGGCGGACTCCGCGGTGAGTTCGCCGAGGACGCCCTCGAGGGCTGCTACGTAGAGCGACGCGATGGTCTCGGGTGAGAGACAGGCCTCTGCGGGAGCGGCAGCCCTGACGCCCTCCAGCGGCTTGGCGGTGAGCATAGTATTGATCTGCTGGTCGGAGAGAATCTCACGCATGCACGCTGCTTCGGCATCAGGAAGCACAGCGACGAGATCCGCCCCCGTCAATGAGGAGGTGCTGTCGACGGCGGCGTACACCTGTAGGCCGAGTCGGAAACTCTCGGCATCCGTCAGGCAGTCCCAGTAGTCAAGGATGAATGAGTGCCTCCCGCTGGTGTGGGGCGTCTCTTCGCCCTTCCACTCCACTCCTACCTGGATGTAAGCCATTTCAGGGTGTTCGAGCGAGAGGTCCGTGATGCACCTGCGAGTGTCCTCGGAGCGCCCACCGGCCAAGGCATCGTCGACCGCTACAACGAACAGTACGACGTTCTCCGGTTCCAGACAGCCGACCAGGGTGGCGGTGCCTTCGGCGCTGCCGCCCTGCAGGAGCGGTGCGGCGAGGAGTATCCCGTAGAAGGCTTCACCGAAGGCCGCTCGGACGCAGTCCGTCTCCTCAGTGGAGAGCCGGTCCATCAGGTCCTTGCCCGTGGACGACTCGTCGACCACGAAGTCGAGCATCGAGCCTGTCGGTTGGGCCGTATCCGGCGTTGGGGTAGGGGTAGGTGGTACAGGGGTTGGCGTCGGGGTCGGCTCCGGTGTCGGGATCGGCGTGGCTGTGGGTGGCGGCTGCGTGGCTGTGGGCGTAGGATCGGGTTTGGAGTCGCCACCGCAAGCTGCGGTCAGCGCCAGCAGGGCGGCGAAAAGGGCCAGCAGCACAAGAATCGGCAGGCGATGAGACGGGAGATGGCGCATCACGACGAATCCCGAAGCATCCAAGGGGTAGAAGTAATCCGTCGCAGATGTCTCATGCTGTATATCCTCCCAAAGCAAGCTCCCTGGTAAGCTGCGTCATTTCTACAACAAAGGAAAACGTGGGTCAGCCATCCTAGACCGCCCCATTTAAGCATTATAGGGGTAGATACGTGAAATATCAGTAAATTATTGGTGAAAATAGTTGTGACAATATCGGTGTATAGCTACTTTTGAAGCCTGATAGCGTCCTGTACTAACCGCAAAATCACAATTCTCACGCGCGAGGTGCAGCCTTGAACCGGGCGGAGACATCGGGAGCGGGGCGCAAAGAGCGAAGGCCCTCGCCAAGCTAGGGAGGGCCTACTACAAAGTCGGCGACCAGTTCCCTACAGCCGGACCTCCCAGCGAAGAGTTCGCAATTCAGTCTTGGCAGTCCCACCAAGCGCCTGACGGGCTAGGCTGCGCCTGCCCCAACCTAGGCGTGGGCTATCCATCCGGTGAATGATGCCTGCGTCGAGGGCAGGGTGACCGGCAACACCTGGCCCGGGGTCATGTCCACGGGGTCGTGGGGCCGAGCTCAGTCCCGTTAGACTGGTGCACTTCAGTCCTGACGTTGGTCAGGACGCTGTTGGTCGTGTTCTCCACGGTGCCCTTGAATGAGTTACTTGCGGCGTCGTAGCTGAGGACCAGCCGGGCGCCGCCGTGCACCATGTCGAAGGCCTCATCCGGCATCAGGTTGGCCCCGCTTGCCTTTTCGCTACCTGGCCCGGAGCCTTCGGTGCCCTTTCCTGCTCCGCCATGTTCACCACCCTGCTCACTGTCGCCCCGCTCGGAGACCTCTTGACCTGCCGTTGTGCCGCCGGACTCTGGTCCTTCTCTGACTTCGTTGTCGCTCGCACAGCCGACCAGTAACCCGATGCCTAGCAAGGCCGCCAGGACCGTCCCTATCAGGAACGCCCTCGTCATCAGCCTCTTGATACTCATCTCCCCCCTTTCCTCCTTGTAGTTCTCCTGACACTACTCACTATAGAGGGGAAGTGTCGCAGAAATATGTCACCGGGCATCATGCCTTAACAGTGCTTAATGCTTGGGCAAACGCAAGGGGCCGGGAGCTTTCGAATGCTCGAACGAGGTTCGGAAACCTCTGGGATTTGGGCTTGTGGGAAAAACTCCGCAGGCACTGCCAAGTGGTCCAGTCACGGAGTCAGGTCCCTCTTGCCTCTACAGAGACATGTGGACGATAACAGGGCTATGGCCAGGAATGGCGTGCCTCTGTCCAGGGGCCATGGAACGAGCCCCCAACCCAAAGGAGCGGGAGGCTCGTAGATGACTAACCGGGACCGTCTGACCAACTTCCTATATCAGCTCCTCCCACTAAAGAAATTCCGCAGGCTGTGGACAATCTGTAATGAGACTTGGTCAATAAGTTCAGGCCTAACGCTAACTAATCTCACTCTTTATGCAAAACTGCCCTTCTCTGAATGGCGACCTTCCAATATAATCATAGAGATAACTCACTCAAGAGGAGGCAACCAATGAGTGACGATCGAAGGGTAGGGCTTGGCACGCCAAGTATACACTCCCAGGATATGCTGACTTTGGTCCAGGAGGCGGAGGAGGCCGGCTTCCACTCGATATCGGTGGGCGACAACGTGGATGGGTGTAAGTGAAGAAACCGGCGCAAGGGGTGAAGCGCACCATCATTCGCTTCCTGGCCAGGAAGTTGTCCCAGGAACTCAGGGATGCCCGCATGAGATGGGCTCGCGGGATACGAGAAGGACGGGCCTGGCTGGCGATACCCATCACCGCTGCCAGCATGTACGTGCTGTGGCATTGGGCCTTCGGACTGGGTTTCTACTTTGGAGTCTCCTTTCTCACGGCAGCCGTCCTAGCCATCCTTCGGGGTCATATCTTTACCCATACGTTTCGATTGATTCTGGTAGCCGTGGCCGTGGTGATTGGCTCTATGATAATACCAAGCTTGGGTGGGGATGCGTGGAAAGCATTCCGCCGGGGCGACACTATAGGCGCCCTAATCCTGGCGGGAATAGTTGTATGTTTCTGGCTATTGAAGAGATACCTGGAGACAGGGCAGATGAAAGGTGTCAATGTTCCAATACCCAAAGGGCGTCGCAGACCCCGGCGGGGGTAGCCAGAGGTGCGCTTCCGGTGAGATGTGAAGGAGACCAGCTCTCCTTCCGGGCTTCCCGTCGCTTTGAACCTGATGCTCAACACTGGCATGGGAGCCCAGGCCACGATGACCGTATAGATGTGGGCCGTTGCATGTTCGCGGATGATAGCTATGGAAACCTGGGGAACGCTTAACCCGCCTCCGATTCTTGACCTGTCGGTATAATAGAGCAATAACCCGTTTGCAAGGAGGCAGCCAATGAGTGATGATCGAAGAATAGGGCTGGGACTGGCAAGTATACACCCCCAGGACATGCTAACCTTGGTCCAGGAGGCGGAGGAGGCCGGCTTTTACTCGGTATCGGTGGGCGACAACGTGGATGATTCCTTTGCCGTACTGGCAGGAATGTCCGCCGTCACAAGCCGCATCAAGCTAATCAGCAGCATCGCTGCGTGGACTCGGACGCCAGTTACCACCGCACGAGCGTGTCGCAGCATGGACCTGCTAAGCGATGGACGCTTCATCTTCGGCCTGGGCAGTATGCCCAGGGCTTGGAACGAGAATTTCCACGGGATTCCCGGGGCAGCCCCCCTTTCGCGTATGAGAGAGTTCGTGGAGCTGCTCCGCATCCTCTGGGCTGCAAACCCGGACACTCCTGTGAATTATGAGGGGCGTTTCTACAAGGTCTCGGGTTACCGGGTGCACGAGCCGCCACCGCGCCCCAACATTCCCATCTTCATTGGTGCCAGCCGCCCCAGAATGGTCCGGGAAACCGGCAGATGGGCGGATGGCATCCTGTTCAACTGGAACTACACCCTCCCCTGGCTGAAAGAAACCGGGAAACCCGCCCTGGCCGAAGGGGCTGAAAGCGCCGGGCGCTCCGTGGGTGACCTGGAAATATTCTCGGGCAGGCGCGTCTTCATCACCGACGACCCCCGTCAGGCTGAGGAGTCACGCAACGCATTCCGCCACAATCTGGCGGTGACTTATCTGGGTGTTGACTACCACCAGCAACTGCTGAGGTCATTTGGCTTTGAAGAGGAAGTGGATGCAGCAGCGGCCGCCCTTTCCCGAGGAGATTTCCAGGGCGCTGCCAACGCCGTCAGTGACCGTATGGTAGATACATTTACCATTATCGGTCCTGCTGATGAGTGCCTGGAGCGGGTATCCGAGTACACTTCTCAGGTGAACTGCTTCACCCTTTCCACTCCATCGGAGGGAATGCCCCGCCCAGAAAGGGCGAGCGCTGTGCGGCGGCTGATACAGACCTTCGGGAAATAATCTCAATCCTGTTTGAGACCGTCGCGGGCTAACCAGGGGAAATTAAAGCCTCGGGGTATCCCCCGGTTAGTCCAGACCCAGCGACTCCCGCAGAGCTGCCATCTGGCCCAGATGCTCCCTCCAGTGGCGCACGAATATCCCGGACACCAGGTCCTCAACACTCCGTTCAGTCGTCGTCGAGCGAGTGATGGAGTGGAGCGGCACCCTCTTGCTAATCAACTCGGCATCCGTGGCAGAGGCAAGGGCCTTTTCCAATCCGGCCAGAACAGCCTCAAGGTCCTCGCGTATTTTGTCCAGATCATTTCCCTGTCGCTCATCGGTCATGTTGGTCAAGCTGGAAGATATGGGGACCTCCTGAACACTTCCCGACAAGATTCCCTGAATAGCCGTGTGTATGCCCCCTGATGGCGTGTCCACCATATGATAGATTATTTCCCGTGCCGAGAACTCCTCGTCGTCGGGCTTCCAGTCCAGGCAATAGTCTATTCCTTCAAGCAAACGGCCAAGCTCGCTGCGTATGCTCTGTACCTCCTGAAGAATCGAGTCCCTTTGCGTGGTCAAGGTGCTCCTCCTTGCCTAACGTTATGTCAAATTGAGAGCTATACTCCCGACTCATCCGGCTACCCGCCGCCCCAGGGGTTGTCATGGAAACGGCGAGGAGATTCCATTGAGAACGTTCAAGACCTGTAGCCTGGTGTCCTCCCGCTTCAGACCTATCTCGACGGACGCCTTGAGGAATCCCAGGGGGGTTCCGGCGTCGTACCGGTCCCCGCGGAACAGGTATGCGTACATTGGCTGTTGCTCCATGAGCAAGGCCATACCATCTGTGATTTGAATCTCACCCTTCGCGCCCGGCGTGGTACGTCCAAGACACTCGAAAATCTCAGGGGTGAGTATGTACCTGCCCACAATGGCCAGATTGGACGGGGCGTCCGCAGGGTTGGGTTTTTCCACCAATCCGTTCACTCTGTGCACCCTTTCGCTGATTAACGATGAGTCCACCACTCCGTAATTTCTGACCGCGTCCAGAGGCACTTCTTCCACGGCCACTACACTTGAGTCGTATTTTTCAAAGACTCGAAGCATCTGCCAGGACGCGCCTTCGGTATCCCATATAACGTCGTCGGGGAGAATCAGCAGGAACGGTTCATCACCCACGTGGTCTTTTGCGGTCAATACGGCGTGTCCAAGGCCCAGGGGGCGTTCCTGAATGACGAAGGACATCTCAGCAAGGGATGAGACACGCTGGACCTTATCCAGGAGTTCCTGTGAGCCGCTATCCACCAGATGTTGTTCAAGGGCAGGGTCTTTGCTAAAGTAGCTTTCCAGTGTCTCCTTGCCGGGGGAAGTGACAACTACAATGTGCTCTATGCCTGCCGCTACAGCCTCCTCTATACCATACTGGATCATGGGCTTGTCCAGTATGGGCAGAAGCTCCTTGGGCACGGACTTGGATGTGGGGAGGAACCGAGTGCCCAACCCGGCGGCTGGAATAACGGCTTTACGGACTCTCATTGCGGTCTCCTTATCGCGGCTATTCTATCATCCGGGGCAGAAGGGGACAATAAAGTCTTTCATCCCGGTCTACGGCAATTGACACAACCCTCTAGCTGCCATACCATTATAGAAGAGGCTATGCTAGACGGGGAGCTAGCGGTGCCCTGTACCCGCAATCCGCTATAGCGGGGTTGAATCCCTCTCCCAGGCCCGGCCTGTGTGCCGCTGCCCTCACAGGGTGGTATAGAAAGTCGGGTCCCTCGCGACGAAGGTCTGTGAACCCCGCCAGGTCCGGAAGGAAGCAACGGTAAGCGGAACCCTTTGGGTGCCGAGGGAGAGCCTGACTGGAGCCAACCTTAAGGGCATGCTCAAAGGGCGTTGTCGAGGAGAGGTGCATAGCCTCTCTTGCTTTCCTAGCATTGCTCCAATTTAGGTTATATGAAAACACTCCCTGACACCTCTCTATCCATAAATGCACGAGAGCCCGAGTCCGGCCGCCGCCCATCGGCCCGTCCATCAATAAGGAAGGCCCTGGGACAACACTACCTTACGGACAAAGGCACCATTCAACAAATACTATCCACGTCACAGTTGGACCCCCACGATACCGTGTTAGAGGTGGGCCCTGGACTTGGTGCAGTTACGGCCCGACTGGTCCAGAGTGCGAAACACGTAGTCGCCATAGAAATTGACCCCCGCCTGGCTGCATCCCTTCCCAGTAGATTGGGCAACCCGCCCAATCTTAAAGTAATCAATGCAGACGCGAGAGATGTGGAACTCGCGAATGTTCTTGAAGAAAATGCAAGCTATAAACTGGTGGCCAACCTACCCTACTACGCAGCAAGTCCTATTCTGAGGCGATTCCTGGAGACGGACAGTCATCGTCCCTCCCTAATGGTAGTCATGGTACAAAGGGAGGTAGCCAGGAGCATGGCAGCTGAGGATGGCAGGATGAGTCTCCTTGCAGTGGGAATCCAGCTTTACGGAATTCCCAGTATAATATGCGACGTGCCGCCGGAAGCCTTTTACCCACCGCCCAAAGTCACCTCGACTGTGGTGAGGATAGAGCCTCGCCGCCGTATGGCCATTGAGGTGGAAAATACCGAAGGGTTCTTTAACGTAGTTAGAGCGGGGTTCTTTGCTCCAAGAAAACAGATTCGCAACTCCCTAGGCCTGGGCCTGAGCATGTCCGCCGAGCGAGTTGGTCACTTGCTGGAATCGGCCAAGCTGGACCCAAAGCTGCGACCTGAGAATCTGAGCCTTGAGGAATGGGGGAGGCTTTACGAGGCCAGCCTCCATCAATAGACAACCTTATGGAAATCAAAGCTTACGCCAAGATTAATCTGACTCTGGAAGTGTTGGGACGTCGCCCTGACGGCTATCACGAGGTGAGGACGGTTCTTCAAACCATAGACTTGAAGGACATCCTTAGCATCACTCCGGCGTCTCATCTAAAGGTGGAGTGCTCAGTGCCCGGACTTGACAATGAGGATAATCTGGTATGGAAGGCTGCGTCTGCCCTTCGCAGGGCGACCGGATGCAATAACGGGGCGAAAATCCACCTTGAGAAACACATACCTGTCGGCATGGGCCTTGGCGGAGGAAGCACCGATGCAGCCGCCACACTCAAGGCTCTAAACAGCCTTTGGGGAATCCAGATGGACGACGCAGGACTTCAGTCTATAGCGGCTTCCCTAGGTTCCGATGTCCCGTTTTTCTTGAGGGGCGGCACGGCCCTAGGCGAAGGGCGCGGCGAGCTAATGACTGAGCTACACCCCTTGCCGCAACTCTGGATCGTGTTGTGCTGTGCTCCGTCACGGTCCTCGTCCGGAAGCGGGCCATTCCCACCGAAGACGGCCCGTCTCTATTCAATGGTCACCCCTGAGCATTACACCAACGGTACTCATACCAGTGGTATGGTAGATTTCATTGAAAGCTACTGGAATCCTACCGTTGGCACGGGAGAAGCTGAACCCTTGCCATCCCTGTTTAACGTGTTTGAAAGCTTGGCCCACTCGGCTTTTGGTGAGTTGGAAGCTGCCAGGCAAGCACTGGTAGAAGCCGGAGCACGGAATACCTATTTGTCAGGTGCAGGCCCGGCCCTTTTCACCTTTGTATCCGACAAAGACGAGGGGGAAGAGATTGTCAAACCATTGAAAGAGTCCGGTCTGGACGCGTACTGTACAAGTACCGTAGGGCCGGACATTCCCCGGACGTGGAGCATGACTGATGAAGGCTAAATCAAGAGAGGACTTACAAGTATGAGCATACCCTTGTTGAGCATACGGATTGGCATGGACCCTGTCTTGCTGGAGGTGGGCAACTTTACGCTTACCTGGCATGGCTTTCTGACCTTTGTCGCCGTGGCCTTTGCCGTATTTCTTGTAGGCAGGTGGGCCAAGAAAGACGGGATGAACACGGATGCGGTCTACTCAGTGGCCGTTTGGTGTATCATCGGGGGCATCGTCGGGACCAGGTTGCTGCACGTAATTGACTTCTGGAGTTTCTATCAGGACAACCCTTCCCGGATAATTCAAGTCTGGGAGGGAGGCATCACCATATACGGTGCAATCCTTGGGGGCTTTCTGGGTGGCGCAGGGTACATGCTGGTCAGAAATCACCAACGGTTCCTGAATCTGTGGAACAACTATATAAGGCTCGGCAAGATGGAAAAGGCTCCCTTGCCCACCATAGGACGGCTGGCGGACCTCACCACTCCCGCACTTCTTATAGCCATGATTATAGGGAGGGTGGGAGACATCATTAACGGCGAACACGTCGCCAAACTTACCACTCTCCCCTGGGGGTTCATTTATTCTCACCCAGAGAGCGCAAGCAATTTCCAGCACGGTTCCGCGCCAAGTCACCCTGCTGTGGTATATGAGATGATTCTTGATGCAGCCATACTGTTGGCGCTGTGGCCGCTTCGGGACCGGCTGAGACCCCCGGGAATGCTGTTTGCCATGTACCTGGCGGCCTATTCCATAGGAAAATTCTTCATTAGCTTCCTGCGCTTGGACAATGTATGGGCATTGGGTCTCAGGGAAGCTCAGTTTGTGGCTATTGTGGTGTTGGCTATAACTGTACCGTTGTTAATCGCAAAGGCCCAGTTTGTTAGACCGGGCCGAGCGGCCCGAACCCGGAGCACCAGCGCTAGTAGCGAATGATTTGCTCTTATCACCTGAACAGCGGCATCACCTTCTCGCTGAGCAGCTTCCAGGAGGTATGCACTTTCTCCTGCGAGACCAGACCTCGGTGAGTGAGCATGAAGTTTCTGACACCTGCATCCCTCAGTAAAGCCACCTGCTCAGCCACCCGCTTGGGTGAACCAACCAGAGCTTCGTTGGCGCTGGGGTCGGGTGTGGCTTTATAAGCTGAGCGAGGAAGGAGAGGACTGGGAGCAGGAGCCGGCTGGTCCTTGGGATTCCACTGCTCTCGCATACTTCTAAGGTGGTCACTGGCACGCATAGAGGGAGGCAAGAATTCTTCCAGGGCTTGGTCATCGCTCTCGGCAATATAACACTCTCGCCAGACCCATGAGTTGTCTAAAGCCCGTTCCACCTCAAGCTCGCTGAAGCCATTGGAAAGCATGGTGTCCCGGTACAGGCTAATGGACCGGCCCACCGATTCCGTGGAGTTCCCACGAAGCAGTGGGGGCCTGCCTATGCTGGCCATAGCCTTTATAGACTCGTCGTTGATGCAGGCTCGTGCAAGGGGAGGATGGGGTTGCTGGTATGGGCGAGGCCGGGCAGAGGGAAAGGACGCCTTCCAGAATTTGCCCTCGTAATGCACGTTCTCTTCTGTCCATGCCTTAATCAGCAGTTCTTCCGCCTCGTCCAGGCGCTCGTGCCCCTCGGCCATCGTGGTGCCAAAACCGATGTACTCGTAGGCCCCATAGTTGGAACCTCTTCCCGTACCCACTACCAGACGCCCACGACTCAAGTTGTCCACCAGAGCAGTCTGAACGGCAAGACGCACCGGGTTATGCAGCGCCATTTCCACTATCCCAAGTCCTATCAGCACTCGACTTGTCCTGGCCGCCACCGCGCTCGCAAAGACCAGAGGGTCCGCGTATGCGACTTCCCCGGCGAAATGATGCTCGGCCAGCCATATAGCATCCATGCCCAACTCCTCCACTAGCGTGGCCTCGTTCAGGCAGTCCTCAATGGCCTGGAAGTCCTCGGATGGGTCGAAGCTCGTGGGGTAGAAGAAACTACCGAAGCGCATATTTCT
The DNA here is from genome assembly GCA_034421095.1 of Dehalococcoidia bacterium. Taxonomy (GTDB): domain Bacteria; phylum Chloroflexota; class Dehalococcoidia; order Lucifugimonadales; family JAGWBF01; genus JAGWBG01. The sequence continues at coordinate 37,511 of DAOUKR010000004.1, forward strand.
CTCCTTCTAAGGAAACTCTGAATGAGTCGGAAACGGCGACCCGTCAATCTGTCATACTGGCGAAAGTCCGTATCCAGACTCTCCATCCGCCTACGGCGGACTGGATTCCGGCCTGCGACGGAATGACGTTTTTCGGGGTTTTTCCAAAGTCTTGCTCTACTTGAACAGGGGCGCCACCTTCTGGCTCAGGAGGCGCATGGAGGAGGCAGACTGCTCTCGCGACACCAGGCCCCGATGAGTCAGCATAAGGTTCCTGGCCCCCACTTCACGCAACTGGGCTACCTGTTCTGCTACCCGCCTGGGCGAGCCTACCAACGCCTCTCCCACACTGGGGTTGGGAGTGGGTTGATAAGCTGATATGGGAAGCGGTGGTGGCTGCTTGGGTACGGCGATGTCCTTTGGGTTCCAGCGTTCCCGATAGTCGGAGATAGTTTCATAGGCGCGCTGGTACGCAGGTATGAACTCTTCGAGGGCCTGCTCATCGGTCTCCGCCACATAGCATTCCCGCCAGACCCACGACTGGTCCAGGGCATTATCCACCTCGCCCTCGTCGAATCCCGAGGACAGCATGGTGTCACGATACAATCGAATTGACTGGCCCAAATGCTCAGTTGAACGCCCCCGCAGGAGCGGTATCCTGCCTATTTGTGCCATGGCAATTATGGATTCATCGGTGATGCCTGAGCGTGCAAGGGTGGGATAAGGTTTTTGATATGGCCGAGGGCGCAGTGACGGAAAGGTTACGTTCCAATACTTACCCTGATATTTCAGATTATCCGTGGTCCATGCCTTTATCATCAGGTCCTCGCCCTCTACGAGGAGCTCCGGGCCTTCGGTCACACTGCTGCTCCCAAATCCCAGGTACTCAAAGGAGTTGAAGTTGGAGCCCCGTCCCAGTCCCACCACCAGACGGCCGCGGCTGAGGTTATCGAGCAGAGCAGTCTGGATTGCAAGCCGTATGGGGTTATGTAAAGCTATCTCCAGAATCCCAAATCCCAGCAGCACTCGCTTGGTCTTGACCGCCACAGCGCTCGCAAAGACCAAAGGGTCTCCATACACACATTCACCCGTGAAGTGATGCTCCGCCAGCCATATAGCGTCCAGGCCCAGTTCCTCTGCCAATTCGGCTTCGTATAGGCAATCATCAATAGCCTGTACGTCCTGGGAGTCATCGAATTTCATCGGATAAAAGAAGTGTCCAAAGCGCATGTCACCTCCACAAGCCCCGGATGCTGGTCTATCCCTTACTCTACTCCTGACAAACACCTATGACAAGATAGTCGGGACGGTGGTGTATAATTTTGAAAAGAAATGTGCTATGCAAGGTCAGCTGGAAATAGCTCAAAGCGATGACCCCCAAGAACGACCTGCACCGGGGGAAGCACCCTGGGCACCCTTGTCATCAAGCAGGGACCCTTGAAGGAATAATACTACGCTTTTACCACAGGCGGCGAACACCGTACCTGTCGAAGAGGGGTTCGTTCGATATGAAAACGAGGTTACGCGACAACGCCTGGGCAATGAGCATCCGGTCGAATGGGTCGCGGAGCCGTCCCGGAAGCGCCCCCGCGCGTGCGGCATCATCCACGGTTATGGGTAGCTCTTCGAAGCCTTGGTTGGCTATTGCACCGGTAATGTCGAGGGCTAGGGCTTCCGCTTCCGGCAACTTACCGAGCCGGTGCTTGGTGGCAATCTCCCAGGCCGACGCGGCGCTGATGAGGACGTCGTTGTCGTCGTCCGCTATTGCCCGCCGAGCGGATGGCAGTAACTGCTCGCTTCCGCCAAACCACCAGATGAACGCATGGGTATCCAGAAGAAGCTGCATCCGCTATGCGTTCCCCTCCCAAGCTGCCAACTCCTCTTCCGGCAGCGGCTCAAAAAAGCGGTCATCTATTTTTATCAGGCCCTTCATAGAGCCGAACTGTCGCTTGACTCGCTTTCGGACCGGCACAAGTCGGGCGATGGGTTTGCCGTTGCGGGCAATAACAACCTCCTCGCCCGCCTCGGCCTGCTTCAGCAGTCGGGACAGGTTGGTCTTAGCTTCATGCACGTTCACAGTTGCCATGGGCTATTCCTCGTTGGACAATTTAGCTAAATACTTAGCTAATAATATAATCCGTCGGAGGCTATGTCAATGGGAGCAGTGCTATGGTATTCTTAATGTGTTTCGGTAATATCGGGCAGGGTGAACACAGAACCTGCCTCGGTTCTTGATTTCTTACAGTCCAGACTGTAGGCGCATACTGTATTCGTATCATACCTCAGGGGATTACCAACCCGGGGCAGGTATCCAGAATACGGATGGTGAATACTTTGCCAACGTTGTGCAGCCTGCTGAAATCCGCTTCCATTTTCGTCCCCTCCCTCGCCCTCCGCGAGGGCAGGTTGTGAATGCCGCCCGGCACGCCGTCCCACTGTTTCTGCTGACGGCACCAATCTTAGTGGCTTTCGCCTTTACAGATGGCACCACAGTCCAAGCGCAGATGCCCGATTCTACCCAGAATTCCGGCCCAACTCCACAGAACGTGTCATCCGACTGGTCTCTGATACCATCGGACCTTAACGTTGGAGACAGTTTTCGCTTTTTGTTCGTCACATCCGGAACCCGAGACGCCGAATCTTCAGACATCAACGACTACAATCTCTTTGTGCAGAATGCCGCCAATGGCGACGGCGTGGACGATACCATCAAGAGTTTCCACGGCGAGTTCCGGGCCGTGGCCTCTACTCCCAGCGTCGACGCCCGGGACAACACGGCCACCACGGGGGACGGGGTAGCCATCTACTGGCTGAACGGCAGGAAGCTGGCCAACTCTTACAGCAGCGATGACCAAGTAACAGGCGGGTTCTGGAGCGGGAACTGGCTCGTATTCCCGCCACCGCGTGCTGAGTTTGAGGTGGGGAAAAACGAAAAGGGGGAGGATTATACTCCCAGCCCGAATGAAGTTTGGACCGGCACAGGACGTACAGGAGAAGCTGCCGAGGACAATAGAGAGCTCGGTGGAGAAGGTTCCCAGTCAGTTCTAGGTCGAGTCCATGTCGCCAACGCTATCTCAAATAGTAACGAGGCAAAGGCAACTACCCGTTCTCTCTTTGGCCTGTCGCCGGTGCTTACCATCGTAGCTGCGCAGCCGGTCCTCGGCGCACCCTCCAAGCTCAGGGCGGTACCAGGCGATAAGACTGTTGCCCTTTCCTGGACAGCGCCGGAAGGCAACGGCGTCCAGTCGTACCAAATCCACTTTGGAACCACCTCGGACAACCTGAATCTCCAACGGAATGTGGATAGCGCCGGAACCTCCTACCAACTTGTACCGGCGTCGAGCGATTTCGACAACGCCGACATTCTATACATACGGGTCCGGGCCGTAGGCTCAAATAACAGACCAGGGGCCTGGTCGGATGTCATCAAGACCACACCCAACCCCACCACCGCTCAAGACGCCCCCGGCAAGCCGGCCACACCCACTCTGGCCGCTTCGCTCAACAGTCTGACGGTCACGTGGACCGCACCCTCAGACGATGGTGGCAACACCATTATCGAGTACGACCTGCGCTACAAGCAGAGTGCCGCCACCGTTTGGACCCAAGTAGACCCGGCCTGGGAATTCCCCGAAGGCAGCCTGGAATACACGATAGATAGTCTGAGCGGCGGTGTCTCCCAAGAGGTACAGGTGCGTGCAGTAACCAGTGCCACGCCCAACGGCAACTCGGGAGAAGGCTCCTGGTCGGATTCCGCGACAGCCACCCCCATAGCCGACTACGATAGCGACGATGACGGTCTGATTGAGGTGAACACCCTGGCCCAACTTAACGCTATCCGATGGGACCTGGACGGGAACGGCTCCGTTGCCAGCGGCGACCAGAGCAACTATAGCGCTGCCTTCTCCAACGCCGCAGCGGGCATGGGTTGCGATTTTGACCACGACAAGGACATTAATACCGCAAACCGGTGCATTGGATACGAGCTGATAGCAGACCTGGATTTCGACGAGAACGGCGACGGCACCCGGAACGACACCTACAATACAGGTAGCGGCTGGCAGCCTATCGGAAGCCCGTTCAATGCCACCTTCGATGGCGCTGGACACACCATCAGCGACCTATTCATCAATAGAGGCTCCACCAATCAAGTCGGTCTGTTTGGCGAGCTTGGCTCTTCGGGCAGAGTGAGCAGCGTCGGACTGGAAAGCGTGAACGTGACCGGACAGGACGAGACCGGTGCGTTGGCGGGCAAGAATGGAGGTGGCATCACCACCTGCTACGCTACCGGCACAGTGACTGGCCGCCGCATAGTCGGCGGGCTGGTCGGCGAGAACCTGGCCGCCATCATAGCAAGCTACACCGACGTCACCGTCTCCGGCGCCGGCACTAACCCCAGGTGGTTCGGTGGGTTGGCCGGACGGGATGGAGGCGGTATTCGTGCCAGCTACGCCACCGGCAACGTCTCCGGCGGCGTCTCCAGCACGGACGTCGGGGGACTGATAGGTCATATCCTCGGCAGCGGCTCCATCACCGCCAGCTACTCCACGGGCAGTGTCTCCGGAGGTAGTTCAGTCGGTGGGCTGGTCGGGTCATGGGCCGACCCCCACCTTGACTCCCCCGAGACCTACTGGGACACCCAGACCTCGGGTCACAGCGGTTCGTCGAGGGCCGGCACCGGCAAGACCACTGCCCAGCTGCGCTCCCCCACCGGATACACCGGCATTTACGCCAACTGGAACCTGAACATCGTAGGCGACAGTGCCACCGACGACCCGTGGGACTTCGGCTCGGGCTACAACTACCCCGCCCTCAGCGTGGACTTCGACGGTGACGGCACAGCATCCTGGCAAGAGTTCGGGTTCCAGCGGGAACCCGCACCGGTAAGCAGCCTTACGGTTACGCCGAGCGGCCAGAGTTTGCAAATCACTTGGGCCGCGCCCACAGACACCGGCAGCGCCGATTCGGTAGTATCCCATTATCGGGTCAGTTCAGATGGAGGCTCCAATTGGTCCAAGTGGACAGACATCACCGGAACCAGCCACACCATCAGTATCTCCACCGGCGATTCTTACGCCTTCCAGGTTCGGACCGACAACGGCGCGGCCCACTCGCCCAGCGACATTGCCAGCATCGGCCCACCTAGCGCACCAGGCAGTCTGCAGCTTGCTCCCGGCGAGACTCGGATTGACGCGTCATGGATCTCGCCTACCAAGAACGGTGGCTCCCCCATCACCGGCTACTCAGTCCAGTACCGCCAGGGCACGTCCGGCGACTGGACCGACTCGGGACACACCGGTACGGGCACCACCGCAACAATTACCGGCCTTACTCACAGCCAGTCCTACCAGGTGCAGGTGGCGTCCATAAACCTTATGGGCACCGGAATCTACACCACCCCCAAGTCGGTCTCGACTACAGAGATGAACCGGCCACCCGCGTTCATCGGCACAACTACGACCTTCAGCGTAACAGAGAATACCACGGCAGTAGGCACCATCACGGCAACCGATCCTGACGGCAGCGACAATGTAACTGACTACACACCGAGCGGCACTGACGCAAACCTGCTCTCCATCACGGACGGTGGCGTCCTAGCTTTCGACAACTCGCCGGACTTCGAAAACCCACAATGCGGCACAAGCAACAACTCCAACACGTGTACGCTAACGATTACAGCTTCCAGTGGCACCGGCGACCGCGTGATGACGGCAACCCGCGACCTCACCATCACCGTAACCGACGTGAACGAGCCTCCTGCCGTGCCCATGCTCTCGGCCCAGACCGCGACGGAGGACACAGCATTCAGTTACCAGTTACCGGAGTTCACTGACCCGGAAGGCGGCGCGGTAACCTACGTGGCAACACAAGACGATGACACCACTCTCCCGGCCTGGCTCAACTTCAACGTTAATACCCGCACCTTCAGTGGCACCCCTCGAGAAGAGGACACCCCAGCTACTCTGAGTATCAAGGTCACCGTTACGGACGACGGTATGGCGCCGGCCTCCTCATCCGCAACATTTACTATGACAGTTACGCCGGTGAACGACCCACCAGCGGCGACCAATGATGCCCTAACGGTGGCAGAGGGCGGCACCCTAAATGTCCCGGCTTCATCTCTCCTGTCCAACGACACCGACCCGGAAGGTGCGACTCTCAGTATCATCTCCATAGGTGACGCAAACAACGGCACGGTCTCCTTGTCCCAGGATGGAACCACAATCGTCTACGTCCACGACGGCTCCGAGACAACTTCGGACAGCTTTACTTACACCGTGAGCGATGGCTCGGCCACAGACACCGGAACAGTTGAAGTCACGATTACGCCGGTGAACGACCCACCGGTAGCGACGAATGATGCCGTAACGGTGGCAGAGGGCGGCACCCTAAATGTCCCGGCTTCATCTCTCCTGTCCAACGACACCGACCCGGAAGGTGCAACTCTCAGTATCATCTCCATAGGTGACGCAAGCAATGGTACGGTCTCCTTGTCCCAGGATGGAACCACAATCCTCTACGTCCACGACGGCTCCGAGACAACTTCGGACAGCTTCACTTACACCGTGAGCGACGGCTCAGCCACGGACACCGGAACAGTTGAAGTCACGATTACGCCGGTGAACGACCCACCGGTAGCGACGAATGACGCCGTAACGGTGGCAGAGGGCGGCACCCTAAATGTCCCGGCTTCATCTCTCCTGTCCAACGACACCGACCCGGAAGGTGCGACTCTCAGTATCATCTCCATAGGTAACGCAGACAGTGGCACGCTCTCCTTGTCCCAGGATGGAACCACAATCGTCTACGTCCACGACGGCTCCGAGACAACTTCGGACAGCTTTACTTACACCGTGAGCGATGGCTCGGCCACGGACACCGGAACAGTTGAAGTCACGATTACGCCGGTGAACGACCCGCCAGTGGCCAACGCAGGATCTGCTCAGAAGGTCAACGAGGGAGCGAAGGTCACCCTAGACGGCTCCAGCAGTGCCGACCCAGAAGGCCAAGGGCTGACCTACGCCTGGACACAGATCGGCGGCACTGGGGTCACTTTGAGCGGCGGGAATACCGCCTCACCGACCTTCACAGCACCGGACCAGTTGAACGCCGACGTGACACTGGTGTTCTCTCTGGAGGTGACCGACGCTTTAGACGCCTCATCGTCCGACACGGTGCAAGTAACCGTCATTGCCGCTCCGCCGACGGTCCCCACCATATCCATCAGAGCGGCTAAGGCCTCAATCGCCGAGGGAGAGCTTGCCAAGTTCATCATCACGGCCAGCCCCGCTCCAGCTACACATACCGACGTGATGGTCGGCATCTCCAGCGACAAGATCCTTGGGATTACCGACAGCGTCAGCCTAGTAACCATCCCAGCCAATCTATTATCTGCAGTCCTTGCTCTGCCAGTTAATAACTACAACCTGCGCGGTCCCAATGGCCAGATTACCGCAATCGTACAGAACGGGACAGGATACAACCGAGGCACACCGGATAGCGCTACGGTCACTGTCCGGGATAATGACGCAAACCCACCCCGGACTGACGACGACGGCCCTACCGACCGTGCGCCCAGCTTCGTCTGGCGGCCGGTGAGCGATCAGTCCTACACTGTGGGAGAAAGCGTGGGCACAGTACGGCTGCCCCGGGCCATCAGCAGCAAAGGGAGTCCTGTTTACAGCCTGTCGCCCCCCCTACCCGACGGTCTGAGTTTCAACGCCATGGCCCACACTATCACCGGTACGCCAGCGGAGGCGCTGTCCCGCATGCTCTTTACTTATACTGCCACCGACTCTGACGGCAACAGTGACACTCTACGCTTCTACGTTACTGTGGACGCAGCACCGGCTCCTCCCCCCGCTCCCATCGTGGACGTGGTTGAAGGCGAAGGTGAGATTACGCTGATTGCCAGGCGAGCCGGTCAGGTCGCCATCAGGGCAACAGTGGGCAACACGATCATAAACGCAGTGGTGAACGTGGATGACGAGTGCGTCGGGACTCGGCTCACTCTTGGAGACGGTCCGGTATTGGAGGACCTGTCCCATCTTGATTTCTGCGTCGCCGTCAACGACGACATGCTACAATCGCCTCCGCCAAATGGCTTCCGCATCTCGAGCAGCCAGAGTATGGTGAACATCACCATGCGAGACGGGCAGGGCAATGAAATCACCAGGCTAACCAGCCCGGCTCGGGTGTGCTTGCCAGTGAGCGATGCGCTACTGGCCGAGGCAGCAGGCCAGGAACTGGCTCTGCTTCACTACGAGCAAGACGAAGGCTGGAGAACACTGCCCAACTCCAGAACCACGACCGAGCCGGACGGCAGCAGGCTGCTTTGCGCCGACACCACCCACTTCTCCCACTTCTCCACCGGCTACGCCGTCGTGCCGGTGCCAACTCCCACACCCGCCGCCACGCCCACACCAACCAGGAAACCGGAGCCGGGGGTTATACCAACTCCGACGACCAACCCCAAGTCGTCCGCGATTCCAGCCTCCACGGCCACCCCAACTCCTCGCCCGACAGCATCTCAGCCTACACCAACGGTGGCCCCCACACCTCCTGCCACACCTCTTCCGGAGACCACAACCGCACCCACTCCGGCCCCGACGGCATCCCGGCCTACGCCAACGGTAGCCCCCATACCTCTCACCATACTTGTGCCGGAGGATACGGTCACACCTGCTGCGGCCCCGACAGCATCCCAGCCAACACCGACAGCAGCCCCTGCACTTCCTGCCACACCGCTGCCAGAGGCTACGGTCACGCCTCCGGCTCTCCCGGAAGACAGCAACGAACCCATGGACCCTGCGCTCTCGCTGGCAATTCTAGTGGCAGTCACCGCCGCGATAGTCGGCATCGTCCTTCGAATTTGTCTCAACCGGACCAGGCCACGAACGATTTGACGCAGGCAATTACCGGTCTGGCGCTCCCGCCAATTTTCGGAGAAAGTACCCCTATTTCTCAGGCATGAATTGAGGTTAGGTTGCCCCTACCGGTCAACACCCCGCCCACCAAAGCAGTCCTTCAGCACCTCCATATAGTCGGGGTCCCAGTCCCCCAGCCGTCCTTCCTCAATCTGCCTGCCGACGGGTGCAGGAAACACAGGCTCGCCGGTAACGGGGGCCTTCCCTATGATAGCCTGCTGCTCCATGACCAGGTACTCCTCCTCACTGACCCCCAGAAGCTCCATCAAGACCCGCTCGTTGTGCTGACCAAGAGCCGGAGCCGGACCTTTTATATTCAAGGGATTCTTGGAGAACTTGTAGGGCCTCCCTATAAAGGGCCGGGTGCCTACATCCCGCCCCTCCGGGAAGGTGACATTCTCCAGAAACTCCCTGGCCCTGAGATGGGGGTCCAGATGGGTATCCTTGTTGTTGAGTACCGGCCCCGCCGGAATGCCCGCCGACTGTAACATCTCCATGAGTTGGCACTTATCGTATCCTTCTGTCCACTGATTGAGGATGGAGTCCAACTTGGCGTGGTTCCGAAGTCGGGACAGCGCGCCGTCGAACCGAGGGTCTTGAATCAGTCCAGGTTGGCCCATCAGTTGGCATAGCGACTGCCATTCCTCATCGGAGCCTACGGAGAGGGCTACCCACTCGTCCTCACCGGCGGACCTGTAGCAGCCTTGAGGCACACGGAAGGGGTGACGATTGCCCATCCTCTGTCCCAGACGGCCATTGACCGTGTAGTCCAGTATGTACTCGGATATGGCTGTAGCGCCAGCCTCGTACATGGACAGGTCTATCCATTGACCCTGACCGGTCCGGCTTCGGTAGCGCAGGGCAGCTCCGATGGCGAACAGGGCGGTCCAGGTAGAGAGAAAGTCAACGTAGGATGCGCCTGCCCTTGAGGGTGGTCCTCCCGGGTAGCCGGTTATCCAGCAGAGACCATGAGTGGCTTCCAGGGTGGTCGCCTGAGCGGGATAAGGAGAATAGGGACCATCTCCGTGCCCGTATCCCGTATTGGACACCATTATGATGTCGGGCCTGACCTCCCTGAGACTACGGTAATCCAGACCCCAGTCGCGCATTACTCTGGGGGTGTAGTTTTCCATGACCACGTCGCTGACGCTCACCATCTCCCGGAACAGGTCCCTGGCCCCGGCGTCGGTGAGGTCCAGGGTCAGGGAGAGCTTACCGCGGTTCAGCAGGTTGTAGGTGGAGCATCGGTCCCACCAGTCTCCGGATACCCGGTTTTCCGGGAAGGAGCCGAACAGTCCGCCGGCACGGGTGGGGTCCGTTCTTCCAGGCCCCTCAACCTTGATGACCTCCGCCCCCATATCGGCCAGAAGGGCACCCGTATAGGGAAGGGCGAATATGTAGGACGAGTCCAGGACCCGGATGCCTTCCAGTGGTAGCCTTCTCATGTCCTATACTCCCGGATAGCCTACTAAATTATGTCAAGTTGTCGTAGTCGCACCAAGTCTGCTGCCCTATAGCCCATGCAGTCACGGTAGACGGCGACGTTGTGCTGCCCCAGGAGGGGAGCGGGCCGTCCTAGCTGATAAGGGGTCTGGCTCAGGTTGAAGAGCGCCGCCGGCACCATCAGTTTGCCCATTACCGGATGGCCTACTTCTCGAAAGAACCCCCGGGCATTGAGTTGGGGGCAATGTGCCAGGTCCTCCGGGGTCTGGACCAAACCGAGGAGCATACGCATCTCCGAGGCCGTGCGGAAAAGCTCCCTCTTTTTCCTGTCCTTGATGGCGTCCAGCAGGACTGCATCCAGTTCCCGGTCGTACTCCCCGCTCCGGGCCTGTTCAACGAACCGGGGTTCCAGGAGTTGGGGTCTGTCGAAGAACCGGGCCATGTCATTCCAGTCAGCGCCCGCCCCCGTCTGGGCCACAATCCAGCCGTCGGCGCAGGGCATGAGATGTCCGAAGGCACTGCCCGCCGGATTGCGCCTGGTCTGTATAGCTCCGGTGAATGAGTACAGGGTCTGGTTGGCAATCATGGTAGAGCCGACACACTCGGTGGTGGATATATCAAGATGCTGGCCCTCACCCGTCATACCCTGAAGGAACAGGGCCATGGAGGTTGCTGCAGCGGCGTTCAGACCTGCCTCATACTGGGCCTGGAACCCCCCATGTTTCAGAGGGGGGCGGTCTCTAGTACCGCTGATGCTCATGATGGCCCCCATTGCGTAGCTGACAATCTCCTCCCCCTCGTACCGGCTGTACGGGCCGTACTGCCCGAAGGGAGTGATGGAGGTCAGCACGAGGCCCGGATTTAACTTTTCCAGATGGTCGTAAGCCAGGCCCAGGGAGGCCATGTAGCCGGGCTTATAGGTCTCCACTACCACGTCGGCATCCCGTGCCAACTCCCTGAGAATCTTCTTGCCGCCTTCGCCCTCGATGTTCAGGGTCACGCCCAGCTTATTGAGGTTGAGAACGAAGAAGAGCAGGCTTTTTTCAGGGTGCGGGTCATCCTTGTGGAAGGGGCCCATGCGACGCAGGGCAGCGCCACCGGGAGGCTCCACCTTCACCACCTCGGCGCCGTAGTCGGCCAGCAGCCTGGCGCAGAAGGAGCCGGCTATATCCTGGCTCAGGTCAAGGACCCGCACGCCTTCAAGCAGACCTTCCACCATGCCTCCTCGTTGAGACCCTTCAGAATACCATATCACGGGCGGAGAGGATTTTATATCACCGAGAATGGGAAGACAATTCTCTCAGGTGTCCGGCGGGCACGTTCGGGCGGACGTGATATAATGACCGCCATGAGAATGACGCGATGTTCAGACAAAGATTGTCGGGGTTCCAGGATTGATTACCACATAGCTGAATAAAAGCCAAGGAGAAGGCGGTTGGTGCACTGTCTTGAAAGCACTAGTATGGACACGATTCTATCCCTTTCCAAGCGGAGAGGGTTTCTCTTCCAGAGCAGCGAAATATACGGCGGCCTTAACGCCACCTGGGACTACGGCCCCCTGGGCGTGGAGCTGAAGCGCAACGTCAAGGACGCCTGGTGGCGCTCGGTGGTACAGGGGCGGGACGACATGGCGGGGCTGGACGCCGCCATCCTCATGCACCCCCAGGTATGGGTAACCAGCGGCCACGTGGAGAGCTTCTCCGACCCGCTGGTGGAGTGCAGGCAGTGTCACCAACGCTTCCGCACCGACGACCTGCCCGACCCCTCCCGTTGCCCCCAATGCGGCGGCGTGGGGACGTTCACCGAGCCTCGCAGCTTCAACCTGATGTTCAAGACCTTCATGGGAGCAGTGGAGGACACGGCCAGCCAGGTCTATCTCCGCCCCGAGACGGCCCAGGGTATCTTCGTTAATTTTGCCAACGTGCTGGTAGCATCCCGCCGCAAGCTTCCCTTTGGCATCGCCCAAATCGGCAAGTCATTCCGCAATGAGATAACGCCCGGAAACTCGACCTTCCGAACCAGAGAGTTCGAGCAGATGGAGATAGAGTACTTTGTCCGGCCCGGCACCGACGAGCACTGGCTCAACTCATGGGTCGAGGAGCGTTTCTCCTGGTACGTGAAGCATGGCATCCGGCGGGAGAATCTACGGCTGCGGAGACACGGCGAGGATGAACTGGCCCACTACGCCAAAGACTGCTACGACGTCGAGTACCGCTTCCCCTGGGGCTGGGCCGAGTTAGAGGGCATAGCGAACCGCACCGACTACGACCTCGAACATCACGGAGAGGCCAGCGGCCAGGACCTCAAATACTTCGACGAGGAGCTCAAGGAACATTACTATCCCTACGTCATTGAGCCGTCGGGCGGTGTGGACCGCGCTGCCCTGGCCTTCCTCCTGGACGCCTACGACGAGGAGACGGATTCTACATCCGGCAAGGAGGAGACCCGGGTGGTGCTGAGGTTCCACCGTCACATAGTCCCCATAAAGGTGGCGGTGTTGCCCCTGAGCCGCAACGAGAGGCTGGCTCCCACGGCCAGGCAGGTACACGCCCTGGTACGACAGCATTTCTCCACCCAGTACGACGACGCCCAGAGCATCGGACGCCGCTACAGGAGACAGGATGAGATTGGCACCCCCTACTGCGTCACGGTAGACTTCCAGACCCTGGAGGACAAGCGAGTCACCATCCGAGACCGGGATACCATGCAGCAGATAAGGGTCCCTATAGCCGACCTGGCGTACATCCTCGGAGACAAGCTGGAGCACGGGTGGTAGGCTATCGGAAGGGTTTGCCAAAATCATTCTTTGAGGCTTAAAATCAGTTCCCCAATGCCCATCTTTTCAGGAGGTCATACTCATGGCTACCCAGCAGAAAGTCCGGACCGAACGCGACTCTATGGGCACTATGGAGGTGCCCATAGACGCCTACTACGGCGCATCCACACGGAGGGCGGAGCTTAATTTCCCCATCAGCGACCTCCGATTCCCCCGCAGCTTCATCCGAGCCATCGCCCTTATCAAGCTGGCGGCTGCCAGGGCCAACATGAGCCTGGGACTGCTGGAGGGTCACATTGGCGGAGCTATCGTGGAAGCCGCCCAGGAGGTGGCCGACGGCAAGTTCGATGACCAGTTCGTCGTGGACATCTTCCAGACAGGCTCCGGAACCTCTACCAACACCAATGCCAACGAGATCATCGCCAACCGGGCAACGGAGATAATGGGCGGTGAACGGGGATCGAGACTGGTGCATCCCAACGACCATGTAAACATGGGCCAGTCCTCGAACGATGTTATACCCACGGCCATACACCTCTCCGCCCTCACCGAGATAAACGAGAGTTTGAATCCTGCTCTGGAGAAGCTGCGCGCCGCACTGGAGAAGAAAAGCGATGAGTTCTGGCCCATCATCAAGACGGGCCGTACCCATATCCAGGATGCCACGCCCGTCCGCCTGGGACAGGAGTTCAAGGGCTTTGCCGGGCAGGTGGAATACGGCCTGGGACGCCTGCGCCACGCCCAGGAAGAGCTATCCCAGGTGGCTCTGGGAGGCACAGCAGTCGGCACAGGCGTCAACACTCACCCGGAGTTCTCCGAACGGGTCTGCCGGATACTCTCGGAGATAACTGGTGTCCAAGTCCGGGAGACGGATAACCACTTCCAGGCCCAGAGCACGCTGGACGCGGCGGTGGAGGCCAGCGGCGTGATGCGCACAGTAGCCGTAAGCATTCACAAAATCGCCAACGACATCCGGTTGATGGGCTGCGGGCCCAGGGCGGGGCTTGGAGAGCTGGTCTTGCCGGAGGTACAGCCGGGAAGCTCAATTATGCCCGGCAAGATTAACCCTGTGATTGCAGAGTCGGTGGTGCAGGTAGTAGCCCAGGTGGTGGGGAACGACGCCACGGTGGCCCTGGCAGGCCAGGGGGGGTACTTCGAGCTTAACACCATGATGCCCGTGGCTGCCTACAACCTGCTCCAGTCCATATCCTTGCTGGCCTCCTCTGCCGACAATTTCGCCGAGCAATGCGTGAAGGGCCTCAAGTCCACTGAAACCGGCCCGGCTATGGTGGAGAAGGGTCTCATGCTGGGGACTGCGTTGTCCCCGGCCATCGGCTACGACAGGGCCGCCGAGATAGCCAAGGAAGCCGCCGCTACTGGCAGCACGATAAGGGAGACAGCCAAGAGGATGACCGACCTGACAGATGATCAGCTTGATGACCTGCTGGACCCGGAGAAGATGACGGAACCGGGTCTGGGCGGCGGCCCCGCCGGGGGGTAGATTTGGCACCACGACTTCCTTGACACTGGCGTGGGCTGAGGCTATACTTCAGCCAAGCTTAAACGAATAATGGCTGTGAAGAGGGATAGTACGCTCCCAAGCGAGGCTCAGAGAGCCGGGTAAGGTGAGAGCCGGTGCCAGCGCAGGAGCCGAATGGGCCTCGGAGCCGCAGGCCGAAAGCATAAGCGAGACTGTTATGTCAAGTAGGCCGAGCCGCCTGGACCGCGTTATAGGTCTACGGCACGGAAGGACAGGGCAGGTCCTTCCCCGCCGATGGAGATTCCCCAGCAGCCATGCCCGTCAAAAAGCTGCCGGGACAATAAGGGTGGCACCACGGAAGCCCCGTCCCTTGCGGACGGGGTATTTTGTTTTTGGAATTGACAGGGTGCCTAGATAAAGGAGAGGTCACAGGATGTATCACCCCACTCTTGCACAAGTAAAGGGGATGGCGGACCAGGGCAACCTGGTGCCCATATACCGTGAGATAGACGCCGACCTGGAAACGCCGGTGTCAGCCTATCTCAAGGTAGCCAGGCCACCCTATTCCTTCCTGCTGGAAAGCGTTGAGGGGGGAGAGCGCCTGGCCCGCTACAGCTTCATCGGCACCGAGCCTTACACCGTCCTTAACACTGGCACCGGGCCACATGACAAGATAGACCCACTAATCCCCATAAAGGCGGAGATGGACAAGTACCGGCTCATCCCCATACCCGACCTGCCCAGATTCCACGGCGGCGGCGTAGGCTACCTGGCCTACGACATCATTCGATACTTCGAG
This sequence comes from Dehalococcoidia bacterium, assembly GCA_034421095.1. Taxonomy (GTDB): domain Bacteria; phylum Chloroflexota; class Dehalococcoidia; order Lucifugimonadales; family JAGWBF01; genus JAGWBG01. The sequence continues at coordinate 52,915 of DAOUKR010000004.1, forward strand.
CCGAGAGTGCCGGAGCCCCCCCTGGACACCCTGGGCTTGCCCGAAGCACGGTTTATGTTCAACGATACCCTGCTGGTCTTCGACCACCTGAGGCACACGATAAAAGTGGTCAGTCACATACACCTGGACGGCGACCCGGAAATGTCCTATCGGGAGGCGGTAGAGAAGATTGACCGGCTGGTGGACCGCCTTTCCTCGCCGCTGGAGCCTCCTCATCCCACGAAGCCCGCAGGGTTGGGCGCTCCGGTATCCTCCAACTTCACCCAGGAGGACTACGAGGCAGCAGTGGAGAGGGCCAAGGAATACATCGTTGCCGGGGACATAATCCAGGTGGTGCCCTCCCAGCGCCTCGCCAGGAGGACGGACGCACACCCATTCCAAATTTACCGTGCCCTGCGGTCCATCAATCCCTCTCCCTATATGTACTACCTGCACCTTGACGACTTCTACATCGTGGGGGCGTCCATAGAGACCCTGGTGAGGGTGGAAGACGGCAGCGTAGTCACCCATCCCATAGCCGGGACGCGCCCCAGGGGTGGAACCGCTGAGGAGGATGCAGCCCTGGAGGAGGAACTCAGGAGCAGCGAGAAGCAGAGGGCTGAGCATATCATGCTGGTGGACCTGGCGCGTAACGACGTGGGCAGGGTAAGCCTGCCGGGTACGGTGCAGGTGACCCAGCTTATGGATGTGGAACGCTACTCACGGGTGATGCACCTGGTGTCCCATGTAGGGGGAGAGCTAAAGCCGGATATGGACGCCTACAATGCCCTGAGAGCTTGCTTCCCCGCCGGGACCCTATCCGGCGCACCCAAAATCAGGGCTATGGAGATAATATCCGAACTGGAAGGTGAAAAGCGCGGCCCATACGGAGGGGCCGTGGGCTACTTCAGCTTCTCGGGTAACGTGGACACCGCCATAACCCTTCGCACCAGCCTAATCAAGGACGGTGTGGCATACGTGCAGGCCGGCGGCGGCGTGGTGGCGGACAGCACCCCTGAGGACGAATACCATGAGACCCTACACAAGGCGGGAGCGCTCCTGCGGGCCATAGACAAAGCGGAGGGTCTGGAATAGTCACCGATAGGATATAGGAATAGAAAGGAGGCGCAATGCTGAAGTCATTCTGGCATACGGGATTCGTGGTGAGGGACATAGAGAGCTCGGTGGCCTTCTACACCGACGTCATGGGACTGGAGTTGACAGCCCGGCGAGAAGTCTCTGGGGAGTTTATCGAGAAGGTGGTGGGGTTCAAGGACGCCCACCTCAAGATAGCCCTGCTGAACATGGGCGAAGGACATATCCTGGAGCTTGTTCAGTACATTGTGCCGCCCAGCGCCGAGGGCCACACCGACCGCAACGACCTGGGGGCGACCCACCTTGCCTTTTTCGTGGAGAATCTCGACGAGTTTTATGCCACCCTGTCCCAACGGGGTCTGCAGTTCATCAGCCCTCCCCCATCCCTGGAGGAGGATGGCAAGGTGGTGGCCAAGGTCGCCTACGCCCAGGACCCCGACGGTAACTGGCTGGAGTTTGGCGAGTTCCAGGGCTGATTACTAGGGCAGCCGGCCACAGCCGGCCCGCTTAGAGGGCGTTTCTAAAGATGGTGCTCAGGGCTTCCTCTCCCTCGACGGGAGAGGATTGAGGTGAGGGTGATGAAACATCCCCCCTCATCCTAACCTTCTCCCACCAGGGGAGAAGGTACTTCGAAAACGCCCGCTTACAACTGAAACGGCAAATTCGAGGAGGCAATATGCTGAAGAATTTTTACCATACCGGGTTCGTGGTTCGGGACATAGAGGAATCGGTGGCCTTCTACACCGATGTCATGGGACTGAAGCTGCTGTTCCGGACAGAGCGCACCGGCGAGTTCATAGAGAAGGTGGTGGGTTTCAAGGGCGCTCACCTCAAAGGGGCATTCCTGAGCATGGGCAACGGCCACAACCTGGAGCTTCTCCAGTATTTCGTGCCGCCCAGCGCGGAGGGACACGTCAACCGGAACGACCTGGGAGCCAGCCACCTGGCCTTCTTCGTGGAGAATATCGAGGAGTACTACGCCGCCATGTCCCAAAAGGGTCTGAGCTTCATCGGCCCTCCCGGTTCCCTGGTCCAGGACGGCAAGGTGGTGCGCAAGGCCGTCTACGCCCAGGACCCCGACGGCAACTGGCTGGAGTTTGTGGAAGTGCCGGAATGATACTGCTGATAGACAACTACGACAGCTTCACCTACAACCTGTACCAGTACCTCTGCGAGCTTGGAGCAGAGGTCACGGTGGTCCGCAACGACATGCTGACCCTGGAAGACGTGGAGGCCATGTCTCCCCAGGGCATCATCATTTCACCCGGGCCGGGCACCCCCGACAAGGCCGGAATCTCCAACGACATAATCCGTCGTTTCGGGCCAAGCACACCAACCCTGGGCGTATGCCTGGGCCACCAGTGCGTCGGCAGCGCCTATGGAGGCACCGTGGACCGGGCTGGTGAGATAATGCACGGCAAGACTTCCATGATTCACCACGACGGGAAGGGCGTCTTCCAGGGCATTCCCAACCCCTTCGAGGCCATCCGCTACCACTCCCTGTCCGTCTACCCCCAGGACCTGCCCGACTGCCTTGAGGTGAGTGCCTGGACGGACAAGGGCATAATCATGGGGTTGCGACACAAGGAGTACCCCGTCGAGAGCGTCCAGTTCCACCCCGAGTCCATCGTGACCGTCGTGGGCAAGGACGTGCTGCAGAACTTCTTGGACAGGGTGGATGCCGTCTCAGGTTAGAACAACCATGCCCGGCCTGTGCTAGAATAAGGGCACGGGCAAAATCTGAGGTTGTATGCTGGAAACTGAGCGAGTCAACGCCATTTTCGCCGACGCCCGCCTGCTCTACGACGATGCGCTGGAGCAGTTGGAGGTGGGCAAGCTGCGCAACGCCGCCGAAAAGGCATGGGGCGCGACCAAGCGGGCCACCGATGCCCTGATACTGGCCCGCACCGGCGAGGAGCCGGAAACCACCGCCATCACCTCCAGGGAACTGCTTGGGCTGGCCCGACAATTGGATAATGGCGAATCTATGGTAGGTCGCTATTACACCCGAATCGGTCATTTACATGGCTCCTGTTTCTACAACGGGATGTGCGAACCCCTAGACAAAACGGAACGGCGTATCCGGGAAACTATTGATTACATCCGGGACGCCGAGGCACTGGCGGGAGAGTAGAATGTGCTGGAACCTGAAGGTTAACAAGTTCTCCGCCCAACGATGATTATCGGGTTCCGACACCGTGGGTTGCAACGCCTATACGAAAGAGGAGACCAAAGACGCCTCCCGGCTGAACTGACCATGAGGATTCAAGAAATACTGACCCTGCTCGATGCTGTGGCAAGGCCTGGGGAAATGGACCAGCCCGGCTACCGCCTGCATCCCTTGAGAGGGCCTTTGACAGGCTTCTGGTCGGTAGTAGTGAGCGGAAACTGGCGGATTATTTTTCGTTTCGAGGGCAGCAACGTCACGGATGTTGACTTGGTAGACTATCATTAGGAGAATGCCAAATGCCAATGAAATATCCCGCCCACCCCGGACGGATTATCCGGTCGGATATGGAAGCTCTGGGTATGGGCGTTGAAGAGACCGCACCAAAGATTGGAGTCACTCCCGATCAGCTACTGAGCCTCATTAACGGCGAAACCATCGTCACCTCTGAGACGGCTGTTCGGTTGGGCGAGTTGTTTGGTGGCGGAGCCGAAATCTGGCGCCGCCTGCAGGCACAGTATGACGAGGCCCAGGAGCGGAACAGCGAAGGAGGACTGGCAATGACACAGACGGACGACAGCCAGAATGTCTATGACCGTGACACCGAGTTTCGCCATGAAGAACATCATCTGGATGCCGTCGTCGGCTCCATAGATGAGGGGATTCAGTATAGGGAAAGTAGAGGACCTATAAGTGCGGTCGATTCAAGATCCGCGGACAGAGCGACGGACATACGCAACCTTGGACTGGGAGAACTGCGGTCGGCTCGGAACCGGCCCTATTTCGGCAGGGTCGATTACTCCACGGGCACGGGGGGAGATGTCAAAACCATCTACATCGGCGAATTCAACGTACAACACGAGGACCCTCGGTACTTCATAGCGAGCCGAAACGCGCCGATTGCCAGACTCTATTACAGACCGGCTGACGGTTTCTATGATCCACCCGCCCGTCGTGTATATGTTTCGCTTCAGATGAAGCGCATGCTAACGATAGAAGAGGCCCATCTACTCGATTTCGATGACGTATTGAGGCTACCACCGGGATCCGCCGTACCTCCAACCGGATCTTCACGGATATTGGATCAGAGGCTCTCAGATGTAGCGAGTGGTCAACTCTCGGACGCAGTCCAAACAATCCAGCCAGAGCAGTACGAGCAGATGACCGCTACTCAGAATCCCGTGCTGATCGTGCAGGGCGCAGCCGGTAGCGGAAAGAGCCTGACAGGGCTACACCGGATAGACTTCATCCTGTCACCGCATAGCGACATCGGCAGACTGGGGAGCCGCCCAACAGCGGAGCGGGTAATCATGTTCGGGCCGTCGCCCGCCTTCCTGAAATACGTGTCAGACTTGCTGCCGGGTCTGGGCGTTCACGGAGTGCGGCAAACAACTGTGAGCCAATGGCTGCTGAGCCAGTTCTCTTCGCGCGTGACACTCAGCCGCGGCGATAGAATCTTTGAAGATCTCATGAACAACCGCCGAAAGCTGACAGAGGCAGAGATCGAAGCTCATTCATTCAAGGCTGGGTTGAAGATGAAGAGGTTGGTGGATAACTATGTCGCCCGTATGAGAAGGGATATACGAGCGAGTGTGGATCGAAGCACCGAGATAAGCATCCCCGGTAACCCGCCCGTCGAGCTAAGCACTGCCAGTCTTAAGAGGCGGGTTTCAGACGCCTTCAAGAGGCACAAAGAGCCCAATGCCGCCCGAGCATATTTGTTAAACAGTCTGGCAGAGGAGTGGGAGAGGCTTAATCCTCGTCGCGGCGCCACGCGATCCGAAGCGATTGCAGAAGCCAGGAAATTGGTGGAAGGCAAGCTGGATTTCTGGCCGCGAAAGGACTTCCGAACCGAATACACGAACCTAGTGTCATCTCGCGACAAGATCATGGAGCACTCCAGAAAGGGTGACATTGACTTACCTGGAGCGAACGAAATTGCCCGGACTGCACCTTCCGGGGCTGGTTGGGCACTGGGAATAACTGACCTTGCCGCAGCGCTCTATTTCGACTACGCCATTAACGGCTTTGAGAGCGAACGGTTCGAGCATGTCGTCGTTGATGAAGCCCAAGATGTGTCTCCTCTAGAAATAGTCCTCATGCGTATGCATTCGGCCAACGACACCTTCACTATTTTTGGGGATCTGAGACAAAGCGTCTTGCCTTACAAGTCCATCAACAACTGGAACCACCTTGCCGTCCTGTTCGAAAGGGAGAGCGTGTCAAGGCTCGACAGTCGCGTGGACCGCCGGAGTACCAGGCAGATTACACAGTACTCAAACCGCATTCTCCAGGGACTCCCTGAGCGCACGAAGATGCCTATAGCTTATGACCGTAGCGGTGAGCGGCCGCAACTCGTTCGGTCCAAAAGCGCCGCTGAGATGCGGAAGGCCATCGCCGACTCTGTTAGAAGGCTGACCAACCTGAGCGACATACGCTCCGTGGCTGTGCTCACCAAGTGGAGAGAGACTGCAGAGAAGATCAGCGAAACCCTGAGAGGCGAAGGTATCGAGAGCGTAGGCCTGCTTACTCAGGATGAACTGATAGAGACAGACGTAATCGTAAGCCCGATAGTTCTGACGAAGGGACTCGAGTTCGACGCCGTCATCGTTGCCAACGCACACAAGGACAACTTCAACGAGTCGGATTTTGACCGATTGCTATTGTATCTAGCCTGCACTAGGGCTAAGCACCGACTAGAGATTCATTGGCACGGCACCCGCTCGCCTATAGTCCCAGGCGTGACGCGTCTGCCACGCTAGCTCACAGAAATGAAGGATAGGCCGCTGAAATTCATACGAATCACCCCTGAAAAATTCCTTTGGACGGGCTAGCCCAAGCGAGAGAGGCGCCATGATTAGAGAAGCCATTGACGGACTGGTATCCGGCAGTTCCCTGAGCATGGAGGAGGCCTCCACCGCCATGAGGGAGATTATGGAGGGGGAGGTCACCCCTGCCCAGCTTGGAGCCTTCCTCACGGCCCTGCGAGTAAAGGGGGAGACCCCCGAGGAAATTGCGGGTATGGCCACCATCATGCGAGAGAAGTCCCAGAAAGTAGACGTAGACGGCACTCTCGTTGATACCTGCGGCACGGGAGGCGACGGCAAGGGGACCTTCAACGTCTCCACGGCAGCGTCATTTATAGCTGCGGCATCCGGCCTCAAGGTAGCCAAGCATGGCAACAGGGCCGCCTCCGGCTCCTGCGGCAGCGCCGATGTCCTGGAGGCCCTGGGGGTGAAAATAGACCTGGGGCCGGAGGGGGTCAAGCGGTGCATTGAGGAGGTTGGCATAGGGTTTATGTTCGCGCCCACCTTCCACCCGGCCATGCGTCACGCGGCCCCCGTGCGCAGGGAGATAGGCATTCGCACCGTGTTCAACCTGATGGGTCCCCTGACCAACCCGGCGGGCGCTCAGCGTCAGTTGGCAGGCGTGCCCGATGTCAGCCTGGGAGACAAGATGGCCGAGGTGCTGAAGCTTCTGGGTTCCCAGCACTCCCTGGTGGTACACGGGGAGGACGGCCTGGACGAGCTTACTCTGGGAGCCAGGACCCGGGTCTGGGAGGTCCGCGACGGCAAGGTCCATTCTTATATCGTCTCTCCCGACGAGCTTGGTCTGCCCTGGGTGCCGGTGGAGCAGATAAAGGGGGGCGACCCAGCGGAGAATGCCCTGATTCTGCGTCGCCTGTTCCAGGGAGAGGCGGGACCTGTCAGGGACGTTGTGCTTCTCAACGGCGCTGCCGTCCTGATGGTGGGGGGCAAGGCACGGGACTTGAAGGAGGGGATAGGGCTTGCCAGGGATGCCATTGACAGCGGTGAGGCGCTGCGGAAGATGGAGGCGCTGGTGGAGCTAAGTCATCGGTTTGAAGAAGGGTAATTTTATGACTACCATACTTGACGACATCGTTGCTATGAAGCATGAGGAACTGGAGCGCCAGAAGTCGGAGGTGCCCCTGGATGTCTTGGAGGAGCGTATTGCGGCCCAACCCCGGCCGTTGAATCTATCGGGGGCCTTGCTGGGGGACCGAGTACGACTCATCGCGGAAGTGAAGAAGGCGTCCCCGTCTCGTGGTCTCCTCTCACCCAACTTCGACCCGGTCCGGCTGGCCACCACCTATGCGGAGAACGGCGCTGCAGCAATATCCGTGCTTACGGACCCACGGTTCCAGGGAACGCTGGAACACCTGGAGGCGGTAAAGCAGGCAACCCTGCCCCAGGGGATTCCCGTGCTGCGCAAGGACTTTGTATTCGACCCGTACCAGGTATATGAGGCCAGGGCACACGGCGCTGACGCCATCCTGCTGATAGTCGCTATCCTGACGCCTGAGAAGATTACCGAGCTGCTGTCCCTCAGTCGCCATTTCTGGATGCAATGCGTGGTGGAAGTGCACACCAAGGAGGAGCTTGAGACGGCCCTGGAATCCAAGGCCGAGATCATCGGCATCAACAACCGGGACCTGCACACTTTCCACACCGACCTCTCGGTAACTCGCGAGATAGCGGGTCTCATGCCCAGGGGAAAGGTAGTGGTCAGCGAGAGCGGCATCAGCACCAGGGAGGACATGCTACTGCTCAGGCGTCTGGGTGCCAATGCCGCCCTGGTGGGAGAGGCCCTGGTTACGGCCCCCGACGTGGGTGCCAAAGTGAGGGAACTGGCATGAACGCTACTGTGAACGAAGGTGTGATAGGCATCACCGTGTGGACCGAGGACCTGGAGAGGCTGGTGGCATTTTACAGGGATACCCTGGGACTGACGCTACGAGGTCACAAGGAGGGATGGGCCAACTTCGAGTGGGGCAGCCTGCGCCTGAATCTTGGGCTCCACGACGGGGTGAAGGGCCGCGCTCAGGACCCTTACCGCATTATGATCAGCTTCGGCGTCACGGACATTCACCATGAGCACCGCCGGCTCAGGGAACAGGGTGTGGAGTTCGTCCGCCCACCGGAGCAGGAGCACTGGGGTGGCTGGGTAGCCACGTTCCTGGACCCGGACGGGAACATACTGCAACTCCTGCAGCGATAAAAGTGATTAGGTCGAACAAGCTCATACGTGGGGAATAGATATATGGCCCCTGAGGTGAACATGCAGACTGAACAACACGCTCAAGCAGCGCGAGACTTTCTGGAAGCGGCGGACCGGGAGTTTGCGTCCGGCGATCATCTGCAAGCGTCGGAAAAGCTCTGGGGTGCAGCATCCCACGCGGTAATGGCGGTGGCCCAACAGCGGGACCTGCCTTTTGGCAGCCATCGTGCGTTGAAGGAAGCGGTTCAGCACCTGGCGGAGGACGCCGGTGACCGCGGATTGTTTGCAGAATTCATCGCTGCCGAGAAGTTCCACGCAAACTTCTACCACGATTTCATGGAGGACTACCAGTTGGACGCCGACCGCCCGGTGATACGAGCGTTCGTCAACCGAATGCTGGCTATGATGTCCTGAGAAATCCGGAGCGAGTCCGGTATCAGGCAATGGAACGTCAAAGCCCTTGATAAGGCGACTGGAATCCCTTAATCTGGCTATAGGAGAGGTGGCCGAGTGGTTGAAGGCGCCGCTCTCGAAAAGCGGTATACCTTACGGTATCGTGGGTTCGAATCCCACCCTCTCCGCCAACCCTCCATGATGCATCTTTTGGCCCTCCTCCTTAGACAAGATTCTCAACAGATAGGCCACACTTAACCGAGGAGCGATTGACGTGCCGAGTAACACTCTTAGAGACAAATACTGCATCGCAGGTGTCGGAGAGACGGAGTACAGCCGCGGCTCATGGAGGAGCACCCGTGCCATGGCCGTTGAGTCCATCCGCAACGCAATGGACGACGCAGGGCTATCCTCTGAGGACGTGGATGGCCTGATGAGCTACCACCTGGGAGACTCCACTCCCTCCTCCACGGTGATGTACGACCTGGGCATGCGTCCCAACTTCTATATGGACGTTTCGGGAGGTGGGTCAAGCACGGAAGCCCTGGTCGGCCTGGCGATGGGCGCCATCGAGGCAGGGATGTGTCACACAGTAGCAATCTACCGCTCCATGAACGGCTACTCCCAGTTCCGTATGAGCAGCAAGGAGGCGGGGGCGGCAACCCCCGTGAACGGCAGCGAGGTGTTGAAGCGACCTTACAGCGTTTTCATGCCCATACAGAACTTCGCTTTCACCTTTACCCGCCACATGATGGAGTACGGTGTGACCAACGAACACCTGGCCCGCATCAAGGCGGCTCAAAGCAACCATGCCAGCAACAACCCGAAAGCGCTCATGAAGCAACGTGTGACGGTAGAGGATGTACTGAACTCCCGATGGATCGTCAGGCCATGCGCCCATCTCCTGGACTGCTGCCTGGAGACTGACAACTCAACCTGTATCATAGTGACCTCGTCAGAGCGAGCGAGGGACCTGAAGCAGCCGCCGACCTACGTCATGGGTGTGCAGGGCAGGGGGACCAAACCAGGGGGCGATTTCCATTATGGCTACGGCCCCGTTACCAGGGTATCCGGTCACTACGTCGCACCCAGGGTATTCGATATGGCCGGCGTCACTCCCGACGACATTGACGTGACTGGCTCATACGATGCATTTACATATACCGTGCTTATTCAGTTCGAGAGCTATGGCTTTTGCAAAGTGGGTGAAGGGAAAGACTATGTCTCCAGTGGAGCCATAGAATTGGGTGGCAGGCGGCCTAACAACCCCAGCGGAGGCCAACTGTGTGAGGGTTACACCCACGGAATGAACATGGTCATCGAGAACGTGCGCCAGCTTCGCGGAACGGTGGACGACTACTGTCCTCAGTGGCGGGACGGCAAGCACACTTATGACTACTCGGAAGGGAAGTGCCGCCAGGTAAAGGACCCGGAGATAGCTATGAGCATGGGATGGGGAGGACAGCCCGTCGGCAGTGCTCTGATTCTTAGAAGATAATAATGATATAGGATATAGATGGTATAATAGCCATGAAGTCTGACAAAGGTGATAGCCAAGTCGTTCTGATAGAGCATTTGTCGCCGCAGGACTATGAACCCGGGATAGGCATTAGAAGCGGTTACCTCCGTGAGGCTTGGACTATATGACCCTACGTCGCGGGTTGACAGGTTAGAGGAGAGGTGCTGGAGTGGTCGAACAGGCGCGCCTGGAAAGCGCGTAGGGGCCTCAAGCCTCTCGTGGGTTCGAATCCCACCCTCTCCGCCACACATAATCAACCATGCACCTCGTTCTTGCGGCGGCTGCTTCAGTGACAACAAGAAACTTTCCCGTGGCACAGGTCGCACTAAGTCCTCGGCTTTTGCCACAACCACCATCAATCGCCTCATTGTTACGACTTTCGTCTTATGCTAGAATTTGAGAGATATGACCGATATAAAGTACTGGGTTGCTTTTAGTCACATCCCCAGCCTCGGGACGGTCAGGTTTCGCCTCCTGGAGGGATATTTCGATTCCCTGGAGCAGGCCTGGATAGCCAGTCCAAAGGAGCTTACAGCTGCTGGCATAGATAGCAAGACTACCCGTGCTATCATATCCCGTCGCACTGAAATTTCACCTGACAGAGAGCTGGAGAAGCTGGAGCGTGCGGGAGTGCGGGTCATAAACTGGCACCACTCGATGTATCCACCAAGGTTGCGTGAGATACACGACCCACCTCCCATACTGTATCTGCACGGTGACGTCCTACAGGAAGATGAGCGCTCAGTCGCGGTGGTGGGCACTCGCAACGCCACGTCCTACGGGAAAGAAGTAACCAGCGCCCTCGCTCGCGACTTGGCGAGGAGTGGAGTTACAATTGTCAGTGGCTTGGCCCGTGGTATAGATGCCATAGCTCATCGGGCTGCCCTGGACGCAGGCGGCCGCACTATCGCGGTCTTTGGTAGCGGTCTGGATATAGTCTATCCCTCCGAACACAAGAGGCTCTCCAGAGAAATAGCGGAGTCGGGCGCGCTGGTGAGTGAGCATCCCCTAAGAGCCAGGCCCCATGCCAGTCATTTCCCAAGGAGGAACCGGCTCATAAGTGGCATGACCCTGGGGACCCTTGTAGTGGAAGCAGGGGAGAGAAGCGGCGCTCTTTTGACGGTACGTTGCGCTCTGGAGCAAGACCGTGAGGTGTTCTGTGTTCCGGGAAGTATCTTCTCTCCCGTTAGCCGGGGCACCAATGCCCTGATTCAGGAGGGCGCAAAGCTGGTGCTGGGCCATGAAGACATACTCGAGGAGTTGAACCTGAAAGTGGTGGCCCACCAGATAGAGATGCGGGGATTTGCCCAACTTGAAGATGGAAACGAGTCGCTGCTCCTCAATCACATGACCCACGAGCCGGTTCACATAGATGACATCCGGCGTCACGCCCAGCTACCCATCACTGTCGTCAGCAGCACCCTAGCTATGATGGAGCTAAAGGGTCTCATAAAGCAGGTGGGGGGTATGCATTACATACGTATTCGGGAGGCACTGGCATAGCATGGCAACTAGAGCTAAAGATAAGGTAGATGAAGGAACGGTGCCTGTGGAATCACCTGCCAATAGGGCCAAGACAAACAAAACACAGGCCAAAAAGCCGAAGAATGGACGAGCGAAAGCAAAAGCTCCATCAGAGTCCATGAAGGCTACTGCCGGACAAAGCCGCAAGGTCACGAACCTGGTGGTAGTCGAGTCCCCAGCCAAGGCTCGTACTATAGAGAGAATTCTCGGAAGGGAATACGTTGTCAAGGCCTCACAGGGACACGTCCGAGACCTGCCCAAGGGCAAGCTGGGCGTTGACATTGAAGGCGGCTTCGAGCCTTCTTACCTGGTCCTTCAGGATAAGAACGCCGTTGTCCGGGAACTCAAGGCGCTTGGAGACAAGGCGTCTTCAATCTACCTGGCCACCGACCCCGACCGTGAAGGCGAGGCCATATCATGGCATTTGGTCAAAGCTGCGGCATGGGACAACGGCAATACCCCACTCCATAGGGTCGTGTTCCACGAGATAACCCCCCAGGCAGTGAAGGAAGCCTTCAACCATTCCCGCGATATAGACATGGAGTTGGTCAATGCACAGCAAGCCCGACGAATCCTGGACCGGCTGGTGGGCTACCAGATTAGCCCTCTGCTGTGGCGCAAGGTCCAGAGGGGCCTCTCGGCAGGGAGGGTCCAATCGGTAGCCCTACGGATAATAGTGGACCGCGAAAGAGAGATTAACGCTTTTGTGCCAAAAGAGTACTGGACCATAGAGGCACAGCTGCGAAAAATTGCCCGCGCCCGAAAGGACATCGGAGAGACTTTCGGAGCTACTCTCCATTCAATCAAGGGACAGAAGGGCAAGCTGGAAATACCGGACGGAACCACAACCCAACGCATTGAAGGGGAATTGGAAGGGGCGGAGTATACTGTAGCCCAGGTTAAGAAGCGAGAGGTGAAAGGTTCTCCATCGCCGCCGTTCATCACCAGTACACTCCAGCAGGAGGCGGGGCGAAAGCTCCACTTTACGGCCAAGAGAACAATGGTCGCAGCCCAGCAGCTATACGAGGGGCTTCCCATAGGGAACGATGGCTCAGTGGGCCTTATTACCTACATGCGCACCGATTCCACCCTCGTGGCAGCTTCGGCCCTTCAAGAAGCCAGGGGGTACATACGCAAAGAGTACGGCGACGACTACCTACCCCATCAGCCCAGGATGTTCAGAAAGAAGTCCAAGAACGCTCAGGAAGCCCACGAGGCCATCCGGCCCACCTCTATAAACAGAGAACCTCAATCGCTGAAGCGTTATCTGTCCCCGGACCAGTTCAAATTGTACGACCTAATCTGGCGGCGTATGCTTGCCAGCCAGATGGCTGACTCTCGTTCCGATGCTACGTCGGTAGACGTTGAGGCCAAGTGTCGTAACATATCCAGGGTGTACGTCCTCCGTTCGACAGGCTCCGTGCTCAGGTTCCCCGGCTTCCGTATCCTGTACATGGAGAGCATTGACGACACGGATGAGGAGGAAGGCAAGCAACCCTTGCCTGAGCTTTCTGAGGGTGAGAAGCTCAACTGTCTTAAGCTGGAGTCTAAGCAGCACTTCACCCAGCCACCACCACGCTACACCGAGGCCAGCCTCATAAAGATGTTGGAAGATAAGGGCATCGGCAGGCCGAGCACGTATGCGCCTATTATCTCTACCATCATGGATAGAAGCTACGTGGCAAAAGACAGGGGCAGGCTATACCCTACGATCCTTGGCACCACTATATGTGACCTTCTGACCCAATTTTTCACCGACATTATGGAAACCGACTTCACCGCCAGAATGGAAGGAGAGTTAGATGAGGTAGCCAGCGGGGAGAGAAAGTGGGTCCCGGTGCTCAAGGATTTCTATGGCCCGTTCCAAAAGTCCCTGGAGGTTGCCACCGAGACCATGCCCCGGGTAAAGGTAGAGGAACCTACGGACGAGGTATGCGACCTGTGCAATAACCCCATGGTCATAAAGACGGGTCGTTTCGGCAGGTTCATGGCCTGCTCAAACTTCCCCACGTGCAAGAACACCCGCCGCATACAAAAAAATATAGGTGTATCTTGTCCCAGGTGTGGCGGCGACCTGGTACAGCGTAGTTCAAAAGGCCGGGGTAGACGTGTCTTCTACGGCTGCTCCCGCTATCCGAGTTGCGAGTTCATCATAAATCAACGCCCTGTAGCTGATCCTTGCCCGGAGTGCAGCGGGTTAATGGTTTCCTCCGGCCGGAACGGGGTAAAATGTACCTCATGCGCATGGGTGGGAGATGCCACGGAGAAAGAGTTAGCAGCTTCAGAAGTTTGAGGGTCCTGACACTCCCTTATAATGGCCCTGGGACACAAGGGCGGAGGTTGGCAAATGAAAAGCGTGACCTTTGTAGTTGATAATATGCCACCGTGGGAACAAACGCCAGCTGACGACAATGAGAAGGCACGGCAAATAAAGCGTAAGCAGGCTCTCCAGGAAAAGGCGAGGGAATCTTTTAACTCTTCCCCAGTGTCAACCCCATGTGCCATTTCCATACGCTATTGCCGGAACATTGGAAGGTTATATGGAACGAACATCGTTGGTGGCGTAACCGAAGGCCTCCAGGGTATTATATTTGAGGATGACAAACAGGTGGTTGAGATTTCCTACTGCGAATGGTCAGGAGATCGAGACTGGTACCAGATTACGGTCACAGAATTGACAAGCAGCCTTGTTCCTCTAACAGCCGACCAGTTGCTCCGCTCCAACCTGGTCGGGCTATGGGAAGACCGGAAAGATATTGATGATAGTGCAGTATATGCCCGTCAACTGCGGGGACAGGCACAGAGACGACAAGAGTAAGCCATGGTCTTTCTCGACACTGACGTAATGACAGACCTTTTACGTCAATATACACCTGCGGTGGCTTGGCTAGACTCGCTTGGTGAAGAGGAAGTCCTTTTATCCGGATTCGTAGTGATGGAGTTGATTCAAGGTTGTAGGAACAGGGCAGAACAAGGTATGGTGGAGCGAGAATTGAGGGCTTATAGCATGACTTGGCCTTCACTTGAGATATGCGATGAAGCATTATCAGAGTTTGCTCGCTATCACCTCAGTCACGGAATCGGAATTCTTGATGCCCTGATCGGTCAAACTGCGGTGGCTTTGGGTGTGCCCCTATATAACTTCAATCAGAAGCATTACACGTCCATTCCTGGCCTGAGAACCTTACAGCCCTACGCGAAAGTCAATCAGAGGTAGGTAAAGGTAGTGGAGTCAATATCAGTAAAAGAACACCCGGACTTCAACCAACAGATTCTCCAGCGCTTCCAGGAGTACCTGAGGGGCCAGAAAGGACGCTCGGAGAACACGATAAGAATATATACCACAGACCTCCAGCCCTTTCTAACTTTCCTGGACAACGAGAACCTGGACCCACGGGGGTTAAACCGCCACTACCTCCGCCGCTATCTGGCGTGGCTCTCCACCTCGGCCAGAGGCAAAGATGGCGGATATGCCAGGGTAAGCGTGGCTCGCAAGCTGATAGCCCTCCGCTCGTTCTATCGTTTCCTGGTTCAGCAGGGCTTGATCGACAAGAATCCCATACCAAAAGGAAGGACTTTCAACATCAAGGTTGAAAAACGCCTCCCCACGTTTCTCGGTAGGGACGAAATGGGGCGACTGCTGGAGGAGCCTGACACATCCCAACCCATGGGTATGAGGGACAAAGCAATGCTGGAACTGCTCTACTCCTGTGGGGTCCGTCTATCCGAGATACACGACATGGACATAGAGAACATCAACTTTGGCACCCGGGAGGTGCGGGTGCGCGGCAAAGGCTCAAAGGAGCGGGTCGCCCTGCTGGGAAAGCCTGCCGCCGAGTCCCTGGCTTCCTATGTCCACTCGGCCAGACCCCAGCTTGAGGTAGATGACACCAACGCACTCTTCCTCAATCGCTACGGCGGCCGCCTCTCCCGGCGAAGCGTAGAAAAGATAGTAGACAAGTATGCCATGCTGGCTGCCACGCGCCCGGACGTCCACCCCCACACGCTGCGCCATACCTTCGCCACACACCTGATGGAAGGCGGCGCCGACCTGCGGGTTGTCCAGGAGCTTCTGGGCCATTCCAGTCCCACTACAACCCAGGTCTACACCCACGTAACTCAGAACGAGACCCGGGCCGAGTATATGACTACTCATCCAAGGGCGAGACTGAAGGACCAGGATGTCTAGATTTCTGGTAATTAACGGGCCGAACCTGAATTTTCTAGGCAGGCGCAGCCAGGGCGTCTATGGGACTATGACCTTGCAAGAAATAGAGGCCCAAATATCCCGCAAGGCAACGGAACTGGCAGTCATGGTAGACTACTTCCAGTCCAACAGCGAGGGTGCAATCATAGACTACATACAGGAGAAATCCGGCGAGGCACGGGGTATAATTATCAATCCGGGGGCATTTACCCACTACAGCTACGCTCTACGAGACGCCCTGACAGACTCCCGCCTGCCCGTGGTGGAAGTCCACCTGAGCAACATTCATGCCAGGGAAGAGTGGCGTAACCATTCGGTTATTGCCGACGTTGCCAGGGGTCAGATAGCGGGTCTGGGCTGGAGGGGATACATAGCCGCCCTGGAAATCCTGGCTGCGCTGATCAAAGAAGAGGAGGAGAAAGGGAAATGAATTACCGTTTGGAGAACCTTCGCAAGGAGCTGGAGGAGAGGGAGTTGGACGCTATACTCATCTCGACACCCGAGAACCGGCGATATATATCAGGTTTCACCGGCTCCGCAGGTTATCTGGTTGTGTCCCAGGACGACGCTGTCCTGGCAACGGATTTCCGATACACTGAACAGGCCGGAACCCAATCGCCCGATTTCCAGGTGGTACGAGCGAGCGGCGACTGGTCGTGGCTCCTTGAATGCCTGAAGGAGCACAATACGGGGAAGATGGGCTTTGAAAGCCAGCAGATGACCGTAGCCACTTACAGGCAAATCAACGAGTCGCTGCAAGACCTGCCATCCACTGGCAGGCCGACTCTCATGGCCACGTCGGGAATAGTAGAGGGTCTGAGAACTATAAAGGACCAGGATGAGCTTGCCTTGCTCCAGAAGGCCATTGACACCGCCGATGCCGCCATGGAAGCCATCACACCAACGATTCAGCCCGGCGAGACGGAGCGAGAGGTGGCCTGGCGTCTTGAGAAGGCGATGCGAGAGTTGGGAGCCGACTCCCTGAGCTTCGACACCATCGTGGCCGCCGGCCCCAACGGCGCCATGCCTCACCACATGCCCTCGGATAAGGTCATCCAGCCGGGCGAGCCTATAGTCATAGACATGGGGGCCAAAGTGGGGGGCTATTGCAGCGACCTCAGCCGCACGATCTGCGCAGGTGAACCCGACGATACCTTTCGTAGAATCTACGACATCGTTTTGGGTGCCCAACTCACGGCCATCGCAACGGTGAAAACGGGCATGAGTGCCGGTGATGCAGACGACCTGGCAAGGGTTGTAATAGCCGAGGCGGGCTACGGCGACACCTTTGGCCACAGCCTGGGACACGGCGTGGGCCTTTTCATACACGAGTATCCCCGCGTCGGGCCCAAGTCTCCCAACACTCTGGAGGAGGGCATGGTATTCACCGTAGAGCCAGGGATTTATCTCTCAGGATGGGGCGGTGTAAGAATAGAGGACATAGTGCGCCTTGAAAAAGACGGGGCCAAGGTCCTCAGCAAGGCAGCGAAGTAGCGGCGGACGGACATTTAATGGGCGTACAAGGAGGTCAGCATGACCATCAACTTTGGGGACCTGCGCAGGGGCGTGGCAATTGAGGTGGACGGCCAGCCTTATGAGGTAGTTGACTACGAAAGGCAGAAGATGCAGCAACGCGCTCCCGTCACCCGACTGAGAATGCGGAATCTGCGAGACGGGAAGCTGATTGAGCGCACGTTTCAGAGCTATACCACCGAGTTCTCTCTGGCCCAGGTGGAGGACCGTCCTGCCCAATACCTCTACACCGACGGGCGCTTCTACAACTTCATGGACATGGAGACGTACGACCAGTACCAGCTCACCAAAGAGCAGCTGGGAGACGCCGTCAGCTACTTGAAGGAAGAGACCGTTATAGATGTAATATACTACAATCAGGAAATCATCAACGTACGGATGCCCACTTTCGTGGACCTGGAGGTGGTGGAGACACCACCAGGCTTCAAGGGAGATACGGCCCAGGGAGGCACAAAGCCCGCCACACTGGAGACGGGTCTCACCGTACAGGTCCCCCTCTTTATAAGTAACGGTGAGAAGATTCGAGTGGATACCAGGAGCGGTCAGTACACCGAGCGTGCTTGATGGGCCCCGTTCCGGCCCACAAGGAGGACATTCGATGGCTCTGCAGCATACTGTAAAGGCGTTTATCAGGAAAGGCGATACTCACTATGTAGCAGAGTGCCTCGAAATCGCTGTAGTAACCCAAGGCAAGACCTTGGATGACACCTTGGCAAATCTCCAGGAAGCAGTGTCCCTGTATCTGGAGGATGAAGACTTATCGGAGTTGGGTCCCACTTCTATTCTGACTGAATGACATGAACGAGGGGACATTTAGGATGCCGGTTTTCACCGTAAGCCAGGTCACCCAATACCTGAAGGACTCCCTTGAGCAGGACCCCATGCTGGCTGACCTGTGGATAAGCGGCGAGGTCTCCAATCTCAGGGTCTCTCCGTCGGGCCATAGTTATTTTACCCTCAAAGAGACCCAGAGTCAGCTTCGCTCGGTGATGTTCAAAGGTGGAAGAGGGAGCAACCTGCTGGCGGAGGGCAGCCTCGTCACGGCCCACGGGCGAATCTCCCTGTACGAGGCCCGCGGCGACGTTCAGCTTCTGGCCGACCTTGTCATGCCCGAAGGGACAGGGCCTCTCTACCTGGAGTTGGAGAGGCTCAAGATGCGCCTAGAGGAAGAAGGACTGTTCGAGCCTTCTCGCAAGCGTCCTCTGCCCCAGTTCCCCAAGGTCATCGGCTTAGTGACTTCCCCTTCTGGCGCGGTGCTCCACGACATCTGCAACGTCATTGGCCGGCGCTATCCCCTGTCAGAAATTCTGCTGGCTCCTACTCAAGTACAGGGTGACGCCGCCGCTCCGGGAATCGTCTCGGCCATCCAGTCTCTAAACGAGCATGGACAGGCTGACGTTATAATCCTCGCCAGAGGCGGCGGCTCCCTGGAAGAGCTATGGCCCTTTAATGAGGAAGTGGTGGCAAGAGCCATATACTCCAGTCGTATCCCTGTAGTCAGCGCAGTGGGCCACGAAACGGACTATACCGTCTCGGACCTGGTGGCGGACGTGCGCGCGCCAACTCCTTCCGCTGGGGCAGAACTGGTTGTTCCAGACGTGGTGAGACTGATGCAAGAAATCCATGCTCGTGGCGAGAGCATCATTCGGGCCATGTCCCATCACCTCTCCACCAGGCGGTACGAGGTGGACAGCCTGGCCGGTCGGCTGAGGAACCATGCGACGGACATAGCTACGTTGCGCCGCCGGGTAGACGATTTGGCCCAGACGTCCTCCAGGGCCATGTCCCACTATCTGTCGCTTTGGCGTTCCCACGTCCAGGGACTGGCGATGCGCCTTGAAGCCCTGAACCCGGAGTCCACTCTGAATCGCGGCTACTCCATAGTTCAGAAACACAGGGACGGCGTGGTGGTGTCCAGCAAAGTACATGTGAACGCCGGGGAGGAGCTACTGGTAACGCTGAGCGACGGCCAGATTCCTGCCACCGTAGGCGGGCCGACCAGGACGTTACGTCCCAGAAAGCCCACGGTGCGGGCGGGCGCACAACTGTTGTAGGATAGAGTAGCTGATGGACCAAATGCCTGAAAGCCTGTCACAAGAGAACCTGTCTTTTGAGGAGGCCTTTGACCGCCTCGGTGAGACAGTTCAGGCCCTAGAGTCGGGTGGCTTGACTCTGGAGTCAGCCACCAACCTGTACGAGGAAGGGATGCGGCTGGTGACGCTCTGCAACCGTCTCCTCAGCGAGGCTGAGTTGAAGGTGACCCAGCTCAAGGACGTACACTCCGAGCGCTCGTCTAATACGGCCCTGAATGATTTCCTACCCTTCGAGGAAGAGGAGGAGTAGGTTGCTGAAGGTAGACTTGCACAGGCACACCCACTTCTCCCTTGATTCCTGTGCACCCTCCAAGTCCATTGTTGCACGGTGCATCAAGACGGGCCTCAACTACATCGCCGTCACCGACCACAATACTATCCGGGGTGGCCTTGGAGTCCAGAGCATAGCCCCTTTCCGGTGATAGTCGGCGAGGAGGTAAAGAGTTCGGCGGATGACATCATCGGCTTGTTTCTCAAGGAGGAGATACCCAAAGGACTATCACCCTTGGAAACCGTGGACGCTATCAAGTCTCAAGGAGGGCTGGTGATGGTGCCCTATCCCTTCGACCGTGTACGTCCATCGGCTATAAAGTATGAGGCCTTGCAAGAGATTCTGCCTCACGTAGACATCATGGAGACCTTCAACTGCCACAATCTCTTCAGGCGCAACAATGAGATGGCCGAGGCGTTCACCAAGGAGCACAACCTGATAGCGGCAGTCGTCAGCGACTCCCACACTCCCCTGGAATTGGGCCGTACCTACATGGAGGTCCCGGAGTTCGACAGCACCCCGGAAGGCTTGAAGAACGCGCCGTCTCAAACCAGGCTCGTGCCCAGGAAAGCCCACCATATACTGCCGCTAACCCCAGTTTGGGCTAAACTCAAGGGGAGGCTTCGTTAACTATGCTCACGATTGGATGGTTCTCAACCGGGCGTGGTGAGGGTTCCCTGGGCCTGCTGAGATTCGTGCAGGAACAGATTCTCCGAGGGGAGATAGACGCGCGGTTACAGTTCGTGTTCAGCAACCGGGAGCCGGGCGAAGCGGAAGGCAGCGACACCTTCTTCCGACAAGTCAACAGCTATGGCATACCGATGGTCAGTTTCTCTTCCCGCAAATTCCGCAAAAAGATGAGCGGAGCTTTCGCCGACCACCGGCTTGACTACGACCGAGAAGCTATGGCTATGCTGGAACGGTTCAGCCCGGACGTGTGTGTACTGGCGGGCTACATGCTCATCACAGGGGCAGAGATGTGCCGCCACTACACGATGCTGAACCTCCATCCCGCTCTGCCAACAGGCCCAACCGGCACCTGGCAGCAGGTGATATGGAACTTGATAGAGTCCAGGGCCAATAGAACGGGCGCCATGGTCCACTTAGCCACGGAGGACCTGGATGGAGGCCCCGTGATAACCTATTTCACCCTCCCCATAGTGGGCGGCCCTTTTGACGACCTCTGGGGAGAGATAGATGGAAAGCCTCTCCTGGAGCTAAAGGAGACTCACGGCGAGGAGTTGCCCCTGTTTCGCTTGATAAGAGAAGGGGTAGCCAAAAGAGAGCCGTACCTGTTGGCTGCGACCTTGAGGTCCCTGGAGAAGGGCACGGTTAGAATACGAGAGGGGCAAGTGGTGGGACCGGACGATAGACCTCTTGAGGGGCTTTGCCTGGACAAGGAGATAGAGGAAGCCCTGGGTTCGGCTTAGGCTGACTGTTTGTACTTGATTGGAAACTCAACGGGTTGGCCCGATGTTGTCAGCAAGACAGGCGGCTCCCATCCTCTTATGGTATCGCCGTCAACAATGCACTTCGCTATACCCTTCTGAGAAGGCAACTCGTACATCACGTCCAGCAGCGTCTCTTCAATTATGCTCCGAAGTCCGCGTGCGCCTGTCTTGCGTTTGATGGCCTCCGACGACGCAACCTCCAAGGCCTTCGGTGTAAAGACCAACTCGACGTTATCCATACCAAAAAGCTGTTGGTACTGCTTGGTAATGGCGTTCTTGGGTTCCGTTAGCACCCTTATAAAAGAAGGCTCATCCAGTGCATCCAGATGAGCCGCCAGGGGTAGTCTGCCTACAAGTTCCGGTATAAACCCGTAGACCAGGAGGTCGTCAGGTATCAGGTTTGGGAGCATACTGGCCGATTCCGCCCCGTTCTTTCCGTTGGTATGGACGGAGGAGTTAGACTTGAATCCTAGCGTGGAACTACCACTGGCCACACGGCGCTCGACTATGCTTTCCAGCCCATCGAAGGCTCCTCCACAGATGAACAGAATATCATGGGTCCTTATCTGCATGAACTCCTGGTAAGGGTGCTTTCGTCCTCCCTGGGGAGGCACATTGGCGACACACCCTTCCACTATCTTGAGCAGTTCTTGCTGCACCCCCTCGCCGGATACATCCCTGGTAATAGAGCGGTTCAGGCTTTCCTTCCTGGCAATCTTATCTATTTCATCAATATAGATAATGCCCTGTTCCGCCCTGGCAATGTCCAGGTCAGATGCTTGAATAAGCCTGAGCAGGATGTTCTCCACGTCCTCACCCACGTACCCCGACTCTGTGAGGGAAGTGGCGTCGGCTATGGCAAAGGGCACGTCCAGGATTCTCGCCAGGGTCTGGGCCAAAAGGGTCTTACCGCTACCGGTGGGGCCAGTTAACAGGATGTTGGCCTTCTGTATCTCGACGTCGGACTGCTTGTTGCCGTTCCAGACCCGCTTGTAGTGGTTATACACCGCCACGCTCAGGACCTTCTTTGCCCGCTCCTGGCTCACAACGTAGCCGTCCAGCAACTCATTTATCTCTCTGGGAACCGGGGGCTTTCGATGCCTGGCCTTAACTTGGGCAGGGGGAGCAGACATGTTCTGGTCTATAACTTGTTTACAGGCCCCTACACATTCATAGCAGATAAATACTCTGTCCGGACCGGCCACCAAACGGTTCGACTCGGTTTCACCTTTTCTACAGAAAGAACACCGGTAAAGCCTGGAGTTACCCCTGCTACTACTGGCCAAAACTATCACCTTCTGTATGGAGTGGTCGGCCCTACTGTCCTGTCGGGGGAGGCGGGACGGCGCCGTTGTCCTCGCGGGCTCCCAGCACCTCGTCAACGATACCATACTCCTGGGCCTGGGCAGCCGGGAGGTAGTAATCTCTGTCAGTGTCCCGGGCTATTTTGTCGTAATCCTGTCCAGTACGGTCCGAGAGTATCTGCCGGATTTTATCTTGCATCCTCAAGATTTCCCTGGCTGCAATCTCTATGTCCGACGCTTGGCCCTGGGCACCACCCATAGGCTGGTGCATGTGGACGGTGGCGTTGGGTAGCGCGTACCGCTTGCCCTTTTCGCCACCGCTCAACAGGACGGTGGCCATGCTGGCGGCCATACCCACGCAGATGGTGGACACGCTGGGACGTATCAGCTGCATGGTATCGTATATCGCCAGGCCGGAACTGATTACGCCACCTGGACTATTGATATAGAGGCTGATTTCCCGTTCGGGGTCTTCACGTTCCAAGTATAATAGCTGGGCCACGATTACGTTGGCTACGTGGTCGCTGATGGGGGTTCCAAGGAAAATAATCCTCTCTCGAAGTAGAAGAGAATATATATCGAAAGCCCTCTCTCCTCTGGGGCTGGTCTCTATTACCATGGGTATAATGTTCTGGATGTTTGGCAGTGGGCTGCTATAGGGATTGGTTGTCACTGGGGAGTACCTCCTTTATCACCCTGGGCTTCGTCGGACTGGCCCGACCCTACGACTTGAGGCGTCGATTCCTCCGACTCAAATTCAACAGCGGACACCGGCGCATCTTCCGCGAAGTCTCCAGCTTCTTCCGGGGACAGCTTCTCGTCATCGGCGCCGACATCTCCCTGGACAATTTCGGCAAGACGATCAAGAACTTTCCTGTTCAGAATAGCACTGCCGATGGAGCTTCTGGCTCTTTCCGTTGAGAAGGCTCTTCGAATGGAATCCGCGGACCCTCCCGCAGATACCGCAAGGTTCTCCACTTCGGCATCTATCTCATCGGGAGAAACCTCAATGTTCTCGTCCTTGGCGAGTTTCCTAATCACCAAGTAGCGAGCCATCCTATCCTGGGCATCCGACCGTACCTCGTCTCGAAGCTCGTCAAGGGATTTCCCTGCGTTACGGAGATAGGTGTCCATGTCAACATTCCGGCCTTCCTGGGAAATGTTGTTCTCAATCAGGTTGTCTATCTCCCTGTTGGCAGTCATGTCTGACACTTGCACCGATGCACCCTTTACCACCTCTGTGAGGCTTTTCTCCTGGAAGGTAACCTTGGTTACGTTTTGGGTCTGTTCAATCAGGTTCTCCAGGATTCCGGCCCGCAACGCCTCAAAAGTATCATACTCGTCGCCCACATCTTTGGCGAATTCATCGTCCAAGTCCGGCAGAGCCTTCTCCTTAATCTCCAGAACTTTGACGTTAAAACGGCACTCTTTACCGGCCATAGTGTCGTCTGTGAAGTCTTCGGGCACGGGCAGGGTGAATTCTTTGGACTCATCCCTGGCCATACCCTCCAGGTGTATTGAGAAGCCGGGGAATGGATTCGGATTGTCCTGAGACGGGATAAAATCAACTCCCCTGTCGTCGGCGACCTGCTCTCCGCCTATAAAGCCGTCTACGTCAAGGGTGACTTGGTCACCGAATTCCACCGACCTCTCAACCGGTTCCCAGGGGGCAGCGTCGTAGCGTAACCTCTCAATCACTTCGTTGACCTGCTCGTCGGTTACCTCAATCGGTTCCGGCTCCAACCTGATGCTGCGGAAGTCGCCCAAGTCTACGATAGGCTCAAGAGGCACCACGGCCTTGAAAGAAAGGGGGTCAACTCCCACCATTTCCACGTCCGGCTCGCCGAAGATCTCCAGGTCCTCCGACTTTAGGGCCTTGTCCAGAGACTCCTGTAGCATCGTGTCCAGGCTCTCCCTAACCAGGGCCTCTCTGCCGATGTAGTTTTCCATCAAGTACCTGGGGGCCTTACCTTTGCGGAATCCCGGAATCTGTACCCTGTTGGCCAGTCGCCTAATGGACCTGTCCAGATAGGGTTCTATATCGTCAGGTTCAAGCTCGACATTCAGTGTGACCTCTAGCGTGGCTGAGTCTTCCCTGGTGATTTTCAACTACACGTTCTCCTGAAGGTATGAGGCAATGAAGTCATATCGGGATTATAACACAAGGACTAGATTGTGAAAAGTTTCTCTGACCTTCACGGACATTGTTCATCATTATGTTTTACTGATTCCGTTCGGTGCTCACTTGCGTCAATAATTATTATGGTTTCAGATTTGCCCGATGCATTTCCAGTTTTCCGCACACTTTCACGCGCAAATCGCGCCTTTTCCACATCGCTATCGCCTTGACTCAAACCCGACGAGATGGTAGGGTCTAGGAGTTACCTCCAACTTTACGGACGCTGCATGGATGAAACCGTCTCTAGGCTGCTTAACGGAGACCAGCGCGCCCTGTCCCGCCTCATATCCCTCATAGAAAGGGGAGACACCCATGGGGCAGAGGCAATGGCACAGGTCTACCCCCACACCGGAAGGGCTTACTGCATAGGAGTCACTGGAGCACCCGGGGCTGGCAAGAGCACCCTGGTAGACCGGTTAGCCGAGACCATGCGCAGGGATGACCTCTCGGTCGGCATCATTGCAGTTGACCCTACAAGTCCCTACAGTGGCGGAGCCTTCCTGGGAGACAGGATACGGATGCAACGCCACTACATGGACCCCGGCGTCTTTATAAGAAGCATGGCTACCCGGAAAAGCCCAGGGGGCCTGCCCAGAATCGTTCGTGGAGCGGTGCGGCTCCTTGACGCATCGGGCAAGGACATGGTGCTGGTGGAAACGGTGGGTGTGGGACAGACAGAGTTGGGCATAGTGGGCGTGGCCGACACCGTCATAGTGATGTTGACGCCCGAATCGGGAGACATCATTCAAACCCTCAAGGCCGGTCTCATGGAGATAGCCGACATCTACGTGGTAAACAAGGCAGATCAGGAGGGTGCCGACCGCATGATGGTGGCTATCACCTCCATGCTCAACATGGCGATAGAACCTGGAGATTGGAGGCCGCCGGTCCTGGCCGCCCAGGCCCACAAGAATGAGGGAATAGACGAGCTATACCGTAACATCCAGGACCATAGAGAGTACCTTGTGCGGACATCTCGGCTCGAACAGCAACGTGGAGACCGGAGGAGTGAAGAGTTTCTGGGAACAATAGAGGATGAGCTTAATCGCCGGCTTAAGGAGTTCATAGCCAATGACCTGGCTTTGAGTTCTATCCTGGAGGGGGTGAAAAGTGGGGAAATGGACCCTTACTCTTCAGCATTAAAACTTCTGGACTGTAACATTCCCATCTTGAAGGGTCTCAAACCCATCACAGAGCATGAAGACCCACGCTAGTCAGGCGGAAGAGGGAACACCACGCATCCAGCGGCATTCCCACATCAGGCCATAACAATTTGAAACCGTGCCACAGCCCCTAGCTCAGGACTCTTTGGGTCCAACACGCTGGGCTTACGTCCCAAGACCTCGAAACCTGACGGCCGACCCTTATCCCGATTGGGTTACACTGTCTGACGTTCACAGAGGGAGCCTTCCATGTCATTTTTAGGTATCGATCTAAGCGCATCCACAAAACGACCAAGTTATTATGCTCTCTTGGATGAGCAGAATTCGCTTATTCACTTAGACTACTTCAATACGTGCGACCAGCTATTCAGCTTTCTTGATACATCCAGGCCGTCCCTGATAGCCATTGACGCACCCCTGTACCTTCCCCTTGGTTTGGACTGTCTGGACGAGGGGCACTCATGCTCACAAATCCTGGAGCATAAGGGTCGCGCCGCGGAGCAAGAACTGGCACGTATGCACATAGGCTGTTTTTTTACCACCAAGCGCTCAATAATAAAGACCCTGATTTACAGGGGCCTCAAGATTCATCAGAAGCTATCTGAGCAGGGATACAAGGTGGTGGAGGTATACCCTTACGCCACCAAGGTGCTCCTCTTCGGTGACAAGATTCCGCCCAAAAACAGCGCTCAGGGCCTGTCATTCCTGAAGGAGCAGCTATCAAAGCTGATTGACGGACTGGACCCTTACCTGGACAGCCTCAGTCACGACGGATGCGATGCCCTTCTCGCCGCTCACACCGCATATCTCCATCAGGGGAACCTCACCGACCAGTTAGGCATAGCCGAGGAAGGGTACATGATAGTCCCCAAGCTTCTGGCGAAAGTGCCCCATTAAAGATGCGCGTCCAGGGTCATCTTGTTGCCCCCAATTTAGTTG
Source organism: Dehalococcoidia bacterium (assembly GCA_034421095.1). Lineage (GTDB taxonomy): Bacteria > Chloroflexota > Dehalococcoidia > Lucifugimonadales > JAGWBF01 > JAGWBG01. Next base: position 79,751 of record DAOUKR010000004.1, read on the forward strand.
GCTTCGGTTTACAATCAGGGCCAGATAAACACGGGCGGGAGTTGCCGAACATGGAGCTACAGATACAGAGCAAGAATCTGGAACTCAACCAACGTACCAGGGATTACATCGTAAGAAAGCTCAACCGCTTGGGCAGACACCTTCCTGACATTACAATGGCCACTGTAGAGTTGGAACGCGGGAATTCCAGGTCACAGGATAGGAGAATTGCGGCCCAGATTACCCTGGACATAGACGGGACTACGCTTCGAGGTGAAGAGCGAGCGCCTAACGCCATGGCCGCGATAGATTCTGTCATAGACGTGATGGACCGAAGGCTGGAGCGTTACAAAGCTAAATCCTACAGGAGCGAGCAAGCAAAGAAAGCAGGCAGAAGTGGGTCAATCAAAACGCTGGAAGCGCCGGATGCTATACCTGTCCAGGACGGGGACGACGAGGCTGTGGAGGCTGAGGGCAGGGTGGTTCGGATAAAACGGTTCCCCATAAAGCCTATGACGGTGGAGGAGGCGGCTTTTCAGATGGAGCTTCTGGGACATAGTTTCTTCATGTTCCTTAACAGCGAGACAGGCCAGCACAACCTGTTATACAAGCGCCACGACAACGATTACGGTCTGATTCAGCCTGAGCCGCTGTAAAAGGGTGTTTCTTCTGATACCCCCCATCCCGGCCTTCTCCCACAAGGAAAGAAGGCCTTCGCACGACTCCTGTCGTCATGCCGAGGCACAGCCATTGAATCATATTGAGATGAGGGTGGCCTGTCAGACTACGGCCCACCTTGGCTAGGGGCCCGTCTGCTGACAGGTCAATGGTTCCCCTCATCCTAATCTTCTACCGCAAGGGCGAGAAGGGACCTCTCAAGCAGCTACAGCCCCTTAAGACTGGTTACCGTTACCTTGCTGGTCCCTATTATTTCCGCCTAGTCCCAAAAAGGGCTGGAGCATGGAGGTAAACTCCATGGGAAATATGAACTTGGTAGACGGGCTGCTACCCAGAGACTTCAGAGTGTCAAAATACTGGAGGCTCATGGTCTTGACATCCACCGTGTTGGCTACCTGGTAAATCCGGTCCAGAGCGGTGCTGAAGCCTTCAGCCCTCAGAATCGCCGCCTGCTGGTCGCCCTCAGCTTGCAGTATCTCCGATTGCCTTTGACCCTCTGCCTGGAGGATTGCCGCCTGCTTTTCACCTTCGGCGCGGTTGATTTGGGCTTGGCGTTGTCCTTCGGATTCAGTGATGTCTGCGGTCTTTATGGCCTCCGCCGACTTCTCCCGCTCCATCGCCGACTTTACGCCCACAGGAGGGTCTATCTCATTGACCTCTACGCCGGTCACCTTCACTCCCCAGCGCCCGGTAGACTCGTCCAGTCGTACCTGGAGTGCGCTCCCAATCCTCTCCCGCTCTGCCAGAGCCTCACTCAACGACGTGGCCCCGATGACGGCCCTCAGAGTTGCCACGGCCAGGTTTATGACTGCCGCCTCCACGTTTTCCACGTTCAGGACCGACTTCTCGGCGTCCGTCTCCAGGATCCGGAAGTAAATGACGAAGTCCATGTCTACGACCACGTTGTCGCTGGTGATATATTTCTGTGTGGGTACACGGCGGACCCTCTCTCGCAAGTCCACAGTTCTACCGTTATACATGGGGGGTATTACCAAATGAAACCCGGGGCCCCCAACCTGGTGTAGCTTGCCCCACTGCAGAACCACAAGCCGTTCATACTGCTTGACCACCACAATTCCTATCGCCATGAGGACCTCCTGAGACGAAGTTTTGGATTACCCTGTATGGCCTACTCATCGGGGCGAGCTACCGTTAATACAGTCCCTTCGACCTTCAAGACCTTAACTCGCTCTCCCTTCCCGATAAAAATATCACCTTCCGTCACTGCTGTCCACTCCTCATCTTGTATATGTACCGTTCCCCTCGGAGACAGGTCCTCAGTAGCCATACCGACTGCTCCTAGCAGAGGTGAAGGGAGAGCCTTTCTAGCCGAGCGTTCCATTCGACGGGACTGGACTACTGTTCTCAAGAACCAGAACCCCAACAAGGTAAAAACACCGGCGAAAGTCCCCAGGAGCCAGAGGTTTACCCCCATGGAGGGCGCGGTCGGCGAGGGGACGCCAAAGCTGGAGAACAGGAGAAGACCGCCAAAAATAAAACTGACTATTGCCATTATCCCGAGCACCCCGAAGCCGGCCACAAAGACCTCCGCTATGATCAATACCGCAGCAAGGATGATAAGCCCCACGGCTGCCCAGTTCACCGGCAGGTTGCCAAAGCTCAGGAAAGCGAGAATAAGGAGGATAACACCTGTCACACCGGGAAAGATAAGGCCCGGATTGAACAGCTCGACCACCAACCCCAATCCACCAAGGGAAAGGAGGATGAATGAGACGTTGGGGTCAGCGAGAAAGAACAGGAACTTCTCAATGAAGTTCATTTTCATGTCTCTCAAGACGAGACCCCGAGTGTCCAGGGTCCGAGGCCCTGACTCCATTTTCAGGGTCTTCCCGTCTATCTGCCGCAGAAGGTCGGAAATGTTTTCCGCCGCGAAATCCACCACCTTCAGGTCAACTGCCTGTCTGGTATCATAGGATCTGGGGTTGGGCTCGGTTATGGTGTCTTCCAGCGCCTCAGCGTTCCTGTTCCGTATCTCCGCTATGGCCCGCATCAGGGCAAGAGTGTCCTCAACCACCTTGCTTTTAAGCGTCTCGGGAACGTCTTCGCCTCCTCCGGCCACTGGAGCGGCTGCGCCGATGTTGGTTCCGGGGGCCATGACGGCGAAGTTGGCCGCGGCGGTGATGAAGGTACCAGCGGAGGCAGCCTGCGCTCCCGAAGGGTACACGTAAACCACAGTGGGGACACGATCGCTGAGGAGGTCTTCAACAATCTTCCGAGTGGAATCCAGGAGTCCGCCGGGGGTGTTCAACTTGATGATTACTACTTCTGACCCGTCCCTTTCCCCCCTGTCCACCACCCGAGATATGTACCTTTGGGTCACAGGGTTAATCATCCCGTCCACTTCGGCCACCAGGGCATGACGGTCCTGGGACAGGGCAGGCCCGGCAATTCCCAGTGCCAGCATGGTGGTGAAAAGCAAAAGGAGAATCCCGCGAAAAGGCTTCGACGTGACTATCGCTCTCACCTTTGACTATCTCCCTCAAATTTGAAAGGCGGAACGCTCCTTTTCATAATCCAATGATGAGCTTTTTGGCTACTACTGTCAATTATTACATGGCTTCTCTGTGGATTTTAGCCCCAAGATACCTCCATCTACAGAGCTTTCCCGATTCCAATTCTATTGGTGGAACCTGCCTTCTAATGTTGACACCAACATATTAGAACGTTAAACTACGCCCCGTGCTTCATATTGGTGACAGACTTCACCATCGCCCTTACCCGCACATGCAAGAAAGCCCTGATTGAGACATGGCCACGCCGGACCGGCAACAGGGACGGGTGGGCATCCGAAGGGAGATTTTATGTCAATTCTGGCAGAATGGGACCCCCAGGTTGCCCAGGCTATCCAGAAGGAGAACAAGCGACAGACCGACAGTATAGTGCTCATCGCCTCGGAGAATTACGCCAGTCGCGGAGTGCTTGAGGCCCAGGCTACGTTGATGAACAACAAGTACGCCGAAGGTTATCCTGGCAGGAGGTATTACGGCGGGTGTCAGTACGTTGACATCGTAGAGCAATTAGCCATGGAGAGGGCCAAGGCCCTCTTCAACGCACAGCACGCCAACGTACAGCCACACAGCGGCGCTCAGGCTAACATGGCCGCCTACTTCGCCATCCTGGAGCCGGGGGACACAGTGATGGGGATGCGTCTCGACCAGGGCGGGCACTTGACTCATGGAAGTCCTGTAAATTTTTCCGGCAAGCTATACAACTTTGTGGCCTATGGAGTGAAGCAAGACACCGAGACAATAGACTACGATGAGGTGGAACGGCTGGCCAGGGAACACACACCCAAGGTTATTGTCGCAGGTTACACGGCCTACCCCCGCACCATAGACTTCGAGCGCTTCCGCGATATTGCCGACATGGTGGGTGCCAGTCTGATGGTGGACATGGCCCATATATCCGGGTTGATAGCCGCCGGAGTACATCCATCTCCACTACCCCATGCCCAGGTAGTAACCTCGACAACCCAAAAGACCTTGCGAGGCCCCAGGGGGGGCTTGATACTCTCAACCGAGGAACTCCGGCAGAAGATAGATAGGTCCGTTTTCCCCCATACCCAGGGCGGTCCGTTCATGCACGTAATCGCCGCCAAGGCTGTGTGCTTCGGTGAAGCCATGAAGCCGGAATTTGTCTCCTACCAGAGGCAGGTCGTGGACAATGCCCGTGCGCTGGCCCAGGAATTGGCAGAGGGAGGAATGAGAATCGTCTCGGGGGGCACCGACAATCACCTCCTCCTGGTGGACCTGACTCCTCTGGGAATAACCGGCAGCGATGCCGAAAGCGCACTGGAGAAAGTCAACATAGTGGCGAACAAAAACGCCATCCCCTATGATACAAAGCCACCCCGGGTGACCAGCGGGCTTCGCCTTGGCACGCCCGCAGTGACCAGCCGGGGTTTTGGAACGACCGAGATGGGCAGCATAGCTTCCATGATTGTGCGGCTGCTCACCAATGTTGGTGACGAGAGTGTGGAAAAAGAAGTGAAGGATGAGGTACAACAGTTAGCCGCGGGCTTCCCGGTTCCCGGCCTTGAGGAGTAAGTTGAGCCTCGCATCCCAGAATGGTATAATCATTTCAATATACGGTTAATTTGGAGTGTGTATTGCGTCACTATGAACTTATGGTTGTGTTGAGCCCCGTGTTGTCCCCGGAGGAGTTCGCGGGAACCCTGGAGCGGATTAAGGACGTCATCACCCAGAGCGGTGGAGACATTACCCAAGAGGAACAGTGGGGCATGAGACGACTGGCATACCCCATACGAAGGGCGGGCCAGACCTACCTGGAGGGGAACTATATCCTGACCAGATTCAGTACCGATACCATTGTCCCAAGAGAGCTTGAACCTCACCTTACCCTGTCCGAGGACGTTCTGAGATTCCTGGTGGTGAGGTCAGAAGCACCCAAACCCGCGCCGCCTCAACCCCAAGAGCCTGCCGTGGTCCAGGTTGAAGAACCCGAGTCCGGACAACCCGTTTCGGAGCTAGTCGAGGAGGCCGGGGTCGCCGAGGCTGTTGCGGCGACAGACGAGCCAGTCGAGAGTGAAGCACCCACAGCAGTCCTCACTGAGGGACCTGTTGCGGAGCTAGCCGACTCGCCCGACGGCGAGGCAGGTGATACCGGGGCCGCCGAGCCGACCGAAGCTGAAGCACCCGCAGCAATGGTATCCCTAGCCGAAGAACCCGCCTCGGAGCTAGCCGACTCGCCTGACGGCGAGGCAGGTGATACCGGGGCCGCCGAGCCGGCCGATGCTGAAGCGCCCACAGCATCACTCGCCGAAGAACCCATGGGCAGTGAGGATGAGGCGTCGGATGTCGCGGAACCTGACGAACCTCAGCAAGAAGAACCCATCATGGCACAAACTGACCCGCCTGACGGCGAGATTATAGAGACTCAAATCGGAGAAGAAGCCGAGGAACCCCAGCCTGCTGGTGATAGCGCTCCTCAGTCTGGGCAGACCCGAGAATAGGTAGGACCACGCCATGACAATGAACAAGATGATGATTATAGGCAACCTGGGTGGGGACCCCGAAATGCGCTATACCCCAAGCGGCCAGGCGGTCACGAACTTTAACGTAGCCACCAACTACAGGTACACGACCGCTGACGGAGAGGCCCGTGAGGAAACCGAGTGGTTCAGGGTTTCGGTCTGGGGACGCCAGGCAGAGTCCTGCAACCAGTACCTATCAAAGGGTCGGAAAGTCTTTGTCGAAGGAAGGTTGAGAAGCCGAAGCTATGAGACCCGCGACGGACAGACCCGCTTCTCCAATGAAATATACGCCAACGACGTGCGATTTATAGACACGAACAGGGCGGAGGATTTCCCGCGAGACCGTGATATGGAGCAGCCCATGGATGCAGGCATGGACGCTGACGACCTTCCATTCTAAATCCACTCTCACCTATCAAGAGATACGCACAAGCAAGAAGATACATGGAGGAAGTGACCCAATATGACTACACGACAGCCGCCACGTAGAGACTCCAGACCCGGAGGCCGGCCTCGCGGCAGAGGCCGCTTCGTGCCCAGGCGCAAGGTATGTGCGTTCTGCGTGGAGCGAGCGGCAGTCATCGATTACAAAGAGGTTGGCAGGCTCCGACGTTACATTTCAGACAGGTTCAAGATGGAACCAAGAAGGAAAACTGGTGTATGCGCCGGACATCAACGTGAGCTATCTATTGCAATCAAGAGGGCCAGGCACGTTGCATTATTGCCCTTCACGCCAGCACATTCCCGCTCGACAACGTAGGCGACCGGCGGCAATGGAAGGTTACACAAGGCACCTCCCAGAAATCCGCTCCCCTCTCGTCCCTCGGGAGACGACTACCATAATGAAGTCCAGGGGATGTGAACATGGCCTCCTCATATAGCAGCCAGTCATCCGCGTCCCAATCCTCCAACAGAAGGCTGCGCAACAGACGGCCCCGACGCTCAGACCACCGAATGCAACAGACAGGCGACCGTACAGTCCGGCGCAAGCGTCTTCTGATTATTCTCGCCGTAGGTGCCGTCCTTCTCCTAGCTGTCGCCGGCATAGCAATCTACGGCTTCTACGACCAGTTCGTCGAACCCAACAGGGTATTGGCAGCCCGGGTCGGCGACACCCGCTACACCCAGGGAGATCTGGTGAAGCGACTGCGCATGGAACAATCGGCCTCGGCAGCCATAGGCCAGCCATTCGACTTTGCCACCACACCCCTCAGGACCCTCTTGGGTATGGCCGAGGCAGAAATAATCCGTCGGGCCGCGCCCGGATTCAACATTTACGTGTCAGATTCGGACATTCAGGAAGGGCTTCTGGAAAGATTTAGCCCCTCAGTACCGGAAGGTCAGGAGGTGCGGGAGGGCCAGTTACAGCAGGAATTCGAGGAAAACTATCGCAGATTCCTGACCAACAGTCATCTTTCCGATGGCGATTACCGGAGAATCGTGGAAGAAAGCATATACCGGGAGAGAATGCGGGAGAAACTAGGCGAGCAAATCCCCTCCGTAGCCGAGCAGGTGGAGGTCCAGTGGATCAAGCTTACCGCGCCCGGAGCCGGAGGTGAGTTACCGGCGCCAGGGACTAGCGGACCCCTTACCACCAGTCCAGAATCCGTGCGGCTGCGCCTGGAGAACGAGGATTTCACAGAGGTGGCAAAGGAGGTCTCGGTGTTCAGCAGCTACTCAGATGATGAAGGCTACGTCGGATGGATGCCCAAGGGTGCATTCCCGTTGCTGGACCCCTTCCTCTATGGTAACGATGAAGTCCAACCTCTTGGGATAAACGAGATAAGCGAACCGATATTCACCACAGAGGGCATCTTCATACTGAAGGTGCTATCAGAACCCGAGTATCAAGATATCTCCGAGATTATGACCGAGAAGCTGAAGACCGAGTCTCTGGAAAACTGGCTTCAGGAACAAAAGACAATCGGAGGAGAAGAGGGTTGGTACGAGGTGAACTGGAACAGCGATATTTATGCCTGGGTAAACGAGCAGGTAAGAAAGACCGCCCCTCCCCCCTCTCCAACGCCGGTAAGGTAGGAGTTAGTTAATAGTGAGTCCTCCATCGGAAATAGGTGTAGGTCTTATGGGCCTTGGCGTGGTGGGTGGAGGCGTGGCTTCCACACTGCTACACTCCAATCAATCTTTCCCGTATAATTCCGGTTGTCCCGTCAAACTGAAGAAAGTCCTGGTTAGAGACCCTACCAGGCATCGGTCCTCACCAGTGCCCACGAAGTTCCTCACAACGGATCCCCGAGACATCCTGGACAACCCGGAAGTGCATCTCTTGATAGAGGTGATTGGCGGTGAGTACCCCGCAAGCCATTACATCCGGGAGGCCCTCAACAGGGGCAAACATGTGGTGACCGCCAATAAAGAGGTGATGGCGAAGCACGGCCCCGAACTGATAACCCTGGCCGCATCCAAGAAAGTGAACCTCTTGTTCGAGGCCAGCGTCGGTGGTGGCATACCGATCGTAGGCCCTTTGATGAAAGACCTTCTGGCAAACAATATCTACTCCATTCACGCTATAATAAATGGCACTACCAACTACATCCTCACCCGGATGGCCCGGGATAGGGTAGATTTTGGTGAGGCCCTTCGAGAGGCCCAGGAGCAGGGATTCGCCGAAGCCGACCCTACCAACGACATAGAGGGAACGGACGCAGCCTACAAGCTGGCCGTTCTGGCCAGCCTGGCCTTTCATACCAGGGTACATGCGGATGACGTGTACAGAGAGGGCATCTCTCGCCTCCAGGCCCAGGACTTCCGGTATGCCCAGGAATTGGGTTACACTATCAAACTGCTGGCTATAGCACGGCAGGACGGAGCCTCAGTACAGGTACGCGTACACCCCGCTTTCGTGCCTCAAGAGCACATGCTGGCAAAGGTGGACGGCGTGTTCAATGCCGTCGAGGTAGAAGGTGATCTGACGGGAAGGGTCCTGTTTCACGGGATGGGCGCAGGGCAAAATCCGACTACCAGCGCCGTGATAGGCAATGTGGTGGAAATCGCCAGGGAAATCAGCTCGGGAAGCGAGCCGATACCTATCACTGAACCCGGCAAGTCCTACACGATAGCGCCCATGACCAATCTCATAAGCAGATACTACTTACGATTGACTCTCGCCGACCAAGCGGGGGTCCTGGCACAGATAGCCAGAATCCTTGGGAACCTCAATATAAGCATCGCATCGGTAATTCAGAAGGATACCAACCCCGAAGCCCAGACCGCGGAGGTCGTGGTGACTACCCATCCGGCACGGGAGGAAGCGATGCAGGAATCACTGAAACGCATTAAATCCCTGGAAGTAATACGAGAGATTAATAGTCTGGTCCGAGTAGAGGATTTGCCCCTCGGCTAAGTGCGAGAGGGACCCTCCAATAAGCCTCCAACTCTACATGAAAGAGCATACATGGGCGAAGGCGTGTTAAGAAAGTACAGCCAGTTCCTGCCGGTCAGTAGCTCCACTCCCACAATAACCCTGGGAGAGGGGGAAACCCCCCTTGTCAAGTCCACCCGGCTAGGAAAGGAGCTGGGCTGTGATGAGCTGTACTTCAAGCTAGAGGGATGTAACCCCACCGGCTCATTCAAAGACCGGGGGATGGTCGTCGCCGTAGCCAAGGCCCTGGAGGCCGGTAGTAAAGCCATAATGTGCGCCTCGACGGGAAACACCAGTGCGTCCGCAGCGGCCTACGGTGGCCGTTTCAATATTTCCACCATAGTATTGGTCCCCAAGGGAGAAATAGCCAGTGGAAAACTGGCACAGGCCATGGCCTACGGAGCCAAAATTCTAGCGGTCAACGGGTCCTTCGACCATGCCCTTTCACTGGTTCGCACCTTTACTAACAATCATCCTATAACCCTGGTCAACTCCGTCAACCCGAACAGGATAGAGGGACAGAAAACCGCCGGCTTCGAGATTGTAGATTCTTTAGGAGACGCACCCGATTACGTATTTATTCCCGTAGGCAACGCAGGGAATATCACGGCCTACACCAAGGGGTTCGTGGAGTACCACGCTCTGGGATTCTCAAGCAAGACCCCCAAGATGATGGGTTTTCAGGCCGAAGGTGCAGCCCCCATCGTGTTAGGCCATCCGGTGAGTAACCCTAAGACGATCGCATCGGCCATCCGAATCGGCAACCCGGCCAGCTGGGAGAGCGCCTTGGCAGCCAGGGACCAATCCGGCGGAGTAATTGATACCGTCAGCGATGAGCAGATACTGGCCGCCTACAGCCTTCTCGCATCCCATGAAGGGATTTTCTGTGAACCGGCCTCCGCCGCGGCTTTTGCAGGGCTTATGAAACTCCACCAACTTGGATTGGGTCTAGCTAACCAGCGAGTTGTGTGTATAATAACTGGGACGGGACTCAAGGACCCGGACCTGGCTGTCAGGTCCGTTCAGTCGGAGATTATCGAGATTGAACCCGACATAAGGGAGGTAGAAGCCGCACTGATGAAGCCTGCCCAGTACCCGGGGAGGGAGGATGGTTAACGAAGAGCCTATCCGCTCAGCCGTGGTAACCATGCTCGAAGCAATAGGCGAAGACCCATCAAGAGAGGGTCTGAGGAGCACTCCCCAACGGGTGAGCCGCATGTATGCCGAACTGTTCTCAGGAATCGGCATTGACCCCCATTCCGCTCTCGACGCCATCTTCGAGGAGGAGGAATGCCGGGAAGAGATGGTGATAGTGCGGGACGTGCCCTTCTTCTCCATGTGCGAGCACCACCTGCTCCCCTTCTTTGGCCATGCCCACATGGGTTATATCCCCGATGGCAAGATTGCGGGGGCGAGCAAGCTAATTAGAATCCTGGAGGTTGTGACCCACAGACCACAGATACAGGAGCGAATAACCGGGCAAGTTGCTGACGTCATCCAGGACGTACTGGCACCGGATGGCGCGGCGGTGGTAATTGAGGCTGAACATCTGTGTATGTCCATGAGGGGGGTGAAAAAAAGTGGTAGCCTCATCGTCACCTCCGCCATCAGAGGCTCCTTCGACAAACGTGGCATAAGCCGGAGCGAACTCATAGCCTCATTGCAGAGGAGCGTAAAGTGACCTGTTTAACCCGACTTGACTCCTACCAGGGGGTCGAGCAGCAATGGCAAGACCTCCTCCCCGCCTGTACGGTTGATACCTTGTTCATCACTCCCCGGTGGCAGGAGATATGGTGGGACCAGTTCGGCGACGGGGCCGAGATGCTTCTGCTCAGTTTCAACGGCGGCCATAGTGTAGAAGGCATTGCTCCGTTGGTACGCCGCAACGGGACGATCTCCCTCATGGGCGACCAGGACGTGTGTGATTATAATGACTTTCTAGTGGCTCAAGGCGCCGAATCACGATTTTATCCTTGCCTTCTGGACCATCTTGGCACGGAGAAATGGGAAAGACTGGAGCTAACCTCCCTACCTGAAAACTCCCCCACTCTAGCGTATCTACCCGATCTTGCCAGGGACCGGGGCTACACGGTAGACATCCGCGAAGAGGACGTCGTCCCGGGGGTGGACCTCCCGAACGATTGGGATGCCTACCTGCAAATCCTCTCCAAGAAGGACCGACACGAGCTTCGGCGCAAGCTGCGCAGACTGCACTCGTCCGGGGATGATTTTCGGTACTACAAGCTATCCGACCCTGCAGAGGTTGAAAACAACCTGGAAGACTTCTTCGCCCTCATGCGATTCAGCAAAGAGGAGAAGCACCACTTTCTCAACGAGTCCAGGGAACGCTTTTTCAGGAAAATGGCCGTGTCTATTTCAGACATTGGCTTCTTCAAACTTTTCTTCATGGAACTGAACGGTGAGCGCGTCGCCTCGGCTATATGCTTCGACTACGGCAAGTCTCGGCTGTTGTATAACAGTGGCTTCAATCCCGCGTACAGCTACTATAGCGTAGGACTGTTGCTGAAAGCCCTGTGCATCCAAAATGCCATTGAGGAGGGTAAGAAATACTTCGACTTCCTCCGAGGTCCAGAGCCTTACAAATATGACCTCGGGGGCACAAATAAAAGTATCTATCAGATGGTGGTGAGACGAAATTGAGTGTAGACAAGGTGGCATTGATTAGTTTCCACACGTGTCCGATGGCCACCCTGGGAGAGGGAAAGGCCGGCGGAATGAATGTTTACGTCAGAGAACTTTCCAGACATCTGGGAAACATGGGTATTGATGTAGATGTATTTACCCGATGCCATGGTGCTCCCAAAGGCCGGGACTCTCACGAAAACGAGATTATAGATCTGGGGAATCACGTCAGGCTGGTACACCTGAACGGAGGCCCCCTTGAGGTCGAGTTAGATGCCCTGTATTCGTACCTGCCCACCTTCAAGGAAGAACTTCAGCGTTTCAGTGAAGACCAGGGTATTCAATATCAGATGGTCCATTCCCACTACTGGCTGTCTGGATGCGTAGGGAGCCAGGTTGCGGAGCACTGGGGTGTGCCCCACGCAATTACTTTTCACACCCTGTCGGAGATAAAGATGCAGGCGAGAGCCGGGGAAAACGGGTCTCCAATCAGGTCCGAGGTAGAGAAGGGGCTTATGGCCTCGGCCCAGATGATAATAGCCTCGAGTCGCCACGAGAAGGAGGCTATGATACGGCTCTACGACGCTCCCAGCTTCCGTATCAAGGTGGTGCCTTGTGGAGTTGACCTATCTCTGTTCAAGCCACTGGACATGGGGGAGGCACGAAAAAAGCTTGGGCTAAACGGTGAAAAGGTTATTATTTACGTGGGTAGAATCGAGGCGATAAAGGGCCTGGAGCTTCTGCTAAAGAGTGCCGCTATAATGGAGCTAAGAGACCCTCTGAAGGTCCTTGTAATTGGCGGTGATGCAACAGACGAGACAGGGGTAAAGAGCCTGAAAGAATTGGCAGAGGAGTTGGGAATAGGGCGTAGCCTCGAATTTGTGGGTATCGTGGACCACAATCTCCTTCCCCTCTACTATAATGCTGCCGACGTGTGTGCAGTCCCGTCGTATTACGAGAGCTTCGGTCTGGTTGCACTTGAAGCACTTGCCTGCGGGACCCCGGTGGTTGCATCCAGAGTGGGGGGACTCCCGGCCGTGGTGCAGCATGGCCGCACGGGTTATCTGTTGCCCTGGCGTTGTCCCGAACCTTTTGCCGACTCCCTTGAGGTAATCCTCTCCAGCAAGGGTCTGCAAAAAAGCATGAGCATTGAGGCAAGAAAGCGGGCGGAGGCTATGGGATGGGAAGCTGTAGCGGAGGAGACCCGTCGGCTCTACAATTCCTTCTAGCAACTCCACCGCCTAGATAGCGAGTGGGTTACACATGTCTTGGTTAGTGAAAGTCATCAAGGCAATAGGCCTGCATATCAGGACTACTCTGTTTGCCGGATTGGTCATCATAGTACCGGCTGGAATCACCTTCCTCATTCTCAAATACATCTTCGACTTCTTCGACCCGGTCTTGAAGCCCATATTCACCCAGTTCATAGACTGGTACACCCCCGGCATGGGGATAGTCTCCCTCGCTATCGTCATATACATAGTGGGGCTTGTAGCTACCCACGTGCTTGGCAGACGCATCATTGATTTCGGCCATAGGGTGGTGGACCGTGTGCCAGTGGTCAGCGCCGTATACCGGGCCGCTCGCCAGGCCACTGATGTCTTTTCCAACGTCAACTCCAAGAGCAGATTTACCAGTGTGGTGCTCGTGGATTTCCCGGGCTATGGTCTGAGGTCTCTTGGGCTGGTAACGTCCAAGCTCAATGACCAGTATGGCAATACGCTGCTGGCGGTGTACATGCCTACTTCTCCTTTCCCAACTTCGGGATTTCTCGTCATCTTGCCGGAGAACCGTGTGACACCAACAGACATCCCCGTAGACGATGCAATGAAGCTCATCATATCGGCCGGTGTTGTTGCTCCAGAGCAGATTAGCTACCACGCCAGCTTCCTGCAAAATTTCATGTCTCCGGCGGACTACCCCTTCATACCCGGAGGTATAAAGCCTTCAGGGGAGCAGGCCGAGCAAGGTCACTCACCGGATAGTCGGGACTCGAACCAATGATACTCCTGCGCCTTTTTGAACCCCACCGAGGTGTAAAGCCTTATGCCGGGTGTGTTCTCAGCATCTACGTCAAGCCCAATGTAATCAACCCCTCGGGAACGTAGATATCTCATTCCAGCTAGGAGTATGGGCTTGCTCAGTCCCCGGCTACGGTATTCAGGAACGATGCCAATCATCCCGATAATCCCGGCAAGCGGCTTGGACTCACCGATAACATACGTCCAGCAGTATCCGGCAGTATCTTCACCATGGGTGAGAAACAGGATGCCATCCCGGTTCGACTTGGACATACCCACACCATACCTGACCTCCTCCACCGTGTTTGGGCAGAACCCCCAGCTACCACCAAAGGATGCGTTCTGCACTCTGGTGAGGCGTTCCTCGTCTCCGGACTGGAAGCTCTCGATACCGTACCCGTGGGGCAAATCCGTCGAAGGCACTCCAGACCCCTGCCACCTCATCAACCAGTAACACCGCGCGAGAGAAAACCCTTCGCTTTTCATCGTTGCTTCCCAATATTCGGAGGGAGTCACACCCACGTGAAGTATTGAGGCCCCCAGAGACCTGGAACGAGTGACGGCAACTCTAATAACCTCTTTCTCCACACCGGTCTCGCTCAGGCTCGGGTGGACACCCAACTCAAGAACAGCCCTGCCTATCATCAGCTCGGGATGCAGAATAGAATAGGCCCAGAGGCCATTACCTGCCTGAGTCACACGTTCATCAACAAAAAGAAGGCAGTTCTCTTCCGGAGAAAGTCCGGGGCGAGCCAGTTCCTCTCTCAGAGATGTTGGACTCAAACCAAGACTGTCACCGGCAGAATTGCGAGTCAGGTTTATAAAATCGAGAAGTTCGTCAAAGTTTGCCCAGGTGAAACTGTGTATTGCCAAAGCTAGGCCCTCCGGCAGATAAGTGAAATTACCTCTGACCTATGAGCGGTCTTTCATGAGGATCGTATGGTGGCCCTCACTGCCAGTCTTCCGGTATTCCCCTTCAGTCCAGAAGGAAGCAGGATGAGGGGTCATTCATAGATTCTACGCAAGTATGACGGGTCCCTTATAGTTAAGGAGGGGCTTGACACCTGCGCTAGATTGTAGCAGAGTATCATTTCGTGTACAAGGCTGGAGCCTGGAGGTGAGTAAATGATAGAGACGCCAGGAGTAGCCCTCGTAGTTATACCCCACCCAGATGATGCCGAGGGTTGGTGTGGCGGTACCGTTGCCAGGTGGATTAGAGACGGGGCTGAGGTGTACTACGTTCTATGCACCGACGGCGGGAAAGGCTCGGATGACCCTGAAATAGACCCAAAGCAGTTGGCCGCAATAAGGGAAAAGGAGCAAATGGAGGCGGCTTCGGTCCTGGGGGTGAAAGAGGTGGTCACGTTGCGCCATCCGGACGGCGAGTTGGAGGACACAGGTGAGTTCCGCAAGGAGATTGTCCGGGCCATAAGACGCACACGCCCGGATATATTGCTGTGCCCCGACCCTTACCGGCGGGTCTCCCACTGGCACAGAGACCACCGGATTGCAGGACAAGTGGCCGCAGATGCTGCCTTTCCCTACGCCAGAGATCATCTGCACTTCAGGGAGCTATTCACCGAAGAGGGCCTGGAACCCCACAAGACGGGCATGGTCTTGTTCTGGGCACCGGATACCCCCGACGCTTTCACAGACATTAACAATACCATTGATATAAAAATAAAGGCCCTCATGTGCCATCACAGCCAGGTCTCCAAGCGTCCAGAAAGCGACGTGGAAGAGTCGGTGAGAGAGCGGGCCAGGCAAGGTGCCCAAGGCTCCGAGTTCGAGTACGCGGAAGCCTTTCGCAAGGTGGAGTTCCGACGCTAGAGAGAACGCTTATAGGTGCCGAGTTCCTTGCTCCGCAGGGGCTTTCGTGCTATACTGCCTCAACTTTAGAGTAGCCGGAGGTAGGTTGCCATGTACGACTTGCTATTGAAGGGAGGGACCATCCTGGACCCTTCCCAAAGCATCCACCAAAGGATGGACCTGGCCATCACTGACAATAAAGTTAGCCGGCTGTCACCCTCTATCCCCGAGACGGAGGCAACCAGAGTAATTGACGTAGCAGGAAAGATTGTCACACCTGGGCTCATTGATATTCATACCCACGTCTTCGCCCCCGTACGCGAACGTAACATTAACCACCCGGATGTGGCCGGGGTACTTGGCGGAGTGACCACCGTTGCAGATGCCGGTAGTCCCGGCCCTGGTAACTTTCAAGACTTCTCCGAAGTTGTCCTCGATCAGGCCCAGACCAAGGTCTACTCGTTCCTCAGCATCTTCCGGGACCGCAGCAGCGGCATGATGACCGATGAGTCGGACATTGACGTGGACGGCGTGGTCAAGGTCGCCCAGGAGCGCCCTGGCCTGGTCAAAGGGGTCAAGGTACTCGTATACCCTCGGACGGTCCAGGCAATGGGTTTGAGGCACGTGGAAGCGGCGAGAGCCGCAGCCAGGGAAGCAGGCATCAGGATAATGATGCACATCGGCGACATAGGTCCAAAGGACCAGATACCCACGTCGCCGGAAGTGACCCGCCAGGCCCTATCCATGCTGGAACCCGGGGACATCATCACCCACGTATTGAGTCCTCTAAACGGCGCCGCTCTGGACCCTGAAGGAAAGCTGTTCCCGGAGTTGAAGGAAGCCCAGGAGCGTGGCGTGATTCTGGACCCAGCTTATGGCGATTTCAACTTTAGCTGGGAGAGAGCCGATGCTGTGCTGTCCCAGGGACTCATACCTGATACCATCGGCACCGACATCGAGATTCAGTCCGGCGTCGGTATGCGCGCCGTGTCCACCCGGGGGCTGCTGGAGTACATGGCCTTTTTCCTCAACCTGGGTTTCTCTCTGGAGGAAGTGGTCCGGATGACCACCGTAAATCCGGCAAAGGGCTTGGGTATCGAGCACAGGTCGGGCAGCCTGGAGGCAGGCAGAGAAGCCGACGTCTCGGTCCTGGAAGTACTGGAGGGCCGCTGGCAGCTTACCGATGCAATCGGTGTGAGTCGAGTCGGCTCCAAGGCGCTGGTGCCCGTAGTCACTATCAAGGATGGACAGGTGATTGAGCCAGGCGAGGGGCTTCACGAGTGGGGCTGGGCACCGCCGACGGCAGTGGAAGCGGAGGCACAGGTTAGCGACTAGATCCGGTAGGGCCGCTCCGTTCTTTATGTGGAGGCTACGCCACAACAGACCAGAGGCGGCCTACAGAGCTGTTTCAACTTTGAAACCCCAGAGGCCCCGGTCTTTTACCGATACATGAAGAAGGGGCTAAACCCTGGGGTTTCATCATTGTTACGCCCATGGGTCTCCGTCACCCCCACGATAGCGGGGGTCTATAGGCGTCAGATTCCCGCTTTCGCGGGAATGACGGGCTAGTTATTGCGGGAATGACGGGCTATCTAGTACGGAAGGGTCCAGGATTCCGAGAACGCTAGAGCACACGTGCTGTGCTTGCGGTCCTCTCGCTGGCGTGGGAAGGGGCGACCCTTGGCGAACCTGCCGTTGATGGTGAGCCGGGCGCCGTTGGCCGGAATCAACACCGTAGCTACACCGTAGGGCCGCTGGGGGTTGCTCCCGGGCATACTGTGGCTAAGAAAAGGCTCCCCGATTTCGTACCAGGTCAGGTCAACTTCCTCGTCCCTGGTCTTGATATGCTCCGTCCAGAAGGAACGGATGTCGCCGGAACTCCTGAAGGACCCCTCAATCGCGGGTATCTCCAGATTGCCAAAGGTGGCGTTAATGGAGCCCTGAATCCCTTCTTGCAGCCATCGGGTCATGTTTATATTGTCGGTGTAAATCCTTGGCTCATTGTTAGTAAGCTCGCTTTGAAGGAACAGCACGTGCCCGGGACCGCCAGGGGAGAATATAATACGCCAGAAGCTGGCATCGGTGGTCACCGGGCCATCGTCGGTCTCGCTGAGCCGTATGTAAGGGTTCTCTCCGGTGAGAAGAATCCGATTCGGGTCAATGGAGCTTGTGGTCATGGTGCAACCTCCTTTTTGGGTGGATGGCGGCTTTATTCTAGCAGTCGCCCTCGGCCGTCGCAACAAGCGGGCTCAGGCGACGACCTTGTTGCCTATGATACCCTGAGCTTCGAGGTCGTTTACCTCTTCAGCACTCATACCCAGCATGGTCCCGTAAACATACTCGTTGTGCTCACCAAGGCCGGCCGGTGGTATTCGGACAGGCTCATACATCTTGCTGAACTTCCAGAGGTAACCCGGATAGCTGTACTCTCCTATAAATGGGTGGGCCACCCTCTCGAAGAACCCCCTATCCTTCAGATGTGGGTCCGCGTACAGGTCCACGTCATCCATGACAGCCTCAGCAGGCACTCCCGTCTCTTGGAGGAGGTGCATGATCTCTATCTTGTTCCTGTCCCGTGTCCATTCCTGAATATGGGCGTCCATCTCATCCTGGTGTTCATATCTGCTGAGGGGGTCTGCAAACTTGTCGCTCCTGGCCCATTCCGGGTCACCAAGCGCGCCGCAGAAAGCCCTCCATTCCTGGTCGGAGGATACGGTGATGACCACCCAGTTATCCTCTCCCAGGCACCTGTAGCAGCCATGAGGCGCCATGTAGTGGTCCCGGTTGCCCAAGGAGCGCAGCTCCGAACGCTCGTTCATCATGTAGTCCATTACAGGCCTGCTCAGGTGGGGTACAAAGGACTCGACCTGGGAAATGTCTATCCACTGGCCCTCTCCGGTCCGGGTCCGGTGGTGAAGGGCTACCAGGACGGCAAAGGCCAGGTTGACGGCCCCAATGGCGTCGGTGTGGTTTATGTTACGCGTAACGCTGGCGTCGGTGTCGGGATAGCCTCTGAGGGCGTGATGGCCGCTGAAACCGTCAAGGGAACTCCCCAGGCTAACGTAGCCCTTGTACGGGCCTTCCACTCCCCAACCGGGCATGGACACCATGATGATGTCGGGTTTGACTTGTTTTACAGAACCATAGTCTATGCCCAGCTTCTCAGCAGTCCCCGCCGTATAAGCCTCTGCAAACACGTCGCTGAGCTTTATCAGCTTGTTAAATATGTCCAGTCCGCGAGGATGAGTCAGGTTTAAGGTAACGCTGTACTTGTTGCGGTTGGCTTGGTTATGTATCGCACCCCGGTCCCAGGGCCGGGGGGCGCTGGCGTCGTTGTTGGTGTAACCGCTGCTGCTGGCCCTGCCGAGGGCACGGGTATAAGACGTGCGGGGAAAGGACTCCACCCTTATAACCTGCGCTCCCAAGTCTCCCAAAAGGGTGCAGCCCATGGGGCCGGCCCACACTTCCGTCAGGTCAACGACGGTTATTCCTTCCAGTGGTTTTTTCATAATATGCTAGATTGTTCCCGTAGACCTCAGCAAGACCAGGTCCTCTTTGGAGTAGCCTAATCCGCCTGAAAATATCTCCGTGTTGTGCTGGCCCAATAAAGGGGCGGGACTCCGTACCATGAGGGGGGTCTGTGTCATTCTGAAGGGCGCTCCAGGGTAAGTAAGCCTCCCGGCCTGGGGATGGTCCGCTTCCACAAAAAACTCCCTTGCCTTCAACTGGGGGTCATCCAGTAGCTCATCGGGGCCGAGCAGAGGTGAGCAAGGTACTCTGACCTCCTGGCATATCTCGAAAATTTCCCTTTTGGTGTGTTCCATCATCCAGCCCAGAAAAATGGCCTCCAATTCGTCCAGGTTCTCCGTACGGGCATCGGAGGTTGCGAACTTGGGGTCCTCGGACAGATCAGTACGACCCATAGCCTGACAGAGACGCTGGAAGAACCTCTGTTGCCCCACTCCAAAGGTGACGTAGCCGTCCTGACAGGGATAGGCTCCCTGGGGAAACCCGCTGGGGAAATCACCTCTCCGGGACTTGACCCCGGTATACTCATAATACAGGACCCGATTGTCCATGTTGCCCACAAGGGCCTCCATAGCGGACACGTCCACCTGCTGGCCCACACCCTCTGCTCGGCTGACAAATAGGGCCGCCAGGGTTGATATGGCTGCGGTGGTCCCGGTCTGAAACCAGGATATGTCAGGGGCATATCGTAGCGGCTCTCTTTCGGGCAGGCCGTGGGTGTACATCCGGCCGCTCATGGCAAACACTCCCATCTCCGTGGCCTTGTAGTCCCGATAGGGGCCGGTTTGTCCGAAAGGGGTGATGGAGGTCATTACGAGACCGGGATTGACCTGCTCCAGGTCCTCGTAGCCCAGTCCCAGGGAAGGCAAATAGGTCGGGGCATAATTCTCCACCAGAATGTCGGCCCCTTTGACCAATTCCTTAAGGATTTTCGCCCCCTCGCGGGTATGAAGGTTCAGGGTGACGCCCTTTTTGTTCATGTTGAGGTGAAGGAAAAGGCCGCTTTTCTCAGGGTTGGGGATGTCTCCCGGAAACGGGCCCATACGGCGGGCCGAATCACCCTGACCGTGAGGCTCCACTTTGATGACCTCGGCGCCGTAATCGGCCAGAAGTTTGGCGCAGTAGGGGGCGGAGATGTCCTGCCCAAGGTCGAGAACCTTGATGTCGTCAAGTGCGCCGTTTATCATAGTCACTCTCAGTTTGCAATGGCCAGACTTTTCGGAAGGCTCGGCGCTCCCTAGGGCTAGGTGCCCCGGACTAGCAGGGTAACCAGGGACGCGGTCACCCCGAAAAGAGTGACTGCCAACCCTCCTCCGATTGCCAACATAGCCAGCATCAGCCGGTCAATCCGAGCGTTGACTTGCTGAAGGTCAGCATGGAGTTGGTGCAGCAAAGCCGATTGTTCGGCCATGCGCCCCTCAAAATTCCCCAAAGTCCGTTCTTCCGTTGCCATTCAGCGCCCTCTATAAAGTGATTAACTATAATTATACGCTCAAGCAGGGAATCCCATGTACCCACCCAGGTTATCCAGGTGGAAATCGGTATCTCCCAGGTTTGCCTCCTGTATTTTAGACCTCATCATATACAGCTGCATGTCGTGCTCGACGGTAAAGGCGATGCCGGCGAAGATGCCATGCCCAACCGCCGTAGCCTGCCTGCTGGCGGAGCCCGCAAAGGCTTTTGCCATAGCTATGTCCTCGGAGCAAGGACGCCCCTCTGCCAGCTTCCACGCAGCCTCATAAGTGACCAATCTTGCCCCGTCTACGGCGACCCGCAAGTCGGCGCACTGGTGCTGAACGGCTTGAAAGCTGCCTATGGGGCGTCCGAACTGGACTCGGACCTTTGAGTAGTCTACGACGAGGTCAAGGACTTTCTGGGACCGTCCCACTATCTCACCACACTGGACAACCGTGGCCCAGTCAACGGCTTTCCCCAGCGGTCCTCTGCCCTGGTCTAGCTGTCCCACCATGTTCGTTCCC
Organism: Dehalococcoidia bacterium; assembly: GCA_034421095.1. Classification (GTDB taxonomy): domain Bacteria; phylum Chloroflexota; class Dehalococcoidia; order Lucifugimonadales; family JAGWBF01; genus JAGWBG01. The sequence continues at coordinate 100,781 of DAOUKR010000004.1, forward strand.
GGAACACGGACATCACGGAGTGCAACTTCATGCTGCTTGTATTTGGCAACGGATTGCAGCAAAATTATGTTAACTCCGGGGGCCTTGGAGTCTATCAAGAACAGGCTGTCGCCGCCTGACGTCCTGGCTACACACAGAAGGTAATCGGCCACGTGGGCGTAGGGCACAAAGAGCTTTGTACCATTGATGACGTAATCGCCGCCATCAGCCGTTGCCGTGACACTTATGTCGCCCCCGTCGAAACCGGCACCTGCCTCAGCCAGGGCCAGAGTAGCTATCGTGTCCCCCCGTGATATGAGTGGGAGCAGACTAGCTTTCTGGTCTTCGCTGCCTCCGTATAGTATGGTCTGACCGCATAGCACAGTGGAGGTCAGAATGGGGCTGGGCAGTATTGCCCTGCCTATCTCCTCGAAGAGCGCAACCTGGTCAATCAAAGTGCCGTCGGAGCCACCGTACTGGCCGGGGAATGCCTGCCCCAACCACCCTAGGTCAGCCATTTTTCTCCACAGTTCCGGTGAGTACCCTCTGTCACTATCTTCCAGCTCTCTCACCAGGGTGGTGGGACACTCAGCCTCCAGGAACTCCCGAGCCGCTCGGCTCAGCATCTCCTGCTGTTCACTAAGCCCTAAGTCCATATTCCTCTCCCCAACACAGGCGACCTACAATAAAACTACCTGGGCAAGCCCAGGCCACGCTGTGCGATGATGTTTCGGTGAATCTCGGTGGTACCTGCGCCGTGAAGGTGCATACTTTCTCGATGTATACCCTCTATGGCGCCCTTCAAGAGTGACCACTTGGGGTCGTGCATCAAGGTCGCGTAGAGTCCCAGAATCTCCATCGCCGTCTGGGCGAACTCCAGCCTCTGCACCGTTCCGTGTAGAAAAGCCACGGAAGCCTCGGCATTGGGCACCGCTCCGGTGCTCTGCATCCAGGCTACCTTCCAGCACAAGAGCCTCCACACTTCCATGCCTACCTTGATTTTGGCCAGTTTATGTCTTGCGACGGGATTCTCCGACAGTAGCCTACCGTTGTATTTGGTGGTCTTGCACAATTCAACGAAGTCATCGAAGGTCCTTTGCACACTCGCGTAACGCTCGAGGCCGGACCTCTCAAAGTCCAGGGTTGCCATGGCGTGGTACCAACCCCGGTTCTCCTCCCCAATCAGCGCGGAGGACGGGATTCTCGCATCGTCAAAGTAGGTCTGGGCGGCCATGGAGCCGCTTATGTACGGGAGCGGGCGAAAGCTGATGCCCGGTGTCTTGACGTCGGCGATAAACAGACTTATGCCCCGGTGTTTGGCGGCATCGGGGTCCGTCCTGGCCAGCAGATAGATATACTGGGCACGAAAGGCCCAACTGGTGAACATTTTGCTGCCGTTCAAGACATACTCATCCCCATCCCGGACGGCGCGCAACTCCAGCGACCCCAAATCGGACCCCGCGTTTGGCTCGCTGAAACCCTGGCAATACTCGGCCTCCGCCCTGGCTATGGGTGGCAGGTACTTCTCCTTCTGCTCCGGCGTGCCGAAGTACATCACGGCAGGCCCGACGATATTCAGGGCCGTGGTCCCTGTGCGGGGCACCCGCCGATACCCCATCTCCTCACTGAATATGGACTGCTCAATGGGACCTTTGCCTCCTCCCCCATATTCCTTGGGCCAGCCTATGGTCAGCCATCCCTTGTCCGCCAGCTTTCGCTGAATGGAGCGCCCGAACCGGTAATCCTCCTCGCTCTCAATCCCGAAAACCGCCTGATGCTCCGGCGGGACCTCCTCTTCCAGGAAGGAACGTATGTCACTCCTGAATCTCTTCTGCTCTTCAGTGAGTTCAAAATTCATCCTCTCACCACTTTCTCGGCAATATAGAGTACGGAAGACCCGTTTCTGGGCTGAGGTCAGGCGTTGAGCGGGTGCCCTTTCCTGTCCTTGAGCTAACACGATTATACGGAAGCACTGAACGGCGGTCAATGTTTTCGCAGCTTCAAGTCCCGTTGACGCAGCTTGCGCAAGATGGTTATATTAGGGGCGCTGAGAGGCGAAATGTCCCCAAAGGATGAGAAGATGTACGCGTTGATATTAGCAGGAGGCAGAGGTGAGCGGCTTCGGCCCCTGACAGACAACGCCCCTAAACCCATGGTTCCTATCTGCGCAAAGCCCATTCTATGGCACCAGGTGCAGTGGCTGAAACGGGGCGGTATCACTGACATCATATTTCTTGCGGGCTACAAGTGGGAGGTTATCAGGGATTTCTTCGGCGACGGGAGCGGCCACGGCTTCCGTGCCCATTACAGCGTTGAGGAGACCCCTCTGGGCAGAGGCGGAGCCATCCGCCAAGGCATGGCGATGGTCCCCGAACATGCAGACTGCACGGTTGTCACGAATGGCGACATCATAACGGCCGAGAGCCTTGATGCTATCGTTGATGTATACAGAGGAAAGAGGGAGGCCAATGCTGCACACCAAGCCACCGTCATGGTTGTGCCCTTCCTCAGTCCATACGGACTGGTGGACATGGACGAACAGGACAATGTTCAAGGGTTCAGGGAAAAGGCCGAGCTTCCTTACTGGATTAACGGGGGGATTTACGTCTTCTCACGGGAAATCGAAGCACTACTACCCGAACTGGGCGACCACGAGGACTCCACTTTCCCAGACCTCGCTGCCAAAGGGAACCTGTCAGCCACCCGCTCCAGAGCCTTCTGGCGAAGTGTGGACTCCTTCAAAGACCTCCGGGAAGCCGAGGACTACCTGAAAAAGTCCGGGATTCCAGAGCTTAGGTGACAGGGCACGGCCAGCCTCGAAATTCCAGCCCGCCCCGCTAGAATCCTTGCGGCAGGCTCTCACCGGAACCATAGATTGCCCATGAGCCGTTCCGGTAGGCGGTTACCTTACCAGAACCTAGTGCCTTCCATCTGCCGGGAGTCCCGAAGCAGCAGGTCCTGGCATCAATTCCCAGCACCATCAAGTCAGGTGGTACGGTCCTAACAAGTTCTCCGGCAACCGTATCCGGGTCGCTACGTTCATGGTGGGGCAGAACGGCCACTCCCTGGGCGACGCCAAGACCTTCGACCCACCCTCCGGACGACGGACGCCTCATAGCGGAACCCATCACCATCGCACCGGCGCTGGAACCGCCTATTACCGCATCACGAGTGAGGGCCTCTTGCAGGCGCTCAAGCAGTTTCGACCCTTTCAGAGTAGCCAGCAAATGGTCTGGACTACCTCCGGTGAAATAGATTAACGAGGCCTCAGAAACAACTTTTACGAAGTCCTCGTCATTGGCTTGACTTCCGTCTAAGACCATAAGCTCCGAGGCCCTTGCTCCAAGGCGCGAAAAGTGCCTGACCCCATCGGATGCCGCCTTCTGTGGGCCGGTGACCGCAGCGGTGGGTATAATCAGGACTCTCACAGGCTCGGCACCGGTGGCATCCATGATGGCGGTGTCCATCTCCTCGCAACCTGTACGGAACTCTTCCCCTCCCGCGAGAACTATCCCCCCAGACATGATTTCACCTCATCCCCTCACCCTCTCCCAGATTTGACGAAAGCCCTGGATACCCGCTTTCGTGGTTGTGACGAAAGTCATCAAAGGTCTCCGCTAGTGGGAGAGGGAAGATTATAGGACACTTCTTTACCCAGACAGCAACGTTCCTCGTGGTTGGCGCTATCTGCTGACAAATCCAGATTCCCGTTTCCACGGGAATGACGGGCCAAAAGTCGCGATGGCGCCCTTATTCGGAGCTTTACGTGGTAAGCATCCGGTAGAGCATGGGCAAGCGGTGGGGAAGTGACCAGATGTTGTCCAACACCTCGTAGCTCATATCACCGCACATGGTCTTGAGGTAGTCGTGCCCGGCTTTGTCAACAGTGAGACAGAAGGGTACTATGGCCTTCCTTTTGGCTTCTATGAGCGCCATGTGGGTATCGTGGACTGCGTACTCCTTCTCCACGCCTTCACGACTGTACCCTCTGTCCTGGGGTCTGCCATCGCTTATCAGGAACAGTATTTTGCTTTTTGCATCCTGGGTGTCAAGCTTGGAGGTGGCGTGCCGGATGGCAGGCCCCATTCGGGTAGCGTGCATGGGTGTGATTTTGTCAATCCTGCGCTTCACCCGGTCCTGGAAGGACTCGCCTATGTCCTTGATAACGTAGAACTCCACGTTCTCCCTGCCGTACCCGGAGAAGCCGTAGATGCCGTAAGTATCCCCTATCGTCTCCAGGGCCTGTATGAGGAGGGCAGCACTCTCCTTCTCCAGGTCTATGATGCGCTTGTAGTGGCGGCGGACCAGCCCTTCTCGCCTGGTCCTGAGCCACATCATATATTCCACCGGGTCATCGGGGGCATCGTGGTCGTCCACGGCAGGCCGCCCCTCATCTATGGCCTCGGCGGTAGACGCACTCATGTCAAGGAGGAATACCACCGCCACGTCTCGCTCCAGCTTGTTCCTCCTCCACCAGATTTTCTCCGATGGAGTCAGACCCATATAGCGGTCAATAGTAGCCTCAATGGCGGCGTCCAAATCCAGGTCCTCACCGTCTATGACCCGCCGCTCCTTGCGGAAGCTCTCGGGGATAACCAACTCAAACTGTCTTCGTACGTCCGCCGAGAGCGCCGCATAGTTGCGCAAGGTGTCGTTATAGAAATTGATGTCCCCCTCATCCACGCTTTTCTCACGGACGATGCACCATTTGGGCTTGTAATCGGCCGCCCGGAAGTCCCACTCGTCGTAAACCTGGGACTTGGGTTCCCGGGCCTCGAGGGCGCCCCCCTGCTCATCCTCGTGGACCATCTGTCCATAGCCCTGCCCGGGTTGGGAAGAAGGCGGCGGGACTCCGGCCTCCTTCATAAGGTTTTGAGCAGTTAACCCCATAGCATTCTGGAGTTTGCCCGCCTCGTCGTCCATGTCAAACTCGGCGCTCTCCTTGAGCAACTCCTCCAGCATCTCTTTGGTAATGGGCTCGGCTTCCCCTTCACCCTGTTGGGATGGATCGGTTCGCAGCCTGTTCAATAGCTGTACTAGCTCCGGCTTGAAATCGCCTCGAAACTCCACCTCTTGTGGCGACTCGTAGGAGTCTCCCTCTTCCTCGCCGTCGCTCTCACCTTCGTCGGACTGTCCTTCTCCGCTCTGTAGCTGCTGGAGCAACTCCTGTAGCTCATCCTCGGAGAACTCCTCCTCGTCGTCGAAGTCCTGGGGCTGAAAGTCCTCCGGCGACTGCTCCTCATTGGGAAGCTGGGACAGGACCTGGTATACCCTTATGGTAGCCTCGGCAGTATCCTCTACAGCTGCCCTGACATCAAGGAGCCGCCTGAATATTTTGGCCAGTACACGGGCGGTCTGCACATGGTCTTTGGGAACGGGGACCCCTTTGAATTGCCCCAGACTAAAACGTATGAGGAACTCAACCATAGACTGGCGCAGGGGCATTTCCTCGATTGCAGGTCGCTCCTGCAAGGCTCCGGCCTGGACGGTCCTGTAGTGGGAGACTATTCCACGGTACTCAGCTTTTACTCTGTAGTCCAGCCTGCCGTCTTCCAGCGTGGTGAATATGTCAAGGGCCAGACGCCTGTCGTTGAACAGATGGAAGAACCGCCCCATGTCAGTAAGATAGCCTCGCTCGGCACTTGTGGGGTCTGCCTCCTCGCCGTCCAACCTCTCCTGGAGCGTCGCAACCGCCTTTTCTACTACGTCGGGCGTTTCCAGGCTGGGCCGCAGGTCTTTGAAGCGTCTGGAAGGCTCGTCGAACAGGAAGTCAAAGCTGCCAAACTCCAGATGGGCTACCTGGTGGGTGGAAACCACCTTGAACCAGCCGAAGTTCTCATCCTTGCTTGAGTATTGGTCTACAATGGGAGGAAGAAAGACCTTGGTGCCTTCAGTGGAAGCCTGGGACTCGGACACCCAGCCGATGCCTTTGTTCACCAAGTCCTTGCTGCTGAGAATTTCAACCGGGGCCCCCGAGAGGGCGCGACAATAGAGCCGCATTACACCCTTTACCCTATCCAGTTCCAGGCTGGATGAAAGGGTTTCCAGGAGTTGCTCGGATGTGTTGGACTCTACCTTGAAGAAGGCAAGACCACCATCGGGGTTTTCTTTCAGCAGCTTGATTCCCTGTTGGAACCAGATGTCAAGCTGGTTCAGGGTCACGCGGTTCAACACTACGTTCAGACTCTTGAGGAACGCCGGCACTGCCTCCGGGTGTATGGAATGGGTCGTCTCGCACAGGTCAAGGATGTACCGCTGAGACGTGGAGTTTACCTTACTAAGCGACTGGGAGCCTTCAAGAAGGAAGGAAGATGTCTCTCGCTGTCCAGACTTTGCCAAGCGCTCGGCAAGCCGGAGGAAGCGGCTCCTCTGACTCTCCTCAACGACACTCAATACCTTGCTGGACACTTCCAGGCAACTTTTTACTTCTCGCCAGTTCCCATCAGTGAGGGAGCGACACAAAGAGAGGAACGCTTCCCTCTCCCTGCCCATTTGAGGGAGGGCGTTTTGCCCCAGGACCAGGCACTCTGTAGCCACGTCGTAGGACTTGTAAGACAGGGCCTCAATAAGGGCGGAGAAAACTTCTACGTCCCAGAAGGGCAGCCTGCGAATAAGCTGGGGGCTGGCCTCGAAGAACTTACTTGCCAAGGTGCTGGATTTCCAGGTGCCCTTATACAAACTACGTCCGAGCCCTGCCCAACGGGGTATGTACTGAGCTCTGAGACTGGCAACTATCTCGGGACTAGCCTTGAAAAAGGCCGCGGCTAGAGCAGGTGAGTCCTGGGACAGATATGTGCCACATCGGGCCCACTGCATGAAGGATGATATAGGTAGGAATTTGGCTACTTCCGGGCCTGCTCTGAAGTACTCTACCGATGCTTCCCAGGATCGGACCGTCTGATTGCCGATACTCAGACCTTCCCTCGCCCACAGGGCAATCTCCTCTCCACTGAACGCGAAGCTCACCTTTTCTTTCGCCGACTGGTACTCTTCCAGGACAGCAGGAGGCAGGTTTCCCAGGTCTCTCTCTATCTGCGCTTGCTCAGACTGGTCGGGACGTTCCTGAGCCATATTCATCAATACCTCTCCTTCCCTTCTCAATAAACATTGAGCACAGATTTCCGGTAGACCTAGCTTCCCGGAGAATCCGGTCGCCGTTCAAAGTGGGAAAGCTCCAGAGTGCCAGGGAGTAGCTCCAAAAATTGCGTTACTATTTGTGCCGTTGCCCCGAAGATTAGGTGCTCCATGTAGGCGTAGCTGTAGGCCCTGGACACCCTTCCATCCACCCATCGCGCCTCTTCCCTACGGTTTGCCGGACTCATAAGCTCCGCCACCGGCACCTCAAGGACCTCGGCAATCTCGACTGGGCTGGGTTTGAACGGGTAGGAATCTGGTATGGTCCCTACAAAGACACGTATACCGAATTGAGTCCGCGTGACCACGTCATCAAGCTCACCCAGAACGGTGACATCCTCCGGCCTTATACCCATCTCTTCATGGACCTCACGCAGTGCCGTATCAAGGAAGTCCCGGTCTTCAGGGTCTTTACTGCCCCCTGGCAGCGAGATTTCTCCCTTATGATGCTCCACCCCGTCCGTTCTCTTCTGAAGGAGGATACAATACTGGCCGTCCTTTGGGTATATTAGGAGCAGGACAGCAGCCGGCATCAGGGACTGATCGCGGACAGTCACCTTCTTGCGGGCCAAGAGTACGTCCCCGATCACTCGTTTTATGGTGCTATCCGACATATATTCCCCTGGATTGGAACGCGCCTGTCAGATGCGCGAAAAGGCACACCTGCCCCTATTCAAAGATGGAAGAAACTACCTCTTCAGCGCTCTTGTGAAGCTCCTGATCATCGGTGAGAGCCCATACAACGGCTACCTGGCAAGCTCTCCTGGCAGGAATGCCTTGGGCTATGAGTTTCCCCGCGTAAATGAGCAACCGCGTGCTCGCACCTTCGTTCAGGCCATGTTCCCTGAGGTTGCGTATCTTTTCTCCCAGCTTGGCAAGGGATTGAGCGTCCTCTTTAGAGCAGCCGCTCTCCTTTTCAACGACCTCAGCCTCTATCTCCCTGGGGGGGTAATCGAACTCCAATGCGATGAACCGTTGGCGGGTACTGTGTTTGAGGTCCTTAAGGGCGCTCTGATATCCGGGATTGTAGGATATAACCAGGAGGAACTGACTGCTGGCCTCCAAAACCTGGCCTCTCTTATCCACAGGCAGAATACGGCGGTGGTCCGTTAGAGGGTGGATAAGCACGGTCGTATCCTTCCGCGCCTCGACTATCTCGTCAAGGTAACAGATACCGCCCGCTTTCACAGCCCTGGTGAGCGGACCATCCATCCACCTGGTTCCATCCGATTCCAGAAGGTACCGGCCTACCAGGTCGCTGGCCGTAAGGTCTTCGTGGCACGCTATCGTGACAAGGGGTATGGGGTTCGCGTCTTGCCCCGCCTTGCTCCGCTTCTTTACCGTCGTGAGAGGGCGTCCCAATTTCCATGCCATGTGTTCTATGAACCGGGTCTTGCCACAGCCCGTTGGCCCCTTAAGAAGGACGGGCAACTGCTGGTGGTAAGCTGCCTCAAAAAGTTCCATCTCGTCGCCAACGGCATGATAATAGGGTTCGTCTTGGAGCACGTATTCCTCTATGGCAAACTCATTGTAGTCAGTGGTGACTTCACTAGTCATATCTACTTGACCTTTCCTTTCACTCTATCTGCCCAGAGGAATTTTACCTCCTCCAAGAGTTCATCCATGCTGCCAGAGTTGTGCACCGTAACATGAGCATGTTTGGCCCTCTCCTCATGGGAAAGCTGGGAGCGAATCCTGCTCACCGCCTCCTCTTCAGAGAGATTATTTCGTTGACGAAGCCGATTTATCACTTCCCCTTCCGGGGAATGAGTGACCCATATCTCATCAACCAGGGAGTTCCAACCGGCCTCTACGAGCACGGCGGCCTCCAGTACCACCAATTCTTCTCCCTGTTGGCGGAGGAGGTCAATCTTCTCCTTGACCATTTCAGCCATTCTGGGGTGCATGATGGAGTTGAGCTTCGCCCTGGCATCCGGGTCGTTGAATATGATGGCTCCGAGCCTCTTCCTATCTATCTCGTCCGAAGGTCCCAGTATACTCTCCCCGAAAGCGGCTACGACTTCCCGCCACGCCGTGGACTGGGGCCGGTAAGCCTCATGCCCCACCAGGTCGGCATCTATTACTGTCGCGCCCCACTCTCGCAAAATACGGGAGACCTCACTTTTTCCAGTGCCGATGCCTCCCGTAAGACCAATAACTAGCATATTGTTACCTAGGACCGGAGGCCCTCGCAGGGTCAGGTTAGACCTCATTCTACCAACCCTTTGGGAGCCATGCAACCCCAAAGGGCAAGAATGGTCACCTCACCAGGGAATCCTCGGTCATGCTACGTTCGCTAGGGCAACTCAATCTTGATTTCACCGTAACGTCGCCGATAGGCGTCTTTGAGAGCATTGAACTTGTTCCGGTAAGCGGCGTCGTTGATTGGTTGAGTCGTCATAATGACGGCATCTTCCCGGTTATCCGTGTAATAGCCCTTTCTTATTCCAACATTTTGGAACCCATACTTGTCGTACAGGCCCTGGGCCACAAAATTCGAGACCCTGGCTTCCAGGCTCATTACCGTGGCATTCCGCGCCATTGCCAACTCAATGGAGCCTATGATAAGCAACTCTCCAATACCTTTGCCTCGCGAAGCCTCCTCCACGGCGATACCCGTAATATGGGCTTCCCCGGACATAAACCAGAGGCCAACGAAGCCAAGGAGGGTGCAATCGGTGTCTTCGGAAGGCGTTTTATCGGAGAAGAAGCGTCCCCTGAAGACATCTATCACACGACCAAGAAAGGAACGCCGAGAACTGTCATGCAGCCAGATAGTCTCGGACCCGTTGGTGTGGGTGGCATCGGAGAGTTTTGGCTCCCATGCAATCAGGTACTTGGCTAATCGGTTATCCAACTCACGCTTGAAGGGAGTCGGAGGCCAGAGCGTTGGAAAGGCCTGCCTCTCTACTCTGGCCACGCAGCTAATATCCTCAAGCCTCAAAGGCCGAATCTGCACATTCATGGACAATTGCTCTCAATAAAACGGCAACCACATATTACCATAAAGAGGTTTGATTTCAACAAATTTGGGTGCTTCCCAGCTATTGAATTTAGACTCACACATCCTATAGTATTCCCGTTAAGCCAAAAAGATTGAACAGACCATGCCCTAAATGAACGGTTAACGGAGAGTGGGCTCCCATCCTATGGAGGTTGGTTGATGAAGACCCCTAATTGGACCGGAATTCGCCGAGGCCCAATCAAGGCTATACCAGCAGGATTGGGCCTCATATTACTTTCAATATCTTCCCTGCTAATTATTGCTGCTTGCGATGGAGACGATGCCACTGAGACGCCAACCACGTTCCCAACAGCCATACCTCCCACCGCAACCTTGGCTCCTACACCCACACCAACCACCACACCCGCGCCTACACCACTCCCTACAGCCACACCTACCCCAGCGCCAACACCTACCACCACACCCGCACCTACGCTTGCGCCTACCCAAACTCCTGCCCCTACCCCTACCCCAGTGCCTGAAGCCGCCCAGCCTCGTGAACTGCTACTGGATATTTCCTCCAGTGAGGACAACCGCGTAGTCCGCTCACCGGAGATTACCCTCGAGGGTCGCGCATCGCCCAATGCCACAGTCAGTGTTAACGGACATCTGCTGAACCAGGACACTTACGGACAATTCCTGGCGAATCAGTCCATTGGTCCATTGGAGGAAGGCCCCAATCTTATTGAGGTGATTGCCAGCGACCTTACGGGCGAAGTGCGCTCAGAGATTATGACAGTGATATTCACTCCGGGGCAGGACGGCCTGTTCGGTCGAGTCACTGGCATGACCATGTCCGCCCCAGGCATCTTTGCGATTACAGTTGACAGCGGGGCAGGGGCGCGGAGAATAGCGACCTCACCCGATACGAAAGTAACCGTACCCGGACGGGAACCGGCAACCGTCGCAGACATTTCTCCGGGAGATTTCCTTGCCGTGATGGTGAGTTCAGCGACAAATGGCAGGCAGGCCCTGAGTATACTGGTCAAGCCAGACAGACCTGTTGTTCATGCTCATATCACCGGCGTCGTAATCGGAGCCGACGGGAACCAGACCAGGCTTATGGACAGAGACGGGAATCTGATTACCGCAGACCCGATTGCGGAAGGCGGACAAGTAGAACCCGGGCAGCTTGTGACGGCAGTACTGGAACAGGACCTCAAAGCCGGTAGTCTCTCCATAACGGCATCGGAGCCGGCGAGGGTGAAGATAGAGCGCCTCAGCCGAGCTCTCGGAGAGTCTGTGCGTTCAGATAACAGGGAGAACCTGGGAGAACGGCTGCAAGCAAGCACCACGGGCCACCTCACCGTACTACGGGAAGTTAGCAACCGCGCTGGCAGTGAGAGTGTTCGGGAGAACCCCACCAGTGCTTATGAAACTCTGCTTTCGGGGTCCAACCTGGGCAGACCTATGCTGAAGCTGACCGGGAGGATCGAAGACATTGATCGGGACGGCAGGACCGTTCTTGTTTCCCCTCAAGAGGGACTGCAAACCAGCCTGACACTCACAAATACAACTACAATCAACCTGTTCGGTCAGGTTGTCCGATTCGAGGGACTGGAAATCGGACAGCATAAAGGCCAGCAGGTAGAGGCCATCTTCAACCCCCAGACAGGTGAAGTGAGCACATTCAGCGTAATTGTCCCTGTCCTCCCTGAAGATCTGGCAGCAAGCCACCTGCCCCAGGCCGGCATGGGAGAACTGGAGGGCACGGTCAGCAGGGTTGACACTACCGTCGTCCCCCCTGTGGTGGAGATCAGGCTCGATACGGGTCAATCGGTTAGCCTGAACTCTACTTCTGAGACGAGAATACGTGTACAGGAGCATCCTGCCGGTTTGCCGGACCTGGCGCAAGGGGTCCGCGTGAAGGTACGATACTCCCCGTCTACCATGAATGCCCTTGACATAGATACCTTTGATTTGGGGCAGGGTGAGACATTCGTTTCCGGTGTAGTGACAAGGTTGATTTCCAAGGGCAAGAGCTCAAAGAGCAAGAGTTCAAAGGGCGGCAACCTTGACATCACTACTCCAGAGGGCGAGACCATAGAACTGACCATCACAAATCTGACTACCCTCGAGAAGGACGGAGTACCAGTTCCTTACTTGAGTGTGGGAGATGTGGTCAGGCCAACATCCCGATATAACACTCAGACCGGCGAACTCCAGAAACTTTCGGTTAAGACTCCAGAGCTTTTGGGTACGGTAAGGGGCAAATATTCGGCCCCTAGTGGAAGGGACTATGTCACCATCTCAACCGACCAACTAAATCTGTTGACCGTACTAGTCCTCTCTGACGCAGAGCTAATCAAGGCCGGTGAGATAGTGGGATTTGATGGCGTGGAAGTGGGCGACCGGGTGGTGTCCGGTATGTACCACCCTCTCAGTTTGCGAGCGTTACGGGTGGTGATAGGACCTGCCCGGACGCTTCGGGCTACGGGAACCATATCCGCCCTGGACGGACAATTTGCAATAGCAACAATGGCGCTCTCAGATGGCGGAGCCATCGAGTTGCTGATACCAAAATCTGCACGCGTTACCAGAGACGGCAACCCGGAGGCGACTTTCACCGACCTGGAAACGGGCGACATAGTACAGCACGTATACTACAATCCCAACGGATTGGTCGTCAGGATTCGGGTTACCTCACGGTAACCACGCCTGGGGAACCTCGACCCCTGTCGTTAACGTTCCGTTCTAGGAAAACCCTGAACAACTCACGTCAATCCGGTCGTACCTCCGGTAGATTCGCCGTGGCGAACCTTGAGCCGGATTTTGGAAGTCTGGATACTGGCTTCCGCCAGTATGACGGGTTAATGGGTCGCCGTTTCCAACTCATTCAGAGTTTCTCTGAGTGGTTTACCACGGTAGGGACAGGTATGAAACCTGTCACCGCGCCATGTCAAAGAGGTATTACTGGGTTTCGACCACCTGAATAGGAACGTTACCCATTTCTAAAGGAGCCGCAAAGGGGCTATAATTGAAATGACATGGGTGTACTGCTGCGAATGGCCGGCTATACGCTACGATATAAGCCGCAACTCGCCCTCGTCTACATATGCCTGACTGGCTCCACTCTCCTCTCCCTGGCCATCCCCCGCTTCCTGGGTATAACCATAGATACTGCCCTGGAGGGTGGCGGAACGAGCATTCTGATATTGCTGGCCCTCTCCGTGCTTGGTATCAGTGTGCTCAGGGGCGCTTTGAGTTACGGGCAGAGCTACCTCTCTGAGTATATCTCCCAAAAAGTAGCCTACGACATCAGGCATTCCTTCCTGGGCCACCTGCAGGCTCTCAGCTTCGGCTTCCATGACAAACAGAGGACAGGCGACTTGATGTCCAGAGCTACCTCAGACGTGGAAAGCGTGCGATGGTTCGTGAGTTTTGGGCTCATATATTCACTCCACATACTGGTACTGGTTGGAGGGGCTGCCGGTCTGATGCTGTCCACAAACTTGACCCTGGCTCTGGCAGGGTTAGCGGCGGTGCCGGTTGCAGTGTATATAGCCATCAGGATGAGCCGCAGATTCAGGCAACTGTGGACGGGAGTACAGGTCGAAACGGGGCGCATGACCACTCTGCTTCAGGAGAACCTGTCGGGTATGAGGGTGGTCAAGACCTTTGGCGCGGAAGAGCATGAGAAGGACAAGTTCAGAGGGGCAGCCAGTGTGGTCACAGAGGAGACCTTCACAGTTAACCGGCTCCACGCCGCCAACTCCTCCTTGCTCAGCACCCTTTTCGCCCTTGTAACGGCCCTGATAGTCTGGTATGGGGGATGGCAGGTCGTCAATGCAGACATGACCCCCGGAGAGCTTACCCAGTTCATACTTTACCTGAGTCTCCTGGTATTCCCCGTCCGAATGTCGGGATGGGTGGTCAACACCTTTTCCAGGTCCATATCTGCCGGAGAGCGCATCTTTGAAGTCCTCGATGCAGTTTCACCGGTGGAAGAGAGGCAACGCATCACCGACCTGGGACGGGCAAAGGGGAGAGTCAGATTTGAAGGAGTCTCCTTCAGCTACGGCCGGTCCACACCTACCCAAGACCTTGCATCCCGGGACGCTGACCGGGAAGTAGACCACTCACCACTATCTCTTGGAGATGGGGGACTGGACAGAGCGACCCTGAGAGACATAGACCTTGAGGCATCTCCCGGACAGACGATTGCTATTCTGGGCACGCCGGGCAGCGGCAAGAGCACACTGGTAAGCCTCATTCCACGGTTTTACGAGGTGACTCAGGGTAAAATAACTATTGACGGGGTTGACGTTCGCGACGTCACCCTGGAGTCTCTACGACGCAACGTGGGCATAGTGCTCCAGGACGTATTCCTGTTCATAGCCAGCATACGAGAGAACATATCCTATGGGGTTGCCGATGCATCCCTGGAGCAGGTAACCGCTGCCGCCCGCTCGGTCAATCTCCATGATTTCATTATGAACCTGCCTGAAGGATACAATACCGTGGTGGGGGAACGAGGCGTGACCCTGTCAGGTGGACAGAAACAACGCATGGCCATCGCCCGGACCTTGTTGCAGGACCCGTCAATACTGATCCTTGACGACTCCACCTCCAGCGTTGACGCCCAGACCGAATCTCTCATTCAGGCTGCCCTGGACGAGGTGATGAAGGGCAGGACCACCTTCATCATAGCCAACCGGGTCAGCAGCCTCAAGAAGGCAGACCTGATACTGGTGATGAAGGACGGAGAAGTTGTAGAAAGGGGCACCCACCAGGAGCTAATAACCAGGGACGGGCTGTACAGCGAGATTTACCGGTTGCAACTCTTCACAGAAGAAGACGTTTTGATGGAAGCTTCACCGGAGGACAACTAACTAGCCTATGCGAGCGCGCGGGATGATGCGTCGTATTCGAGACGCGGAAGATGAACGACCCGTTGACGTCAACGGACTGCAGGTGGTCATGCGCCTGCTGGAGTACATCAGGCCCTACCGGCTTCTGGTGCTCATCAGCATACTGGCCATGCTCGTGTACAGCGCCACCGAAGTGGCCAGCCCGTGGCTCATCAAGAGAGCCGTGGATAGCCTGGTCATCGGCGGAGGCGAAGGGAGTACAATCGGCACGGGCATTACGTCGGGCCTCACCGCCGCCGCCCTGTTCCTAGGGGTGAACGCCCTGGTAGGCTATGCGACCAACTACCTGCATCTAATAACGCTATCCAGGGTCGGGCAGAACCTGCTATTCAGGCTAAGAACGGCCACCTTCGATCACCTTCAGCGGCTCTCCATATCCTACTTCGACAGGACCGAGGTGGGGAGCAACATGTCCCGAGTCCAGAATGACGTTCAACAGCTACAGGAATTTATCTCGATATTCACTCTGGCCCTGGGAGACTTGCTTAGACTGGTCGGCTTTATCATAGCGATGCTCCTCATAAAATGGGAACTTGCCCTGATAACCCTGGCAGCTATACCATTGCTTGTCCTGATAATGGTGGTCTGGCAACGATACGCCTGGGGCTTCTTCATGCGGGTGAGGAGGGCACAAGCCGAGGTTAACTCGGGCCTCCAGGAGAATATATCAGGGGTCAGGGTTATCCAGAGCCTCAACCGACAAGAGGAGAACCTTCGAGACTTCGACCGCACAAATCAGCATTACCTGGATGCCGACCTCAGGGCCAACAAGCTCTCAGCCCTCCTGAACCCCTCCGTAGAGTTCGTTACAGCCATAGCAGTTGCCCTGGTAATTGTGTTCGGTGGAATCATGGTGAGAGGGGAGGAAGCCGCAGGGATACTGGTCGCCTTTGCACTGTACATCCTGAGATTCTTCGACCCCATTCGCAGCCTCACCATGCACTACGGTCAGCTTCAGAGGGCCATGACATCGGGCCAGCACATCTTTGAAGTGCTGGACACGGAGCCCCAGATTGTGGACAAGCCCGGGGCGGTGACGCTTACCCAGCTAAGGGGCGAGGTCTCTTTCGAGGACGTGAGTTTCGACTACCCTCCCGGAATACCCGTCCTTAGGGACATCAATCTGCATATTGCGCCCGGAGAGAACATCGCCTTGGTAGGCCCTACAGGAGCAGGCAAGACCACTATGGCGTCTCTGCTTTCAAGGCTACATGACGTTAACAAGGGCAGGATTACTGTGGACGGCCACGACCTCAGGGACGTAGCGCGGGTCTCCCTCAATAGACAGGTAAGCGTGGTGACCCAGGAGCCTTTTCTATTCTCAGGCACGGTGAAAGACAATATCCGCTACTCCCAACCGGACGCTACCGACGAGAGGGTTATTGAGGCCGCAAGGGCGGTCGGCGCCCACGATTTCATCATGAGCATGGAGAGCGGGTATGATACCCAGGTGGAGGAACGGGGCGTGAACTTCAGCCTGGGTCAGCGCCATCTTATTTCACTGGCACGGGCGCTCATGGCAGACCCCCGCATAGTCATCCTGGACGAAGCCACCGCCACAGTGGATAGCCACACCGAGATGATGATTCATGAGGCTTTGCAAAAGGTGCTCCGGGGCCGCACGGCTCTGATAATAGCCCATAGACTCTCTACGGTCCGCAACTCCGACCGCATAGTGGTGCTCAACCAGGGGCGCATCGTGGAGGCAGGGACTCACCAGGAACTTCTGGCCAGGAAGGGCCTCTACGCCGACCTGTATGCGCTGAACCGGTCCGTGTAATTTTTGACATTTACCGGCCTCCTTGCTATAGTGTTTCCTGCAATTCCGCTTTGAGGGTAATAGGTTGAGTTGGGCCGAGCGTCTAGTCCAGAGTCTGAAGGACTCCAACATATCACTGATAGCCTTTGTCCCCGACGTAAGCATAGGCCAGGCCACGCGTCTGATGGAAGACGACCCCTTCTTTCACCTGGTCTACGCCAGCAGGGAGGAGGAGGCCATAGGCATTGCCGTCGGAGCTTACGCCGCGGGCCGCAACTCGGCTGTGTTCATGCAGTCCAGCGGCTTTGGCAACTGCATCAACGCCGTCGGCAGCCTGTGCATACCCCACCGTCTGCCCATCCCCTTTTTCATTAACCTCCGGGGAGACCTGGGCGACTTCAACATCGCCCAGGTGGCCATGGGACGCGCCACGAGGCCCATTCTGGACACCCTCGGGATTCCCCACTACACCCTGACCGAAGAGCACAACATGGAGAAGACTGTCAAAGGCGCGGTCCAACTCTGCTATGCCAGCAGAGAGCCGGTGGCCGTCTGTTTGACTCCCCTGCTTCACGGAGGGAAAATTGCGTAGACTTGATGCCACCAAGGTAGTGCTCAAGCACATAGGCGACTCGGCAATCGTCAGCAATCTGGGTCCCACCACCGATGAGCTTTGGCATTCCGGGCACCGGGCGCGGAATTTCTACACCTATGGCGCTATGGGTCTGTGCTCCTCCATCGCTCTCGGCATGGCCTTAGTCACCAAGGAGAAGGTGGTATCCCTCGACGGAGACGGCTCCCTGTTGATGAACATGGGAACTATTGCAACCATCGGTAGGGAGAGACCGAGCAACTTGATTGTGGTTGTATGGGACAACGAGGAGTGGGGACAGACGGGCCATCAACCCAGCCACACCGCCACGGGTACGGACCTGGAACAGGTGGCCCAGGCTTGCAGTATCAACAGGACCGCCACCGTGTCCACGGAGGAAGACTTTGAGGCCGTCTTTCAGACGGCCCTTGCGTCGGAAGGCCCCTGGTTCATCGTGGCAAAAATCCAGGAGACGGGCTACCTTCCCGTTGCCCCCATCGAGCCGGAGATGACCGTCTACCGGTTCCGGGAGACCTTCGTTGGCCCCGCACAGTAGGGTCGAGGCACGTCTCACCGCCAGATGAGGACCGTCCCGATATGCCGCTCCTCACCCCTTATCCCGGGATGACGGCCACGGCTTCGATTTCCAGGAGAAGGTCCGGGTGGAGCAGCGCCGCCACTATCACCGTTGAGCTGGCGGGCGGGTCCTGGGGAAAGTACTTGCTCCTCACACTGTTATAGGCTGCGTAATCCGCCCCACCGGTGAGGAAGGTGGTCGTTTTGACCACGTCATCCATGCTGGCCCCCGCAGCCTCGACTATCGCCTTTACGCGCTCCATGGTGTACTCGGCTTGTTGACCGGTGTCTCCTACGCCGACCACGTTGCGCTGGTCGTCCAGGGCAGCCTGCCCTGAGACGTAGAGTAACTGACCAACCCGAATCCCCGGGGAGAAGAAGGGACTGACGCTGATGCCCGCCGGTTTCACGGGCTGACGGTTTGCCATGAGCCACACCTCCCTTGGCCTTCAACTACCCTATATTCTATCACGCTGATAGACTCCCAAGACCAACGCCATGAGACTTCTAATCTAAGCACAGCTACTGCTCAGTTGAAGCCAGGCTCCTTTTCGTATAAAGTAGCCTTTTATAGAAACATATTAACATCAGGGGCTTCAATATGGCTACGACAGCATGGTTGAGGGCTAGGTTAAGTGAAGGGCAGGAACTGGCAAGGGAGCTGAAGAAGAATGTATCGGGAGAGGTGCGCTTCGACCACTACTCTCGCGCTCTCTATAGCACCGACGCCAGCATCTACCAGATGGAGCCTGTAGGCGTTGTCATACCCAGAAATGAGGAAGACGTGCTGGCAGTGATGGAAGTTGCCAGCAGAAATCGAGTCCCCGTCCTCCCCCGTTGCGGTGGGACCAGCCTAGCCGGACAGGCGGTGAACCACGCTATCGTCATGGACTTCAGCAAGTACATGGACCGGGTGCTGGAGGTGAACCGGGAAGAGAACTGGGCGCGAGTCGAGCCGGGGATAGTCCTTGACAGCTTCAACAGGCAACTCGCCTCATACGGTCTCCAGTATGCCCCCGACCCCACCACGTCCAACCGAGCCTGTGTCGGCGGCGGTGTCGGCAACAACACCTGCGGCTCCCACTCCGTTATATACGGAAAGACCATTGACCACGTACTTGAGCTTGGCGCCGTGCTCTCAGACGGCAGCCAGACCCGCTTCCGCCCCCTGGGAGGCACGGAGTTGGAAGCCAAGTTTGCCGGCAGAGGGCTGGAGTCGGATATATACCGGGAGATTAGACGCATAGGTCAAGAGAACCGTGATGAAATACTGGCCCGCTACCCCAACATCATGCGCAGGGTCAGCGGCTATAACCTGGACGATTTCATACACGACGGCCACCTCGACGAGTCCCCAGGCAGTCCTTTCAACATGGCGCGGATGGTGGTGGGTTCCGAGGGAACGCTGTGTGTGGTCACCGAAGCCAAGGTGAACCTGGTGCCGGTGCCGGCCCGGAAGGCCCTGGCCGTGCTTCACTTTAGAGAGATCGTCCAAGCATGTGAAGCGACCTGGGAGATACTGGGGCATAACCCGGCTGCCGTAGAGTTGATAGGAAGGATGATTCTGGACCGTTGTCGAGCCTCCCTGGGCTTTGCACGTCTGATGGAGTTCGTGGAGGGCGAGCCTGACGCCCTTCTTGTAGTGGAATTCAGTGGCGACACGGAAGCGGAACTCGCGGGAAAGCTGGATGCCCTCAAGGCTGATATGCAAAGAAAGCGCCTTGGGTATGCTTGTGTGACCCTGATGGAGCCTGCCAGGCAAGCCAGCGTATGGGCATTGCGAAGCGCCGGCCTTGGTCTGCTTATGAGCACCCGGGGAGACTCCAAACCCATGCCCTACGTGGAAGATACCGCGGTTGACCCCCAGAAGCTGGGAGAGTATGTGCGGCGCTTTGACGAGATAGTCAAGGCCCACGATACGACGGCCGGCTACTATGGACATGCTAGTGTGGGATGCCTGCACATCCGCCCCCTGGTAAGCCTGAAGGACAGCGAGGGTATCAACAAAATGGTGTCCCTCGCCTCGGAAATCAGCGACCTGGTGCTGGAGTACGGGGGGTCCCTCAGTGGAGAGCACGGGGACGGAATAGTCAGGGGCGTATGGACAGAGAAGATGTTCGGCCCCCAAATCTACCGAGCATTTCATGAGGTGAAGCGCGCCTTTGACCCGGACGGTATCATGAACCCCGGCAAAATCATTGACTGCCCGCCGATGACGGAGAACCTGAGATTCGGTGCGGATTACCGCATGACGCCTGTGAACACCAAACTCAGCTTCGCTGGGGACTTTGGCTACGACGGGGCTATCGAGATGTGCAACGGCATGGGCGCCTGCCGAAAGGTGACCGGCACCATGTGCCCGTCATACATGGTCACCAAAGAGGAGGAACACTCTACTCGTGGCAGGGCCAATCTGTTGCGCGCCGTCCTCTCCGGGACTCTACCCGGGGAGACCCTTACTAGTCGAAGGCTCTATGACGCTCTGGACCTATGCCTCGAATGTAAGGGGTGCAAGGCTGAATGTCAGACCGGCGTTGACATGGCAAAGCTGAAATACGAGTTTCTTGACAAGTACCACGAAGCCCACGGACTGCCTTTGCGTGCCCGACTGTTCGCCAACATCAATGCCCTGAGCCGCCTTGGATCCCGATTTGCTCCTTTATCCAACTGGGCCGGCGGGAATCCCCTGAGTAAGTTCATCCTTCACCGGTTCCTTGGAATACACGCCAGCAGAGCACTGCCCTCCTTTGCCAGAGTCACTTTCCCCAAGTGGTTCAAGTCGCATAAGGCTCTCACCCCGACCCTTCCTCAGAGCCAAGTGGTCCTGTTCAACGACACCTTCATGGACCACAACTACCCCCAGGTCGGTATAGCGGCGGTGGAGGTCCTGGAACGTGCGGGCTTTCAAGTGACTCTGGCCAATGCCGGCTGCTGTGGCCGACCCATGATTTCCAAGGGCCTGTTGGACAAATCAAAGGACCAGGCGAGGAGAAACGTGGACCTGCTATATCCTTACGCTGAGCGTGGCATACCCATCGTGGGGTGCGAGCCTAGCTGCCTCCTTACCATGCGCGACGAGTACCCGGACCTGCTACAAGACGATAAATCCAGATTGGTTGCCTCCAACAGCTACCTGATTGACGAGTTCCTTTCCATGCTCCAGGAAAAGGGGACACTAAATTTGGAGTTTACCAACATCCACAAGAAGGTCCTCTTTCACGGCCACTGCCACCAGAAGGCTCTCGTCGGCACACGACACTCCGTTGCGGCACTGAGGCTCCCACCGGGATACCAGATTGAGGAGGTGAACTCAGGCTGTTGTGGGATGGCCGGCTCCTTCGGCTACGAAAAGGAGCATTATAATATCTCCATGGCCATAGGAAGAGAGCGGCTCTTCCCAGCAGTAGAGGCGAAGGATGAGGACTGGGAAGTTGCGGTGATGGGAATATCATGCAGGCAGCAGATAGAGCACGGCACAGGCAAGAAGGCGCGTCATCTGGTGGAGGTACTTCGGGACGCCGTCAGGTAAAGTTGCGTTCAAGCCTTTATCTTTATGACACAACTCGTCGGGATGAAGGTTGACTTACAGGAGCAAAATGGCTGCGACGTAGCCAATAAGCCGTGAGAACATAGCGAAGGCGCTACCGAAGATGCCAGGCTCCCTCTTACGACCGGTCCGATGCCGGTGACAGGACTTAGAGGCTGGACTGGTTTGGCGCTGAGAAACTCGGATGCGAATACTGTGGCGACGGGCGTCATACCTGGCCCGTGTGGTGGGGTCGGATAACGTAGCATAGGCCACATTTATGTCGCTCATTTGTGAGGAAGCGTTCGGGTCGTCTGGGTGAAGGTCAGGGTGGAATTGCCAAGATTTACGAACGTACGCTCTGCGGATGCCCTGGACATTCATATAGGGCGGAACACCCAAGACGCTGTAATAGTCCGGGAGAACTTCCACAGCCATCAACCTCGCACCTTAAAGTTGTCTTACCCTTCGCCCTTGCCGATTTCCGCTCAGTGATTGAAACGGCATGTATCGGTCTTTGCACATTATATCGCTGTTGTCAATGGGCAAAAAGAGAGTATACCCTCAAACGGTATGAGGCTACCTTGTCAAGAGCCTTGTCAGTTGCTTCACGTCGTTCACCTTCTCAATTTCATATACCATATTCAGGACTTCATTTTCCTGGGCCTCAGTCATAATTTCTCGGGCGCAATCGTGGAACTTCTCCGCAAGTTCCGCTGGCGTCATGGGCCTCTCAGGAGTGCCACGAGAGGTGGTCGCTTCCTTTGACAACACCTGCCCGTTCCTCAGCTTCACCTCCACCAGGCTGCGTATCCTCTCGAATCCCTGAGCTTCAATTCCCTCGTGCAGATAGGGGGTGACCCTTTCCATCATATCCTGCACGTCCGGGCGCTGCACGGTCTCGTCGGTGAACTCCCCTATGCCGCCCTTGCGCTCCAGCACAAGGATAGCCATGCAGAAAGGTATGCTGAATTTAGCCTCTAGTTCGTTCCGGGGCCTCTGATAGCGGAGGGGGTTCAGCACATTTGAGCTGGTCCCCAGGCGAATCTCCTCCACGTCTTCGGGCTTCACGTCGTTCTCAAGAACAAGCTCCAGCAGAGTATCCATGCTTGGGTGGGCAAGAGAGCCGCAGGGATAGGGTTTGATGGACACACCAGGGTCCACCAGGGTATAGGGGCTACCCAGCTTATCAAGAAGCAGGTGGGGATCGGCTCCCCCGCCCATCACCTGGAAGAACCCCCACTGGCCGTCCAATGCGTTGGCATCGGTCCTGTAGCCAAGACGGGCCAGCTTTGCCGCTATCACTCCATTCTCGGCGGCGGCCCCGGAGTGATAGGGTTTAGTCATGGTGCCAAAGGCGACCCTTATGCCCGAGCTCTTGCTGGCGGCTATGCCTATGGCGTGGCGAGCATCTTCGGTTGCCATATCCTGAAGCCTCAAGGCAGCCGCAGCCGCGCCAAAGATGCCCATTGTACCAGTAGAGTGGAACCCACCTTTGTAATGCTGAGGATTTATAGCCTCCGCCACTTTGCAGGCTACCTCTACTCCGGCGCAGAAGGCAGCAATAAGGTCCTTGCCCCCCGCCTCCACCTCCTCGGCTACGGCCAAGGATGCGGCCAGCACAGGCACGGTTGGATGGGTAAGCAGACCATACACCCTGTCCGGTACCGAAGAGATTTGAGTGTCGTCGTAGTCCAGAGCGTGGCCCGCAGTCCCATTTGCCAGAGCGGCAAACTGGGCAGGCAACGTCATGCCTTTCCCAATAACGGTGGACTTTCCGGACACGCCCAAATCATGCACATACCGCCCTATGGCATCGCCGGACTCACTTCCACAACCTGCCAGCATGACGCCCAGTCCGTCTATTAGAGCCTCTTTGGCCCGTTGTATGACGTCAGCCGGGATACTATCGTAGGAGACCCTGCTGGCATACTCGGCCACCTCAAGGGTAAGGGACTTACCTTCTGAAACCATGTTATGTTAACCTCCGTCTTGCAGGTTTTGCACAGGACCGGCCCGTTCGGTTATTAGCCGTGTATATTATGCACCTATCGGCTATAACATGGTATTCTTATATAACAAATGCTCCAAGATGACAAATACTGCCCGCTATGTGCCACCTCCCTCGAGACGCGGAACGTCGAGGGGAAGGACCGGCCCGTCTGCCCCCAATGTGGCAAGACCATATACCAGGACCCCAAGGTGGCCACGGCAGTTGTAGTGGAGCGCGATGAGAAGGTGCTCATGGTACGCCGGGGCGTGGAGCCCGGCCTTGGAATGTGGAGCCTGCCCGGAGGATACGTTGACCGGGGAGAGATGGTGGAACGGGCTGCAGAAAGGGAGGTCGTGGAGGAGACGGGACTGGAAGTAAAGGTGACCGGTCTGGTGGGCGTATTCTCCGAGTCCGGCCATCCGGTAATCCTGATAACCTACGACTGCCGCACACTGGGGGGCACCCTGAAGCCCGGCCCCGAGGTGATGGAGCAAGGGTTTTTCTCACCTGACCACCTTCCGCCCCTGGCGTTCCACCGTGACCGTCAGATTCTGGATGCCTGGAAAAATCTGCGGGACGGTCGCCACAGATTAGAAGGGTTGGGCGGTCCGGAGTAGACCCAGGTTGCCGCTTGACAGCCGGTCACTTCAGAAACATAATCAATGCGGACATCCGGCAAGCCGGAACGGTACGGAGGTAGAACAATGGACCCCTCCATCGGATTTATCGGCCTGGGGATCATGGGGAAGCCCATGGCAAGGAACTTAGTCAAGGCCGGCTACTCACTGACGGTCTACAATAGAAGTGCGGGTCCCATGGCAGACCTGGCCGATGACGGAGCGACCCAGGCATCCTCCAGCAAGGAGGTCGCCCAAAATACCGAGGTCATAATCACCATGCTCCCCGATTCACCCGATTCGGAAAAGGTGATACTGGGAGAAGCGGGCGTGCTGGAAGGCGCTCGCCAAGGCTCCATCATCATTGACATGAGTTCCATAGCCCCACTTACATCCCGGAAGATGGCAGAGGAGGCATCCAGGAAGGGCATTGAAATGCTGGACGCCCCGGTGAGCGGTGGCGAGCCTGGCGCAGTCGCTGGCACTCTTGCCATCATGGTGGGTGGAAAGCAGGATGTTTTCGACCGATGCCTGCCCATTCTGGACGTGATGGGCAGGAGTGTTGTCAGAGTGGGAGACGTTGGAGCCGGTAACTTCGTGAAGCTGGCTAACCAGATCATCGTGGCTGCAAACATAGAAGCTATCGGTGAAGCCTTTGTCCTGGCCCAGAAAGCCGGTATAGAGCCGGAACTGGCATTTCAGGCCATCAGGGGAGGACTGGCCGGAAGCAACGCCCTGGAAGCCAAAGCACCCATGATTATGGAGCGCAACTTCAATCCCGGCTTTCGCATACGTCTGCACCAGAAGGACCTGCACAACGCGCTGCTCACGGCCAAGGACCTGGGAGTGCCCTTGCCTGTCACCAGCCTCGTCCAACAGATGCTGGGGGCGTTAATCAACCGGGACAGAGGGGACTGCGACCATTCGGCTATCGTCAACTTCGTGGAAGATTTAGCCAACGTTGAGATTAGCAAAGGATAAAAACGGGCCACACCGCACAGACTTGTGTGAGGAGAAAATATGAAAGTTCACGAGTACCAGGCCAAGTCGGTCTTTGCCCGGTACGGCATACCGGTGCCCAGGGGCGGCGTGGCCTCCACGCCCTCGGAGGCCCTGGAAATCGCAAATAGCCTTGGCGGTCGGGCTGTGGTGAAAGCTCAGGTCCATGCCGGCGGGCGCGGCAAAGGCGGCGGAATCAAGCTGGTCGGTACTCCTCAAGAAGCTGAAGAAGCTGCCTCCTCGCTGTTGGGCAAGGCCCTGGTCACACCTCAGACAGGCCCCCAAGGCGCGCCGGTGGGAAAGGTGCTGGTGGAGGAAGTGGCCGAGATAACCGGAGAGCTTTACCTGGCATTAACCATAGACAGGACTTTCCGGGGGCCGGTAATGATAGCCAGCGCGTCCGGGGGCATGGAGATAGAGGAACTGGCAGCCACCAACCCGGAGAAGATACACAAAGAGGGCATAGACCCCCTTGTAGGCTTCCAGCCCTTTCAGGGACGCAGGCTGTCTCACGCGTTGAATCTGTCTCCCGAGCTGGTAAGACCTGCTTCCCAAATCATGGTGGCCCTTTACAAAATCTTTGTGGAAATGGACTGCTCCCTTGTCGAGATAAATCCCCTCGGAGTGACCCGGGACAACCGTATCATCGCCCTCGACGCCAAGCTGGACTGTGATGACGACTCACTATTCCGTCAAGCCGAACTGAGAGAGATGCGTGACCCGGAGCAAGAAGACCCATTTGAGGCCCAAGCCCGGGAGTACGATATATCTTATGTAAAGCTGGATGGCGACGTGGGCTGCCTGGTAAATGGCGCCGGGCTGGCTATGGCTACTACCGATATTATCAAGAGTGCGGGGGCCAACGCAGCTAACTTTCTGGACGTGGGCGGGGGTGCCAGCGAGGAGAAGGTAGCACGGGCTTTCGGCATTATGCTCTCGGACCCCCAGGTGAAGAGGGTCCTGGTCAATATCTTTGGTGGCATCCTGAGGTGCGACATAGCCGCAAGGGGCATAGTGATGGCGTGCGAAGAGAGAAATGCCGAGCTTCCCATACTGGTGCGTATGCTCGGAACCAACGTGGAAGATGGGAAGGCCATCCTCGAGGATTCGGGGCTAAACGTAACTTTCGCCGATTCCCTGGCAGAGGTAATCGAGAAGATGAAGACGGCATGATTCGTCCTGAAGTCCAGTCCAACGAGGGGAGACAAGTTTGAGCATTTTAGTAGATGAGAATACGCGGGTGGTGGTGCAGGGAATTACCGGCAGTGAGGGTAGTTTCCATGCCAACCAGTGCATAGCCTACGGTACAAACGTGGTTGCGGGAGTGACTCCGGGAAGAGGAGGCCAACTCTTTGAGGATAAAGTGCCTATCCATGACACTATGGAGCAGGCAGTAAAGGAGGCCGGCGCCGACACTTCCCTCATCTTCGTACCTGCACAATTTGCGACCGACGCTATCATCGAGGCAGCCGATGCGGGCATCAAGCTTATCGCCTGCATCACTGAAGGGGTGCCGGTGATGGATATGGTGAGGACTATCCCGTATCTCAATGGCAAGGGAGTACGACTGCTAGGCCCCAACTGCCCTGGCCTCATATCCCCGGGCGGGAAGTGCAAGATAGGAATAATGCCTGGCCGTATTCACAAGCCCGGCAGGGTCGGAGTAGTATCACGCAGTGGGACACTGACCTACGAGGCCGTGTCCCAGCTTACCGACCTGGGAATAGGCCAGTCAACCTGCGTGGGGATTGGCGGCGACCCACTGGTGGGCACCAGCTTTGTGGACGTGCTGCGCCTCTTCAATGAGGACCCGGGAACTGACATGGTGGTGCTCATAGGTGAAATAGGCGGCACCATGGAGCAGGAAGCTGCCGAATATATTAAAGGTGAGTTCAACAAACCCGTAGCCACGCTAATAGCAGGAGCTACCGCCCCGCCAGGGAAACGTATGGGACATGCCGGCGCCGTAATAACGGGCGCTTCAGCCACGGCAGAGGCGAAGATGCGGGTGTTGAGGGAGGCAGGCGCCCACATTATCCCGTCTCCGGCGGAGATAGGTGCCACTGCCAAGGCGACTCTGGGTCAGTAAACCTGTGGGTGACGGAGACATCTCATGCTGGCCTTGACTCGCTCTTCCGTGGGCTAGCTCTCCTTGACCCTCATACCTGACGTACCTATAATTATCAGGCTGGCAGAAAGGTCAGTAAGTGGGCCTTGGGTCTTTTGACCGATACTGTGCAAGGGAATCTCATGGAACCTCATACTACCTCCGAACATATCGAGGATCTCAGGGACGAAGCCCTGAAAGAGCTTGACAGCTTGAACACTCTGGAAGACCTGGACGGCTGGCGTGTCTCCTACCTGGGCCGTCGCGGCAGACTGACCAACATTCTTCGGGGTATAGGAGACCTCCCCCCGGAGCAACGCCAGGCTATCGGTTCCCTGGGCAACCGTACCAAGTCCTCGCTGGAAGAGCGCCTGGAACAGCGCACGCAGGCCCTCAAAGGCATGGAGCTAGGAAGGCTGGCGGAGAGGGACCGTATTGACGTCACTCTGCCAGGGCGACCCATCAAGGCTGGGCGGCTTCATCCCACCACCCAAATCGCCAGAGAAATATGCAACGCCTTCGTTGCTATGGGCTTCCAGGTTGTGGAAGGCCCCGAAGTAGAGTGGGATAGATATAATTTCGAGATGCTGAATATACCCAGAGACCACCCGGCACGGGATATGTGGAACACCCTTTGGATAGACCACCTCAACGAAGACGGAGAGCACTCGATGCTCCTCCGTACCCACACTTCGCCCATGCAGGCCAGGGTCATGGAGGGGATGCGGCCTCCCGTGCGAGTGGTAGTCCCCGGCAAGTGCTACCGCTACGAGGCCACCGACAACACTCACGAGTGGCACTTCTATCAAATAGAAGGGCTGGCCGTGGACGACGGGATAACCTTCGCCGATCTCAAGGGCACCCTCTACGAGTTTGCCCGCCGGTTGTTCGGGCCAGAGCGCAAGGTTCGCTTCCGGTGCGACTACTTCCCCTTCGTGGAGCCGGGCGTGGACATGTCCATAGACTGTTTCGCTTGCCAGGGCAGGGGCTACGTGCAGGAATCCA
This sequence comes from Dehalococcoidia bacterium, assembly GCA_034421095.1. Lineage (GTDB taxonomy): Bacteria > Chloroflexota > Dehalococcoidia > Lucifugimonadales > JAGWBF01 > JAGWBG01. The sequence continues at coordinate 128,943 of DAOUKR010000004.1, forward strand.
CCGAGGCATGTCGTATCTGCAGGGAGTCTGGCTGGATTGAGATAATGGGAGCGGGCATGGTGCATCCCAAGGTGCTGGAAGGAGTGGGCTACGACCCCAGTGTATATACCGGGTTCGCCTTCGGGTTGGGCACGGAGCGCGTCGCCATGCTCAAGTACGGCATTAACGACATACGGCTATTCTACTCCAACGACCTGCGGTTCTTGAGACAGTTCTGAATCGGTAAGGATTTGGTAAAGTGAAAGTCCCATTGTCCTGGCTCAAAGAGTACGTGGATATAGCGGTGCCGATTGAGGAGCTGGCCCATCGCATCACTATGGCCGGTATTGAGGTAGCAGAGGTCGTCACCATCGGCGGCTGGAAGAACTGCTACGTGGGCCACGTGAGCAAGGTAGAGCCTCACCCCAACGCCGACCGCCTGACTTTATGCACGGTAGACATTGGCAGCGAAAGTATGAAAGTGGTCTGTGGCGCTCCCAACGTGGCAGAGAATCAGAAAATCGCCTTCGCAAAGGTCGGAGCGGAGCTTTTCAATACCCACAGCGGAAAGGTGGAACCTCTGAAGGCCGCCCGTATTCGCGGCGTGGTGTCCGAAGGCATGGTCTGCTCGGAGATAGAACTGGGTATCGGCGACGACCATACCGGCATTCTGGTCCTTCCCGACGAAGCCCCCGTTGGCACCCCCCTTTCCGACTATATGGGCGACCAAATCATTGACCTTGAAGTGACTCCCAACCGTCTCGATTGTTTGTCTATCCTGGGAGTGGCTCACGAGATATCTGCCCTGACAGGGGCAACTGTCCGGGAGCCGGACTCCTCTTATCCCGAGGGTGGTGAGCCAATAGAGACCCTGGCCTCCGTTGAAATAGCGGACCCCGAACTGTGCCCCAGGTACACCGCAACCTTAATTACAGGAATAAACGTCGGGCCGTCACCCCAGTGGCTTCAAGACAAGTTGACCAAGGCCGGTATGAGACCCATCAACAATGTGGTGGATATAACCAACTACGTCATGCTGGAATACAACCAGCCCCTCCACGCCTTCAACTTCCAGACTATCAAGGACGGCAAAGTAATAGTACGTCGAGCGAGACCTGAAGAAACCATAGTTTCCCTGGATGGCGAGGAGCGCAAACTCACGCCATCCATGGTGGTCATTGCCGACTCCCAAGAAGCCGTCGGCCTCGGCGGTGTCATAGGGGGTTCCCATAGCGAGATAGCTGAAGGTACTGCCACGGTCTTCCTGGAATCGGCCAATTTCGACCCCGTCAACAACCGGCGAACCGCCCAAAGCCTGCGGATTCTCACGGAGGCATCCACACGCTTCGAGAAGGGCCTCCGTCTCGAGCTACCCCCTATAGCGTTGCGCCGGGCCACCCGGCTCATATACGAGATAGCGGGAGGGACTGTAGCCAAGGGCATCCTGGACGTTTTCCCAGGCAGCGACCGTTACAAGACCCCCACAGTCACTCTGACCATGGCCCGCTTGCGGAAGGTCTTGGGTGTAGACATTCCCATTGTAATGGCGAATCAGGTCCTTACTTCCCTTGGGTTCCTCTGCGAGAAGCCGGACGAGACCTCCTTGCGCGCGACCGTGCCCTATTGGCGCAGCGACATTAGGATAGAAGACGACCTGATAGAGGAAGTAGCCCGCATAGTGGGCTACGACGAGCTTCCAACCACCACACTTTCCACCCCCATACCTCATCACCAATCCCGGCCCATGCAAGAGTTGAGGGAACGGGTAAAGGACCTGCTGGCGGTCTGCGGGTTGCAGGAGGTCATCAGCTACCCACTCAGCAGTCTGGAAGATTTGGACATGGTGAAAGCTCTGGACACTGGGGTTATGCCTCTGAAGCTGGCGAATCCGATGAGCGTGAATCAAGAGTATCTTCGTACCACCCTCCGCAGCAGCCTTCTCTCGACCCTGGCAGCCAACTGGCTCCACGAGAACGGTCCGGTGGCTATCTTCGAGTCCGGGCGTGTCTACCGGCCTCGCAACGGTGACCTGCCGGAGGAGCAGGAGGTGCTAGCAGGAGTTATGTCAGGACCTCGACATGATCCCCAATGGTTGTCCGATGAGGGCGAGTTGGGGTACTATGACGCCAAGGGCATTATCGAACAGTTGCTCAATGATTTGGGAATTGCAGCCACCTATGAGCCTGTGGAAGACCACGCCTTACATCCGGGCAGGTCGGCCCGCGTTACGTCCGAGAGCGGGCCTCTGGGGATTGTAGGAGAAGTACACCCGGCCATCGTGGAGGGGTTCGGGGTAGAAGGCAGGCCGGTGGCAATTTTCGAGATAGACGTTGCCAGCCTGCTCAAGGCGCTACCACAGACCGAGAGGCACTACAGGCCCATCAGCCGCTACCCCAGCGCCACGAGAGACCTGTCCATTGTGGTTGACGTAGAAGTGCCCGCTGCCAGAATCCAGGATATCATCACAAGACAGCGTCTTGTGGTCAAAACCCAACTCTTCGATGTGTTTGAAGGGGGAAACATCTCAGAGGGAAAACGTTCTCTGGCTTATCACATCTACTTCCAGTCCCCGGATAGAACCCTAACTACAGAAGAGGTGAATAGGGCGTTTCAGTCCGTCGTCAATTCTCTCGAAAGGGAATTTGGGGCCGAACTCAGGGGTTAGAAGCCAGAGAACGGGGGCAACACGTGCCTATGCTACCCCAGGTTGAGCAGATAGTACAGGACCTGCTTCCTTATGAACCAGAGAGGATAATCCTCTTTGGCTCCGCAGCGCGTGGTGACACCGATGAGTATAGCGACATTGATGTGATTGTTATCAAGGGGACGGATAAGAGTTTCGTCCAGCGATTGATAGAGGCGGGGTCGTACATATCGCTACCTGTCCGTGTCGACATATTCGTTTACACGCCCGAGGAATTCGAAGCCATGATAGAGGAGGAGAACCCCTTCATCCAAAGTGCTCTCAAGGATGGGAGGGTAATCTATGAGAAGGCCCTATGAGCAGATGCGACGCTGGTTGGAACAGGCAGAGCACCAGCTTGAAGTCACGAATTCCCTCCTTGAATCCGGCTTTTGGTCTGATGTATGCTTCATGGCGGAGCAGACAGCACAGATGGCACTCAAGGCGTTCCTGTACGGAAGAGGGCAACGTCATATACCCCTCCACTCTATACAGGAGTTGGCTTCCGAATGCCGGAAGTTAGACGCCGCTTTTGGGGAGGTGGTAGAATGGGGCAAAATCCTGGATAGGTACTACATACCCACCAGGTATCCCGACGCGCTGGCCTCACCGGCGGTGCCTTTCAGGTCGTTTACGCAAGATGATGCCCGGCAAGCACGCCGGTACGCGGCAGATATAGTAGAGCTTGTCAAGACGCACTCTGCTCAACTCCGTCTTTCCCGCGGAAGCGGGAGTCCAGAAGCTGGAGGAATGGATTCCGGCTCAAGGTTCGCCACGGCGAATCTACCGGAGGCACGACCGGAATGACGGGATGCAGACTGTGAGGAAATGTATAGTCTTGCACCTCCCTCCAGATATAGTAGAGCTTGTCAGGACGCACTCCGAGCAGTAAAGTTATCGGTGGAGGAACTTGGAGATGGCAGATTCCCATAGACATGGACACGGTCATGGACACAGACACGCCGATATGCTCAGCGTGGAAGACGCCTACGAGCGGATTATGGCCTATTTCAGCACTCTGGATGTTGAGGAAAAATCTACACTCGACGCACTGGGACAGGTCCTGGCTGATGACGTGGTCTCTCCCTTTTATCTACCCCCCCTGGACAACTCGGCTATGGATGGCTATGCTGTACTCCAATCTGACATCGTTGGCGCAAGCGCCAACTCACCGAAACTGCTTCAGGTGATAAGCCAGGTTGCAGCAGGCCAGATGCCAACAATGGCGGTAGTAAAGGGAAGCGCGATAAGAATCATGACCGGCGCTCCCGTACCTGACGGCGCAGACACCATCGTACCCTTTGAGGAGACAGATGAGGTAGAGAGAAAAGGAAAGGGCCTTGGACTGAGTGAAATCGAAATCCGCGAGGAACTACCCCGGGGTGCTAATGTCCGCCCGGCCGGCGAGGACGTGCAAAAGGGCGCGGTAATTCTGAAAAAGGGCACTGTTCTACGTCCCTCGGAAATAGGGGTACTGGCATCGCTGGGAATGTCCCAGGTCAGAGTCATCCGCCGCCCCGTAGTGGCAGTTTTGTCCACCGGGGACGAGCTTCTCAATTCGGGGGACCCGATAGAGCCAGGCAAAATCTACGACAGCAATAGCTACGGCATAGCCGCCTCGGTTATCCAGTACGGCGGTATCCCCAAGATGCTGGGCATAGCCAGAGACAACCTAGACGACATGAACCAGAAGCTATCCCTGGGGACCGCTGCAGACCTGCTAATAACCTCGGCAGGCGTGTCCAGAGGTGACTACGACGTGGTCAAAGACGTACTGATGAAACGTGGAGAGATTAGCTTCTGGTCCGTGCGTATGCGCCCTGCCAAACCCCTGGCTTTCGGAGTAATTCATGGGTCGGAAGGGAAACGCATCCCTCATCTCGGGCTCCCAGGCAACCCGGTAAGTACCATGGTTGCTCTTGAGGAGTTCGCCCGCCCCGCAATACTCAAGATGCTCGGCCAGACACATCTAGCAAGGCCTATGGTCGAAGCTATCCTGGAGGGGCCCATACACAACTTTGATGAACGCCGGGTCTTTGCCAGGGTAGAGGTGACAAGAAAAGACGGCAGCTACTATGCCAACCCCACCGGGCCTCAGGGGTCGAATATCCTGACCTCAATGTCCAGAGCTAATGGCCTGGCAATATGTCCTGAGGACGTCCCGGTGATGGAGGCCGGACAGACCGTGAAGGTTAAAATGCTGAACTGGAACGAAGAGGTGCAGATTTGACCACGCCCGAAGACGTTGAGTTGCAGGAAACCGAATCCGGCGTTGAGGAGGGCTCCTACTACGTAATAGACCCGGCCAGAGGGAGAGACCTCAACCGTTCTCTGGTGACGATGTTTTCGGCACGTCGTTGCCCTTCCTGCCAAGCCAGGTTGAAAGCCGATTTGGTGAAGCTCACTGAAGAGGAGCATATAGAGGGAATCGTGGAATGTTGCTCCACTCAGGAGGAGTTTGTAAGACCCGACATGCCCATGCAGGAGATAATATTTCGGTCCGTTCTCTCTGAAGGGAACCAACCCGTTAGCCTGGAGCAACTCCACTATCTGGTGACGGAGCGGTGGTACACGCCCAATAACCCGAGGAACATCTCCGTCGGTGGCCTGAAGCGAGTGCTAGACAGCGACATGTATTATGGATTCAGTGAGGTTTCCAGAACCACGGCAGAGTCCTGAGACCACCGGATTGGTGGTTAATGGAGGTTAAAGCTCAACTCCCTCCGGCGCGGCGGTCTACTCCCTGGGCTCCTTGGCGGCTTTCCCCTTGGGCACTACCCCAACGGGAGGGTCGGTGCTAATGGAGCGCAGGGCCGGTGCTTTTCCATCGTCCTTTTTGGCCTTCTTCTTCTCTCGCTTTGGGGCATTTTTGTTGGCCATTGCCCTCTCCTGATTAACAGAATATACCTGGTGGGGTTGTCAAGTGTTGCATTGCGCTGAGTACCGTACCACATCATTGTACAACGTCGGAAGAAGCAGCGAAACCCTGCCAAGTCGTCAACACGATAAACTGCGGGGAGTGAAAAATCTGAAGCGGCAGGGCATCTCCGGACATCTGCCTTAGATTCTTCGTCTCTACGTTCCTCAGAGCGACAACTAAAAGACCTTGGCCAACAATGGAAGTTATATCTGGCCATTCTATCCGAACCTAAACAGCTTGACGGCTGCTAAGGAAGAGACCACCACCCATCCCGCCAACATTCCCAGTTCCCGTCCTACGTTCCACAGACCAAGGCCATCTATGGCCACCCCGCGCATTGCATCCAGAACCGGGGTCAGAGGAAGCGCCTGTACGAGGTCCGGCAGGAAGGATGGCAGCGACGAAGTGGGGAAAAACGTGCCGGACAAGAATAGCATTGGCATTGCGACAGCGTTACCCATTCCTGATGCAGCACTTGGACTGTTGGCCCAGGCTGAAATGATGAATCCAATGTTGAGAAAGATAATGCTGGCAAAGGCCACAATAATAAAGACCCAAAGCACGTTACCGTGAATCGTGGCCCCGAATACGTATACACCCACTCCTATCACCACGGCCGTCTGGACCAGGGAGAGCAGGACATGGGCCGCAATCTCCGACGCGAAGTAGTTCCTTACCCGCAGTGGCGTAGCCAGCAGGCGTTTCAGGACTGACTGGCTACGGTACAGGCTTATCTTTACGGCAATAACGATGATACAGTTCATCATCATGCTCATACCCACCAGGCCGATTAGCACCAGGTCGAAGTAATCAACCTTCGGGGCCTTCACCATCTCAGTACGGAGCTCCAGCAGCTTGGGGGCACCGACTAGCCTTAGATTCTCTTCATCCACTGAACGTCGAATAGTCTCTGCGACCAACTGGTTACCCGCCTCGTTGCCTGTACCTTGATAGAGAAGCAGCGACACGGGCGCGCTATTTCCCTGGGAGGAGGCCAACCCTCTGGAGGGAGCTTCGGCGCTCTCAGGAATAATCAGCAGATTCTCCAGGTCGCCGTTCCGAAGGGCTTCCTGCGCCTCGATTCGGCTTGCATATCTGGCGTCTACCTTCAGATGTTCCGTTTCGGAGAGCTTCCTGCTCAGCTCCCTTGAGCCTTCGCTGTTAGCCTGGTCTATAATGGCCAGGTCGACAGTGCTCGACTGCTCGAAATCAAATAGGCCAAAGATAATCACAAATATCAGGGGGAAAACCAAGGCCCAGAATAGAGTTTGACGGTCTCTCACCATGATTTTAAGGTTGGCTATCACTAATGCCAACATTTGTCTAGTCTCGCAGCTCTTTCCCGGTAATCTCAAGAAAAACGTCTTCCAACGTGGCAGACAGCACCTCTAAATGCACCAAGGTTACGTCGCAGGCATTAGCCCACTCCAATACGTGGGCGAGGGCCCGGGGCGCGTCACTCACCCGCAGATAATAGGAACTGCCATCCACAACCAGGGAGTCAGAGGGGGATGGCTTCAGCCTTTCGGCTTCATCGGAAGACATGGGCCGGGAGGCCACCAGCTTCACCACGTAGGGAGAACCAAGTCCCCGCAGCAAGTTGGCGGGTGTGTCGAGGGCAACTATGCTGCCTGCGTCCATGATAGCTACTCTGTCACAAAGTGCCTGGGCTTCCTCCATGTAATGGGTGGTGAGGACGATGGTCTTGCCTTCGGAATGGACATGCCTGATAAACTCCCACAGGTTGCGACGTGCTTGGGGGTCCAGCCCGGTGGTGGGTTCGTCCAGGATGACCACCTCCGGGTCGTTAACCAGGCTGGCTGCCAGGGTGAAGCGCTGCTTCTGTCCTCCGGAAAGTTTCCTGAGTGTGGTCCCTGCCTTGTCCGTGAGGTCTACGGTCTTTAACAGTGTGTCAGGCGGAATTGCCTTCCGGTAGAAGCTTCCGAACAAGCTGAGGATTTCGTGGAGGGTGAGATAGTTGAAGTAAGCGGATGCCTGAAGCTGTACCCCTACGCGTTCTTTCACTTGGGCCATCCCTAGACGGGTATCCATGCCCAACACAAAGGCACTACCGGAGGTGAGGAGCTGGAGGCCCTCTATGATCTCAAGGGTGGTGGTCTTGCCTGCACCGTTGGGCCCTAGTATGCCGAAGATTTCGTTGCGATGCACTGCGAAAGAGATGTTGTCTACCGCCGTTAGAGACCCGTATCGTTTGACCAGGTTTTTGACCTCAATCACTTGTTCCATGCCCAAGCCGATTATAACATAGGCAACCATTGGGAAATTGTACTGAAACGGTATCATGGCTATAATAGGTTTTCTACAACGCGGAGGTGTTAAGACATGGCTATGACATCAGATGTTATTAGCATATTTCAGGATGCTAGAGAAATTCATAGTTCTGCGTTGGAGAGATTGGCACAAGGCGATATTAGAGACGCAGCAGAGAAAGCCTGGTGCGCTACTAAGCGAGCTACTGATGCGTTAATATTGGCTCGGACGGGGGAAGAGCCTCAAAGATCTCCTCATACCTCACAGGCTCTAAATAAACTTAGAGAACACGATTCCCGGTTAGGTTCCCTAATTAGTCGGTATTATGTTAGACAAGGGCATTTACATGGGGAATGCTTTTATTTGGGATTATGTGAACCTGTTGGTGTTACAGGTCGCCGTATTCGGGAAACAGCGCAGTATATTTATGATGCAGAGCTGTTAGCTAGGTAATGGTATTCTTTCTCGAAAATCAATTTTGATTCAAACTGCTACAGTACCCCAAGGTCGGGTAGCTTGCCACGAATCGTTTCTACAAGGAGAAGGTAACCCTATGCCCACCCTTTGGGCCAAGAGAGTGACCTACGAGTCAGTTCAAGTGGGCGATGATCTTCCAATACTGGTGAAGCACGTGTCGCAGGAGAGCCTGGACCTCTACGCCCGTCAAGCATCCAAGGGATCACAACCGGACTGCCACGGCCCCCATGCCGCCGCCGAGGGCGCCACGGCAGAGAGCATCTCAGACGGGATGGTAGACGCGGAAGTGGTGACCATGGCATACGTGGCCGAGCTTCTTGAGAAGGCCTTCCCCGTGAGAAGCCTGATGGATTACGGCAGCCGTCTTGAGATGCAGGCTACAGGACCTGTCAGTGCCGGCGACACCATAACATTTACCGGCGAAGTGACTGACAGGCGCGAGGAGGAGGGTCATAGACTGGTGGAGTGCGAGGTTACCTGTACCAACCAGCTAAACCGGACGGTGGCCCGGGCTAAAGCCACGATCCCCCTTTAGAGGTCGGGTGCAGAGTCAATTGCGTAGAGACGGAACGCTCCTTCACGAGGAGCAGAGCCCCCCTCAAAGGGCCAGCACGGCTTGAAAGTGGTCTTCGTCGGTCAGGCCCTCAGAATCGGGCGTCAGCAGAAGCCAGGGGTTTGACGCAAGTTCCCCACTTCCACATCGGGGACAACGGGGATCAGGGTCATCACTGCCGAACCAGGGAAAATCGTGTCGGCAGGCGTAGCAAATGTACTCCGTCATTGCCATAGAAGCAGCCTTGTGGAGAAAGCCATCTGAGTGCCCTAATTCCGCGCCAACAGAATATGAAACTCAAGGTCTCCCAGAACCCTCTTCTCACGTATGGAAGCCACGGTGTACTCGACAGCCATCCGGGCAAAGCCTGAATACTGGAGGACGTTATAGCCCAGTGTAACCTCAGGTACCGGATGTTCCAGTCCCAGCTTTATCTGGTTCCCGTCGGACTGGTCAACGTGGAGTTGAATCTCCACGCCGGTGAGCCTTTCTATCTTCGCCTTTATTCTATCGAGGAAATCCTGGTCATCCATACAGACGTTGACCTCTTTGAGTTAACGCCGCTTCTCTAGCCACCGTAGAACCAGCCTGTGTCCCACATCTCCAGGGGTTTGTCATCACTGCGAGCGCCCACCTCTATTACCTCGGCGACAAAGACCGAGTGGTCTCCCTGCTCTATGCTGCCAGTAACTTTGCACTCGAAGTAGCTGTAGACCTCATCGAGAATGGGGGCACCGGTGATTCCAGGCTTGAAGGGATGCCCATTTAAGTTGTTCCCTTCTACGGTAGAGGGTCTGAAGAAGTCCTCGGCGAACTGCTTCTGGTCTGCTGAAAGGACGTTTACGGCAAAGCTGTTGGACTTCTTGACGGCATCGTGAAGGCCGCTATCCTTCTTCACCCCCACCATCACAAGGGGCGGTGCGAAGGATGCCTGGGACAGCCAGTTCACGGTGCCTGCCGAAAGCACGTCATCCGCCGCCGAGCTGACAACATACATGCCATAGGAAATCTGGCGCAATACCTTTTTCTTCACGTCCTGGTCCACGACTCACCTCCCACTAGGAAATTAATGATACCCCATATTTTAGCACGACAAAGCTATCTATTGAAGCCTACCAGAAGGGCCGCAACTCAATCAGGCATACCTGAGCAGTATGTCCGCCACCTGCCTGGGGCGCTCTATCATCACCTGGTGGCAGGAGTCAAGCTCCCTGACCACTTCGACGCCACCAAGTCTCTCCGCCATCCGTATCTGCTTCTCTGAAGAGGCCAACCTATCCCTCCAGAGTGGCACGTAGGTGATGGGGAATTTACGAGTGAGCCCGTCCAGGTAGACCTTGGTGCGGACTAGCTGCGTGGGCAGAGGGCAGAAGCGCCCGACAATTTGCACGATGTCGAAAGGGTCCATGCCGTTGCAGTATAAATTGACTATGACCGGGTTCGGAAGCTTGAAGCCCTTCCCCTTGCCCCGTTGCAACCTTGTCAGCAGTTTGAAACCCAGCCTGCCGGCACGGGGGAGCATGTCCATAGGGCTTCTACCCTCGTCGGGGATAATCCCCGCAAATAACACCACCCTTTTGGGAGGCTGCTCCAACTTGGCGGCGGCCTCGACCAGAACAGGGGCGATTGCTCCATGCCCCACCAGTACCAGGTCTCGCAGGCCACGGGACTCAACCTCATTGGTTATCGCCGAGACAAAATCGGCAATGGTCAAGGCGGAAACGTCCTCCTCGACTCTTGAGCCGTGTCCGGGCAGGTCCGGCGTTATGACGTTGCCCCTACTTCCCTGTGAGTACAGCCTGGGTGGATGCTCCACCGGAGCGGTAAGGTGTCCCCACACTGCTCCCCAACACCAGGACCCCTGACCCGTGTCGTGAACAAGGAGAAAATCGGCCATTTCTTACCCCGGCATCAAGCTTGGTAGGCAGGAGACTTCTGCACCAGCTGGGTCTCCTCAGGACTGTTCTGGTAAAGTAGTATACACACTTCTCAACAAGAATCAACCGAGTCCAACGGTCGTTGACACAAGAGCGGGAGAATTGTACACTGAAGCCTCACAAGCCCATTTCTGCGGCCCCGGCAACGAACAAACTTCAGGAGGTAGCACCATGCCTGAGTATGATCTGGTCATTCGTGGAGGCACTATCGTTGATGGAACGGGTATTCCGCGGTACAAGGCGGACCTGGCCATAAAGGACGGCAAGGTAGCGAAAATCAGCGGCAAAATCAGCCCTAATGGGGCCAAAGAAATAGACGCCAGCGGCTGCATAGTAGCCCCCGGCGCCGTTGACCTGCACACCCATTACGACGCCCAGCTAAACTGGGACCCCTACGCCTCTCTGTCCGGCTGGTTTGGTGTGACTTCCCTTACCATCGGCGAGTGCGGGTTCGGCTTTGCACCCACGAGGCCCGAGGACAGGGACCTCAACATGCGAATGATGAACCGCATCGAGGCCATTCCTCTCGAATCGATGCGCCAGGGAATACGCTGGGACTGGGAAACCTTTCCCGAATACATGGATAGCCTGGACAGACAAGGGTTGGGCGTCAACGTGGGTGCCTTGCTTCCCTTCTCACCCATGCGTGGCTACGTGCTTGGCATGATGCCCTCCCGTGAGAGGACTTCTGTGGAGGAGGCCGAGCTAGACCAGATGAAGCGGATTCTCTATGAGTCCATGAAGGCCGGTGCCTTCGGGTTCTCCTTCAACAAGAACATGGAGGACCGCCCGGAGGACGGCAGCTTCCTGCCCAGCCACGTGGCCTCCGAAGAAGAGTTCCGGGCGCTGGCACAGGTTATGTCCGAGTTCGGCGTTGGACACATCGGGCTGACCCTTGGCCTGGGCCTCACGCTGGAGCAACGAAAAGCAATACGGACGCTGTCGGCTGATATGGCGCGAATCAGCGGCCGCCCCTTTCACCTCCTCGACACCCAGATAGAAGAGGACATGGGCTGGGTGGAGTCTTGTCGCGTGGAAGGGATACCAATGGTACTCCAGCAGCTGAGCACCAGCGTCCCTCTGGAGTTCAAGCTGTCCGAGTTCAACCTCTTCGACTATATGCCCAACTGGGTGCAGCCTCTGGTGGGGAATGCAGAGGAAAGGGCCGGCAAGCTGCGACAGCCCAGCGTTCGCACTGCAATGAAACAGGACGTCATAGACTGGCCCAATTTCAGGACCGACTTCGAGCGGATGCGGGTGTTGGAAGCCGCCTTCCAGCGAAATGAGCAATATGAAGGCGTGACCATCAGCCAGTTGGCCAAGATGACAGGCAAGGAGCCGCTGGATGCCATGCTCGACCTCGCCCTGGATGAGGGGTTGGAGACCGAGTTCGTATTGCCGCCCCGTGATACCGAGGAGGAAATCAAGGCCAAGCGTAGCCTCCTGGTGGACCCCTACTCACACGTATCCGTCTCCGACGGCGGCGCACATACCCGGTTCAACACCAACAGCTTCTGGCCGGTGTTCTTCCTGACATACTGGATTCGTGACAGGGAGATAATGACCCTGGAGCAGGCCCATTACAAGATGAGTGCGTTGCCCGCCTGGCTGACGGACTTCAAGGACCGGGGCACGCTCAGAGTCGGGAACTGGGCCGACATAATTGTCTATAACATGTCGGAGTTGGGGTACGTGTATGACAACCTCATCTTCGCAACCGACTTTCCCGGTGGAGAGAAGCGCCTGATACAGAAGCCCACGGGACTGCACTACACCCTGGTGAACGGTACGGTGACTTTTGAGGGCAACAACTGCACCGGCGCCCTGCCGGGCAAGCTGCTCCGCAGCTACGACATGGTGGACTAGGGCTATCTAGTGGACATATGAGAAGGGGAGGCCGCGCAAGCAGGGCGTGTCTCCCCTTCAAGTTATCAGTACATGTGCTGCGTCGCGCAACGCCCTGACCTTTCCTGCCAAGACCTTGACGCGGGTGAGTGCCTCGTCGAGGGTGCCGGACAGGTCGAGGGCGGTGACCTCCAGGCGCTTGCCGGAGTGACGCACTACATACGTGGCGACATCCGCCTCGCCCTGTGCGTAGATGAGCAAGCCTCCTGGCAGGTTGAGGGCGGTGGCATAGGCGAGTATCTGATAGATGTCGGCATTGGGGACACGCTCTTCAGTGACGTTCTTGTATTTGGCGTCGCCGACGAATACGCACTTTGAGTTTTGCCGCCACACTAGATCCGGTCTGAGATGCACCTTGCCATTCTGGCCGGGTGGGGGCAAATCGAGCGATGAGATGGTGTATTCTCTGAACTCCCGCTCAGAGACCCCCAGCGCCTCTCTCAGTGCCACCGTTAGGAACTCCTGGAACAGTACGTTCATGTCAATCAGGAACCCGGATGCCCGCACATCCCCCCGCTTTGACTCGAAGGCGCTGTGACGCAGGATGAGCCGCGACAACCCCACGACGCCTTGATAGTGCTCGTTCAGCCGGTCGAAGGTCACCTCCCGCACGTCACTTCCCGGAAAATCAACAAAGGAGACGTTATCCAGCATCCCGGCTATCCACCCCAAGTCCTTGCGCGCTTTCGACGAACGAGGGCGCATCCGGCCAAGCCGGTAGGCCGCCGCCTTCACCAACTGGTTCGCCAGGATGTCGTCGGTGAACTCGTCGTAGCGCACCTCTACGGGCAATGGAATACCGAACCTGCGCCTTATCTGCTCGTCGAACTGGATGCGCCCTCGCACGGTGTACAGCGTCTCCTCCTCGGTGCGGTAGCCGTGGAGAAGCCCCCGGGAGAAAGCCCGGCGAGCGTGAAAAGCCAGCGCGTGGGCCAGCACGTCGGGCAGGGCGTACTCTTCGGGAAAGTCGAAATCCTGCGGCTGGAACTTGACCTTGCCGATGGTATAGCAAGCCAGCGACAGAAGCTGCGGGATGCAAATCTTGGGCCGTATGAGCACCGACAGGTCGCCAATCTCCACTGCGCCAACGGTGGAGCCGGGCTTGATTCTGTACACACCTTCCGTGCCTCTGACAGGTTCGATAGATAGGTCGAGAGCCTTTCTCTCACTCAGCAATGTATCCAATTCATCGGCCGAGAGAGAGCATTCAGACGGTGCGTATTCCGTGAGGTTGATTTCACTCATTATTCCGCACTGCCACCAACAGATTCTTCCTCACCAGTGTGCAACTGCCCATCGGACGCCTCTTGAGATGCGGTCGGAGGCACCCGTTGCCGCAGTTTGTCAAGCTCGAACTCGTTTGTCGCTTGCTCGCCTCCGAACCGCCGCTCCTCAATGTACGGCAGGACGCCGTGTTTCCAGATGCGTTCGACGGTGGCCTCGTCCAGGTCGGCTCTCATAAAGTAGCTCGGCCCGATGGCAGCGTGGCGGTCGTCCTCCAGCCTCGCGTTGGCCCTGTCCACGACATCCGCCACCCATGCCACGTGGTCAAGCTCATTCCTTTCCAGCCAGCGCCTGAGCACGCCCTTCACCGGCTCCTCGTCCGGGTGGAATTCCACGAAATAGAAGCGACGCCGCAGGGCCAGGTCCACCAGAGCTATGTTGCGGTCGGCGGTGTTCATCGTCCCGATGATGTAGAGGTTGGACGGTAGAGAGAAGGGCACGTCCGAGTACTGGAGATTCATTGGTTTGTCGCGGTACTCCAGCAGGAAGTATAGTTCCCCGAACACTTTGGCGATGCTGCCCCGGTTGATCTCATCTATGATGAGGTAATAATCGTTATTCGAGTCCTCTTCTGCGCGTTTGGCTATCTCCAATAGTGGTCCATTCTTCAGATGAAACCCAGGCTGCCCGTCTTTCATCGGAGCGGGACGGAAGCCCTGCACGAAGTCCTCGTAGGCGTAAGAAGGATGGAACTGTACCAGGGTAACTCGGCCCTTTGACCCTGCAAGATGCTCGGCAAGGGCCTGTGCAATGTAGGTCTTGCCCGTGCCCGGAGGCCCCTGGAAGATGACCTGCTTTTTGTCTTCCAACAGAGTCTTGATTTCCTCAAGGAAGGAAACGGGGAGATATACTTCTTCGGCGAGCTCGCATAGATTCTGAGGCATAGGATCCTTATTGGTCTCAGTTGAGCCCGTTGAAGGCCCGTTCCTGACTGTCTTGGAGTCCCATCGGCGCTTAATATCATGATCATGGAAGTCGAAGTCTCTTCCGAGCTCATTCTCAAGGCCCTGGCGAATCTGCATCAGCTTGCGGTCAACGTCCGTTTCCCCATCAGTAACGAAATGCGTAAAGGCATCTGCATTAGCAATTTCCCACTTTAGATTGATAGAAACGGTCCCCTCAAAGGTGTCAGGATGTACCAGGTGGAGCAAAGCCTCCTTCTGGACGCGTGGTGTGTCCTGCATATCGCGAAGTAGAAGATTATTAAAGCGCACCCCCATTAGAAAATCTTTGAACATCCACGGGTCACGGAGTAAGCGGTCGCGGTCACTGGACTTCTTCTCCTTCCACTGCTCGACGAACTCAATGAGGCATCCCACCTGAGCCCGGCGCCATGTGCTGAAAGCTATCCCTGGACGTGCTATGCCTGGTGTGAGACCGCCAACGAGTCCGTCAGGAATGGCCTTGACTGGCGCCCCCCAACCAAGTACCCGTTCAACATTGTTCTTCTTAGTATCGGGTTTCATTGCATCCTTCCAGATAATAAGGAAATGAGCGTAGAGTGCCTCTCCCATCAGCTGGTAGACTTGCGGTGCGCCGCCTTCCAACTGTTTCTCTAAGACAGTAAAAAAGTTACCATCTCCTACATCTGGACTGTCCAAGAACATCTCCCGCAATCTCTTAAGTAGCTGAAGCGACCAGATAGCCTTACCCGGCGTGAAAAGTGAGCCGTCATCCTTCAGGGCGCAGTCAACCCACTTCCTCGCCGCCTCGTAGACATTCTCCGCACCTGTCTTCCTACTGCCCATCGTTCTCCCTCCGCTACCATGTCC
The DNA here is from genome assembly GCA_034421095.1 of Dehalococcoidia bacterium. Classification (GTDB taxonomy): domain Bacteria; phylum Chloroflexota; class Dehalococcoidia; order Lucifugimonadales; family JAGWBF01; genus JAGWBG01. Next base: position 144,724 of record DAOUKR010000004.1, read on the forward strand.
GACTACAAACCCTATTATAATAGCCTACCCACGCAGTCGTCACAAATGCCTGATAAATTGTCAGGGATGTGCCTTGACACTATGAATTGCCCTTTTGTAGGGTACGGCTAGACGCATCATACACAAACACAGGAGGTAACTATGCTTGAAGAACTCGTAGGAAAGCCCAATGACATCGCCGGTCTGGAGTCCAAGCTCGAACGCCTTGTCGAAAGTATCCATACCCGATTGGACGCCTTGCAGACCCGGTTCGAATCCTTCGACGCCAGATTTGACGGCGGCAATGCCAGGTTTGGAGCACTTGAGAGCAGATTCGGGGCCTTTGAATCCCGGTTTGACGCCTTTGAGGCCAGATTTGACGCCTTCGAGTCCCGGTTTGACGCCATCAACACCAGGTTCGGGGTGCTGGAGTCCAGGTTTAGCGCCCTGGAGACCAGCTTTGTCAGCCTTGAGGCCAAGGTCAGCAGGTTTGTGGACTGGATCGAAGCTCGGCCATCCAAGGCAGCATAGGAACGCGTATCTTCCCAGTCCGGGGGGCCGGTGATACCAGGTTCCCCCGGACGATGCCTCGCCACCCCACCATGGACCCGCCTATCCGTCACCGAAGAGCGATATGAGCACCACGCCGGAAGTGATGGCAACTATGCCCGCCAACTGGACGTGCAGGGTACGCATGGTTACCCAGCCACCAAAGCTGGAAGGGGATAGCGCGGCCAGCCCCAGAGAATAAAGCAGAACCAACGATGGTTGTATGGCGCTGATGGCGGCTACAAGGGATACCTGGCCAAGGCTAATGGCAGCGAAATTGACTATGGTGGCCAGGCTGACCACCGCCTCCACCAGGGTGACCATCCCCATGAATCCCCGGTTCCTGAACATGCCGGTGGCCCCCCGTGGCACCTCCGTCAGAAGGGTGGCTCCCAGCATCCCCATTGCAAGCCCCAGGCGGGAGGAGCCATAGAACTGCCAGAACTGTCCATCATCCAGGAAGTATTTGCTCAAGACTATGGACGTGGCAAAGACCACCCCGGCAACGAGGGCCAGCAGGAGGGGTGCCGGGTTGCCGAAGCCCCGGATGCTTACAGTGCCCTGCCAGGAGACCAGCACTGCTCCCAACACTGCCAGGAAAATGGCGACCCACACCAGGCTGGAGAGCCTTTCGTCCAGGAATCCCGCCGCCATAGGTGCAACCAGCAGAGGGTACAGATACCACAGCGGAACGACCCTTGTCACCTGTCCACGCTTCAGGGCAGCAAGGAGTAGAAGAAGGCTGATGGCGCGGGTACTTCCCGTGAGAAGGCCACCCAGGAAGGACCGGAGCTCCATTCCCTGCACACCCAGAAGGCTGATAACGATGACGGCACCCAGGACAAGCTCGTAAATTCCTATCCAGAAGGCGTAGTAGTTTGTGCGCGAGGAATAGCGGTCTGTGATGAGCTTGTCGAGAACGTTCACTATCCCCAGAAGTACCGGGAATAGGAGAGATAACATTACCCAGGTTGGCATAGATTAAGTATAACTTGTATCATACGCCCCAATGGGAGTCAATGGAGCAGGAAGAGAAATCAGACGTTGGGTTGAAGGCGAAGGTGGGAGAATGTATACTCCTTGCAAATGAGCCCACTACCCGAAGACTGGAGTGGAACACTGCGGAGTATCACCGCTCCAGTCATCCTGTTTGGTCTGATTTTCCTGGTACTTGGTGCCGTTGCTATAGCAGTTATAGTTCGCGGCCAATTAACGGAACCTGAGATACTTATAATCCTTTTGGGGATTGGTATAATATTCTTACTCGCAATCATAGGGGTATTCATATTAGTTTTTGGAAAACCTGAAAATCTCATGCTGACAGGGGAACAACATTTACAGCGTAGACAAGCAGAACTGGATGCAACACAAACAACCAGGCGACCAAGGAGAGAAGTCTCAGCACCGAGGAGGCCACCTCGAACACCAACAAATCCCGAGGAATGATAGTGGTTTACCTAGTCGCGTTTAATCTTAGGAACCGCAGGCATAAATACGATATGTTCTTCGATGCCTTACTGGCCTCCAAGGGCTGGTTCAACTTCTTCGACAACGCATGGCTTATAAGCACGGACGAAACCTCTCAAGAGTTGTTCGAAAGGCTTAATAGTTACCTTACGGCTGAAGATTATGTCCTAGTGATGCGTGTTACCCCAGACTATTTCGGATGGCTTCCCCAGGAAGCGATCGATTGGCTAGAAGCAGAGGAGGAGTCCCGCAATCTGGTTTAGTATTAAGTTTGTGTGCCCAACGAGGAGGCGGCTGTGATACGCAGCTTCAATGGCAAGACCCCCAGAATTTCGCCCACGGCCTTCATCAGCGAGGCTTGCTACATTGTGGGAGACGTGGAGATAGGGGAGAACTCCAGCGTTTGGCCCGGTGCGGTAATCCGGGCCGATTTTGGGAAGATAGTCATAGGCAATAGCTCGGTCATCCAGGACACCTGTGTAATTCATACCGACGATTACCTGGACATAGGGGACAACGTGCTGGTGACTCACGGTGCCGTTATTCATGGGCACAAGGTGGGGAACAACGTCCTGATAGGCATTAATGCCGTCATTCTGGAATCGGCGGAGATTGGAGACTACTGTCTAATAGGTGCCGGAGCCGTGGTGCGGGCCGAGTCCAAGATACCGAAGGAGTCCCTTGTGATAGGCGTGCCGGGGCAGGTAAGGCCCCTGAGTACCGAGAACCGCAAACGTCTGGAAACCCCTACCGCAGGCTACGTGCGCAACGCCCGGGCACACAAACAGGCAGGCCACGGCCTGGAAATACCCACGAGCTAGGGGAGCTATCCAGCTATGCCTCCACTACTCCCCCAAGAGGAAATAGACAAGCGCCTGAAGCAAGTTGACGGCTGGCTTCAGGATGGCCGGTACATAACCCGGGAGTTCTCTTTCCCCTCTTTCGAGGATAATATGGTCTTCGTAAACAGGGTGGCCGAGGTTGCCGAGGAGATAGACCATCACCCGGATATCATCATCAACTACACCAGCCTGACACTTTCCATCACCACCCACAGTGAGGGTGGCCTCACACGCCGCGACTTCCGCCTGGCAAGCAGGATTAACCAGCTATAATCTCCCGGCCTGAATCCGGGACCTGCGAGCTTACCTGCGGCTGTTGGTCAAGGCCCCCCAGGTAGTCACCAGAAAAGGCACGCAGTATGTCAGCGGTATCTTCCAGTAGAAGGACGACGCCCACGACCCTGAGAAGAGCCTGTCTCCCTGATTGAGAGCGGCCAGGATAGTGCCCACCACCAAGGCGGTAAGGAGGGACCTTCTGAGCATGGGCCAGTGGCCCAGCGCGCATCGCAGGCACTTGACAAACTGTCCCTGAGCGCCCTTGAAGGTGAAGGTTCTTCCCGGACGCAGGGTGGAGCTACAAATGGCGCACGCGGTGTCTGTCATGAAAGGAATAAGTCCCTTCTAAGAGGGTGTTTGTAAAGCCCCTTCGCCCCTTGCGGGAGAAGGCTGGGATGAGGGTTATCACCCTCACCTCAATCCTCTCCCGTCGAGGGAGAGGAGGCTTGGGACACCATTTTAGAAACACTTTCTAAGATGACCTGAAGGGAGAACCATCCCCGCCGGCCAAGACTACTGGGCCCGGCTGACGGCCTCCTCCAACGCCCGCCTGGTGAACACCCGGGTAAGGTGAGCGCGGTATTCCTCTGAAGCATGAATGTCCCCAAGAAAATCTATACCCTGGGCGGCCTGTTCCGACGCCTGGGCAAGGTTGCTCGCGGTAGGCTCCTTACCCTCCAGCACGGCCTCGGCGCTCCTGCCCCGCACGGCCCTTGGCCCGGCTCCGGTAATGCCTATCCGGACCCTCTGGCAGGTCCCGCCGCTCATGGTCACTATCGCCGCAACCCCAACTATGGCAAAGTGAGAGGCCTTGTTTCCGAACTTCTTGTAGGAGCCGCCGGTGTTGGCAGGCAAAGCGGGGATTCGTATCTCGGAGAGGATTTCATCGTCTCCCAGGGCGGTAGAAAAGGTATCCACAAGGAAATCGTCGGCGTCGAGGGTGCGCTGTCCACCGGAACTTGCCAATCCTATTTGGCCCTCCAGGGCAAGGACCACGGCGGGCAGGTCGGCGGCCGGGTCGGCGTGGGCCAGTGAACCACCTATGGTCCCCTTATTCCGCACCTGCATGTCGGCCACCTCGCCGGCGGCCTCAGCCAACGCCGGGTATCTGCTTCTCACCGTGGAGAAACTCTCTATCTGGTAGTAGGTGGTCATGGCACCGATAGCCAGGCCGCCATCCTGTTCCCTTACGTAGGAAAGCTCCGAGATTCTCCCCAGGTCAATCAGGTACTTGGGCTCGGCCAGCCTGATTTTCATGGTAGGTATGAGGCTGTGCCCGCCGGCGACTATCTTGGCATCCCCTCCGTACTGACTGAGGAGTGTCTGGGCCTCCCCGAGGGTAGCGGGAGCGAAATACTCAAAGGAACTCGTGGTCATCTTGACGCCTCCTTTTTTCGGGCATGAGAGAAGGTTTTATAAGCCCTCACAACCATTCACTTGTCTTCTTCGCCGCGTGCAGTTTATCTACGCTATTAACTATGAGATAGATTGCTGGCGTTCTGCCCAGATCTCGGGCCAGCGCCTCTCAAACTGACGCTGCATCGTAATCAAACGTGAGCGCATGGCACGGTCAACTGGCTTAAGTAACCTGAGGTATTCCTTTTTCTCAGAACTGTTTATTGGGTCTCGACGACCTTCCTTGATACCTTGCCTTTGCTTATTCAATATCTCTGAGATACGGGATCTCAAGTCGTTCGGTAGCAGCTCCCATTCTTCCCCAGACACGGCTAGGTAAAGAAAATATTCACGTTCGATATCTGCCGGATTATGATACCCTCGGAAACCATTCTGCGCTCGTTCCAGTTGTTGCCCACAGCCTCTGCGCACTTTATCTTCGATGGCGGTCTTTGACTTTAGGTTGGAAAGCTCTTCATTCCATTGGTCAAGTTCCTCTTGACGCCGGGTTTCCCAATAATTGAGCTTGGCACCAATCTCACGATTGCTGGCAGGTTTCTCTTCAACAGGGAGACTGGAGATGTAGGCATCAAACAAATTATCTAAGACAGTGTTATCTGAATTTTCCTGCTTCCGTTGGGCGATTAGTTCCCTCAGTTCGTTCCGACGGGTGTCATCATCTGTCAAGTTTCGCCGCACCATCTCATCTACCAGAGTAAAGAGCAGAGAATCTATTGCCACTTCCTTCAATTCTCGATCTTTCGGCAGATTGGCTGCCACATGAGCATCCAAATGGCAAAAATCACAGACGACGTCGTGTTGGTGAGCGTGTCCATCGGCCATCGCCCACCGCCGTGTAGCGCGCCATTTACCACATCTCTCGCAGTCCTTTCCGAGAGGAGTACCACAGTGATTGCAAACGTGGCTGGCTGCGGGAGAAATGCCGCTACATTCCTCGCACCACACGACTGGCGCAATGCCACTGGAATTGCTTCCACGGGGCTTCAGCGACCATTCCCGCTCTTCTTCCGGCAGTCCGTGTCTCAGGCTGTTCCCTGCCAGGTCCAGAATCACGCAGTCCCCGCCATCTTTCTTCGGACGCAAACCCCGGCCAACCATTTGCAGGTACAAGGACAGGCTCATGGTGGGCCGCGTCAGCACCACGCAGGCGGCGTCGGGCAGGTCGAACCCCTCCGTGGCTACCGTAACGTTAATCAGCACCCTGACGTCCCCGTTTTGGAATCGGTCAATAAGCTCGGCCCGCTCTGTGCTTGAAGTCTCTTTCTTATTCAACAGCACCCCGGCACGTATGCCGGCATCGGTGAACGTGGCAAGGAGGTTTTTGGCGTGCCCTACGGATACGGCATAGACCACCGTTTGACGCTCTTCGCCGTGCTCCTGCCAGAACCGCAACGCCCCGACGGTCCAAATATCATGACCTTTGTTAGCTAGTTCAATGCTGGACGGGCTGTAGTCTCCCATCGTGTAATCAACCCGGCCTTCTTGAACCTGCTCCTCCTTCGGTGGAGACAGGACCCGTGCCCTACACAGCGACCCGCCCGATTGCAAGGCTTTGACTTGCAGTCCGCAGTGTAACTCGTCAAACAGGTGGTCGAACCCTTCTTTAAGGGAGAGACGCCAGGGTGTGGCCGTCATTCCCAGCACCGGGCCAGGCCACTGGTTTATAGCCCTCGCCCAGCCGTCGGCGGTGGCGTGGTGGGCCTCGTCTATAATCATCAGGTCTCTGCTGTTGTAATCATCCCATACATCGGCCCTGGCATTGCGGTGGCCCACGGTTTGGGCCATCAATATGACGACACCATTTGGCAGCATGGGAGCATTCGTGACAGATTTCCACTGCATGTCGCACGTTGCCGTAATCCCTGCTTCTCGCAACCTATCTTCCGTTTGGCGAGCCAACTCCTCGCGGTGGGTCAGCCAGACGGCCTTGCGCCCATCTTCCAGCCAGCCTGACAGCAGTTCCCCGGCAATGCGAGTCTTGCCGCCGCCGGTGGGCAGCTGCATCATTGTCTTGACCGTTGGGTCGGCAAGGGTCCCTTTCACCCGTTCCAGCAAGTCTTGTTGGTAGTCCCGGAGTTCAATCATTGGCCGCTATTTTCTTTCCCAAGAGAGTCTTTGCAAAGCCCCTTCTCCCCTTGCGGGAGAAGGTTGGGATGAGGGGTATCACCCTCACCTCAATCCTCTCCCATCGAGGGAGAGGAAGCTTGGACGCCACTTTAGAAACACCCTCTTAGACTGCATACGCCCCAAGAGACCTATGGATTCCGGCTCAAGGCCGGAATGACGGGTTAGGGAGCGAAATACTCGAAGGAACTCGTGGTCATCTTGACGCCTCCTTTTTCGGGAGTGGGAAGGTATCAAATGGAAGGGGGGGTAGGCTAGCTCTTTCGGGCAGCGTACTGAATGGCTTTTACAATGTTATGGTAACCCGTGCATCGGCAGAGATTTCCGGCGAGGCCGTGGCGTATCTCTTCCTCTGTGGGATTGGCGTTGCGTTCAAGAATCTGGTAAGCGGACATTATCATGCCGGGGGTGCAAAAGCCGCATTGAAGGCCATGCTCCTCCCAGAATCCCTCCTGCAGGGGGTGGAGTTGGTCGCCCTTGGCAAGGCCCTCGATGGTGGTAATCTCGGCCCCGTCCGCCTGCACGGCAAACATGGTGCAGGACTTGACGGCGAGACCGTTTACGTGAATGGTGCAGGCTCCGCACTGGCTGGTGTCGCAGCCCACGTGAGTGCCGGTGAGGCCGAGCACGTCGCGCACATACTGTGCCAGGAGTAGCCGGGGTTCAACATCATGTGTGTATTTGGTCCCGTTAACGGTCAAACTGATACTCGCCATCGGTCCCACCTCCGCTAGATGCTTGTTGAATGGTAAGTTGAAGCTAGGGCGATTGTACTTCAGCGCTTCGGGGGTGTCAATTGCGACCTTGGGGGACGACACGACACTCCCCTGTCTCACACCGACAGAAGACGCACTATCTCGTCCCCTACCTGAGAAGTGCTGGCGCTGCCACCAAGGTCGGGAGTCCTCACCCGGGCCTCTCTAAGGTTAGACTCCACCGCCCGGTTCACTTTGTCGGCTGCGGCGGCCTCCCCAAGGTGTTCAAGCATCATACCTGCTGACAGTATCGCAGCCAGCGGGTTGGCTATACCCTTACCGGTTATGTCAAAAGCCGCGCCGTGTACCGGCTCGAACATGGAGGGATAGAGTCCGTCGGGATTGATATTTGCGCTGGGAGCAAGGCCCATGCTGCCCGTGACTATGGCCCCGATGTCGGTCAGGATGTCTCCGAATAGATTGGAGGCCACCACCACGTCGAACTGTTGAGGATGTCGGATAAAGTCCATGCATGCCCGGTCCACCAGCAGCGACTCGGTGGTGATGTCCGGGTACTCGGTAGCCACTTCATCAAAGACCCGGTCCCAGAAGACCATGCCGTAGGCCATGGCGTTGGACTTAGTGACTGAAGTTACCTTGCGTGCCTTGTTCCGCTTGCGGGAGTACTCAAAGGCTGCCCTGATTATCCTTTCGGTGCCCCTGCGAGTGAAGACGTTGGTCTGGACGGCTACTTCATCAGGCATACCATGATAGAGAAAGCCTCCTATGGGAGCATACTCACCCTCAGTGTTTTCCCGGAAGACGACCATGTCTATATCCCCAGGGTTCACTCCTTCCAGGGGCGAACTGACCCCCTCGTAGAGATAGGACGGCCTAAGACAGACGCCCTGGTCGAAGGCCCTGCGTATGGGGAGGATTAACCCGTGAAGCGTAATATGGTCGGGTATGTCGGGGTCGCCCACTGCCCCGAAAAGGATGGCGTCATGGAGCTTCATCTCCTCCAGGCCGTCCTCGGGCATCATGCGTCCCGTCTCGCGATAGTAGTTGGAACCCCAGGGGAAGTGGGTGTACTGGAAGCTCATGCCGCCATCCGAGGCTGCCAGGGCGTCCAGCACCTTTCTGGCCTCTGCCATAACCTCGGGGCCTACCCCGTCTCCGGGGACCAGGGCGACCTTGTATGTAGCCACGGACGACACCTCCTCCTGTTCCAGGCTCATGCCACTACACAGGCCTGTCTGCCGTCAGGCAGGCGTTAGGCACGCTACCTACTCTAGCGACCCAATATGTCCGTGTCAACGACGGCGGCCGGAGGACTTTCGTTTAGCCGTCTGGACTAAGGGAGAATCGCCCCCTATAATCGAACCCAAGAGACCCATACTGATACGTGAGCAAATATCCGAGCCAATCGCTCGCGCATCAGATTATCGAAGGAGTAGGATTATGACAGACGGAATTATCAGGGTGGGCCTCGTGGGTGCGGGAGCCAACACACGAGACAGGCACATCCCCGGCTTGCGCAGCGTGGACGGCGTGGAGATAGTCAGCGTCGCAAACCGCAGCAGGGAGTCCGGCGAGCGCGTGGCAAGCCAGTTTGAGATTCCCAAGGTCTATGATAACTGGCTGGAACTGGTGGAGGCGGACGACACCGACGCCATTTGCATAGGCACCTGGCCCTACATGCACTGCCCAATAACCCTGGCCGCCCTGGAGAAGGACAAGCACGTCCTCTGCGAGGCCCGAATGTCCATGAACGCCCAGGAGGCCCACGCCATGCTTGCGGCGGCCCGTCGCAAGCCCCATCTCGTTGCCCAGGTGGTCCCTTCTCCCTTCACACTCAAGGTTGACCGTACCATCCAGGAGCACATCGCCAATGGCTACCTGGGCGACGTTCTCGCCATTGAGATGCGGGTAACCCAGAATAACTTCCTCGACCGGGAGGGGCAACTTCAATGGCGGCAGGACCGGGACCTGAGCGGCTATAACACCCTGAACATGGGCATCTGGTACGAGGCTCTGCTGCGCTGGGTCGGTCCGGCGTCCAGGGTCATGGCCACGACCAAGGTATGGTCACAGAAACGGCGGGACGAGAAAGGTGCCATACGCTCGGTGACTGTGCCCGACCACGTAGACATCCTCTGTGAGATGGCCTGCGGTGCCCAGGCCCACCTGCGCTTCAGCGCCGTTACCGGACTGGCCTCCGACGGCGAGGTGTGGCTTTACGGGAGCGAGGGGACCCTGCGCCTGGACGGCCCGCCGGCTCTGACCCTTTTCGGCGGACGCCGGGGTGACAGCCAGCTCACCGAGATTCCCGTCCCACGGGAAAAGCAGGGGGAGTGGCGCGTGGAAGAGGAGTTCATCAATTCCATCCGGGGCAAGGAGAAGGTGACCCATACACCCTTCGAGGTGGGGGTCCAATACATGGAGTTCACCGAGGCCGTTATCCGCAGCGCCCAGACGGGACAGGCGATTTCGCTGCCACTGTAAGACCCACGGCGGCAGCTATCCGCAAGCTCATCATCATTATTTAGAGGTCATAGATGCACGCTGCCCGGAGCTACCTGGTCACTCCCAGTGTTTTGGCGCTTCTCCTAGTGTCGGTCGTCCTGCTGGCGACCATAGCCGCCTGCGGAGAGAGACGGACGGCTGAACAGGCAGCAGGGAGCACCGTATCCCCACAAGCCGAGACTCCCACCGAGGTTTCCGTAGACTCTGAAGGGTCCTTACAGGAGGGAGGCGAGATGGAAATGGGCCGAATAGCTTACATAGGCCCCGATGGCAACATATTCACCATAAACCCAGACGGCACCGACTCCCGCAGAATTACCACCACCGACCTCCGAGTCGGCCCGGCGGGGCATATCCTGGCACAAGGCACCCGGAGCCGGATATTTTACACCTGGCCCACCTGGTCTCATGACAGTACCAAGCTTGCCGCATCTCGCATCACTGTAGACGGGGAAAGCGTTGGCTTTACCCTGGAGGTGGTGGACGTATCAACGGGAAGGACTTCGGCGATATACGATAACGATCCCAACACCGCACCCATAGCCCGGAACACGCCTCACTACATCTACTGGAGCCCGGACAATAAATACCTCACTTTCATAGCAGCCACCATCACCGGACTTAGCCTCTTCAGCAGTATCCCTGAACAGGGGAGGAACGTCACCAAAGTGGCGGGACAGGGTCCCCTGTACTATAGCTGGGCCAGAGATAGCAGCTCGATTCTCATACATCGGGAGACGGAGCTGCTTATAGCACGTCTCGATGGGGATGGCATAGGTTCTCCCCGTGCGGTAGGTGACACAGGTATGAGATTCAGCACGCCGGCATTTTCCCCTGATGCCAGCAAGATCGTATATGTTGCTGAAGACGGCGGAAGGAACGGGCTTTACATAGCTGAAACCAACTCCATTATGAGTAACGAGGTTGGACTTCAGCAATTCGATGCTCCGCCCATAATGGACGTTGGGCAATCATCAGCGTTTCTGTGGTCTCCCACCGGGGACGAGATAGCAGTGGTAGATAGCGTTGATTCTACGACTACCGGGTACGACCGGCTCACAATCATAAATAGTGACGGCTCATCCCGGAGGGAGCTGGTGAATGAGCCTCTGTTTGCATTTTTCTGGTCCCCGGACGGGAGCATAATCATGTATGCAGCCTTTGACGCTGACCGCAACACCCTGACCTGGAAATACGTGGACAGGTCAGGAGAAAAGACCGTAAGTTTGGCGGAGTTCGTGCCCTCAACGGAGTTCCTGACCATGATTACCTTCTTCGACCAGTATGCCTACTCCCATTCCATCTGGTCGCCCGACGGCTCGAAGATAGTATTCAGCGGGACCGTCAACCCTACAGACCCACGCAGCAACGGCACGTCGCCCGAGGGGGTCAAGGTGCACGTGCTGGACGTGAAGGAAGGTGCAACTCCTCGGGAAATCGCTACCAGTCAGGTCGCCATCTGGTCATGGAAGTAGCAGGGCAGTAAGCTATCAGAATGGCATGAAGTCGAACAATTTGAGGTCTCCGGACTCCCGCTGTCTCGGGAATTCAGGAGCCGGGGTATGGATTCCGGCTCATTTATGCGCCGAGGTGTAAGGCCGGAATTGGCCAAGGCCTTGCGAAGGCCAAGTAAGGGAATGAAAATGGAATATCACCGGCCCAGGCAATCCCTTCCCCCTCGATACACGTGATGCACATTAACCAATTAAGGGAAGGGCCGGGTGGGGGTGATAACCCAGCTGTCATTCCGGTCACCGAGCCGGAATCCATGGGGACTTGGATTCTGGCTTCCGCCAGAATGACGGATAAGTGGCAGCCCAATATGTCATTCCGAGTCCGCCACGGGCGGACGAGGAATCTAAAATAGGTTGCTGTTCGGGCCGCTCCTTTGTAGGAGGTCTTTAGATTCTTCGCTACGCTCGGAATGACAGGAACCCGACCCTCCTCCGGCAAGCAGGAATGTCAACCGAGCCAAGCTAAGGACGATGGACAAGGGGCTATGTGCATCAAGCATACAATGGAGTGGGGAGGAGGTTGGCTATTTTCATGGCAATGATTGGGAGAAGGAGCGTAAGGACTTGCATTACCGCTGGAGGTGGTTTTTGTGAACGTGCATAGGGTCTGGATGGGGTACTGCCTGCTACTTGTATTTCTGATATGGATGGCATCGTGTGGACCAAGCCCCGAAGCAGTGCCCACTCCCGACACGGCCCCCACCCCCACACTATCACCCCAGCAGGTCATAGAAAGGGCCGGCACACGGATGCTGGCCCTCGGGACGGCGCGCTTCGCTCTGGAGCACGAGGGAGAAAGCTCCTCCCAACTATTCCCTGGGGTACAGGTAAATCTGGTGACCGGCGAAGTGGACATGCCGGACAAGTTCAAAGTCCAGATAGAAGCGGTCTCCGCTTTCCCGCGCTCATTCTTCAGGGTGGATGTCGTGTCGGTAGGCGACAAGGCATTTATGACCGACTTCATAGACAATGACAAGTGGAATCTCTGGCCGATAGAGAGTCTCCCATTCAACTTCACCGATCTGGGACGCACCCTGAACGACATTATCCTGTCCCTGCACAACCCGACCCTAGCTGGTGTCGAGGAGACCGGTGATATACCAACATGGCGCGTAAAGGGGACCATACTATCTGAAGACCTGAACACCCTGGTACCGTCTGCGGGAACCGGGCACGAAATCGGGCTGGAGCTATGGATAGGGCAGCCCCATGAACTGCTCAGGAAGGTCAGGATAGAGGGCCGGGTCCTCGACACCGACAACCCTGACGTAGTGCGGGTCCTCACTATTGACGGCTTCGATGAGCCGGTAGAGATTGCCTTGCCCGACGTCACGACCCAGTGATTCCCATGACCGGGGTCCCAGGAGACCGGGTATAATGTCCAGGATGAAAAAGCCACCACCACGCTATTCGGCGACAGCATGAGGCCCCGGACAATACCGACACCCCTGCTCCTCACGATAATCGGTCTGGGCGCATTTGTGACCGCCCTTGACCAGACTGTAGTAGTTACGGCCCTGCCCGAGGTGATGCTGGACCTTAAAATCCCCGTCTCGGAGTTGGACAGAGCGTCCTGGGTCGTGACGGCATACCTGCTGGGCTACACGTCGGCCATGCCGCTGATAGGGCGTCTGGCCGACGTATACGGGCAGCCCCGGGTCTACCAGGCCTCTCTGATAGTATTCAGCGTCGGGACATGTCTCGTGGCGCTCTCGCCCAACCTGGAATGGATGGTGGGAGCGAGGATAGTCCAGGCTATCGGCGGAGGCGCCACCGTCCCCATAGGTCTGGCCATAGCGAGCAGCGCCTTTCCACAACGTCAGCGCGGTATGGCCATTGGGGTTGTCGTCGCTGCGGCGGAAGCCGGTTCCATGCTGGGACCGGCCTACGGCGGGGCCATAATCGAGCTACTGGACTGGCGCTGGATTTTCTGGCTCAACGTGCCCCAGAGCGCCGTCCTGTTTTTGGCGCTGATGTGGCTGGCCAACCAACCACAGAAAGGCGTGAGGGTAGATTACCTGGGCGGTGTCATGTTGACAGCTGCCCTGGTCGTCATCTCCCTGGCTCTATCCCGCCAGGGACTATTTACTCTCTCTTCCCCGATGCCCTTCATTATAGGAGTGCCGGGGCTGGCCATTGCCGCAGCACTGATACTGTTTGAACGGCGGGTCTCAAATTGCTGGTATCCAAGCATGGCGGTGGTGGGCAACGTCTTCCGGCGAGGACGACCACCTGGACGTTCTCAAGGGGAGCTAGGGAAGAATCGGGATGCCGTGGGGCCACCGGACCGGGCATCCGTCGAGCCTCTGCTGTCCCCCTTCATATCCCGCTCCTGGGTCTTCATAACGGCGAACGCAACCCAGCTTCTGGAGGGTGTATCCTTCATTATTGCCATGGTCACCGTGCCGTTGATGGCGGGTACGGTAATGGGGAAAGAGCCTCTGACCGGAGCGTGGTGGCTGCTGCGGATGACCGCAGCAATCCCGGTGGGGGCGGTGGTCGGGGGCTATCTCTCAGGGATAATCGGCATCCGGCCTGTAATTACTGCAGGGCTTGGTCTGAGCGCCCTGGGGCTTTTCCTGGTCAGCACGTGGGAGTTGGACATCGGCGAGCCGTGGCTAACCTTGCACTTGATGACAGCGGGGCTTGGGTTCGGCCTGAACAACGCGCCCATTATGACCAGGGCTCTTAACTCCGTCAGCGAGGAGTACCGGAGCACGGCAGCATCACTGGTCACGGTATCCCGGATGGTTGGGATGGCTCTGGGGCTGGCCGCACTATCGGCCTGGGGAGTGGAACGGTTCCATCTGCTCACGGCCGGGCTGGAGCTACCCATACCCATACCCGGGGAGACTGCCAGCGCGTTGCAGGCCAGAGTTGCCGAGTATAACGCCCAGCTCAACGATGCGGGTCTTACCCTGTTCCATAACTTTTTCCGTGTTGCCGGGGGAGTAGCCCTGGCAGCCATCATACCGGCCCTTGCCATGTGGCCCAGCCAGCGGGAAAGGGAGGAGAGGGGGTAACATGCTCGGAGAACCGCACGGGCACATTGTATTCTCTCAAGCAACCGGGTGACAGGCTTTTCATATTGATTAAAGTCAGGGAAGATTAAAAATACCAGTCATTGACATGTTGGATGACTGGAAGTAAACTGTGCTTTCCACGTACGATTCTCGTCAAACTTAATCAAGCTCAGATGGCTCGTTGAGACTAAGGTCCCGTTTACATCACACAATATTCATGCACGCAACCAATGATGGTGCTCTACATCTCCAAAAGGTCATCCATGCCGGAAGTGGGGGCATGACCACGCCTTCCGTACGTAATGCCATTTTCAAGACCTGTCAGAGGAGTGGGGTATGTCCTCCGTGAAGGGCTCTTTGCTGTTCAGGACAATATGGGCCCTGGAGAGACGGCTCCAGGTGAACGAGTCCACCATTGGGGCATTTGCCAGCGGCCGTGCGAGCCAGAGGCTTACGGTAGCGTTGCGTCACGGGACGTGGAAGAAGCTATTCAACCTGTTGCGCATAGAATTGCAACTGCGGCTTGGCCGCAGCAGGGTTTCAGGCTACCCGTATGAATGGGAGATAGACACCACCAATATTTGCCAGCTAAAATGCCCTTTGTGCCACACCGGGTTGGGCACGGTCAACCGAGACAAGGGCGTTATGCACTTCGACCTCTTCAAGAAGACCGTTGACGAAATCAAGGACTATTGCATCTGGCTTAGCCTTTACAGTTGGGGAGAACCTTTCCTCAATAAAGAGATAGACCGCTACGTGGCTTATGCCAATCAGTCCAACGTAGCTACCATTATTAGCTCAAACCTCAACAAGCCGCTCACGCCCGACATGGCCGAGCGTCTCATACGTTCGGGGCTTGACGTGCTCATCGTTTCTCTAGATGGTATTACACAGGATGTCTATGAGGTCTACCGTGTAGGGGGGCATCTGGACAGAGTCTTGGAGAACATCACGCTTCTGACTCAGAAGAAAAGGGAGCTTGGCTCAAAGACGCCCTATATAGAATGGCAGTTCATCGTGATGCGTCAGAACGAGCACCAGATTGAAGAGGCGAGCCAGTTGGCAGACCAGCTGGGAGTGGACGGCATAATCTTCAAGAAAGTCGATTTTCCTCACGGGGAGAATGACCCGGAGTTGACGAAGAAGTGGATCCCCATATCCGCAGAAGGCTTTCGCAAGGACCAGCCCTTCTCCAAGCCCTACCAGGAGAACGGGGGCCGCTGCTGGCGTTTATGGCGCAGCGGCGTCGTTAACTGGGACGGGGGGTATGCTCCCTGCTGCTACCTTACCGACGCATCCGACGACTTCGGAAATGTCAATACCAACTCTATCAAGGAAATCTGGAACGGTGAGCACTACGTGACGGCGCGGGGGCTCTTTGATGAGAAATTTGTTCCGGCGGCCGGCGTAGGATGCATGAACTGTGATGTTTACCTGGAAACCAGGGTTGCCAGGAAACGCGGCCCCTTTATACCCCTTCAGCCTTCCAGTCACTCAGAGCAGGCCCGGAATAATCATAAACCCCATCAGCCGGTCTCGGTCACGTCTTCAAAGAACCAGAAGGAGTCCAAGCTCAGGGTTGATGAATGATGATTAAACAGACCATTCAGAATAAAGGACTGGAAATCAAGAATTCCTGGCTTTATTGGAATGTTCTCAGGCACTCCAAGCAAGTGCTGATTATCGCAAGCGCTTACTTCCTCTACATGTTCGTCCGCAGATACCTCATTGCCGACATCGAGACCGTTGCCGTTGAGAATGCGATAAAGGTCACTGCCTTTGAGTTCGCCAGAGGGTTTTTGTGGGAGCCAAGCTGGCAAGCATGGGTGATTGAGCACTCGAAAGGCCTCGTTATCTTTTTCAATTGGGTTTATATACTTACCTTCTGGCCTATCATAGTAGTTACGGCCCTCGTAGTATATATCCTAGATAGGCAGAAATATTTCTATTACCGAAACATGATTCTGCTCAGCCTTGTTATAGCCTTGATGGTCTTCATGCTGTTCCCTCTGGCTCCACCAAGAGCTATGCCGGAGCACGGCTTCATTGACACTATCCAGCAATTCGGTCCCAGCTGGTACGGCAGCCGCGAAATGTCCGTCTACTACAACGCCTATGCTGCCATGCCAAGCTTGCACTTTAGTTGGACTGTTCTGTTCGGTATTCTCTTCTTCCGGATGAAGCATCCCTGGCTCAAGCCATTGGGAGTCATCTACCCCGGCATGACCTTCCTCGCCATAGTCATCACCGGAAACCACTACATAATTGATGCCATAGGCGGGGCGGCGGTCGCCACTATGGCCGTGCTTGTCTACTACACTATCGTGCGCCTGGAGCCTCACCGCACGATGATCCTGGCTACTGCTAAAGTGCACCTGGGCCGTGCGGGCGCTCATCTTAGCGGTGCCTTTGCCAGTTGGAAGTCGCATACCCAGGCAAGCTTTGAGGCCAAGAGAGCCCGGTTAAGGTCTGAGTACTACGCGTTTTGGAGGCGCAGCAAGAGATTACACCTGAAATACCATCTGTAATCTCAATGGCCCTGCGCCGCCACCCGGCAGCCTTCTACCCGTCCGTCGGCAGACAGGTCCCCGGCGCCACCAATCCGCCAGCCGGACAAAGGCAAATGCAGCCCTACCCACTACAGCAGAAGAAGTCTCCGTGTGCCGTCACTTTGAAAACAACAACTCGGTGAAATTCTGAATAAGTCGGAAATAGCGACCCGCCAACTCGTCATACTGGCGAAAGCCAGTATCCAGACTCTTAAAAGTTCTGGATTCCGGCCCCGTATCGAGTACGGGGCAAGCTCTGCGCCGGAATGACGTTTTTCAGAGTTTCCCTGGTAATCTTTGCCGCAAGGAAAACTGAGGACAGTCAATGGTCATGGACCAAGAACGAGTTCACCGCTATGCGAGCCGGAGTAGCCGGTACCGTGCAGGCGCTTCAAGGGAGATACGAGACGGCAACTGGGAGCGAGCAGAAGAACTGTTGTGGGGCAGTTTGGTAGGAGCGGTCAAGGCCGTTGCCCTTAGCCGCGGCGTGGAGTTGGCAGACGACGAGGACGCGAAGAGATACCTCGCTATCCTGGCCGGAGAGAAAAGAAACAGGCGGCTTGGAAACGCTTTTGACCAACTTGCAAGCTATTCCGACATCCTCTACAGGATCCAGGATTCGACTCTCGGCCCAGACAGATTGTATAATCTAGTGGAGCGAGTAAGCTACGTAGTGGAGAACCTGTGGGAGATGTTGCCACCCGAAGAAGGAGGCCAACAAGTTTGACATACCCGACTTCGGCAGGCAGGTTAGTAGCGGAGACGGACGGTCATGGCTGAAGGCGAGACCTACGGGGTAGATACTCTTGGCACCGTGGCTATACAGACCCACGGCTGTAAACTAAACCAGGCGGACAGCGCGGCCATAGCTCGCCGATTCATTCGGGCCGGCTACAGAGTGGTAGAGCCATCCGAGCCGGCTGACATCTACGTAGTCAACACTTGCACGGTCACCCATACCGCGGACAGTAAGGCCCGCCAAGCCTTGCGGGCAGCCCACCACAAGAACCCTTCAGCCCTGGTGGTAGCTACCGGATGCTATGCCCAGCATGACCCGGGAGGGCTTGCACGAGTGAAGGGAGTTAACCTAGTAGTAGACAATTCAAAGAAGGACAGGTTAGTGGAGATGGTGCGGGCAGCACGTGGGGACCAACCTGTACCATGCGCCACCGGCAATGAATCACCATCCCTCCCCATGGGCTTGGGACTCGGCCGCACCAGGGCCATGGTGAAAATACAGGAAGGCTGCGACCAGGTATGTGCCTATTGCATCGTTCCCAAGGTACGTGGCCGGGAACGAAGTATTCCACCCGAGACGCTCAGAAGCCAGATTAACCAATACGTTAAGGAAGGCTACAAAGAGGTGGTCCTTACAGGCACTCAGCTTGGGTCATACGGATTCGACCTTGAAGGCTTAAATCTAAGCGGCCTACTGGAATACCTGCTACGGGAAACCTGTATAGAAAGACTGCGTGTATCGTCCCTCCAACCTCAAGAAATCACAGGGAAGCTTCTCCAGCTATGGGACGACCCCCGCCTTTGCCCCCACTTCCATATACCGCTGCAGAGCGGCAGTGACTACGTGCTCAAACGGATGCGCCGCCGCTATACCGCATCCCAATACGGAGACGCCGTGGACAGGGTGAGACAAAGCGTGGAGGGTGTGTCAATAACCGCAGACGTGATTGTGGGTTTTCCCGGAGAGGACGAAGGCCATTTCCAAGAAAGTCTACAGACCGTGGGGAATATGGACTTCGCGTCTATGCACGTATTCCCCTACTCCATACGCCCCGGCACCAGTGCTGCATTCATGGGTCCGCAGGTTGACGAGAGGCTGAAGAGGGAGCGCATGGATGAGATGCTAGCCGTGGCAAGGGCGCAGAGTTCGGCGTTCCGCCAAAGCTCGCTGGGGACTATCCGGCACGTTCTCTGGGAAACGGGGGAGGTACGGGGAGGCAAGCTGCGCTACGTCGGGTTGACCGATAATTATCTGAGGGTATACACCGAGGGCGAAGCGTCGCTTCTTAATCGTATAACCCCTGCCCGACTGTTGTCAGAGGTTGACGGGCGCCTTTGGGTCGAAGCCTTGTGAGTGAAGTATAACGACGGCAAGTTGGCCCCAGCGGGCTGCACCCGAATGGCTGGGACCAACTTGCCGTCGTCGTGTAACCAATCCAAATCTCGCCGGCGGAGTCACCTACAGTTCTACCGGCCTGAGGTAAGAGTGGCCGTTTCTTCTTTCGAGATAGCCTGCAGTCTGGTCATAGCTGTGGGCGAATATGAGTAGCCAGCCTTCCTTTTCCGCCTTACGCCGGAATTCCCGCTTCATTTCCAGGGTGTCCTCGGGGTATTGGTCAAAGGCGGATATAGCAGCCAAGTCCAGGTGATGGGGGGTCGGGATTAAATCTCCCAAAAAAGCTATTCTCTCTCCCCCGTGGTTTACCATGACTACCTGATGGCCCTTGGAGTGGCCATGGGTCACCTCGACTCGAAGCCCTGGAAATATTTCCGAATCTCCGTCCAGCAACTCTAGCTGCCCTTTTTCCTCAATAGGAGAGAAGTCCTCTTCCCGGTATATATCATGGCACCTCTCGTTGGGATGGCACGCTTCTTCCCAACATTCCCTCTGGACATAGTATTTGGCTCGAGGGAAGGTAGGCACCAAGTTTCCTGCTCGGTCCAGTCTGGTGCAACCACCGCTGTGGTCAAAATGCAGGTGGGTAAGAATAACGGCGTCAATTTCCTTGGCAGAGATCCCCAAGCCTTTAAGCCCTTTCAAGAGCCTGCTGGGGACCAAGCCATAGACCTCCTTCTCATTGTCCAGGTCCTTGGCCCCAACTCCCGTGTCTACGAGTACAGTCTTGCCATATAACTGTATGAGGAGGCAGTTAAGACCCAAAGTAATACGGTTCTTTCTATCGGTCGTGACCTTGCTTTCCCAGAGAGTCTTGGGCACCGGCCCAAACATTGTACCACCATCAAATTTGATAATTCCGTCACTTAATACTCTAACAGATGTGGTCATCATCTCCGCACTCATCACCTCCTTCGGAATGACCAATGTAAAGGGAAACCAATGCAACAGTAACTGCTCAAGCCTCCTTTCTTTCTTGAGGCAGGATTTCTCCTGCCTCACCTATACACCAGACAGTTGGCACGTGGACAATTGGGGCGGGCCGTCCGGTATGCAGATGCGGTGCCGCTGCCAGGGTGTTCCTCAATGTACCACAGCTTTCGACAGAAAACCCTGCTTTGGGCCTGACCGCCAAGAAATTATAAGATTGCTCGCCCAAGCATAAGGGTATAACCTTTGATGTTGTCAAGGGGAAAATTGTGGAAATAATTTTAATATATTTTTTTACTTGTTTATAAATTTAGAGCTTGAAGTTGGCTCTCAAACTCACGTCGCACGCCCAAAAATGCGGTCACTCGGCCCTGATACAGGAGTGGACATATAAAGCCCCAGGCCAAGAATTCGCTACGATATTTGTATTAAATACTAGAATAGTTTGAGTATTCAAACTATAACAGGAATGATACGGGGTTACGCAAAGGTCCGTGGAAGGGAGCTTCACAAGAGTGGAGTACCTCGATGCCACAATACACAGCCCCCAGCCACTTTACAATGCCTACGATGCCTAATTAGGGAAAGTGGGCAGGCTATCAGCCTAACCTTCATTACATAGGGAGGAACTTGAGGTTTCATAGTAACGCCCTGAAGTTGAATATTGACTTTTCTACCTGTGCTCCATATACTAATATTCGATAGGCGTGCATACAGATGGCCCCGCTTGGTCGGGGCCATTTATCGCACTCCCATAGCGTATGTGCCCCAGTGGCGCAATGGTAGCGCAACCGACTTGTAATCGGTAGGTTGGTGGGTTCGAATCCCCTCTGGGGCTTCTTCGGACCCATGAGGCATATACTCTCTCACGCATTACTGTGCCAGTCATTATTGGCCTAAGAGAAAGAGTGTGCTAGACTGGTACGACCCGGAGGGGTGGGTGAGTGGTTTAAACCACCAGACTGTAAATCTGGCGCTCGGAAGGGCTTCGTAGGTTCGAATCCTACCCCCTCCACCATAAGCCACGGATGCGTGTTTCTTAAAATGAAAAGCCAAGGCAGGCCCACATAGCTCAGAGGCAGAGCACGTTCTTGGTAAGAACGGGGTCGGCGGTTCGACTCCGCCTGTGGGCTCCAGCACTAAAGACAAAGGGAGGAATCCAAAATGGCAAAGCAGAAATTCGACAGGTCCAAACCACATATGAACGTAGGAACCATAGGCCACGTGGACCACGGCAAGACCACCCTGACCTCGTCCATAACCAGGGTGCTGGAGGCGGCAGGCACGAGCACCTCATACCGTGCTTTCGACAGCATAGACAATGCACCCGAAGAGAAGGCGCGCGGCCTGACCATAGCCATCGCTCACATTGAGTACGAGACCGCTGAGCGGCATTATGCTCACGTGGACTGCCCCGGTCACGCCGACTACGTCAAAAACATGATTACCGGTGCCGCCCAAATGGACGGAGCGATTCTGGTGGTCAGCGCCCCCGATGGCCCCATGCCCCAGACCAGGGAGCACATACTCCTGGCTCGGCAGGTCGAGGTGCCACGAATTGTGGTCGCCCTTAACAAGGTAGACGCCATGGAGGACCCCGAGCTCCTGGAACTGGTGGAGCTTGAGGTGAGGGACCTGCTCAACCAGTATGACTTCCCCGGAGACGACATCCCGATAGTGAGGGTCAGCGCCCTCAAGGCCTTGGAAGAGCAGGAAGCTGGACAAGCCGACGGCCCCTGGAGCCAGAAGATTCTAGAACTCATGGACACTGTGGATGAATACATTCCTTTGCCTGTACGCATTACCGACCAGTCCTTCCTCATGCCCATCGAGGACGTGTTTGGTATCAAGGGTCGTGGAACAGTAGTTACCGGTCGGGTAGAGCGAGGCGTCTTGAACGTGGGTCAGGACGTGGAGATCGTAGGGTTTGGTGAGGTCAAGAAGACCGTAGCCACAGGTCTCGAAATGTTCCACAAGATGCTGGACACCACCGAGTCCGGCGACGCCGTTGGCGTCCTGCTGAGAGGCGTTGACCGGGAGGAGGTAGAGCGAGGCCAGGTGCTCGCCGTGCCCGGCTCAATTCAGCCCCACATGTCCGCGGAGGCCGAGGTATACGTTCTTAGCAGAGAGGAAGGCGGTCGCCATACTCCCTTCTTCAACGGCTATAAGCCCCAGTTCTACATCAGGACCTCCGACATTACCGGGGAAATCCAACTCCCAGAAGGTGTGGAAATGGTAGTACCCGGGGACAATATCACGATGAAGATAAATCTCATCTATCCGATAGCGCTTGAAGCCGGCTTGCGGTTCGCCATCAGGGAGGGCGGCAGGACCGTGGGCGCTGGCGTATTTACCAAGATTGTGGAGTAGACGATGGCCAAGAAGAGTTCAGAAGCCAGAGTGATCATAACGCTGGCATGTAGCGACTGCAGAGAGCGGAACTACACAAGCAGCAAGAACAGGCGAAACGACACCCAGCGTCTTGAGTTCCGGAAATACTGCCCTCGTTGCCAGGGTCACAAGACGCACCGGGAAGTAAGGTAAAGCAGTGGCCAGATCTTCTGCAAGAGGTACAGGCCCGAGAATCCTCTCCCCTGGCAGGGTACGCAGGGGGAGTCCGATACAGTTCTTCCAGGAGACTATCTCAGAGCTCCGGAAGGCTGTATGGCCCACCCGGGAGGAGACACTTCGCCTGACCTGGATTGTCATTCTGCTATCGGCAGCGGTAGGGTTCCTGTTGGCCGGGCTGGACTTCGTGCTCACCGAGACCTTCGTCAAATACGTTCTTCGTTAAGGGTATACGAAGGTGTCCCGCCAAAATTCTGCAACCTCTGGTGAACGGAGGGAAAAGAAAACATGGTTTCGAGCTTAGATACCACGGATGTCCGCTGGTACATCATCCACACTTACTCGGGACAAGAAGAGCGGGTGAAGAAAAACCTGGACCAGCGGGTGCAAAGCCTGGACATGCAGAACAAGATATTCCAGGTGGTGGTACCTACCGAAGAAGAGATTGTGCTAAAGGACGGGAAACGCCGCCCCGAACGCAAAAAGATTTTCCCTGGCTATATCCTGATTCAGATGAGCATGGACGATGAAAGCTGGTACGTTGTACGGAACACCCCCGGTGTAACCGGCTTCGTCTCCTCGGAAAACGAGCAAGACACACGGCCAAAGCCTGTTCCCCTGGAGGATCGGGAAGTAGAGTCAATTCTCAAGCAAATCGAGTCCGGCCCTCCCAAAGTCCAGGTAGGATTCCAGAAGGGCCAGATGGTGAGAATAGCCGATGGTCCCTTCGCCGATTTCATCGGGGCCGTAAGCGACATAGACGCCAGCAAGGGCAAGATACGGGTTCTCGTTTCCTTCTTCGGAAGGGAGACTCCCGTAGAGTTGGACTTCCTCCAGGTGGAGAAAATATAGGAGGACCCACCCTTGGCAAAGAAAGTTAGGGCCATTATCAAGCTCCAGCTACAGGCAGGGAAAGCCACACCTGCACCCCCTGTAGGACCCGCCCTGGGCCAGCACGGGGTCAACATCATGGCCTTCGTGAAGGAATATAACGAGCGGACCAGTTCCCAGGTAGGAACCATTATACCGGTCCAGATAACCGTGTTTGAGGATAGGTCATTCACCTACGTCACCAAAACTCCGCCGGCTTCCGAGCTTTTGCGCAAGTCGCTGGGGATTGAAAAGGGAGGCGCTGTGGCGGGACGCGCCACGGTCGGCAGCATCAAACGGACCGCGCTCCGAGAAATAGCCGAAACAAAGATGAAGGACCTTAACGCATCATCCGTTGACAAAGCGATAAAGATAATCGAAGGAACGGCCCGCAGCATGGGCATAAACGTTGTAGAGGATTAAAGGCATGGTCAAACGCAGCAAACGATACACAGCGCTTCAGGACAAGGTGGATGCTGAGAAGTCCTATTCTCCACAGGAAGCCGTAGACCTGCTCAAGGAAGTGTCCAACGTCAAATTTGACGAGACCGTAGAAATCCATCTGCGCACAGGCGCAGACCCCCGCCACGCCGACCAGTTGGTGAGGGGCGTCACCATTTTGCCTTACGGCCTGGGAAAACAGGTGCGGGTCCTTGTATTTGCCAACGCAGAAGCGGCAGAATTGGCCCGCCAGGCCGGAGCCGACTATGTGGGAGAGGACGACCTTATCCAGCAAATAGAAGGCGGCTGGACCGAGTTTGACGTGGGTCTTGCGGTCCCGGATGTCATGAGCAAGATAGGCCGTCTGGGACGCGTTCTGGGTCGTCGAGGCCTGATGCCAAATCCCAGGACCGGAACCATGGTCCAACCCAGAGACTTGCCCAGAATCATCGAAGAAGCCAAAAAGGGTCGCCTGGAATATCGCATGGACCGCACGGCTATAATCCACTCACCGGTCGGGAAAATCAGCTTCCCTCAGAACCAACTCCTGGGAAATACCGCTTCCCTGGTGGACGCTGTAGTGAAGTCCAGGCCCGCAGCCGTTAAGGGTGCCTACATCAGGTCGGCCTATCTCAGCAGTAGCATGGGTCCCAGCGTAAGGCTGGACCTACCCAGTTTGCTTGCCCTGAAACCAGACGCCTAGCGAGTCCATCACATCATACTCGGTCGCCAAGAACGTTGACACCGACGTATTTTAGAGGTAAGGTCTAGCTATAAAAACATGACATAGACAAGCCGCCGTAGACAGCGGGCCCCCAGCACACAGGGGTCAAAAGCACAGCCCGCCGAGGTGACACGGGAGCATCAATTCAGCGCGTCCGACCATTCAATCAGCCGAGAAGCCCAGGCTGAAGCGGAAGCCAAGGTTGGACAACTGGACGAAAGGCAATCCCCTGCACCGACGGTGTGGGGGATTTCATTATAAAGCGGAGTCGAAGGAATGCCCACGCAGAAGAAGATAGACATTGTAGATGAGTTGAGGGATAAGTTTACCAGATGTACGATAGCCGTAGCGACCGATTACACCGGGCTATCGGTCAATATGATGACGGACCTGCGGCAGAAAATGCGGGAGAAAAACGTAGAATATCGGGTTGTGAAGAATAACCTCACCTACCTGGCCGCCGATTCTGCGAACAGACCACAGATAAAGAACGTTGTACAGGGACCTACGGCTCTGGCCTTCGGCTACGAAAACCCTACGGAGGTGGCAAAAGCCTTGGAGGAGTACATCAGAGTGAACCGCTCCTCGTTAGCCATAAGAGGAGGAGTCCTGGATAACCGCACTTTGACTTCTGCTGAAGTGCTGTCTCTCTCCACCCTCCCCCCGAGGGAAGAGCTGATAGCCCAGCTTTTGGGACAAGTGCAATCACCCGTGGCAAGACTGATGGGCCAATTGCAGGCTCCCATAAGCAGGCTGGCAGGTGCTCTAAATGGGCCCCTGTCTTCCTTGACTATCCTGCTTCAACAGCGGGCAGAGCAGCTAAAATCTCAGCAAGGTGCAAGCTAATTTTCTCATTTCTAAAGGAGGAGGAACCATGACTATGACCAAGGATGAGGTTCTTGAGGCCATAAAGCAGATGTCTGTGCTGGACCTGGCCGACCTGGTGAAATCCCTGGAATCCGAGTTTGGCATCACCGCAGCCGCTCCCGTAGCAGTAGCGCCGGCGGCCGTGGCAGCAGCACCGGGTGGTGCGGCGGCACCCGAGGCAGCCGCAGCTCCCGACGAGGAGCAATTCGAGTTTAGTGTCGTGCTTCAGGACATCGGCGCCAATAAAATTAACGTAATCAAGGCAGTCCGGGAAGTAACCACTCTCGGCTTGAGGGAGGCCAAAGAGTTGGTGGAAAGTGCGCCAGCCCGTGTCAAGGAAGCCGTGCCACGGGAAGAGGCCGACAAGGTAAAAACGGCCCTCGAGTCAGCCGGGGCCACTGTCAACGTAGAATAGTCCGGGTGACGTCTTTTCAAGACGCGAGTCCTGGTCGCTAGCGTTCCAGGCAAACCGACACACAAGCTCAGCAATTCCCCTTCCACCTTTGATGGAGAAAGGCAAAGGCGGGTATGAAATCCCCGTCTTTGCCTAATGCCACCGGAGGAGAATACATTGTTCGAGTCTCATCACGTCACACTCGGCAACGTGGAGGTGGGCCTTGAGTAGGCGTAAGGACATGGAACGATTTCTGGACCGCCGACGCCTTAACCCCGAATATGCCGGATTCCGCGGCTACGAATCGGAGCCTGACAGAGCGGGCAATACCCCTCTGCAGACGGTGACCTGCTCGGTATGCGGTAGAAGGCGCAACGTGGCAGTAGGGACTGCTATGGAAGAGGGGGACAACTACATCTGTCTAAGCTGCCGCGAGGAAGCAGAGGGTGAATCCCAACCGGAAGTGTCTGCGCAGGGTCGCAGTGAGGAAGCTGACAGATAGGCCTGCCAACAGCTACCTGAAACTGGGCAGCAAACTGTCCAGGTAGTCGTATGCCTCGGTAAGCTGAGTATCAATGCCAAAGGCCCTATCCTCTTCAGTAAGGTCCACCTCAATGTCCGGCTCTATGCCGACCCCCTTTATGGGATTGCCAGAGGGTGTGTACCAGTAGGATACGGGAATATAGATAGCTGAACCGTCGCTCAGTTCCTTGAAAACGTTCTTCGAGCCTCTGCCCAGGGATGTCTTACCCAGAATTTTAGCGCGCCCGGCATCCTGAAGGGAGCCTGCCAGCGCCTCCGCAACGCCACTGGTGAACTCGTTCACCATAACCACCATGGGAAGTCCTTCGGTAGCCGTACCTCCTTCCTGGATAGGCCAGTCCGTACGCTGACCGTTCCTGTCTACTTCGTACATGAATAGTCCATCTGGCAGGAATTGGCTGGCCACCTTCTGGGCCGATTCGGTGGAGCCGCCGACGTTACTCCTGAGGTCGAGTATCAGAGCCAACATATCTACCTGTTGCAGTTCTTCCAGAGTATCCAGCACCTCGTCGGGAGTGGTCTCCTGGAAATCGGATATGAAGATATGGCCTATCGCTCCAGGCAACAGCCTCCGGTCCACGGACTCCACGTTTATGTCACCTCTGATTACGTTAATTTCCAGGGGTTCCTCTTCGTCAGCCCTCTCTATGAGCAGAGTAACTCTGGTGCCAGCCGGTCCACGTACCCTTTGGATTACCTCCTGAAAGCTTTTCCCTTCCACTGGTTCCTGGTCCACTTCCAACACTACATCGCCCGCTTCAAGACCTGCCTTTTCCGCAGGGCTATCATTCATGGGCAACAGTACCATCTTGCCATCTTGGGCCGCGACTGATGCCCCAATGCCGTAGTAGGACCCTTTCAGTCTCTCCCGGGCCCGGTCGTAGGACTCGGGATTCAAATGCACTGCGGAATCGTCTCCTATGGTTCTCAATAAACCCTGGACAGCGGCATCCGCCAGAAGCTTATTGTCCGTGTCGGGCCATTTCTCATTCAAGAGGACCCACGCTCTCCATACGTCGGTAAGCTCGCCGGGCACATCCGCAGGCGGCTTGTCACTAACGCTACCAAGCTCGGTCAAGAATGGGTAGGCGGATTTCTCTGCGGTCTGCAACATGCCTACGACTGCGTTGCCGGTTGCCTCTTCCGAGTCAAGGCTATCCCCTTCCACGTAGAAGTCCATGATGAGGCTCCACGATTCCCACACCAGATTGACTTCGCCGGAGCTGACAACCTCGTCGGAGCTATCAATATTGGACCGCTGACTGCAGGATACAAAAGTGACCGACACCAGGAGGGATGCCAGGATGAATACACCTGGAAGAAGGGGCTTACGCCCTGGTACAGAAATGACCGCCGCCATCTTCGTAGTCCGCTTCAAGGATTTTATCCCCATGAAAATAGGATAATGTTGTGTTCTCGACAGTGTCAAGAGACGGTAGATGCTCCCTCCGCTTTCAGAGGGACGCCCAGAAGAGCATTGGTCTTTCAGTTCTCAAAGAACAGTGAAACCGGGTATGAGCAAGGCCTAGTGGGGATCAAGCCCACGTGAGAAGCCTTCCCGAACTGAATCGAAAACTCCCGGACACTACATACCCATAGGACTTGACATCTGAAATGTGTGCTAATATGATTATGCGTGACCTTGATTCTAGCAAGCATATAGTGTAACTTTTGTAAGGATTGAGTTTTCTGGCAGAGCCCCTGAGGCAGATGTTGAGAAGGAGGACTGATGAGGCGTTTTCTTAGTCGCAAGCTTACCATCGCAGCTCTTTTCCTTGTGGCAGCCACGTTGATAACCGGTGTAGCCCTGGCAGCCACAAACAACCAGGGATTGAGTGAACCCGGAATCGTAGAGATAGTGCCTATACCCATGTTCGCGCCAGAGGGGTCTGCATTGCAGGTTGCAGGAGCCGGATTCGCTCCCGGTGACACGGTTCTTTTCGAGATTGTGTTGGATGTAGATTCGCCCAACCTGATACTCCAAGGAGGGGACGCCAACAATGCGGGCGCCTTCCTTGCTGACACAACCCGAGGGCTGGCCGGAGGGGTTTTGCCTCCTGCCCTAAGCCCGGGCCTTTACACCATACTAGCCCGTACGGTAGACGGAGTGGCGGCTACCTCGCCTCTGATTGTCTGTTCACCTGACCCGGCAGAAGGCTCGAATGACCCGAAGTGCCCACTGAAATAGGGTTGCGTCCCAGTAATCTGCCATCGAACCCTAGCGACCGAGGATAGACCAGCTAGCCAGAATTGCGATAGGGACCTCGTAGGAGGTCCCTATCGTAGTCTCAAGTAGATGCCTCGTTTTCTTTAACGTGGGGTTCCACGCGGCTTAGCCTCAACCTCCGAATCCTCCTGCCCAGAAGCGAGTCTACCTCAATACGGATGTCGTTATGCACCACCTCGTCGCCTACCCTGGGCACCTTCCCCAGTGAGCTATATACCAGGCCGCCAATAGTATCAACGTCCTCAATCTCAATTGGGATGGAGAATAGCCCAGATAAGTAGTCGAGGGTTACTCTAGCGTCAACGACGACGTCACCGTTGTCCAGAGGAGTGACAAGAGGCTCGAGGCTCCGGGAGAACTCATCCTCAATCTCACCTACGATTTCTTCGAGAAGATCCTCAAAGGTGACCAGACCCTCAATGCCACCATATTCGTCCACTACCATAGCAATTTGTACGTGCCTCTCCTGAAACTCCCTCAACAAATCGTCCAATCGCTTGGACTCGGGTATGAAAAAGGCGGGGCGAATAATGCTCTCCAGCGGAGGGTAATTCCCCATCTGCGACAGAAAGGGCAGCAGGTCACGAGAATGGACCACACCGAGGATATCGTCTATGGTCTCACGGTACACCGGAAGGCGACTATGTCCCCCATCGAGCATACGGCTTGCTACAACAGTGAGGGGGCTATCGGCCTCTACGGCCACAATGTCTATCCTGGGCACCATAATTTCCCGGGCCGCCGACTCATCAAATCGAAGGATTGAGCGAATCATTGTGCGCTCCCGGGCGTCCAGCCTTGCAGGGCCTTCCTCAGTGATTACCACCGTGGTCGAATCAGGAATTTCCGGTCCGGCCCCGTTATTATCCCAGCTATAGTTGGTCTCTACCTCTTCAGGCGCGCTTTCTCCGGGTCTTGACACCCTGAGAAAATGAAAGAGGAGAGTTTGAAGAGGAGACGCCAGACTAGAGGCCATGGCGGGAAAGCGTACAGTAACTAAATGGGCTGCCCTGTCCACTGCTATCAAAAAGGCCAAGAGGGCCAGAGTAGCTGCTATGATGACACCCAGGCCCGGGGAACTCTGACTGAGCAGGAAGGACAGGGTAGAAAGAACCACAGCCAACACGACGGCTAATCTTAGAAGATGGAGGGCAGTAAGAAGGCGGCTGAATTGCTCCGAAGGCCAGATGGGGAAGCTTTCTGCGAAGAACGCCCCTTCCACTAAGCTCAGGTACGCAAAGGCTAGCAGGGAAACTGCCAGGGATAAGCCTGATAATAGACTATCGCTTGTATCCAAGTACTTCCACTCTCCTCACCCCAACTGGCCGGGGCAAAGAGACACTCCAGGGTTGGCTAATCGTTCTGCTGTTGGGTCTCAGGGAACCCTTTTATTGTAGCAGGTACACCTACTGCCAGTCTACGGGGAGGCACGTCTTTCGTTACCACTGCACCCGCACCTGTGACTGCTCTGGCACCAACTCTTACGGGGGCTACAAACATAGTGTCGCAGCCTATGAACGCCTCTTCCTCTATTACGGTCCGGT
Source organism: Dehalococcoidia bacterium (assembly GCA_034421095.1). Taxonomy (GTDB): domain Bacteria; phylum Chloroflexota; class Dehalococcoidia; order Lucifugimonadales; family JAGWBF01; genus JAGWBG01. The sequence goes on from DAOUKR010000004.1 coordinate 174,926, forward strand.
GTTTGCTTACGCCGTCGTAATTGCAGGTGACCGTTCCGGCCCCGAGATTCACGTTGGCTCCTATGGACGCGTCTCCCACGTAACCAAAATGACCCATAGCAACTCCACGCCCCAGACGGCTATTCTTGACTTCTCCGAAGTTGCCTACGTGGACGCCGTTTTCCAGATGAGCGCCGGGTCTCAGGTGGCTAAATGGCCCTATTTCAACCGACTCCTCCAAAGTGGACCCTTCCAGGAATGAGGCTATCACCTTGCACCCGTCTCCGATCACCGAGTCTTGTATCATTGCACCGGGGCCTAAAGTGCATCCATTACCGACCTTAGATTGGCCTAGCAACATAGTATTGGGATATACGACTGTGTCATGCCCCAACTCCACAGAGGCATCAATAAAGATGGAGTCGGGGTCAATCATCGTGACTCCTTCCACCATCCAATGTTCATTGATTCGCCGCCGCATGGCCGCCTCGGCCCGGGACAACTCCAGGCGGTTATTAATGCCGAGAATTTCTTGGGGGTCTTGGGAAACCAGAGCCTCCACCCCGTTCCCATCTGAAGCGGCCTTGCCTATCATCGAGGTGAGGTAGAATTCACGTCCCGAAGCCTTTTCGATGTCAGGAAGGCTATCCCACAGCCACCCAGCCTTGAAGCAGTACGCCCCACCGTTGACTTCGGAGGGCGCCGAATCTTCCTCTGGAGATAGCTCTGAAGCTTCAATAACTTCTACCACCCCTTTTGCTTCATTCCGTTTCACTATGCCCATACTGTCTGGGGAGTGTAAGACGGCAGACAAGAGAGTTATACATGAGTCGCCTGATAGATGACGGGAGGACAACCGTACAAGGGTATCCGGACGGATGAGGGGTAAGTCGGCGTTCAGGACCATGACGTGCTCCGACTGCCCTCTAAGCAGAGAGGCTGCCTGAAGGAGGGCATGGCCTGTACCAAGGGGTTGGGACTGCAGTACGTACTCCACGGAGTCCCCCAATACGCCTCTAATTTCCTCCACACTGTCAGGTGCCGCCACTACCACAATACGACTGACTCCCGCATTCTTGAGAGCCTCTACGGGATAGACCACAAGCTCTCGGCCACACACTTTATGGAGGACCTTGGGCACCCTTGACCTCATGCGCGTACCTTTACCCGCTGCCATTACCACTCCAGCCCAGGTATCCATAATCAGTCCCCCTTGACGGTAACAGTGTTTGAATTCTTATTTCCTTGTGTGACGCAGGTTACATGGTAAAGGGAATGACGACTTTCAGTCAAGAGGCGATGGATTAGGGCATGAGTCCCGAAATAAATGAGAGGTATCCGTTCTTATCCAGGGAATTAGAGTAGCATCTCCACGTTTGGAGCTTGCTTGCCCTGATGGTATAATTCCGAAATCATAGTCCTCGATGTCCGTTATAGCGTACCTGCGAGTCGCGAGCACAGGGAGTAATATTGGACAGGGTCAGACAGCTAATCGCTATACTCCAAAACTTCTCACTCCCACTTATTGTCGGAGTCATCGCCGGCCTAGTGGTCGCCAACCTTCACCAAGAGTTCTACAAGGATGTGGTAGATTATCATCCTTTTGGTGACGGTGCCGAGATATTCGGGTATCCAGTGACGGCCCACTTCCTCATAAATGAAGTGTTTATGGTCTTTTTCTTTGGCATTGCCGCCAAAGAGATTACCCAATCTATCCTCCCGGGGGGAGTCCTTAACCCGTTGAGCAAGTCCGTTAACCCAATGGTAGGCACCGTGGGAGGCATACTTGGACCGGCGGGTCTGTATTTCCTGCTCACATTTCTGTTCTACGGGGGCACCGAAGACTTTTCTGCGGTAGCCAAGGGATGGGCCATCCCTACGGCCACCGACATTGCCCTTGCGTGGCTGGTAGCGAGACTTGTCTTCGGCCAGGGTCATCCTGCAGTCAACTTCTTGCTCCTTCTGGCCGTGGCAGATGATGCCATAGGCCTTGGAATCATTGCCATCTTCTACCCCCATCCCGAACACTCGGTGGAGCCGGTGTGGCTCCTGATGGTTGTCGGGGGTATGGCAGCGGCATTCACGATGCGCCGCATGCAAGTCAAATCATGGGTGCCCTACATCGTCGTTGGAGGCGCGCTGAGCTGGGTCGGGATGTTAAAGGCCGGAATTGAACCTGCATTGGACCTAATCGTCATAGTGCCTTTCCTGCCCGGACCTAAAGTGGGAGCGACGATGCTGGCAGAGTCAGACGGTCCTAGCGGCGACGTGAGCCACGCCAGTCAAGTCGCTGCTCATGTCCACACACATAATCCCCTAGAAGACTTCGAACACCATCTTGGGCTCATTGTGACTCTGGGACTGTTCTTCTTCGCCTTTGCCAACGCCGGTGTCTCTTTCGGTAACATCAACCCGGTAACCGGAATAGTCCTCTGCTCTCTCATCGCCGGCAAGACTATCGGCATTTCATCCTTCTCGGGAGCCGCCACCATGCTGGGCTTCCCACTACCTAATGGCATGGGTATAAGGCATCTGGTGGTAGCGGGAATGATTGCCGGATTGGGACTCACGGTGGCCTTATTCGTGGCCGGGAAAGCCTTCACAGGGCCTCCCTTCGAGGACCCGGCCAAGATGGGCGCTGTGTTCAGTATCGGAGTTGCGTTACTGGCGTTTGTAGCCGGAGCCTTGCTCAAGGTCAGGACCGGGGCAGGGCCGGGCCGCACTTCATAAGTCCCAATGAAATCCCTCACGCTTGGCTGCCGGATAGTGGCGGGATGCGGCCGGCCAGTCCAGGGACGGACGTGTCTGATGCTGCCTAAGAGACTCTTGTTCTGTCCTTCATCCCCATGTTATTCTTAAAAGCGAAATGCCCCCGTAGCTCAGAGGATAGAGCGCTGGCCTCCGGAGCCAGGTGCGGGAGTTCGAGTCTCCCCGGGGGTACCAGTTCGTAGCTAAGACCTAAGTAGACTCGAACTTTCCCCGTGCGGCATACGGCCGAGACCATCCTGCGGCATTGAAGCCCTCATTTAGGTCCACTAGGTGCACTGCCGTTCCTTCCAACTTCGCCAACACCGCCGGTCGCCGCCTCCCGTACCCCCGCCGAAATGCCAGGTCTGACACGTCGTCGCCAGCCCTGCCGCCATCCTTTCCTTCCGGGTCGACTGTACCAGGGCTTCGACCAGCGCTCCCCTTTCACTTCAACTCCGCACCAGTAGTTGAGCAGCGCCCGGTGCTTGAGCCCGTCCACCAAACTGGATAAAATCAAGAACCTTCACTCTTCGGACGCAATCGACAAGCAACCCTGAGGTGCTCGTGGACAGTCAATTTGGAGGTAGCCACGTAGGAAATCGGACCCCTACGGGTGTGG
>DAOUKR010000005.1:0-47489 GCA_034421095.1 Dehalococcoidia bacterium
CCAACTCCTGCCGCAACAGGGCGAATTCCTCGGGCATTCCCTCCACTACGTCCATAACCCCACCTCCACTCCCACATCATCTACCACTTATGCTGACTTTGAAAAGACCCTGAGGAATTGGGCAGTTTATCACGTTCGGAATCATCCATCCGGCTCCGTCGAGCGCCTTCCCGCCCCTGGACTCTACCGCAGTATGGATTCCGGCTCAAGGTTCGCCACGGCGAATCTACCGGAGGTACGACCGGAATGACAGGAGGGCACGTTATCCAAATGCAATGGCCTTTCTCCTGGCCTATTGACGGTGACTTGAACCCTCACCCTTTTTGTGCTACCATAAGGCCCGTAATCAAAGAAATAGTCACAGTGGGCCGAAAGGACCTCTCTCAAGGGGGAGCAAGCCTTTAAGGACAGTCCTGTGAGGCTGGCAAGGCGCGTAAAGGCCATTGGGTTAGTCCCGCGTTAGTGGAGACTGGCTTGGACCCTTGCCAGCTATGGGCAAGGGTCTTTTCACGTCCGGATGAGGGTGCCCCTTGCGTAAAGGCGACTCAAGGCTCGATTCCGTGTCATCCCGAACGGAGCGATGAGACCCGCCTGCCGGCGAGGCAAGAGTGAGGAATCTGAGAGACCTGTTCTGAAAGGCGGGTTCCTAGATTCCTCGTCCGCCGTAGGCTGACTTGGAATGACAGGGGGTATGCAAGGGACTCGACGATCGAGGGTTGGTGTGAGAACCACGTAGGTTCTGAGAGAAGCGGGGGAATGGAAAAGCAGATACTAAGCGTAGACGAAATCCGCCGCGCACTTACCCGCATAGCCCATGAGATTCTGGAGCGGCACAGTGGGGCGGATGGACTCGTGCTGGCCGGGATCCGCACCAGGGGGTTGCCACTGGCGTGCCGCATCGCCGGAATGATAGGAGAGTTCGAGGGGACTAGCGTACCCGTGGCTTCCCTGGACGTGCGACCGTACAGAGACGACTTGCCGATGAGAACACGCTCCAAGGTGACGTCCGACGGCGACTTCTCATCGGAAGTTAGCAATCGCAAGGTGGTGCTGGTGGACGACGTTCTGTTCACCGGAAGAACTGCCAGGGCCGCCATGGATGCCCTCACCGACCTGGGCAGAGCGCAACGGGTGCAGCTGGCTGTCCTGGTGGACCGGGGACACCGTGAGCTGCCCATAAGGGCGGACTACGTAGGCAAGAACGTGCCCACAGCCCACGGAGAACGGGTGCAGGTACGACTGATTGAAGTAGACGGCAAGGACGAGGTAGCTCTAACCTGGGATTCCGGGAAGTCCAGGAACCCGATTGGCCCGACTGCACACACTACAGTCTAGGGGGTAGACGGTGTACAAGGGGAGTCTGACTACCATAGAGGACCTCTCCAATGGACAGGTGGAAGACATCCTCGACCTCGCCCAGGAAATAGAGGGAAACAGGGACGCGTTCCACGGTCTCGCCTCCCACCATCTCATGGCGAGCCTGTTTCTGGAGCCAAGCACCAGGACAAGAGGCTCCTTCGAGGTGGCTATGAAGAGGCTTGGTGGAGACACCGTCACCGTTGCAGACCCCAAGTCTTCGTCCATGGAGAAGGGAGAGTCTCTGGCAGACACCATCCGGGTATGGAGCGGCTACTCGGATCTGATTGTTCTCCGGCATCCCTGGGAAGGGGCAGCACGCCTGGCCGCTCAGTATACCGACGTTCCGGTCATCAACGCAGGGGACGGCAGTCACGAGCACCCCACCCAGACCCTGCTGGACCTTTACACCTTGCGAAAAGAGTTGGGTACTCTCGCGGGCCGCAAAATCGTCCTCTGCGGCGACCTGTTAAACGGTCGTACCATTCACTCGCTGATATATGCGCTTCTGCGTTTCAGCGCTGACATAATCTACGCCCCTGGCGAGGGTCTGGAGCTACCCGACCACGTGCTGCACAAAATTGAGGCAGAATATAACAGACCTCTCCAGAGGGTTCGCCATCCTGGCCTGGAAGCTCTGTACAGCGGCGGTACTGACGAAGACGGGCCGGAGGTTGACGCAATATACATGACGCCCAGCCAGCCCCATAGTCTCACCCTTATAGACTCTATCCAACTGGGGATTCAAATTGACAAAGAAGAGTCCTTCGCCTTCTACGTGACCCGGAAGCAGGTTGAGCGGGAGGGAACGGCAGGAGACGGGCCGGGCAAGCGATACCCGCGCATGGATGCGAAGGTCCTCAAGGAGACCGGGTTTTCCAAGGCGGTCATAATGCACCCTCTACCCCGGGTAGACGAGCTCTCGCCCGCCATAGATTCCGACCCCAGAAGTAAGTACTTCGAGCAGGCCCGTAACGGCGTCCCCGTAAGAATGGCCCTGATAGCCCTCATGCTCGGCCTGAAACCCTGGAAGCATGGCCCGCCGGAAGGTGGGGGTCAGGCCAGGGGTGAGTTGCCCGTTCCCAAGACCAGGGGCATCGTGTGCCTGAACCAGAACTGTGTGTCCCGGATAGAGCCGCAGAACGCCGAAGCAGAGTTCACCTTCTTCGACAGACCCGGTGAGCGTTTCGTATGCTGCTACTGTGAGCGAGAAACCCTCCCGGCATTCTATGCTTATCCCTACGGCGAGGTCTACCACCCTATCGAGGAACGTCCTTCTCGACCTCTGGACCCATCCAGAGGCACTTTCTTCTTTGACGAAGCCAGCGCGCGGGCAAGCAACTTCAGGCCTTCCAAGAAGATGGGGGATAGAGTGCAAGGGAATGTTTAAATACTTGATGGAGTAGCTTATGTCCAATGACGCGTACCTGGTGCTGGAGGACGGTTCCGTTTACCAGGGGGAGGCCTTCGGAGCCGAGACCTCGGGATATGGCGAGGTGGTCTTCAATACCGGCATGACCGGCTACCAGGAGGTCCTCACCGACCCCTCCTATGCAGGGCAGATTGTAATACTCACCTACCCATTGGTAGGCAACTACGGCATCAATGCATCGGACTTCGAGTCCAAGCGCATTCAGGTATCGGGTTTCGTGGTAAGAGAGCACTCCGAACACCCCAGTCATGGCCTCAGTACCTCCACTCTCCACGAGTTTCTGGCCTCTCAGGGGATTCCGGGCATAAAGGGATTGGATACCCGGGCCATAACCCGCAGGCTCCGCAGTCAGGGGGTCATGATGGGCTACATCTACTCTGACTCCACGGATGCCTCAGCCCCTCTCCCGGTGATATCATCCACGTCAAGGGAGTCCGCCTCCGAGCAAGCTCTTGCCCGGCTAAGAGGAGTGCCGAAATATGGGGACGTAGACTTCGTAAAGAGTGTTACCACGGGTGAACCCTACGGCTGGGACATGCCATCCGACGTTCCAGCATCCAAACACGATCGTATCCTTGTAGCCGATTTCGGCCTCAAATATAACATTCTGCGTCTGCTCAGGGGGCGGGGATGCGAGGTCATGGCCGTACCCGCCACGGCATCCGCCAGCGACATGATGTCCCTCAATCCTGCGGGAATTGTGCTCTCGCCGGGACCCGGCGACCCGGCGCTGCTGGAGTACATGGTGAGTACAGTCCACAATCTAATAGGGCGCGTACCCATCATGGGCATCTGCCTGGGACACCAGATACTAGCCCGCTCGCTGGGCAGCGATACCTTCAAGTTGAAATTCGGCCATAGAGGGGCCAATCACCCCGTGCAGGACCTGTCCACGGGCAGGGTCTACATAACGGCCCAGAACCACGGCTACGCAGTAGACGGCGATTCCTTGCCATCCGGCCTGGAGGCAACCCACGTCAATCTCAATGACGGGACCGTGGAGGGGTTGCGCCACCGGGACCTACCCGTTCTGACCATCCAGTATCACTCCGAAGCCTCGCCGGGTCCCAAGGACAGCGAGTACCTTTTTGACAGGTTTCTGGAGATGGTAAGGGACAATAGAACTTGAGCCGTACAACCCTGGCCGGTAAACCCTGCCGGTCAAAAAATGATGGATAAGGGGGTGACTCAATCCTTGTAAGGCATTTGAGGACATGGTTTAAAATGGCCTCAGCCAAGTCCCAGTCAGTTCAAAGTCGGCCTTGACGTGCCTGCTAAATCGGCTGAGACGGCAAATATAGTGTTTGGAGGCCTTTTATGTCTTTGGGTGCCCTATTTATGGAATGGGGGTTGGAGCTGGAGTTGAGGGGGGGAATGACAGAAGTCGTGTCCTTGTTGGACAACACGCTGAGCGATTTCACTTATGATGGCTACACCTACTCGATAGGCTCTTCCAAGGGTGTAATTGGGTCTAACTGGAAGCTTCAGGTGAAGCTCCAGGACAGGTCCAGTTTCTTCAACCCCGAATTCACAATAGGGGCCATTGAGTTGGAAGAGCTGGACAGTGGCTACACCAATCTCAATATACCACCGAGAGACCAATGGAAGGGTGAGGACACCAGTGGCTTTGACGAAGACGGGAAATTCTTCTCCGGTTTTGTCTATCATCTCCTCAACACCTTTCAAGACCTGAGCATAATTAATTTGCCGGGGTACATACCAATCCGATGAAATCCCTACGGGCGAGGCGCAGAGTCCCTTTGTGAATCGCTTGCGCCAAGCGCGATTGGATGACGCTCACCCCGGATATACGAGGAGACCTTTGCATAACCCTCTCTCCCCCTGAGGGGGGAGGGTTGGGACGGGGGTGATACCCCACCCCGTACCTGCCTGTCGGCAGATACGTCAAGTACGGGGCAGGCTCTCAATCCTCCCCCGCAAGGGGGGAGAAGGCCGGAATGAGGAAGTTACGCAAAGGTCTCTGCAAGTGGGGGATAGGATGGGAACCGGAGCCAGTAAAGTCCTGGTAATTGGGTCAGGGCCAATTGTAATCGGCCAGGCTGCGGAGTTCGACTACGCCGGGACTCAAGCCTGCAAGGCCCTCCGTGAGGAGGGCATCACCACCGTTCTGGTAAATTCCAATCCCGCCACCATCATGACGGACCGTGACATAGCCGACGTGGTCTATATCGAGCCGCTCACCGTTGAAGTGATGGACCGGATTATCGCCCGGGAGCGCCCCGACGGGATTCTACCAACCTTGGGCGGCCAGACCGGCCTGAACCTGGCGGTAGCCATAGCCGATGCGGGACTCCTTGACAAATACGACGTCCGGCTTCTGGGAACTCCCCTGGAGACCATCCGCAGCGCCGAAGACCGGGAACTTTTCAGCAGGCTGCTGGCTGACATGGGAGAGCCTGCGCCGCCAAGCATCACCGTATCTTCAATGGACGAGGCCCGCAGAATAGCCCGAGAGATGGGTCTGCCCCTGGCGGTGCGACCGGCATACACACTGGGAGGCACCGGGGGCGGGCTGGTACGCACAATGGAGGAATTCGAGGCGATAGTCAGCGGGGGGCTATCCGCCAGCCCCATTCACCAGGTTCTCCTCGAACGCTCACTGGAGGGCTGGAAAGAGATTGAGTACGAGGTGATGCGAGACAGCGCCGACAACTGCATCACCGTGTGCAACATGGAGAACCTGGACCCCATGGGCGTCCACACCGGAGACAGTATCACGGTAGCTCCCAGCCAGACCCTCACCGATAAAGAGTACCAGATGCTCCGCTCCGCCAGCCTGAGGATAATACGCGCCCTGGGCATAGAGGGTGGCTGCAACGTTCAGTTCGCCCTGCCTCCCCACCCTGTGGTGGACAAGGCCATCGGCTCCAACTGGGAGCCGAACGCCCCCTACTATGTCATCGAAGTAAACCCCAGGGTAAGCCGCAGCTCCGCTCTGGCAAGTAAGGCGACCGGATACCCCATCGCCCGCGTGGCCTCCAAGATAGCGGTAGGCAAGCGGCTTGACGAGATACCCAACGTGGTTACCCAAAAGACCCTTGCAGCCTTTGAGCCTGCCCTGGACTACTGCGTAGTGAAGATACCACGATGGCCCTTCGACAAGTTTCCCGCGGGCGACAGGGGCATTACAACCCAGATGAAGGCTACCGGCGAGGTTATGGCCATTGAACGGTGCTTCGAGGCCGCCCTCCAGAAAGCAGTCCGCTCTCTGGAGATGGGCGGGCGCTCTCTAATGTGGGAAGACCCTGACTGGAGACGGGATGATTCTCTTCTGGGCCAACCCTCCCAATTCTTCCAGGCAAGCGATATTCGACTATGGACAATCATGTATGGTCTCAGGCGTGGAGCGACACCGGAGACCCTTTCCGGCCATACCCTTGTGGACCCCTGGTTTATCCATGCCTTGCAACGGATTGTAGAGATGGAAGGACATCTGCTGGGAGAAACCCTGACCCCAAGTCTGTTGCGTAGGGCAAAGAGGTTGGGCTTCTCCGACGATCAGGTGGGGACCCTCGCGGACATGCTCCCGGAGCAGGTGAGGTCTCTGCGGCAATCGTGGGGTATACATCCAGTCTACAAGATGGTAGATACTTGTGCCGCCGAGTTCGAGGCGGCAACACCCTACTATTACAGCACCTACGAGCAGGAAAACGAGGCTCCGACCTTGAAGGGACAAAAGGCCGTTGTCGTGGGCAGTGGCCCCATAAGAATAGGCCAGGGCATCGAGTTCGACTACTGTAGCGTCCATGCTGCCTGGGCGCTTCAGGAAGAGGGTGTCAAGAGCATAATGGTCAACTCCAACCCGGAAACGGTCTCCACCGACTTCGATACCAGTCACCGCCTGTATTTCGAGCCTATGGACGAAGAAAGCTTGCGGGATGTGATAGAGAACGAGACCGAGGACGACGGCGACGGCCCTCCTCCATCCGTGGTGCAATTCGGTGGCCAGACGGCGATAAACCTCTCCCAGAGCTTGGCCCAGGCCGGCCTGCCATTGCTGGGTTCCGGAGCAGAGGCCATAGACATCGCCTCTGACCGCCACAAGTTTGAGGAGTTCCTGGCCCGCCTGGGCATACCTCAACCCCCCGGTGCCGCCGTAACATCCGTCGAGGAGGCGCTAAGGGTGGCCCAGGACATCGGCTACCCTGTGGTGGTACGTCCCAGCTACGTGCTCGGTGGCAGGGCCATGGAGATAGTACAGAATGCCACCGAGATTATACGGTACTTGACCGTGGCCACCGAGGCGGGACAGGGAAGGCCCGTGCTCATAGACAAGTACATGGAGGGCAGGGAGTGTGAGGTGGACGCCATTTGCGACGGCCACGAGGTCCTTATACCCGGCATAATGGAGCACATCGAGCGGGCAGGGGTGCATAGTGGCGACTCTATGGCCGTCTATCCCGGTCTCAACCTCACCCCGGAAGAGGTGGACACCATGGTGGATTACACAACTCGCATTGGTCTGGCACTCAATGTGAGCGGGCTAATAAACGTACAGTTCGTTATCCAGGGAGGAGCGCCTTACAGGAGTCCCCTATTCCCCCGGGAGGATTCCCCCGATACATCCGTATATGTCCTCGAGGTAAACCCCCGGGCCAGCCGCACAATACCCTTCATATCCAAGGTAACGGGCCTTCCCGTAGTCAATCTGGCTACCCGGGTTATGTTGGGCAGAACTTTGAAAGACCTGGGGCACAGCGGCGGCCTGTGGAAGAGACAGAAAATCGTGGCCATAAAGGCCCCCGTATTCTCCATGTCCAAGCTGACGGGCGTTGACTGGTACATGGGGCCGGAAATGAAGTCCACGGGAGAGGTCATGGGCGTAGACCACGATTTCCCCTCGGCCCTTTCCAAGGCCCTGACCGCCGCCGACCTTACCCTCAAGCCGGAGAGCGTCGTACTGCTGAGCATCGCCGACAAGGACAAGGCCGAGTCCACCACGCTGATAAGGGAGCTGCTCCAGGCGGGAATCAGGCTTTATGCCACTGAGGGCACGGCGGCCATGATAAGCGCCATGAACGCGCCGGTGACCGTGATTACGAAGAGGCTGAGCGAGGGTCATCCCAATGTGGTGGACGTGATTAACGAGGGCCGCGTCAACGGGGTGGTGAACACGGTGTCCCAGGCGACTTCCGTACTCAGGGACGGGTTCTACATACGCCGGGCGGCGGCAGAACGGCGTATACCATGCTTTACTTCCCTTGATACCGCCAGGGCAGCGGTGGAGAGCCTGCTCTTTGGTGCCGGGTCCCCCCAGGAAGACCCGGGTAGACCCTACAGTGTCAAGCGCAGCGAAGAGTACCTGGACGGGCCGTAGGCTCAAGCTATTGTGTATGTTGGACCGAGTCGATCAGTTGCTGTGTAATTAAGACTCTCTCGTCTGCTTCCCGCCAAAGGTCGGAGTGCGGGTTAGGACCATGAAACAACCGAACTAATACCCCCTCCGCTTTGGCGACAGATACGGCAGGTATGAAGTCACTGTCCCCTGCCAACAGTATGGCCTCTTGAATGCTCTGCTGGAAGATACAAATTGGGATGCACCAGTTAACGATGCATCCCAATTCATTAGAAAACCTAACGTGCGCTGCGAACAGCGGACATTAGGGAACATCACTTCAATATAGTAGCATCCAGTTAGGAGGCTGTCAAGTCTTCCCTGCCGAATTCAGCGTTAGTCCGACTGATGATGCATCTAAAACATCGGAGATTGGTCAGAACACCCCTTGAAGTGCTTGCTCCAGCTCATCAAACGTGGCAAAAGCCTCGAATCTGTCGGTTACGATGCCTTGCCTGTCAATTACAAATGTCCATTCCGCGCTGGGCAATCTCCACTCGAGGACCGTCGGTGAGATACGCGCCTTGGTGAGGTCCCCCTGTATCTCGTCCGGGTTATCGTAAAAGTCCACGTGGATGAAGTTGGCCTGGCCCTTGTATTCATCCTTCAATTCCTGCAACACGTCAACCTGTGGGCCACAGACGGCGCTGATGCAGAAAGCGGGGCTGGCCATGACCACTACGGTTGGCAAGCCGCTTGCAATCGCTTCGGATATGGTCGTTTGATAAAGGTCGGGGTCTCGTAGAGACCCGGTAGTAAGCTGGCTGATGCTCTCAACACTATCCAGGGTCTTGTTCCGGCTCTCTATCGCCGGCGACCCTACCGCTACGGCCAACGGGGTTTCCTTGACCTCGAAATCCAGGTCCGTCCGCCTATCCTGCCCTTCATCGTCCCTGATGCTTATCTCTATGCTCCAATTCCCCGGTGCATCAAAGGTTAGCTGGGTGGTGTAGAATCCCCGGCTCCCGTAGGGCCAGGGTCGAAACACTGCGGTGGACGTCTCTTTGGGGACCCTTTCAGAGCCATCGCCGATTTGGAAGTAGGATGAGACGGTGGCTGACGACGCCCGCACCAGGTCATCGGTGGTTGTCAACACAAATCCTATCCTGCTTTCTCCGACTCCCAGGTCGGGTGTCCCGAATATGGCTTGCAGGCCGTCCGGCGACATGGGGCCTTTTATCAGAGGTATCTCACCGGGCAGAAGGTGTGTTGTGCCCGGTGTGGAGGCCGGAGTGACAGTGGAGGTCTCCGGCGTTTGGGTCGGTGCCGGTATTGGAGTGGACGTGGGACTCTCCTGTGTGGGTCCCACGTCCTGCTCGGAGTCCGTCGAACACGCAACGACAACTATGAGGGCCATCAGTGCGACCGCCAGAAGAGTCTTGACCTTGGTGTTGGCGCTTAGCAAGGGAATCACATCAAACCTCAAATCCCGGACTCATATATGCCAAAGGTGAAGGCATACAGAGCGAAATGGGAGGAGTTGGAGCTTAGTTTCAGGTCGTAGGTCCCGTATTCCGGGGCCTCTATTATGGAATACAACCTTGGCTCGTCGATGTACAGGAAGCTCCTGCCGTCCTCCTCTATGACTACATCCTCCCCTTTGTTCGAGTCCGTCAGGTATTCTTCATCCAGAGTGACCAGCACCTTAAAGGGCCCTGCGCCTGGTCCTTCGGGTTTGATGACGGCGTTGGCGCTTTTGGCAGACATCCTCAAGAAGATATAGTCCTCATAGTTGGTCGTCTCCCTAGCATGTCTGAGGCTCTCCGGGCCGTTATGCCAGGGCCCCTGCAGGAAGATGCGGTCTCCAAAGTGGTCATCCGGGTCAACGTAGTCAACGACCCTGTTCTGGCCCTCGTAGTACTCACGGTTCCAGACATACCCTCCCAGGCCGTACAAGGCATCGTTGTAGCCGCGCAGATGCCCGGCGTATAGCTCCCGCGTAACGCGGGCCGAGCGGTCCCGGGGGAAGGAAGAATCATACGCCTGGTCTTCCTGGGGGGTGTCATCCACCGCCGATAGGTCCACCCCAGCCTGTTGTAGGAAGGAGCGGATTTTCGCCTCCGTCTCGGCGTAGGCTCCCTCGCCAAAGTGGGTGTACCGGAGTATTCCGTCCTTGTCTATGAGGTACTTGGCGGGCCAGTAACGGTTCTCATAGGATCTCCAGGTAATATAGTCGTTGTCCAGGGCCACCGGCCAGGCTATATCGTGCTCCTTAGTTGCCTCATCCACGTTTTCCAACTTTTTCTCGAAGTCGAATTCGGGGGTGTGGACTCCCAGTATGACCAGCCCATGATCGGCGTATTTCGCGTGCCATTCCCTGAGATAAGGGAACGTGCGGATGCAGTTGACGCAGGTGTAGGTCCAGAAGTCTATCAGGACTACCTTTCCCTTGAGGTCGCCTATTTTCAGGGGTTGCGAGTTGAGCCAGGCATGTATACCTGCAAGCTCCGGCGCCGGATGCCCTATTCCTACTTGTGGTTCGGGGGTAGGAGCGGGCGTCGCCTCCTCCGTGTCGGCGGTAGGTATGACCGTCTCGCCTTCCTGTGGTGTCTCTGTCGGAGTCTCACCTTCGGACTCAGGGTCGGAGGCCGTTGGGCCCGGGGTTGGCGTTGTCTGTTGCTGGTCTGAGGCCGGGGGGCTGGTTCCCTCCGGGGTCGGTCCTTCCGACGACCCTTCACACGCGGCTACGACCAGAGCAAGGATTAGCAGTAGGGCAACGGCTACCATATAGAAGTGTATGCTTTTTATCGTGTTCATATACTAAATAGTAGGGCCAAATGTATGCAAAAGAGTGACGATATTGTTACAAGAGTATTAACATATCTTCTGCCGCGCTGGCAGGCATCCATTTGGCTCGTTCTCCTCCCTATATTTGATAGATGCCCCACCACGTCCGTAAGATTCACTTCTCTTACACGTCTAGTGACGAACTTCCTCAAATCTAAGCCATAACGCCGTGCAGTCAGGCCCTCCGACCCCATCTTTCACCCTGGCCCAGTGGGCTATACGATGGCCCACCACCCAGGCGATGCCCCGCTCAGATACTACCAGGGGGACCCTGTCGCGCCATTCCCTGGGTATCTTCTCGTTTACATAGAAGTCCTGCAGCTTCTTCTCGCCGTCCATGCCGAAAGGCTGAAAGCGGTCGCCCGGCCTCCGGGTGCGTATCAGCGGGCTGTCTCCTATTGCGTCCAGGCTCAGGCTGGCTACCAACGGGTCATTTATCCGGACATCCGGCGACGCTACAAGACGGGCAGTAATCCGCCATCCGGGAATCTCGGTGACTTCCTCATCCTCAGACGCAGGCAGGGGGAGTCGGTGCTCTCCCTCCAATGAGGGGGAGGGATTGGGGGCCTTCACCCTTCGGACAAGTATTAGCTGTCCATAGCCGGTTTGGAGGCGCAGGCCCCTGGGCAGGTCCATGTACTTTCCGGGCGGCCCGGCAGCCAAGTCTTCCATGGCCTTGAGGTGGACCTCCTCCAGCCTGCGAGTGTCCCCCACAAGCTGTTGATAGGCCTTTCGCAACGTCATCCGCCTCAAAAGTGGATGGAGAGAAGCCAGGATACCGGAGTCCAGGACAATCGAATGGTCTCGCTGCTCCGCCAGGGTGGGCCAGACCCTAGCAACCTCCCCCTCCAGATAGGCCACGTTCATGGCCGAGGAGTGGGCCAGACGCACCAGGGCATCCCTTATCCTGGGATTGTAGCCCTCCAGGGCGGGCAGAAGCTCGTGGCGCACCCGGTTGCGTGTGAAGCGCAGGAGTCGGTTTCCGGGGTCCTCTCGGAAGGCAATCCCACGCTGCCGGCAGTAGGCTGCCGTCTCGCTTTTCATAACGTCGAGGAGGGGCCTTATCAGGACCGCCTCCCGGTCTCCCTCCCGACTCCGCCACGTGGAGACCTCCTCCATACCCCGCAGCCCGTGAACACCGCTCCCCCGAATGACGTGCATGAGCACCGTTTCTGCCAAATCGTCGGCGGTATGACCCAGGGCCAGAGCCACGGCGCCGTTCCGTTCCGCCACTTCCGCAAGGAAGCCATACCGTACTTCCCGTGCCGCCTCCTCGAAGGACGAAATCCCCATTTTTCTCTGGTACGCCACCGGGTCGGCCTTTCCTATCGTTGCAGGAAGGCCCAGTTGGTCGGCCACTGCGGAAGCGAAACGGGCGTCCTCCTCCGCTTCTTCTCTGAAATTATGGTTCAGGTGAGCTACGTGGAGCCGCAGTCCTGCACTGTCTCTCAGACTGAGCAGGGAATGAAGCAGGGCCATGGAGTCCGGGCCACCCGATAGGGCTACTACCAGGAGTTTGTCGTCGCAGGTGTCCTTTCCAATGTACCCGGCGCGTTCCAGGGAGACCTTTACCCTTGCTTCCACCGATTCCAACAACCTGCTCCCAGCAAGGGCTTAGTTTCCGTCCGGGGCATCTTGGGATAGATGGCACCTGTCATTGATGGTAATCACCTGGCGAGACCTGGGGGTGGCCTGTAGAACACTCACGGATGCCAGGTCAACCCTCAACATGTGGAATCTGGAGAGGGGGAGGCCGATGAACTTGCAGAGTATGGCACGGATGGCGAAGTTGTGGGATACCGCGACGACAGTCCCGTCCCGATGGGTCTTTTCGACGTCTTCAATGGCGATCCATGCCCTGTCCTGCAGCTGCCTTATTGACTCTCCACCGGGGAAGACCACATCCGAGGGATCTTCCCTCCAGGCATTATAGATGTCCGTATACTGTGTCCGCATCTGCTGTCCGGTTATGCCCTCCAGCTTCCCCAGGTTGGCCTCTTTGATGCCTTCCAGTGGCACCACTGGGACGGAAAGCCCACGGGAAATTTCCTGGGCCGTCATAAGGGTCCTGGTCAGAGGGCTGGCATAGATGGCATCAGGCTTCATGGAAAGGAGGGCTTTGGGTATCCGCCTGGCCTGCATAATACCGTAGTCGCTCAGGCCTATCTGGCTCTGGCCCTGGAACCTGCCTTCCTTGTTCCAGGGGGTCTCTCCATGCCTTACCAGTATCAGACGCATATACTCTTTCATCCTGTACTCTGGATAGGTCTCCGGGAATACGGGCTTAAGTGCCCCGTACAAGGCCCCCTGTTACCGGGACGGTGCTACCCCTTATGATGATACCGAAAGGAGTTGGATACACCCATCTTAGCAGCCGGACATTCCAGCGTCAAAGTAGTGGACGCCGGGAGTACGGGGGTTTCGGTGGACAAATTACGGGTGAGACTATAGACTTTGGGGGTTAACCCCCGCAATTGAAATCACCACTTCCCATTAAAGCAGAGGCAAGGAGGTAACGAGATATGCCGGTGTTCCCCCATGAGTACCTTCACAGGGTAACCTATCATATCTACCGGGCGGAGGGAGTCTCCGACGAGGAGGCCCAGGTCGTGGCGACCCACCAGGTGAAGGCCAATCTGGTGGGCCACGATTCCCACGGAGTCATCCACATTCCCGAATACGTGGAGCGCATTCACCGGGGTCACATAGTGCCCGGAGCCCCCTTTGAGGTGGTGAAAGAGTCTCCCACCACAGCGCGCGTCGACGGACACTGGGGATTCGGTTTCGTAGTAACCGAAAGGGTCATGCGCATGGCAATCGAAAAGGCCAAGACCAATAACGTAGCTGCAATGACCATCTTCCAGCAGAGCCACATTGGCCGCCTGGGAGACTATCCCACCATGGCCGTAGAGGAAGGCATGATTGGCATTATCACGGCCGACTCGGGCGCCGGCCCGAAGGCCGTTGCCCCCTTCGGAGGAAGGGAACGCAGGCTGGGAACCAACCCTATATGTATAGGAGTCCCCAGTGACACCGAGGGGACTGTGCTTCTCGACATGGCTACCAGCGCCGTGGCTGCCGGCAAGGTGAGCCTGGCGAGGAACCGCCGAGAAGAGATTCCCAGCAGCTGGGTGATAGACAAGGATGGCAACCCCACTACCGACCCCAATGACTACTACGAGGGTGGGGCCATTCTGCCGGTGGGCGCAGACCAGGGGCACAAGGGCTTCGGCCTCTCGTTTATGGTGGAGATGTTCTCAGGAATCCTGACGGGCCTGGGATTCGGGATAGACCCACTTGCCCGCCACAATGACGGCTGCTTTATCGCGGTGTTCAACGTGGAGGCTTTTCGTCCCCTGGCGGAGTTCAAACAGGAGATGGGTGAGTTCGCCAGGTACATCAAGGACACTCCGCCCGCCAAGGGCTTCAGTGAGGTGCTGTACCCGGGGGAGATAGAGTGGCGCAACGAGCAGCAGCGCCGGCGCGATGGTGTCTACATAGAGGACGAGACATGGGAACAGATTTCTGCCCTTATCGAGCAGCACAAGCTGTGGGAGACCATCGGGCAACCCTAGCCGCGACCCTCTGAAGTCTCAGCAAAAGTAGAGTCGCCCGGTGTCTGTCCGGGCGACTTGCTACGTTCAAACGTCTAGCCGGTGAAGAAGTCGAAGATGTTGCCCAGTGTGGAGCTATCCCCCTTGTATATCTCGGTGTAGCCGCAGCTGGTGCAGGATACGGCCATGAACTTCTTGTTCTGTATGTCAAAGAACCTGGAGTATTTCCCGGTGGTGCGAATCTCGTTGGTCTCGTACTCCGTGTGCTTGCACTTGGGACAGGAAAAGGCAATCTTGGAAGCAGCCAATTCAGTATCCTCCAGTCTGACTGAATCATATTCACTGTAATTCCAGCGTAACGGACGGGTTGTGCGATGTCAAGGAAGAAAGAGACCAGGTGGCAGCTATTGGGATGCCAGGGCGAGGCTCTGGATGGCTGCGCCGACCTGTCCCAAAGAGGCCACGGTTATGTCGGGCTGCACGTCAACCTTCGTCCGTCGCTCGTCGTGGGTCTCAATCCAGATAGTCTTCAGTCCCACCTGTCTGGCCCCCAACACGTCGTTCAGCAGATGGTCTCCCACGTGTACCACCTCTTCCGTGGGAACACCGAGTTGGGCGATGGTCTGAAGGAATATCTCCCTGGAGGGCTTTGCTAGCCGCACCTCGTCGGAAAAGATCAGCACGTCGAAATACTTCAACATCCCCAGCTGCTCCATGTAGGCCCGAAAGGTGACTCCGGGGGTCATGCCAGTGTTGGATATGAGAGCTATCCGGTATCCACTCTCCCTCACGTTATCCAGAACACTCACGGCGTCGGGATGAGGAGGAGGCGGGTAATCAAACAGGGAATCGGCATAAGTGGTGGTGATTTGCTCTATCACCCTTTCCGGTAGCCGCTCCACAAGACCGGCATCTATATGACCTATGAATATCTCTATTTGCTC
The DNA here is from genome assembly GCA_034421095.1 of Dehalococcoidia bacterium. Classification (GTDB taxonomy): domain Bacteria; phylum Chloroflexota; class Dehalococcoidia; order Lucifugimonadales; family JAGWBF01; genus JAGWBG01. Next base: position 15,430 of record DAOUKR010000005.1, read on the forward strand.
TCTGAAGGTGACATCCCGCTCCTCGGCTCGAATGTCGTGGCAGGTACGATAACACTGCCGGTACGCTTCGCGGATCTGGTCCTCGGAGAACTCCTCTCCCACTTCTTCCAGCACCTGTTTTGCGCCATCAAGGCGCACCTGCATCCTTGCCAGGCCAAGCTCCCGGTTATCCATGAGAAGAGTTTGCCACAGGTCGAAAGTAACGCCTCTGATAGACAATTTCTTCAACTCCCGGACACATTCATGAAGTAATGAGGTAATTGTACACCAAATCGGCCCCTTTGTGGCTACTCTCCAGGGTATTTTCATTGTCGCCATGTCCGCCGAGCACAGGCAAACTTGAGCGACTTTTACTGTCACCTCGAATCCGCCAAAGGCGGAAGAGGTCTAGGACGCGTTGACACTAATGGCGGGGGCAAGGCAGCCATCCGCCGGAGGCGGACCTTTATGTCCGTTATTCCGGCCCCCGTATCAAATACGGGGCAGGCTTTGAGCCGGAATCCACCCCAACCCTGAATTCTGGCTTTCGCCAGAATGACGGAGAAGGACTGTGCCCCCGCGGGTGTCCAGGTTGCCAGTCCCTACTTGCCTGTCGGCAGACAGGTCGGGAAATTGCTAGTGCCAACAGGCCCTAAAACCCTTGGCCAAACACCACCAATTGCAAGTGTGTTATACTCTCAGTCAAACAGCTTACAGGTAGCCAAGATGCTTACCCCCCGCTCCAATCAAGGCAGGATCTTCCGCATTGCCCTGGCCCAGATTAACCCCACGGTGGGCGACCTGGACGGGAACACCCGCAAGATAATCGGCCTTACAGAGGAGGCCCGGTTTCTGGGTGCGGACCTGGTGGCTTTCCCCGAGATGGCCATTCCGGGCTATCCGGCGGAGGACCTCTTGTTCAAGCCTTCCTTCATAAAGGACAACATAGAGGCCCTGCATAGGGTAGTGGCGGCATCGGGAGATATTGCCGTGGTGGTGGGTTTCGTGGACGCTGACTCCGATATATACAATGCCGCCGCCGTGGCCTACCGGGGAGAGCTTGCGGGGGTGTACCACAAGATATACCTCCCGACCTATGGAGTCTTTGACGAGGACCGCTATTTCAAGCGGGGAAATCTCTGCCCAGTGTACACTATCAACGGGGTGGTCGTGGGAGTCAATATATGTGAGGACATCTGGTATCCCGCCGGGCCTATCGCCGTCCAGCACGACGCCGGCGCTGAGGTAGTCGTCAACATCAACGCCTCACCATATCACGCGGGAAAGCGTTCCCACAGGGAGAGGATGATTGCTACCAGGGCCGCCGACAATGGACTGTACGTGGCTTACCTGAACACTGTGGGCGGACAGGACGAGTTGGTCTTCGACGGCGGCAGCCTGATTGTTGATCAAAGTGGCGAACTGGTAGCCAGGGGGAGGGACTTTCAGGAGGACCTCCTAGTGGCCGACCTGGACATAGAGGCGGTGTTTCGCTCCCGCCTCCGCGACCCCAGGCCGCGCAAGGAGAAACCGGACGTATTGAGGGAGGTGGGCCCTCCCGAGGTAATCCCCGTGTACCAACACCGACCCGTAGAGAGACCCGGCCTGCCACCCAGGGACGAGGTACACCCCCCCGACCCCGTGGGCGAGGTCTACGGCGCTCTGGTACTGGGAACCGGTGACTACGTGCGGAAGGCCGGGTTCAAGAAGGTGATTGTCGGACTTTCGGGAGGCATAGACTCATCCCTCACTGCGTGTGTGGCGGTGGATGCCCTGGGCAAGGAGAATGTGCTGGGGATAGCCATGCCCTCCCGGTACTCCAGCGAGGGAAGCGTCGCGGACACCCGGGTCCTGGCAGAAAACCTGGGTATTGACCTGTGGGTAGTGCCCATAGAGCCGGCCCACGTAGCGTTCCTGGATATGCTGGAGCCCCACTTCCAGGGTACTGAACCCAACATCGCCGAGGAGAACGTTCAAGCCCGCATCCGGGGCAACGTAATTATGTCCATATCCAACAAGTTCGGCTGGCTTGTGCTCACCACCGGCAACAAGAGTGAGGTGGCTATGGGATATGCCACTCTCTACGGGGACATGGCCGGAGGTTTCGCGGTAATCAAGGACGTGCCCAAGACCCTGGTATACGAACTCGCTCGGTGGCGCAACGAGCACGGTCAGCCCCGAAACGTGATTCCCCAAGCGATTCTCGATAAGCCGCCCAGCGCCGAGCTCAAGCCGAATCAGATGGACCAGGATACCCTACCCCCTTACGATGTCCTGGACCGAATCATCAAGGCCTACGTGGAAGAGGACCGCAGCTTCCATGAGATTGTGGCATTGGGCCTTGACCCCCAAGAGGTCAAGCAGGTTATCGCCGCAGTGGACAGGAACGAGTACAAGCGGAGGCAGGCCGCACCAGGCATCAAGATAACCCCTCGCGCCTTCGGCAAAGACAGGCGCTTGCCAATCGTCAACCGGTACAGGCAGTTCTAGTCATCCACCTCAAGAATCATCTCTATCTCGATGCAGTTGCTACTGGGCAGCCCGCCCATGCCTACGGCGGACCGGGCGTGTCGTCCCCGCTCACCGTAGAGGTTTACAAGTAGGTCCGAGGCGCCGTTGGCGACCCTCGGCTGGTCGCCAAAGTCGGGGGCCGAGTTGACCATGCACAGGAGCTTGACCACCCGCTTCACTTTGTCCAGATCGCCTAAATGCTCCCTGGCACTGGCAAGGCAGTTAAGCATAGCCCGCTGGGCCGACTCATACCCCTGCTCAATGGTAACGTCCTGTCCCAGCTTGCCTGGGTTGAGAAAGCTGCCGTCGGGCATACGTGGCACGTGTCCGGCGACGAACAGCAGGCTGCCGGTGCGGACTGCCGACACAAAGTTAGCTATAGGGGGCGTAACGGCGGGCAACTCCAGGCCCATCTCCGCCAGCTTTCTCTCTATTTCCATGTCCATCCCTCCAAAAAGGCGCTTCAGCCATTGTAACCGAAGGGCATTACATTGCAAGCTGTCCCTCAATTTGCTATGGGCGGACTCTCAGGCTGCCAGGGCTTCGGCGTCCACGATGTAGTCTACGGTCTGGCGGATGCGGCGCTCCGTCTCGTCTATTGGTTCGCATAAGCCCAAGTAGAAGCAGTCGCCATGCAAAGCACCCATCCTGGAGTAATAGCGGCCTACCAGACTTCTCACACGCTGGTCTTGAGAGGCCAGTATATTAAGCATTCGAGAAGTTGCAGGTGTCCTCTCAGGTTCTTCTCCTGACCTGGCCAGAATCAGGGCATCGGTCGCCCGCTTGGTGGCGCACCACGCCTTTTCCGCAGCGTCACGGATGTCGCCCTGCTCCAGCCTCGCGAGCGCGTCATCCTGAAGCGCCCTGGCGTCGGCGAAAATCTCTTTTACCCGGTCGGTGGCTACCACGTGTCTGACCTCCTGTGCAGGTCTTTCAGGCCAACTCCGCCAGGGCTTCGGCGTCCACGATGTAGTCTATGGTCTGTCGGATGCGGCGCTCCGTCTCTTCATTGCAGACACCGTCGTAAAAGCAGGAACCGTGCAGTTGGCTAATACGGCTGTAATAGCGTCCCACCAGAGGCTTGATGCTGTTGTCCCGACTGGCGAGGGCGTCCAAGCCATTCGAGGTTCGCGCGGTGGTTGGGGGATCTTCTCCTGTCCGCGCCAGGATCAGGGCATCGGTCGCGCGCTTGGTTGCGCCCCAAGCCTTTTCCGCCGCATTCCGAATCTTGCCCTCGGCCAGCATCTCCAGAGCGTCATCCTGAAGCGTCCTGGAGTCGGCGAAAATCTCTTTTACCCGGTCGGTGGCTACCACGTGTCTGACCTCCTGTGCAGGTCTTTCAGGCCAACTCCGCCAGGGCTTCGGCGTCTACGATGTAGTCTATGGTCTGTCGGATGCGGCGCTCCGTGTCGGGGTTGCACATACCGTTATAGAAGCAGGAGCCATGCAGGTAGCTGATGCGGGTAAAGTAGCGTCCGACCAGAGTCTCGAAAGCGTCGGACTCCCTTGCCAGGGTTAGCAGCGCTTCGGTGGTCATCGTGGTGGTTGGGGGTTCTTCTCCCGTCCGAGCCAGAATCAGGGCATCGGTCGCCCGCTTGGCTGCGCCCCAAGACTTTTCCGCCGCATTGCGAATCTTGCCCTGGACCAACATCTCCAGAGCGTCATCTTGAAGCGCCCTGGCGTCGGCGAAAATCTCTTTTACCCGGTCGGTTGCTACCACATCACGACCTCCATCATCTCCCTCTACTCTAGCACGCCCCCACCGTTGGGTAAAGCCAGGTTGGCCCCCAACCTGACCGAGGCTTTGCTCACGTGACAAACGTTGGAGTCCCAGGCTTTGAAAAGGCCCTGATGAGTGACCCTGGCTCCTTGTTCCCCCAGCGCGTCTGTGCTAATATGCCGTTAAGAGAGATGCGTGGTGGAGGAATGATGGTTACGGAGAAAGTTACCGAAAAAGAGAAGTCCCTTGACATAGCGATCTCGCAGATCGAGCGGCAATATGGCAAAGGCTCTATCATGCGTCTGGGGGAGGTAAGCCAGAAGCTAACAACCGAGGTAGTGGCTACCGGTTCCCTCTCCCTCGACATAGCCCTCGGCGTTGGTGGAATTCCCAAGGGAAGGATTACCGAGATATACGGCGCCGAATCGGCGGGCAAGTCTACCCTTGCCCTCCATATTATGGCAGAAACCCAAAAAGCCGGAGGCACCGCAGCCTACGTTGACGTGGAACACGCCCTCGATCCTTCCTATGCCGCCAGCTGTGGCGTGCGCCTGGAAGACCTCCTTGTGTCCCAGCCCGACGACGCCGAGCAGGCCCTCGAGATAACAGAGTACCTGGTACGCAGCGGCGCCGTGGACACGGTCATAATAGACAGTGTGGCCGCCCTGGTCCCCAAGTCGGAGTTGGAGGGCGACATGGGAGATTCCCACGTGGGTCTACAAGCAAGGCTCATGTCCCAGGCCCTTCGGAAGCTGACCGCAGCCATCCACCACTCGCGGACGGCGGTAGTATTCATTAACCAGCTCCGTGAGAAGGTGGGGGTGGTATACGGTAGCCCGGAGGTTACTCCGGGGGGGCGTGCCCTGAAGTTTTACAGTTCCGTACGCATAGACCTCCGTCGCGTTGACTCTATAAAGCAAGGCTCAGACATCATGGGCAATCGGGTCAGGGCCAAGATAGTGAAGAACAAGGTGGCCCCTCCTTTCCGAACAGCCGAGTTCGACATCATGTTCAATCAGGGCATAAACAAGATGGGGGACCTCCTGGACTTGGGCGTGGCCCAGGATATTGTCAAGAAGTCCGGTGCTTTCTACTCTCACGGCGAGACTCGCCTGGGTCAGGGGCGGGAGAATGCCAAAGAGTTCCTGGCCCAACACCCGGACCTGGCCCAATATATCGAGTCCCGAGTCCGCGGGACGGGTGACACCTCGCCGATATTCGTGCAACCCGCCTCCGACAACGTCAACGAAAGCGCTGGCAATGGGCTGGGTGGAGACAAGGACCTCTAGGCACATCTGATGGACGATGCGTTAGACGCCGCTTTGAGGTTCCTCTCTTACAGGCCGCGGAGCGAGGCTGAGGTGAGGCGTCGGCTCGCCCGGCGATTTCCCGGTCCATCTGTGGACAACGCCATCGTCACCTTGAGAGAGCAGGGACTCCTCGATGACGCGGCCTTCGCCCAATTCTGGCGTCAGAATCGAGAGCGGAGCCGCCCCAAAGGGGCCTCAGCAATGAAATGGGAGCTTCTCCGCATGGGGGTGTCAAGGGAGGTGGCCGATGATGCCCTCGAGGGCCTGGATGAGGACGAGAACGCCTACCGGGCCGCCAGGGGAATGTCTCGCAGGCTCGCCGAGGCGAGCCGCAGACTGGGCCAGTCGGACTACGATGCCTTCCGGAAGAAGCTGGTCCCATACCTTCGCCGGCGTGGGTTCGGGCTAGAGGCCACAAAAGGGGCCGTCTCGCGGCTGTGGAGCGAGCTATCGGACACGGCTCACGGCGATATATATGGCGAGGGCCACGGACAGCAGCAAGAAGATGTTAAATCCCCCGGCAATCAATAGCATGACGATAGCGGCAAGCGCCACGCTCCCCCCGGCTGTCACTGCAAGCCCGGTCCCCCGCTTCCGGTTGGAAGCCAGGCTGACGGCCTCTCCCGCGAAGTAGCCTACACCGATGGCTACCAGCCAGGGTAAAAAGGGTACGCCCAGCGACAGGAACCAGATAACCCCTCCGACTACACCCACTACTCCACCGGCTAAGGACGCGCGCAGGTAGTAGGAAGGCTGAACGTCGAAGGTGGGGTGCCTTGTTACTCGCGCGCAGTCGGGGCAGCGAGACCCCACCGGCGTCTGGACCATACACCTAGGGCAAATGTATCTGCCACACCTGCCACACGCCAAGCCAGTCTCCACTTCCGGGTGGAAGGAGCAACGATAAATCCCGTATTCCTGTGACTCCTGGTGCTCCTGTGACTGCTCCATATTTTAACCCGTACCCTTGTCCATTTCCCTTGAGCCGCGATTGAGCCATTCCTCCCGACGGGAAACGTCCCTATCTCGGAAAAGCCGGTTGAAAAGCACCTGGCTCCTTGTCAATCCTTCCGGCATGGGGGTCCAGTTGGACGTGATGCGTTTGGCTGATACCAAGACCAGTATCCCCACGCAGAACCATGTAATGGCCGCAGGGTCGCCAAATAGGAGACTCCACAGTGGCAGAAGGGCCAGGGATATGTAGACCCACACTCCCGAGCTTCTGAAGATGGCCCACCCGGCTATGGCCACGGAAGCGAAGGCCAGCAACTCCCAAGGCGCTAGTGCAAAGAGAGCGCCGCTGGCCAGAGCTATCCCCCTGCCGCCGGTGAATCGCAGGAAGGGCGACCAGTTGTTCCCGGCGATGGCGATGAGAGGTGCGCCCATCAAACCGAAGGATGACCTTTCCATATCCAGGGCGTACATGCCTATCCAAACCGGAGAGCCGCCTTTGACAAAAATCTCAACGACTCCCAGGGGCAGTGTCCAGGCTTTGCCGACGTTGTAGAAGACGTTGGTCCCTCCGACGTTCCCACTGCCGTACTCCCTTATGTCAATTCCTCGCACCAGACGGCCAATGACATACGCCGTGGGGAGTGCTCCGACCAGATAGGCGTATATATAAAGGCCCGCCAACTCCATAGTCTTCCGTCCCTCTAATACAAAAACAGGGGCCGGGTTAGCTCAGGCCCTCTTCGTAGCCAGCTTTTCCAACTCTTTCACCACTTCCAGGGGAGGCCCCATAGTGCCAGGTAGGCGTTCACCGGGGTTATCAAGGGCATGGTAGTCGCTCCCGCCGCAGGGCAGCAGTCCATGTCTGGCGGCGGTACTCGCAAGCTCCAGTATTCTTTCCTCGGAGTATTGGGCGTAGTACACTTCCATCCCCACCAGTCCTGCTGACCTTAGCTCTTCCAGCTTGTCATCCAGGTCGGGCAGCTGAGCAGGGTGGGCCAGCACGGCGACACCGCCCCAGCTTGATATGGCCTCCACAGCCTCTAAGGGGGTGAGCTTCTCCCGTTCCACGTAGGCGGGGCCGTTTCTGCCGAGGTATTTCTCAAAAGCCTCGTTGGTCTGGCTCACGTAGCCCTTCTCCATCAGCGCCAGGGCAACATGTGGCCTGCCCACGGACCCATCCCCAGCTATCTCCTGGACCCGTTGCCATTCGATGTCCATCCCCAGGGCTCGGAGCTTTTCAACCATTCCCTTGCCACGCTCCAGCCTTCCCTGGCGAAACTTTCGGAGGGTAGCCATCAACTCCTCATCGTTATGGCGCACAAAATAGGCCAACACGTGGATTTCGTCGCCGGGAATATCGGTGCTGAGCTCAATGCCGGGAATCACGGTGAGATGTGGGAAAGCCTTCGCCGCTTCCAGGGCCTCGCCCAGCCCCTCGGTGGAATCGTGGTCCGTCACGGAAACGACCTGGAGGCCCTTCCGGGCTACAAGGGCGATTAGCTCTCCGGGTGTGAGGCGGCCATCGGAGGCCGTAGTATGGAGATGAAGGTCAACAATAGCCATATCAGTTTACCATCCTGTCTATACGTTGAATATTGGTAGCCACACCCGTTTCTTCATCGGTCTCCAGAAGGACGGAGTTCAGTATCGCAGGCCCTTTGGGGACCGTAAAACGTTGGGGCATCTGGGTAATGAACCCTTCCAGAACTGCCCGTATGTCGCTGCCTATCACCGAGTTATAAGGCCCGGTCATGCCCACGTCGGTGACGTATGCCGTGCCTTCCGGGAGTATTCTGGCATCGGCGGTAGCCACGTGGGTATGGGTCCCTACTACGGCACTCACCCGCCCATTCAGATACCAGGCCATAGCCTGTTTCTCCGACGTTGCCTCGGCGTGGAAGTCCACGATTATCACTTTGGGCGGGTTAGTCCCGTTTAACTCCTGGAGGACCTGGTCAACCGTCCTGAAAGGGCAATCCAGAGGGCTCATGAAGACTCTCCCCATCAGGTTGAGCACCAGGACGTCGCCCAGCCGAATATGTCCCCTTCCCGGCACTCCGGGGGGATAGTTGGCAGGGCGAATAAGGGGCCACTCCTCGTTTATGTAGGGGACAATCTCCTTGTGCTTCCAGATGTGGTTGCCCGAGGTGATTACGTCCACCTCGCTATTCATGAGCTCCTCTGCGGTGTCGGGAGTTATGCCGAACCCCCCGGCCATGTTCTCCCCATTGGCAACCACCATGTCTATGCTGAATTCCCTGCGCAGTCCCGGGACCAGGGAGTGGATTGCCTTTCTCCCTGGCTCCCCTACCACGTCGCCAATCATAAGGATACGCAAATATCACCATTCCTATCTAGCGCAAGGTGCTGCAACTTATCAACATATTGTCTCACGACGGGAGCTTCACCTTCAACCCTGCTGCGGAGAAAACCGGGGGTCCAGTGTGCTGAGCGGTGGATTTCCGCTTTCGGAGATCTTTCCGTAATCTGTGACGAAGCTCAATATTTCTGCCTATGGCGAGCCGAGTCCCGTCATTCCAAGTCCGCCTGAGGCGGGTGAGGAATCCAAGGAGTTTCATTCAAGGCATCTTAGCATTGTGGGCATAATCCTTAGATTCCTCACTTCGCTGCGCTCCGTTCGGAATGACTCTTGAGAGGACGGAGGAACGTGCATTTTAGTGTGAACACGCCCTAAAACGGTGGGTTATCTTCAAGCTGCGGCTTTATCGAGGCGTAATGTATCTCACCCCCGCCCAGGAGCGCCCGGGCGGGGGTGAGGCCATATTGATAGCCGTGCATTTGGGGTTGACGGTTATCGTGCGTACTCCACGTTGCGAGTCTCGCGTATGACCGTGACCTTAATCTGGCCTGGGAATACCAGGTCTTCCTCAATTTTCTTGGCGATGTCCCGGGCCAGGGTCGTGGATATCACGTCGTCTACGTCGTCGGGCTTCACCATGATGCGGACTTCACGGCCCGCTTGTATGGCAAAGACTTTCTCGATGCCTGGGAAACTGGTTGCCACCCCCTCAAGTTCCGACAGACGCTTCACGTAATGCTCAAGGGTCTCTTTTCGTGCCCCCGGCCTGGCGGCGCTGATGGCATCGGCCCCGGCAACCAGGAACGCCTCTACGGAGCCGCGTTCCTCGTCGTGGTGCTCCATAATGGCCCTGTGGACTTCGGGGTGTATGCCAAACTTTTTGGCGACTTCGGCGCCTATCTCGGCATGGGGGCCCGATACCTCGTGGGTGAGGGCTTTGCCTATGTCGTGGAGCAGCCCTCCCGCTTTAGCCACCTCGACGTTGGCCCCGATTTCTGCGGCAAGCATCCCCGAAATCAGCGATACCTCCACGGCGTGCTGAAGCTGGTTCTCTCCGTAGCTGTAGCGGTACTTCAGCCGTCCGAGGAGTTTCACCAGATCGGGATTGAGGCCGGTAACTCCCGCATCAAAGGTGGCTTTTTCCCCTGCTTTCTGGAGGCCCTCCTCCATTTCCCTCTGGGCCCGCTCTACGACATCCTCGATGCGCGCGGGCTGAATCCTGCCATCCTGGACCAAATTCTGGAGGGCCAACCGCGCCGTCTCCCGGCGCACCGGGTCGAAGCAGGATATGGTCACAACTTCCGGGGTATCGTCTATGATCACATCCACCCCGGTGAGACTCTCCAGAACCTTTATGTTACGCCCCTCACGTCCTATAAGACGCCCCTTCATCTCGTCGTTGGGTAGGGGCACGACGGAGGTGGTATGCTCCGAGACCACCTCGCTAGCCAACCGTTGTATAGCCATTGTGATGACCTTACGGGCTTTCTGGTCCGCTTCTTCTTGCATTGACCGCTCGATTTCCCAATAGCGTCGGGCCAATTCGTGTTTCATTTCGTCTTCAGACTTCTTGAATACGATATCCCTGGCGTCCGCCACTGTGAGCCGAGCCACCTGTTCTAGCTGCTTGAGTTGCTCTGATTTAAGGCCCTCTACCGCTTCCATCGCATTGTCCAGGTCTTGATGTTTATTAGCCAGGGCCTTCTCCTGCTGGTCTATGGATTGAGTCTTGCGCTCCAGGTTTTCCTCCCGCTGATTATGTCTCCTCTCTAATCGCTGGATTTCCCTGCGCCTTTCCTTAATCTCGTTCTCTGCGGCAGAGCGTATCTTCAGGGCCTCCTCCCGGGCCTCAATTAGCGTCTGCCTCTTCTGCTCCTCAGCAGCATCTAGCGTCCTTTGGGCTTCCTCTCTAGCAGCTTTTAAGCGTCCCATGCCCGCCAGGTCGGTAAGGAATTTAATCGGATTCACCAAATTCACCCTTTCCTTTCCACCTAGCAGTATCGAATTCAGGGGCCTTTTAGGACCCCTGGAATTCCCATGATACCGTTGCGTTGAGGGGGTGTCAAGGTTAATCATGGCCCGTAAAACCGTTCCGTCAAGGGATTTTGAGCATCCGGTGCACTTTCCAAGGTCTCCTTTAGCCGAGATGACCAAGAAGAATGGGTTGTGGTGAAGAGTTACCCGTGAGGGATGCCACTACAGGGGATTACCCGCACTGGATTCCGGCTCTCCCCGGCGAGTCTTCGACTTCCGCCGGAATTGTAGATGACAGAAAATGAGAGGGCATGACGGTCGGGGCGGCCGGGGAAAGGGGCCGCGGGACTGATGGGGAGTGCCGGTCACGACGTACATTCACGTATCGGTGATTGCGGTTGATAGCGTGGTGGGGTATCATGCACTTAACCCCGTACCCCCGGCGAAAGCCGGAGTCCGGTATGTCGGGGTGTGGTGCGGATTTCCTCTCCCAAGCAGGTAGACAGGATGAGGAGGAGGGCGATGACGATGATGCAACGTACCAGAATTGCGGACATCCTGAGCCGGGAAAGTGCGGGCGGCGAGGTCGTGGTACAGGGTTGGGTCAAGACAAGGCGCTCATCGAAGAACGTCTCCTTCATACAACTCAACGACGGGTCTACCCTGAAAGACCTCCAGGTCGTGGTTGACGAGACCCTGCCCGACTACACGCTAGCGGAATCCCTCAGCACCGGATGCAGTGTTAGCGTGGTCGGTTCTCTTGTCGAATCGCCGGGCAAAGGGCAGAAGTACGAGATCCATGCCAGGTCGGTGGAGCTATTCGGCTACGCCGACCCTGAAGAGTACCCCCTGCAAAAGAAACGACATACCCTGGAATACCTGCGGGAGATTGGGCATCTCAGGCCACGCACCAACACATTCGGCGCTATGGCTCGTGTGAGGAATGCCGTCTCCTTCGCCATACACAGCTTCTTCCAGAGCCGTGGGTTCATCTTCTTGCAGGCCCCCATAATAACGGCCAGCGACGCCGAGGGCGCGGGAGCCATGTTTCGCGTCACCACCCTCGATCCGAACAACCCACCCATGAAAGACGGTGGCGTGAACTATGGTGAGGACTTCTTCGGTAAACCGGCATTCCTGACGGTGAGCGGCCAGTTGGAGGCTGAAATCTTTGCCCTTGCCCTCTCGGACGTGTACACCTTCGGACCAACCTTCCGCGCCGAGAACTCCAACACCTCCAGGCATCTGGCCGAGTTCTGGATGGTGGAGCCGGAGGTGGCATTCTGCGATCTGGAGGGCCTGTCCGAGCTTGCAGAGGATTTCCTGAAGTACATATTCACATACGTACTGGAGCATTGCGGGGAGGACATGGCCTTCTTCAACCAGTGGTACAACAAGAGCGCCATCTCCACCCTGGAGGGCATAGCAGGGTCCACTTTCGAGAAGCTGACGTACACAGAGGCGGTGGACATCCTGAAAAGCTCGGGGGAAAGCTTCGAGTTCCCCGTGGAGTGGGGATATGACCTCCAGTCGGAGCACGAGCGATACCTTACCGAGGTGAAGATAGGCAAGCCTGTCGTAGTCACCGATTACCCCAGGGAGATAAAGGCGTTCTACATGCGCCTCAACGACGACGAAAAGACCGTCAGGGCGATGGACGTGCTGGTCCCCGGGATTGGCGAGATTATAGGAGGCAGCCAGAGGGAGGAACGCCGCGACGTGCTTCTGAAGCGTTTGAGGCAGACCGGGTTGGATGAAAGGGACTACTGGTGGTATCTGGACCTGCGCAGCTACGGGACCGTGCCCCATTCGGGTTTTGGTCTGGGGTTCGAGCGGACTGTACAGTTCGTGACCGGCGTGCAGAATATCCGAGACGTAATACCCTTTCCCAGGACACCCAACAACGCCGAGTTCTAAGAGGGTGTTTCTAAAGTGGCGCTCCTAGCCTCCTCCACCTTGACGGGGGAGGATTGAGGTTGGGGGTGATACCCCTCATCCCAGTCCGCCTCCGGCGGAGGAGAAGGGGCTTATTCAGAGGTTTCCTAAGTCTAGCTCGATTAGGACAAGATGACGGACTCTACCGGCAAACTCCAGACAGACCTGGGAGCGAACGGCCCCGTTTTCCGCCACGCCTGCGACGTTCTGGGCCGGCTCTACCGCCAAGTTGAGGATGAGCCTGGAGTGCAAGTGCGATTCCGGGAGTGGCAGTCTCGTACCTCAGCCGGCCGGAGCGCGCCCGTGGACGACGAGGGGCTTTTCGTCGTGCACACCTACCTGGCTACCCTAGCCCGCCTTGTCGCCCTCCATCACGTCCAGCGCGATGCCCCTCTGCCCAGCCGGGATGACTACGTCAAGGTTATCATCGGCGACTACTTCCGGGAGAGGGACATCTACAACTTCGTGGAGAACGACTTCTTCACCTGGGGTCTCAACCCGAAGGTGTTGGATGACTTCCTGGAACTGGTGGAGCGGCTGAAGGATGCCCTCGCCGCTTACGACCTCACCAACGGAGGCCAGGGCCTGCTCAAGTCCCTCTACTACGGGTTAGCTAACCCCGAATCCGGGCACCATTCGGGAGAGCATCACACCCCTGACCGGCTGGCCCGGCAAATCCTCTCGGAGGAGCTAAAGATCGAGGACGCTCCCGACCTGAGCGTCTTTGACCCCGCCTGCGGCCCCGGCACGTTCCTGTCCACTTCCATCCACCTCGTCAAGGAGGGGATGGCAGGCCGCGGAGAGGACGAATTCGATACCCTGCTGCACGTCCTGAACAGTGTGATGGGGATAGATATAGAACCTCTGGCCGTCACCATCGCTCGTACCCGCTACCTCCTGGCCCTGGGCGACCTGGTGAGCGACCCACATCCGCCGGTGCTGGTCCCGGTGTACCTGGCCGACCCTATCAGGCTGCTAGAGGCTGACACGAGTAGGTCACTGCACATCGTTCAGACCACAGAACCCGGCGTGGCCTTTGAGATACCGGACGGCTTGGTGGACGACCTCGCCCAGCTGGACTGGATATTCCATCGCATGGCCCAGTACCTCCACGCCGCCCAGTTCCGCGCCAACGTAGAGGGAGAGGAGCGGGCTACCGAGGAGGTCATTGGCTCCCTCTATTCCTACCTCACCTCTCCCAAACGTGCGGGTCTGCGTGAGTTGCCGCCCCTTTCACCTTCCGACGCCGGGGTACTGTGCCGGACGGCCCGGACACTTATCAAGCTGGTCCTGGATGGGAAGGGAACCCTCTGGCTGCATATCCTGAAGAACGACCCTGCGCCCTTCTACCTCAGCCGCCGCAAGTTCGACCTGGTGGTAGGCAATCCGCCCCGGCACTCCACCGAGGAGGCCACCCACTTCTTCGCCACCAGCGCCGACCTGTACCTCAGAGACGGCGGCTCCATTGCCTTCGTCATGCCCAGAGATGCTTCAGAGAGCGCGGGAGGTAGCCTGCCGAGGCTTCATCAGGACAGGACGCTGGAGTTGGAGGACTACTCTGTGTGGATGGGGAGGCGCGGAGGGTAGAGGGGTAGACTAGCCGGGACTTATTAGGTCATTATTAACGCGGCGCAGGAATGCCAAGCTGTTGGCAGATCCGTACCGCCGTGTAATTGGGGATTTCCCGGTGGCGTGCTATTGCTGACCTGCGGTTGGATGCCGGGTTCTCCCAGATCGAATGCTCCCTCCCCTCACGAACAAGCCTGCATCCATGCAGCCGCATATGTCTGAGTAGCTCGCGTCGTCTCACGTGAGGGTATCTTGCGGAATTTGGGCGACCCTTGACGCCGCTTGTACGAGAAGGTAGATGGGTTCTTCCAGATCGGCATCGGGGTCTGTGAGCGTGGGGTCGGGCTTGGGCAGGGGTTCACCGCGTTCCAGGTTGACTTCGGCCAAGTCCACCAGTGCGCTGGCCAGCAATAGACGCGCTTCAGCCAGGTCAGCCCCGTAGGTGATGGCCCCCGGAAAGTCCAGCGTCTCTGCGTGGACACCGCCGTCCAGGTACTTGAACATTGCCTTGTACACCAGCATGGTCTCATCCCCACGTTTGTCCCAAAATTGCGTACTGGCGTTTCCCTAGACCCCGAGGTATCAACTGGCAACGTAGACGGGTCAGATGCTAGTATAATATAGCGGTCATGGCAGGACAAGGACTCCATGACCTGACATATCAACATTATCAGTCCGACTTCATTCAATGCACCTGCACTTGAGGAGATGTGAAGATGCCTTCCGGTTCTGGACTGCCCCTTGAGGGCGTGGTTGTTCTCGACTGTACCCAGGTGATGGCGGGGCCTTTCTGTACCCTGCTGCTGGCGGACATGGGCGCCGACGTCATCAAGGTGGAGAAGCCCGACGGCGGCGACGATATGCGCAGGCTGGGGCCGCCCTTCATTGGAGACACGTCGGCGTCCTATCTGGCTATCAACAGAAACAAGCGGGGCATTGTGCTGGACCTGCGCTCCGAGGAAGGGCGGAAGGTGTTCAGGCGTCTGGCGGAGGGAGCCGACGTGTTCGTGGAGAACTTTCGGCCCGGCACCCTGGAGAGGTTAGGCCTGGGCTATGAGGAGCTTAGAGGGCTGAAACCTTCCCTGGTCTGCTGCTCCATTTCGGGGTTTGGACAGACGGGGCCATACAGCGGGCGGGGCGGTTTCGACCTGGTAGCCCAGGGTATGAGCGGCCTGATGAGCATTACCGGGATGCCCGGCGGGCCTCCCGTGAAGGTGGGCGTGCCCATCGCCGACCTGACGGCGGGCATGTACGGGGCCTATGGCATCCTGAGCGCCTACATACACAGGTTGCGTACCGGAGAGGGCCAGTTGGTGGACACGTCTCTCATGGAGGCGGGTATGGCCTACACCTTCTGGGAGTCGTCGGTCTACTTCAGCACGGGCCAGGTCCCGGGGCCTCTTGGATCGGCCCACCGGTTGTCCGCCCCTTACCAGGCCCTCAAGACCAGTGATGGGTACATAAATATCGGTGGCGCTACCCAACCCACCTGGGAGAGACTGTGCCATGCCCTTGAACGAGAGGACTTGATTAGCGACACCAGGTTCGCCACCAACGCCGACCGCAAAGGCCGGGAGTCGGAACTGGCCGCCCTCCTGGAAGAGACCTTCCGTCAGAACACCACCCAACACTGGGTTGATGTTCTGGGAGCGGCCGGAGTACCCTGTGGGCCTATCTACGACATGGAGCAGGTCTACTCGGACCCTCACGTCAGAGCGCGGGACATGCTGGTGGAGCTTGAGGACCCGGACCTGGGTATTCTCAAGAACATCGGCATCCCGGTGAAGCTATCCCTGACCCCAGGCAGTATTCGCCGCCGTGCCCCCAGCATGGGGGAGCACACGGAGGAGATATTGCTCCAGGCAGGCTATACCGCCGAGGACGTGGCCCGGCTCAGGGACGAAGGTGCCGTCAGATAACGGAATGAGGGAGGCATCTAGCCGCCGGAGCCATGGTGGTGCACCATCAGCCAGCCGTTCCCGCTCCGCACGAATATGTTGGTTGCCTGGACTCCGAAGCTCATTGCCCTTCCGTCAACGACGCTGGTGATGTTCTCCGTGCAGGATACCCAGGCGGAATCGCCATGAATGATGACCTGGGCGTCGGTGATGCTGAAATGCATCAGAGACGTATTGTAGAAGATTCCCTCCCAACTCTTTCGCACCTGCTCCCAACCCGTGAGAAGTCGCCAGCCCGGGTGTATGCACAGCACCCGGTCAGAGTTCTCCCACACGTTGTCCATCGCTTCTATGTCTAGGCTTCCGAAAGCCTCATAAAATCGGAGATTGGTTGCTAGCACAGCGTTGACGTCGGGGTCTTCCTGGCTCATCCTGCACCTCCACGGATTACAACGGGGAAATTGTACCAGAAACCCATGTGCTGTCCTATCTCATTTCCCTTGTGATAGTATAATCCGGCAGAGAAGGCAGGAGGTGTCAGATGGGCAGTCAGGAGATTATCTTTCACAAGGAAGGTGGCGTGGCCACCATAACCCTCAACCGTCCCGAGGTCAGAAACGCCCTCTCCCCCGATATGCTGGAGGACTTCGCCGCACTGCTGGATAGCTGCATGGACAAGGACGTGCGAGCGGTTGTCATTGCAGGTAGCGGCGGCGCCTTTTGCTCCGGGGCCGACGTGAGGAATTTCACCCAGGTATTGGACAAAGGCCCGCAGGAGCTATCCGCTCATCTGGAACAGGTAGCGGGTCTGCTGCACCGGAGCGTGGTTCTGAAGATACGACATCTGCCCAAGCCGGTCATTGCCAGCGTTGGCGGTGTCGCTGCCGGGGCCGGGTTCAGCCTGGCCCTGGCCTGCGATGTGAGGGTCGCTTCCGATAATGCCCGCTTCTTTCTGGCCTACGCCAACATCGGCGCTACGGCCGACGGCGGCTCCACCTATTACCTTCCCCGGCTGCTGGGCTCCGCCCGTGCCATGGAGGTCTACCTGGCAAAGCAGCCCATCAACGCGCAGGAGGCCCTGGAGATGGGCCTGGTGAACCGGGTGGTGTCAGCCGATGAAATCGAGAGTCATACCCTGGAGATGGCCCGTAGCCTGGCTTCGGGACCGACGGTGGCCTATGGGAAGGTAAAAGCACTGATGGACCGGTCATGGACGTCTGACATTGCGTCCCAGCTTGATGCGGAGACCCGGGCCATAAGCGACATCGCCCTGACCGAAGACTTCCAGGAGGGCATAACTGCATTCGTGGAGAAACGCGCACCACGGTTCCAAGGCGTATAGGGGCAGGGGATTCAAAAGGGAGGTATGACAGACATGAAAAGATACATCTACTTCATCCTAGCTCTAGTGATCTTTGTGGCAGCCATTGGCGTTGCATGTGGCGGCGGGGAGCCGTCCGGATCCGAAGCTACCACAACACCCACCACGGCAGAGACCACGGCTGCGACCCCAACGGCGACGGCTGTCCTAGAGTCCACCACGGCAGAGACCCTGGTCGCCACCCCAATGGTAACGGCTGACGCAATGTCCACCACGGCGGAGACCCCGGCTGCTCCCACAATGGTGACGGCTGTCCCAGAGTCCACCATGACAGAGACCCCAATGCCGACAGATGATGCAATGTCCGCCACGGCAGAAGCCCCCGCAGGATACACCCCATCCGACGACCCACAGGCCAATATCTACGAGGCGCTGTTGGCAGCTATTCCAGACACGCCGGAAACGCGGAATAATGTGTATATCGCCGACTACGCTCTGGCCCGGCAGGTATTTGACTCCGCGACCTTCCCTTTGCCTGGACCGGAGGATGACGAAGCCGCAGTAGCAGAGTATACATCATTTGAGTGGATTAACATGGCGGGAGGAACGTCGAATGTTGATTATCCTCGCGTACTTGGTTCCCCCGCGTTTCTTGACCAGGTCATATATGGCAATTATACGAAACTGGTGGCTGAGAATTTGCAACACCTTGCTTTCGACGTGCGGAACATAGACCAGAGTATTTTAGCCGGGCGACCCGGCCAGTACCATCAGGCACTCCGGGGGCGTTTCGCCCCCCAGGCTGCCGACGCGGCCCTGAGCGCCTGCTCAGAATGCCCCGCGCCCAGCGTCGAGGAACACAGGGGCATCCCCTACTATAGATGGGGCGAGGACTATGCTGTGGATTCTAATGCGATATTCGCCCCTCCGCTCTTCGACGGTCTGGGCAGGGGAGGACGTATCGCGATCCTGGACGAGTATCTATTCCACACCATTGGCACCCCCGAGATGAAAGAGGTGATAGACGCCCACCTGAAGGAAGTCCCCTCCCTGGCGGACGTGGAAGAGTTCCGGCTTCTGGCCGACGGGATGTCCCGACTGAGGGCCTACACAATGCTCTTGAGCGATGGCGTTGAGGCTTGGGACCTCAACGTGCTCCCCAAGTTATTTATGGGAGAAGACGCTTCTCAAGAGGATATAGATGAGGTGAGGCAGCATTTTGCAGAGTCGGGTCCTCGGCTGCGCCCCTATCAAGTGTTTGGTGTCGGCGCCGGCAAGGACGAGGAAGGCAGCTACATGGCCCTGGTGCTGGTCCATGCCGATGATGCCTCTGCAGAAAAGAACGCGGGGCTGCTGCTCAAGAGGATTCAGGAGGGGAGCTCGACCCTTTATGATGATCCATGGTCAGATTCTATTGACGTTGACAGTCTGGAAATCAACGCCGAAGGCCGCTTGCTTCTTGCCAAGGCCAGGGGCCGCATCGCTGCGAACCCATTAAGTTGGGTGTTCAGCCGTGATGCTCTCATATTGTACGAGTAGAGCGGAATATGTCTGGGAGCACCTTTGAGATAGCGGCATCGGAGACCCACTTCCGTTGCCCAGAGATTTCCAGGAGGGCATAACCGCCTTCGTGGAGAAACGTGCACCACGGTTCCGGGGGGAATAGGGGCAGAAGATTAAAAAGGGAGGTGTGACAGGCGTGAAACGATACATCTGCTTCGTCCTGGCGCTAGTGGTCCTGGCGGCTGCCATTGGCGTTGCATGTGAGGGCACGGATCAGTCCGCTTACGAGGCGCTACTGGGTACTATTCCCGACACGCCGGAAACGCGGAATGAGGTGCACATTGCCGATTACGCTCTGGCCCGGCAGGTATTTGACACCGCCACCTTCCCTTTGCCTGGGCCGGAGGATAACGAAGCCGCAGTAGCGGCGTTTACATCATTTGAGTGGGTTAACATGGAGCCAGGAACGTCGAATGTTGATTATCCTGGCCCACTTTCCTACGGGTTTCTTGACCAGGTCATATATGGCAATTATACAGAAATGATGGCTGAGAATTTACAATACCTTGCTTTCGATGTGCGGAACATAGACCAGAGTATTTTAGCCGGCCACCCCGACCAGCATCAGCAGGCGCTCCAAGGGCGTTTCGACCCCCAGGCTGCGGACGCGGCCCTGAGCGCCTGCTCAGAATGCCCCGCGCCCAAGCGTGAGGAACACAAGGGAGTTCTCTACTACAGATGGGGCGAGGACTACGTCACGGATGTTTATACGACATTTGTTCCTCCGCTCTTCGACCGGCTTGGCAGGGGAGGGCGTATCGCAGTCCTGGACGAGTATATATTCCGCACCCTGGGCACCACCGAGATGAAAGCACTGATAGACGTCCACCTGAAAGAAGGCTCCTCCCTGGCGGACGTGGAGGAGTTCCGGCTTATGGCCGGCGGGATGTCCCGGCTGAGGGCCTACACCATGCTCTTGAGCGATGCCGTTGAGGCTTGGGACCTCAACGTGCCCCCCAAGGTAATTGTGGGGGGAAACGTTTATCAAGGGGATATAGATGAGCAATTGGCAGAGTCGGGTCCCCGGCTGCGACCCTATAATGCCTATGCCACCGGCGCCGGCAAGGACGAGGAAGGCAGCTACATGGCCCTAGTGCTGGTCCATGCCGATGACGCCTCTGCAGAAGAGAACGTGGGACTGCTACGCAAGAGGATTGAGGAGGGAAGCTCGACCCTTTATGATAATCCATGGTCAGATTCTATTGACGTTGACATGCTGGAAATCAACGCTGATGGGCGCTTGCTTCTAGCCAAGCTCAGAGGTCGTATCGCTAGTGAGCCATTTGATTGGGTGTTCAGACGTGATGCTCTCATATTGTACGAGTAGGGGAGAAATATGACTGGGAGCACCTTTGAGGTAGTGGCATCGGAGACTGGCGCGTTCGAACCGTGCCTTCTATCCCAGGCCCGAAGGCTTATGAACTATCTCAAGCCAGTTCAACCACAGTGGCGCTGTCACTTGCGACGCTCTCGTCCCTCCTGACGGACTTCACCAGTGGATGATGGCTGAGATACTCCCGGGAAGCGTTTCTTAGCGCCCCGGTGCCCACGCCGTGCATGATGCGCACCGAGGAGAGGCCCGCAAGGGTGGCATCGTTGAGGAAACCGTCTATCCGGTCAAGCGCTTCCTCAACCCTCACGCCATGAAGGTCCAACTCGGTATTGATTTGCCTCCTGGGGGGACGGGAAAGGTATATGCCCTCATGGGTGGATGTTGTATTAGTGCGCGCCGGCCTGTCTAGGCGGTAAACGGGCAAACGTGCCCGCATAGTCCCAAGAAGCACCTCTACCGTCCCTTCGCCGTCCGGGGGAGCTACGACCTCTACGGGTTGGGGTATGCCGTGCAGGTACACCCGGTCTCCGGGCTGAAGGGCCTTCAACCAGTCGCTCCGTTTGCTGGCCGGAGGCTGCCAGTCCGGGGACCGCAACTCCCGCCGGACATCGGCCACCTCCTTGCGCACCTCTCTTATCGTGGACTTGGGCACGGGCTGGGCTGGCTGAGATAGAGACACGGGTTGCTGCTCCAGGACACGCTCCGCCCTGCGGAGCCGCCCGGTAATTTCCTCGACTTTTTGCCTGAGTTGATGCTGGGCCTCCTCCACCATTTCCGATTTCCGAATCTGGATGTCGGCCAGCTGCTCCTCCATCTCGGCTCTCTCTTGCCGGGCCTGGGACATGGCCTCCTCGGCCTCCCTGCGTGCCTCCTGGGCCAGGTGTCTCTCTTCCTGTAGCTCTCTCAACAGGCTTTCCGCTCCCTGGTGGGCAGGCGAGAGCAGTGAGCGGGCATGTTCAACGGTCTCAGTCTCCAGGCCCAGGCGTGATGCGATGGTAAGGGCGTAGCTCCTGCCGGGCAGTCCCTGCGTCAGCCGATACGTGGGGTCCAGGGTCTGGGGGGCAAGCTCGACGCTGGCATTGGTCATTCCGGGCTGCTCCTGGACGAAGGAGGCCACGTCTCGCTGGTGAGTAGTCGCCACCAGTGTGATGCCACGCTGGGCAAAATGGTGGAGAATGGACTTGGCCAGTGCTGAGCCTTCCTCCGGGTCTGTGCTGGTCCCCAACTCGTCAATGAGCACCAGGGACCTGTCCGTGGCCTGGGCCATGATGTCCCGCAGGTTCTTGATATGGGAGCTAAAGGTGGAGAGGGACTGCTGGATGCTCTGCTGGTCGCCGATGTCGGCATAGACCCCATCGAAGAGGCTGGTGGTGGCTTCCCGGGCCGGCAGGTGCAGTCCCGACTGGGCCATCAGCGTGAGAAGCCCTATGGTCTTGAGGGCTACGGTCTTGCCCCCGGCGTTGGGGCCGGTAATCAAGAGCAGAGAGCTTGGGTCACCCATTCTGACGGTGATGGGCACTACCTCTCCCGTCAGCAGGGGGTGGCGAGCATCCGTCAGCGATATGTACTGACGCTCACCCTCAATCACGTTGGAGGCGGTTGCGCTAGTCGCCAGTGAGAGCCTGGCCTTGGCTATGGCCATGTCCAGGTCCGCCAATAGCTCCAGGCCCCGGAGGATGTGGCTGCTGTGGGTTTCCACCTTTGCCGAGAGGTGGCGGAGCACCCGCTCCTCCTCCCGCTCCTCGGCGAGACGCACCTCTCGCCACCTGTTGCCAAGTCCGATTGCGGTCATGGGTTCCACAAAAAGGGTGGCCCCGCTATCGGAAACGTCGTGTACTATCCCAGGGAGACGATGCTTCATCTCCGTCTTGACCAGCAGCACCATGCGCCCGTTGCGCTGGGTGATGACAGGCTCCTGTATAATGCCCTGTCGCTGCGTCCGCCTCAGGGTGCGCTCCAGGGAGTCGGTGAGACGCTGCTGGGCGGAGCGAGACTCGCCCCGTAGGTCCTTCAGGGTGGGGCTGGCGCTGTCCAGCACCTCACCTGACCTGCCTATGGAACCGGACAGGTCGCCTTCCAGGTCTCGCAGGACAGGTATATCCTGGGCGACGGCCCCAAGGATTGGCATGTCCTTCCGGCGAATGATGGCCGCCCTGGCAGCACGCATCGCCTTGAGGGTATCGTACAGGTCGCGCAGCTCCTCGCCGGTGAGGATACCCCCCAAAGCAGCCCTCCCGAGGGCCTGACGCAGGTCCTTGGCCTCAGCCAGGTCTATGGAAGAGCCTGCTTCCAGGAAACGCCGGGCCTCCGTGGTCTCCTGCTGCATGCGTGCCACCTGGGACGGCTCATAGGACGGCATCAGGCTGAGAGCCAACTCCCTGGCAGGGTAGAAGGTGGTGTAGCCCGCCAACTTCTCCCGGACCAGATGGTACTCCAGCAGGTGCAGGGAGCGTTCCTGTATGGCCTCCGACCAACCGGCGGTCGGAGTAGTGGGGCTGTCTTCAGGTGTGTTATATTGCGGTGCCTGTTGTGGCATGTCTCTGCCTAGTATTGGTCATGGCCTTCAAAAGTCAGCACCCGGCTCTCCCAGACCGTCTCAATGACCCCCTCCAGCGCCACGTGCTTGGGGTCCCTTACGTTCAATGTCCTTCCCAGGATTCTAGGGGACAGCCTGCTCAGGTAGTCGCAGCGCTTGAGAAACCCCTGAAGGGTGAACCTCTCCCCTCCCAGGAGGATGTAGTCCAACCGGTCCTCGTAGGGGGCGAACTTCTCTCTAACGATAGTGCACGTTTTATCGAAAAGCTCCTGGGCCTGCTTCTCTCTGATGCGCTCGAACCGTTTCTGGGATTGACCCCCTGCGCTGTGCTTGCCTTTCACGTACCGGGTATCCGTCTTGGACGACAGCAGCACGTCACCTTGAAACACCCCTACGGCAAAGCGCCCCAGCCGGAGCAGCACCACCCCCAGCATGTATTCCCGGCCCAGGAGCGTCCGCAGAGGGGAGGCGTCCCAGCCATCCAGCACCTGGTCGCTCTCCACCGGGAAGGGTGGCAGGATAGCGAGCACGCTGCCTTCACTCCAAAACACCACGGACCCGGTCTCCGAACCCTCCAGCTTGGGAGCGTTCCGAACCAGTGTCTCCGTCACGTCCTCGCATGGAGGGGTACGTCCACAGGTCAGGGTGGGGATACGGAAGCATCCCGGCCTGGCATAGATGGTCGTTCCGTTGACCACATCCCGTGTCTCAAGGTCATTCAGAAGGCGGGTCAGGCTGGCCCTGCCCATTCGGCGTTCTCGGGCGGTCTCCAGGACATGGTCGGCACTTTTCATTGCGCAGTTCCAGAGGGGAGAGCCATTTCTAGCAATAGCTTATGGCCTGGCACAGGCAGTGTCAAGGAAAGGGGCGACCTGGCAATCGCCCCTCCCGGTCCCTCACGACTCGTCAGGTCCGGCTGCAAAGAGTAATATCCTTTGCATCGCCCGCCATCAGAACGCGATCAGGAAGCCTCTTATAGAGCTTGTCCCGATGGGGTTCCCAGTTGGGCCCATCTCTCTGGTCCTCATCGAAACCGAACACCAGCAGGCGGCACTTTGGGTTGATACGCAGTTGAGTAGGGTCATTGGCGATGCCCTTAAGTAGCTTGTGGCGTCCCAGATCGCGCGCCCCAATCCCATCCAACTTGGAAAGGTTACAACAAACCTTACGGTAACTCTCTTCTATCTGGGCACGGTACCTCTCCAGCAAATCGGAATAGACGTCGACTTGCTTGATAACCTCAGGATCTCTGTGGGCGGCCTTTACCCTTAGAGCTCCGTGGTTCGAGAAATGCTTCGCCTCATAGAACCTAACCTCGATGCCTCCACGGGATGGACACAGGGCCGCTAAGTCTATCCGTCTCCGTCCTCCGCCTCCAAAGGTTATCTCAACATCCAGAACCTTCGCCCTATTGTGCCTATTGTGAATGATGTCGTGGACGCCAGTCTTCTCTTCGCCGGCATAAGGTTCAGCAGCATTCTTGAGGGCCTTAACATTCTCGACATTGACAAGGTCCTCTATGAATATGAGCTTCCTATGCGTGTCAAGTCCAGGCTTCCCATTAATGACCGTAACCTCTTCATCTTTCAGATTAGGTTGCACCAGATATTTGTAATTGACTTTACCGACAAGTCTACGGTCCGTGTAGCTTAGTTCCAGCAGACTACAACCCCTATAGTAAACGTTGAGATAGCCCTCTCGAATGGCAACGAACGTTTCTTGGTCATCCACCAGGTTGCGCCACCAGCCACACTTCTTATATTCCTCGTTCAGGGCTTCAACAAACTCGGCACTGATACCTCGGTTGAATTTGAATGGGGCCATCTTTCCTCCTTTGCTTTCTATACTTCCCACCAGGCGCCGTCCTGTTCCTGGACGACGTTGTCGAAGAACTCGGCGAAGCGGTCCGTCTCGAAGGAGTGGATGGGAACAAGCTTGCGCGGGGCAAGGGCGGCAGCGAACCGCCGCAGGTCGGGCGTGGAGGCGTGGCCCGAGGTGTGGATGGTCTGCCAGGGGACGCTATGCCGTTCAAGCCACCGCACCACCCCTTGTCCCTGCCGATCCTTGAGGTAGCCGTCCCACATGGAATAGGTGAGACCAGCGCCGTCCAACACGCCCTGAACGCCGCGGTCACTCATCATAGAGGGTCTGAACAGCATCACGGTCCGCCCGCTCGTGGAAGGCAGGAATTCCTGATAGACGCGGTTCTTGCTGTGACGGGCGAGGTCGTCGAACAGTCCGTGTTTCTTGACGTGGACTCTCTGCGCCTGGGAAAGGTAGAGCTTCACGTCGTCCCAGTCGGACTGGGGAATGGTGTCCCGCCCCGTGGCTTTCAGCACGACGGCGGTGTAGAGGTCAATAATCAGGGACCTGCCCGTCCGCTTGGCAGCGCGGTAGACGGTCACCAGGCGGTCTACATTCTGGGACGAAGTCCAAACAAAGTGGATGCCCCGGGTCTCCTTGAACGCCTTGACGAACTGCCATTCCAGGTCCGTCTCGGTGGCGTATCCTTCTTCCGATCCCGCTCGCCCGATGGTCGTCCCCTCCATCAGCATAATGTCTATGTTGCCAGGCGGGTGCTTGATCATCCTTTCAAACAGCTTCCCCTTACGGCCGTGGGCGCGAAAGTCACCGGAGTAGTAGACCCGCTTGCCGTCGGCCTCCACCAAGAGGGCGTAGGCGTCGAAAGCGCTGTGGTCCACGAGGTAGGGCGTAACCTGGAAGGGACCTATCTTCATCGGGACCCGGTTAGCCATAAAGCGCGGGTTGGCGAAGGCTTGTCCGCCGGGGACGTAGGGACTGGCGGCATTGAGGATGTTATGGGCATCCTGGCCTATGTACACCGGCACCTCGGGGCGGATGTGCCTGGCCAAGCCGAAGTGGTCCAGGTGAGGGTGGGAGACCACCACCCCCAGCAGGCTTTCATCGGGCTTTCGGAAACCCGGCATGTCAGGCAGCAGATTCTCGTCGTATTCGTCGGGAGCATCAAGGGGCAGGCCCACGTCCAGGACGATGCGGGCCCCACCTGCCTCCACCTCGATACACGTCCCGCCGATTTCATGTGCGCCCCGGTGAATGCGAATTCTCATCTGCGGCTTCTCACATTGCGGGCTGATCGGAAATGAAAAAGCAAGCCGAAGCTTGCTCGTTCACGCTGACCCTTACGGGCCATCCACCTTCAGTCGCCTGAATTACCATTATGGTAACAGAGCGTTCATTCCTTATCAAGGGATTCAGAACATTATTGCAACGGAGCGCCCGTCAGGATGATTTACGGGCTGGCACGCCCGTGTATAATAGCCTCAAGCAATCCCTACGCAGGAGGAGAACTATGGCTACCTCCCTTATTCGAGGCAAATACGTGGTCTCCAGAGCGGGCACCGACGCCGATTCCAGCGTGGTTATCGCCGACGGCGCTGTCTTCCAGCGGGACGGCGTCATCGAGGATATTGGCACTTACGACGACCTCAAGTCCCGATACGACGCCGATGAAGAGATTGGCGGGCAGAGCCACCTGGTCTTCCCCGGCCTGGTAAACGCCCACCACCACGGCAGAGGCGTTACGACCCTCCAGATGGGAGCCTGCGACGATTCCCTGGAGACGTGGATTCTGTCGGGCTGGGCCAGGCGTCCCTACGACCACTATCTGGTAACCCTGTACACCGCCATGCAGATGATAGAATCGGGCACGACCTCCGTCATGTACAACCACCCTCAGACGCCCGTGTCCGGCCTAGAGGACGACATAGACCGGATACTCCGGGGGTTCAGCGACGCCGGAATGAGGACGGCTTTCTCCGTGTACTTTCGCGGCCAGAACCGGGTGGTCTATGATGACGACGAGCGGTTCATGGCGGGCCTGCCCTCCGACCTGGCGTCCTCACTAAGGAAGTTCCTGGCTACCTCCGACCTCTCCGCCGACGACTATTTTGCCCTCTTTGAGAGCACCTATCGCAAGTACGGCGCGGACCCCTCCGGCAGGGTGAGGGTCCTTCTGAGCCCCAGCAACGTCCAGTGGGCCTCCGACGATTTCCTACAGCGCACCAAGGAGTGCGCCGCCAGGTACAACACCGGCATCCACATACACCTGGTAGAGACCTCCTACCAGAAGCAGTACGGGTTCAGGACATGGGGCAAGACCCCCGTAGCCCATCTCGAGGACCTGGGATTTCTGGGGCCGGAGGTCTCCTGTGCCCACGCCATCTGGCTCACCGACGACGACATAGACCTGCTGGGGCAGAGCAACACCACTCTATGCCACAACGTCAGCTCAAATCTCAGGCTGAAGAACGGCGTAGCGCCCGTGAACAGCATGTGGGCCAGGGGTGTCAACGTGGCGATGGGGACCGACAGCACTGCCATCAACGATGACGACGATATGCTTCAAGAGATGCGTTTGGTCTCCAAGATTCATCGCCAGCCGGGAATCGGCGCACCTGCCGTTAGCTCCCACCAGGTCCTCCAGATGGCCACTCTCAACGCCGCCGCACCCACCTTTTTTCACGACGAAATCGGCGCTCTGGAGGTGGGACGCCGGGCCGACGTGGTGCTCCTGGACATGACCGATATTCAAGACCCATATCTGGACCCCGACGTTCACGTCGTAGACGCGTTGCTGTACAGGGGGAAGGCCCGGCACGTGGATACGGTCATCATAGACGGGGAAGTGGTCCTGCGTAACGGCAGGTTCACCAGGATAAGCAAGGAGGACGTTCTCCAGGAGCTACGGGACCTCTTCGCCCGGCCTCTGGAGACCTCGGTGGTGGAGACCAGGCAGATGGTGGAGCGGCTCCTTCCCTACGTCGAACGGTTCTATCAAAGCTGGGGGCCGGAGGAAGGCCCTCCCCACTATCGTTACAATAGCCGCTCATAGCAGGGTATTGTCATGAAAATGCCCTTCGTCATTCCCGTTTTCACGGGAATCCACGAAGCCTAACCCTAGACTCCCGCTTTCGCGGGAGTGACAGCAGGTAGGCCATTCATCTTTTCATCCTCTTGCGTGATCCCCACAAAGTCATAGCGATTCTGAACACGGATGCCCGCGCTACTCGCCCAGCCCGGTTACCAGGGCGTCAATGAAATTGCGCACGGACCTGCTCAGGAACTTGCCCTTGAGTGTGATGAGCCCCATTTGAGATGGAGGGAATACTCCCCTCAGCTTACGGATACCCAGCTTTTCGCTATCCTCCGGCTGTATGACGTATTCCAGGGTCACGGCGATTCCCATCCCTATCTCCACGTACCTTTTTGCCATCTCCATGATGTCCATTTCCAGGGTGATGCTATATGGAAGCCCGTCCCGTCTAAGGGCTTGCTCCAGCACAATCCGGCTATGGCTTGCAGGCCCCAGGAGAATGAGGGGCCATTGGGCAATGTCCTTGAGACCGATTTCCGGCAGCTTCAGAAGGTCATGTTCCAGGGGCGTCACAAGCACGAAGTCCGACGTAAAGAGATGCTTGTAGTCCAGGGAGGGCCTCTCCGGCTCCGGTTTATTGCCCAGCGCCAGGTCTATCTCGCCAGCCGACACCATGTCCAGCAGAGTCGAGTAGGACCGGGCCATAAGCTTGATTTGGACCCGTGGGTAGTTGGTCCTGAACTCTTTTACTATGGGGGCGAGGTGATGCAGCACCAGGTCCGGGTATGCTCCGATTACAAATGAGCCTCGATGCTCCGGGTAGTCCATCTGCATTTTGATGGTCTCTACCCCCTCGGCTATACTCTCGACTATCGGCCCGGCGAGGTCGTAAAATGTCATCCCGTCGGAGGTCAGTTGGATGGGCCTTTTTATACGGTCGAATAGCGTAACACCGAACTCTTTCTCTATTTTTTGCAGGTGAGTGGACACGGTCGGCTGGCCTATCTCCAGATATTCGGCAGCCCTGGACACGCTTCGCAGACGGGCGACGTGATAAAAGCTGATAAGCTCCCGAATCTCCATACCTGCCCTTCTCGTACCAGGGTCTTTTAGTCGTCATTCTGAGGGGCGAAGCGACGAAGAATCTAAAAACCCCTGATTCAGATAATCGGCCTTGACTTGCAAGAGGGATTTAGACCTTTCACTCCGTTCAGAGTGACAATTGGATGACCCTACTTCTCATACTAATTCTGGTAATACAGTATATCATATAATATCCCTTGACAATATGACGGCTTCCCGCTCAGAATGAGTGATAGGTTCCAGTGAGTATGCCGAAATGCTGCTAGACCTGCGAATAAAGGGAGTGCCCCTCACATTCCTGATCGTTCTGGTGCTCATGATTGTGCTTACCATTTTCTTCGGAGCATGGGCGGTTTCCATGGACGCGAACGCCCAGAATGGGGAGTTTGCCTTTGGGGCCGCCGTTGGAGCAGGGACCGGACCCTCGTCAGCCGGCTCAGGTGGGCCTCCAAAAGAGAACGCCAACGGCTCACCGGTCAATCAGGAAGACAACCAGAGCTCGGCCGACACTTGGTGGGGAGGTGCTCTGCTCAAAGCTTGCCCGCTCCACTGAACTCCGACCTGCATGTCCCCGTGTGCTGCATTTGTAGTGCGCTCATCAGCCACCCCGGTCCTAGACGCCAATCCTGTTCCATAAGGATGTGACACTTGGCCTTTCTCTCGAAACCGAAGTCTGACTTGAGCACGGTCAGGCTGCCCGGCAGGATACATTTCGCCTGGGCGATTGTAATCATACTGGCGCTGGTCCAGATAATCGGCAACTCCATAGGCATGGCCGTTGGCGTTGTGGTAATCCCCCTGAGCGATCCCGAGGGAGACTTCGGTTGGAGCATGGTCACCATAGGCTCGGCCCTGATGATGTACTACCTGGTCGGTGCTATAGTCGCCCCCATGACCGGCTGGCTGGGGGACCGGTACGGGGCACGCAAGATGTTGTTGGTGGTCAGCCTGCTGTTCGGCGGCAGCATGATATTTGTGGGGACGATTAGCCAGCCTTGGCAGTTTTTTCTTACCTTCGGCTTTTTGCTTGCTCTAACCCAGTCCATCTGCATAGTGCCGATGATGGCAACGGTGAGCGGTTGGTTCCGGCGGCGCTTGGGCGTGGGAGTCGGGATATTGTGGGCCGCCGGAGGCATCGGAACTGCCGTACTGGCCCCCCTCATGGGCTATCTCATAGCCAGCATAGGCTGGCAAGCCACCTTCTGGACCTTCGGGGCTGCGGGCGGCGCCATGCTGCTCTTGCTAACCCTGGTGTTGCGCAATCGCCCTGCCGACGTGGGCCTCAGGCCCTATGGGACTGCTCCTGACGACCCGCCTGAAGTAGTCAGGAGCAAGGCACTGGAGAAGCTTCGGATTAAAGTGTTCAACCAACACATGCGTCGCACCAGGGCCTTCTGGAATCTCCCCATTATTCACGGCCTGGGATGCGCCGGGCACGGCATCGTACTCATCTATGCGACCTACATAGCCTACGACCGGGGAGTCTCCTACGTTGCCGCCTTGCTGATTCTCAGCATTATCTCCATCTGCAGTATTGTCAGCCGCTTCGTAACTCCCGTGTTGGCGGAGCGTTTTGGTGGCAAGCCCGTGATGTCTACGGCCCTGTTCCTGCAGGGCATTACCGTGCTGGTCTTGTTCTGGGCACAGGATATGTGGATGTTCTATCTCTTCGCCATGGTCTTCGGGGTGGGGTTTGGAGGAGAGATGTCCGCCTATCTCGTGGTGAACCGCCAGTACTTCGGCTCAGGCCCCATAGCCACCTGCTACGGATTCCAGACGATGGGTGCTCTCATGGGCCACGCCACGGCCACCGGGCTGGCGGGTCTCGTCCTCTATGTAACTGACTCGTACGGTGCAATCCTTGCCCTGTCCATGCTATTCAGCTTTGGCGGCGTGCTGGTCATATTGACCATGGAATCCACCTCTCGCGTGCTGATTCCCAACTGGGAGGAGTCCTTGCCTGCCGAGGCCCGGTCTAACGGGACGGGGCCGGACGTCTTGGTCCCCCACTTCGACGAATAGTTGTGGTCTGCTGCCGGCTATTTCTGACACAAATGCTTTGATACAATACATCAATCAATATCACTTGACAGGTTGACCCTTGGGCTTCAAAATAGTGGCATCTCCCCTGATTTGACGGGCCAGATATATTTAGGAAGTACCGGCTGGCGATGGCGTTCATAATCACTGAACCCTGTGTCGGGGTTAAAGACGGTGGATGCACCGACGTTTGTCCCGTGGACTGCATACATAGCTCCGAAGCGGACGATATGTACTACATAGACCCCGCCGAATGTATTGACTGCGGAGCTTGCGAGCCTGTCTGCCCGGTATCTGCCATCTTCTATGAATACTCCGTTCCCATGAAGTGGCATTCCTATATTGCCAAGAACGCCAGCTACTTCGGGTAAAGGACCCGGCACCCCCGGACTGAAACGTACGCCACCCAACCTCCCGACACTGTCCTCTTTTCGCGAAAATCTGAGCCTTAGAAAAAGGTAGATATACTATGGCCGCTCCAAAATATGGAGGTACAGAGATAGACCTGAAATCCTACATCCGAGACATACCGGACTTCCCCACTCCCGGAATCCTGTTCAGGGATATAACGCCCTTACTGCAAACCCCGGTCGCCTTCAAGTATGTCGTTGACCGTTTTGTGGAACGGTACGCTGATATTCCCGTGGACGTGGTTGTGGCGATAGAGGCCCGGGGGTTCCTGTTCGGCACTCCCCTTGCCTATGCACTGGGCAAACCCCTGGTCCCGGTCCGAAAAGAGGGGAAGCTTCCCGCCGAGACTATGGGTGTGGGATACTCCCTGGAGTACGGCACCAACGTGGTTGAAATGCACAAGGACGGCATCTCGCCCGGCCAGAGGGTAGTGGTAGTGGACGACCTGCTGGCGACCGGCGGCACGCTGGCAGCCGCAGTTCAACTGGTAGAGCAGGCGGGAGGACATGTGCAAAGCTTGGCTATGGTGATAGAGCTCACCGGGCTGGAAGGACGGAGCCTGCTACAGGGCTACGATGTCTTCACCCTGGTTCAATATTAGAGCATGTTTGTAAAGCCCCTTCTCCTCCGCCGGGGGCGGGCTGGGATGAGGGGTATCACCCTCACCCCGTATCAAGTACGGGGCAGGCTCTCAATCCTTCCTGCCCGCCGAGGCGGGTCCCATCGAGGGAGAGGAGGCTTGGGACGC
>DAOUKR010000006.1:0-1945 GCA_034421095.1 Dehalococcoidia bacterium
AACGGCCCCTGGTCCAGAGGCCGTTCCTCCCTTCCACCCGTGTGGGACACTAACTGCTAGTACAGGTGGCAGGACACGAAGTGTCCGGGCGTCACTTCCTTGACATCCGGAATGTCAACTGAGCAATGGTCCATGACCATCGGGCAACGGGTATGGAAGTGGCAACCCTCTGGCGGATTCAGCGGAGACGGCACTTCTCCCGTCAGTATCATTTCCTCCTGCGGGGTATCAGGGTGGGACGGCAGAGCAGCGGACATGAGCGCTTTGGTGTAGGGATGCAGGGGGTTGTCGAAAAGCTCCTTGACCGGAGCCAACTCCACTATCTGCCCGAGGTACATGACCGCGACCCAGTGGCACATGTAGCGCACCGTGGCCAAGTGGTGGGCTATGAGGATGTAGCTGACGCCAAATTCCGATTGAATGTCTTTGAGTAGGTTCATTATCTGGGCGCGGATCGATACGTCCAGGGCCGAGACCGGCTCGTCCAGCACTATCACCTTGGGGTTTAGCGATAGCGCTCTGGCTACTGCCAGCCTCTGCCGCTGCCCGCCGCTGAACTCATGAGGATAAAGGTTGGCGTGATAGTCGTTCAAGCCCACATTGTTCAGCAGTTCCAATACACGCTTTTGGATCTCGCTCCGGGAAAGCTGCCAATTGATCACCATCGGCTCTGCGATGATGTCTCTTACCCGCATCCGCGGGTTGAGCGAACTCCACGGGTCCTGGAACACGGCCTGAACTGAACTGCGGTACTCTTTGCGTTTGACTTCGCTTCCCCCGTAGACATCGTCACCTTGGAACAGGATAGTCCCCTCCGTGGGGCGTTCCAACATAAGGACCATCTTGGCCGTCGTGGTCTTACCGCAACCTGACTCCCCCACTATCCCCAGGGTTTCGCCCTCCCGCAGTTGGAAGGACACGCCGTCCACTGCCTTGATGTGTCCCGTAACCTTGGAGAGCAGGATGCCTCGGGTAACCGGAAAGTGTTTCTTGAGGTCTCGCGCTTCGAGCAACACCGACCCAGTACCGTTGCCGGAAGCGGTTTCTGCGGTGGTCGTCATTCCAGAGGGAGTTGTCATTCTAGTCTCCAGCATTTGGAGTGATGGCCTTCGGCCACGGTGAACTCTGGTGGATACTCTTCCCGGCACTTGTCCATCACATACGGACAACGGGCTGCGAAGGAGCAACCTGGCGGGAGGTTGTGCAGCGTGGGAGGCTGGCCGTCAATTGCATACAACCTGTCCACGTCCTCTTCCATCTTGGGCACAGACGACAGCAGCGCCTCCGTGTACGGGTGGGACGGATTGTTGAATATATCCCTAACGCTGCCCAACTCCACGATTTTGCCGGCATACATCACTGCTACCCGGTCACACATCTTGGCAACTATGCCGAAGTCGTGGGTGATGAATATCAGGGACAGGTCCGAGTCCTGTTGCAGGTCCTTAAGCAGCTTGAGGTACTGGGCTTGAATAGTCACATCAAGGGATGTGGTCGGCTCGTCGGCAATTAGGACCATGGGTTGGCAGGAAATGCCAATGGCGCCCACCACACGCTGGCGCATACCGCCGCTCATCTGATGCGGATAATCGCGCACCCTGGTCTCTGCGGCAGGGATGTTGACCTTCCGCAGCACGTCCAGAGCGCGTTCCATAACACTCTGCCTGGGTATGTCCTGGTGAATGCGGATTGCCTCTGTTACCTGGTTTCCGATTGAGAACACAGGGTTCAGCGAGGTCATTGGGTCCTGGATGATGAGCCCGATCTTGCTGCCCCTCACCTTGCTCATTTCGTCTTCAGACAGTTGCAGCAGGTCTTCTCCGTCCAGGGATATGGAGCCGTCCACTATTCGGCCCGGTGGCATCGGTATCAGGCGCATCAGGGATAGCATCGTCACCGACTTGCCACAGCCGGACTCGCCGACTATCCCCAGGGTCTCCCCCTT
>DAOUKR010000007.1:0-224200 GCA_034421095.1 Dehalococcoidia bacterium
GAACATGAGGAAGGGAATTTTGAACTCTTGGGCGAGGTCCCCGGAGACTGACGCACAAAGGCGAATGGTGCTCGAATGGGAAGGGTGACCTCGGAGTACGGGGCAGGACTAGCGGGAGGGGTCAGGCGGTGTCAGATAGTCTGCTTAGGTGAGTAGCTCGGTCAACACGACCAAGTCGAGGTCTTTAAGGTGTCGGACCCCCCGATCCTTGCTGCGCCGAGTTTCACCTCCCAGCGAAAAGTTCGCAAATCGGTGCGCTTTGGCCCACCTCTTATAGGCTCTATGCACTTGTCCACGAACGCATGTCAGAAGAGCTAACCTTTCCACCATTCGTTTGCGGCCGTTTTTATAATGCAGTAGGTGACTAAGTCCATGAGCAAGGTGGACATACTCGTCTTTGGCGGTCCGGCCCCTGGCTTGTCTATGATGAATCCCGCTTGGCAGCGAAGTGACGCTCTACCCTGCCTGTCACCAGCATTACGCCGATGACAACCAGCCACACCAAGAAGGCGACCCCGGAAATTCGGTGCATAACTGTTGCGGCATCCACCCATATCAACTGCATTGCGATACCGATTACAGCCGACGCCGGCGCAATACGTCTTATAGCGCCGCCGGCCTTCCACTGACGGTGTGCCGCTACCAACAGCGCCAACCCTGCTACCGCGAAACCTATCTTGCCGGTGAGCCATCGAATATAGTCTACGGTCTCTGTCGAGGCGTCTACGGTGCCCAGAGCAGCCGCATCCGATGCGGCTGAGGCCAGTACAAGGGCACACACACCTGATACGGCCGTGAACGCGCCTGATGCGGCAAACACGGCAGGGACAAAGGGGGTCCCAAATCCCTCTCGAATAACCCAGGTCCTCCACAGGAACCATGTCCCGATAATCAACGTTATCCCGGAGACGAGCCGTGCAGCACCGCTGACGCTGTACATGGACTTGTTAGCTGCAATCGCTCGCAAGGACTCCAGCAGAGTCGGTTGGTCTGCGTCCGCGGACACTCGGGCGTACACCATTACTACCGTGGCAGCCGCCGTCAGAAGCAGAAAGAGTCCAGCTCTTCTGGCTGAGGAATCCTTGGGTAGGGATGTTGCGCTCTCTACAGATGATTGATATGACCCTCCCATATCGTTGCTACTCCTCTCTGTTCAGTATCCAGTGTTTAGAGCCGATTCCGGCGTCTATTTCGGCAAGATTGGCGTCCTGGTCAACCAGGCGAGCCGCTGGCCGGCCGTTATAACTGACGAAGGCGTCCGCTCGGACTTCGACTCCTTCATACCCCCTGCGAGTGAAGTCGTCCCGGATTAAGTGTGCCGTTGCCAGGACCATGTCCGGCTGGAACGCCATGCGCTCCACCTGGACCGGCGTCAGGTACTCTTCCGGATAGACCAACCTCTCCCCGTTCATGTTAGGGCTGGTCACCCGAAATTTTACAAGGCCGGTCTTCTCAGTGACCAGCACCCTCCAGGAGAAGCGGTAACCCTCTTCGTTCCATCGCACGTTCCCTGGATAGGCCAGGTGTCTCAAAGGGGCCATCACCTGCACCGCTAGGAACACCGCTGCTACAAGGAAGGCGGCCCTGACTGACCACCCAAGGGGACTCTCCTTAGCCGGTCGTTCGGGAGCGCGGGTAAATTGAGACGACGGCCCGCGCGGCCTGTGCAGTCGTCTCAAGACCCGGGACGGCCAATCAGGGTCGAAGAAGATGAGGGCTGCCCCAATCATTATCCAGGGAAATACTCCTATCGTGGGGAAAAGCAGCCCAGTTGCAACGTGAAACGCCACAAGAACGGCGTATGCAAAGGGCCGGGTCTTCCCGTAGAGCAGCCATGCCACGATAGTCAGGTCAAAGATAGCTCCTGCCCAACTCATGGCGTAGGGTGTCCACCATTCCCTGAAGAGCCAGCCCACAAGGGGAGTGTCGGCGCTGTTGTGGAGCCATATCGCTAGAGGCTGAGCTTGAAACAGCCAGTCCGGGTTGAGCTTCGCAACGCCTGCAAAGAAGTAGACGAGGCCAATCTGCGCCCGCAGCATCCACACTGCGGCCCTCGGAACTGACGGGTTGGTCCGGTCAACAGGCTTCCTCAGCGAATCCAGGGACATTGCGCGGTTCAGGGGCAGGAATATCATTATGAAGCTAATCAGGCTTACGAAGTAGTAGTGGTTGAGGTACGTTGTCTTGTCTATAAGCTCGACGTAGGTGAAGAGCAGGAAGAACGCTGTGATGGACAGCCTGTACCGGTATCCCAGGGCAACGCCCAGGCTGGCCAACCCAAGGAGGGCGAAGTGAAGGTACATGCCCCATCCGGGCCAGGGTTTGACCCATCCGAACCCGTAGTAGCTGAAGTGGTACGCCGGCTCGAGGTACAGTTCGTCAATCCAGCCGTTGGCTGCAAATCGGACCACCGCAGCTACGCCTATTAACCCGAATACTATGCGAAAGACGGCCGCGGATTCGGATGAGACGGGCTGACATCCGGCGCGCATGACCCGGCCGATGAGTCTGACAGCGCCCGCGCCGTTGCGTTCGACCTTTGCTCGCGGGCCTGGTCCGGCAATGGGAGAAGCCATCGCCCCTCCTCAGCTAACGTTGGCTGTCGCCGTCCGTGTCCGTGAAACCCACGGACACCCCCAACAGGCTGACCACCTCGGTCGAGATAGTGACCTGCACGTTCTGGAGGCTGTCATGGACATTGCGGACCAGGTCGGGTCGCTCCTGCATGGCGGTGGGCAGCGGTCCTGGGACCGCATCTATGGTTGCAATTGCAGCGTTGAACTGGTCTCGTAGCCTCTGGTCTGCATCCTCAGAAAGGGGCCTTACGAGGTCGGAGATGGCCAAGGGCTGTTCGCCGCTGCCCACGTATATGGCATGCATTCCAAGGATGTTGTTCCGCAGGTCATCCAGGCTGTTGTTGGCAGCCGTGCCGGGGAGCATGGACAGGTCAGGAGCATCGCCCCGGAGTCCCAGCGCCGAGGCCAGTCTCATGTCCACAATCTCCCGTATTAGAAAGACCTGGGTACGCACTACCTCAGAGACGGCGGCACTGGGGAGAATTGACAAACTCGCTCTATCCGTGAAGTAGTCCTTGTAGGCGGGTTGTCGGTCCGTCCTGTTCAGCCACTCAGACAGGATGGCGCCGGTCTCCTCCTTGGCCACCGCCGTCAGTGCAGTCAGGTAGGAACAGTGAAGGCCGGAGCCGTTGTTCTCGGCCAGGGCATCACTGTCGAAAAGCAGGTACTCAATAGCGCCAAAGCCGCGCAGGTTGGATGCCACCACCTCCCGGACCTCGACGGCCGTAAGTGCGCCCCCCTCGGCCAGCATCCGGTCTATTCCTTCGACGTCGGTCGGCGACCAGTCCAGCAGCCCGACGGAGCGCCTGTCCATAACCGGCCCGAACCACATCGCCTCCGACTTCATCCAGGACGCCCTGGCTTTCCGCCAGGATTGACGGGCGACCTCCAGCGATGATGTGCTGGGCGCATTGCACAGCGCAACGGCATCCCGGTCCAGCTGTGCCACGTCCTGAGCTACGGATTCATAGGCAGGGACTACAACCTCGTCTGTCAGGCTGATTAGGACATCCGTGTCCGATGCAGCGCCTCCCGTACCGCATCCCATCAATACGAGGAGGAACACGCCTATTACCGGCAGTGTTATTGCAAGAGAACGCCGCAAGCTAAATTGACTCCAGGAATTTAATCAGAGCATTTCGCTCTTCCGTAGTAAGTTCCATAAATAGCTGTCGAGACCCCTCAGCTTCACCCCCATGCCAAAGAATGGCCTCCTCCATGCTGCGGGCGCGTCCGTCATGAAGGAACATCGTGTGGCCGTTCACCGTCTCTACAAGCCCGATGCCCCAGAGGGGCGGAGTGCGCCATTCGCTGCCCGACGCCTGCCCGTCCGGGCGATTGTCGGCAAGACCGGGGCCCATGTCGTGCAGCAGAAGGTCCGTATAGGGGAATATCACCTGGTTGCGCAGGGGTTCTACCGAATGGAAGTCTCCCGTCTCGTGGCGCGGCGTATGACACAGCGAGCACTGGGTCTGAACGAACAGGCGGGCCCCCTGCTGGACGGTTTCATCTTCGGAGTCGCGCATTGCGGGCACGGCTAGAGTCTGCACGTAAATGGTCACTTTGACAAGACGTTCGTCCGGTACCTCAGGGGAACCTCCGTTGACGGCCGCGCGGCACTCCTCCTGAGCCGGCGGGCAGTTCTCGTTCGGAAATATGCTGGAGGTGATGCCGATGTCCCCGAGAAAGGCGCCGGCGGCCTGCTGTTCTACTGTGGGCTGGTTGGCTTTCCATCCGAAACGGCCCAGGTGCAACTCACCCTTGCGCACGTTCCAAACATAGTTTGGTCGTCCGGATATGCCGTCGGCGTCGGCGTCTTCCGGATCCGCCAGGGCCAGTATTCGCTCCTCAGGTATGGCTTCCAGCAGCCCCATGCCGATGGTTGCGGGTGCAACACGCGGCGAGATCTGAACGTCCGGGTGCAGCGGGCCGAATGCCAGGTCTTCAATGCTGTAGACGGGCTTTCGGAGGCTGTATTCCGTTCCGTCCGGGTACCGGCCTTTGACCTCCTGGTACAGGATGAGCATGCGTCCTTCCGTGGGCACGCTCAGGATAGACCTGTCCTGAAGCTGCCCGCCGTATGTCGGTTCGTCGGCTGTACCGCCCTGGCCGTCCGGAATGCTCAGGCGCAGGAGCAGACCGCGCTCCGGGTCGTCGGGATGGTCCGGCGGTTTGCCCCTTCCGTCGAGCGTGTGGCAGGACGAGCAGGACAGAGCGTTGTGGGTGGGCCCAAGGCCGTCCCGCGCTTCCGTGCTGGAGGGCGCAGCCACCCAGTTCTGGTTGAAGAAGCTGTCCCCGACCTCGAAGGTGCGCCGAAGCTCGTTGGTAAGGTTGCGCGCCGACATTTCGAAGGCGCTTGCGTTGGCGATGAAGACCGTGGTGTCCCCTCCAAGACGGGTATCGTACACAGTGCTCAAGTCTATGTCGCCGTCAGCCCCGCAGGTCGCGATGAGCATAGTTGCGACTGCCAGCAGCAACGCGGCCGCCAGCAGTCGCAACCAGGACTCGACATATTGCCTGGAATGGCGCATTCGTCCCTAACTGACGCTAATTGTGATACCCACTTCCTGGGCAGCCCTGACTATGGTGTCAGTCTGGTTTTCCAGGGCGACTATGGTGTCCAGAACGGCACGGCGGCCCGGGTCACTGTCTGGAAGGTTCTGGGTGAGCAGGCTGTCAAAGGGAGCAGGAATTGACCTGGCAAGGGCGACCGAGCGATTGATCTCGTCAGCCAGTGACTCCGCCAGCTCCTCGTCCTCCAATGCAATGAGGTCTTTGATTCCCGGCCCGGACACGTCGCCGTACTGGCCCAGGTAGACGCGTTGCACTCCCAGGGCGTTGGCTATGATGTCGGCATTGGTATTATCGGCGAAGCAAGAGTGCTCGTCTTCCTGCGAGCGTTCCTCGTAGGCGACGGTCATGCGCTCTCCTGCAAGCTCACCCCTGCTCATCTCACCTATGCCAGTAATAATGTCCGTAATGGCCTCGTCGGAGTCCTTGCTGACGAACTGGGAGCGGTAGTTGTTTGCACCCGGCGCCCAGGCGTCCACCATTTCCTTGAGGTGAGTAAGCAGGAGGTCCGACGCCACGGCGAGATAGGTACTGCGCCGGTCCGCGTTGACGTTGACCGTGTAGTCCTCTACCGGCCTGTATCCCGGCCCGTCGGCATTGAGGTCTTGACCCCAAAGCAGAAACTCAATGGCGTGCCACCCCGTGGAGACGTTCTCCTCACCGCCCTCTTCATTGAGAGATACAAGAAGCGCCGCGTCAATCACGGGGAATTCCCCGGGATCGTTGATGATGCCGGCGCTGGGCGCGCCGTCTACGTAGTCTATGTAAGCCTCATCCAGCGGCCACGCATTGATCAGGCCCTCCGGGCCGTCCTCTTCGTTGTCTATGGGGCCTTCATAGAATCGGTAGATTTCGGTAACGCCGTAGTCATCCCTAGCGAGGAGCCAGGCCCGCTTGGCTGCGTCTAGCCGCACCTGCGAAGGTGCTGCCAGGAAGTTGTCTATAGCCGCATCCATAGCCCTGGCTGACGTAAGGCTACGGACGTACGACGCATACGCGCCCGACGCGTAATTGTCCACCACAGCCTTCTTGACGTCACCGTTTCCACCGCCGCCTGTGCACGCTACGAGGGCCAATACTGGTATAAGCAACAAAGCAAGGACTCTCTTGATCACAGTTTCGCCTCCTTGACAATCGGTAGTGTGCACTTATTGTAGAATAATGATTCTACATATATTCTGTATAGGTGCCGAACAACTATAGTGCTTAGTATATACATTGTCAATAGGAATGTGTACACTAATTATGATTTTCGATGGGTGGTTCAGGTAGAGAGTGTATCTAAGCCAAATCGGCTGGCTGCTCGCTCAGAACGAACAGGCCATTCTCCTCCACAGCTTTCCCCTGGACTCGTCAACACTCATACCTCTGGAAGACAGCTTATGCCCATCGCAGCGCCGGTTTATGCCTGCGTTCCCCCTATTCCCCAAGCCCAGGGTAATCGGGTTGTTCCCGGACCAGCTCTCGGGAGCAGGTCAGTCCCGTCAGGAGACTGATGGAGGAGACTACTATCTCAAAACATTAGACCTCATTCGGGATGTATCGTTGACTAGCCATCAGCCATCAATAATCATAGAATAGAACGTCATGGCGACCGGCAAGAGAGGGACAACACTCCAGCGCATAGCCATTGTTGGCGGAGGCATTTCAGGTCTGGGGGCCGCGTGGGCGCTGCATCACCACCCGGACCGTTTTGACTTCCGGCTGTTTGAAGCCAGGGACCAGATTGGCGGGAATGCAATTACAGCCGATATGCCGCAGGAAGACGGCACCTCCATTCCCTTCGACATTTCTGTCACCGCCCTTATTCCGTCCGTATATCATCACGTCCTGCTTTTGATGGAGCAGTTCGGCATCGAGCTAATAGATACTAAATTCAGCTACAGCGTGAAGTACCGGGGCCATGTTTACGCCCACGATTTTGACTCCGAGATTAAAGAGCAACTGGGTTCTGAGATTGCAAAGTTTCAACGAGTCCTGAGGCGTCTGCATTGGGTTGGAGGCCTGAGTCGTTCCCGGTCGAAGTTTCTAAACGCCCTTAACCCGTTCAATTACATCAACATGGGGACGGTCCTGAATTTCGCCGGCTTTTCCGGGGACTTTCGGTACAAGATACTGAAGCCCATGTTCGTCAACTTCCTCATGGCGACAAATGTGTTCGATATGCCTGCATCGCTCTTTACGAGGTACCTCGAATTCTTTGACATCGAACGCGCTACGCCCATGCAGACCTGGGACCAGGGGACGCGACGCATCTACGAGAACCTGTCAACCGATTTCCGAGACAAGATATATCTCAACCGGCCTGTCCGAAAGGTGTACCGCCAGAAGTCCGGCATCATAATCGAGGACGAAGACGGGGTGGAGGAAGTGTTCGACGATGTGATTCTCGCATGTAACGCCAACCAGACGCTGATGATTCTCGATAAACCCACGATGCTGGAGCGCTACATCCTCTCCTCTATACGGTACGAGAGCGAACTCCACAATCATACGGTCGTGCATTCGGACGCCTCAGTCCTCCCGGATAACGAAGTGAATCCATTGAAAACACGGAGCAATCATATTGAACAGTACGGTTCCAGACCGGACAATTATGAAATCACTTACATCATGCACAACCAGCAGCCGTGGGCTAATCGGTCTGATAAGCCTTGTCTTGTAACCTACAACCCAATCAGCCAGATAGATGAAAGAAAGATTATCAAAAGGTGGTGGTTCCAACACATCGTGCATGACGTGCGCCATGTTGCGTTCCTCATTCATCTGTTCCGCTTCATTCAGGGCAAGAGGCGGACTTGGCACTGTGGCGCCCATACGCTGATTAACAGCCAGGAGACATGCTTTGTGAGTGGACTCGCTACTGCAAGGCAGATTGGTGCGGACTATCCTTTCGACAATCCTGAGGCGAGGCGGTCGTTCAACTACTACGGGAGCATCATGTACGGCTGGCGTTTCAAGAAAGCAAAGAGATGAGGATCACCGACGAATCGTGGCAAAGGGCAATTGACTGATAAGGTATACTGTCTTTAGACTATGCTGGGCTGTTTTGCGGTATTGAGATGGGTTCAGGAGGGATTGAGTTCGGGAAGTCGAGGCAGTAGAGAAAACCTTCCAATCCATCCTTGACGCAGACTTCGCTGTAGACGAAAAGCTAAGGGGAAACACCACGGAATGCAGCTAGGCAAATTATCGAGAGATCTGCGTGACGCGCACCGGGGATCAGATGTCACACGCCGTGTGCAGCACTTCGACGGCTGGATAGACCGGGCGACGTCGGATGCCGTTGGGGTGGGGTACGACCACACCCAAACTGTGAAGGATTACTACGACCTTTGCAGTGGGTTGATGGTGTGGGCCTGGGGTGAATCCCTGCACTTCGCGCCCCTCACGCCTCATGAGAGTCTGGAGGAATCCAAAGTCCGGCATCAGCGGTTGATGATCTCCAAGCTGGAGTTGCAACAGGATATGACGGTGGTCGATGTTGGTTGTGGAATCGGCGGCCCGATGCGCCGCGTCGTCCGTGAGGCCGGCGTCAGGGTTGTCGGTATCAACATCAATAAAATCCAGTTGGAGGAAGCGAAGAGGTTGAACGCCGAGGCAGGGCTCGACCACATGGTCGATTACGAGGCGTGCAGCTTCATGGATATGAGCGCCATCAAAGACAACACGTTCGACCGGGGCTATGCGATAGAGTCTACGTGCCATGCGCCGGACAAGCAACTCGCGTTTGCGGAGATATTCCGTGTGCTGAAGCCCGGAGCCCTGTTCTGGGGTCAGGAGATGTGTCTGACGGGCAAGTTCGATCCGAACGACGACAGGCACCAGGGCATCAAGAAGGACCTCATGCGCGGCATTGCGCTGAACGACATCGCGACGTTCGCGCAAGTGAATCACGCGCTCGAAGCGGCGGGATTCCAAATTATCGAAGCGATGGACCGAAACGTCCAGAAAGGACCATCCACACCTTGGTATCAACCCATGCAGGGTCGCCATGGGACTTTGGGGAACGCCTTGCGCAGGCTCCCATGGGGCCGCAAGGCGGCCATCGCAGGATCGAAGCTGGCCGAAGCGTTGCGGCTGTTTCCAAAGGGGTCTTCGGAAGTCATCCAACTCTTGGATCGAACCGCAGACGCTTATGTCGCGGGCGGTAGGGTGGGTATCTTCACGCCGCTGTACTGTTTCCTGGCTAGTAAACCTTCTTAGGCCCGATTAACCATGGGAGTACGTTGCGGATTGAAGGAGGCTGGAAGCAATGACCGTCTCGGAGGGCAGGACATCTGCCCCAAAGCCAAGTCTGCTTGAAGAATTCCTCCTCATGCTCCTTAACGAGGAGAGCGGCTATTTTCACCAAGTGCCCGGCTGGAACTTGAATTGCGCCGTCACCGGAGCCGTACTGGCGGACCTTTCCCTCAGATTCCGCATTGACACGGACGAACAATCTCTGTTCCTTGTCAACGAGACCGAGACGGGCATGCCCATCCTGGACCCGATACTGAAGGAAATTGCAAGTGAACCAGTCCAACGGAACACTCAGTACTGGATAGAACGGCTTGCTCCCAAGGCGGAAACGATCATTGATCAGGCCCTGGAGCGCCTTACTGGTCTGAGGATACTGGAATACCACGACGGCGAATTCTGGACGCTGGCCCGTAATACCTGGAGGACGGAGGTGTTCGACAACTCCCGGGAAAGCACCGGGGAGCAGTTCGTCAAGACGCGCATCAGCAGGGCAATATTCGACAACGAGACTCCTGACCCTAAAGACTCCATCATTATCTCTCTCATAAACACATGCGATGTCTTTCGTTTCATGTTTCAACTCGACGACGAGGCAGAGAAGCGCATCGAGTTCATC
This sequence comes from Dehalococcoidia bacterium, assembly GCA_034421095.1. Lineage (GTDB taxonomy): Bacteria > Chloroflexota > Dehalococcoidia > Lucifugimonadales > JAGWBF01 > JAGWBG01. The sequence goes on from DAOUKR010000007.1 coordinate 10,006, forward strand.
TGCAACATAGATCTGATCGGCCGTTCCATCACTGCTGCGGTCTCCCACAATATAGCCGCCCCGTTGCTTAGACGTTCCGCCTTGACCAGAAAAATTCCGGCCGTTTCTCTGCGTAAGATGCTGCTCAATCCCCATCTTCGCAAAGGCAACGTTCCCGCGCTCTTCACGGACCTTGCCCAAGAGTACGGGCCAGTGTTTCAGGTCCGCCCTCCCTTTTCCAAGCCCATGATCGTCCTTGCCGGTACCGAGATGAATCACTGGGTGCATCACCGCGGGCGCATGTACCTGAGAGCCAGGGACTATTTTGCCGACTTCGAGAAAGTCTATGGCGCGTCCGGAGTGTTGCCTTCTCTGGATGGCGCCGACCATTTCCGGCTGCGCAAGTCCTTGTCGGCGGCTTATTCCCGCAACAGACTGGCGGGGCAGATGGACGAACTCTACGGTCATGCGCGGAAGCATATGGCGGAATGGAAGGTCGGGGATTCCTATCCCGCGACGCGCATGAGCCGGCTAATGATAAATGCTCAAATCTCACCCCTTATGATTGGTGTTGAATCTCAGGACCTCATCGACGACCTGCTGAAGTTCAAGGAACGGGCCCTCAGCGTTCACATCATGAAGATAATGCCCAAGTTCATGCTGAAGACCCCCGGAATGAGACGCCGTGCAAAAGTCATCGCAACTCTGCTCGAACGAGTCGAGAGCGTACATACCCACGCCCAGAGGGCCGGAGCACACCGAAACCTGGTGGATGACTATCTCAGCCTGCACGCCAGCGACCCGCAGTTCGTACCCGAATCGAACCTGCCATTCGCTTTTACCGTAGCGCTGGTGGCCAGTGCCTATCTCGGAGATGCCTTTAGCTTCGCCCTGTACGCCATGGCGTCGCAGCCGGAACTCTACTCCAAAATCCAGAGTGAAGCCGATGCCCTGTTTGACAACGGTGACCCGGATGGCAAGGAGTTCACCCCGTCCACTATAGACGTAACGCACCGCTTCCTGATGGAATGCCTTCGCATGTACCCCATCGTCCCCATGTCCATACGTCACGTGATGAATTCGTGTGTGGTAGATAACTGCGAGTTGCCGGTGGGGTCAAAGGTCATCATCGCCCAGACGGCCACACATTACATGGAGGATGTCTTTCCCGACCCCTTCACATTCGATATAGACCGCTATCTGCCTCCCCGTGATGAGCACCTCGGCCCTGGGTACGCGCCCTACGGGCTGGGCACGCACAGATGTCTCGGCTCCCGGTGGATGGAACTGCAACTGGCCGTCAACGTGCTTATGGTCGCACATTACTTCACAATCGAGGTATCGCCCGCCAACTTCAAGTTCCGGTTCAACCCCTTGCCATCAATGAAACCGAGCAAAAAGCTGAAGTTTCGTATCGCTGAGCAAAGGCGCGAACTGCCCGTCTGACTTGCCGCGCCCCCTCGCGTCTTTCCCCACATCTGGGGCATCGGAAAGCGGGGAGCCAACTATGAGCGACTACGGGCAAACTTCTACTGCGAGTCCTTTTCGTGCTCGTGGCGACTATGTACAGCTTCTATCGCCACGTCTAGGTCTCTCCACTCCCGCTCCAGCATGGAGCGCAACCGCATGTTCTGGTAGGCGCCCCAGACCACCATCGCGGGCAGCACCAGTAGAATGGAGACTATCAGGGAGTAAACGATCGTAATGGTCGCCGTGATGCCGAACTGCTGGGATGCCGTCAGCGGCGAGGCTATCAGCACTCCAAATCCCAGCGCGGTCGTCAGCGCAGAGCCCAACAGCGCTGAACCAGTAGTTGCTAGTGTCTGGACCGCCGCTCTCTCGGGGTTGCGCAGGCGGGAGAACTCTTCCCGGTAGCGATGAATCACGTGGATAGTGTAGTCCACCCCGATCCCTATGGACAACGCTGTGATAATGGAGGTGACCAGTGTGTAGGGGATATCCAGCAGTGCCATTGTGCCCAGTACGCTTATGAGGACCAGCACGATTGGCCCAACTGCGACGACCCCTAGGGCGGGCTGGCGCAGCGTCACCCAGAAGAAGATGGTCAGGATGCCCAGGGCCACGGCAATGGTGGTGCTGATGGCCTCCGTCTGCCCGTCCGTTATCTGGTCCGTGACCGCGACTGCAACTATGCTGCCCGAAGTCGCTGTCACCGCGCTGTCGTCGCCGAACCAGAGTTCCTCAATCTCCTCTTGGACCATCCTCGTTTGCTTCGGATCGTCCAGGTACGCCGGGAACTGAAGCAGCATCGTATCCAGGCCTTCCGGATCGTTTTTCAAAAAATGCTCCAGGCTGGGTTCCCTTGCGATGAGTTTGTCAATGAATTCCTGCATCAGAATTGGGTCGAGCTCGACTCCGGAAGAGGCTTCGTCGAAGAGTGCTGCCAGCTCTGGGTCGTACTTATCGCCTGGTTCCATGGAGTCTTCAGTCCAGTCTCGAAGGAGCGCTTCATACGATCCCTGGATAGGTCCCGCCGCCGCCTGCGGTCGCAGTTGTTCATACTGGAAAGCGGTTGTCAGGTCTTGCAAATTCAGAAGTGTGCGAGTCTCTGTGGCCTCGGCCTTTACCAGCACACTGGCCACCTCCGTTGAGCCGCCGACCGTCGCGTCCAGGGTGTTCATGTCCTCCAGCACACTCCCGCCCTTTGGCAGGATGTCCTTGATGTTGAATTCGGATTTCAACCCCGTGGCGGCGAATCCGAGTCCAATCGTTACCAGGACCACTGCGACCAGGTAAAGCACTGGCCTGCGCGTGACCCATCTCCCAAGCAGCTCTGCCGCCTTGGGGATGCCGGGCAAGGCGTTCGAAATCGGACGGGCGGGTGGCAGAGTGCCCCGTGACTCACGTCGCCGGTCGATGATTGTCCGCCCGGCAGGGATCAATGTAAGCATCACTATCAGGCTCATCCCTACGCCCAGCCCCGCAACGATGCCGAAGTCGCCAATCACACCGATCGGCGAGAACAGGGCCGCCAAAAGGCTGACGATCGTCGTGACGGCGGCCAGGGTGAGCGGAACGGTCACGTTTCGCAGCCCATTCCGTACCGCCCTCAAAACTGGCTCGCCTTCAACGCGTTGCTCTCGGTAGTGCGAGACCGTCTGAATCGCATAGTCTACCGTGAGGCTGATAATGATCACAGGCACCAGTGCAGTCAGCGAGCTAGGAGGGCCTATCAGTCCCAGCGCATTCGGACCGAGCCAGCCCTCCGCTCCGACAACCCAGATTATTGAGAAGACAAGCCCCGTCAACGTCAGCAGCATATCCGAGAGGGCGCGAGTGAAGAGTAGGAGCAGCACCGCAATCAGCAGCAGCGCCAGCCCTATCAGAGGCGCCATTCCCTCCTCCGTGGCCTTCTTGTACTCGTCCTCGATCACCACGGGCGAGATACTACTCACCACTAGCGGACCCTCATCCCCGGCTGCCAGCTCATTGATCCTTCGTTCGGCGTCCTCAATCCGTTCGTCCCCTGTGTCGCGCAGGCGGATGGTGGCGATTGCCACCGGCGTGCCGTCCGTGTCGGTCCCGGTCATCGCTGCGAGGCCTCCCCGAATCTCAGGCGTGTTGCGGATGGCGTCTATGTCAGCCTGCGTGACCGACTCGAAGTTGTCCACCTGGAGCGCCGCGCCGATCAGAAACGCGGGGGTGATGACAGGGTCACTTGGCGCCAGCAGTTCTTCCACACTCGAATCACTGATGATGTCATCGACCAAGCCGGTCATTTGGGAGAGACCGCCGGGTGTTAGAGTCTCCCCGCGGAAGAGGAGTGTTACGACACTGACATCGCCGGAGTCCCCGAAGAGATCGTCTATATCACGGATCGCATTGGCAACGGCGTGTCCGGGCGGAAGGAGCGCCACATCTGCTCCCTCAGTGGGAGGAGCACGCCGCGTCGCCCCAGCGGCCAGCAAAACGGTAATGACAATGAGAACGATGAGTGTAATATACGGGCGAACTGTGACCAGCCAGCTCAGCTTTTCGATTATCTTGCTCATGGCCTAGCTTTCTTTATGGTGCAATCATGCTGAATGTATCAGGAACCGAACCCTCCGAATCTCGCGGACCGGGGTAGAACTGGGCGCAATATGCTCGGAAGGGCATGATTTCGCCGTCGGAACGGCAGAGGCGCGGGCGCGACCGGTACCGTTTGTGGCTCCAGATGATTACGTCCTGTAGAACATCTCCGAGTTGGAAAGAGGCCATGAACTTGTTCATGATGGGCGCGCGCAGCCTCAATGGCAGGAACTTTAGCCCTGCAATCCATCGCTTCGGGTCCCCCATTTCTCTCACCTGCGAGACCAGCGACAGGTCAATGAGCGTACCGTCTACAGGCGTCGCCAGTACCCACAGGCGCATGTCCATTCCGATGGAGTGCTCGCGTATCTCAACGAAGGAGTAGCCCAGCCCAAAGATACGGGTATTGGCGGAGATGTCAAAGGTGAGAGTTGCTATTCTCCCAATCCTTCGGGTGCTCCTGAAGTCGAAGTTGCTCTCAAGTTGGGGGCCATCCACCGACACCTGCCCGATGCGTTTCACGCTGTCGTAACCGTGGACGTAGCGCAGGTGAGACAAATCCACCGAGTTCTCCGTTGTCTCCTGAGGATGACCGGGAAAGCGGATGGTCGTAATCTTGAGACCGCTCCACTCGTCTCGGTCAGACAAATCTGTGGGAAAGCTCCATTGTGGCTCCCGTCCCTGGATACCCCACCAGGCGAACACCAAGCCCTGAATTTCCCGGGTTTCGAAGACGCGCAACCTCGCGGCCTTGGGTGGGTCGGCAAAGGGAGTGGCGACGCACTGGCCGGTTGCATCGAACTCGAAGCCGTGGAAGGGGCAGACGAGCCTACCTCCACATATACGGCCTCCCGCGGCTGGCCCCAGGTTGGAGCCTAAGTGCGGGCAAAAGGCCTCGGCTACACAGATGCGCTCGTTCTCGTCGCACCAGACGATGATGTCCTCTCCCATCCAAGTCTTCTGGATGAGTTTGGCTTTCAGTACTGCCTGTCGGCTTGCGATGAAGTACCAGCCCTCGGGAAATGGGGAAGGTAATGGGGTGTTCACGAGTCCCGTATGCTGGGTTGACATCAATCAAAACTCCCCCAAGGTTCTCGGGTCGGTGTCTTCTTTGCTGTCCAAAGCGCCCCCGTAGGATACCACAACTGCCTGACCGTCTCAATACGAGTATTCGCATCCTGGCACGACCCGTTTCGGATGGGCCATTTGGTTGTCACTCAGTCGCTGTCTGATAGCTGCCGTCCTTCCGTTCCGGCAGTGTTGTCTGAAACAGCCTCAAACAAGACCTCCTCCTCTTCCACATTCTCCACTCTCATCAGCAGGGCCGGCACGATGGCAACCAGGGCTAGGAACCCCGAGATGGTAAAGAGGTTCTGGAACACGGTTACTCCGGCTTCAATCAAGGGGGCCTCGGTCTCCTCGAACGTCGCTCCAATCGTTGCGTCAGCAGTCAGGCTGTAGAAGCGCTCTATACCCCAGGCAGACAAGGCCGCCAGCCCCAATGCCATCCCCACCATTCGTGATGCGGTGACCAATGAGGCGGCAGCGCCCCAATAATGACTGGGTGCTGCGCTCAAAGCGCTGACACCTATAGGGGGGATTACCAGCCCAAACCCCAATCCGGTTATGGCCAGGGGCACGGTCAGCCTGAGTTCCGCGACCTCCGTCTCCCAGCCGCTCATGAACAACAGGCCCGTTCCAATGAACGCGAGGCCCGTGATGCATACCGCTCTCACTCCCGTCCAGCGCAGTATGTAGCCTCCTATCACCGCACCTACCGGGATGGCGGCCGTAAGTCGGACCAGGTGTAGGGCGCTCTCCCAGGCCTTTTTCTCCATGACGGTGCCGGCCATGAGGGGCACGGCCACCAAAGAGATAATTAAGGCGATGCCCACCAGAAATTGGGTAATGTTGGAAGACAAGAAGGCCCTGGATGTGTACAGGAAAGATGCCAACAGAGGCTGGACTGTGCGCCTCTCTATCACGATCAATACGACGACCAGAAAGACTCCGGCGGCTGCAATGAGATACGGGACAATAGACTCTCCCGAAAAGATGCTTCTTTGGGACAGCGCAATGGTGATGGCAGTGAGTGCCCCTCCCAGCGCCAGCGCACCGAAGTAGTCCATTTTAGCTTCAGGATTGGCACGGTTGGGCAGAATAGCCAAGAGTGCTATCAGAAAGAAGCTCTGGGGTATGTCCAGCCAGAATATCCACCTCCAGCCAATCCATTCTATTATGGCTCCTCCGTAGAGGGGCCCCAAGACGGACCCGGCTTCGGCCGAGGCGGCCACGAGTCCTATTGCGACCCCCCTTTTCTGTGGCGTTACGGCTGCCACTGCCATAGCCAGACCTATGGGGACTGTGGCGCCTCCCCCGAAGGCCTGGAGAGCTCGTGCCGACACTATCCATGAAAAGTTCGGGGCAACCGCCACTAATGCCGAACCGATGGAGAACAAGACCAGCGCCGCCTGGAACATCCTGACTCGGCCATAGACGTCGGACAGACGTCCCGCCAAGGGCATGGCCACGGTATAGCTGACCAAGTACCCGGTTACTATCCAGGACGCTCTGTCCAGGTCCGTAAGGGGGATTTCGAGGTCCAGCATGACACTGGGCAACGCGGCGACCACCACGGTCTGGTCCAGGGCGGTCGAGAATACGCCCAGGCAAATTATTCCCAAGACAACCGACTGGGAAGACCCCAGGGATGTGAAAAGGGCTCTGGCGGGGTTCACGACTCGGAGTCTATTTCCGGTAGTTGGATGTCAACAGGTACGTTGATGTTCATGATGCTAATCAGCCGCTTCGTTTCCGGTCCGTCGTCGTCGAAGAGCTTGCCTGCTATTCTGAACTGCCGCAACGTGTAGTCAACCTCGTCAACCCAGAAGGTCAACGTGATAGCATGACCCGAGTCCGTGGACGTGATGAGGTTCGCCATCTCCTCAGATACAACATCTCCATCTATACGGATAGTCTGTACGCCTCCTACAGACTCCCGGCCCGCAATGGTCGTGTTCTTCATGGCGGGCAACAGTTCGCTCAGAGTAATGCCTAGCCCTCCGAAATTGAAGGGCACCTGTTCCAGAGGCAGGCGGGCCCACGGCGCATCTTTGGAGAACTTCATGAGTGCCCGGTCTCCAACCGCTAACATTTCGATTTCAACAAATCCAAAATTTGGAGTTTCCACGGCCACCAGCATCCTGAAGCTGTCGGGGGACTTTATTTCTCCTTCTACAGTTTTCAAAGTCATCCCAAAGAACTTAGACCCCGACTCCAGTTCATCAATCATCTGGAACTTTGCCGTCGAAATCTCTGCCAGCTTTTCCCCCGCTCTTGAAAGCAAATCATCCAACGGCAACTCAGGTTTTGGCGTGGGAGTAGGTGCAAGAGTAGGTGTGGGGGTCGGTGCAACAGTAGGTGTGTGAGTCGGCGCAACAGTAGGCGTGGGAGTCGGCGCGTCGGTGGGTGTGGGTTCCGCTTCACAGGCTGCCACCAAGAACAGAAAACCCATGACCAACGCGGTGATTGACAACCCATGGCCTGCTATTTTGGACAAGTTCATGTACCTATCTCCATTTCCAGTGCCTGCTTACGGATGTCCCATTATATCCATTATATAAACATATCATCAACATGTTAGAGGAGTGCAGAACCACACGTCTCCGCCTATCGGCAGACAGGCGATTAATGACAATGCATATCAAGCGTCCGCAGGTACAGATGCCAAATCTGTACCTACGCCACGGTAAAGGAAAGTCCCCGAACTTCGACCACCTGAATGGAAACGCTACCTCTGAGGGCAGGCCATTTTGTTGACAGTCTGCCGGAAGGGTGATACAATCCCGCCCACGTTAATATATAGCCACTGTCCGTCCAGGTGCCGATTTAGGGAGAATAGGGAAGGCGGTGATAATCCGCCGCGGTAGCGCCACTGTAAGCGGAGCCTGGGGCCGGTGCCCAGTGTTAGAGAGCTGATGGGAAGGGACCGGCGGAGAAGGCCCACCCGCGAGCCAGGAGACCTGCCTGAACGGAGGCTGACCACTCTCCGCAACAGAGAGGGTCCCTGGGTTCCCGGGTACCAGTCCCGGGCAGAGTGAAGACAATGACCTCCAGCGGAGAGCCGGCGGAGGTCGTTTTTGTTGAGAATTGTAGGGGCATCCACTCTACGCAGCTATCGCCAATCCGGAATAACCACCCGCCTGGTGGTCGGCTCTTCCATACTTGCGCTCCTCATCCTGGCAGTATCCCTGGCCTCCCTGAGCCTTGGTCCCGTCAACGTCTCGGTTGGCAAGGTTACTTTCATCGTACTGTCCTTTTTCGGACTCGACGTTGGCGACTTTGGGCGCACGGAGTAGTTGGTCATTGAGCAGATTAGGCTTCCCAGAATCATCGTAGGGGCTTCGGTGGGCGCAGCCCTGGGAGTCGCCGGAGCAACGGTGCAGGGGCTGTTCCGCAACCCGATGGCCGACCCTGGGATTATCGGCGTTTCGTCTGGCGCCGCCGTGGGCGCAGTTGTGGCCATCGCCATGGGGGTAACGGGCCTCTTCTTTCTTGCATTGCCGGCATTCGCAATCATAACCGGCAGGTATGCCCCACAGGAACTGATTGACTGTGCCGACCTGGTCACGGAGATGAATACCGTCAAGCATCACTACCACGACCAGGGCATCAAGGCACAGCAGGGTATAGAGTTGTAGATATGGCTCATATGGATGACCTACTCGATCGGGAGGTGACTCATGGGCGAAGCGGACCCTAGAGAACAGCCCCACTACCAAGTCAAAGGCCCCCGGGGGCGGCATGGCCTGGTCATCGTTAATACTGGCGATGGCAAGGGCAAGACGACCGCCGCCTTGGGTGTGATTTTCCGTGCCTGGGGGCGGGACTTTCGGATTAGAATGTTCCAGTTCATCAAACACACGGGCGCTCGGTTTGGAGAGCATCGGGCGGCCAAGAAGTTGGGTATACCAATTGAGGCTCTGGGCGACGGCTTCACGTGGCTCTCAAAAGACATGGATAGAACGACGGCTCTTGCGGTAGAGCAATGGGAGCACTGCAAGGAAGCAATTCTGAATGGGGAGGAGGACATCATTGTCCTCGATGAGTTCACCTACGCTTTGCACTACGGCTGGGTTCCCGTCGCCGACGTCATAGATACGCTGAAGCGACGGCCTGACAAGTTGCACGTTATCATCACCGGACGACACGCGCCCCAGGAGTTGATAGACTGCGCCGACCTCGTCACCGAAATGAAACTGATTAAGCATCCATACCAGGAACAAGGCATCAAGGCCCAGCAGGGGATAGAGTTTTAGCGACGGCGGTTCGGTGGGAGGACTTGATATGGCAAGTATGAATCAATGCCATACAGAGAATAGGCCTCCAGCTATGGCTCTCGACGACGTGGCTGGTTGATTGTTTTGAAACAATCGTGCTACCATTGGAGTAACAGTTCAGGAGCAATATCGCTGATACCCACTCCCTAGCAGCCCGGCGGGACGCACTGCCAAAGCTGGTGTCAGTGGAGATGGGAGTGAGGGATAACAGGACATGATACTGAGTAAGCAAGAGTACGACGACATCATCAACGACACCACCAAGGTGATCGCCGAAAACATCATGTGGGAAGGCAATCCAAATTCACCGGCGCGGGAGTTTAGAAGTGACATAGATTCTATTGAAGGATACCCTATATTCATTAAGGGTTGGTACAACCCCCGCGCGGGTAAGCTGTCGTATGCTATCATCTATCGAGGAGTGGGTAGAATCTATGGCCTCGATTTGGGGGCAGAGCATCAGAACCCTGACAGGGAATTCGTGGGAGATAAACATAAGAACTATTGGGTGCCCGGCAGCCGAGGTAAATGGGCCTACGCACCGGGGGGCATTACCGAGACATGGGACCGCCCGGTAGAAGCCTGGCATCAATTTTGTACCGAGGCAAATCTCAGGCACTCGGGCACAATTCAGGCCCCAGAGATTCAAGGCGCTATGTTGTTATGAACGTGACCGAACTTTGCGCTTCTATTGGCCAATCTTTGCCTCCCTTGTTTGTGTGCTCACCCGCTCCGCAAGAGGGGGTTCGGGTCCGAACTCCGATGCTTTTTCCGGACGGCGGCGTTGTGGATGTATTCGTCCTAGAACGGGACAATAGTTACATCGTCACTGATTACGGGGATGCTATCGGCTGGCTTGGGATGCAGTCGGTAAGCCGGCAACGTTCACCTAGGCAGCAAGCCCTGGTCCAAGACGTATGCCAAACACTCCGTATTGAGCTAATCCAGGATCAATTAGTTCTTCGTCAGGTGATGAAGGATGGGCTGGGAGAATCGGTACTTCGCGTAGCCCAAGCAGCCGTGCGGGTCTCTGACCTCTGGTTCACGTTCCGCAGCCAATCATTACAGAGGACGGCAGACGAAGTGGACGAGTGGCTGCGCGAAAAGCGGATTCCCTTTGAGCGCCAAATAAAGAAACCAGGCAGGTCAAGGCGAAGCTGGACAGTTGATTTTGAGACGCGAACCGATAATCGGACATCTCTGGTCTTTCTTCTGAGCACCGGGTCTCGTGGAGCAGCTCAAGGGCTGATTGAACACGTTCTGGCCGGGTGGGTGGACCTGAGTCACTTCAAGGCCGGCCAGCCTACGTTGGCTTTCGTGTCCCTGTTCGACGATGCCCAAGACGTATGGCGCCCAGAGGACTTCAACTTGGTGAGCGATCACTCAGAAATCGCCCGGTGGTCCAACCCTGATGAATTCGAGGCCCTACTTAAGAGCGCGATGACCCTGACCTAAGCCACCGTCAAATCCGCTGCTCTAGCTGGCTAGAGGCCTCAGTATAAATGTCCCAAACCCTACCGGCAACGCGTGGTAGAGGTCCAAGCACGCCCTGGCAAAGCGCTTCGTGTCCACAGCGCTGGTGGTAGACTGGAGAAGGAGCGGGAGAGCCTGTCGGTTCTATTGGGGCTCCCCATTCGGTTGGGTACTTAGTTCGGAGGTCCGGGCGCTCGTAATACGCAGGAACAGATACCCTGTAGCGCCCGCCAAGAGTGACGCGCCGAATATGCCCATCTTTGCCTGGTTCACGAGAGCAGGGTCGTCAAAGGCGATTCCTGAGATAAAGATAGCGACTGTGAACCCTATTCCGGCCAGAAATGCGACGCCCAATACGTGTCTCCAGGTGACGCCTGAGGGCAGTTGCCCTATACCCAGTCTAACGGCCAGCCACGTCATGCCAAAGACACCTATGGCGTTGCCTGCCAGAAGCGCAACTCCTATGCCCAGGGTGATATGACTTGAGATTGCTTCGGACAGGGTATCCGACGTGAAGATGATGCCGGCGTTGGCAAGCGCGAATATTGGAAGGATGATATAGCTGACCCACGGGTGAAATATACCTTCGAGACGCTCCAGAGGTCCCTCGGTGCCGCTGCTGAGGTTTTCTATCTGCTCCGCTATCCCCTGCGCCTTCTCCTCGTCACCCTTCGCCATCGCTGCCCTGAAGTCGTGGAGCAGTTCTTCTACGGCATCGGCATAATCCTTGCGTTTGATATGCGGCCCGGACGGTATGATGGCCGCCAGCAGGACTCCGGCCAGAGTGGCATGAACGCCGGACTCGAGAAAGAACTGCCACATTATGACGCTCAGGATAAAGTAGAAACCCAGGGACCTTACCCCGATGCGAATGCACGCAGCAATAAGGCCGAGCATCGCGATTCCCAGACCAAGGTCCGCCCAGTGAATCGTGTCCGTATAGAAAAGGGCAATGACTGCGATGGCTCCGAGGTCATCAACCACCGCCAAGCCCAGAAGGAACACGCGCAATTCAGCTGGAACTCTCCGCCCCAACAGCGCCAGAGCACCGAGGGCAAATGCTATGTCGGTCGCCATGGGGATGCCCCAGCCGACGGCGCCCTCCCCCGACCGGTTGAAGAGAAGAAATATCAGCGCTGGCATCGCCATGCCGCCGACTGCCGCTAAGGCCGGCACGGCAGCCTTCCTGAAGCTCGACAGCTCCCCGTGCAGCAGTTCTCGCTTTATCTCCAGTCCGACCAGGAAAAAGAATACGGCCATGAGGCCGTCATTCACTATATGGCGGAGGTCTTCGGAGATGGCAAAGAGATGGGAGTCAAATGAGATGGTGATGTCCCAGAAGTCGGCATAGGAATGGGACCAGGGGGAGTTTGCCCAGAAGAGGGCCGCAGCCGAGGCCAGCAGCAGGATGAGGGCACCTATCTCCTCGGTGTGAATAAAGCTTTGTATGGGTATCCGTACTACTCTGACGAAATAGAACTGTCCTACCAAGAGCTTGGGAATCTGACGCAGTCTATCCTTCACTTACAATCCCTCTAGTCCGACGGACCTACTCCAGCGCATTCGCGGCAACCTCCGGCGGGCCGAGCTGCAATACGGACCCTCTCGTTAGTAACTATAGATTATCACGAAAATATGCGTACCGGTCCAAATTACCTGCTTCCACACTAGCACAATCTCCGATGAAGCAGGTACAAAGGCATTTTAGAAATCCCCTCTCCGTCCATCCGCAGAGGGCGCGTCCGGTCCTTGAGCATTTGTTGCGGGCTTAGGCGTCGGCGGCGGGTCGGGGGTGGCCGTCTCGCTTGTGGAGGCACGGCGCACAAGGCGGCCTGCCATACGCGGTATGCTCTCGTTGAACAGCATATAGACGATGGGGAGGACCAGCAGAGTCAGCGCCGTCGAGCTGATGAGACCGCCGATCACCACCGTTGCCATCTCTGCGCTGATGATACCCCCACTCCCACCTGTCTCCACCGCGAGGGGCAGCAGGGCAAAGCTCGTCGTGGTAGCAGTCATCAGGATGGGGCGCAAGCGGACACGGGCTCCGGAGATGAGGGCGTCAGGCACTGAGAAACCGCGGGCCCGTTGCTGCTCTACAAAGGCAATCATCACGATAGCGTTGGTAACGACTATGCCGATGAGCAGCAGAATGCCCATCATCGCCGGCAGGCCCAGGGATCGCCCCGTAATTGCCAGAGCGAGCATCACCCCCACCAGTGCCAAAGGCAGAGTCGTCACGATAACGAAGGGGTTCCGCAAGCTCCCCAAGCTGGCGACCATTACGAGGTAAACCAGCACAATGCCGATGGCCATTGACAGGAAGATGGCCTGGAAGCCCTCCTCAATGTCGGCGAAAATGCCACCGCTCTCGACTCTGACACCCGGCGGAAGGTCCAGGGCTGCGATGGCTTCGTCCACCAGGTCGCCGACGGCCTGCGTGTCCTCGGCGACGATGTCGGCTACTATACTGGAGGAACGGACGCCATCGGTCCGAGTGATGGAGACGGGTCCCTCACGCAGGACGGGCGTCGCCAACTCGCCAAGGGTCGCCACCCCCCTGGGCCCGACAATAATGAGTGACCGCAGATGGTCCACGGAGGAGAGGGAGTCCGTGTCGCCGGATACAACCACATCCACCACCTCCCCTTCGACGGTTATTGAAGTGACCGTTTCACCTACGAGGTATCGGCCAACCTGCAAGCCGACCTGCCTGGTTGTCAGGCCTATGGCGCTCGCTGCCTCGGGGTTGATTTCGACGGCTATCTCCGGGCGCGCCTGCTGCACGTCACTTTCCATGTTGACAACCCCGTCAATTTGAGCGATAGATGCTGCTAGCTGGTCGGCGACGGAGGCAACGCTGTCGTAGTTGGGGCCGGTGACAAAAATCTCTATGCCTGCGGCAGGCGGGCCGTCAGTGATTTCAGACACTCGGACAGTGCGGCCCGGCCTCGCCAGATCATTGCGAAGTCTTTCTGCGATGTCCTCCGGCGCGTCGTCCTTCAGCCGAGCGAAGAAAGCCGCCTGGTCCAGGCCTGCAGGTGCCCCCTCGAATCCAAACTCCGTTACCCCGATGTTGGCGGTGTATACCTGCGAGAGTTCGCTGATGCGCGACTCAATCTCGCTGACGTCACGCACAGTCTGGTCAACGCTGGTGCCCGGCGGAAGGACAAGCTCAATCTGCAGGGAGCGTCCGCCCTCGTTGCCGAAGAGGTTGACCGGGATAATGGCCGTAAGGCCAAGGCTGGCGACGGTTATAACGGCGGCGGCGATAAGCGTGACGGCCCGATGGCCCAGCGTCCATCGCAGGACGGAGACGTAGGTACGCTGAAGCCAGGTCTCTTGCACCGGCAGGTCTCCTTCGTCACCGGCACCCTCCGGGAGGTCGCCCGGGCGCAGTAGCACCGCGCCCAGCACTGGCACGGCTGTCAGCGCCACCAGCAGCGACGACAGCAGGGCAAAGGTGACCGTCAGCGCAAAGGGCAGGAAGAACGCGCCCACGAGACCCTCGATGAAAGCAAGGGGGACGAAGACGACAACTGTGGTCATCGTCGAGGCGAAGATGGCAGGGCCGACCTCTGCTGTCCCCTCCAGGGCGGCCCGCCACCGCTCTCTCCCACTTTGGATGTGCCTGTAAACGTTCTCCAACACCACAATGGAGTCGTCCACCACGCGTCCCACGGAGATTGCCAGACCGCCCAGCGTCATGAAGTTGAGGGTCATGTCTTGCCAGAACATCAGCAGGATGCCCGTGAAGATGCTAAGGGGGATGGACAGGCCGATGACTACCGTGGGGCGTAGGCTGTTGAACAGTCCCCGCACCACGGTGGGACGCACTGTCAGCATGAAGGCAAGGACCACGCAGATGGCGAACAGGAACCCGAAGGTGCCCTCGCGCACCAGTGTGTCTACCTGCTGCTGAATTTCCGGCCCCTGGTCCGTCACGACGATGATTTCGACATCTTCCGGGATGCCAGTGATGGTGGCGAGGGTATTGTTGACGGCGTTAGTGACGTCTATGGTGTTTGCCTCGGGCTTCTTGGAGACATTGATGGCGAGGCCGGGCTTGCCGTTGGTGCGAGAGATGCTGGAGGGACGCCCTTCCCCAAAGGAGATGTCGGCGACGTCGCCGAGACGGACGTGCCCGGTGTCGTTCACACCAACGATGAGGTCGCCGAGGGCACTGACGGAGTCAATGGAGTGCGTCGTCTTGACGATGATGGCCTGGTTGCCGTCGAATAGCAGGCCCGCAGGGAGGGTCACGTTGCTTTCTCGCAGCACCGCGGCCACCTGCTGCAACGAGACCCCATTAGCCGCAAGCCTGCCGATGTCTCCCTTGACGGACACCGTACGCTCCACCTGGCCGATGGTCTGGACCTCCATCACACCCTCAATCTCCTCAATCTCCGGGACGATGAGGTCTTGGACGATGCGCTGGACATCTGATGGAGGCCGGTCTGAGACGACGCCGAACTGGATGACAGGAAAGGCGTCCGGGTCGAAGCGGCCCACGGTCGGCTCGTCGGCACCGGGAGGGAACTCGACGGAGTTCACAGCGTTGCGAATATCGGCTTCTGCCTCGGTCATGTCGGTGCCGTATTGGAAGGTGGCGAATACCGCGGCGTTCCCCTCTGACGACGTGGACTGTATAGTCTCAAGGCCTTCAGTGCCAGCGATGGCGCGCTCGATGGGTTCGGTGACATCACTGACGACGGCACCTGGGTCTGCCGACGGGTAGGCCACAAACACCGTGACTAGGGGGAATTCAATCTGCGGGAAGAGCTCTACCTGCATGGAGCGGTAGGCGAGGACGCCGGAGACCAGGACGATGACGATGGCGAGCAGAGCTACAGTGGGGCGGCGAAGGGCCAAAGGGGTCAGGAAGTTCAATTGTGCATCTCCTTTGCTTGTACGCCCTCCTTGGACGAAAGGAAACGCGGCCAATGGGTGGCGACGGAGGAAGGGGTTGTGAAAAAGGTCACTAAGTTTAAGATAGCATGGAGTGACGGCGGTGGCGCAAGAGCAACGCTCCTCCGTCTTTCCTGTAAAAGGAGACCCTTGAACAACCCTTTGCCATTACGGCTGGCCTATTTATTCCCGTTCCTGTAAATGCCGGCCAATTTTTTGACAAATTCTGGAGAGTTTGCAGAGGGTCTGACCTTCTCAGACATGATGGGGACTATAGGTTTCGTGGCAGAGGAGGTACGGTTCAGTTACTACACCGTTTGCCATTCGACCCAGTTATTCCTCAGATTCCTCAACTCTCAGGCTTGGCAGCCATCTCAGAAAAGGCGGCAGATACCAGTTCGATTTGCCCAAGACCTCCATGCTCGCCGGCACCAGGATGGACCGCACCAACGTTGCGTCGAGGAGTACCGCGGTGGCCAACCCGAAGCCCATTAGCTGGTTGATAATCGTCTCCCCCGACGCGAATGCGCCGAACACGACGACCATGATCAGGGCCGCGCCGGTGATGATGCCCCCGGTGGACCTCAGCCCGTATGCTACCGACTCGGTGTTGCTCTGAGTCTCGTCGTAGCGTTCCTTGATACGGCTAATCAGGAACACGTGGTAGTCCATGGACAGCCCGAACAGGATGGTGAACAGGAACAGAGGCAGCCAGGCATCTATGACCTCCGCCCGGTCGAATCCGAAAAAGCCTGCGCCTATGCCCTTCTGAAACACCAGCACCATAAGTCCGTAAGTAGCCCCTACGGAAAGGAGGTTCATAATGATGGCCTTGATCGGGATGACTATGGAGCGGAAGACCATCATCAGGATAATGAAGCTGAGTCCAAGCACAAAGACAAAGACGATGGGAGTGTAAACGTTCACAATGCCGTAGAAGTCGGCAGCCTCGGCGGTCTGGCCGCCAACATAGACCTCTGCAGGAACGCCTCGGAAGGCGACCGGAATCAACTGCTCCCGGAGATTGGTCATAACTGCGGTTGCCTCCCGGCTATTGGTCTCTCCAGGGAAGGGCAGAGTAAGCAAGGCGAGGTCACCGGCGTGGTTGACTTCTCGAACAGGTGGAACCGGGAAATCGGGAGATGCGGCGACGGAGCGTTCTAACCTTTCGATGGCCTGTAGGACCCGGGGGTCGCTTATGTCGCCGTCAATGACAATCTCTGCCGGGCTCAGAACGCCAGCAGGGCTGACTTCTCCAACAGAGAACTCCTCTTCAAGCAGGATGAAGGCTTCCTTGGTCGTTGAACTATCGGGGAAGGTGTTCACGTCATTGAGGCCCGTCTTGATGCCGTCAATGCCAAGCACCCCTACGTTGAAGTAGAAGAGGGTCACGAAAATCATCGGAACGCTGACGCCAAGGATGCCGATGACAGGATACCGCGTCACAACGCGGCTGATAGAATCCCAGAATCCGGACCCGCCCTCACCGGGACTCTTGAGCGAGAACCTGGCCAGGAACGGAATGGTTAACAGGTTGATCCTGGGGCCGAGCAGTGAGAGCACTGCCGGCAGCAAGGTGAGAGTTGCGGCCAGCGAAGCGAGCACAACAAGGATGGCGCCCACGGCAAGGGATTGGTGGAAAGATATGGGAATTATCAGCAACCCAATTAGGGCAAGGACAACGGTTGCTCCGCTGAACGCCACCGTGCGCCCCGCAACGTGTCCTGCCTTAAACGCTGCGTCTTTGGCCGACAGGCCACGTTGCATCTCCTCCTTGAAGCGGGACACAATCAGCAACGAATAGTCTATGCCTACCGCTAGACCGATCATGACGACCATCAGGGTGACGAAAAAGAGCAACTGGTTGAATTGGCCGATTACCGCGACCGCCGCAGTCGCTATAATTATGGAGACGACCGCCAGACCGAGGGGCAACATGGTGGCTATGACGGCTCCGAAAAGCAGCAACAAGACAATCAGCGCCACCGGAACGCCAAACCGTTCACCCTGCTCCAGATCGCTCTGTGCGAACTCGTTGCTCTCGAAAGCCACGCTGGCGTCTCCGCCGATGAGCACTCGGAAGTCGTCCGCATTTTCGGCTTTTTCCACGACGTGCATCACGTCCTCGACGTTCCGAATAGCATCCTCAGAGTCGCCAGCCAGGGTATAGTGTATCAGGGCTGTGTTGCGGTCGGCGGACACCAGGAGCGGAAGCAGCCGCGCCAACTGCTCCTGTGGGATGAGGGGCCCGGCAGCCATGGCATGGTAGTAATGGAACAAGGGCTGGCCATCTATACCGCCGGCTATCGTATCAGGCCCCAGCGAAAGGATCTCTTCATGGACAGCCTCCACCTTGGCCCGGAAGGCCTCGTCGTCCACCGTCAGGGACGACGACTGGACAATGACCAGCTCAATTGAGGATTTTGGCCCTCTCAATCTGTCTTCAAGCAGGGCCTCTGCTCGTTGGGATTCATACCTGCCGGCGATCTGGATGTCCGTAGTGGTGGCGCTTCCCAGGAAGGCACGGATGAGCAAAAGTGCAACCACCACCAGCGCAGCCCATAGGCCGATGATTATCCACGGCTTTCGTACGCTGAAGCGGACTGGGAATTCAATCAAGGCGCAGACCCTCCATTTACATCAGATAGAAGAAGAGCATGGTATCCACTATCTGTCTTCCGACAGGCAGGAGCCGCAAGCGATGTTAACAATTGGATAGTGTACACGACTTGCTCCTGCTGTGCCAAGCAGAGGGCACTCTTACAAACACAAATGTAGCGGCTTCCCATCTCACCTATCGAAACATGTCCTGAGACGGTATATGCTTGACTGTGTGTGATATGTTATTAGGGAGAAGTGTACCCGTCTTTATACGTTGGTACTCCTGAATGGCGAGGGGGATGTAGCAAGCATGGATGATGACTTGAGGGACCGCATAGAGGATGCTCTGAAAGGACATGACGCCCGACTTATAGAGGTCCGTGTCGAGGAAGGAGAGGGTACACACATACGCTATCGTGGGAAGGAATTGGACGAAATCGGCCATACCACGGGAGTCGGAGGCTGCATAAGAGCCTTGGCGGGAGGATGGGGCTTTGCATCCTTCAATGGCCTGGAAGGACTGAAAGAGAAGGTAGCCACGGCGGTTCGTAATGCTCACCTTGTGAGTGACAAGGGAATAAATCTGGCTCCCGTAGACCGGGTGGTAGACTCGGTGCCACCACTGGTGGGAAAGGACCCATTGTCCATCTCCCTCCAGGACAAGAAGGCTCTCCTGGACCAGTACGTTGACATAATCTGGAGTGTTCCCCAGATTACCACGTCTACGATCGGCTATGGCGACGGTAGAAGGAAGAGAGTATTTGCTACTTCTGAAGGCACCTACATCCAGCAGGAGAAAATAGACATATCTCTTCGCCTCAACGCCATGGCCCGCGACGGGGGTGACGTGCAGCAGTCGGGCGTGAGTCTGGGTTCCAATGGTGATTTCTCCTTCGTAGAGCAACTTCATGGGGATGCCGGTGAATTGGCCCAACGCGCCGTAGACCTCATCAAAGCACCTCAAGCCAAGGGAGGGGAGTATACCGTGGTATTGGACCCGGTCCTGGCGGGGGTGTTTATCCACGAGGCTTTCGGGCATCTTTCCGAGGCCGATCACGTGTACGAGGACCAACGTCTGAAGGATATGATGAAGATGGGCAGGCGCTTCGGAGGTCCCCACATCAACGTTGTTGACGGTGCCGCCGTGCCCAGCCTGAGGGGCAGCTATAAATACGACGACGAGGGAGTTCCAGCTACCAGGACGTCTCTGCTGAAAGAGGGTGTCCTGGTTGGCAGACTCCACTCACGTGAGACGGCGGCAACCATGGGAGAGACCCCCACGGGCAATGCCAGAGCCATAAGCTCCCAGTTCCCGCCCATTGTGCGAATGACCAACACGTTCATCGAGCCCGGGTCTGCGACCTTCGAGGACATCATCTCGGATATTAAAGAGGGCCTGTACGTGTGCAATTGGTATGGAGGGATGACCAGTATGGAGCAGTTTACCTTCTCCGCAGGTGAAGCCTATGCCATACGAAACGGTAAGGTAGAGGAGTTGATGCGTCCCGTGCTCCTGTCAGGGAACCTCTTTACCACCATGCAAAACCTGGATGCTATTGCCAATGACCTGGACATGAATCAGGGTGGCGGCTGCGGCAAGGGGGGCCAGTCTCCTCTTCCTGTGTCCAACGGCAGCCCACACATACGAATTCAGAAATGCCTTATAGGTGGGACTTCGTCATGAGGCCGACGCAACGAGATGGAATAAATCTGGACGAGTTGTTAGAAAAAGCCACCAGGGTTTCCGATGAGGCGGAGGTCTATCACATCCAGCACCGAGATGAGCCTGTGATGTTCGAGGCTAACAGGATTAAACTGGTGGAAACGAGAGAAAGCTCCGGGGTCGCTCTGAGGATTATCAAAGACGGCAGAATAGGCTTCTCGTCTACCTCCGACCCTGCGAATACCGACGGCCTGCTGAGGAATACCCTGGAAATGGTACCCTTTGGTCCTGAAGCTAAACTGGGGTTCTCATCACACAGGAACTTCTCTCCTGTCGAGGTATATGACCCGCAGACGGAGAGCCTGCCCATGGAGGACATGATCAATCTTGGGCAGACGGCCATAGACCGTGTCACGGCTTATAGCTCCGACGTCATGTGTGATGCGACTGTCAGCAAGGGTGTGAATACGGTTACCATACTCAACTCCAGAGGTGGCTACGCTACCTATAACAAAAGCTTCTTCTCCATGTTTGTTCACGGGACCGTGGTGAAAGATACTGATATGCTTTTCGTGTGGGATGGCAAAAGCTCATGCCACCCGATTCTTGATACATCGGAGATCGTGCAGACAATACAGAACCAGCTTGAGTTTTCCAGGAACATTGCTCCCGCTCCCGTCGGACAGGTTCCCGTGATATTCACGCCCAGGGGAATGGCAGGGGCCTTGCTCTCGCCGTTGCTGTCCGGGTTCAACGGTAGAACGGTACTTCAGGGTGCATCTCCCCTGGTGGGGAAGCTGGGGGAGCGTATGCTGGATGAGAGATTTAACCTTTGGGATGAGCCTGCCACGCCCTACGCTCCCGGCAGCCGTATGTGTGACGACGAGGGTGTGCCCACCAGGAGGTTGCCACTGGTGGACGGTGGTGTAATCTCCACCTTCCTTTATGACCTTCAGACGGCGGGTCAAGCAGGTACTGAAAGCACAGGCAGCGCCCATCGTGGCCTCAACAGTCTCCCTTCGCCGGGATCGAGCGTCCTTCTGGTGGGCGAAGGTGATGTGTCTTACCAGGACATGATAAGTGGTATCAAGGATGGTCTGGTGGTGGAGCATCTTCTGGGTGCCGGTCAAAGTAACATCCTGGGGGGAGATTTTAACGCCAACGTTCTTCTGGGCTATCGAATACAAGATGGCAACGTCACCGGGCGGGTGAAAAACACGGTCATCTCTGGTAATGTATATAGTGTATTAAAAAATATTCTGGCCATCGAAAGGGAGAGCCACTGGGTAGGCGGTTCGTTGCGAACGCCCGCTTTCTGTGTCCAGGATGTGTCGGTATCCACAAAAGAATCAGCCTGATGGGATGCCATTCCATTCCCGTGGGCTGCCTGGGCAATGCGGTACGATGAAAGCCCTGCAGGGTCTGGAGGACCCGGTATTTAAGGAGTGGGCCCTTGTCCCTGGAAAGCTGTTTACAGTCCATATCCGAAGATAGCGCCCATTTGAATCAAGCGGAATTGATAGAGCTATCCGCTCTCTCCCCCGGAGAGTTGGGCATGGTAGCCCGCGTCTGGTTCAAGCTTCCTTCCGAGCGCAGGGAAGGAATTGTGGAGTTGCTGGTGGAAGAGGCGGAAGATAACGCCGAACTGGACTTCAGCGCAATTTTCAAAATGTGCCTCAAGGACCCGGTGGAGTCCGTGCGAGAGAGAGGGATAGTCGGTCTTTGGGAGTTTGAAGACCGCTCCCTAATCGCTTCTCTGGTAGAGCTACTAAGGTCCGATGAATCCGGTAAGGTGCGGGCGTCGGCGGCTATGGCCCTGGGGAAGTTTGCATCGCTGGCTCAAGATGGAAAGATACTTTCGAAGGATGGCGAGCTGGTAAAAAGGTCTCTGATGAATGTGCTGGAAGACGAGCAGGAATGGTTGGAGGTGAGGCGAAGGGCCCTGGAATCGGTCTCACCCTTCAATACCCCGGACGTTAAGGAGTACATCCACTGGGCCTATGATAACGATGACGTCAATCTGAAGTGCAGCGCTCTTTTCGCCATGGGTAAAACGGGCGAATCAGAATGGTTGGCGGTGCTTGTCAGGGAACTGCAAAGCCCCAACCCTCCCGTCCGCTTCGAGGCTGCTAACGCGTGTGGCGAGTTGGACGATGAAGATGCGGTACCCCATCTTATACCCCTTCTCCAGGATGATGATATTCAAGTCCAGCTGGCGGCGATAGATGCTCTTGGAAAGATTGGCGGGCCCCTGGCCAAGAGGGCACTGAGAAGAAGCCTGAAAGTCGGGGACCCGGTTCTTGAAGACGCTGCCAGAGAGGCCCTTGAGGACATCCAGGCTATGGAAGATCCACTAGGCTTTAACTTCGAAAGCTAGCAGACCAGTCTCAGTCATTACACCCCATCTCTCACAGGGCTTTTCAACTGTCATTCCGAGGAGTGGAGCGAGGTAAAATACAATAGACAATTTGGTTGAGGTGGGGGTATTGTCCGGGTTAACTCCTCAGGAGTCCGACGTTATCAAGTGCAGGCGAGTGGCCCACATGGCCACCGCCGACGCTCAGGGCGCTCCTCAGTTGATACCCATCTGTTTTGCCTATGATGGAGAATACTTCTATTCCGTCCTTGACCGGAAGCCGAAACGCGCTCCCCTCACGAGACTCAAACGGGTACGCAACATACTCTCCAATCCCAACGTTGCCCTTGTCCTGGATCATTATGAGGAGGAGTGGAGCAGGTTGTGGTATGTGCTGGTGACCGGCACTGCCCAGTTGATTCACGACGGAGACGAACACCGGCGAGCTGTAGACCTTCTCAAAGAGAAATACCAACAGTACCGCGAAATGGGTATAGACGGTAACCCCGTCATAAGGGTGACGCCCTCTCGGATTACGTCGTGGGGTAAAATCACCGATGGCGAGTTAGAATAGGTTCTGGTATACACATGGGTGCAGAGGCTTCTATCGAGTGATATACTTCCATGAGTGGACCCAACTTTAAGAGGGATAGCCAGCGTAGTTCGTGTAGTACGTACTCCATTAGGGGTAATTGCATTAGGCCTCCTACTGCCTGTGGCTTTCTCGATAGTAATCTTCCTTTTCGCTCCAATGCCGGATATAGCAAAGTATGTAGTCGGGGGTCTTCCTTGGGTGCTGTTCATTATGGTCTGGCTTCAATTCTGGTCAAAAGCAAGACATGAGCCTTTATCAGTTTCGTAGACCTATTACATCGAACAGCTACGTTACAGTCGGATGGGAACCCAGGAAAATCCGCGAACAATTGAGGAAATTCAAGCTCAATTGCCGCAAGCAAATCCAGAACCTGCTGAAATACCCGAAAAGCCTGAGCAAGATGAGAATCAGTAGCCATGCATTATCTAATTACATACGAAATAAAGCCGGCTTCTCGTCGTTCTACGAGTGCAGTGCGTGAGAAGCTGGAAGAGACGATTACCTCCTTTGGCAGTTGGTGGCATTATCTCAGTGATACATGGATTGTTGACACTAACATAACCGTTGACCAGATAGCCAGTGCCATCCGTCAACATCTGTCAGAACAGGACTACTTACTTGTGGTCGCGATCAAGCCGCCGTACCAAGGCTGGCTTCCCAAAGAAGCGTGGGACTGGATGAACAAGTATGTGCCTCAAGCATTTGGTGACTATCGAAGCACACTGTTAGATTGATTATTACTTACCGCCCATTATTTGTCGTAGAAAAGTAGGGACGTATTGGATGGGTGCAGAAGATTCATCAGACTTAACAAGGCCGGAAGATGAGAAGGTTTACGAGTGGGACGTGGTGGAAATCGGCGATGAGTCACCCCCATACGTTTATGAAGTGACCGAGGAGAATATTGCAGACTACTCCCGCGCCGTGGGCTACGAGAACCCGGTCTACGTCAACGATGCCGCAGCGAAGGAGGTGGGTTTTCCGGGGGTATTCGCTCCTCCCGCCATGGTCTACACCTACGCGCCACAGCGACGCCACGACGTGATGCGTGCCAGAGGCTACGTAGCCCCCGACCAGTCCAGGCTCAACCCTCGCAGCACCCCCTTCGTGGCTACTGCCGCAAGCTTCCAGGGCATCCTTGTGCGCCCGGGTGACATAATCACAAGCATCACCCGGGTGGTTGACAAGTTCCAGAGGCAAGACGGCAAGTTTGTCACCTTCCAGGTCACAGCTCATAACCAGCGGGGTGAGAAGGTAGTACAGTATGACTACGTCTGCCTGTGGGAGACTTCCAGCGGAGGACTCCACCATGACCTCCCCTCCCAAGACCAATCCGGCCATTCACAGGAGGTTTAATCGTGTCGGACTTTGATGAGTATTCACAGAAATATCAGAGCATCCGCATGGAGCGGCGGAGCGGAATACTCCAAATCACTCTGCATACCAACGGCAATACCCTTCAATGGGGTGCCATTCCTCACGCCGAACTCCCCCAGGCGTTCCGGGATATTGGAAGTGACTACGACAACAAGGTCGTGATTTTAACGGGGACTGGAGAGGGTTTCTCCGGCCCCAGGGCAACTGCGGCATACAGGCAAAATAGAACGGCTCGACAGTGGGATAAAACTTACTGGGAAGGTAAGCACCTTTGGATGAACTTGCTGGACATCGAGGTGCCCATTATCAGCGCCGTAAATGGCCCTGCCCTTAGACACGCCCAAATTCCGTTGCTCTCGGACATAGTTCTGGCCGCTGAGGAAGCCACCTTTCAGGACTCGGCTCACTTTGTCAATGGCCTCATCCCCGGCGATGGAGTACATATCATATTCCCGCTGCTTATGGGCTTGAACCGGGGGAGGTATTTTCTCCTTACAGGCCAGACCCTCTCGGCCAGAGAGGCCCTTGAGCTTGGCCTGGTTGCCGAAGTGTTGCCCAGGGAGAGGCTATTGCCCAGGGCATGGGAGTTGGCCGAGCAGATCGCCCAGCAACCTCCTCTAGTTATACGTTACAGCCGGGTTATGCTGACCCAATTCCTGAAGAGTCAGATGAATGACCTGTTGGGGTATGGACTGGCCCTGGAGGGACTGGGAGCCGCGGACGCGGAGTAGGCCGAGAAAGCATCCCGGCTTATGAAGGCTCTACAATTGGCAAGCCAGCCTGACTCCGCACCCGGTTAACGTAGTCAATAATCCCCGATTCCAGGGTGTACCTTGGCCGGAAACCCAGGTCGTCTCTTAGACGGTCGTTGGTCATAAGGGGGAAGAGGCTGACCGGCTCTTCCTGAACGGTTATCGGGGTATCGGGCAATACCCTTCGTAGGCATTCGGTCACGTCCCCGAGTCGAACCTGTTCCGTTCGCATGTTAAAGACGCGGTGCTTGGGGTCCTGCACCGTCAGAGCAAGATACCATGCTTCCGCAGCATCGGCGGCGTACATCCAGTCGGTCACCAGGTCGCCTGGAGGCATCTCTATCGGCTCTCCGAGTGCTGCCAATTCCGGCATCACCACATAGCTGGGATTCTCA
Source organism: Dehalococcoidia bacterium (assembly GCA_034421095.1). Taxonomy (GTDB): domain Bacteria; phylum Chloroflexota; class Dehalococcoidia; order Lucifugimonadales; family JAGWBF01; genus JAGWBG01. The sequence continues at coordinate 35,476 of DAOUKR010000007.1, forward strand.
GGGATAGCCATCAAACGGCTGGCGTACGACCCCCTCTGCCCCGCCCCAAGGCCGAAAGTCATCGTGGGGCGGAGGCCGATAGTGTCCAGGCCGTGTTGCTCGTGGTATACCGCGGCGATGTGCTCGTACCAGAGCTTGCAAGCTCCGTAAAAGTTGTCAGGGCGCGGAAGCACGTCCTCGTCAATCTGTTGCACGTCGTAGGGGTCGGCGCGGTATCCGTGGATAGCTACCGAACTGGCGTAAACCAAACGACTCACTCCATGAATCCGGCTCGTCTCAAACACGTTTACTGCGCCCATACATTGCACCCGAAGGTACTGTAGCACCTTTTCGTCGGGGACCGGGCTGGTCCTGCTGGCGCCGCCCATGATGTAAGCAAGGTGGACTACTTTGTCCACGTTGTATTTTTTCATGGTTGCCAGCAGTTCATGGGTTTCCAGCACGTCTCCTTGCACGACGTGTACCTGGTCTCGTATCTCCTCCACTCGTGAGAGGTTGGGGTACATGTCATAGAGGACTATACCGTTCTCGCCCTTTTCCCGAACCATGTGCCGGGCGAGGTAAGACCCAAGGAACCCGGTGCCACCTGTAATCATGGTGGACATAACGTCACCTCCGTGTGTATCCGGATGCCATCTGACTGGCTCATTGTATAACAATAAAGCTGTTATAATCTACTCAACCTTTGAAATGCTCCCAGTTTGAGGAGGAGGATATGCAAAGTACAGGAGCCAGACTGGAGGGGAAGGTAGCCATCGTTACAGGCGCAGGGTCCAGCGGGCCGGGGGTAGGCACCGGCAAAGCTGCGTCGTTGCTCTTCGCACAGCAAGGTGCCAGGGTAGTGTTGGTAGACCGTCTAGCCCGGCACGCCGAAGAGACCCTGGCCTCAGTCCGGGAGGCAGGGGGAGAAGCCTCGGTGTTTGAGGCCGACGTTACCAAGACTGACGATTGCCGCAGGATGGTGGAGGCTACTTTGGAGCGCTACGGCGGGCTACACGTTCTGTTCAACAACGTGGGCATCCTTGGGCACGGGTCCGTGGTAGACGTGGATGAAGATGAATGGGACCGGGTACTGGAGGTGAACCTGAAGAGCATGATGCTGACCAGTAAGCACGCCATACCGGCTATGATACAGGGTGGTGGCGGTTCTATTATAAACGTCTCCTCAACTGCGGGTCTGCGGGCAAGCAGTGGCAGTACGGGCGTGCCATATTCCGCCTCAAAAGGGGGCGTTATAGCACTGACGACCTCAATGGCTGTCACTCACGGCAGGGACAACATTCGGGTCAACTGCATCGCGCCGGGCTCCATATACACGCCTATGGTGGCCGGCGACATGTCCGAGGAAAGGAGGGACCTGCGTAGACGCTCCGCCCCACTGGGAACCGAGGGGACCGCATGGGACATCGGCTGGGCGGCGGTCTTCCTGGCCAGCGACGAGTCCCGCTGGATTAGCGGTGTGACGTTGCCGGTGGACGCCGGCTTGCTGGCGACCACGCCTCTTTCTATGCTGCCCCACTTGCGATAGGGGCTATTTCTTCTCTCCTGATTCGGTGGATGTCACTCGGCGTCAGGGTGTGTGGTAATGAACCTGGCAGCTTTGTCGGGATCCACCTGGGGTGCTCGCACCTCTATCCCCGATTGCTCCTCTTGCAGCAGGAAAGTGATGTTGCTATCCAAATCTCCCCATCCCCGGTTCATTCCCTGGATGGAGATTTGCTCCGCCAGGTTCGCTATGGGCATAGGCACGTCGAACTCCTTGGCCAACTCCGTAGCGAGTCCAATGTCCTTTCTCGCCAGTCCCAGAGCAAAACTGGGGGGGTCAAAACTGCCCTGGAAAACCGTGCGCGGTAGCGCCTCGTGGAGGCCATTCATCCGTCCGACGGAACCTCGTCGAACACATTCCCACACGGCTTCCGCATCCACTCCGGCTTTCACCCCGAGGGTCAGGCCCTCTGCGATTGCCTGGCGTATCCCGTGCCCAATCATGTTATGCACCAGCTTGCACACGCTGCCGGCTCCGATGCCCCCTGCGTAGAACACCTTGTCCCCAAAGGCGTCCAGTAACGGTTTGATGCGGTCGTAAATCTCCCTCTCGCCGCCCACCATCACAGCCAGGTTCCTGGTCGCAGCCCCGGTCTTTCCTCCGCTCACCGGCGCATCGAGAACATGGGCGCCCTTCTGCCGGAACATAGGCTCGATTTGACGGATGAGGGTCGGCCTGCTGGTGGAAAGGTCCACGTAAATCCCTCCCGGCTTGATGCCAGCCAGAACCCCGTTGGGTCCGGTAGCAACGGCCTCCACTTCTTTGGGGCCTGGCAGGGAAGTAAGAGTCACATCGCTTTGTTCGGCCACCTCTGCCGGGGATGAGGCCAGCCGGGCACCGCCCTCGAGAAGCGGCTTGGTCATCTCCTCTCGAATATCATAGACCACCATCGGATACCCGGCCCGCTGGATATTCCTGGACATACCTGATCCCATATTTCCAAGACCTATAAACCCGACTGTCTCCATGTCACCTCCTGTATCATCTGTGTTGACTTCATATTCAATGGTTAGCCGAAAAGCTCACGTTTTCAGCACCAGCTTGCCGAAGAAATTGCGCTCATCCATCATCCTGTGCGCGTCGGCGGCACCCTCCAATGGGAAGGTCCGGTGAATCGGCGGCCTGATTTTACCCCGGTCCAGCATTGCCACAATCTGTCGCATATCCTCCTTTGACCCCATGAATACCCCAAACACCGTTAGCTGACGGGTAAACATCATGCCTATGTGCAACTCGGCCCGGTAGCCTGTGGTGACTCCGCAGTTGCCATATTTCCCGCCGGGTTTCAGCGAGTTATAGGCAGGCTGGAAATGCTCGGCACCAACATGATCAACCACGACGTCAACTCCGTCACCGCCGGTAAGCTCTTTGACTCGCTGGGCAACGTCCTCCTCGGTGTAGTTGATAACGGCGTCCGCACCCAGTTCCCTCGCCTTGGCGGCCTTCTCCTCGGAGCTGGTAGTAGCAATGACCCGAGCGCCTACCACGTTCTTTGATAGCTGTATGGCCGCAGTGCCGACCCCGGCAGATGCCGACAGCACCAGCACGGTCTCCCAGGGTTTGAGGTTGGCCTTTCGAATGAGCATATTCCACATGGGAAGGAAGATTGTAGGTGCGGCGGATGCCTCTTCATAGGTTACGTGGTCGCCTATGAGGTGGGCATTGGTGGCGGGAACCTTGATAATCTCGGCGTAGCTTCCGTCAACAGCGGACCCCAGCATCCGGGACTTGGGGCAAAGGTCGTCATGCCCGGCGAGGCAAAGGGAACACTGACCGCAGGTGGTCTTGGGGTTTATCACCACCCTGTTGCCAGGCTTGAGCCTCTCGACCTGGCTGCCCACTTCTACAATATCTCCCGATGAATCGCCCCCCAGAATCAGAGGTGGTGGAAACTCGCGACGCATTCCGCGGGCCCCCGCGCGAGTATAGACATCCAGTCTGTTAAGGGCGCTGGCCCTAACACGAATCTTCACCTCATGTGGCTCGACAACGGGTTCCGGGCGGTCTCCGTAGGTCAGGACTTCCGGCCCGCCATGAGCCTCGATATACACCGCCTTCATTGCTTCCTCCTTTCGGAATGTTTGCTATCGGCCTGACACTGGACGCCGACGGCACACAGTCTCTAGTTGTCTTGCAGAGCGTCGTAACAATTCCTGCACAGAAATACCAGCGCCAGGGCTTCCTCATGGCTGGCGATTCTTCCACACTGGGGTATCTGGACTTCCACACTCCAGGGCTGGTGAAACTTCCTGCCGCACATCTGGCAAGAGGCCTGATGGTACTCGTCCAGGGGGCCGTCGCATACTATGCATAGTTCCTCAGACTCCGTCAACGGCTCTCACCGTCCTTTCATAGCGATGTACCCTTCCACAAAGCGTAACTCTTCTTCTCTGGTAGTGATTCTTCCCTCAGTCCGGGCGTCTTTCAGCCTCTGAAGGATTTCCCCCACCATGGGGCCTTTAGCTATGCCCAGCGAGGTAAGGTCTCGGCCATTCAGGGAAGGGTTGGCATAACGCAGCTGGTTCAAATATAGCCCCATTGCCTCCCTGACCTGTGGCGAGCTTGAGAGCAGCGCGTTGACTTGGATGCTGACAAGGGAGAATCGGTCGAGAAAGTGTCTCAGTTGGGCCTTTGAGAACTGTGACTCCCCTATGGGAGGACAGTCCGGTTGAGCCTGCTCCAGCCCTGATAAGGGACTGCCGCAGCACCTCAGCCTAACCGCAATGGTATCTTTTACTACCCTGGCCCATTCCGACGGCATTTGCAGACGATGGATGAAAGCCTCTCCCTCGTGGGTTGTGAGAGGATAGGAAAGGGCCGCCAGGTATGCCAGGGGAGTATCGGCGGTTTTGGTGCCTGCCAATGCCCACACACCGGCCCCGTTCCCGATGGGTGGGTATATGGCTCGAAGTATGCCAAGCTCTCCGCATCGAACGAGGGAGCGGTGAGGTTGCCGTTCCTCAAACATAAGCCCCAGCTCACGCCTGATGCGGGCACCGCTTATAGTATCCAACATGCCGCCGTCCACGGCCTTCAGCAGCTTGGCATGAGTCTTGTCTTCCAGGTTGAAGTTCAGCCTCTCTGCGTAGCGGATAGCCCGCAAGGTGCGAGTGGCATCGTCTATGAAACTGTCGAAATGAAGGATTCTTATGGACCCAAGTTGCAGGTCACGTTTTCCTTCGTGAAGGTCAATGAGACAGCCGGGACTTGGGCCTGATAAACTGATGGCCATGGCGTTGATGGAAAAGTCCCGGCGTCCCAGGTCTTTTTCGATGGTGTCGGGGGCCACCTTCGGCAATGCGCCGGGTTGCGGGTAGGTCTCTCGTCTGGCGGTGGCGAGGTCGAAGGGTTGGTCGCCTATTTTTACCGTAGCAGTGCCAAACCGGGAATGTTTCAGAACATCTCCGCCCAGTTCCCCGGATACCTTGGACGCCAGCAACGTTGTGTCGCCCTCGACCACTATATCCAGGTCTTTCGCTGGTACGCCCAGCAGTGTGTCCCGCACCGAGCCGCCCACCAGGTATAGGGGGATATCCATCCCGGAAGCTGTCTCGGCAATGGCCTTGAGCAACGTGAATGTGCTGCTCGGGAGGGAATTTTCTATAGCCGTGAGCAGGTTACATCTCCGAGGACCGAGGGTTGTGTTTTGAGGCACGTGACACACTATCTATCCGGAACGCTGCCATTATAACATATCCTTCTAGCGGTGGTGAGGATTCCTTCCGTGACCAGGGGAATCATTGAGTCGGGAGACGTGATTTCTTGCCCAATTCTTGACTAAAGGTAGACACCTGTTTACACTTACACTCGCGAGTCATCTGACAAGGCCGTGAACATTCCGGTCGTAAGTAGAGCCACCCGTTTTCCTGACTGAACCTGCCACCTAATGCCGCCGTTCCCTTTTAACGGGAGGAAGTTCCAAAATGGGCGAGAAGCCAGCGTATCAGGGGGGTATCCAGGCTGAGGTTCCAGAGGTAGTCATAGTAAGACTGCCTCAGTATATCAGGATACTCAACTCCCTCCTGTTGGAGGGTAAGGAGATAGTAAGCTCCCAGCAATTGGGAGATGTGCTCCAGGTGACCCCTGCCCAGATACGAAAGGACCTGAGCTATTTTGGACGCTTCGGAAAACAGGGCCGGGGATATAACGTAAGGCACTTGTTGGCGGAACTGAAGGATATTATGGGCTTGAATAGGCACTGGAACGTGGGGCTTGTGGGTGTAGGCAGGCTTGGCAGGGCTATTCTGAGCTATCCCGGCCTTGCCCCCGAGGGATTCCAGATAGTTGCGGCCTTTGATGCCGACCGGGAAATTGTCGGGAAGAGGGTTGGCAACCTGAAAGTCCAGTCAATAGAGGTCCTTGACAAGGTGGTAAGGGACCAGAACATAACCATAGGGATCGTTGCAGTGCCGGGACAGTATGCCCAGGGAGTGATAGACCACCTTGTGAAGTGTGGCGTGAGGGCCGTCCTTAACTATGCCCCCATTTCCCCACAGGCCCAGGAGGGGGTTACCATCAGAAATGTGGACCCCGTCCTCTCTCTTCAGACCATGACCTTCTACTTGTTGAACGCCTAGCGCCCCTTGGTTCCGCCCGTCAAGGGGGCATTCACCATCAGTCGCATCGGAGGCAGCGAACGTTGCTAAAGACCGTGTCATACTGGTCGCGGCCGGTCATGACGTAGTCCATGATAATCCGCATCACCTTGCTTTCGTCGGCGATGTCATATTTTTCTTTCGCCCAACCAAGGAAACTCATCTGGTCGGTCTCCAGGGTAATCTCGTAGGACTCTTTAATCTTTGGCATATAACACGCTCCATAAATGACCGGGCTGTGCTCCACAAGCCGGCCAAACAGCAGATTTGAGGTAAACCACGCGTATGACAAGGAAGGTTGCGTAGGGGACATTATAAACCAAGGCGTAGTGGGGTTACAACTGAGTTGCCCGGGCCAATAGTTTCTAATTGCAGTGAAGGACTCGTGGGATTGGGGGTCTATATGGAAGTCCTTGTAGATGAGGGCTTGGCTATGGAGATAGAGGCCAGGGCCGTAGAGATGGCCCGTGGAGCCGGCAGGATACTTCAGTCCCGTTTCAGTGGCCCCTTGGAAGTGGAGTACAAGGACGACAAGAAGGAGCAGGACCCCGTTACCTCGGCTGACAAAGAGAGCCAGGCATATCTATCCGAATACATAGCCCGTCACTTCCCGGACCATGGCATCGTGGGTGAGGAGGGTTCCCAGGAAGACGAGTCTCCCGCCCCTGAGTTCTTGTGGATTCTGGACCCCCTGGACGGAACAACCAATTTTCTCAATGGGCTTCCAATATATGCAGTATCCATTGGCGTCTTGCACAGGGGCAAGCCTATAGCAGGAGCTCTCTACATACCCTGGCCCGGAGAGAAGGACGGCGTAGTGCTCCACGCCCGCAAAGGTGGAGGTGCGTGGATGGACGAAGAGCCTATATCTATTCCCGGCTCCGAGACTATCAGGGCCAACCGGCTCACAGGGCTTCCGGCGTCTCTTGGCGCCAGGTTCCGCCTCGGCAAGGATCTGCGCAGGCGAGTGGGTGAGGTCAGGGTAACCGGCAGTGTCGCCTATGAGCTTGCGCTAACGGCCCTCGGCACCTTTCAGTACGTCGTGTTCGGCGGCCCCAGAATATGGGACATGGCTGGGGGCACTATAATAGTCATGGAGGCCGGAGGCGCAGTGATGGCTGTATCCAGTAACAGACGCCGGTGGGAGCCGTTGACGGCCCTTGGGCCACCCTGGGAAAAGGGCACGCCCACCATGAAAGAGGTCCGCAACTGGTCGGCCTCCCTGATAGTGGGAAACGCCCACATTGCGTCTTTCGTTGGGGCTAACCTGCGGGGCAGGTATCCCATCTCCGCCAGGGTTGCCCGGATAATGAGGAGGTTGAAACGGAAGCTGCGATGACTATGTTGTTGGGTATCTTGTGAAGCGGCTGCGTCTCCAACGATAATTTGACAGTACAGGAGGTGCGGGCTACACTCTGATTCTATCAAGCTACGGAAATAAGGAGAGCCATGTTAAACGACGCCATAAGACTCAAGGCCATCAACCACATCACCTATAACGTTAAAGATAAAGACGCTGCGTTGAGATGGTATGAGGACATACTGGGGTTAAAGCAGATACCCAAGCAGGTAGACGCAGACCATCTGTATTGGCTTCAGCTGCCCAGCGGCGCCATGGTACACATTATCGAGGACCCGGATGCTCCCTCCGCGCCATCTCACCACACTGCCTTCGAGGTGGACGACATAGAGGCCGCCCGTGATGCGTTGCAGGAGAAGGGAGTCGAAGTCACGGAGATTTCCGTTCGGCACGACGGGCAAAAGGCCTGCTATCTAAACGACCTGGACGGCAACCGCATTGAGATATGCACCAAGTCAGGATTTGGCGTTCTGGTATAAAGGAACCCCTATTCCTAAGTTGCGAGCCGAGCATTTCAATTGACGGCTGTGAACGCCACTCAGGCTGAGGAGGTCACCATGCCGGTCCCCGGAACAACCCTGCAAAGCTACCGGCCATTGATACAGGGCACTAACGGCGTCGTCGTTTCCAGTCATCCCAGCGCCTCGATGGCCGGCCTGGATATATTGAGACGTGGTGGTAATGCCATTGACGCCGGTGTGGCGGTCGGTCTGGCACTTAACATCGTCCACGCCGACGACTGCGGGTTTCTCGGGGTTGCCCCTACCGTCATTTACCTTGCGGACCAGAAGGAAGTGACCACGATTGACGGCCTTGGAGTGTGGCCTAAAAGGGCCTCGGTTGAATATTTTCAGCGCAACCACCAGGGCCAACTCCCCGGCGGTATCCTGCGCGCTTTGACTCCTGCGTCTGCCGACGCATGGTTCACGGCTCTAGCCCGATATGGGACCATGTCGTTCTCAGAGGTCGTTGGCCCTGCTATCACCCTGGCTGAACAGGGCTTCCCCATGTATCGCTATCTGGCAGGCCGGCTGCGGGACGCTTTTGAAATGTATAACCGCTGGCCGAGCAGTGCAGAGATTTTTCTTCCAGGGGGACGTCCGCCGGAAGTTGGGGAGATGTTCTTCCAGAAGGATGCAGCGGCGACTCTCCGCAGGATTGTTGCCCTGGAAGATGCCAACCTTGCCCAAGGTAGAGAGAGGGCGTTGATGGCGGCCAGAGATTACGTCTATAAGGGTGAACTGGCCGAGAAGATTGTCTCGTTCTATAAATCCCAAGGAGGGTTGCTGGATGAGGATGACCTTTCCGACTACCGAGTCCGCGTAGAGCCGCCGGTCACGGTCAATTATCGCGGCTACGATGTCTACACCTGCGGACCCTGGTGCCAGGGGCCTGTCTTCCCCATGGCCGTCAAGATTCTTGAGGGCTTCGACTTGCGCGCGATGGGCCATAACTCTGCCGAGTATGTCCATACCGTTACCCAGGCTCTCAACCTGGCCTTCGCCGATAGGGAGCAGTATATCGGTGACCCCGCCTTTGTGGACGTGCCCATGGATGGGTTGCTGTCGGAAACCTACCTGAGCGAGCGTCGGCGCTTGATTGACCCGGACCACGCCTGGCCTGTCATGCCCCCGGCCGGAGACCCTTACAACTGCAGAGCCACTTTGGACGGAGCACCCCAGTCCGCGAAAGAGGCGGTTGCCGTGAGGGGATCGGCCGGAGAGGAAGGCGGGGGAACGTCGTATTTTGGTGTCATAGACAAGAGCGGCAACATCTTTTCCTGTACTCCCAGCGAGGGAATGAAGAACGGTGGCCCAATTATCCCGGGCACCGGTTTTTGTCTGTCGCTGAGAGGCGCTCAGTCCAGAGTCCAGGAGGGGCATCCGGCGTCTATAGCTCCGGCCAAGAGGCCACGGCTTACACCTGCGCCGGCGCTGGTGCTCCGGGAGGGCCAACCGGTGATGGCTCTGGGGGCTCACGGGGGTGACCATATCCCTCAGGGCCAGTTGCAACTGTTGCTCAATGTAGTGGAGTTTGGACTCGACCCGCAGGAGGCGGTTGAGGCCCCCCGCTTTTACAGCTACAATTTCCCTTCATCCGGGTCTCCTCCAGCCTACCATCCCGGTGTGGTACGAGCTGAGGGGAGGATTTCTGAAGATGTGTTTGATGCACTACGCCGGAAAGGGCATATTGCAGAGAGATACCCTGACTGGTGGGAAGGGTCGGCTCTCTACGGGGTTCTCATTCGAAACCCACGCACAGGTGTGCTGCAAGGAGGGGCCGACCCTCGTTGCGAAGCGTATGCCGTGGGCTACTAGAGCCTTGCATCTTGCCCCCTCAGCCGGTGATAGGCCGAGCCGGATAGCTCTGAGGAAACTCTGAATAAGCTGAAACGGCGACCCGCCAACCCGTCATACTGGCGAAAGCCAGTATCCAGACCCTCCATCCGCCTGAGGCGGACTGGATTCCGGCCCGTGGCCTGCGCCAGGGCAGGCTCTACGCCGGAATGACGTTGTTCAGGGCTTTCCTAAGAAGAGTATGCCTGAGGCTCCCAGCCCCAGGGATGAGGGCCCCAGTCCGGCTCGAACACCTGACCACGCTTGACAGTCAGCGCCGGCACTACGGCTTTGTCCACCCGCAGGCTTGCCCCCAGCACGTCGTACACCACCCAGTCGCCGTCGTTGACCTGCAATACCGAGATGTCCGCCTGCCGCCCTACTGCCAGGCTCCCAAGGCGGTCCTGCTCTCCGATTGCCTTGGCCGGGTTGGCCGTACACATCGTAACTATCTGTTCCAGGGTGAATTCCATGGCTAGAAAACGAGTCATCATTTCCGTCATGCTGTGAACTGTCCGTATACGACCCGGCACAGTCAGGTCTGTACTGATGCAGTGGGGAAGCAGACCCTGGTCAACGACACGCTGCCCAATATCGAAGCTGAAGTTCATCCTCCCGTGGGCCGTGTCGAACCAGACGCCCCTGTCCGCCGCCTCACGGGCCTCGGGGACCAGTCTCCCGTTGGCGTCAAGGACTCCACCGGGGTTGGCGGTGAAGTAATGGGTGAGAATGTCACCCTCCTCCAGAATGGGAAACAGATCGCGGATTACATTGGGGTCGTAGCGCTGCTCCGTGTCGCCAATGTGTACCATCAGCTTGATACCGCTCTCTTTTGCAGCCCTCTTCGCCAGCCTGGGCATTTCCAGGCCAAAAATCTCAAGGGCGGGCGAGACCATGCGGGCCTTGATGCCCCTGATTAACCCCTTGTACTGGTTTGCCACACGCAGCGTGCCTTCCAGGTCAATGCTGCTTTCGGCAACGATGTCGGGAGTAGTGGCCAGTCCGGTCTGGCAGATGTGCATGAAGGGAATAATCTCGGTGTAACAGTTGGGAATGATGTGGTTGGGAAAGCCCCCAAAAGTCGCACAACCGGAGCTTCCCGCATCCACAAGCGTCGTGACACCCGAGCGGACACCGCCCAGATCGGGATGGACCCCGCTGCTGATGATACCACTGAACACGTGGGCGTGGAGGTCAATCAGACCGGGGGTTACGATCTTGCCCGGTACGTTAATGACCCGTATGGCTTCCTCGACCGGGATGCCGGGAGCGATGGTGGCAATCTCCCCATCTTGGACCGCAATGTCGTGGACACCTTGAAGGTTCTGTGACGGGTCTACTACAGTCCCACCCTTGAGTAACAGGTCGTACATATTCACCCTCCTAGTATCTTTGGCTGGGAAAGTGCGGGAGTCTCTGATAACTGTCTCATATACTCTACACTTACAAGAAGGGAATGAGAAGCCCTGTCGCATGAGGGTGATGAGGGTATTGACCTGCCTTGCCAGATAGTGTATTCCTACTGCTGTAACTTGAATTAGTTTTAGGAGGCCTTGATGGTGGATTATGGCCGTTACAAGAACTTGATTGTAGATAAAGCCGATAAGGTAGCTACTCTTACCTTCAACCGCCCGGAAAGGCTCAATGCCTTCAACTGGGAGCTTCATAGCGAGCTGGAGGATGTGCTGCTAGACCTGAACGTGGACGAGGAGGTACATGCCATTGTAATCACCGGGGCGGGACGGGCCTTCTCAGCTGGAGGTGACCTCAAGGGGATGCAGGATGACCTTGATCAACCTCCGATGAAGCGCATCCCCATGTATCACGGACGGCGACTCGTGATGAACCTGCTGGAAGTCAGGCAGCCTATTATTGCCGCAGTCAACGGGGATGCCGTGGGTGTGGGAGCCACCGTCGCCCTGTTTTGCGACGTGATTATGGCATCCGAAACAGCCCGCATCGGAGACCCTCATGTGCGAGTGGGCCTGGTTGCCGGAGATGGTGGAGCGATTATATGGCCCGCTCTGGTGGGTGTCGCCAAGGCTAAAGAGCTTCTTATGACGGGAGACTTGGTTCCGGCCAGTGAAGCCGAACGTATCGGGCTGGTCAATAAGGTGCTTCCTCAAGAGGAGGTGCTGCCGGCTGCTATGGAGATGGCAACGCGCCTGGTGAACGGAGCCACCTGGGCCATCCGTTGGACCAAGCACTCGATTAACAAGCAGCTTCGCGCCCAGATGGAAATGACGCTGGACATGTCCCTGGCTCTGGAGAGCTTGACCTACATAAGCGACGACCACCATGAAGCCCTGGCAGCCTTCCTGGAGAAGCGCAGGCCGAATTACACGGGTCTGTAGGAGATGTACCCTTCAGGTATCTCTATCCCACCACCTGCTCTGCCCGCAGCTGTTCTATCTGCTCTTTGGGGTAGTTCAGCAACTCGCTGAGTATCTCGTCCGAGTGCTCCCCAGGCATGGGAGTGGGGCCTATGACCGCAGGGGTACGGCTGAAGTGCCAGAAGTCCCCGGACACGTTTATCTTTCCAGCTATGGGGTCGGGCACCTCCACCAACGCTCGACGCTCCCAGGGATGAGGGTCTTCGGCCGCCTGGGCTATGGTATTCACCGGGCTTGCCGTAATGTCGTGCAAAGTGAAATGGTCAATGGCTTCTCTCATGGTCATGTCTGCCATTAGGTCCGTTACTGCCTCATTGATGGCCGGACCGTTCTGAGTCCGCCTGTGCCGCTCGGTGAACCGCTCGTCCTCCAGCCATTCCGGCTTATTCAAGGCCCGGCATACCCTGGGCCACTGGTGTTGGTCTCCTGCGGAGATGAGGACCCAGCCATCCTTGCAGGGATAGGCGCCGTTTGGGGGTGCACCACTGCCTTCGCCGCGTTTCGGGACCTCTCCCCCTCCGGCGTATGCTGAAACGAATATTTCGGTGTAGCTATAGCCGGTATCCGCAAGGCAGACATCCAGCGATTGGCCCTCGCCTGAAATTTCCCGCTCTCGTATGGCGGCAAGGGTCCCGATGGCGGCGTGCAACGCAGTAGTCCGGTCTATGATAGGGACTCCCGCTCGTATCGGGGGCATTCCTTCTTGGCCAGTCATCATCATAATCCCGGACATAGCCTGCCCGATGGGGTCATAGCCTATCATGTCCTTGTAAGGGCCGAACTGACCATAAGCTGACACGTTCACCATGATGATTCTTGGATTAAGCTCATAGAGAACGTCATATCCGAAACCCATCTTCTCTATGGTTCCGGGACGGAAGTTTTGTATAAGCACATCGGAGATTTTCACCAGGCCCTGGAGTATATCTTTAGCTTTTTCCTTCCTCATGTCTACTGAGAGGCTCTTCTTGCCACTGTTATACTGGATAAAGTAGGTGCTCTGCCCACCGGCCCAGGGGCCATGAGTCCGGGTCTCCTCACCACCCAGCCGTTCAATCTTGATTACCTCAGCCCCCAGGCGGGCCAATACCTGCCCGCAACGAGGTCCAGCTTGATGCCGGCCGAGGTCCAGCACTCGGATACCTTCCAGCGGAGACTTGACAGATCCCATAGATTTGCCTCCTTTACTTCCATCCCCCGTCTCACTTTGGGAGTACGAGTTTCACGCTATTGTACGATGGTCTCAGGAAAAGGGCAAGGCTGAGTAGCGCCTTCAAGGGACCTTCCTCGTGCGCTCACATCTTCTTTGTGCTACACTCTCTTATGACCAATATCAGGAGGTAGGAGGATGATTGACCTCGTTATCAGAGGCGGCCAGGTAGTGACTCCCTGGGGAGTCGGCGGGTGGGACGTGGCGGTGAAGGGCGAAAAGATTGTCGCCCTAGCCCAGCAGGGAACTCTCCCAGGTGATGTTGGTAGAGTCATTGACGCCACGGGCAAAATCGTCGTGCCTGGGGGAATCGAACCCCATGCCCATATAGCGGCACCCATAGCAGGACAGCCCGGGATGGAGACGGCCCCCCCCGAGCAGGTGAGCCGGTCGGCCCTCTTTGGCGGTACGACTACTATGACGGATTTTGCCATTCAACAGCCGGGAGTGGACGTCTTTCAGGCTATAGAAGAGAGGACGTCCAGGTGGAAGGGAAACTCCTACTGCGACTACTCCCACCATATCATGTTACTTCGAGAGGTCCCGGGGAAGATAATCGGCCAGATGCATGAGGCCGTCCAGGAGGGATTCCCAACCTTCAAGATTTTCACCACCAACATACGCCCCATAGACCGGATACCAGCGGGTGAGGAACGACTGGTGGGCATGGGACACCTTACGGCTATAATGGAGCAGACGGTAGCCAGCGGCGGTCTCATGTTCGTCCACTCCGAAGACGATGATATTGTCCAGTACATGTATAAAAAGCTGACGGAAGAAGAACGCACCGAGTGGTACAACATGCACGAGGTGCATAACAACATGTCCGAGGACGTGTCCTTCCGGCGGGTCCTGCGGGTGGCCGAGTGGACCGGAGCGGCCGTGTATTTTGTCCACGTGAGCGCCAAAGAGGGCGTTAATGCCATCCGGGAGGCCAGGGGCAGGGGTATGCCAATCTACGGGGAGACCCTGCATAACTACGCCAGTTTTACCGCCGAGGACTACAAGCAGCCCGACGGCATGAAGTACCACACCTATCCCTCACTGAAGTCTGAAGAGGACCGTCTGGCCCTTTGGGATGGCCTTATCAAGGGAGGCATCAACACTATGGCTACCGACGAGTATTGCACAGACTTCGCTATGAAGATTGGAGGCAGGACGATTCACGACGTCGTCGGTGGCCACAACGGAGCCGAGGCCCGCATGGGTATTACCTACAGCGAGGGAGTATCAAAACAGGGAATGTCCTTGCAGAGGTTCGTTGAAGTGACCTCTGCCAACGCCGCCAGGATTATGGGCTACTACCCTCGCAAGGGAGCCATAGCCCCTGGCAGCGACGCCGACATTGTGCTCATAGACCCTGGGATACGCAAGACTCTCTCGATGAACGACTTCCACATCGGCGACTATAGCATCTGGGAGGGGACGGAGGTCGAAGGCTGGCCTGTGACTACCATATTGCGCGGGAAGGTAGTAGTGGAGAACGGTCAGTTCTCTGGGACCCTTAGTGGTCAACGCATCCCTCGCAAAATAGAGCAGGATATACTCAACCGACCGGCGTGCTAGGAGAGGCAGCCCTTATCCCCTGCCCTTTCCCACCAATATGGGATGATAGTTTACGGCGGGTGGTGGAAGTTTAAGGAGGTATCCGATGATAGTTCGACTCTATACGGGCAACGACGGACAGTCCCATTTTGAGGACCTGGATACACCCTCCGGCCAGGTGGAGCAGGTAGAATTGAAGGCTGGCGCCGACCTGACCTTCCGTCGCTCTGCCGACGGGAGTTTTAGCGACTGGCATAACGCTCCCCGCCGTCAGTACGTGTTCATTCTCTCTGGTGCTATGGAAATTGGCATTGGTGATGGAACGAAGCGTTCCCTTGGCCCCGGCGATATACTGATGGCCGAGGACCTGACGGGCCATGGCCACACCACTTTGGCCGTGGGCGATCGTGTGTCTGTCTCCGTGCCGCTGCCGGATTAGACACGTCGGGAAGGGGCCGCGCCTTTTGCTGGGTCTTAGTGCTGTGAGTATGGAAATTCCCACCTTGAGAAGCTTGGCCTGACTATGGGTCAATCTTTGGTGCAAGCCACTACTGGCGTTATTAGCCTATCAAGCACACGTAGGCAAGGATACATGGAGGGTGCTCAATGACGACAGAAGAACGGTCCCTGGGGAACCTTGAAGGGCGTATGGCCGAGCAGTCTGCCCTACTCCACCAGCTCCATGCCGACTTGACCTCTGGGCTTCGGCAAGTCAACGCCGACTTGACCTCTGGGCTTCAGCAAGTTAATGCTGACTTGACCTCTGGGCTTCAGCAGGTCAACGCCGACTTGACCTCTGGGCTTCAGCAAGTTAACGCCGACTTGACCTCTGGACTTCAGCAGGTCAACAGCAGTATTGATAGGCTGATGCTGACAATGATGGCGATTGGTGGTGGGCTGGTGGCTGCCCTCGTTGGGGTTATCATAACTCTGATAATCAGGGGTGGATAGCAGGCCCGACGCATCCTCGGGCCTGCCCAAATGTCCGGCCATTTCTCGAGACTGATAGTTGACGTGAGGTACACTTAGCTTTGTAAGGTATGGAGATAGTAGAAGGTATGGCGCAGGAAGCAATAGGGGAAATTCCCAAGGCATATAACCCTGCTGACGTTGAGGAACGTATCTACAGCTTCTGGATGGAGAAGGGCTACTTCACTCCCAAGATTGACCCTAAGAAGCGTCCTTTCGTCGTCATAATGCCTCCTCCCAATGTGACGGGCGAACTACATTTGGGTCATGCACTCACCGCCGCCGTGGAAGATGTGCTTTGCCGCTGGCACCGTATGCTGGGGGATTCCACGCTCTGGCTGCCGGGCAAAGACCACGCCGGAATTGCCACCCAGTGGGTAGTTGAGCAACAGTTAGCCAGGCAGGGCACCAGCCGGAAGGAGCTTGGCCGTGAGAAGTTCCTTGAGCAAGTGTGGGAATGGGTCGGGAAGTATGGGAACACCATAGACGAGCAGCACAAACGACTTGGAACATCCTGCGATTGGTCCCGATTGCGGTTCACTCTCGACCCTGGACCCAGCACGGCGGTGCGTACTACTTTCGTTAATCTTTACAGGAAGGGCCTCATATACAAGGGAGAACGCCTTATTAACTGGTGCGTTCGCTGTTCCACGGCCCTCTCCGACCTTGAGGTGGAGCACGAGGAGTTGAATGGTAATCTGTGTCATGTACGCTATCCCCTCGCGGATGGGTCCGGACACATAACGGTAGCGACTACCAGGCCCGAGACCATGCTGGGAGATACGGCTGTGGCTGTCCATCCTGACGACCCCCGTTATAGCTCTCTGATAGGGTATAACGTGGTGTTGCCGGTCATGGGTCGAGAGATTCCCGTCATAGCCGATTCAGCCCTGGACCCCGAATTTGGCACGGGCGCTCTCAAAGTCACGCCGGGGCATGACCCTACAGACTTTGAAATCGGCCAGCGTCACAATCTGCCGCTGGTCACGGTTATCGGGCCCGATGGCACGATGACATCCGAGGCCGGCCCTTACGAGGGGGTAGAGCGGTTTGAGTGCCGTGAAGGAGTAGTGAACCAACTGGAGAAGGAGGGACTAATTGAGAGAATCGAACCTTATCAACACTCTGTAGGACACTGCCAGAGGTGCAAAACCGTGGTGGAACCTCTGGTGAGCATCCAGTGGTTCATGAACGTAGGTACACACGATGACCCGGATTCAATCGCCGGCCGAGCTTACAGGGCTGTTACCGAGGGTCGCATACGCATAGTCCCGGAACGGTTCGGCCGTGTATACCTCAACTGGCTGGAGAATATCCGGGACTGGTGCATCAGCCGTCAGCTATGGTGGGGCCACCGCATCCCGGTGTGGTATTGTCGGGATTGCCAGGGCCAGACGGTGAGCATAGAGGACCCGGACCACTGTGAACATTGCGGTTCCACCCGAATCTGGCAGGACCCGGACGTGCTGGATACCTGGTTTAGCTCGGGTCTCTGGACTCACTCCACCCTGGGGTGGCCGGAGGACACGGATGACATGGATTATTTCTATCCCCGGCCCGACCACGACCATGCTATCCAGGGATACGACTCCTTTGTCATGGAGACTGGCTACGACATCATCTTCTTCTGGGTGGCCCGTATGATAATGATGGGCTTGGCGAACACGGGACGCGAGCCTTTTCACACCGTCTTTCTCCACGGCTTGATACGGGACACCCAGGGCGTGAAAATGAGCAAGACCAAGGGAAATGTCCTCGACCCACTCCAGCTTATAGACCAGTTCGGCACCGATGCCCTCCGATTTGCTCTCACCACGGGAACCGCTCCGGGAAACGACCTTCGTTTGGGAGAGTCAAAACTGGAATCCAGCCGTAACTTTGCCAACAAGCTCTGGAACGCCGCCCGTTTCGTTGTGACCAGCCTGGAAGGGATGGATCCCGCGTTCCTGGCCGGGTGGCATGAACCATCGGGAAAGCGAAACCGCGAGGATAGATGGATTCTCCACCGCCTGAACCTGACTATCAGTTCGGTGAACGGCTACCTAAGGGAGTACGAGCTTGGCGAAGCCCAACGAGTAATCTACGAGTTTCTTTGGGGGGAGTTCTGCGACTGGTACATCGAGATGGCCAAGGTGCGTTTGAGGTCTGGCGATACCACTCCCTCAAGGGTGCTTGCCCACGTGCTTGAGCGCACCCTACGCTTATTGCATCCCTTTATGCCATTCATAACTGAGGAGATATGGCAGAACCTTATCCGCCGCCTCCCCAATGAGGGCGATTTGCCCGAGTCTATCATGAACGCCCCGTATCCTGAGCCCAATTCGGCGCACATTGACCATGAGTCGGAGAGTGAGATGCTCATCATCATTCTCATGATACGGGCCATCAGGAACGCTCGTGCCCAGCTGCATATTCCCTCCGGCCAGCGCCTTGAAGCTACCGTGGATACCAACGGGTTGAAGGAGGCCGTGGAGGAGGAGTCGCCGGCCATACGCACCCTTGCCCGTGTGGAACCTCTCCACATAATTGATGGTCCAGGAGAGCGGCCACAGGCCGGTGAGGCGATGACCCTTGTGATAGACCGTCACGGCTCCGAGGTCCCCCTGGTCGTAACATTGCCGTTGGCTGGTGTTGTGGACCTCTCGGCTGAGAGGGTGCGTCTTAATAAGGAGTTGCAGGAGTGCGATACCGGTCTGGAGCGGGTACGAGGTCTCCTGTCCAACTCTGATTTCAGCTCAAAGGCCCCTGAAGAGGTGGTGGAACGAGAGCAGGAGCGGCTCAATTCTCTTCAAGAACGGAGAGAACGCCTGCAAGAAATCCTTGCTCAGCTGCCCTGATTGGGGGAATGGGTAAGCCTTAGTCTCCAGGTGCTAGCGGGTGGGTCTGGGCACGAAGTTTGTCCAATCTCTCCAGTCCCTTACGAGTGTCACTGGCTACCCTGGCGGGGTCCCAGAGTTTGAGCCTTCTCTTGAAGAGCTGGTAAGTGAATTCCTTCGTCTCAGTGAGGCTGAGGGTCTTTCGTCGGGAGTCACCTTTGCTCTTCAGGAATTCTTTTACCAGGTTGGAGCGTGTATCGTTGTAAATCCGCATAAAGGCTTCTTCCACCAAGTCTTCGCTGTCAGAGAAGCCGCGGGCAAGGTGCTGCTTGCGTACCTCTTCCTCCACCGAAAGCTGTAGGGCCTCTTCTACCACCACGCCGTACCAATAGTTGAGAAAGGCCCTGTGTTTATTGTGGCCTATCAACTCCTGGAACTCAGCCGTAGTGACTCTGCCTGGCAGCCTACCCTGGAACAGCATCCGCTCTTTTTCTTCCACTGGAACCAATCCGTCCAACTCTTCGCAAAGGCGCTCCGCAAGAATGAGCCAGTCGAAAGCCTCTCCCTTGACCAGGTAGATGTAATGGCGACCGTGGACCTCCTCCTGGGGAATAGTCCACATGCCTATGGCTTCCAGAAGGGCTAGATGCCACTCTCGACCGGACTGGACCGCACGTTTCAAATGACGTACGGCCTCCAGCTCATTCTGCACAAGCTCCTTAAGGTCCTCTCCAGACTCCTGGCAGGGATTAGAAGGATTTTCCCACTGGTCTTCGCTCATAGTTCTTGGTTCCAGCAGATCGCTCTCAGGAATAAAACCACCTAGTCTACTGACGGGAAGGTGTACCTATAACCTCTCAAGATTTTTCGACGATAACTCACCTTTAAGTCTTTCATAGGTCGCCACTTTTCCGGTGGAGACCATCTCCTTGATTTTGTTGCTGATAGCCTTGCCGATGCCCGGGATACTCATTAGGTCCACATCATCTTTGATAGCCTGTTCCAGAGGCGTCGGCAACTGCTCAATGATGCGGGCCGCTCTCCGGTACGCGCGAATCTTGAATATGCTGTCTCCCTTCATTTCCAGAAGGGAAGCCATACCATCGAAAAGTTCGGCTATCTCTTTGTTGGAAACCATGACCCCTATGCCCACCCGGCCACTGCAATGTCCCAACCCATCCCATAATATCCTGCCATGCCATAATATCCGGGAGGTGCAGCATATTTTACGAGTTTGTGCCGTGGCATCGCTTGTATTTCTTGCCACTGCCGCAAGGGCAAGGCTCGTTCCGACCCGTTTTGCGGCCTCCGACTGGTAAAGCGGTCTTTTGTCGACCCGATGCAGCCGCCATCGGGCTGGCACGCTCCTGAGAGTCCGATTTCCGTGTCCCTCGTGCAGGACCTAAGGATACCTGATATATAGCATGTACTATATCACGCTGGATGCGGTCGAGAAGCTCCTGGAACGTGCGGCTGCCCTCGGTCTTGTACATGACGAGTGGGTCTCTCTGGCCGTAGGCGTGAAGCCCTATGCCCTGGCGCAGGTTGTCCATAGCTGTGAGGTGATGCAGCCAGTGGATGTCCAGTGTACGCAGCATCAGCAGGCGCTCCAGGACACGCATATCGCCCGAGCCTATTTGCGTCTCACGCACATCATACATTTCATCAGCGTGACGTGTCAGCTTATCTTCTATCTCGTCTTTGCTTAGCAAAGACAGCGTCTCCTCCGATGCCAACTCTTTCGGCAGTGAAAAGACAGTGCCAAGTTCAGCGAGAAAGCCGTTCACATCCCACGTTTCGGCGTACTTACCCGGCAAATACCTGGAAATGAGAGACTTAATCTCTTTGTGGACCATTTCCAGAACGGTTTCTTTCAAGTCGCCGTTGGTCAGTGCCATTCGACGCTGAGCATAGACAATCTGACGCTGGTTGTTGAGTACGTCGTCGTATTCCAGCAGATGTTTTCGTGCATCAAAATGCTGTCCTTCGACCTTCACCTGGGCGCTCTCCAGGGACTTGGTGACGATGCGGTTCTCTATGGGAGTATCCTCGTCCAGGCCCACCATGCTCATGATACTTTTAATTCGGTCTCCGCCGAACCGGCGCAGCAAATCGTCTTCCAGAGAGGCGTAGAAACGGGAGCTTCCCGGGTCACCCTGGCGACCGGACCGGCCACGGAGCTGATTGTCTATGCGTCTGGCCTCGTGATGGTTGGTACCTATAACATAGAGACCCCCTAGAGATAGGACCAGGTCATGTTCGCTCTTCCATTCTTCGGGAGTGATGTCCAGACCGGCAGCATTACCTCCAAGCACTATGTCCGTTCCTCTGCCCGCCATGTTGGTAGCCACGGTGATGGCGCCGGGGCTGCCCGCTTGGACTACTATATTGGCTTCTCTTTCGTGCTGCTTTGCATTGAGTACCTGATGGGCTATGCCGAGCTTGTTGAGTAAACCGCTCAACTTTTCCGAGTCCTCGATTGACGTGGTGCCGACCAGAACTGGCCGTCCATTTTCGTGGTGCTCCTGAATGTCCGATGCCACGGCTCGCCATTTCCCCTCTTCGGTCTTGTAAATCAGGTCCGGCAAGTCCTCGCGAACCATGGGTTGATTGGTCGGAATCACCGCTACGTCAAGGCGGTAAATCTTGTAGAACTCCTCGGCCTCGGTGGCCGCGGTCCCCGTCATCCCGGCGAGCTTGTCATACATGCGGAAGTAGTTCTGAAGGGTGATCGTGGCGTAGGTAATACTCTCTCGCTGTACCTTCAGACCCTCTTTCGCCTCCACGGCCTGGTGAAGGCCGTCAGACCATCGGCGGCCAAACTGAAGGCGACCGGTAAACTCGTCTACAATCACAACCTGACCGTCGCGCACCACGTACTCTTTATCCCTTTTTTTCAGAATGTGAGCGGCGAGAGCGTTCTCCATGTAGTGAACGAGATGATAGTTCTCAGGGTCATAGAGGTTGCCCACTTTGGCCCACTGCTCCATTTTGCCGATTCCGGGCTGGGTGAGGCTGATGCTGCGGGTGCGGTCATCTATGGTGTAGTCTTCTTCCTGGAGACGGGACACCATACGGGCGAAGGAATAGTACAGTTGGACGGGTTCTTCGGCGGGTCCGCTGATTATCAGAGGGGTCCTGGCCTCATCTATGAGGATATTGTCTACCTCGTCAACAATGGCATAGTTCAGTCCTCGTTGGACTGCCATGTCCGGGTCTACCACCATGTTATCCCGAAGGTAATCAAACCCGAACTCATTGTTAGTGCCGTAGGTGATGTCGGCAAGATAGGCTTCTTTCCTGGTCACAGGACGCAGGTAGCTTAGACCCGGACTCCCATTCTCATACGAAGGCTCATAAATATAGGCTGTGTCGTGCTGAAGGCAGGCCACCGAGAGGCCCAGCAGGTTGTATATAGGGCCCATCCAGACGGCGTCTCGTTTTGCAAGGTAATCGTTGACCGTGACGACGTGGACGCCCTGTCCAGTGAGGGCGTTGAGATACACTGGAAGCGTGGATACCAGGGTTTTACCTTCACCGGTCTTCATCTCGGCGATCATCCCCTGGTGCAGGACGATGCCACCCATTAGCTGAACATCGTAATGGCGCTGGCCAAGGGTGCGCTTTGCTGCCTCTCGAACGACTGCAAAGGCCTCCGGAAGCAAGTCATCCGGGCGTCTTCTGTCATCCAGATGCCTTTTGAAATCTTCCGTCTTGGCACCAAGTTGAGTGTTGGACAGTCGCTCCATGTCCGGTTCAAGGTCGTTTATCTCTTCTATAGTCGGCCTGAATTTCCTGGTTATCCTGTCACCGGAGTCTCCAATGATTTTACTCAGGATGTTAACCATGAAACCACCTTACTGGTATCTCACCTACTATTTTGACCTCTCGCTGGTATGGCTGCGTCTCTGTCTTTGGCCGGGTCTATTCAAACATCTCACCCACGGAGAGGCCTTCGTGGATGCGGCGGATGGCTTCGCCAAGTAGCGGAGCAACCGACAGGACGGTTATCGTTCCATTAAGTTTATCTTCGGATATTGGAATCGTATCTGCGACCACCAACTCCTTGATAGGGCTGTCTACCATCCTTTGTGATGCGTTCCTCGACAGGACCGGATGGGTAGCACAGGCGTAGATGTTCTTGACCCCGCGTTCATTAAGGGCTTGCACCGCTGACAGCAACGAGCCACCGGTATCCACTTCATCATCGAAGGTGAGGGCGGTCATTCCCTCTACGTCACCGATGATATTAAGGCTCTCGGCATTGTCGTTGTTCCCTATTCGGCGTTTTTCGATGATGGCAAGCGGTGCTTGCAGCCGCTCCGCCATGTCGCGGGCCCTTTTGCTGATACCAATATCCGTAGCTACCACGACGGGATTCTCCAGTGCCTTGTCCCGGAAATAGCGGCTGAGTATAGTCAGGGCAGTTAGCTCATCAACCGGGATGTTGAAGAAACCCTGGATTTGCCCGGCGTGAAGGTCTATGGTAAGAAGGCGGTCTGCTCCCGCCGCCGTGAGGAGGTCCGCCACAAGACGTGCGGTGATTGGAACCCGCGGCTGGTCCTTCTTGTCGGTGCGGCCATAGCCATAGTAGGGGACTACCGCGGTTACCCGACCCGCCGACGCGCGTTTAGCTGCATCAATCATAATGAGCAGCTCCATCAGATGGTCGTTAACCGGAGCACAGGTAGGTTGGATGATAAAGACGTCTCTCTGGCGGATGTTCTCCTGGATACGCACAAAGGTGTTATCGTTGTTGAACTTGAACACCTCAACTTCCCCCGGGGGTATGTTAAGGTAGTCACATACCGCGTGGGCAAGCTGGGGATGGGCATTGCCGCTGAATACCCGTAGTTCATCAAAAGGCCCCATTATCTCCCCCTGTGAACGGTTTTTCTTGCCTCGGGCAGGGCAGCCGATACTCCATTATGCCCTGAGAGATAGGTGTGATAACATCCAGGCCAACTATGCTGCTACTGAGAGGAAACTCCGAATAAGCGGAAACGGCAGTCCGCCAACCTGCCATACTGGCGAAAGCCAGTATCCAGACTCTCCATCCGCCTGAGGCGGACTGGATTCCGGCCTACGCCGGAATGACGTTTTTCAGAGCTTACTCGAAGATTTCGTAAATCTATAGCCCGATTATAGCATAGCCATATAGTTAAGCGGAAGGAACATCGTTTCCTGGAAATGGTAGCCTATCGGCTTCTTCCCAATGGGTATCATTTTTGGTATACTGCCCAAGGTTGACCTCCGAGACCCCTGGCTATGCCCATGAACTCTTGTGACAGGTCAATCTTGAGCGTAAGGCGCTCAGTTGAGAAATTGCAAACCGGACCTCGGGCGAGGAGAGGAAACATGCCGGCTTACGCCGTTATAGGTGGACAGTGGGGGGATGAAGGCAAGGGGAAGGTGGTGGATTTCCTGGCGGAGAAGGCCCACTGCGTGGTGCGCTATCAGGGAGGCAACAACGCCGGACATACTGTCGTCACCCAGAAGGGCGAATTCAGCCTTCACCTTGTCCCGTCGGGCATCCTGTGGCCCCAGGTCACTTGTATTATTGGCAATGGCGTTGTCGTAGACCCTGATGTTCTAATTGAGGAGATGGACAACCTGGAATCCAGGGGCATTGACACGAGCAGGCTTTATGTCAGCGAGCGTGCCCATCTCATAATGCCTTATCACATCCTTCTGGACCAACTGGAGGAACGAGCCAGGGGGTCTGCGGCTCTCGGGACCACTGGGCGGGGTGTGGGGCCTGCTTACACTGATAAGACGGGACGCATGGGTATCAGGGCCGGGGAGCTTTTCGACCTTACCTCAGAAGATTTCCTGCCCAGATTGAAACGGACGATTGAGTTCAAGAACAACATAATTACCAAGGTATACGGTGAACCTCCGGTCTCCCTGGAGGAAGTGTATGACAAGTGCCTGAATTGGAGTCAGAGACTGAAGCATCACATCCGTCCTACTGAGTTGATGGTCCATAAGACCCTCTCCCAAGGCCACAACGTTCTTCTGGAGGGTGCCCAGGGTACTCTGCTGGACCTGGACCACGGAACGTACCCCTACGTGACCTCATCTTCGCCATCTATCGGCGGGGCCGGGACCGGAATGGGCCTGAGTCCGCGAGATATTACCAGCATCACCGGTGTCTTCAAGGCCTACTCCACACGGGTGGGCAGCGGGCCTATGGCGTCTGAAATGCACGACAGCACGGGTGATGCGCTAAGGGAGAAGGCGTGGGAGTACGGCGTAACCACGGGTAGGGCCAGACGTATTGGCTGGTTCGACGCCGTTGCCGGCAGGTACAGCGTCCTGGTCAATGGCTTTACCTCGTTGGTATTGACCAGACTGGACGTGCTGGACGGTTTCCCTCACATAAAGATATGCGTGGGTTATGAGATTGACGGAGACGCCGTTGACCACTTCCCCGCAAGCGCATCTTTGCTTGGGCGCTGCCGACCTGTGTATGAGGAGCTTCCCGGTTGGGAGGTGCCCACGGCCAACGCCACGCAGATGTCCCAACTGCCCCGGGAAGCGGTGGCCTACGTGAGGCGCATAGAGGAACTGGTGGGTTCACCCATTCACGTCATCTCCACAGGACCTCGGAGGGGTGAGACAATCGTGATTAAGCCCATCCTCTGATGCCGGGCCGGGTGTAGAAACTTGGCCGGGAGTAGGTCTCCGGCGACTGCTACTCTGTGAGTCGAAATAACGCGGCCACGGTTAGGTGCGCTGGCGCAGTCGGGGAGGCGACTTGGGCTATCTTGCGCGAGCCTGACTGCTCGATGGGCGAGGCCGAGTAGCTGCGGTACTCCGTCCTCCTCCCTTCCGGGACTTGAGAGAAAAGAAGGCCGCGGCTAGGAACAGCAGTATCGCAAATGCCCCGAACACGATGAGCACGGGCGCCAGGGTATAGCCTCCGATGATTGTTATGAGGCTCACTATTGCCGCCACTCCCATGACCACGGCACCGGCTCTCTGCTTGAACACCGCCAACACGGCGCCTGCGAGTCCAACGATGGAGAAAAGCACGCCCAGAATGCCGATGGACAGCATCCTGTCCAGATTCTCCTCATTGAAGAAATCTATTTCGTCCATACGCATCGTGTTGGCAAGTTCTTTTATGCCTCGCAGGTCTTCAACGTCGAGGTCTTCGCTTGTTGCGCTGCCGATGATAAGCGCTGTCATGGCTCCCGCAAACATGATGATGGCCGCCAAGATGCCTACAGCTACCGCCGCTCCTCGCATGTTCAGCTTCCTTTCCCTTGGGCTTGTGCCCGCATTGAGGCAACGTTAACTTCAATCACCAGGGAAAATCAAGGTTCGGCGGAGACGTTATAGGAGAAAATGGAACGGGCCACCCTTGCCGTCAGGTGTTAACGGCGAGGAGGCCCGGAAAAGGAAACCCTATTGAGCCTACCGGGATGCGGGGATGTCCACCTGGTAGTGCTTCAGCACCTCATCTATCTGAGCGGCCGACTTGTCATCGGCAGGTACCAGGGGAAGTCGGGGGTTCCCCACGTTGAATCCCACCTTGTTGAGGGAGTATTTGACCGGGATGGGGTTTGACACCACGAACAACACCTTGAACAGGGCGTGAAGCCGGCGGTGCTCGGCGGCGGCTTTCTCCACGTCTCCCTCGAGCAAGAGTCCCATCATCTGCTTGATTTGGTTCCCGACGAGGTGGGATGCCACACTGACTACCCCGTATCCACCCATAGACATGATGTAGAAGGTCTCATTATCGTTGCCGCTCCACACCAGAAAGTCGTCCCTTGCCCCGTCTATAATCCGGGCAATCTGGTCCATGTCGCTTCCTGCCTCTTTCACACCCACGATGTTGTCAATATGGCTAAGCCTGATGGTGGTGTCGTGGGTCATGTTGAGACTGGTGCGGCTAGTGACGTTGTAAACGATGCAGGGCAGATGGACGCTCTGGGCGATGGCCTTGAAGTGTTGGTACAGCCCCTCCTGGGGAGGCTTGTTGTAGTAGGGAACCACCAGCAGCAGTCCGTCTGCACCAGCTCGCTCCGCCTCTTGACTCAGTTCGATGCTCTCGGCGGTGTTGTAGTTACCGGTGCCTGCAATGACGGTGCCTCTGTCGCCTATAGCATCTTTCACCTCGGCGAACAGGCGAAGCTTCTCTTCAGTGGTGAGGGTGGGCGATTCCCCCGTAGTGCCCGACACAATTAACCCGTCGCTGCCCGAATCCAGGAGGGCGTTGGCCAGGCGCTTGGCCTGCTCATAGTCCACTTGCCCCTGCTCATCGAATGGGGTCACCATTGCTGTTAGCAGCCTGCCTATCTCTGCCATATCGGCCCTCCTCACTTTTTGGTATTGTATCACCGACGACAAGTCCCGGCCAACCAGCCTGCAAACCTGGTTTAATCGGGCTGGGATACGCCTGCCACTCTTCCTGGGGTTAGGCAGTCTCTTCTAAGCACTTCCTCCACAATTTGGAGCGCGTTAAGGCCGGCCCCTTTTCGGAGGTTGTCCGACACCACCCACATGGCCAGCCCGTTGGGGTGGGACACGTCCTTTCTAATGCGTCCTACGTAGATGTCGTCGGTGCCTGCCACGTCCCAAGGCATGGGATAAATACTATCCTCGGGTGAATCCAGGACTTTCACACCGGGCATCTTGCCAAGGACTTCCCGCGCATCTTCGACGGATACGGGTCGCTCAAATTCGATGTGCAAGGCCTCGCTGTGGGATATGTATACGGGTACGCGCACACAGGTAGCCGAGACCAGAACGTTAGTGGAATGCAGTATCTTCTGTGTCTCCTGAAGCATCTTTTGTTCCTCCCTGGTATAGCCGTCCGGGAGAAAGCTGTCAATGCGCGGGATGACGTTGAAGGCAATCTGATGGGGCAACGCCTGCGGTGGCTCTGATGGGGCTCCTTCCAGAAGCCCCCGGCTCTGCTCATTCAGCTCCAACATGGCGGCACCGCCCGCCCCTGATACCGATTGGTACGTGTCGGCAATTATTCTGACTATTGGACTTAACTGCCGGAGGGGATGGGCCAGCATTACGATGGGCGTAGTAGAGCAGTTGGGTATGGAGATGATACCCTGGTGCGATTCCACGTCCTCGCCGTTCACCTCCGGCACCACCAGAGGAACGTCGTGCTGCATACGGAAATAGGAACTATCGTCAATTACCAGTGCACCAGCGTTTACGGCGATGGGTGCAAGCTCACCGCTCAGTCGGGTATTGACGGAAATGAAGGCAACATCTATGCCCTTGAATGAGTTGGGCGTTGTTTCTTCTACCACCAACTCCTGGCCCATAACCTGAAGGCGTTTACCCGCAGACCGGGACGATGCCAACAACTTGATTTGCTTGGCCCTGAACTGGCGCTGCTCCAGGATTTTGATGAGTTCCCTGCCCACTGCCCCCGTAGCTCCCACCACGGCTATGCTGATTTCCCTCATTACAATATGTACCTCTGAAGTATTGTGTATGAAGCCTTAGCCTTGCCAAGCCTTACTTGAAGAGGATGCCGGGGGATTACCGGTCGGTCTGCCTGATTTGTTCCCACTTGGAGTTTGGAAGGGGGTGGAAAAATGAGAGCGTACTCACTACAGGCCCAGAATCTTATCCAAGCCTACCACAAGGCCCTTGAGGTTCACAACCTCTCGGATGGCACGCACAATCCCCGGCATATAGCAGTCACGGCCCAGCGTATCGTGGCGCAGGGTGACGGTCTGGCCCGCCGTGCCAAGTATGACCTCATGGTGGGCGCTGCGCCCGGCCATGCGCACGCTGTGTATGCTGACACCGTTGTGCTCACCGCCTCTGGTTCCTGAAAGTGGCTCTCTGTCCGGGTAGTTGCGCTTGAACTGGTGGTCCTGGGCAATTGCCCTGGCCATGGCCAGGGCCGTGCCCGACGGGGCGTCTATCTTGGCCTCGTGGTGCATCTCGATGATGTCTACATATTCGAAGAAGGGGGCCGCCTGCTTGGCTAGATGCATTAGAAGGACTGCCCCGAGGGCGAAGTTGGGTGCGACAAATATGCCTATGCTATGTTCCCTCGATATGCGGTCCAACTCCTGAAGGTTATCATCGCTGATCCCAGTGGTTCCGACGACCATGTTGACCCCATGGCTAGCGGCTACGGGAGCAGAGGACATTGTGACTTCCGACTGGGTGAAGTCCACCAGTACATGGGGATTGGTGGCCCTCAGTATCTCTTCCAGGTTGCTGGATAGGGGGATGCTTCCTGAACCGTCGGGGAGGTCAATACTATTGCCGGCTTTGATGTCCACTCCACCCACAGGCTCCATGTCCTGCTCTCGGCAGAGGGCCGCAACAACCTCTCGCCCCATTCTGCCGGCCGCTCCGTTAACTACCACCCTTGTTGAAGCCATTTCACTCTCTCTACCGTTCTTCAATGTACGACCGCCTGACATTTCCTATCCTGTGCCGGCTTCACCGGCTGTGGACTCGGTCACTCGATCCGCCAGGGCAGGACTTCTGGGGCACGAGGATGGCCATCGCTTTTTATGAGGTAGGTTATCGGCCCGGAGAGCCGCGGAAGTTAGACCGAGGTGGTGGAGGCCTCCTGTTCTGACCAGGGCCAGACCTGGGGGGGCCACCTTGTCCACCACCGGGACGGCGGTCGCTGCGTTGTCCGGGGCCGCGGGAACCGAAAGCCGGTGACCCGCCACCCTGGCGAGGTCTGTCCATCGGTCTGGGTGGCCTGCCCGGAGCATCCCCCGGGTTGCCGCCGCCGAAAAGAGCCTTACGGGAGAGGTTGATTCTGCCCAAATGGTCTATTTCCTGCACCACAACCGTGATTTCCTGGCTTACCTCAGGCTCTTCATCCATCTCGCCCATCTCTTCCGTTCGTACCAGCCCCTCCTTGCCGGGTAGTAGTTCCACGAATGCCCCGAAGTTTGTGAGCCGCATCACTTTGCCCGTGAAAATGTCCCCGACCTCAATGTCCCTGGTCAGTCCGTCTATGCGGTCTTTGGCTCTCTGCAGCATGACGTCATCATGGGAGCCGATGGTCACGGTTCCGTTGTCTTCAATCTCTATCTCCACTCCCATCTCTTCCTGCAAGGACCTGATATTTCGCCCTCCGGGGCCTATGATAGCGCCTATCTTGCTCACCGGTATCATCATTCGGACCATCTTGGGGGCGTAGGGGCTAAGGCGAGACCGGGGAGTGGAGATTGCTTGCTGCATCTTGTCCAATATAAACAGGCGGCCCTCTTTGGCCTGTTCAAGGGCTTGCTCCAGCACTTCATAGGTTAGTCCCTTGACCTTTATGTCCATTTGAAGGGCGTTAATTCCATCTACGGTGCCGGCCACCTTGAAGTCCATGTCACCCAGATGGTCTTCCATTCCTTCGATGTCGGTCAGAATGGCATGGCGGCCATTCTCCCCCATGATTAAGCCCATAGCTACTCCCGCTACGGGCCTTTTCAGGGGCACGCCGGCATCCATGAGGGCCAGCGTGCTGCCACATACGCTTGCCATCGAGGTACTGCCATTGGAGCTGAGCACCTCTGAGACCACCCGTATCGTGTAAGGGAACTCATCTTCGCTGGGTACGGCCGCCTCCACTGCCCTCTCGGCCAGAGCGCCGTGTCCAACCTCCCGGCGGCCTGGCGAACCGACACGCTTGACCTCTCCGGTGGAGTAGGGCGTGAAGTTGTAATGATGCATGTAACGCTTCTTGTCATCGGGTCCGAGGGTGTCCAGGGTCTGTTTCATTGCCGTGGAAGCGAGGGTAGCAATGCTCAGGACCTGGGTCTGCCCACGGGTAAACAAGCCGGAGCCGTGGGTTCTTGGTAAGACTCCCACCTCGCAGCTTATGGGGCGTATGTCGGTCAACCCTCTTCCATCGGGTCTTATACCTTTGTCCAGGATGCGGGAGCGCATCTGATCCTTGAGGATGGACTCGAAGGTAGCAGCTATTTCGTCCCTCTGATACTGGTCCTCAAGCCTCTCAATGACTTCGTCGCCCAGCTGCCTTAGGGCGTGGTCTCGTTCGGACTTACTAGGCCCGGCCTCCAGGAGCTGGGACAGTCTACCGTTAAGGACGGTATTGACCTCCCCAACCATGTCCTGGTGGGAGTTTTCAGCCGGGAAGTTCATATCCGGCTTTCCAACTGCTGCGACCAATTCGTCAATCATATCTATGACTTGGCTGTTCGCGTCCTGAGCCTGGCGTATTGCAGTAAGTATCACACTCTCCGGTACTTCCGACGACCCCGCTTCCACCATCATCACGGCGTCTTTGGTGCCGGCTACCACGACACTCAGGTCTCCTTGCTCAATCTCATCATACGTGGGGTTTGCCGTGTAGATATTGTTGTGGTGGGAAATCCTAGTGGCGCCTATGGGGCCAAGAAAGGGGATTTCCGATATGGCGAGAGCGGCCGACGCCCCTATTATGCCCAGTGTCTCCGGGGGATTCTCTTTGTCCACGGAAAGGACGGTGATGATTATCTGGGTATCGTTGTGGAACCCCTTGGGAAACAGGGGACGCAATGGCCTATCGGTGAGTCTACCGAAGAGAATGGCTTCTTGACCTGGGCGCCCCTCCCTTCGGAAGAAGCTGCCGGGTATCCTACCGGCCGCGTAGAGTCTCTCCTCGTAGTCTACCGTAAGGGGTAGAAAGTCTATGTCAGGGCGAGCCTGTGAAGACACACACGCCGAAACCAGGACTATCGTATCGCCGCAACGTACTGTGACCGCGGCGTTGGCCTGAGCAGCGTATTTCCCGGTTTCTATGGTAATGTTCTTGGTACCTATTTCTCGTTCAACAGAGTATTGCATGGTGAAAGCCAAAGACCTCTCAAAATACGGAGTAAAGTCTTAGAAAAACAAGATAGCCCCGACAGGTCGGGGCTATCTTCGCAAGCCTAGCCTGCTTATCAGGGCGCGGTATCTCGCTACGTCTTCCCGAGTTAAGTAGTCTAGGAGGCTTCTTCGCTGCCCCACTAGTTTCAGGAGGCCGATTCGTGAGTGAACATCCTTGTGGTGGTATCTCAGGTGCTCTGTCAGCCCTCTAATCCGTTCTGTTAAAAGGGCTACCTGGACCTCCGTGGACCCCGTGTCCCCGTCGTGTTGCTGGAAGTCACTTATAATGCGAGCTTTGGTGTCTTTATCTATCATGCCTCCCCGGCCTTTTCCTAATACCTTCAGGTGAGATTATAACACACACCCAGACCACCTGCAATTGAGAAATATGGACTATAATAAACTCACCTTGAAGTAGGCTCCGATATTGATGAGGAGGCAAATCTCCCATGACCGAGCAGAAGGTTAATCAGGAGCAAAAACAGCCAGGGATCCAGGGGTCTCCAAAGTACCTTTGGCACTCCGGGTCGCTGGTGGAGTGGGAGAAGGCAACTATCCATATCTCTATGCTTGGCTGGACTGCTATTTCTTCCGTCTTCGAAGGTATTCGTGCCTATTGGAACCCTGACCATCAGGAGCTATATATTTTCCGGCTTGATGCTCATCTAAAGCGGCTTTTCCAGTCCATGAAACTCATGCGTATGACCTCTCCATACTCCAGTGAGGACCTGACCCGAGCCATAACCGATTTGCTGAGGGCCAATGAATACCGATGCGACGTATACATTCAGCCCCTTGCCTACTTCGGAGGGGGCATTCCGGGTTATCTTGCGGTGCTCGAGCAGCCTGGTGAGCTGGTCATAACGGCGCGCCCGGCCCCCTCCAATTTGAGCACGTCCAAGATAGCTCATTGCAACGTCAGTAGCTGGACGCGCATTTCCGATAACGTGATGCCGCCAAGAGCAAAGGCCATTACCAACTACCAGAACAGTCGTTACGTCTCCACCGAGTCCCAGATTAACGGGTATGACTTTGGCATTATATTAAATGAGTCCGGCAAGGTGTCGGAGGCAAGCTACGCGTGTATCTACATTATTCGTGATGATGTGGCTATCACCCCTCCGGTGAGCGCCGGCATCCTGGAGAGCATTACACGGGAGGTAGTCAGGGAGCTACTGGAGCAGGATATGGGGGTGTCCGTGGTAGAGCGGGACGTGGACCGGACGGAGCTATACGTCGCTGACGAGGCCTTTATCTGCGGCACCGCAGTGGAGTTGCAAGCTATTGGAAGCGTAGACAGGTACAAAGTGGGCACTGGAGAGATGGGAAAGGTCGTTTCAAGGTTGGCAGGACTGTTTGACAACGTGGTCCGAGGTTCCGACCCCCGATATGCCGAATGGTGTACACCGGTGTATAGACACTGAGACCCTCAGAAACAGACTACGTCCCGGCTCAGGTTAGAAGCCTAGGGCCGTTAGTAGACTTCTACCGCAGCAGTTCTCACCCTCCGGCAGTAAGTGCCTGCTCCAAATCTGATGTAAGATCGTCCGCATTTTCCAACCCTACGGAAACCCTCAGCAGGTCGTCGGGAGTGCCGCTCTCCGGTCCCTCAATTGATGCTCGGTGCTCTATGAGGCTTTCGTAGCTACCCAAACTAGTGGCCCTGACAAAGAGCGAGGTGCCGGCGGCAACCCTGAATGCCGCTTCTCTTCCTCCTTGTACCCTGAAAGAGAGCATACCGCCAAACAGGTCCATTTGCCGGCGAGCGACGTCATGGCCGGGATGACCCTTCAACCCTGGATAGTAGACCTCCAGGACTTTGGGATGACCGTTAAGGAATGTAGCAACCTTGTCAGCGTTTTCCGAGTGGGCCCGCATACGGTAAGGCAGAGTACGGATACCCCTGAGAACCAGCCAGCAATCAAAGGGAGACGGGACTGCTCCGCCTTGCTGCTGGATCCTGCTAATCTCTTCGAATAGTCCGTCCTGTCGGGCAGACACTACCATCCCTCCGGTTACGTCCCCGTGGCCTCCCAGGTACTTGGTGGTTGAATGGACTACCAAGTCGGCCCCAAGGTCGATGCACCTCTGGAGCGCCGGACTGGCCCAGGTATTGTCGCAAAGACAGGTAATTCCCCGCTGGCGGGCGACCTCTGCCATCGCTGCAACGTCAGTGATCTTCAGCAAAGGGTTCGAGGGAGTCTCAATTATCAAGAGCCTTGTGGAGGGAATAATTGCTTGCCGGACCGCATCAATGTCCGTCATGTCCACGAATGAGGTGTCCAGATTCCACCGGGCCATCACCTCTCTGAGTAGACGAGCGGTACCGTGATAGATGTCCCGAGGAGCGATGACATGGTCTCCGGGGGATAGGGACTGGAAGACGCTCATGATGGCGGCCATCCCAGAACCGAATGCTGCTGCGGCAGCTCCTCCCTCAAGGTCTCGGACACATTCTTCCAAGAGTTTTCGCGAAGGGTTGCCGGAGCGCCCGTACACAAACCCATGTGGGTACGACCCGTCTGCCTCGCGCTCAAAAGTGGTGGACATGTGTATCGGTGGAGCGATAGCGCCTGTAGTGGGATCGACAGAGCGCCCGCTGTGAACGGCGATAGTCTCGATATTCATTGGTCGCCCCCTAATAACGTCTGATGCAAATTAGCCCTTTGTCCATCGTCCTTTGTTGCGAGCCACCTGGGAGAACAGGAAAGATTAAGAGCCTGCCTCCGCACTTGATACGGGGCAGGCTCTTCGATGGAACGATGATCCGGTTATCGCACCCGCCCTGGCCTTGCCACATTATTCTGTCCAGGGCGGTGAGCGTAAACGTTCGGGTGAATTGGAAAAGTCAATGGCTGCTACGTACGCCAGACTCTAGTTGGGAGTCCACAGCAGCGCCCGTATCTCGCCAAACTCCTTGTCCAGTTTTTGCCACGAGTCGCCGGCATCTTCACTAACATATACGTAGCCGTTTGTGCTGTTTGCCACTACTCTATTAGGGTTCGACGGATGAGTGGCAATCCAGTATATATTTGAGTTGGACTTTACCGGCAGCGTCAGGGCTTCCCAGGTCTTTCCCCCGTCCCTTGAGCGCTGGACGGTCCCCGTATTTCCGGGTATCGAGTCTCCGTTGCCGACGAAGACTGTGTTCGGATCGTCGGGCTTGATGGCGGCGGCTCGGCAATAGGAGAACCGGTCATCTTCGTGGAATTTGGGGAACTCGTGATAGTCCCAGCTTTCGCCCTCGTCGGTAGTGGAGAATACTCCTGTAGGGCCCGGCGCGTAAATCCGGGTCTGTTGGCCTATCGCAATCTTGATGTCGTGAATGTCGGTGTGAATCGGCTCCCAGCCAGGGTCGGGCATCTGTAGCCAGC
This sequence comes from Dehalococcoidia bacterium, assembly GCA_034421095.1. Classification (GTDB taxonomy): domain Bacteria; phylum Chloroflexota; class Dehalococcoidia; order Lucifugimonadales; family JAGWBF01; genus JAGWBG01. The sequence continues at coordinate 70,442 of DAOUKR010000007.1, forward strand.
TGTCGCCTCCGTCGAGGCTTTTGTATACACCGCCCCACTCGAATCCGGCCCAAACGGTATTGTGGTCCCGGGGGTCAACTACTATGGCGGTCGCCTTTGGTGCGAAGCCTCCCAACTCCGGAGCGATGTCGATGGCCATCTTTTCCCAGGTCTTGCCCTTGTCCCTGCTGCGGAAGACGCCCGGAGGGCTAATCCCGCCGAAAAGGGTATTGGGGTCGCCGGGGTGAAACGCCACTGACCACATTCTGAATCCGTCCATGGGTGAGTCCAGTTTCTCCCAGGTCTCTGCGTTGTCTTCGCTGAGATAGATGCCGACGTCTGAGCCGGCCAGAATACGGTGAGGGTTGCTCGGGTCACAGGCCAACGACCTGACCTGGTTTTCACCCGGACTGGGGAAAGGCCATCCGACTTTTCGCCAGCTTTCCCCGCCATCGGGGCTGTGCCAGACTCCCCCACCAATGGTGCCAAGACAAATAGTGAAGTCATTTGCCATGGTTATCTCCTCCTATCTTTGGCATTTCATACCATTACATAATATGGTATGGCACTATAATAGCCCAAGTTTTGGGGAAATGCTACTCTTGTACGTCCATTGTGTTATAATCCCCCGTGAAAGTTGCTTCAAGAGGACGAGACTAGAGGGAGAAGAACTGACATGAAGATCGCTGTATTGGGTGCTGGTGCCATGGGTGGCATCGTTGCCATCGGGCTTCACCGAGGCGGCAACGACGTGGTGATTATTGACCCCTGGAAGGCCCACGCAGAGGCCATTCGTACCACAGGCTTTCAGATGACCGGGTACTACGGCGGTCAACCGGTGGAATGGCGTGGCGTGATGCCAGCGATACACATAGATGAGCTTGACCAACTTGAAGATAAGCTAGACGTGGTGTTCGTGTCTGTGAAGGGATACAACACCCGTTGGTGTGTGGAGCGCATCAGACCCTATCTCGCCGATAATGCCATGGTGGTATCCGTTCAGAACGGTATTAACGAGCCGACAATCGCAGAGGTCGTCGGGCCGGAACGGACCATCGGGTGTGAAACGTTGATGGGGGGCCAGACCTGGGAGCCAGGGCATATACATCGCACCCAGGGCGGAAACCCGGCGGCGATGGACTACATGATTGGCGAATACACCGGCGGGGTAACTCCCAGGGTCGAACGACTGGCCGAAATCATGGCCGCTAGCGTGGGCACCTGCGGGGTTTCCGACAGCGTCATGGACGAGGTTTGGACCAAATTCGTGGTGAACTGCGGCGGTAACTTGCTTGCGGCCGTCACGTCCTGGGACAGCCGGGAGTTGGGGCTTAATCGCACGGCACGTGTAAGGTTCAATCTACAGGACGAGGCCATCACCGTGGGCGAGCAGCTGGGTATAAAGTTCGGTAATTTCGCCGGCAGCGTAGGTGTCATCCTGACCCCGGAGGATATAAAGCAGGCGGCCCGTGGAGAGCGCCCGGAACTTGAGGAGCAGGTGTATGAGCAGGCCAAGAACTCCGTCGTAGTGACTCGCCCATCCACGCTGCACGATGCTCTGAGAGGTACGCCAATGGAAGTTGAGCAGCTCAACGGATACGCCGTGCAGCAAGCCGACAACCTGGAGGTGCCAGTTCCCTATAACCGGGCGCTGGTGCGAGTAGCCAGGCTGGTCAACGACCACACCATCCGACCATACCCGTCCAACCTGGCCCTGTTCCACGAGTATATTCAGGAAGAGTTGGCAGCAATTAACCGGTAAGACAGGTTTCTCTGACTCCCTGGAACGCTCCGAAAAACGCAATTCCGGCGTAGGCCGGAATCCGGGAATTTTGGGAGTCTGAATACTGGCCCCGTATCAAGCATGGGGCGGTCTCATCGCCAGTATGGCAGGTTGCCGTTTCCAATTTGTTCAGAGTTCTCCTTGATTTATGTACCGGGCAACTCTGGCGGGACTACTTGCTCCAGCCCGAGTCCGGCGGGAATACGGTGTTACAGACCCGCCTGATAGGCTCAGCGGCGTGCCAGTCTTTGACGGTTTCCCTCCATTTTAGATAATGTGGCGCCTCACGATGGGCTGCAATCGCCGCGTCGTCCCGGTACACCTCATATAGATGAATCCGGTTGGAGTCTTCCGTGTCCTCCACCACATCGAACCTCAGACACCCCGGCTCGTTCTGTACCGAGCCTCTGGCATCGTCCAGCATCGCCTCCATGAAGGCATCCTTGAACTCGGGTTTAATCTGAATAGTGACAACTAGAGCTTTCACGTCGCCTCCTCTTGCAGTGAGAACTTGAGCACAGTTATCCCTTGTATGTGCGGGCTGATTATACACCGATGATGCACCTTTGACGAGGGGCTATTTCGTACGTTGTGATAGATGGTCATACCTTGCTTTATCCTGTAGGTAGTACTGAGCCTATCGTTGATACAGTCCCACACGCCGCAGGGTATAAGCGTCGGACGCCATAATTTCGGGTATTCGTGGCGAGAGACTGTGGAAATCATCGTTCACGGCATCCAACAAACGACCACTCAACGTTCCTGAGGCGTCGCTTGCCAGAAACACCGCCAATTCTACCGCCCGCTCCATGGATGCACCCTGGCCACTTGTCACGCGCACCCCGGTTTCGTATAGCTCGGTGTCCCCTATATTTGCGGCTGCATCCCGGGTCTCTTCCCACATCCTGGTGTGAATAGAGCCGGGGCTCATGGCGTTGACCCGTACGTTCGTCCTCTTCAACTCTTCCGCAAGGGTCTCTGTGAGACTGACCAGCCCCGCCTTGGATACGCTGTATGCCGACATGTTGCGTCCCCCCACACCCGACATATTGACAATCTTGCCGCTGTTCCGGGATAGCATTGTTGGAAGCACCGCCCGGCAGCAGAGGTAAACGCCAAAGACGTTTACCTGAATTGTGTTGACCCAGCGGGACGTGTCGGTATCCTGGATCGCTGCCACAGGTCCAATGACTCCCGCATTGGCTACCAGAATGTCTATAGTGGAATACTGGTCCAGGGTTTGCCTTACAATGTCGTCTACCTGTGCAGGGTCGGTCACGTCCGCAGTGATTATGCAGGTCATAGCGCCCAATGATTCAGCCTGCCGGGCTGTCTCCTCCAGCTCGTTCTGACTGCGGGCTGATAGCGCTAGTCGTGCTCCCTCTCTCGCGTAACCCAGCGCGATGGCCCGTCCGATCCCCCGGCCAGCTCCGGTTATCAGTGCCACACGGTCCTTTAGCTGCATCGCATAAGCTCTCCCGTTCCAGAGTTCTGGTCCTAGCCGCTACCTTAGGGTTCCTTTACATTATACGCATTATATATATCGATAATAATGGCGTACATATCCCCCGAAGAAGTCATTAACTATGTCCTGCATTTCAGGAAACCTTTGGAAATGGTTTTGAAGAAAAACCTATTGACAACCCACCGGTAATCTGATATGTTATCTGACACCCCAAGTAACCCAGTTCCAATGGCCATACCGACGGCAAAGCTGTCGCCGGCGTCGTCAGCCCTAGCGCTGCGAGGAGTCTAAAGGAGGCCATAGCTTTAGGAGATGAACCTGAACGGTGCTAAGATACCTCGACACAACAGTCGGGGGGAGGCAGCCAGGAGGTTGAGACCCGGGAGCTATAGCCTTTAATAAGGCGGTGGCCAGCGGAGCAAAGCTACTTGGGGTTTAGGTTTGCCCCAGGGGTTGCGGTGAGGTGCGCTATCCCAAGTGGTCCACAAGAGGAAGTGGATACACCCAAGAGAAAGGACTGTGGAGGTACAAACATGTCAAAAGGTTGGTTACTTAGACACAGGTTCCTGGCATTCGTGCCGCTCATGCTGGTTCTGATTGTGGCTGCAGCATGCGGCGGTGACGACGCAACCCCGACAAGTGCGCCACAACCGACGGCCACGACAGAGGGCATGATGGAGGAAGATCCCACGGCCACGGTGGCAGTAGGCGCTCCAACAGCCACGCCGGTCCCGGAGCCAACGCGGGCTGAGGACACACCCACACCCGTCGCCACCGCGACACCGGTGCCCATACTGGAAACCCCCTATGACCACATGATGCAACCCTGGTTCAAAGAGGGGAAGCAAGGCGGCGGCATCATACCCATGACCCATGGGGCCTGCCACGTTGACTACTGGGACCCCCACCAGTCCACTATCGCTTGTGGATCGGCGGGATTCTCCCCGGTGTTCAGCCAGATCATGATGTGGAACCACACGAACCCTTCCGAGCTGGTAGGTGACCTGGCCCAGCGTTGGGAGTGGTCGGACGATGGCATGAAGCTCACCATCACGATACATGAGGCCATGTGGTCTGACGGTGAGGCCCTTAATGCCGACGACGTGGTATTCAGCTTGGACCGGATGGTAGACCCGGTGCCGCCCAAGCCAAGGGCGCAGAGCATCAACCCGTACTACGAGAATTCAGAGGTGATAGACGACAGGACGCTGGTGATAAACACCAAGGTCCCCAACCCGCCCGGGCTTCTCCAGTACCTGGCCCTCGACTACATGAAGATAATGCCCAAGCACATACCCGAAAACGAGGGCTTTGATCTCACCAACGACGAGGGCAAGAGAATGTTGGGCGAGTTCAACCTCATACCTGAGAATATTGTGGCCTCCGGTCCCTTCCTGGTGGACGAGTACATTCGTGGAGAGAGCTATCGTCTAATTAGGAACCCCAACTATTTCAAGGAGGGGCTGCCTTACCTGGATGGGTTCAATAGCATCAAGATGGCTGACAGGACCGCGATGATAGCTGCCTTCGATACCGAAGCGATTTATATGTGCAACCAGAGCGGCGCCTGCGGTCTGGATGCGAAAGCGGCCATAGAATTGGAAGACCGGTGGGCGGGCAAAGTGAACATCCACTGGCTGCCACCCTCCGCCTTCGACCACCTGTTGTTGAACTTCACCAGGCCCCCCTTCGACAACGAAGACCTGAGAAAAGCGGTGTACATCGGCCAGGACCGCCTGTGGATGCTCCAGAAAGAGGCGGCAGGCAGGGGCAGGCTGGGCACACCCTTCTATCCTGAGACCTGGATGACTCCTGACAATTCCGTGGTAGCCACGTGGCCCGGCTTCCGGTACGTTGACAATGATGGCAACCCGGTGCTGGACTACTACCAGGGACAAGAAGTGGGAGTGGACATCCACAAGGACCCCCGTGACATAGAGATGGCCCAGGAGTTGATGAAGAAGCACGGATACAACGAGGATAATCTCCTGAAGATAGAGTTGTCCTGCTCCGCGTCAACTTCAGGCAGGGAGTCCTGTTCGCTGGACAAGCAGATGCTGGAGAGCATATACATAGACGTTGAGATTGTGGCACAGGAGAGCAGCGCCAGGTTCGCCGACATCCGAGCCGGAAAGTACGACATGATGGAGAACACTCACGGGGCGAACCTGATTTCGGCTGACGACGTGTTCATCGCCGTCTACCTCCCCAAGGGAGCGAAGAACTTCCAGGACTGGGACCATCCTGAGATACAGAGACTCTTCCAGGCCCAGTTCCAGGAGCCGGACATTGCGAAGCGCCAGGAGCTAGTCTGGGAGGCTGGTGACCTCATCCGGTCGGGTATCTCCCACTGGGCCGCCACGGCCTGGCAGGAGAGGTGGATTCAGCCGGTGAGCACCAAGATAAAGAACTTCTTCCCGGCCCAGACGGTGCAGCTGAGCATGCAGCACGAGGCCATCTGGTTCGATGATTCCTAAGTAGAGGCGACCAGAGAGAGTTCACGGATTGAATGTGGGCCGGCCTGGGGTTAGTTGATTCTGACCCCGGGCCGGCCCCAACTACAAGGCCATCGCGAGAATCTTGGCGCTTTGGATTCCCGCTTCTGGAGGCCCTTCTTATCACTTCCAGGAGCCTTCCTCCCGCGGTATTCCGAACGGAGCTAACGGGAAACAGTGACCAGTTAACCAGTCATACTGGCGAAAGCCAGTATCCAGACTCTCCAAGTCGGCAGGTCCTTAGACCCTCGCTACGCTCGAGGTGACAATAAGAAGACCTTGCCCGTTTACTCAAACATCTGGGTTGACAGAGTGCCGTATTGGGGGTAGACTTTTCACACCACCCGGAATAGTGACTTGAATGAATCCAATTTCATAGCAAATGGAGTAGTATAAAGCGCTATGGGCGTGTACGCGATAAAACGGGTCCTCCTTTTCATCCCCACCTTGCTCTTGATGTCCATCCTGATATTTGCCCTTCTGCGCATTCTCCCCGGAGATCCGGCGGAGGTTATGATGGGCGAGGAAGGGGCCAGGTTCACCGAGGCGGACCTTGAGCGGATACGGGCGGAAATCGGCACCGACAAGCCCCTGTATGCCCAATACGGGGTGTGGATTGCGAATATATTCCAGGGCGATTTCGGCAAGTCTTTCTACTATAGGGTCCCTGTCTCCGACGACCTCAAGCTCAGATTCCCCACAACCATGGAGTTGGCTATCCTGGCCAGCATTATTGGTGTCATAGTAGCCGTGCCTCTGGGGGTCTTGTCCGCCGTAAAGCAGGATACCTGGATAGACCATGTGGTCAAGGTATTTAGTATTGGCGGCATAGCCATGCCCAACTTCTTTGTGGGTGTACTCATAGTCTTGGGTTTAGCTGTGATATTTGGATGGTCACCGCCTATACTTTATTCCCATATATGGGACGACCCGCTGACCAATTTGCAGCAGATGATATTCCCCGCCCTCGCCCTTGGCTATGGTCACATGGCCTTCATAGCCCGAGTGACCCGGTCCTCCATGCTGGAGGTGATGAGGGAAGACTACATCAGGACGGCCCGGTCCAAGGGACTTGCGGAGTACCTCGTCATCTTCAGACACGCGGTCAAGAATGCCTTTTTGCCCGTAGTTACCGTATCCGGCTACCAGTTCGCGCGTACCATCGGTGGTACGGTGGTTATCGAGACCATATTCCTGGTGCCTGGAATAGGGAACTTCCTTGTAATCAGCGTACTTCACAGAGACTTCAACGCTATTCAAGCAACCTTCCTCATAATAGCTGTATTCGTCGTGGTCGTAAACTTGCTTGTTGATCTGCTGTATGGTTGGCTCAACCCAAGAGTCCGCTACGCGTAAGTGAAGATTTAACTCTGAGAGGGGCCATGATTTCGGTAAGTAGGACGTCTTCAGTCACCACAGAAATACTCAGGGGTGTCCAGGATAAGTCTTATGTGGCGTTGAGAGAGGCCCTGCGTTTTTGCAGGCGGAAGCCCATGGGAGCCATTGGCCTCGGAATACTCCTTCTACTTATCCTGATAGCGATATTCGCTCCGGTCATAGCACCCCATGACCCCGAGGAAATCTTTGGCCTGGATGCCGATTATTCCGCTCCAACCGGTAGTCTTCTCCTGGGTGGAGATAACGTCGGCCGTGATGTTCTGTCCAGAATCTTCTACGGTGCTCGAATATCCCTGTTCGTTGGCCTCATTAGCATATCAATTGGAGTTACATTGGGGTCGTTGCTGGGCCTCATAAGTGCCTATTTCGGGGGCACTGTTGACATGGTCATCCAGCGCCTTGTGGACATCTTCATGGCAATTCCCGGAATCATCCTCGCCCTGGTGATTATGGCCTCCCTTGGGTCATCCTCCATTACTAACGTCATCATTGCCCTTGTGTTCGTCCTGACGCCGGCGTCCATTCGTACTATACGCTCTCAGGCGCTGGCGGTGAGAGAGATGGACTATGTCCTTGCAGCCAGAGCTGTGGGCGCAACCGACTGGCGTATCATCTTCCGGCACATGGTCCCTAACTGTTTCGCCATCTTTATGATAGTGTTCACCATCTACCTGGGCTATGCGATTCTGGTAGAGGCCTCCCTTAGCTTTCTCGGTGTGGGTCTGCCTCCCAACGTTGCCAGCTGGGGCAGTATGTTGAACGATACGAAGGAAGCCTACATATTTGGGACTTGGTGGTTGCCCTTCTTCCCGGGCATCGCCATATCTCTGGCCGTGTTTGGAGTGAACCTCTTTGGCGACGCCATGCGGGACGTTCTCGACCCACGTCTGAGAGGGGCCAACTAGAGAAGAAGGCTCGGCAGCTGCCCGCACTGACCCTCACTCAAGTGGGGGGATATGGGCAGCTACTCAGGCATGGTTCCTTCCTCTACGATCGTGCTTGGTGAGTATTGCAATCTGACCTCTTTCCTGACAAAATATGGGCATGAGAATTGGAGCCTTTGAAATAGATGAGCCGTTGCCAGAGTTGAGGGAACCTCATGCTCTGGTAACGTTGCGACCCTGGGTGGATGTTGGCCGGGTTGGCCGCCAAACTCTAATCCGTCTCGAAAGACACCTTGACGCTCGGGAAATCGGCAAACTGGCTCGCCCCGGCAACTTCTACGACCTCACCCGCTATCGGCCCAGGATTATGAACGTAGGTGCTGAGCGTCGTGTGACCATCCCCAACACCACTGTCCTCTATGCCAAGCGTGAGCAACCCCCGGACCTTTTGTTCCTTCATATTCTGGAACCCCACGCATTCGGCGAGGACTATTGCGACTCCGTCCTGGAGCTTCTCAAGCATTTTCAGGTCAAACAGTACACCCAGGTAGGAGGCGTGTCCGATGCGGTGCCCCATACACGGCCCCTCCTGGTGACCGGAATCGTCCCAGAAAGGGAAAGTAAGCTGTACGGGATACAGCGCAGCAACTATCAGGGGCCTACCAGCATTACCTATCTCATTCCTCAGGAAGCGGCCAGCCTGGGGGTGGTGACCATGAACTTCCTCGTTCGGTTGCCCCACTACGCCCAACTAGATGAGGATTACGCCGGGGTTGCCAAACTACTGGAAATTCTGTGTGACATGTACGATTTGCCATCTGACTTGATAGATAGCGGGCGTGGCCAGCAGCAATACCAGCAGATAGATGCCGCCGTGGCCCGTAATCCTCAGGCCAAAAGCCTGGTCCAGCAACTTGAGACGGGCTACGATGCCGTGACCAGTCAGTCCAATGAGGAAAGCGCGGTGTCCTTCTCGCCCGAGGTTGAGCAGTTCCTGGAAGAGATGGACAAGCGCTTGGGAGAGGAGCAAGGCTAGCCCAATCTTCGACCCTAAGGGGCCTTGCCCGCGTTGTAGTCCTCGAAGGCCAGCCGGGCATATCGCATAAAGATTCCGCCCCCTGGGGCTGCAAGGGGGCCATTGACGGCGAGACAGGCGATGACGTACTTTGTGCCCGGCTGCGTGTCCCTGGTTATTAACACGCGCTGAGGTACATTAAACCCCGCAACGGCCCCGGCCTGCCTATTGCACTCATCGTTTATCCAGATTTCGCCATAATCGTCTATGCAGGTCTCAAAATGCATCGGTAATCCTCTCACATCCATGCCATGCACCTGCTCTGGCACTGTGATAGTGATACGATACCAGCCGAATGTGACTCCTTTGGACCGGCCTTCCTGGATAGACTCGCAAATTTCCCATCCTGAATCATCGTAGTCGGCGAGCCGTGCAGGGCTACCTTCAATTTGGGCCACCAGCCCTTCATTGACCTCTCCAGGGACCAGTCCCTGAGCGAACCTCCATTGTGCATTCGCCAGTTGTAGGTCGTCCGGGTTCTCAAGGTCCAAGTCTACTCTAATCATTGTACGTCCTCCACAGCCAAAGATAGGGATTGACTCGGATGAATTATACAAGTCTGCATCAGTAGTGTACAGGTAATGTGTGTCCCGGTGCAGGTTCTTCCATCGTCACCTCGAGCGAAGCGAGAGGTCTAAAATGATTGTCTGCATTGGCGTCCCGGTTGCGAGACTTTTTAGATTTCTCGTCGCTCCGCTCCTCGAAATGACAGATATGTGGGGGAGGTCTGTCTTCACATAACGTTGGGAATGAAAAGGTTCTATTCCCGGTGGCTATGGTGGCCTGGATGTAAGATAATATACCCACAGGGAAAGTGTCCAAATTTGTTGGGAGGATAGCTGATATGCGGGAGAACAGGGTCAAGAGGGTCATGAGAGAGGGTGGGCTTGGCATAGCCGGCTACGTGTCCTTTGCCGACCCGGCATTGGTGGAGATTATCGGGCTTGCAGGGTTCGACGGGGCCTTCATTGACATGGAGCATACCAGTTTCGACCTCAATATGATTGAGCGAATGATACGAGCAACGGAACTTGTGGGGATAACTTCTATCATCAGAGTGCCGGATAACGACGCCAAGCTCATCTTGCGAATCCTGGACATGGGCGGCCAGGGAATTATTGTACCCCACGTTGACGGCGTCGAGGGTGCAAGAAAGGCGGTGGAGGCGGTCCGCTACGCACCTCTGGGAGCAAGGGGCGGCGCAGGCAATACCAGAGCCGCCCAATACGGGGCAGTGCCATGGAGAGAGCATGTGCGGAGCTCTAACGACGAGATACTACTTTCGGTCATGGCTGAGGATGAGAAGGCCATTAGCGAGGTCGAGGCGATTGCCTCGCTGGAGGGTGTGGACGTGGTCGGGCTTGGGCCCACCGACTTGTCCGAGTTGTTGGGTGTCATTGACCCTCAAGACCCTCGCTTGCGGCGGAAAGTGGACGAAATTGCTTCCATAGTGCGCAGGGTTGGAAAGGCCAAGCTCTCGATTCCAGTGAACCACTCGGCGCTGCCTCTGACGGCTCGAGACCTCATGGACCTGGGCGCAGGATATACCCACGTCGGCCCTCCGCCTACTACCGTTGTAATGAATGCCCTCAGGGACTCGGCAAAGCGCATCCGAGAGGAGTTGGGCAAGTGAGTTTGACATAACGTGTAGGAGGACTCGCTATGCATTGCATTGAAGAACAGCTTTCCAAAAGTCGCACCATCGCCGTGGTTGGGGTTTCTCCCAATCCACGGCGGGACAGCCACCGGGTGGCGAAATACTTACAGGGGCAGGGATATAGAATTATCCCTGTCAATCCGATGGTGGAACAGGTGCTGGGTGAGAAGAGTTACCCAGACCTGAAGTCGGTTCCTGAACCGATTGACATGGTGGACATCTTCAGGCGTTCCGAGTATGTTTCCGATATAGTGGATGAGGCCATTCAGGTCGGCGCCAAATACATCTGGATGCAGGATGGAGTTGTTGATGAAAAGGCGGCAGATGTGGCCCTTGGTGCAGGTCTGCTGGTGGTGATGAATAATTGAACCCTCAGAGAGCACAGCCGCCGGTTCGGTGGCAAAGCTTAGAGCACCTATCGAAAATGGGGCATCACCTCGCTGGCGAATAGCTTCATGGCATTCATTACCCGGGAATGTTCTATCAGCCCACCCTGGTTGAAAAAGCAGATAATCTCGGACGGCTGGAGGTCCTCCTGGAGCGCTTTAATCTTCTCAACGCACTGGGAAGGGTCCCCGCAGATGGCTATGTCGTTGCGCCAGTCGTCTAGGGTCATCCCCTTGAACCTGGCCTGAGTCTCCTTGACCCGCGGATTGGCTGCGATGGCCCGCTGCATGGCCGGGGTGTCGTAGCTGGATAAGAGGGCGTTGAGAAAATTGTTCACGCTTGCCTCTGGGACCACCCTGGCCTCTTCGGCGTCTCCGGCAACGAAAACAGGCATGTTCACTGACAGTTCCATAGTGCTGACATGATGCCCGCTTGCTGCCAGCGTCTGCCGGTACACTTTGACCCCGTCTCGAAGGGCGGGCATCGGCACCACGAACGGGGAGATAAACATATTATGTCCCAGATTTCCCACCATCTCGAATGTGTCGGCACTGTTCGAGGCGATGCGTATGGGAGGGTGGGGCTTCTGGACGGGTTTGGGCACTATCCGAAGGTCTTGGGCACTGTGGTACTTGCCCACGAAGGAGAACTCCTCGTGGGTCCAGGCTTTTATGACAAAGTCGAGATACTCCACGAACCGCTCACGGTTCTCCTGAATGGGAATATTGAATCCCTGGAAGTGGGCTGGCATGGCACCCCGACCCACCCCGAACTCCGCCCGTCCATTGGAAAGCACGTCCAGGGTGGCTATGTCCTCGGCAATTCGGACGGGATTATGAAGGGGCAGCAGGTTCACTGCCACACCCAACCGTATCTTCTTGGTGCGTTGGGCGGCTGCTGCGGCCACCATCAAGGGGGAGGGCGTCGTGGAAAACCTGGAGTCGAAATGAAGCTCTGCGAACCACACATTGTCGAAGCCAAGCTCATCGCCCAGGTCAATTTGCTCCAGGGTATCCTGATACCTTTGCACCGGTGATTGCCAGTCGGCGCACGGTATCATGTAAAACAGTCCGAATTTCATCTCCATGACTCCTGGGCTAGAGGGGTATGTTCCCGTGCTTCTTTGGAGGCAGGGAATCTCTCTTGTTCTGAAGCATATCCAGGGCCCGGATAACCTGTGGGCGTGTCTCCCGGGGGTCTATCACGTTGTCCAGATATCCCTGGCTGGCTGCCACGTAAGGATTGGCAAACTTGTCCCGGAACTCCTCAATCAGGCTGTTTCGTCGCTCTTCGGCGTTCTCCGCCTTGGAGAGCTCATCGCGAAAGACAATGTTTACGGCCCCATCCGGTCCCATCACGGCAATCTCGGCAGAGGGCCATGCCAGATTGATGTCACCTCTGAGGTGCTTACTGCTCATAACGAGGTAGGCCCCGCCGTAAGCCTTGCGAGTCATCACGCTTATCTTGGGCACGGTGGCTTCGGCGTAGGCGTACAGCAGCTTAGACCCGTGCCTGATGATTCCTCCGTACTCCTGTTCGGTGCCTGGCATGAAACCGGGCACATCTACAAAGGTTATGATAGGTATGTTGAAGCAATCACAGAAGCGCACGAAACGAGCGGCTTTCACCGATGCGTTAATGTCCAGGACTCCCGCAAGATAGGCCGGCTGGTTGCCCACTATGCCTACGGCTTTCCCGGCAAGCCGGGCAAAGCCGACGACGATGTTGGGGGCGAAGTCCTGGTGGACCTCCATGAAATCGCCGCCATCCACGACCCTTATCACTATCTCGCGGATGTCATAAGCCCTGTTGGGTTCCTCGGGCACGATAGACAACAGGCTATCATCGGTACGGCCCGCCTCATCAAAACCCTGCACTGTGGGAGGGTCATCCATATTGTTGGACGGGAGAAAACCCAGGAGCCTGCGTACCTGGGCCATGCATTCTTCCTCCGAATCCGATATGAAGTGGGCCACACCACTTCGGCTGCCGTGAGCAAGTGCTCCCCCCAGACTCTCGTGGGTCACGTCCTCCCCTGTCACTGCCCGTATGACGTCGGGGCCGGTGATGTACATCTGGCTGATGCCCTGAACCATAAAGATGAAGTCGGTGATTGCGGGAGAGTAAACCGCCCCGCCTGCGGAGGGACCCATAATGACCGAAAGCTGAGGGATTACCCCAGACGCCAGGGTGTTTCTCAGGAAGATTTCGCCATAAGCGCCCAGGCTAAGCACCCCCTCTTGAATGCGTGCGCCCCCGGAATCGTTGAGACCTACGACTGGACAACCTGTCTTCATCGCCAGGTCCATCACCTTGGAAATCTTTTGACCCACAACCTCAGATACGGAACCGCCCAGGACAGTGAAGTCTTGGGAGAACACAAATATCTGCCGTCCGTCAACCTTTCCGTAGCCCGTTACCACGGCATCGGATAATATCTTTCTGTCTGCCATGCCGAAGTCCGTGGCCCGGTGGGTGACGAAGGGATCTATCTCCTCGAAAGTACCTTCGTCAAGCAGCAAGCTTATCCTCGTTCTGGCAGAGAGCTTTCCTTTGTCGTGCTGTTGCTGGATACGTCTCTCACCGCCGCCCAGCCGGGACTGTTTCCTCATTTCTTCCAGCTGCTCCAGTTTCGCATTCGTAGCCGGTTCGGCGTCCACGGCTACTAGCTCCTGGGACTGGGCATCATCATGGCTCTCCGGCTTCGCGTCCATATCCCGTTCGACGGTCATATTTACCTCCCAGACGCACCTTAAGACATCGGGGTTATGGGCTAGATTGGCTCCATGCTAACAGAAGCTGGTAGCTGGTGCAAGGCGAGGGTATGAGTGTTAGAATGAGTTGGAGAAAACATGCTTCCGGGCCACCCTCTTGTGGAGCTTGCACATCGTGACAACCGGGCAACAAGGACAACATGCTACCACCTGCCGAACAAAAACCTTCCTCTGGGGGGAACGTACCTATCTGATGGGAGCGGTCAACGTCACCCCCGACTCCTTCTCCGGGGATGGCCTTGGCTATGACGTAGATGCCGCAGTGGCCAGGGCGCTTCTGATGGAATCGGAGGGTGCCGATATAATTGATATAGGTGGGGAGTCCACCCGACGGTATAACAACCAGCCCGGAGCGGTCCGGGTGAGTGCCGAGGAGGAATTGAGGCGGGCTGTACCCGTAGTTGAGCGTCTCTCCGGTGAGCTATCTATCCCCATAAGTATAGATACCTACAAGGCAGAAGTAGCCAGGCGCTGTCTTGATGCAGGGGCGGCTATGGTGAACAACATCTGGGGTGTTGACCCGGGTCAGGATATGCTGCGCGTGGTGTCGGAGTACGCTGTACCTTACGTTCTGATGCACAACCGGACAGGACACGAGTATGGGGACTTGATACCTGACATAATTGAGTCCCTCAAGGCCGCTGTGGATGATGCTCTTGAGGCGGGCATTTCACCTGAGAACATCATCATTGACCCGGGTATCGGGTTTGGCAAGGTAGCAGACCAGAGCCTTGAAATCGAGGGCAGAATTGCCGAATTCAAGGCGCTTGGATTTCCGGTGCTGGTCGGCCCTTCACGCAAGTCCCATATAGGGCTGGTTCTTGGGGGTCTGCCGCCCGAAGACCGGCTGGAAGGCACCGCCGCCGCCGTAGCTCTCTGCATCGCTGGTGGTGCCGACATGGTCCGGGTACACGATGTAAAGGCGATGGCGAGAGTAGCACAGGTGAGCGATGCCATCATCAGAGGTTGGAGGCCCAAGGGATGGGGCAGGTGATGGTCTATCTGGGCCTGGGTTCCAACCTTGGTGACAGGGAAGCGAACCTTCGCCACGCCCTGGAGCTTCTTTCGGGTGATATAACCCTGGAAAAGGTTTCATCAATCTACGACACCGACCCCTGGGGCTACGAGGACCAGCCCAGGTTTTTGAACTGTGTGTGCGGTGGGTGGACGTCTCTGAGTCCCAGCGAACTGCTGGCTATGGTCAAGGATGTGGAGAAGACCGTCGGCAGGGAGCCAAGCTTTCCAAACGGCCCGCGCACAATAGACGTGGACATCCTGTTCTATGAGCGGCAGAGCGTCATAGAGGCGGAGCTTGAGATTCCCCATCCTCGGCTGGCTGAAAGGGCATTTGTGTTGGTCCCGCTGGCTGAGATAGCGGGAGATCACCATCATCCGGTCCTTAGACTAACTGTGAAGGAATTGCTGCGTAGTATGGGGACTGGAGACGGAAGTACCGGCAGCTTGACCGGAGGAGTGAGATGGTGGGCGCCACCCATTTCTGTCCAGGGAACGTCCTGAGCAGGGTGGTGAGTCGGTCCCCGGAGAAGAAAAGAGAGACAATGCCCTGAGGGTTCGGAAGGAGTTGGCGGTGAGCAATCAGGATACTGAAGCGGCCCAAGCCTATCACGAGTCCACAAAGCTTTCCTATATCAACCTGCGCAACAAGCCCCCGATTTACAAGTCCTACGACGAACTCCAGGTTTTTCCCCTTCCTACCGACTTTTCCATGTCCAAGACCTCAACTCTGGATGCAGTTGCTGGCGTAGGCCCGGGAGACGTGGCAGCCTTTGACATTGGTCTGCTTGCTCGGTGCTTGTTTTACTCCGTCGGACTTGTCAGGAAGGGGGTCTTCCCAAAGGCAGGGGAGGTGCGTTTCCGAGCTGCGGCTTCCGCGGGAGGGCTGTATCCGATAGAGACCTACCTGGTATGTAAGGATATTCCAGGGTTGGAGGCAGGAGTTTACCATTTTTCCCCGAGGGACTTTGCCCTTAGACAGTTGCGTAAAGGCGACTACAGGAGCGAGCTTTACGGGGCTACCGGCGAGGATAGCTCTGTTTCCGGATCCCCCGTTACCCTTATTTTTACGTCCATTTTCTGGAGGAGTGCCTGGAAGTACAGAGCTCGCTCTTACAGGTACTGTTTCTGGGACAACGGTACTATCCTCGCCAATTTGCTGGCGACGGTTTCGACAGAGGGGTTGCAGGCGCGGGTGATAGCTGGATTCGTGGACGATCAGGTGAACTCGCTGCTAGGGGTTGACGGAGAGATGGAAGCGAGTCTATGTATGGTCACGTTGGGTGGGGAACATGATTCCCGGTCAGGCTCAAGCCAGTTGACAGTAGCACCGCTCTCATCCGAATCGGAACTCCCTCCCGATGACATGATTGATTACCCTGAGATACGCCACATGCACACCGCTTCGATGTTGGGTACGGCGGAGAAGGTTGTGTCCTGGCGGGGTGTCATGCCTTCAGAATCGCCTCAGATCAGGACTCCATCTTATTCCCTGGAGAGCGCTGGGGGTAGTAGCAGGGAGGTGAGTAAACTGGGAGACGTGATTCTTGGTCGTGGCTCCACCCGGCGTTTCGCTCCTGTCTCTATATCTCGGATGCAGTTCGATTCCATAGTTGACTACTCTACCAGAGGAGTCCCGGCGGACTTTCTGGGACCCGGTGGAACAAGCTTGTTGGACATCTATATGATTGTCAACTCTGTGGATGGGCTTTCCGCCGGAAGCTACTTCTTCTCCCAGGAGCGAAGGAGCATGGAACAGCTTCAGGACAGGGACCTGCGCATGGAGGCCGGACACCTGTGTTTCGAGCAGGCTTTGGGGGCCGACGCCAGTGCGGTGGTCTTCTTTATGGCTGACCTGGAGCGAATATTTCGTCGCTTCGGAAACAGGGGTTATCGTGCTGCTCAACTGGAGGCGGGTACCATTGGAGGCAAGATGTACCTCTGTGCCCATTCCCTGGGGCTAGGGGCCAGCGGCCTTACATTCTACGACGATGACGTCACCGATTTCTTCTCTCCCCACTCCCAAGGCAAAAGTCCCATGTTTGTTGTTGCACTGGGAGTAACGGACAAGATAAACCGGGTGCGACCATTCAGGTCTCGGGTGGGCGTTCTGCTTGACGCCTTGTCTCGTGGGGCGGAGGGAGGAAGCCGGTAAGCTGGTCGGGAAAGGGTTGTGGCATAATTTCAGGGTAACGAGTCAGGCTTTAGCAGGAAGCTAGCTCTCGACTTTTTCAACTATGTAATGCAATGTCCCTCTGGGTACGGTAATGTGGACCTCTTCGCCCATCATCTTGTCCAGAAGGGCCTTCCCTACAGGGGAGATGCTGGAGATTCTGCCCGTGGCGGGGTCCGCTTCCCTTGAGTCTACCAGGGTGTAACAGACCTCCTTGCCGCTGCTCACTTCCCGAAGGGTCACCTTTCTACCAATCTTGACTTGCTGTCCATTCGCAGTGTTTTGATCGTCTGCCACGACTGCGTTGATCAGGATTCCCTCCAGCTCCTTCAGGCTGGACTCGATAAGGCCCTGACGCTCCTTGGCGGCGTCGAGTGGTGCGTTTTCCCTGAAATCTTTGTCTGCCATAGCCCGTTGGATGTCGGCTATGACGTTAATCCGTTCTTCTTTGAGCATCTCCAGGCGGGACTGGAGGTTGGCGTATCCTTCGGCGGTGAGCTCCGCACGTTCCATTGCCGACTTGAAATATACGCGCCTGGAACCTTTCTTTGCCTTGGACACCTTCAGGTGAGGGGCAAGGCTAACGCTGGTCAGCTTCCTCTCCCGGAGGTAGGTCAGGAAAGATTTCACAGGCTTCAGCTTTTTGGCCGAGTCTGCACCCCAAATGCTGGCTGACTCTCCATACTCAGCTATCTCAGAGGGGGTTAGCTGGGATATGGCTCTATCTCTACCGCACCATTGGATGAAGCGGTTAAGCTCTTGTTGTCCTTCACGCTGCTCCTCTCCTTTAAGCCTGGGCAAGTACTGATCGTAGGCTTCCTTTAGAGAATGGCCTTGCTCTACAGACAACTTCAGCTCTCCTTTCCAACGACTAATCCAAGTTTGGCCAGGACGCTCTGGCTATCTTGGGACGATTCAAGGCCCCATTCCAATCCCAGTTCGTACTTTTCCTGAAGCTGGCTTATGGTTTCAGGGCCCGGAAGATTACCTTCGCCCAGATGTTGGACCAACTCTGGTAGCGAATTGTAGGCCTGGTCTACATTCCAGTAAAAGGACAATAGCCAGGCCAGTTCCCGTTCGTTGATCGGGCTGGGAATTATTCTGAGGTCCAGGATGTTGTTATTAACCTTGGTATATCTCAGGATACCGGCTTTGTCCTGGGCATCTCTACCGTAATGTCTTCTGCGGTTCAGTTCTTCGACTCTCCGCTTATATTCCGCCTCACCATATATCTCCCGGGGTAGCCACTCCGACCGGAGGTCCACTACTTCATCCCCGTTCTGGTTCACTATGGCTACAGCTATGTCCGAACCCAGTACGCTGTCATATTCAAACTTCACAGCATTGCGCAGCAAGGCTTCCTGTAGCATCAGCGTCAGGTCTCTCTGAATCTTCCTGTATTGTGACCCACTGGCATCGTCATTGGTATCGGCGCCGACCCCACCTGTGTTGAAGGCGTAATACTCCTGGGGTATCCCTCCGTCGGCCATCTCATGCAGTATGTTGTACATGAGATTGGCGTTCTCATCTTCCAGACCGATAATGAACGGGTCGGAGAAGTATTCCACATACGGTCTGCCTATAGCACCTATAGCGGCCCCCATCTGAACTGCCTCACCATACATCAGGACTCTAATGTATTGCTCAAGGCCGAGACGCCTCAAGGGTGGTATCACGGTGTTTTGTCGCATCACTGCCTGCCAGAATACTCGGTCGGTGTTCTCCATAGGCACATGGACGGAATCTTCCATTTGGCCGTTGGTGATTGCCTCCATCAGGTGGGCAGCCCCCTTCCGGTTCAGGAGGCGAGGCCGAGAAAGGATCATACGCATGTTGCGAACTGGATTTCGGAGATAATTGGGTGTGCTGTCGTCAACGTTGACAGGGACGTTCTCCAGGGTTTCCTGGGGGTTTGGAGTCTCTTCTGTGCCCCTGAGAACATCGTAAGTTATAGGGTCGTCTTTCTGAGTGAGACCGAATGGTACGGCGTACAGGTTGTTCTCAGTTCCGTCTATGCCGTGGGAAATCCTTACGTGCCTGCCTCCGCGCGTTGTCTCCTTGACCTCCTGCAGAGGCTGGAGAAGGACGATGTCATCGTTCATTGGGTAGACACCCTCTTGTGGGTCCGTCACGAGGTCGAGGTGTTTGGCAAGGACGCTATTTGCCAACTCGATCATTATGGTGAGGGTGCTCTTCCCATGCAATGAAGGGCCGATTGTGACAAGTGCCGTGTTTGTCATGGTGTTATCCAGAGTCTTGATCCGCGCCATGCTAAGAGCGGCTTGGACTGCAAGCCCATTGGCCTGTTTAACCTGAAACATCGCAATGGATAATGGGCCCATTTTGTGCTCACCAACATAGTCAAATCCCAGGTGGAGAGATAGACCTTTGGTGGGGGCTTTGAAGACCAATTGGGTGAGCTTAGCCTCTCTAACGCGGTCCTTAAGGTCTTCCGGCATGTCGAGATGCTCAAGCCACCTTGGGATTGAGACTTCCAGAATATTGGGGGTTTTGTGGCGTTCTAAGTCCGGCATGTCGAACGTCAGTTGTCGCCACATATATGGGGCCTGAAGGTAGTCGGTGCCGAAGAACAGTTGTCGAGCATGGAATGAACGTCCTGGCGCATCACAAATTTGCCTGTCGGATTGGATTATTGGAGGCTGGTCATCCTGCTCATCTGATGCCGAGTCGCCGTTAAATTGGCGATTCATAAACCTGTTGATATAGACGAATACTTCGGCAAAAATGGCTTGATTGGCCTCACTGAAAGCCAGAGCGTCCCGGTTTTTGGCGAAGCCATCAATGAAATACTGGGTAAGGTCGGGCCGGCGTGCTACTCCCAGCTGGCTGAAAAAGGCCAGACCGCCGTTGTCCAGGCGAAACGCCACACCCGGCCCGGCTCGGCCTGCAGCCTTTCCCTCGTCGTTGGCCTTTTGTGCTTCTTCGTCAATTTCTCTGGCCTCTGCGAGGATTTCCTCCTGCTTTACTTGAGGCATGTCTTGGATAATGGTCATGTGGCTGGTGAGCCATTCGTCTGGGGGATTGAAAAATTTGCTGTTCGGCGCTTGACCCTGACTTGCTAGAGCTACCAGTTCGTCTAGTTCCCTCTCGAAAGCAGGATTGATAGGTGGCCCGGCGAGAGGAGGGACTTGCCCTGAGCCATGTCCGAGGGGTGGCTCCTGAACGCTCTCTGGCATCTGAGATTACCTCCTACTGGGATTGTCAGGGCGTCTCATCGTTGGTGTTATTGACAGTATTCTAAGGTATTCTTATCAAGAATACCAGCATCCTGCAATCATGGCAAAGAGGTATGAAGGTCATAATTCCGTGTCTTTATTGACCAATATTTACGTCTAGGGCATCAGACTTCTCTTTGGCCCATAACTTTGAGCCGTATCTGCATTGAGGCTTCTTACGATTTGTGAAAGATGACAAAGGAAAGGCAAGAGTGGGTTTTCGTAACCTGTGCAGTTGCTTTGTGATACCCAGAAAATGGCTGCCCGGTAATGCCCAGAGCCTGTAAATTTGAACTTGTATCAGGTACAATATAAGTGTATGGCTATCCTCGCCATAGTATCCAATAACGAACGGAATGCTCAAAAGTACATCCAGGCCGTAGCTGGACATGTCCAGACCCGACTGGTCACTCCGCAAGACATGTTCGCCCCACCGGAAGCGTTGCTTTCAGATGCCGGTGGCCTTCTGCTTACCGGAGGACCGGACGTAGACCCCGTCAACTATGACGAACCACGGGATAGTGAGGCGGGTCTGGAGCTTGCGGAGGCGCTTGATACCCTGGAGTTCGGGCTGCTCCGATATGCTTTGGAACACGATATGCCAGTGCTGGCGATTTGTCGTGGTATGCAGCTTTTGAACGTGGCATTTGGTGGCAAGCTGCTCCAGGATATACCCGGCCATAAGGCGGAGCTTAAAGAGGGGCATTGGGAATCTGTGCATCACTCCATCTATATTTCACCGGGGAGCAAGCTGGCAGCGATCCTGGGGATGGGCGGCTTTTTCCGGGTCAACAGTCGTCATCATCAGGGCTTGCGGGAGGCACAGAAATCTCCCAGGCTGCTGGCATCGGCCTACTCAATGGATGACGCCATTATTGAGGGATTGGAAAGCCCGGAGCACACCTGGGTAGTGGGTGTTCAGTGTCACCCGGAACGCCGTGATGAAGTGCCAAAGGCTTTCGCCAACCTGTTCTTGGCCTTCACAGAGCGGGTGGAAGGGTACAAACAGAATACGAATTCCTAGCTCCAAGACATTGGGACATTAGAACAAATATCATAAGGAGTCACAGATGGTAACGCTAACTCCTTCGAGTAACATCCAACCGATTAGAATAGAAGAAGAGATGCGTAGCTCCTATCTAAGCTACGCCATGAGTGTCATTGTCGCAAGGGCACTGCCGGACGTGCGCGACGGGCTGAAGCCGGTCCAGAGGCGCATCCTTTATGCCATGCACGAGCTGGGCCTACGACCTGCCAGTGCTTACAAGAAAAGCGCCCGCATAGTTGGTGAAGTCCTGGGCAAGTATCACCCCCATGGTGACGCCCCTGTGTATGATTCCCTGGTACGAATGGCTCAGGGGTTTTCCATGCGGTATACACTGGTGGACGGGCAGGGCAACTTTGGAAGCATTGATAACGACCCTCCAGCGGCCATGCGCTACACCGAGGCACGCCTGGCGTCTATCTCCGAGGAACTCCTGGCAGACATAGAACTAAACACCGTGGACCTTACCGAGAACTTTGACGGCTCTCTTGAAGAGCCTACGGTCCTGCCTGGGCTGCTCCCCAATATGCTGGTCAACGGCGCTTCAGGAATCGCCGTTGGGATGGCTACCAACATACCACCCCACAACTTGTCTGAGGTCTGCGACGCGGTGTGTTATCTCGTAGACCACCCGGACGCCGTGGTCGAGGAACTGATGGCCCGGGTACACGGACCCGATTTCCCCACGGGAGCCATCATACAGGGGCGCTCCGGCATTGTAGATGCTTACACAACCGGTCATGGCCGGGTGGTCATGCAGGCTAGAACTGAGATTCAAGAGCTTCGCGGAGGCAGACAGCAGATAATTGTCAGTGAGATACCCTTCCAGGTGAACAAAGCTTCCCTGGTGGAGAAGATTGCCCATTTGGTACGGGACAAGAAGATTGAGGGTATCTCCGATGTGAGGGACGAGTCGGACAGGCAAGGGCTACGGGTGGTAGTGGAGTTGAAACGGGATGCTCAGGCTGAGATTATACTGAACAATCTCTACAGGCACACGGCCCTGCGGTCCTCCTTCAACGTGATTATGCTAGCTTTGGTAGATGGACAACCCCAGGTATTGGGCCTGAAGCGTGCCCTCCAACTGTATATTGAGCACCGGCGCGTGGTCATTACCCGCCGTTCCGAGCATCTACTGAAGCAGGCGAGAGACCGTGCCCACATTGTGGCGGGTCTCCTGCTGGCCCTGGACCGTATGGATGAGGTAATAGCCATTATCAGGGCCTCCCAGGACGCCACCACCGCGCGTGGCAATCTGATGACCGCCCTGAGTCTGACTGAGGTCCAGGCTCAAGCCATCCTTGATATGCAGCTAAGGCGTCTCGCTGCCCTGGAGAGGGAAAGGCTGGAAAAGGAGTACCAGGACCTGCTCAACACTATAAGCGACCTGGAATCTCTACTAGCTGACCCGGCAAGAGTGCTTGCGGTAATTAAGGAAGACGCGAGAAGACTGAAAAAGCGGTACGGCGACCCAAGGCGTACGGAGATACAAGACGAGGAAGCCGCTCACCACACCATCGAGGAGTTAACACCACACCAGGATGTTGTGATTACTCTCAGCCAGAGAGGCTACATCAAACGTATACCTACCTCTACTTACAAGATCCAGCATCGGGGAGGCAAGGGTGTCCGAGGCATGACGACCCGGGAGGATGACGCCTTGCAAGACCTGCTGGTAGCCGATACTCACGACACAGTGCTGTTTTTCACCAACAAGGGCCGCGCCTATCCGCTGAGATGTTTCAACATCGGCGAGGATAGCTCGCGCACCACTAGGGGCACATCCATCATTAACATGCTGCCTATTGCCGATGGGGAGCGGGTCAACGCGTTGCTAGCAGTGCCCGACCTCAAGGAGCGGGGCAACGTGTTCATTCTAGCCACCCGCCGAGGCCGGGTAAAAATGTTGCGTCCGGGGGACCTAGCGGGGATACGTTCCAATGGCCTGATAGTGATGAACTTGAAGGAGGGTGATGAAGTGGTCTCCGCTCGGATAGTTAAGGAGGGCGGCGATGCTATTCTGGTGACGGAAAAAGGGCAGTCCATCCGCTTTGCTGTATCTGATGTGCGGCAGTCAGGACGCCAAACCCAGGGAGTACATGGCATCAAACTGGCCCCAGGAGACCGAGTAGTCGCGATGGATGTGGCCCTTAACAACGGGTTCCTGCTCACCGTCAGCTACCACGGATATGGCAAATGCACCGTATTGAACAAATATCCGCGTCACCATAGAGGAGGCTCAGGCGTACGTACTCTCCGCGTCAGTGAGACCACTGGTCCGGTGGTCGGCGCCAGGGTGGTGAATGAGTCTGAGAACCAGGAGATTATGTTGATCTCGGCCAAAGCCCAGGTGATACGGGTAAGCCTGCAAGACTTCCGAATGGTGGGGCGCAACACCCAGGGAGTGCGCATCTGGCGCGACAAGCAAGCCGACGATCATGTCGCCTCCTTGACCTGCCTTATGCCCCAAGCTAGGGAGGGTGATCCCCTACCTTGCTTGCCAGATACGGACATAGATTTGAGAGACGGTGGAAGCAGCGGCCACAAAAACAAAGAGGCAAAAAAGGTAAATGACGGGAGCCTCAATGGGAATGTTAGTCAGGGAACCTTTGAGAATTTCTAAGAGGATGTTTTCGAAGGTGTTGCCCCCGGCTTCCCCCCTTGGCGAGACTTTTGCATAACCCCTTCCATCATGGCCGGGGGAAGGAGCGTCCATCCTTGCTCCCATGATGGGGATGAAATGCCCGGACCGCAAGCTGCCAACCTCCGCACTCATTTTTGAATCACGTCCCAGGACAGACTCTAACATCGGAGTGCGGAGCACCTTCCCCCACCGGAGAGAAGGCACCTCTCCGGAACGGGTTGAAGTGGGACGGGGATGACTATATGAAGAGTTCGCAGGAGTACACAGTGGGATATGAAGGGACGACTACTGAACAGCTTGCCGATGAGGTAAAAGCGCTTCGGCGGCGTGTTGCTGAGTTGGAGTTGTCCGAAGTTCAGCTTATAGAGGCGGAGAAGGCGCTGCAAAGGAGCGAGGCCATCGAGCGGCGCTTGGCTGAAGAGAACGAGCTTCTTGCCAGGATTGGTCGAATTATCAGCTCGTCCCTTGACGTGGACGACGTGTACGAACAGTTTGCCGAAGAGGTCCGTAACCTGGTGCCAATTGACCGCATCGCTATCACAGTGTACGATCCCGAGAACAAAGCATGGAACCTCGCCTATGTATGGGGCTTGGAATCGAAAGAGTTTCTGCCCGGAAGCCTTATTTCATCTGCCCGCTCGGTCACCGCTGACGTTGTCAAGAACCGCTCAAGGTTCGTGTTCCTAGCCAGTGACAGGAACATAGTGGAGACTCAGATGCCCAGGATGATGCCCCTTTTTAACGTTGGGCTTCGGACATTCCTCTGGGTCCCTTTGATTTCCAATGATGAGGTTATAGGTGTTCTGACCCTGGCTTCTACCAACGTCAATGCCTATCCGGACGATGTTCTGGACCTCGTTGACCGGGTGGGGACCCAGATTGCCGGCGCCATTGCCAGTTCCCAACTCTATTCCCAGATTAAGAGAACGCAAGAGGAGCTTAAGAGGTCGAATTCTGAGTTGGAGCAGTTCGCTTATGTGGCGTCCCACGACTTGCAGGAGCCGCTACGGATGGTCACGAACTACGTGCAGATTCTTGCGGATGATTACAAAGGCAAACTAAGTGACGATGCCGATAGGTTCATTGAATACGTTGTGGACGGGGCCGGCCGCATGAGAACGCTCATAGATGACCTGCTGTCCATCTCTCGGATAGGGAATCAGGGACGGGCATTCGAGCCTACCGACTGTAATGACGTTCTGCGGCGGGTTATTGCCAATCTGGAGACGACGATTGATAATAATGGAGCAGTGGTGACTCACGATGTTCTGCCCGTAGTGAACGGGGACGCCGTCCAACTTGCCCAACTCTTCCAGAATCTGATTAGCAACGGAATCAAGTTTCGCAGAGAAGAGATGCCCCACGTTCATGTTTCCGCTGAGAAGAAAGACGATGAATGGGTCTTCTCGGTCTGCGACAATGGGATTGGAATTGCGCCGAGGCACTACCAGCGCATCTTTCTGATGTTTCAGCGTTTGCATGGCAGGTCCGAATACTCTGGCACTGGCATTGGACTGGCCCTTTGCCAAAAAATCGTACAGCGTCATAGAGGACGTATCTGGCTGGAATCAGAAGAAGGTAAAGGTTCGAGCTTTTATTTTACGGTGCCATGTATATAGGACGGATAAGGAGGTGAGGTATCATGGGAACCCTCGGAACGCCCATTGAGATACTGTTAGTAGAAGACAATCCGGGAGACGTGGAGCTGATTCAGCGCGCCCTTAGAAACTCGGATTATCACTACAACCTGACTGTGGCGGTAGACGGCGAGGAGGCTATGACTACATTGCGCCAGCGGGGGCAGAGCTTTCCTCAACCCCTCCCAGATTTCATCTTGCTAGACCTGAATCTGCCCAGAAAGGACGGCCGTGAGGTGCTGTCGGAGGTTAAAGCGGACCCTCAACTGCAGAGTATCCCGGTTATCGTACTGACCACCTCAAAAGCTGAACAGGACCTTCTGGATTCCTACGAGGCGCACGCTAATAGTTATGTCGTAAAGCCGGCTGATGCAAGGGAGTCTGAGATGATAATGAGCAAGATACTGGACTACTGGCTCAACATCTCCTTGCTACCCAGAAACATTGGATAAAGGGGGAAGGCTTATACCTGGTCACTCATTACGTTCTTGAACCACTTGCTTTCAAAAAACAGTAGAGGCTCCTCCCCGGAACCCCGGTACACTTCCTTTACCTCGCCAATATAGATTGTGTGGTCTCCATACTCGTGAGAAGCCACCACGTCACAGCCGAAAAATGCCAGGACTCCATTCAGGGCGGGGACTCCGCAACCCGTAGTGATGGAATAGTCGTACTCCACATCCCCTTTCCGGTCCTCAGGCTTCCTGGCAAAATATTTGCCTACGTCTTCCTGCTTGCCGCTAAGAATATTGACGCCAAAGCAGCGGCGGCTCTCCATGTACTTGTAGGTGTTGGTATTGTGGGCAACGCAAATAAGCACCAGGGGGGGCTCCAGGCAGACTGAAGTAAAGGAGTTGGCACTCATTCCATGCAAACCATCATCATCGTCCAGTGTGGTCACCACCGTGACCCCTGTTGCGAACTCTGACATGCACCTTCTGAAATCGTCTTTAGTAACCAAGATACCACCTTCACTTGAGTTTGCAGACATTATATCTGAAACGGGGTGTTTACTCTAGCCCCACTTCAACACCCGCAATATTTTTATATTTGCAAGGACTTACATTATGGCTAAATGGTATCGGTGTGACAATGGAAAGACCCTGTCAAAAGACCCTTGGTGGGTTGCTCAGGGCCGGCGTGTGTGCTAATTTGGTGGTGTAAGCCCTTATAGCGACGACCCCGGCGCATTTGCTTTGATAGCTTGTTCCCAGTTTGTTTCAAGGAGTCTAAGGTGGAACTACTCAGGAGCCTTGTGTTCGTGCCCGGCAACCGCCATGACATGTTGGAGAAGGCCAGGGATTTCGACGCTGACGTTATCATGGCAGACCTGGAGGACTCGGTCCCTCCTGCCGAAAAGCTGAATGCCAGGCAGATTGTGAAAGACTTAGCCCCCAGCCTATCCCAACGAGGCCGGAAGGTTATGGTCCGGCTTAACTCCCTGGATACGGGGCTAACTCGTGACGAGCTATCGGCCCTGATTGGACCCCATCTCTACGGCGCAAGTTTAGGGAAGGTGGAGTCTACCTGGGATATAATGGAATGGAGCAGAATGGCCGTCGCCCTGGAGAAGGAGACTGGACTGGAGCCGGGTCACTTGAAGCTCATTCCCTGGATAGAGAACTCCAGGGCCGTCATGAGGGTCTATGACATAGCCCTTGCCTCATCCAGAATCGTGGGGCTGGCATTTGGGGCTGAAGATTACACCGATGACATGGGCGTACAGCGCACCGATACTGGCGATGAGGTGTATTTCCCGAGGGCTGCGGTTGCCGTAGCAGCCAGGGCGGCAGGCGTGGCCGCCTTGGACAGCCCATACGTGCGGTTCCGGGACGAGGACGGCCTGAAGATGGATATAGAATCGGCTCTAAAGTTGGGTTATAGGGGCAAGTTTGCGATACACCCCGCTCAGCTTGACATAATCAATGACATGTTCAGTCCGTTGCCCCAGGACATCGAATATGCCCGCAGAGTTGTAGAGGCTTGGGATGAGGCCGAAAATTCTGGTAGAGGCTCGACATCTCTCGACGGTAGAATGATAGACGTGCCGGTGGTAAAGCGCGCCAGGAATCTACTGGCGCTGGCGGATGCCATTGCGCGGAGGGAGTAGCAGGAGGTGAGGGTTGCCCTCTGATAGAATAATCCTTGAAGGGATGCAGTTCTATGGCTATCATGGCGGCAGCTCTGAAGAGCGCTCCTTGGGCCAGCCTTTTCAGGTAGACATGGAGGCTGAGCTTGATCTTAGCGTCGCCGGGAAGTCGGATAACCGAGACGATACGGTGAGCTACACTCACCTGTACCGGGTTGCCAAGGAGGTGATGGAAGGGGAGCCAAAGTACCTTCTTGAGGCCCTTGCAGAGGAAATTGCCAGATGCTCTCTGGGGGCCTTTCCTATTCGGGCAGTCAGAGTAAGGGTGAAGAAGACCCGCCCTCCCATCAAGGGAGCGGTTCTTTCAGGGGCGGCCGTGGATGTTTACCGGGCCAGGTGCTAAAAGGTCGGGCCGAGCCGTCCGGGCTCCCTCTTACTCGCGCGGCGCTGCCACTCTTTCGGAAGCCAGCTTGTTGACGTAGACTTGCCCCTCCTTCATTACCAGCTTGATACGGCTCTTTTCCTGCAATATGGTGATGTCGGAAAGGGGGTCGCCGTCCACTACCGTCAGGTCTGCGGCCTTCCCTTTTTGGACTGTGCCAATCTCCTTCTCCAGACCGAGACATTCCGCGGCCCAGCCTGTAGCTGCAACCAGGGCCTGCATGGGTGTCATGCCGGCGGTTACCAAGTGCTGAAGCTCCTCGGCGTTGTTTCCGTGGACCCAACCTCCTGCATCGGTCCCGGCCACTACCTTTACCCCTGCGGCCAGCGCGCGTTGCATACTCTCCACGTGATGCTCACGTAGCGCGCGAGATCTGGCTTGCCCATGAGGCGTGCCCTTTGCCCCGTGAAATTCGTAGACCGTGAAAGTGGGAACGAAGAAGGTGCCTTTGTCGGCCATCATCCTGACAAGCTCCGGGTCCTCGTCCAGGTACGTCCCATGCTCTATGGAGTTCGCACCGGCTTCAATGGCCGTCCTCAGTCCGGGGCCACCCAGCGCATGGCACATGGCCCTTCTTCCCAGGGCGTGAGCCTCATTCACCAGAGCCTCGACCTCGTCACGCCCAAACTCCACGTCTTTGGGGCCATGTCCCGGTCTGGAGCTTGCCCCGCCGGTTGTAGCAAACTTGATTACGTCCGCGCCCACCATTACCATCTCCCGTACCTTGGTGCGCACCTCGTCCACCCCGTTCGCTATTCCTATAGGGAGGTGTGGGTCTATCAGAGGTTGGCAATGGCCTGAAGGACTGGTCCTATCCGCGAGACCCCCTGTGGGAGAGATAGGTCCAGTTGCTACAACAAGGCGCGGACCTGGTATAAGTCCCTCTTCTACGGCCAGTTTGAATCCCGCATCCAGCCAGCCGGCGTCCCGAACTGTTGTGTAGCCCGTTAAAAGGGTCTGCTCTAACACTCTGGCGGTCCGTATGGTCTGCACGGTCCTGGGCTCATTTAGTCCCCATCGTCCGACGAGGTCGTATCCGTGGGAGACCAGGTGGTCGTGACAGTCAATGAGTCCGGGAAGCAGTGTCATACCGGAGACTGGGATAATTTCAGCGTCAGGAGGGAAGGCAACCGCCTCTTGAGGACCGACTGCATGTATGATGCCGTCATCATTCACGAGCACCGCAGTGTCCGGCACGGGAGGACTTCCTGTGCCATCTATAAGGGTTGCACCTAGTAGCACCTTCATGGACGCCCCCCTGTTTCAAAAATTGCAACTTTGGTATGCCTGAATCTTATCGGAGGATGATAATCTCGTTGATTTTGTCAGTCATAGTATAAGCGAAAGCTCCCTGGATGACTACCCAGGGAGCTTCTGCTTGTTCTCTGGTAAGGCCCCTTCCCGGTCCTGGCAAGGGGGCTTGCTTGATAGGCTATCTTGTTATTGGGCCCTGCTCCTGCTGAGACGGAAGGCGAATAGACCGCCCGCGAGGAAGAACGCTCCTACCACGAGGCCCATCAAAGCAATGCTTGAGTAACTGATGCTGCCGAAGGTGTCTCCCGGCTTTGGAGGGGCAGGCGGTATCTCTATGTTGTAGGTACCCATGGCTTGGGCTGCCAAGTACGTTTGCATTGCGCCTTTCCCGTCGGCACCGGACCCATTGAGGGCCCATTCAAGCATTGCCGCTGCGTTTCCTAGCATGATTCTGGCTGCATCGAAGTCTTCAACTTCCAACGCACCTAGGGCCAAGTCCCGGGCCTGCCCGGCCATCATGTCGGTCTGGCTGGCCGATTCCATGACTTCCCCGGCGTACATGGCAATCATATCGCCCCTGGCGGCGCCTGCGGCGGCCATTCCCGCCTGAGTCCCGGCGTCGGCTGCGTAGCTGAGGACGCCAAAGCCGTCACCAGGGTTCTGTGTCTCACCGTCGCCGTTCAGGTCGCCGGCGTTCTCCCCTTCCATGCCCTCAATGATGTTGACCACGTGCTCGGCGTGTGCCTGGACTCCCGCCAGATTAGACGCTTCTGAGGCCAGATTGGCATGTTGGAGGGCGACCATGGTCTGTTCTCTGAGACCCACGGCGGTGCCCTTGGCGGTGCCCTCGTGGAAGCCGGACATGTACTCTGGGTTACCCTCTGCGGAGAACACGAGATTTCTGATCTGGGCTATCGTCCCGGCAGGGAACGTATAAACCAGGGCGATCTCTTCGGAGGGGCCTGGGTCATCGTCGGGTACTGGTTCTATGGTGACGGCAAAGGTGTTGAAATCGGCGAAGAGGTTCTCTCCGGTTGGCTCGTCGTCGGACATTAGCATGAAGGTATGGCTAATCATGCCGTCGGAGTCTGCGTTGAGTATGCCGGTGCTCTCCTTCCGCTCCCCGGAATCGCTGACGAACCAGCCTTCATACGCTTGGCCCTCCGGGAGAGACGACACGTTCATAATGTGTATAGTGGCTTTATCACTCATGTTGCCGCTCTCATCGCTGTCCATAATAGTGACTGTGCCCGAGTCCGAATCTGCCAGGGCTAACGTCAGGGGGATGAGCAAAGAGAGTATTCCCGCCGCCAAGAGAACCGGAAAGACCTTATACCAAGACATGGCGCCTCCTTTACTTTGAGACCATCTATCTGTAAGCCGCTTTGCTGTACGCTTTCCGTTGTCTATAGTTCGCAGGATGCAACCTGCAAACTGCACCATAGTATAAGCATTTTTTTTACTCCTGACAAGTCTTTATAACACCAGATAGCAACGAAATTCCGTAGTGTTGTGACTTGGAAGCAAAAGGGTTATCATCTTTTCAGTACCTTACCTATGGTTTGGCCCTATGGTTTGGGATACGTATACTGGTGACCTGGGTTAGCATAATATAAAAAGGTTTATTTTTCGAGAGGTGTGACATGAGCAGCGAGTATGACGTATTGGTCGTGGGCGCAGGAAATGCTGCGCTTACCGCCGCAATTGCCGCTCTGGAAAATGGCTCTAAAGTCCTGGTTTTGGAAAAAGCCCCGGAATACTTTCGTGGAGGTAATACTTACTTCACAGGCGGTATCATCCGATGTGCCTATAACGGCATCGAGGACATCAAGTCCCTTGTTCCGGATATGTCCCCTGAAGAAGAGCAGTCCGTGGATGTGGGCAAATATACTCAGGACGATTTCTATAGCGACCTCATGCGGGTAACGGGAGGACTTGCGGACCCTGAGCTTGCCCAACTGTTGGTAGGACAGTCACATCCCACTTTGTTATGGCTGCGTGAAAGAGGTGTACGGTTTGTACTCTCATTCGGCAGGCAGGCATTCAAGGTGGGTGACAGATACCGGTTTTGGGGCGGCCTGGTGGTGGAGTCAGTGGGCGCGGGTAAGGGCCTTTCCGACCAGCAGTTTGACGTTGCCGAAAGGATGGGGGCGGAGATTCGGTATCAGACCAAAGGGGTCAAGCTCCTCCAGGATAAGAAGGGCCGCGTATCGGGAGTCACAGTCCAAGGCCCCGATGGATTTGAAGATATTTCTGGCAAGTCTGTTGTACTTGCCAGCGGCGGGTTCGAGTCGAACGCCGAGATGAGAGCCAGATACCTCGGCCCAGGCTGGGAGTTGGCCAAGGTGCGTGGGATACCGTACAACACGGGAGACGGCATTCGGATGGCGCTGGATATAGGTGCGCAACCCCACGGCCACTGGAGTGGATGCCACGCAGTGGCCTGGGACTTGAACGCTCCTCCCTATGGCGACAGGGTTGTCACGGAGCTTTATCAGAAGCACTCCTACCCCTTCGGCATCATAGTGAACGTCCACGGCAGGAGGTTCGTGGATGAGGGAGCGGACTTCCGCAATTACACCTATGTCACCTACGGACGGGAGATATTGCGCCAGCCTCAGAACGTGGCTTTCCAGATCTTCGACGACAAGGTGAAGCATCTTCTGAGAGAGGAGTACCGCATTCCCCAGGTGACCATGGCTACTGCCAACAGCATAGAGGAGTTGGCCGACAGGCTTGACATCGACAGGGATGGCCTTGTCCAAACCGTGAGGGAGTTCAACGCCGCGGTCCAGGATAGGGAGTATAATCCCACCGTCCTCGATGGGAAGGGCACCGAGGGGATTGAGCCTCCCAAGACCAACTGGGCACTCCCCATAGATACGGCCCCCTTCTCGGGCTATGCGGTGACCTGCGGCATTACCTTCACCTTCGGCGGACTCAAAATCAACAATCGGGGTGAGGTGCTGGACTGCGAGGAGGCCCCTATTCCGGGTCTTTATGCTGCCGGCGAGCTGATTGGCGGCCTGTTCTACTACAACTACCCCGGCGGCTCCGGTCTCACGGCGGGAGCGGTGTTTGGGAAAATTGCCGGGGAGAACGCAGCCAGACACGTGGCGACGCTGGCCAAGGATTGAGGTGCCAGTCTACCGCAGCCCTCTGAAAAAGGTCCGCATATCCTCCACCAGCAATTCAGGCTCCTCCAACGAGGCGAAGTGGCCCCCTCTTGGCATGGTGCTCCACTGCTGAAGGTTGAGAGAGCGCTCCGCCCACTCCCTCGGCGGTTTGAACAACTCCTTCGGAAAGGTGGCTACTGCGCAGGGGACTTGAACGCGGTCGCCCTGCTCCAGAAACCAGGGGCTGCGCTGGGACTCGTAGTAGAGTCGGGTGGAAGAGCCGATGGTCTGGGTTGCCCAGTAGATTGTGATGTTGGTGAGAAGC
The DNA here is from genome assembly GCA_034421095.1 of Dehalococcoidia bacterium. Taxonomy (GTDB): domain Bacteria; phylum Chloroflexota; class Dehalococcoidia; order Lucifugimonadales; family JAGWBF01; genus JAGWBG01. The sequence goes on from DAOUKR010000007.1 coordinate 103,314, forward strand.
TCGTCCTTGGTGAAGCGGCTTTCCACGTTGCCGTCGCAGTCGCTCCATGAGCGCCACTTTTCCACAATCCAGGCCGCCAGTCCGGCCGGGGAATCATTCAGCCCGTAGGAGAGGGTCTGGGGCTTGGTCCCCTGTATGTGGGCATATCCGCCCTCATCCTGACGCCATCGCTCGCGCTCCTCAAGGAACACCTTCTCCGCCTCGTTCAGTTCGCGAGTACCCGGACCTATGTATGGTTGAGCGCCGCCGACTAGGGTTATGTGGATGCCCTTTACGACCTGAGAGTAAGTGTATCCCAGGCGGGCAGTTACGCTTGCACCCCAATCTCCGCCCTGAGCAACGAACTGCTGATACCCCAACTCTTCGGTCATTATCTTCGCCCAGATGTCCGCGATTCGCCAATAGTTCATCCCCGGCTGCTGGGGGCGGTCCGAGAACCCGAATCCCGGCCCCGACGGGACAACCACGTCGAAGGAGTCCGCCGGGTCTCCACCGTGGCTGGCCGGGTCGGTGAGCAGGGGTATGATTTTGACCATCTCGAAGGGGTTCTTGGGCCATCCGTGGGTGATGACAAGGGGGAGGGGATTAGGCCCCTTGCCGCGCTCGTAGATGAAGTGAATGCCCAGACCGTCAATGTTCGTGCGGTACTGGTCAAAGGAGTTGAGCATCTCCTCTTGTGCCCGCCAGTCAAACCGGGTCCGCCAGTATTCGGTTAGCTCTTTCACGTATGCGAGATTGGACCCATAGTCCCACCGGGAGTCGTTGATTTCATCCGGCCACCGGGTGTCAGCCAGACGCTCCCGAAGGTCTTCCAGAGTCGAGTCCGGGACGTGTACATTGAACGGTTGAATAGCCATTGTCCGAGTCCTCCTGTTAACGTTGCGGTGAGCTTATCTATCATGCCGGCCCTGTCACGGTTCCGGGTAATTAGCGACCTGGACCTTAGGAGCGGGGTTTATTGAAACAAAGGAGAGTGGTAGGCCAACGTCTACTATACTAAGAACTTTTCACTGGGAGGTCAAGCTGTAGGCCTTTGACGGTCTCTGCGGGAACCTGGAGGGCGCTCTCCAGCTTTGCATTGGCCGTCTCGGATTGTACGAGCATGACCCCTAAAGCGCTTGACGGAAGGCCGCCGCCCACACAAGTTTGAAGGAAGGGCAGCAGGCCCGGCGTCCCCATTCGCCGGGAGATGTCCGAGCCTTTTCCCAAGCGTGTGGCGCTATCGAAGGCCCCGATGTGTAAGAGGGTGTTTGCAAAGCCCCTTCTCCCCTTGCGGGAGAAGGCTGGGATGAGGGGTATCACCCTCACCTCAATCCTCTCCCATCAAGGGAGAGGAGGCTTGGGACGCCACTTTAGAAACACCCTCTAAGGCAGATATGATAGAATGCAGCATTGGGGTTGAGTCCATGGGATTCAGATGTTCTTGAGGGATGAGTGATGTATTTTGACCGGCGACTGTTCAGTCTCACACGGGGCGTCCGGCTTCAGATACTGTTTGCATCACTGCTTGGGTTAACGGCAGTGGGCGCCGGGGTCGCGCGGCTCGCCGTGTCGGGGGTTGTAATCTATCGCGTTCTGACTGGTCAGGTGGGCTTCTCCGACTTGGCCCTTCCGCTGGTGATAATCGCCGTGCTTATCGTGGTGCGAGGGCTGTTCCAGTACTGGCAGTATGCGGTCAACCATCATACCGCCAACATAGTGAAAATCAGGTTGCGCCAGAATGTTTACGAACATGCCCTGCACCTGGGCCCCGGATACTTCGACCGGAATCGTACCGGCGACGTGGTGCTCACCCTGGCAGAGGGCATCGAGAGGCTGGAGACCTTCTTTGGCCAGTACCTCTCCCAGCTCATCGTGTCCGCAGTGGCCCCGCTGGGTATCTTCATCTACATGGTGACCCTGGACCCGGTGATTGCGCTGATTTTCCTGGCCTTCGCTGCCCTCACTCTGATTGTACCGGCAATGTTCCACTCCTGGAACCGGGTGAGCAGCTACCGGAGACGCCAGTCCTACGGCGCTCTTGGGTCCGACTTCCTGGACAGCGTCCAGGGCTTGGCGACACTGAAGGCCTTCGGCCAGAGTGTCCATCGGGGCAGGGCGCTGGCCGAGCGTGCCCACAATCTTTACAGGAGCACGATGGGAGTGGTCGCGGCCAATGGCGCCACCAGTGCGGCATCCATCTTCTTCATGGTTGTTGGCGCCGCCGTCGCCCTGGCCGTGGGAGCGGTCCGGGTCAGCAACGGAGACATGGAGCTTCGTCCGCTGCTGATTGTCCTCATGCTTGGCGTCGAAGTTTTCAGGCCAATGCGGGAGCTCACCAACCTTTACCACCAGGGGATGGCGGTGCTCTCGTCGGCCCAAAGCGTCTTCGGAATCCTGGATGAGCAGGTCACGGTCCGGGACCCGGAGCGGCCGGCCCAACCCCCGTTCACCAGGCTGCGGCCAGAGGTCTCCTTTGAGGAGGTCAGTTTCGGCTACCAGGGGGGTCACAGGCCGGCCCTTGAAAATGTTTCCTTCCAACTCAGAGAGGGGGAGACCCTTGGCGTAGTTGGCGCCAGCGGGGCAGGAAAATCAACTCTCGTGTGGCTGATGTACCGGTTCTATGATCCCCAGGCTGGGGCCATCAAGCTGGGAGGCCACGATCTGAAAGACCTCCCCCTCGATGTGCTTCGAGAGAACATATCCGTTGTCACCCAGGATACCTACTTATTCCACGGGACCGTCGCGGACAATCTGCGGTTCGGTAAGCCCGACGCAACCCAGCAGGAGTTGGAGGCCGCAGCACGGGCCGCCAACGCTCACGAATTCATAGAGCACCTCCCTCATGGGTACGAAACAGTGGTGGGAGAGCGCGCCGTCCGACTGTCGGGGGGACAGCGACAGCGTATAGCCATCGCGAGGGCCCTTCTGAAAGACGCTCCGGTTCTCCTCCTGGACGAAGCGCTATCCAGCGTTGATGCCGAGAATGAGGCGCTGATACAGTCCGCTCTCGACCGGCTGATGGAGAACCGGACCACCCTTGTGATTGCCCATCGCTTGTCCAGCGTCATTAACGCCGACCGCATCCTGGTACTGGACCAGGGACACGCAGCCGAAATCGGCAGCCACGCCGAGTTGATAGCGGCGGGCGGAACTTACGCGCGGCTGATGGAGCAGCAGACGAGGCTGGGAGTGGGCGACATCTCTACCGTTGCAAACCGACCCGCCGGGCCGAATCTAGCAGGCCACCACCAGCCGGACTTGCCCCATCTCTCGACGGGACACGGACATCATCATCAGGCACCGTCCCACCCCACGTCCCATCATCATCCCACCCACGTCAAGGTACGTTCCCTTTCGGTATGGGTCAGGCTCTTCGGACTGGTTAGCCCTGTGAAGTACCAGTTCCTGATTACCCTCACACTGGGCCTGCTCCATCACGGCTCCGTCGTTGTATTGGGGGCGCTGAGCGCACTCCTGGTTGGTGCGGTCTTCAGTGGCGAGCCACTGGGCACGCTGGTGATGTTGGTATGCGTGTTCGCACCGGTCTCGGCGCTGCTCTTTTTCCTGGAAACCTGGCAAGCTCACGACATGGCCTACAGGTTGCTTGCCCGTATGCGCGTTGATATATATAACAAGCTGGATGGGTTGGCGCCCTCGTACATGGTCCGTCGTCGTTCTGGTGACTTCGTGAGCGTCGTGGGCGGCGACGTGGAGACCGTGGAGTTCTTCTTTGCCCACGCCATATCGCCGATGATCGTCGCAGTGCTGGTCCCTGGTGGACTGCTCATCGCCCTGGCGGTAATCTCTTGGCCGATTGCCGTCGTCCTGGCCCCATTTCTCATTGCCGTGGCCGTTAGCCCCTTCTTTGCCAACAACCGGATCGAGCGGCTGGGCAACGAAATCCGCGGCCGCATGGGCGACATTCACGCCTTCATGGTAGATAGCATTCAGGGTATGAGGGAGATCGTAGCTTTTGGCCGTGGCAGGGATAGGAATGAAGAGCTGACACGAAAAGGCTGGGATTACGCAAGCCACCTGGTGAGGTTCCAAAAGTCCCAGGCATCTCAGATTGGCTTCATGGAGGCCATGATGGGTCTCGGCGGCCTGGCGGTGCTGTCAATGGGTGTGTGGCTGGTACTGGACGGCCAGATGGAGAGGACGATGCTGCCGTTAGTCAGCGTGTTGGCCCTGTCCGCCTTCAGTCCGGTCACTGAACTGGCCCGCACCATGAAGCAGATGATGGAGACCCTGGCATCCTCGCGGCGAATCCTGGAGATTCACGACGAGCCGGTGCCGGTAAGAGACGGCCCAGGTGTGGCGGCCCAGGCCAACGGAGACGGGGACTCGCCGCCGTCGGTGGACTTCTCGGATGTCGTGTTTGCCTACAGCGATGCCGACCCTCAGGCCCTGGATGGAGTCTCCTTCAAAGCCGGTGCGGGCCGGACCATCGCCATCGTCGGGCGCTCCGGGGCTGGCAAGACCACCTGCGCCTACCTGATTATGCGCTTCTGGGACCCCCAGAGTGGGGCCATACGTCTGGGAGCCCACAGGCTGGACCGTTTCCTGCTGGATGACCTGCGGGGCGAAATCGCCCTCGTTGCCCAGGACACTTACCTGTTCAACAGCACAATACGTGAAAACATCAGGCTCGGTCGCCACGACGCCACGGACCTGGAGGTGGAGGAGGCAGCCAAGCAGGCGAACGCCCATGACTTCATCATGTCCTTCCCTGAAGGGTACGACACCTTCGTAGGTGAGCGGGGGATGCAACTCTCCGGCGGCCAGCGGCAGCGTATTTCCGTCGCCAGGTCTATCCTGAAGAACGCTCCTGTCCTGGTCCTGGACGAGGCGACTTCACACCTTGACGCCGTCAGCGAGGCTATAGTCCGTGATGCCTTGGACCGGCTGATGGGTGACCGGACTACGGTAGTCATCGCCCACAGACTTTCCACCATCCGTAACGCCGATACCATACTGGTGCTGGATGAAGGTCGGCTGGTCGAGCAGGGAACCCACGAAGAGCTTCTCGCCAAGGGCAGTCTGTACGCTCAACTGGCGGCGACCCAGATAGTGGCAAGCGGTCCTCACTCCCACCATCACCATTAGGACTGTCGGGTGCTGGTACGTCCTGAATGAGGCTGAAGAAGCCCAGGACGACACACCCACGGAAATACGCTTCAAGGGCTTCTGCGTTTATCAGGGTTACTGTGGCAAAGCCAGGGTACTGAGGGCGATTCCCTGAACTTCTCGGCCCTTATAGGGCTGTCCTGGACCATGGGTTTGGTGTAGCGCATGATCGTCCGGCCGGGGCAAACCGACGTATCATCAACGAAGGAGCGGATGAAGGCCCGTGACCAGGTGAGTTTACTCTCCCTCAACAAGTGGCCCATCTCCTAGGTGGTAGGCCTAAGTCGACGGTAGGCAGAACCATCTTTGATATACTCCTGGGGTTTATCTGGTCCTGGGCACATGGACCCTGTAGAGAGATCCGAGTCTCTTGGCGTCCACCAGACTTGTTAAATATATAACCTTCACCTTGAGGCCCGTTCTGGACCTGTAGTCAGTCCTAGCTGTGCCGCATTATACGGAAGCCATCTGCTTGGTTGTGCTAGAATGTCCATGGAATGTAGCTGCCCGCCGGACAGACGCATCATGTTCCGACGTGCCAAAGGCACGTATCAGCAAGGCTGGCCGATGTTCAAACTGGTTGCTCCGCGAGACCTAGGCCCGATCCCTGCCGCTGCTACCACGGCCTTCGTGGCCCTGGCTATTTTTGCCTGGACGGAGAGAACCGTCCTCGTTGACCCGGAGGGGATGTCAGTTCCTTACTGGCCCTGGAAACTGTGGCAAATTAGCCCGTTGCTGATGGGGCTCGGCGGTGTCTGGTGGGTCTGGATGAGCACCCGGCGAGTCTCCTGGATGCGCAGCCTGGCGCTGGGCATATTGGCTCTCGTAGTGCTCGCCAACGGATACAGCGACATGTTCGGCGAGCATCGGGGTGACGTGTGGCGCACCGTCAACCCGCTGTTCATCGGCTCTTCAAGTGTGGCGGTGGTGGCCCTATGGCGCTCTGGGAACACTACTGGGCGAGTGGGGGCGGTGGTTTCAGCGGCGGTGGGAGTCTTGGTTTTCGCAAATGCATACTTCGTCGACGACGGGGTTGTCTGGCAGATACTGAACCCGGTGCGAATGCTTACGGCACTGGCCTGGGCCGCCGGCGCTAGTCAGGTCAACGTTGCCACGGCCGAAAGTGGTGAGTCGTTGGGAGATGGCTAGCACCGCTGTTGCACCGTAGGTGTACGACCGAGACGTCATTGACTTGGCGTAGCCCCGTATGGGAACAGGATTTCCGTAGTGCCGGTGACAGGGCCACAGGTTTACCAGAGTCCTAAACGGGGACCTGAATCACGTCCACCAAACTTGACAAAATCTAGAGCCTTGGTGATTAGAGTCACGTTGGCGTTGTAATCGTCACTCATTCTACCCCATCCTTGATGGCCAACAGACTAGCCCCCGCAAGACATTGTAGTGACTTTCCGGTTGTTCGTCATCGCCTCAACACAAGCTTATTCCAGTCGGCAAGTCTCCCGAGGGAAATTAGATTGGTAGTGGCCCACCGGCAACATTCTTGTGTCCTTGACAAGACGCCGCGTTGTATTGGTATCCTCGAACGCCTCCTGAGCGATTGCAAGTTATCGCTCAATAATGCCCAGTATACCTGGTGAGCTCCAATAATCTTGGAGGCGGATGAGGAGGTGCTACCGTCGGAGTTTTGTCCTGCGCCCGCCCTTTCGAGGAGGCATTGGCCGTACCTGATGGGCATGCTCGCCTCGGCCTTTGCGACTTGACTTCCTCCGCGGAACGATCGCAACAGTATTGAGAGAGGAGACCTGGGCTGAGGTGCGGTGCCTCGTTAGCGACGAAGCAATTGTCAACGACACATCAGTGGATAGCGGCGCACTTATAAAGTCTGCTATCGACCAAGGGACGCCCGAGATCTTTCAGGTCTTGCTGGACGCCGGGATCAACCCTGCATGCGCCCATGAATAGGATTACACACTGCGTCACCGAACTGTCGCTGTTGGCAACGCCGACTAGGTCCTACTGTTGACAGGCGTGTGTCCAGACCAACTGAACGACGTGCAGCAGGATATGAGCATATTCGGCTACGACCGGACGCCGCTCAGGGTGTTGACAGGTTATTCTCCTCCTTGGTCATGAACTCCAGCAGAGCGGGCTGCCCAGTGGCCATCGCTCCCTGGGCGCGCTTGATGGCGGGGATAATCTCCTTGGGGTCCTCGACTCTCTCACCGTAAGCGCCCAGGGCCTTGGCAATGTTGGCGTACTCGCCGTAGAGGTTGGTAAAGCCGAACTTCTCGGCGGCCACAGGGTAGTTCCTGTCGTAACCACTCAGCACGTGATTATTCAGGACCATAATAAGGATGGGAATCTGAAGCCGCGTTGCCGTTTCAATGTCCATGCCCGCCATTCCTATAGCAGCATCTCCCATTATGGCGGCCACCAGCTTATCGGGTGCGGCCAATTTGGCACCCATAGACAGCCCCAGGGAGTAACCCAGTTGGCTGGAGTTGCCCCAGCCCAAATAGCCCCGGGGTGTGATAGCCTCATAGAACGGGATGGTCTGGTCTCGCGGATGGCCGGAGTCGTGGGTCAGGATGGTCTGGGTGCGGTCCACCGTCTGCATGAAGTCCCATATCACACGATAGGGATTTATGGGAACCTCATCGGAGGTCAGAAGAGGCATCCACCCCTCCAGCCATTCATCCTTCATCTTCTTGATTTCCTGAGCTACCACTCCATCGCCCCTCTTGCCGTCGGGCCCCGCCTGCCTGTGCACCTCCTCGATAAGCTGGGGGAGGACCAGGCCCGCATCGCCAACGACGGCGTGATGGATTTGATGCTCCTTATTAAGGTCTTGCACGTCAACGTTGCACTGTACCAGCGTCTTACCACTCGGCACTCCCATAGATGCCAGGTTGGTGGTGAAGCTGCATCCGATACCGAAGACCAGGTCTGCCCTGTCCAAGAAATGTCGGGATGCCCTGGTCCACGTGCGCGCCCCGGTACCCAATGCAAGGGGATGGTCCTCTGGGAAGGCACTTTTGCCCGTGTTGGTGGTCATCACAGGGGCATTCACCAGTTCGGCAAACTCCCGTAGTTGCTCAGATGCCTCGGCCCACAGGACTCCTTGACCCGCATAAATCACGGGCCTATCAGCATCAAGAATGGCCTTGACCGCGCCAGCAATATCGCTGGGGTCGCCGGCGCTCCTGTATCCTTTGACGGGCCTGTAGTTGAATGCCACCTCGCTTATCTCTTCCATGGCTACATCGCCGGGCATCTCCAGCATGACCGGGCTGCCCCTGCCCGACCGGAGAAAGGTGAAGGCCCGCCGCATCATCTCGGGAATGCGGTCGGCCTGGTTAATCTGGGACGCCCATTTTGTAATGTTACGGTAGGACTCTACCGCCAGGAAGTCCGGGGGTTGACCAATTTTGTTCCGGGGAGCGCCTCCGGGAAGCACAAGTATCGGAGTAGACTCGGCATGGGCATGAGCAACTCCGCCGAAGGCGTTCTCTATGCCGGGACCATACTGGGTAACGACAACGCCTATTCGTCGCCCATTGGACGCCCGGCTATAACCGTCGGCCATGTTCACCGTTGTCCGCTCGCTCCGGGACATGATGGGCTTGATTCCGGCGATGGCGGCCTCTTCAATCAAAGGGTTGGACGGATAGCAAAATACATATTCGGTTCCTTCCATGTGTAGAATGTTGGCTAAAGCTGTGACACCACGCATCAGGGGCCTCCTTGCAAGCAGAGTTCTTTCTTTACTGTCTTCACTGTATAATGCTACCATAACTTACGGGTCCCGTGGCCTTTGCCACATGGATACGGCAGTACAATCAACCCGGAACCTATGTGTTGAACAGGAAGTTTATGATGTCTCCGTCCTGGACTGGGTAACCGCGTCCCTCGGCTCGGAGAACACCTCGGCGGCGCGCCTCTGCCATGCTGCCAGAGAGCGCCAAGTCGTCGTAGGATATGACCTCGGCGCGAATGAATCCCCGCTCTATATCGGAGTGTATAACACCCGCCGCCTTTACTGCGGGAGTGCTCTCCGGTATGCTCCAGGCCCGCACCTCGTCGGGCCCCATGGTCAGGAAAGATACCAGGCTGAGCAGACTGTACGATAGCCTAATCATGCGGTCCGCACCCGCCTCCCCGGCTTTTAACGACCCCCTGAAATTCTCTTCCTCTTCGGGGTCCATCTGTGCCAGCTCTTCCTCCAGCTTTCCGCACATAACCGTACATCCCACTCGGGGGGAGTTGAGTCTCAGAAGCATTTCTTCTTCAATCTCAAGCAACCGTGGAATGCGCTCCTCGTCAATATTTTGCAAGATGAGCATGGGTTTGCCGGTGAGGAACTGGTAGCCGCTAATCACGTGCTCTTCATCAGGCGCCAAGGCTTGCTCACGGATTGGGATGTCCTGGGATAACGCCTCCTTTAACCTCTCGATTAGTGCCGCCTCACTTTGTATACGGCTGCGTTCCTGAGATCTGGCGCCCTTGAGTTCCGACGTCAGCCGTTCCCAACGGCGTTCAAGTATGGTCAGGTCCGAGAAAGCGAGTTCCAGGTTCATGTTGGAAATGTCACGATAGGGGTCCGGATACCCCTCCACGTGTGGCACCGACGGGTCGTCGAAGGCACGTACCACGTGGAGCAGAGCGTCACAGGATTGCAGAGAGTTCAAATAACGACCACCAAGGTCGCCGCTTCGTCCCAACCCTTCCGGCGCACCCGGTATATCTATGTACCGTACTTCGGCAGGCACAACGCGTTTAGGATTGACCATAGAGGACAGGAAATGGAGGCGTGGGTCGGGCACTTTGGCAACGCCGATATTTGGCTTGGCTGAGGCATCGCCGGCCTCGGCATGTCCTCTGGTGAGGGCGTTGAACGTTGTTGTCTTGCCACTTTTGGGCAAGCCGATGATTCCCAATTCCATCAGGCACCTTTGCTACCCGGTATATTGAAGATATGGGTAGGCGGCTGCCATTTTACGCTCATAGTGGCTGTCACGCAACCGGCGAGTTGCATCAACGGCAAGGTAGCTTTCAACCTTCTCCTGGTGTACAATACGAGCCGAAGAACCATGCGACCCTTGCCGTGTGTCACTTCACCATTTTCGCACCCTTCGGCTTCGGTGTTGCACGATTCTGCGCCCTTCATCTGATGCCCTGCTATTAGCACCGGGCGATTTTGAGAAATGTATTACTGTGGAGCTAGTAAGGAGTAGACAATGACTACTTTTATGGGCCAGAACACTTCCATCAAGACTGAGACAGACGTCGCCATACCCATGAGAGACGGTGCGCGGCTATACGCCGACGTTTACCGGCCCGATACCTCCGAGAGGGTTCCAGTCCTGCTGCAACGCACTCCTTACAACAAGAACATGCCCGCCGCCCGCGGCTCTGTTCTGGACGCATTGCGGGCCGTTTCTCACGGCTACGCGGTGGTAATTCAGGATACCAGGGGCCGCTACGCCTCCGATGGAGAATTCTACCCATTCCGGGATGAGATAGATGACGGCTACGATACGGTGGAATGGTGCGCCTCCCAGCCCTGGAGCAGCGGCAAGGTTGGAATGTACGGGCGTTCCTATACTGGCGCTACCCAGTGGCTCGCCTCCCTTTCCCGTCCGCCGTCCCTGGCCGCCATAGTCCCCGGTATCACCGCGTCTGACTATCACGAAGGCTGGACCTACCAAGGCGGAGCCTTTGAGTTGGGCTTCGCCGTCTCCTGGACCCTTTTGCAGCTTACCATGGCTAATTTGGCAACTCACTATCGTGGCAGTCAGGTCCCATCAGAGACGCGAGACAATCTGCTGAAGGCAGTAGATGGCTTGGAGGAGACCTTCCGATTCGTGCCACCAAAGGACTTCCCTCACCTCAAGGATGGCCTGGCCCCCTATTTCTACGATTGGCTTGCCCACCCGAGTGCTGACGACTACTGGAAACGCTGGCGCATCGAAGACCACCATGGCGAGATAGCAGTCCCCGCCTTACATATAGGGGGATGGCACGACATCTTCCTGAAGGGCACCTTGAGAAACTTTCAGGGCATGAGGGAACGGGGTCCCACGGACAGTGTCCGTAAGGGTCAGAAGCTAATCGTGGGTCCCTGGCATCACGGCGCCGGTACGGATGTGTCCGGCGAGTACTACTTCGGGCTTATGGCCAACGAGGCGGCCATAGACGTTCCCGGTGCCCATCTCCGGTGGTATGACTACTGGCTGAAGGGCATTGACAATGGCGTACTGGACGAAGCCCCGGTCCGTATATTCGTGATGGGGGATAACGTCTGGCGCTACGAGCAGGAGTGGCCCCTGGCCCGTACCCAATATACACCCTACTACTTTCACAGTGACGGAAAGGCCAGCACCTTGAATGGGGATGGCAGCCTGTCGCCGGAACGACCAGGCTCTGAGCCGCCCGACGTATACCTCTACGACCCCAGGTCTCCGGTGCCCACCAGGGGCGGCGGGCTTTGCTGCAACGCCGGATTTCTCCCCGGAGGTCCCTTCGACCAGCGCAGCATAGAGTCCCGACCCGACGTGCTGGTCTACACGACTCCGGCCCTTGAGCATGACCTGGAAGTCACCGGCCCTGTCAACGTTACGCTGTATGCGATCAGCTCGGCCCCGGACACCGACTTCACCGCCAAGCTGGTGGACGTATCCCCGTGCGGCTGCTCAAGAAGCCTTACCGATGGCATCATACGCGCCCGCTACCGGGAGACCCTGGCAGAATCGAAGCTGATTGAGCCGGGCAACGTCTACGAGTACACCATAGACCTGGTAGCCACCAGCAACGTTTTCAAGGCGGGTCACAGTATAAGGGTGGAAGTGTCCAGCAGCAATTTCCCGCGCTTCGACAGGAACCCCAATACAGGCGGTGAGCCTTGGGAGGAGAGCGAGCTGCGCCCCGCCGTTCAGACCATTCTGCATAGCGACCAGTATCCCTCCCACATAACCTTGCCCGTCATACCCGGTGGGTAGGGCAAAAGGGGGGCAGTCGCTCAGTGGTGTCGAGGTATGGGTGTCTTGTGTTGGGGATTCTGCTGTCCCTCATCTTTCTGGCGGCCCTACTGACGTGCAGGATAAGAGGTTTCCCTGTGTAAACGGCCCTGGCAGCCTCTATTATCCCGCCATCTCCAGGAACTTACGCCGGATTTGGTCGGCCTCCAGGGTTATTTTCAAGTAGCCCTCCTCATCGGCACTAAAGGATGATTCCTGTTGATGGGCCTCCTCGGCCAGGCGGGTGATTAGCTCTTTCAGCCTGGGACCAGGGGTATTGTCAGCCGCCCTGCGTGTCGTTGGGTCCGCCGTCTCCCTCAAGATGCGCTCTATCTCCGTAGCGAGCATCTCCTGCTCGACGGCCTTTCTCTGCATGTCGCCGATAACGTTGAGATGTCTGCCCAGGTAGCAGCCGCCGAAGTACATGACATCGTATTCCTGCCCCTCCAGCGTGTCCGTTCCCTGTGCTTTGGGTATTAGCTCGTGTTCTACCAGATAAGCCTTGACGGCCTCATCCTCCGAGTCGGAGTGATCCTTGTTGAAGGCCAGGAATATGGAGTACATAAAGAACTCTTTGGGTTCCACCCTTATGCGCATCTCTTGCCCCTAGACATTCATACTTAACTAGGTCGCCACCACTGTTATCAAGGTTGCCAGTGCCGTTATCAAGGCAGCGACTACCGCTCCGATAATTCCGAAGCCTACCCACAGCAACTTATCCACTTTGCTCTCGAGGCGGTCTAGCCGTCCATTTGTTTGCCGCTGTCCTTCAATGAGCTCCCCGATGGTCTGTGCTGTTGTTGTCTCCATCACAGGTTTCTCCACATATACTAGATTCACTGTAACAAAACCGGATTAGAGTTTCAACTTTTGCCTAAATTTATTCTCCTGATGTGTGATTTCGTACATGATTCCTATTCAGAAGCTGTCTTTCAGATTTGAGAGTTGGTACCTGGCAGCCGGGTAGGCGGTAGCGGTTCCCGGCTACCCAGCGATAGGCCGCTCTGCCAGCGAGTCCCATTCCGGGAAGCCAGAAGACGGGCGCTAGAGGCAGCAGCGGTATCAACCGCAATGACAGCTTCCTGAAGGCGTAGTACCCTTCGTAAAGATTGCCCTGGCCGGTATCCAGGTAGGCTGCGCGGTCAAGGTCGTCCCAGGACAGCCCATGGGGAGGCTCCTTCAAGCTCTGGAAGGGAGTCCACGTGACCTGACCGAAGAGGTCTAATCGGGAGAGCCATCGTACCGTTCTGGTACATAGGCCGCAGTTCCCGTCATAGTAGAGGACCCATTCCTGCACGTGCTGCGTTCTCTTTCCCAAGCTGCCCCCGCAGTTGCTCCGCAGTTGCTCTAAGACATCCCCTCCCTCGACGGGACCCGCCTCGGCGTGCAGGAAGGATTGAGAGCCTGCCCCGTACTCGACCTGTCTGCCGACAGGCAGGTATGGGGTGAGGGTGATTCATCTGATGCCCCTCATCCCGGTCCCCCTCCTGTGGAAGAGAGGGAGCCTTGGAAACACCACCCGGCTAAAGGCCAGCTTGCTCCAGGACCCGGTCTATGTTGGAAGGGTCGGGCTTGAGCCTGCCAGCGTCTATTTCTTGCATGGCGGCGGTGACGGCGGCGCTTGCAGGCGTGGGGACGCCGGCTTCCTGTCCTTTCCGCACCACGTAGCCGTTCATGTAGTCTATCTCAGAGCGTCGGCCCTTCTTCACGTCCTGCGCCATGGAGGAATGCCAGTTGACCCTACCCTTCCGTCCCTGCAAGCTGGCGTCAATCTCCTCAAAGACGTCGCCCTCGTTGGCTCTGGCCCAGGTATCGGCGTCGAAGCCCCCTACAGGCTCGACGGCGTAGTTGAGGGCCTGGCCTACCAGGACCGTCTCACGGGCTAGGTGAATGCGCAGGGTGCGCGCGCCCGGGTCCTCGCTCATGTCGTTGGAACCAAGCCCGGAGATGCCGCCTACCGGGTTGCCCATAGCGTTCTGGGCCAGCTTGGCCCATCTCTCACCCCAGATGTTGGTGGTCACCTTTGCGCCGTCTATACAGCTGAGCATACTGACCAGATGCTCGACCCTCGGGGTGATTCTCCCGTTGGTCTCGCCCACCCGGAAAACGTCATGGCCGTGGTCCCTTCCCGGCTCTCCGCCCCTGTTGACGTGTCCCGGCTCCCACAGGGCGACCTCTATGTGGGACATCACACAGGGCACCTCCCTCTCGTAGCCCACGATGGAGGCGATAAGCTCGTCGTTCATGCAGTTCTGGGAGCAGACCAGGTAGCCCGTGGGCTTCAGGTAGCGCTTGATGAAGTGGGTAGCCCATTCGGTGTCGTAAGACTTCACGGCGACGAAAGCTATGTCAAAAGGCTCGTCAATGTTCTGGGCTTCGGTCAGGTGCAGCGCCTTCACAGGGACAGTAAAGTCTCCCTGGCTGCCGCTGGCCCGAATGCCCACACTTTTTATCTTGTCAACGTGCTCGGGCCACTGGTCAATGAAGGTTATGTCCTCGCCCTCTCTGGTGAGGAAGGCTCCGATGTAGCTTCCGGCGGCGCCGGCCCCCATGATGCCTATCCTGGTCATGCTATCTCCTCCAGACGTTCAGGGGTTATTCTTCCAAGTTCACCACGATATTGTCCGGTGCCCGGGACAACACGGCCTCGGCGGGCTCGTCAGTCACGTTTGCTTCGATGTGGTGGAGATGTGCCGGCACGAAGATGAAGTCCCCTGGCCCGCCGTCTACATACTCTTGAAAGCCCTCACCATAGTAGACGCGCACGTGTCCGCTAAGGACGTATGCGGCGGTCTCGGCCTCCCCGTGATGATGGGGAGGCCCTTTCGTGTTGGGAGCACAGGTGACAAGCCCCAGCCAGACCTTTTTGGCTCCCGTCGTCTGGGCGTCAACGCCAGGGCGGCGTTCCATCCCGCGAGTTTGGGCCGTGGTGCTGGCAGGCTGGGTCCCTTTTACTACCCTCACTTCTTTGCCTTCGATGGAAGTGCTCATGTCACCTTCCCGTTCCTTCAGTGGATTTCTTTCCCTTTAGCCATCTCTATGGTTTCGCCCTCCAATGGTGCATCCAGGAAACCCCTGAAAACCCGTCATTCTGGCGAAAGCCAGAATCCAGAGTTGAAGTGGGGATGGAATCCGGCTCAAGGCCGGAATGACCGAGAGGGGCGACCCTTGCGGGTGTCCAGGTTGCCATTCCCCATGGGGGAATTGCTAGGGTCAACACCTTCTAAGTCCTGATGCTCTCCAGTTTCTTCACAACGTCACGGGTGGAGACAATATGTTTGTCCAGTCCCATCTCCTTGGGCGAGAAGCCGAGGGCCAGGCCCACAAGCTGGGGCAGGTGCAGGATAGGCATGTCTATCTCGGCCCCCTTGTGCTTCTCGGCGTCGGCCTGCTTGCCGTCAAGGTCAAGGTGGCAGAGAGGACAGGGAGTGACCATGCAGTCGGCGCCGTTTTCCCGTGCCTCAAGGGTGTGGGTGCCGCACATCTCCAGAGAGCTCTCCTCGTTGGCGGTGAGGATGGGGAAGCCACAGCACTTGCCCCTGCCCGATATCTTGGTCACCTCTCCGCCCAGGGTCTCTATGGTGCTTTCCAGAACGCTCTTGCGGCTCTCGAAACCCTTGGGGACCATAAGCTCGGGGGGGCGACGCAGGTAGCAGCCGTAGAAGGGCGCGACCTTAAGCCCGGTGAGAGGACTTACGACCATCTCCTTCAGGTTGTCAAGGCCGTACTCCTCGTCCAGCACCCACAGGAAGTGCTTCACCTCGACTGTTCCCTTGTACTCCAGCCCTTCCGAGGCGAGGTAATCCCTGTTGATGCGCTCCCGGTACTCGGGGTCGGACTTGAGGCGATGGTTAGCCTGGGTGAACACACCCTGACAGGTGCTGCAGATAGTAACCATCATCATCCCTATCTGCTCAACCTTGGCCAGAGTGCGGGCGTTAATGGGGTCTGATACCTCTTGGCTCAACACGCCCGCTCCGCTGCAACCCACGTCCCTCAACTCCAGCAGTTCGATATTAAGTTTGGCGGCCACCTTCCGCGCAGCAGGATACAATTCCGGGCACCCGCCCTTGGAAACGCAGCCGGGGTAAAACGCATACGCCATTACTTTCCCCCCTTCCATTTCTCGAATATGTCGGAAATCTGTCGTGCTCCTTCTCTCTTCGGATGGAGCAGGTAAGGCAGGGGCCTTTTCCCTTTTTTGAATGCCTTCAGGGCCAGGGGCAATTGCTTCAACTGCCTTTTGATGTTGGTGAGTCCTTCGGTCTCCACGGCCAAGCGGGCCTCGTCCAGCCAGCCGTGGGCCTTTACCGATGCGGCAAAGCTCCTGTAATGGTTCCTTACCGTGGGTATTGAGGGACTGCCGATGTTCTCCTTGATGGCCCGGTCACGCAGTTGAAAAATACGTTGAGTGGGGTCTATCCCCTTGGGGCAGTGCTCACTGGCCTCGAAACAGTGGCAGCAGTCCCACAGTCCGTGTTTGTCGCCCAGCTTGCTCAACCGCTCAGCAGTCTTGCTATCGCGTGGGTCGGCAACTGCCCGGTAGCCTTTGGTCAGGGCGGCTGGTCCCATAAATTTCTTGTCCACCACCATAGTGGTGCAGCCCTCGTCACACAGCCAGCACATGGTACAACTCATAACCTTCCGCAAGTCCTGTATGACCTCGTTGGGCACTATATTTTCCCGTTCCCGTTGGGTATCTCCGGGAACTATCCAGGGTTCCGTGGCTTTGTACTTGTCATAAACCATTGAGTCCATGTCGTACATCATGTCTTTCAATCTGCCTATCAGGCGGATTGGCTCGACGGTGACCTCGCCGTCCTTGGCGACCTTGCCAACGTTTGTGGCGCAGGCTATGTTGTTGCGGCTGTTAATGCGCATGGTGCAGTCGCCACAGAAACCGGTGCGGCAGGTGCCCCTAAAGGCGAGGGTGCTGTCCTGCTCCTCCCTTATCCGCACCAGAGCATCCAGAATGGAGGCGTCTTCCTCAATGTCCAGGAGATAAGACTGAAACTCTCCTTTGCCATCGTTGGACGGGTCATATCGGTGGACCTTAAAGGTAACCTCCATTGCTAAGTCCTCCTTTCCGGCTGCCACTGAGTTATTACAACAGGCTTATGGGTTAGCGTTGGTCCGTCCGGGCCGCAAGAGGCGATGGTGTGACGTAGCCAGTTGGTGTCGTCCCTGTCGGGGAAATCGGTCCGGTAGTGGGCGCCGCGGCTTTCCTGGCGTGCCAGGGCGCTGGCAACAATGACCTGGGCCACGTCCAGCATATTCCCCAATTCCAGGTAGGTTGAGAGGGATGGATTGTAGGCGCCACCTGCGCTTGGGATACCCACTCGTGCGTACCGCTCCTTCAGGTCACCGATTCTATCGGCCATCATCTGCAGTCCGTCTCCGCTCCGGTACGTGCCTACGTTTTCGTGCATGTTCAATGCCAGATCACGGCGTAGAGAGCCCACGGTGTCCTCTCCGCCGTTCCGGGTGGCTATCTCCCTTGCTCGCCTCTCTTCGTCCACCAGCAAGGACTCGGATGCCCGCGGCATCTGGGTGGCTCTGGCGTAGTTTACCGCTGCCTCCCCGGCGCGCCTGCCAAAGACCATACACTCCAACAGGGAATTGCCTCCCAGGCGGTTGGCCCCGTGGACTCCCAAGCAGGCACATTCCCCGGCAGCATACAGTCCGGGCATAGCGGTAGCACCCCGGGCGTCTACCTGTATTCCCCCGATTGGACGGTGCATCGCTGGCTGCACCGGCACCAGTCCCTTCCCGATGTCAATGCCTGCTAACCTACTCACCAGGAGCCGAGTCTCGGGCAAGCGGTCCTCTGTTCGGGCCGTATCCAGGTGTCGGAAGTCGAGGAAAACACATCCATCCTCACCTCTCTCGGCCAGTATTTCCGTCTCTATGGCACGACTGCACGTGTCCCGTGCCGCCAACTCCATTGAATGGGTGTCATAAGATGCCATGAACCTGTCACCGGCATTGTTGACCAGGTAGGCTCCTTCCCCGCGGGCCGCCTCGGTAATTACCACCCCGCTACCTTTGAGAGTTGTGGGGTGATACTGGACCATCTCCATATCCATCAGAGGGACACCGGCTCTATACGCCAGCGCAACTCCGTCGGCGGTAGACGTATAGGCGGAGGTACTGGGTTGGTACATCCGCCCCATGCCGCCGGCAGCCAGGACTACCGCTTTGGCGTGCAACGGCTGAAGTTTACCGGAGGATAGCTCCTGGGCTATGACCCCCCTGCACTCTCCGTCCTCGACCAGAAGGGATGTGACGAACCACTCGTCGTAGGTCCGGACCTGCCATCTTAGTATCTGCTCGTAGAGGACCTGGAGGATGATGTGGCCCGCGGAGTCGCCCACGTAGCAAGTGCGAGGCCGAGAAGAGCCTGCGAAGGGCATCACGTCGATGCGTCCCTCACTGTCCCGGCTGAAGATGACTCCCATGTGCTCCAGGTTAATTACATCCTGGATACCTTCCCGGCACAGAATCTCTACGGTGTCCTGGTCAGACAAATAATCGCCCGCTTTGATGGTGTCCTCGGCGTGGGACTGCCAGGAGTCACCGGCACCCAGGGCGGCGTTGATACCGCTTTGAGTACCCGACGAATGGCTTCTCAGAGGATGCACCTTGGAGGCCAGAGCCACGTCAGCGCCGGCAGCTTTAGCAGCAATGGCGGCACGCATTCCGGCGAAGCCGCCGCCAACTACTATCAGGTCATGCTCCGGCATATCAGGCTCCCCATGCGTGCTCTGTTGTGGTGTAGTTCCGTGGAGGATGGTCCCTTACCCGGCCCTCCAGCCGTACTGGGCAATTATATGATTAGCTTGAGAGACTGTCAATTTACCAACTGGAAACCTGTATCTGATATAATAATTGTTCTTCTCTTCCCGGAACAAGTCCACTCGTCGGGTTTGCTTGAATGACAGACATACAACGCATCTCCACCGACCCCGTAGCCGGAGAGGAATTGCCTTCCATTACTCAGGCCGAACGGGAGCGCCTGCTCTCTGACCTCTTGAGAGGCGTTTCCAGGACGTTCTACCTGACCCTGCGAGTGCTGCCCAAAAGTCTTCGCGAGCCGGTGGGCCTGGCCTACCTGCTTGCTCGCGCCGCCGATACTATTGCCGACACACAGTTGTTGCCGCCACAGGAACGTCTGAGGCACCTCCTGGCCTTCAGAAGCTTGGTCGAAGGCCCGGCAACGATGAGAGCGCTGCAAGAGATTGGAGCGGCCCTGACGGACAAGCAGTCCAGGGCAGACGAGAGGGCGCTATTGACCGCGCTGCCTGAAGCCTTCTCGTTGCTGGAGGCGTTATCCGAGGAAGACCGTACTCGTGTAAGGTCTGTGGTCGTGACCCTCACCCAGGGCATGGAGACAGACCTGACCATCTTCCCACCGGAGGACTCCGGCCAGCTTGTGGCGTTCAAGGACCTTGAGGAGCTTGACAGTTACACCTACTACGTGGCCGGATGCGTGGGCGAGTTCTGGACGACTATTACGATGGCCCATACGCCCGCGCTCAGAGAATGGGATGCGGGGTACATGTCGGAGACCGGCGTCCGGTTTGGCAAGGCGCTCCAACTGACCAACGTTCTCCGCGACGTGCCGAGGGACTTGCGTATCGGACGGTGCTACCTGCCCGAGACCGAGCTTTCCCGTGTCGGCCTTACGCCGGAAGCGCTGCTAAGCCCCTCATCGGGCTACAAGGCTCGACCTGTCCTTCTAGCAGGCATAGAGGCGGCCCTGGAGCACTACCGAGCAGCGGAGCAATACCTGCTCTCCATACCGGGGCGTTGTCTGCGCCTTAGACTGGCAGTCCTTTGGCCGCTCCTCATTGGACTCGCAACTCTTTCCAGGCTTGCGCATAATGAGGCGTGGCTTGACCCTGCCAGACCGTCAAAAGTCAGCCGTGGGTGGGTCTATCGCACGATGGCTCTCTCGCTGCCCTGCGTGTCTTCCGACCGGCTTCTGCGTGCCTGGATAACACGCCTTCGGAAGCAGGTCGAGACGGCCCTTCACTGAATTCCCAAGGAGGTATGGAAGTATGACGGCCCAGTCAAATGATATGGTGGATGTCCTGGTTATCGGCGCCGGTGCTTCCGGCGCAGCCCTGACCTGGAGCCTCTCACAGGCTGGAATCCAGGTGTTGTGCTTGGAGCAGGGAGGGTGGCTCGACCCAAAGGCGTTTCCAGTGACCGAACATGAATGGGAAGTCCACTGGCAGACCGATTTCAACCCCGACCCCAATTTCAGAAAGCTACCCCAGGACTATCCGGTAAATAACCTGGAGTCGGTAATCGCTCCCTACATGTACAATGCCGTGGGTGGCAGCACCATACACTGGGGTTCCCATTTCCCACGCCTCCACCCCTCGGACTTCCGGGTGCGCACTCTGGACGGTGTTGCCGACGATTGGCCCCTGACCTACCACGAGTTGGAGCCTTACTTCGACCTGAACGACAGGCAGATGGGAACGTCCGGGCTGAACGGCGACCCCGCCTACCCACCCAAGCCACCCAGACCCAACCCACCCCTTCCCATAGGCAGTCTGGGCGAAGTCCTGGCCAAGGGGTTTGACAAGCTGGGATGGCACTGGTGGTCTTCCGACAGCGCCGTTATTTCAAAGGAGTACGACGGCAGGACTCCAAATCTGGGGACCGGAATTAGGTCGCCATCCAGCGTGGACGTTAGCTACTGGCCCAAGGCTCTCAATAACGGGGCTGTCCTCCGTCCACACACCAGAGTCAGGGAAATCACGGTGAGCGCGGATGGCATGGCCCACAGTGCCATCTACTACGACGCGGACGGTCGAGTCCAGGAGCAGACGGCCAGAGTGATTGTGCTCGCCTGTAACGGTATCGGGACCCCGCGCCTGCTCCTCAATTCACGGTCCCCCCTCTTTCCGGACGGGCTGGCCAACAGCAGCGGACTGGTGGGCAAGAACCTGATGTACCATCCCTCCGTCGGCGTTATCGGCGTGTTCGACGAGCGGTCCGACGGCTACGTTGGCCCCATGAGCAGCACAATGTTGAGCCAGCATTTCTATGAGTCCGACCCGGCCCGGGGTTTTGTCCGCGGCTACGAGTTCCAGGTGCTGAGGGGCATGGGCCCGGTGGCTACAGCCAACGGCGGCTGGGCCAGACACCCCGTACCTTGGGGGCCCGAACACCATCGCCAGTTTGACGAGCTATCCGCCCACAGCATCGGCATAGTTGTCATGTCCGAAGACCTGCCCGAGGAGCACAACGACGTCACCCTGGACTCGGACCTCCTGGACAGCAATGGCATTTCGGCCCCCAGGGTGCGCTACAAGATGAGCGAGAACACCACCAGGATGCTGGCTCATGGGGTTGACCGGGCCAGGGAGGTTATGGAGGCGGCGGGAGCCAGGAAGGTCATAGGAGACGCCGGTAAAATAATTGGCGGTTGGCACCTTCTGGGCACGGCCCGGATGGGAGACGACCCCCGGACTTCAGTGGTGGACCGTTGGGGCGGAAGCCACGACGTGAAGAACCTGTTCATAATAGACGGCAGCATCTGGGTCACGGCGGGCGGTCTCAACCCCACTCCCACCATCCAGGCCCTAGCTCTGAGGACGGCAGATTACCTGAAAGGCGAGGGGCGCTACCGGATAACGGGCAAGTAGCCGCAGCCGGGCG
The DNA here is from genome assembly GCA_034421095.1 of Dehalococcoidia bacterium. GTDB lineage: Bacteria > Chloroflexota > Dehalococcoidia > Lucifugimonadales > JAGWBF01 > JAGWBG01. Next base: position 125,075 of record DAOUKR010000007.1, read on the forward strand.
CGGCGGGCGGCCCTTGACTCCCCCTGGGAGCGACCCTATAATCGTTTCATCGCCGGACGGGTCACCATTGGAGACGCAGCCCGGCACGTGAAAGGAGGTGTCATGGAAAAGGCCGATATACCTTATCTTTCCGCTACGGAGCTTTCGGGACTCATAAAGAGCAAAGAGGTGTCTCCCGTAGAGGCAGTGGAGGCCTACCTGGAGCGCATTGACCGCCTTGACCCTACCCTTCACGCTTATATAACCGTAACTCGTGATGAGGCCCTTCGGGCCGCCAGGGAATCGGAGGAGGCCCTGGCCCGGGGCGAGTACCGTGGCCCCCTGCACGGCATCCCGGTAGCCGTGAAGGACCAGGCTTACACCAAGGGGATTCGCACAACCGTCGGATCCCTCTTCTACAAGGACTTTGTCCCGGATATTGACGCCACCGTGATAGAGAAGCTCAGAAGTGCCGGGGCCATTCTCCTGGGCAAGCTGAACCTTGCCGAGTTTGGCACAACCGGCACTGTCCAGCCCTACGGCACGGCCCGCAACCCCTGGAACCTGGAGTATCACACCACCGGTTCCAGCACGGGCGCGGCTGCAGGAACGGCGGGTTTCCTGTGCGCCACCTCCCTCGGAGAGGACACCGGCGGCTCCATACGCGGCCCGGCAGCCGCGTGCAGCCTCGTGGGACTCAGGCCGTCCTGGGGCAGGGTGAGCAGGTACGGTGTAAGGCCGGGTGTGTGGTCCATGGACCACATGGGCCCAATGTCCCGCACGGTAGAGGACTGCGCCATAACCATGCAAGCTATAGCCGGACACGACCCGAAAGACCCCTATACCTGGAATACTCCCGTCCCCGACTACCGGGCGGCCCTGAGCGGCGATATAAAAGGGTTGAAGGTGGGTGTGGTCAAGGAAGTGACCGACGGCGAGATGATACACCCGGAGGTGCGCGACCTGGTTATGAATGCCGTTGGGGTGCTTGGCGAGTTGGGCGCATCGGTGGAGGAAATCTCCATCCCCCTTTCCGCGGAGGCTTGGACTATTCTCGGCCCCATCAGGATAGAGGCCCCTCTACAGTACAAGAATTTCCTCCAGAACCGTCTGCAAGAGATTGGACATGACAATCAGATTGCCTACCTTGTTAACAGCGTTCTGCCTGCCCAATACTATTACAAGGCCCAGAAGCTGAGGACCATCCTGCGCAATCAGGTTATTGAAGCCCTGGAAAACGTGGACGTGTGGGTGATGCCGACCTCCGGGGCCACTGCCGGGAAGATTGCGCCACCGGGCACTCCCATTAACAGGATTGACAGCCCGGAGAAGGCTCCCTTTGTCGGTAAGGGAAGCGCCACTCTCGTGACTGCCATGGCCAGCGTGTCCAGCACCCCCGCCATCAGCGTTCCCTGCGGCTTCGGCTCCAATAACCTGCCGGTCGGATTGCAGATAGGGGGGAGAAACTTCGACGAGAGCACCGTACTGAACGTGGCCTATGCCTACGAGCAGGCCACTCCCTGGCATACCATGAGGCCGCCGCCACCGATATAAAGGCCGTTAGCACCACCAAGCCGGACAAAATCAAGGCCCTTCACGTTGAGCCTCAGGTTGACACTATAGATGAGAGGCTTTTGGACTAAACTATTTTACCGACACCGCCTAGAACATATCAATGGAGACCAGAGTTTGGCATGAATAAAGGATACGAGCACGACGGGGAATACAACCGGATGAGGGGAGAATACCTTGGCTTGATGGCGAGTCTGGAATTCAATTTGACCTTTTTGTTGGTCGAATGGCTGGATGTGGAGAATCATCGGGAAGATTTCCGTAAGTGGTTCATTGAGGCACCCATACCATTCCGTGCGAAAGTGGTTTTGTACGAATCTGTAACCAAGAACAACACCATGCTTGATCAGTTTGGCGATATTCCGGCGCAGATGCGAGAGTTCTATAGTTTCCGTAATACTCTGGCTCATTCCTTCCGGCAATCGGGGAATATTACGACATCGAAGGGCATGGAAGTATCGGGTGAGCAGGCTTCATTGGAGGTTTTGCAAGATAAGCTGGAACGGTTGGCAGTCTTGGATAATTTGATCTTGAACCTTCTGGGTTGTGCGATTGAGGGACCTCCCGTGCCGGTATTCACTGACGACTTTGCCGATTGGCCATATGGGGTGTTCCTTCCTTGATTTGACATAGGACTTATGCAGTTGGAGCCAATTTTTTAACTGGATAAGCTTACCAGCAAGCGCAATTTCGTATCCAAGTGTGTAACTCCTATGACAGCCATGTGCGCTTCTTTGGGGACAACACCGGAGTTATACCAAGGTCTCCCACTATGGAACCAGCCGATAGATGCCGTCGTTGCGGGAGAGGACGTACAGGTTGAGGTACAGGTCCTGGCCGAATGAGGTGATTGACAGTTCCGAGTCGGCCAGGAGCATGTGCTCCGTGACTGAGCTACCGTCGTACCGGAGGCCCCAGATTCTCCCGGAGCAATAGTCACCGTACACGTAGGCACCCAGCAATGACGGTATGCCCCGGCCGCCGTAGATGTACCCGCCGGTGACCGAGCAGTTGCCGTCTGAGCGGCTGTACTCCGCAACGGGTAACTCCAGGCCGGCCTTGTCGCAGTCGGAGGGCGGAGAGAAGCACTGTGTCCCTTCCATAACATTCCAGCCGTAGTTCAACCCCTTCTTCACCACGTCCACCTCTTCCAACCTGTTCTGCCCCACGTCCGCTACCCATAAGGCTCCGGTACGCTCGTCGAAGGAGAAGCGCCAGGGATTGCGCAGCCCGTAGGCCCATATCTCCTCCCGTGCGTCTGGCACGCCAACCAGTGGATTGTCCAGTGGTATTTGGTAGCCCCGGCTGTCGGACGCGTCCTTTACGTCTATGCGCAGTATGGAGCCGAGAAGGGTGCCGGCGTTCTGCCCGTTGCGGTGAGGGTCGCCACGACTGCCCCCGTCTCCCAAGCCGACGTACAGGTAGCCGTCAGGCCCGAAGGCAATCTGCCCGCCATTGTGGTTGGAGAAGGGTTGGGCCACCTGCATGATGACCGTCTCACTGTTGGGGTCAGCTGTCTTTGGATCATTCGGGCTGACGGAGAATCGGGACAGCACGGACCGTCTGGGACTTGCTGCGGAATAGTAGACGTAGAAGTACCCGTTGTACTTGTAGTCCGGGTCGAAGGCCAAGCCGAGCAGTCCCTCCTCGTTGCCGCCCTCGTTAACGCGATCGCCGATGTCCAGGAAGGTATCAGCTTCAGTTACCCGATGGTCGTCGGGGAAAACGCGAACGTATCCTTCCTGCTCCGTGACAAATATGTGGTCATGCCCGTCATCGGGCTGGACCAGGTTGGTCAACCGCTGGAAGGTCAGATTGGGAAAGGCGCGCTCGACGTTCATGGTCTGTAATGGTCTGGGCGCTAGTCTTCCCTGGTTGCTGGCAACCAACGCTAGGTCAAAGATGTCCACCAGTCCGTCGCCGTTGGCGTCCGCGCGGGGCTGATTGACGGGACGAAGGCCAAAGCCGGCGACCACGATACCCAGGTCATGGGCGTCAACGAATCCGTCCTCGTTGATGTCTCCCACGTCCTCGTAGAGAGCGTTGTCGTTGGCGGAAGCGGGACTTACGGACACCCTCAATACGCTTCCCTCAACCGGAGGAACATTGCCACCGACTACCAGGCCAATCAAGAGAAGGAAAGCGGCCAGGAGCGGGAGCTTGTTGGGCATTGTCATTGGCTGTCTACCTTTACTTGTACTTGCTCTGCACATCGACACCCAAATGGCAGAGTATTGCCCGTCCGCCGGGGCTTTTGGGGGCATTTGGATTCAAGCTAGCTGCTCTCGCCAGAGTTGTGTCGTATCTTGTTAAACCCTGTTCCTCGGTGAGGTCTTTTGGCAGATATTGATTCCAATACTTGACCCGAAGGGCAACAATGGCAATGGCCTGTTTAGCCCTCACTCGTTTAACTACCGTCTCCTTAACAAATTCTTCGGCTAGGCGCGTCGAGTGCAAATCCCTCATCGCATTATCTAATTGATGGTTGAACGAGACATTATGGTATGGTACATGATGGATAACCGCGAGCTTCTTGCCCAGTTCTGAACGCGCCTCCTCGCAGGACACCCCACGCCCCATAGCCAACGCCTTGACGAGTTTTGCGAGACCTAGCCTGTTATTCCAATATTTGAAACCGCCGTGCCAAGCGAACTGGGGGTCCAGGAACGTAAACGGCAGGACACCCTCCAATGATTCCTGTTTTAAGTTAGCGAGTATAGCCCGTCGAAAGTCATGGTCCTTGTCTCCGTCGTAGTCCTCAGAATCAAGCCCGGGGTGGAACATCAGCACGTAGATAGAGGCATTCAGCATGTCTCCCATGAAAGGGCCAGGGAGTAGCCCCAGGTGGAGGCGCTTGTCGTTGGGGGTATAGGGAGTTTCCTGGTCGACAACGTATTGCTTATTCTTGGGGGATTTCAGAACATTAGCATCAGCCTTCAGGATGTAGGGGGGAGAGTCCGCATCCCATTTTTGCCACGCACTGAGAAGGTCCATCACTCACTCCTCTTCTCTTTAGGTAGTGCTTAATAAAGCACGGGTAAGCTTCCTGTCCCTCGATGGGAGAGGATTGAGGTGAGGGTGATACGCGTTGTGCCCCCTCATCCTAACCTTCTCCCACCAGGGGAGAAGGAACTTTTTTGACATCCTCTTAAGGTGGGCAAGAGCAACCCTCCCTGCTACTTGACCAGTAATGCTTGAGGCATAATCTCGAAGGTGGCAGGCAGGAAGCCTATCACCTGGCCATCAGCTTCAACCAGGACGGGACTGCCGGCTATTGCTGTTATTCTTTTGCCTCGACGGGACCTCACCTTGGGATGGGTGAGGTGGGTCCCGCGCCTGAGTCTGGGGAAGTTCAATAGACTCTCTGCGAATCCGAAGTCGCCAAGGATAACAATGTCGAACAGGCCATCGTCCATCCGGGCATCAGGCGCTGCCTTTATCCCTGCGCCGAAGTATTTGCCGTTGGCGACAACGAAATCGTTAATGATGGATACCTGTTCTTCCTCACCGTCTACGCTGAATGTGACGGTGGGATTTTTGTAGGAAGCCAGAGTTGACACGAGACTCCAAAGAAGACTGGCCTGAGCGCCGAAGGCCTTGGTGGTCCTGTTCATTTTGTCCGCTATGACTCCTCCAGACCCGAAATCGGCGACGTTGAGGAAATACCTGGCCTCAGTGGGTTCGGGAGAGCCAGAGCTTGTATCCGCGTGCTCCGAGGCCACTACTTTCCCGACGTCCACACGCCTGGCTATGCCCTCGCCCAAAGCCCGTAAAGCTGCGGAAAACTCTCCGGGAATGCCCAGATTCCTGCGCATGTCGTTCCCTGTGCCCAAGGGCAGAAACCCGAAGGCAGCGCCCGTGTTGATAGGCCCAGTTTCTCCGAAGAAGCCGTTGAGCACCTCGTTGACGGTCCCGTCTCCACCGAGAGCAACCACAAGCTCGTACCCGGACTTCATAGCGTGCCTTGATAGTTCCGTGGCGTGTCCACGGTGTTGGGTCATCTCCAAGTCAAAGCTGCCTCTAAAATTCTCTTTCATACGTGGGTAAATCCGGTCCCAGTTCCTTCCGGTCCGTCCGTTGGCCGAAGCCGGGTTGGCTATAATCATGGTCTTTGGGGGCCTGCTCACGTCACTTACGCCCATCCACGGCCTACGACTTCCTTCACCCGTCGTTCCAGATACGACCTCTGCAGGAGCACCCGGTGCTCGCACTTGCGACACTTTATACCTATGTCGGCCCCCAACCGTACCACTTCCCAGAGATTATTGCCGCAGGGGTGCATCTTCTTCAGTCGGAGCACGTCTCCCAATCTAAGCTCTAGGACCATCCCTTACCCTCACTCACAAGAGTCCGGTTGATTTCGTCCCTCAACCTGAGGGCCTCCCTGCGGGCTGCAACAGCGAAGTCATGCCCGCCGGATGCGTATAGCACCTGTCGGGAAGAGTTTATGACAGCGCGACGACCCCTGGAGTCAGTACCGAAACGCACGGCATCCTCAAGGCTGCCACCCTGTGCTCCCACTCCGGGTATCAGAAACACCATATCCGGGCACAGTTCCCGGAGCGCGCTTAGCTCGTGGGGGTAGGTGGCTCCAACCACGAGACCCAGATTGCCGGATGTGTTCCACCGGCGACACTTTAGGGCTACGTGCTGGTATAGCGGGCGATCATCCCCGTCGAATGGCGCTCTTACATCCTGGAAATCCCCGGCGCTCTCGTTGGAAGTGCGACAGAGGGCAAAGACCCCTTTATCTTCATAAGCAGGAGGCACTACGGCATCCTCGCCCATATACGGATTTACAGTCATCGCGTCAAAGCCCCATACTTCGAACATGGCCTTGCAGTAGGCATTCATGGAAGTACCAATATCCCCTCTTTTGGCATCGCCGATGACCGGAACATCGCCTGTGACTTCTCGTATGTGCTGTACCGTGCGTTCAAGGGCTTTCAGGCCCTCCAGTCCCAGGGCCTCGTAGAAGGCAAGGTTGGGTTTGTAGGCGCACACCAGATCGGACGTGGCGTCTATGATGGCGCGGTTGAACTGAAATATGTCCTTCACCGGCATCCGATGTGGGTCCGGATCCAGCCCAACACAGAGCAAACTGCTGTGGGCCTGGGAAGCAAGTTGTAGCCTGTCAAGGAACCTAGCCATCTTTTCTCCCCGTGAATCAGGGCCGTGTTGGGGCTATTATATCTTCACCACACTTCCGTGACTACCCGCACTTCGTTCCTGTTGCCACAGCTGCCGAGGGTTGCTACCATTGACCGGAAGAATTTTTGTGTGAAAGTTAGATTGCGTTTTGGCGAACTGGTCGAAGGCCGTTTCATCCGGAGGTTGAACCGCTTTGCCGCCCTGGTTGACGTTGACCGCGTGGAGAGGACCGTGCATGTCGCCAACTCAGGGAGGATGCGAGAATTGCTGGAAGAGGGCCGGCGGGTGTTCCTGAAGCCGGCGCCGGAAGACCACCGCAAGACCGCCTTCGACCTGGCACTTGTGGACCTGGGACATACCCTGGTGTCTGCCGACGCACGGCTGCCCAACGCTCTGGTCTGCGAAGCTCTGGAGGCGAAGAGGTTGCCCCAGTTCGCAGGGTACGACCATTTCATAAGGGAGGTTACCTACGGGGAAAGCCGCCTGGACATCGCGTTGGAGGGTCCCAAGGGCATGTGCTACGTGGAAACCAAGTCTGTCACTCTGATTGAGGATGGAACGGGTCTTTTCCCGGACTCTCCTACCATTCGTGGCAGGAAGCACGTAGATAGCCTGTCCAAAGCTGTCCAGGAGGGATACCGCGCTGCGGTGTTCTTCGTGGTCCAGAGGGACGATGCCCAGGCCTTCTCACCCAACGACGTTGCCGACCCTCAGTTCGGCGTGGCCCTGCGCCATGCGCTGAGTCAGGGCGTGGAAGTCTACGCATACAGGTGTCGTGTTACCACGGGTGAGATAGCCCTGTCAGACCCGCTACCGGCGAAATTATGAGCAAAATGTCTCAAAATGGGGAAAGCATCCCGGCCCAGGCCAACGAAGCGACCTCTGTGGTGGATGCCAGCGAAGCCCTGCTGCTTGAGGTCTACCGCCGGCTCTACAAGCGCTATGGACCGCAGCACTGGTGGCCCGGAGAAAGCCCCTTGGAGACGGTTCTCGGCGCTATCCTGACCCAAAACACCGCATGGACCAACGTTGAAAAGGCCCTGGCAAACCTCAAGGGCGCCGATATGCTGTCGGTCCAGGCCCTCAGAGACGTTGACGAACCCGATTTGGCCGCCATGCTGAGGCCGTCGGGCTACTTCAACGCCAAGGCGAGGAAGGTGAAGGCCTTCATCAACTATCTGTGGGACTGCTACCACGGCGAGATAGAGGAGTTCCTACAGGAAGATACGGAGTGGCTGAGGGAGGAGTTGCTCTCCATATACGGAATAGGGGAGGAGACGGCGGATGACATACTCCTGTACGCCGCCGGGAAGCCCTCCTTTGTCATAGACGCCTACACCCGCCGTATATTGGAGCGTCTGGCGCTGGAGCCGTCTGACGGTAAGAGCTATCAAGCCTACCAGAGGTTATTCCACAGGAACCTGCCCTGGGACGTGTCCATCTATAACGAGTATCATGCTCTCTTGGACCGCCACGGCAAGGAGACCTGCAAGAAGGAGCCTCTCTGCCGAGGCTGCTGCCTTCTGGAGCTTTGCCCAAGGGGAAGGCTCTCTATTGACACGTCCAATACCCAAACTCTATAATTGCAGCTAAGTCAAGTGCATCTAGGCCCGTAGGGGAGCTTGGTTTAGCCAGGCTGAGAGGGCGACCCCGAATGCCGCCGACCCTTGCGAACCTGATCTGGGTAATGCCAGCGGAGGGAATGTGGTCCCGAATGGTATGAGAAATCTGAGCCGCCAATCCTGGGGGGACTGGCGGCTCCCTTTTGCCCTTGCCATAGTGACTAACACAGAGTAGAAGAGGATATGGTCAACCAGCCAACGTGAGGAGGTGAGCGATGACCCAGGTATCTGAGAAGAAGCTCAATATGCTGAGTACCACCCCGCATCCGTCGAGCAAGAAGGTTTACGTAGAGGGGTCCAGGGCCGACCTCAAGGTGCCCATGCGCGAGATCAGTCTAACGCCAACGTCGGGGCGCTTCGGTAGCGAGGAGAATCCGCCCCTCCGGGTCTACGATACCAGCGGCCCCTATACCGACCCCACAGTAGAGACCGACGTCCGTAACGGGTTGCCCGCCCTGCGCCGCAACTGGATTCTGGAGCGGGGCGACGTGGAGGAATGGGAAGGACGGGAGGTGCAACCCGCCGACAACGGCCTCAGGCCATTGGGGCGGCAGAATGGGCAGATCTTTCAGGGACTGAAGCGTCGTCCCCTCAGAGCCAAACCAGGCCGGGCCGTGACCCAGATGCACTACGCACGAAATGGGGTCATCACCCCGGAGATGGAGTTCATCGCCATACGCGAGGGCGTCTCTGCTGAGTTCGTGCGGGACGAGGTAGCACAGGGCCGGGCCATCATCCCGGCTAACGTCAATCACCCGGAGAGCGAGCCCATGATTATCGGCCGCAACTTTCTGGTAAAGGTCAACGCCAACATCGGGAACTCGGTAGTCACCTCCTCCATCGAGGAAGAGGTGGAGAAGATGGTCTGGTCCACCCACTGGGGCACCGACACAGTGATGGACCTTTCCACCGGAAGGAACATCCACAACACCCGGGAGTGGATTATCCGCAACTCTCCGGTACCCATTGGCACGGTCCCCATCTACCAGGCCCTGGAGAAGGTGGGCGGCAAGGCCGAGGAGTTGACCTGGGAGATTTACCGGGACACGCTCATTGAGCAGGCCGAGCAAGGTGTGGACTACTTCACCATCCATGCCGGGGTGCGCCTGCAATATGTACCTCTCACCGCCAAGCGGGTGACGGGTATCGTCTCCCGTGGCGGCTCCGTCATGGCTGCCTGGTGCCTCGCCCACCACCAGGAAAACTTCCTGTATACCCACTTCGAGGATATATGCGAGATCATGCGGGCCTACGACATTTCCTTCTCTCTCGGTGACGGCCTCAGACCCGGCTCCATAGCCGACGCCAACGACGAGGCCCAGTTTGCCGAGCTTGAGACCTTGGGCGAGCTAACCCAGACGGCCTGGAAACACGACGTACAGGTGATGATTGAGGGGCCGGGTCACGTGCCGATGCACAAAATCAAGGAAAACATGGACAAGCAACTGGAGGTCTGCCATGAGGCACCCTTCTACACCCTGGGGCCTCTGACAACGGACATCGCTCCGGGCTACGACCACATCACCTCGGCTATCGGTGCGGCCATGATAGGCTGGTTCGGGACCGCCATGCTCTGCTATGTCACCCCCAAGGAGCACCTGGGCCTTCCCAACAGGCAGGATGTCAAGGACGGTGTCATAGCTTACAAGATTGCCGCTCATGCAGCCGATGTCGCCAAGGGACACCCCGGCGCCCACCTGTGGGACGACACTATTTCAAAGGCCCGGTTCGAGTTCCGATGGCAGGACCAGTTCAACCTGTCCCTGGACCCGGAAACGGCCCACAGCTTCCATGACGAGACCCTGCCCGCAGAACCGGCAAAGGCGGCCCACTTCTGCTCCATGTGCGGGCCCCACTTTTGTAGCATGAAGATTACCCAGGATGTACGGGAGTACGCCCAGAAGAAGGGGCTTGACACCAATGAAGCCCTGGCCGCAGGGATGGAAGAGAAGGCCCGGGAGTTCCGGGAGTCGGGCAGCAAGATATACCAGAAGACCTAGTGTCTCCGGCGAATAGCCCGCTTTCATACCCATACGTGACGTGACCTTGGCGAGGCCAAGGGAATATCGGGCGTTTCATACAAGTCACCGTAGCTTTAAGCCGGAGACTTTAGGGAGCGTTGACGCAACCAGTGCCACCCACATGTCATGTCACCCCGACTCCGCCACAGGCGGATGAAGGGTCTAAAATCCTTGCAATAAGAAACGTTTCGGTTATCTTGTACTTTAGATTCCTCATCCGCCGAAGGCGGATTCGGAATGACATCGCAGGCAGCTTAAGTTGCGTTCCCTTAGTGTCAACACCCCCTGGATTCTTAGTCGCTCGTGCCAGCCGCAGGAAGCTCAATCCTCAGAATGACGGTTAAGTGAAAAGTCCCTATTCAAAGAGACGACCTGCACAGGAGAGAAATGTCCGGAGCAAGTCCCGTTCCCAAAGTTATGACCATAGCGGGTTCCGATTCCGGCGGCGGGGCAGGGATTCAGGCCGACCTCAAAACCTTTGCTGCCTTGGGAGTATACGGGGCTTCGGTGCTCACCGCCATAACTGCGCAGAACACCGTGGGCGTCACCGGAGTACATGAGATTCCCGTGGAGATGGTGGCAGCCCAAATAGAGGCGGTGCTCTCGGACATCGGGGCCGATGCTGTAAAGACGGGTATGCTCTCCGGCAGCGGCATCATAGAGACGGTGGCTAGGGAGCTTGCCCACTTTCGAGTGGAGCGTCTGGTGGTTGACCCGGTAATGGTGGCCAAAAGCGGCGATAGGTTGCTCAGAGAAGAAGCAGTGGACGCCTTGCGGCGGAGCTTGCTGCCCCTGGCGACAGTTGTCACCCCGAACATCCCCGAGGCCGAGGCCCTGACGGGAATGAAGATAGAATCGAGGGAAGACGCCCGCCGCGCTGCGGAGAACATTGTGAATATGGGCGCAAAATCCGTAGTCGTCAAAGGAGGGCATCTGCCGGGGCCGCCAGTAGACCTGCTCTACGATGGCCGAGAGTTCAAGGAGTTCAGCGCGACCCGCATAGAGACCACAAACACCCACGGCACAGGCTGCACCTTCGCTTCGGCCACAGCAGCGGGGCTGGCAAAGGGCATGGATGTAGCGGACGCGGTGGCAGAGGCGAAGGAATACGTGACCGAGGCTATAAGACGCTCCTTTGACGTGGGCCAGGGCCACGGCCCCCTGAACCACTTCTACAAGCTCTGGTAGGGGAAACCACTACGCATCATACACTCCCGGGTTGGCGCAGTGGGGCAATCGCTCTCCCCTCACACCGGCCAGGAGATTCCTGGCGGCCAGCAGGCAAACGCTCTTCCGCGCTCCCAGGGAGGCACTGCCAATATGGGGCGTCACCACCACGTTGTCCAGCGTGAGCATGGGGTCGTCGGGCGGTATGGGTTCCGGCTCGGTCACGTCCAGGGCCGCTGCCGCTATCCGTCCCTCTTTAAGGGCCTTGTAAAGGGCCTTGGGGTCTACCACAGGCCCCCGCGATGCGTTGACCAGGATTGCGGTGGGCTTCATCTCGGCCAACTCACTTTCCCCTATGAAGTGATGGGTCTCAGGGGTGAGGGGCAGGTGCAGGCTCACGAAGTCCGAGTGCCGAAGCAGGACATCCATGTCAGCGTATTCTATCCCGTAGCGGTCCTCCTCGGCCTGCTTCCTGGTGCGGGAGTAGTAGAGCACCCTCATATCAAAGCCCCTGGCCCGCTTCGCCATCTCCAATCCAATCTTCCCCATGCCGATAATGCCGATGGTTGCGCCGTTAATGTCAGCGCCCAGCCAGTGTTTGGGGTGGTAAGTCAGCTTCCAGCTGCCGGCACGGACCCACCGTTCCGTCTCAACTACGCGACGGGCCGCGGCCATCATTATGGCAAAGGCAAGGTCGGCGGTGGCCCCGGACAGGACTCCCGGCGTGTAGCCCACTGGTATGCCGCGTCGTGTGGCCTCGGCCATATCAACGGCGTCCGTGCCCACCGCCAGGTGGCTGACAACCTTGAGGTGGGGCGCAGAGTCAAACAGGGCAGAGTCCACGCGGTCCATGATGTTGGTGAGCACACCTTCCACGTCCCCCACATTCTCCCGAAGCACCTCCGGGGAGGGCGGATACTCCTCCCGCCAGACCGCCATCTCCGCCTCTCGTGCTATCATGTCCAGGGCTTCCTGGTCCATGAGACGGGTGATGAACACCCTGGGTTTGTCATTGCACGAGTTAGCCCCGGCCATGAAGCAGAACCTTCCCGGGCAAGGCTCCCGTTTCCTTTCCGTCCTCAAAGGTAACGTTACCGTTCACCAGTATCCACCGGTATCCCTCGGCCCTCTGGACGCGGCGCCAGTCGCCACCAGGCAGGTCGTGAGCGACCTCGGCGGGCATCAGCTTTAGCCCCTCCAGATCGTACACCACAAGGTCGGCAGGGGCACCTTCACGTATAAATCCCCTGTCTTTTATCCCGCCCATGAACGCCGGGAGAAAGCTCAGCTTGTTGTGGGCTTCCTCCAGGCTCAGCATCTTCTCATCCCGCACCAGCCAGGTGAGGGTGTCCGTGGGGAAGTTCCCCAAGGTCGCAAATTTGACGTGCGCTCCCCCGTCCGACAGGCCGGGAATGCAGTAAGGGGACTTCAGTACCTCGGCAGTATGGCTGGAGTTTGTATGAACCATCGTGCCCAGGAACTCGGTCCGCAGGTCGTCTGCTACCGCTATGTCCAGCATGGCGTCAATAACGTGCTTTCCCTCTTGCCGGGCGATTTGAGCAATGGTCAGCCCAATGTATCGCTCCAGTTCCCCACTGCCCACCTCTCCTACGGTCATGTCGGCGATAGGCCCGGTCAGTGTTGCCGCCGGCTGCAGGCCGTTGTCATACTCTTCACGCAGTCTGGCCCGCACGTCCGGGTCTTGCATATTGGTTTTCCTCTCATCAAGGGACCCTATACTGACCCGGCGCCAGTGGGGACTCTGGTCGAAGTTGGTCCAGGTCTCGAAGGTGAATTCCTGGGAGGTCCTCACCGTGAAGCCCTGGCCATACAGCTTGAGACCCCTGTGATTGGACTCTTCCAGCCAGCGCAGCTTCTTGCGGTGCTGCTGGGGGTCGTCATCGCTGGGCGTTACCAGTTGGTATAGAATGGGGCGGCGGCACACCTCAGCAAGCCTGGCGAAAAAGTCGAGGGTCGGCTCATCCAGTCGGCTGCCATCGTCGCCAGTGGTATTGTAAGTGAGCTGTATAAAACCCTGGTCAATGTCAGCGAGCAGGCGACCAAAGGTAAGAATCTCTTCATCGGTCATCAGATCGGTCACCATTGGCGTCCCGTCGTAGTCTCTCTGGGCGGAGTTGGGACCGGAGACCTGGGCCGACCAGCCGCAGCCTCCGGCAGCTATTCCCTCCTCTACCAGCCGACACATCTCCTTCAGTTCATCTTCCGTGGGACGCCTCCTCTTGGCCTCGTCCCACCCCATCACCCAGGTGTAGACGGGGGTCAGGGGCACGTAGCTAATCATGTTCACGCCCTTGGGGACCCGATGCTGCATCCGGTCCAGGAACTCGGGGAATGTCACCCAGTCCCAGGACATTCCCAATTTCATGGCGTCGTATGGTATGGCCTCGTTACGGGTCAGCGAACTCATGGCCCGCTCCCGGTCCTCAGGCCGACATGGAGCAAACCCGAATCCGCAATTGCCGATGGCGACAGTGGTCACACCATGCCACCCCGAGAGGGTCAGATAGGGGTCCCACTGTATCTGGGCGTCGTAGTGAGTGTGGAGGTCAATGAAGCCCGGAGCTACGATGAGCCCCGATGCGTCCAGTACTTTTGATGCACTGCTATGCCGCAGCCCGCCAATCTGAGCGATTTTGCCATCCTTTATGGCCATGTCGCTCACATAGCCGGGTGTGAGCAACCCGTCTATAATGGTGCCGCCTTTAATGATAACGTCGTACTCTGCCATAATTTCTCGCCTCCAGTAACGCCAAGCTATCAATAGCCTAGCACATGGCCTATTTAGTGTCAATGTAGCATATAATGCGTCATCGTATGAGGTTTATAAAGCGGAAATCGCAATATGATTCGTCCTGACGGACAGTGGACTTGCCACTACAGGGCGAACTTGATAAGCTGTGCCTGAGCGCTGCATTACCAGGGAGGAAGCCATGCACACAGGACATCTTCTCACACGGGCGTCTCAGAGGTATTCGGAGCGTCCAGCCTGGATTCAGGAAAACCGGGCTATCACCTTCCGTGAGGCCGAGGACCGGGTCAACCGCCTGGCTAATGCTCTGCTGACGCTGGGCGCTCAACCCGGCGACCGGATCGGGATGCTGCTGCCCAACTGCTACCAGGGACTGGAGACCATTCTTGCACCAATGAAGGCCGGGATGGCCGTGGTCCCCATGAATATCCGCCTGCACCCCCAGGAGCACCAGTACCTGCTGAACAACTCCGGGGCTAACGTCCTGGTCTACGCGCAGGAGTTCCGAGACCACCTGGCCCAGATGCGCGAGTCGCTGGATAGCGTCAAGCATTACATTTGCGTGGGTGATGACCCGGGGGGCGACGCGGCCTACGAGGCTTTGTTAGAGTCGGCCCCTTCCCGCGCACCCGATCCCTTCATTGACTTCGACGACCTGGCCTGGATGTTCTACACATCGGGTACGACCGGCCAGCCCAAGGGGGCCATGCTCACACACCGCAACCTGCTGACCATGGTAGAGGGCTTCCTGACGGACATCAACCCGGTAAAGCCAGACGACGTGCTCTTGCACGCAGCGCCCATCACCCACGGGTCTGGACTGGCGATGTTCCACCATATTGCCCTGGGAGCGGCCAACGCCTTCCCGTCCACACCCAGATTTGACCCGCCCGGTATATTCGACGCCATTCAGGAGCACCGTGCCACCACCATGTTCCTGGCTCCCACCATGGTAAATGTCCTGGTAGCCAGTCCCGATAAGACTCGCTACGACCTTTCCAGCCTTCATACCGTTATCTATGGCGGCGGGCCGATGTACGTCGAGCACATTCTGGACGCAACGAGGGCCTTTGGCAATATATTCGTTCAGATTTTCGGGCAAGGGGAGGCGCCCATGACGGTCACGACCCTGCCAAAGGAGGAGCACCAGGTCAACGGCGACCAGATGCGCCTACAGCACCTGGGTTCGGCGGGGCGCGAGGTTACCAACGCCCGCGTGCGTATCGTTGACGACGATGACCGCGAGGTCCCTGCCGGAGAGATGGGGGAGATTGTGGTGCGTGGAGACCTGGTGATGAAGGGCTACTGGAACAACCCGGAGGCCAGCGCCGAGACCCTGAGGGGAGGCTGGCTCCACACCGGCGACCTGGGGTACGTGGACCCGGCGGGGTACATGTACATCACCGACCGGAAGAAGGACATGATTATAAGCGGAGGTGCCAATATCTACCCCCGGGAAGTGGAGGAGGTAATAGCCCAGCACGATGCGGTAGCCGAGGTGTCCGTCATAGGAGTGCCCGACCCCCTGTGGGGAGAGTCGGTGAAGGCCCTGGTGGTGTTGGAGGGGGGCCGCCACGCCACCGAGGATGAGGTTATAGAGTTCTGCCGCCAGCGGCTTGCCAGCTACAAGAAGCCGTCAAGTGTGGAATTCCAGAAGGACCTGCCCAAGAACGCCTACGGCAAGGTCCTGAAGCGGGAGCTACGCCAGCAATACTGGGCCAACCAGGGAAGGAATGTGTAAGGGGGGGCATGACAATATCAACCAGTGCCCAACCCGTCATTCCCGCCTGTCCGTCGGGATGGGTGAAAACGGGGATCCAGAAGTCTCAGAGATATGGAAGTTTGCTGACAGAAAGCGATTCTGGATTCCGGCTCAAGGCCGGAATGACAAGTAGTAGACAGGCGACGCCCTTTACGGCTGGGGTTGCGAGAGGAGCCCGGCCCTCAATGAAGGACGGGGCTAGGGGTCGGGGCTACCTGTAGCCGCGGGTGGGCTTGCCGTGTTTGGCTTGCTGTCTCTCCCACCTCTCGGCACTGTCCCGGGTCACCTTCGGCCCCTGTTTCTCAAGGCGACCTCCCGGCACCTCTGCCTGGTGCTCGGTCTCTCTGCGTTCAGGGTTATTTGTGATACCGGTGTGAACGATTTTGTTGCCCTTTTTGTAATGGTATCTGGTTGTATCCCTAGGTTGAGCCATCAGAATTCCTCCGAGACATTTGTTTTATTTAACATAACAGCCTTAGAGGATGGTGTCAATAGCCTATTTTCTCAAATCACGTGGGGGACTGACCCGCCCTAGCCCCCCTCGACGTCTGAGGCGACCTGGGCCAAGAGCCTTAGCGTGCGGGACATCGAAGCGTCCCGGTCGTCTCCGGCGGGTATGGGGCAGGCCAGCACCTCGGTCGCCCCGATGGACAGAAGCCCGTGCAGGTTCTCGGCCACCTGAGACTCGCTGCCCCACAGCACGCTGGCATCTATCATGGCATCGCTCCACACGCCGTTGGAGGCTTCGGGCAGCCCTGCGGTCGCGAACATACGCTGGTAGAAGGGCAATCGCGGGTGAACAAGCTGCTCCCTGACTGCCGCTCGCACCTCTTCCGGGTCGTCGTGGACACATACCGGTATCCCGTTAATCAGGGGCGGCACAGGGCGTCCGGCCCTCTCCGCTCCCGCTTTCATGGCGGGCAGGGCCACGTCCCGGAGGTATTCCGCAGGGCATACCCAGCTAATTGCGCCGTCGGCCTCGGCCCCGCATAGCTCGAAGGACTTGGGCTGAAGGGCAGAGGCCATGACCGGCACGTCCACCGGAGACGCTATCCGGACGTTGGCCTTGTAGAAGCGCCCGTTAAAGTCTACGGCCCCATCGTGCAGTATGGCCTTGAGGATGCGGATGTACTCGCTCAGATGGCTCAGGGGCGCACGGAAGTCCGCGCCAAAGGTGGCTTCCATGTTGGGCCGGTGTCCCGTGCCGATGCCAAGCCTGAAGCGGCCGGGGGCAATCTGCGCCAGCACCTGGGCCTGCTGGGCCATGAGAACCGGGTGACGGGGGAAGGTCTGGACGATTGCGGTCCCAAACAGGATGCGTTGGGTGCGCATCGCGGCGGCGGCGAAGAGGGTGATGGAGTCTATGCCGGAGCCGCCGCAGACCAGCCACGCCGCCGGGATGCCCATCTCCTCGGCCCTCTCTATATCCGCCAGAATATCGGGACCGGGCGGGCCGGGGACATTGGTGCCGCCTATCATCACGCCGATTCTTTTACTCCCCGGCGCACGAGTCTGACTCATCGTTTCACCTCTTTCCCAGTTTAAGGCTCCAGCATGGCCCGGGTGATGTCCGTCTGTCGCTGGCTCCATTCCGCCTGGGGAAAGGCTTCGTTGATGTCAGCCAGCTTGAACTTGTGGGACACTATCTTGTGGAAAGGCAGCTTGTGCTGGTTCTTGACCATGTACTCCAGGATAGTGGACAGGGTGCTGGGCCGGTACATCAGAGAGCCCATGATGCGCTTGCCCTGAAGCAACCTGGAGGGGTCAATAGAAACTTCCCGCCCGGGGACAATATCGCCAATCTCCACAAAGGTGCCGCCGTTGCTGAGCATCTCCACGCCCTCCACCAGCAGCTCGGCGCGGCCCACCAGCTCCATAACGATGTCGGCCCCTCTGCCCCTGGTAAGCTCCCTGACTCGCTGGATGCGGGTCTCAGGGGTGTTGTACTCCTCTATGTTGATGGTATGGTCTGCGCCGAACTCCTCGGCAAGACGCAGACGGTTCTCCAGCCGGTCCAGGACAATCACCCGGTCGGCTCCCATGTCCTTGGCCATGGCCGTTGCGTTCAGGCCCAGGCCGCCGGCACCCTGGATGACCACGTATAGGCCCTCGCGGGCGCCCGCGTTCATCAGGCCCTGAGTTACCGTGCCTATGGCGCAGTTAACGTAGCCAAGGATGTCGTCGGGAAGCTCGTCTGGCACGCGGAAAGCGGGATGGCGGGGAGGCAGGTACAGGAAATCGGCATAGGTCCCGGTGAAGTAGGGGTACACTCCGGCGGAGGGATACTCTCTGTTCGCACACCAGTTGGTGTCGCCCCGCAGGCACATGTGGCAATGATAGCAAGGCCATACGGCCACGTGCATCAGGCGGTCTCCCTCTGCTATGGGCACGCCCAGAGTGTCGGTGCTCACGCCTGCTCCCATCTTGTACACCACGCCCGTGCCCTCATGGCCCATAACCCGCCCTGTGGGAGGCAGGGGCTGGTTGACCTGATCACCTCGCCAGATGTGGAGGTCCGACCCGCAGATACCTGCCTGGGTTATTTTCAGTATGACTGCCCCAGGCTCGGGGTCTGGGAGGTCGTACTCCTGTATTTCGAAAGGCTTCCCATGCTCCACGGCAACCACTACTCGCCCTCTTTCAGCCAAGACACACCTCCTCTGCTAGTCGGTTGTTAGTGGAATTATACTTGATGGCCGTCCCCATTAAAAGTGAAAGGCCCATTTCTACTAAATGTAGTAGGGGGGGTTGACAGTAACATAATCCTTGGTTACAATCATAACCCTTAACTACAACAAATTGTAGTACGTTGCAGCAAAAGCACAAAATATAGTATTTCTAAGAACTTTTTAAGAATAGTTTAAGAAACTGAGTAACCATCATGCACTGTCCCTACTGTAGCCATCCCGAATCGAGGGTGACGGACTCCCGTACTGTGGAGTACGGCATCCGCCGCCGGCGGGAGTGCGGCCAGTGCGGCTTGCGGTTTACCACCTACGAGCGAGTGCAGAGCACGGCCCTGCTGGTGGCCAAGCAGGACGGCCGCCGAGAAGAGTTCAACCGGGAGAAGCTGACTACGGGCATCGTTAAGGCCTGCGCCAAGCGCCCCGTACCATTGAGGGAGATTGAAAAAGTAGTGGAGGACATAGAGTCAGAGTTGCAGCAGCTTGGCAATGCGGAGATACCGGCCGCCAGCCTTGGTGAGATGGTGATGGAACGTCTGAGGCGTCTTGACCGGGTGGCCTATGTACGCTTCGCCAGTGTCTACCGGGACTTTCAGGACATCGAGAGCTTCGAGCAGGTGGTGAAGGACCTGCGAGAGGACACGGAGCAACTTTCACTTATGGAAGGCGTACCTCCGTCAACCCAAAACCGGGGACGGAGGGTGAGGAGGCGGGGAAGGGCACCCAGTGTATCGCAGAACCTGGGCAAAGATGGCAATACAGGAGGAAGCCAGTATGAATAGCTCGCCCGAAGATGCCTTATGCACCCGTTGGAACACGTTGACTGGGGAGATACGGTCCCTGGAAGCAGTCCTCAATGGGTTAGTTCTGGCGGGGGTCATGGACCGGTACACCAGCCACATAGCGGACATTCAAGAGGAAGTGGACCGAAAGACCAGGGAAGCTCTGGTAGTCCACTGGCTAAGCGAGAAACACGGTGAACTGCCCCAGGGCATTGCTTGAGATAACATACGCCGTATCACTATAGTAAGGTGCGGGGAGCGTGAGATGGTGATAACCCGCTGGTTCTGAAGTGGATGGCCCGCATATCTCCTCTCAACAAAGGCCCAATCCGGGCGGCTCAGGTAAGCTTCACGTGACGACGTGGCACTGGTCTTGACCCTAAACAAAGAGATCATGAGCACTGAGATACCTGATGTCTTGTGGGACTTCAATACTGGTCGCAAGGCATTTCGAAAGTGACGTCGGAGCACCCTCGGTCAGACTGACCCTCAGACTCGTAGGGAACAGGTCAAGGCAATAACCTCATGGAGGATACCACTATGACCGGCATTTATCAGCGTTCAAATGTAGATACCAGAGAAATCAGGCGCAGGGTTGTCGAGGCCCTGAAGGAGGCCGGCCTCAAGGACTATTTGAGCAATTCCGAGCCTGAGCTTACGGAGAACTCCCGCAAGGTGCTCCAGCGCCGCTACCAGGCCAAGGACAGAGAGGGCAACGTCGTGGAGGAGGCGGAGCAGATGTTCCGCCGAGTTGCCCACAATCTGGCCCAGGCTGACAAGAGCTACGGCGCTACCAAGAAACAGATTGCGGCCACCGAAGAGGAGTTCTATCAGGCGATGCGCCGCCTGGATTATCTGCCCAACTCGCCTACGCTGATGAACGCAGGCAGGGAGCTACAGATGCTCTCCGCCTGTTTCGTGCTGCCCGTTCAGGACTCCATGGAGGCCATCTTCGAGACGGTGAAGCAGGCCACCCTCGTCCAGAAGAGCGGGGGAGGCACCGGCTTCGCCTTCAGTCAGCTACGCCCCGAGGGCGACATAGTGGGGTCCACAGGCGGGGTCGCCAGCGGGCCGGTCAGCTTTATGCGCGCCTTCGACGGCGCTACCGAGGCCGTCAAGCAGGGCTCCACGAGAAGGGGCGCAAACATGGGCATCCTCAATGTAAACCACCCCGACATCCTCAAGTTTATTAGCTCCAAGGAGGACGGCAAGAGTATATCCAACTTCAACATCAGTGTGTCCGTGACTGAAGAGTGGATGGAGAAGGTCAGGAATGGAGAGGAATATGACCTTGTCAATCCCCGTACCGGCAAAGCCACAGGCAAGCTCAACGCCCGGGAGGTCTTCAACCAACTGGCGGAGATGGCATGGAGGACGGGAGACCCGGGCATAGTATTCCTTGACCGCATTAATAAGGACAATCCTAACCCCCAGTTGGGCCAAATACAGAGCACAAATCCTTGCGGTGAACAGCCCCTCCTGCCCTACGAGTCCTGCAACCTTGGCTCCGTTAACCTGACTCGAATGGTGCGCTATACCGATGACGGTGCCGAGATAGACTGGGACAGGCTGGAGCGGGTCATCAAGACCTCCGTCCACATGCTTGACAACGTCATTGACATGAACGACTATCCCATCCCACAGATAGACGAGATGAGCAAGAAGACCCGCAGGATTGGATTGGGAGTGATGGGGTTCGCCGACCTGCTGATACAGCTCGGAATCCCCTATGATTCGGAGGAAGCCCTGGAGATGGGTGAAGAGGTGATGGGCTTCATCAAAGAGAAGACCGACGAGGCATCCGTCGGCCTGGCAGAGGTCAGGGGAGTATTCCCGGCCTGGGAAGGCAGCATCTATGACTACCCCGGCGGGCCTCGCTTGCGTAACTCCGCTCCCACCACCATCGCCCCCACCGGCACCATAAGCATCATCGCCGGGTGCTCAAGCGGCGTCGAACCCCTTTTCGCTCTGAGCTATGTCCGCAACGTGATGGACAACACCCGCTTGGTAGAGGGGAATCCCTTCTTTGAAGCCGTGGCCCGGAAGGAGGAATTCTACTCCCGTGAATTCATGGAGAATCTGGCAGAGAAAGGAAGCCTTCACGACATTGACGGTGATATTCCCCAGTGGGTGAGGCAACTTTTTGTCACCTCCCACGACATAACCCCCGAATGGCACGTACGGATGCAGGCGGCTTTCCAGAGATATACGGACAATGCCGTGTCCAAGACGATTAATTTCCCCGCCAATGCCACCGTCCAGGATATAGCCGATGCCTACATGCTGGCATACGAGCTAGGCTGCAAGGGCATCACCATCTACCGTGACGGCAGCAAAGAGAACCAGGTGCTCAGCACAGGTGAGACCGGCAAACACTCCACCGGGAGCAACGGGCACGCCGAGGCCGATGCTCTACCGGTCTTTTATCCGCAGGGGCAGGCCCTGACCCCCAGAGGCAGACCCCAGGAGATGACGGGAATCACCGAGAGGATCAGGACCGGCCACGGGAACATGTACATCACGATTAACTTCGATGAGGAGAAAAAGCCCTTCGAGGTATTCAGCACCCTGGGCAAGGCCGGAGGGTGCGACTCTGCCCAGCTAGAAGCCATATCCCGGCTGGTGTCGCTGGCCCTCAGGTCAGGGATAAGCATCACCGAGGTGATAGGACAGCTTCGGGGCATCACCTGCTGCCCGGCATGGGACAACGGTGTCCTGGTGCGATCTGGCCCTGATGCCGTAGCTCTGGCCCTAGCCTTGGCCTTGGAGAGACAGGCAAGTACCGAAGCCGGTCGGGAATCGGTAATTGAGGCCCCTGGCATCGCTGGTGTACAACTCAAGCTCTCTTCCGACGAGAAGTCCCACTCCGTAGGGTCCGGTTCCCACGTGAGCAGCAACGGGCATCAGCCCCGCACACGATGCCCGGACTGTAATGCGCCGGTGGCATTCCAGGAGGGATGCCTGCTTTGCACCTCTTGTGGCTGGAACAAGTGCGGATAGGGGAGCGGGGGGAGTCCTCCATAAGGATATATTGAGTAGCGCATGTACTCGGTAGCCTCCAGATGGCTGTACCGGAATAGCCTGTATGAAGCTGCTTTCCTTGCGCTAGCTGTCGTATTCGGGCTACAAGTCCTGCGGGTGCTGCTCACCGGGCTTGTGTTCCACGTCCGCGAATCCCTTGACGCCGGGTCTTTCGTACCCGGAGCTTATGCCCTCCTCCTCTTCCTGCTGGCTTTCCTGGCCGCTCCCATGTTCCGAGCTCTCGGCCATAAGCGTGCCCTTGTGTTCACGGCGGGCGGGCTTGCCCTGGTGAGGCTGGTCGAGCAGCTAGTACCCTGGCCTGTGGTGGACCTGGGACTCACAACCTTCGGCACCGCCCTTTTCCTGATGTTCATACCGACATACATAGGTCAATTACGAGGGCATAGGGAAGGAGGCGGCCATATCTTCGTCACCGGACTCCTGCTGGGCATAGGAGCAGATACAGCCGTCAAAGGGATATTTGCGACCCTGGACCTCTCGTGGCAGCCTGGGGTGATGGCGCATGCGGTTGTCATATTTCTGGTTGGGTGTCACTTGCTCCTCTTGATGAGTGTGACCAGGGAAGAGGCCTCCGAGGCTACATCAAGCACCGAGTTTTCAACTGTGGTGCCCCTGGTGGCGGTAGGTCCCATCCTATTCCTGGAATTCCTCCTGTTCCAGAACATCGGCCAGCAGACAGCCCTCATCAACTGGGACCAACCCCTGGTCTTTCTCTGGGTCGTTATGGCAAACGCCGTGGGTATGGCTGTGGCTCTGGGGGTGATGTCCCGTCCCGTATTCGGCGGCTGGCTATTGTTGTTGGCATTGGGCGGACTGTTTGCCTTGCTGGCAACTGGAGAGCGTTCGGGTGTGTTGGCAGCCGTGATAGTCCTGTATGGGCAGGTGGTGCTCTCCATGTCTGTGGGGATGATAGGCATCTCGCTGGGGGCTGGGCCGAGCCGGGAAGTCATGGCACACAGGCCGAGCATAGGTAGCATAACCGGAGCCTGTGGTCTGGGTATGTTGCTCTTCCTGGTGCTGAACTTCGTGTACTACGTTAACTATGAGTTCGACATCCCCGGGGGGACTGCCATCATCGCTCCCGTTGCGGTGATTATACTTCTTCTGAGCGTTCCGGGTACAATGCTCATATCTTCCAGGCATCGGGCCATGGTGCATACCCTTTCACCAGGATCGGTACGAGATTGGGCTCCCATCGTTTTATCTATCCTGCTGCTCGTCCTGCCCCTCGTTTACCTGTCGGCATGGGATGAACCTCAGCCTGCATCAACCTCCGAAGGTTTCCCGATCAGGGTGATGTCTTACAACCTGCACCAGGGCTTCGACGTTGACGGGTACCTTGCGATAGAGGAACTGGCCGACGTTATAGAAGACCAGGACCCTGATATTATTGCCTTGCAGGAAGTTTCTCGCGGATGGGTAATAGACGGTTCCTTCGACATGCTGGTGTGGCTGTCTCGGAGGCTTGATATGCCCTACGTGTGGGGTCCTACTGCGGACTCGGTATGGGGTAGCGCCATCCTTAGCCGCTACCCCATACTGGATGCCCGTAATGAGCCTATGCCAAATAACTCCCAGTTGCAGCTAAAGCGGGGCCTAATCGTGTCTCGGATTGATATTGGTGATGACGAGCCACTGACGGTCATTGCAACCCATTTGCATCACCTGGCCGATGAAGGACATCTGAGGGACCCCCAAGTGCGAGCGGTCCTCAAGGCTTGGAACAATGATGATAGGAGCGTCCTCATAGGGGACTTCAATGCGTTACCGGATGCTCCGGAGATGCTTTTGCTTGAGGACGCAGGTTTGAAAGATGCCTTCCTGTTCTCGCCAAAAGGCCCCGACGGAGGAAGCAGGTTCACCTCGGAGCAAGGCGCGTCCCCTCGGGGAGTGGGTCACGGTTATACGTGGCCGTCGGACAGTCCGTCCAAGCGCATTGACTATGTATGGGTGTCCAGCGACCTCAAGATAAGTGACTTCTCAATGACGGATAACTTGGCCTCGGACCATTTCGGCGTGGCCGTAACCCTGGAGAAGTGAATTGCTAGAGAGTTGCCTGGTACTTTCGGATTGGGTGAGGGAAGATGAGTTTTGGAAATCCCTCTAACTCGAAGAGTACGAGGAATCTACTCTGGCACTTGGGACGTATTATATAGTATGCGACGGACCGGTAAGCTACCTATTTACGTGTAGCTCACACCTCATTATCGGTCCTCTGCATACTTGGGGGAAGGCCCCCCACCGGCAGTGCGCCGATGGGGGGCCTGAATGTTGTGTACAGGGGAAGTGGTCCCAGCGTCGGAATGGGGTCTAGCTCTTATTCTCTTCTGCAGCCTTGGCGCTGATCTGGAGTAATCTACTCCTGTTCTCTTCGTACCTGGGGACCGTCCCGGTCAGGACGCCGTTGTCATAGGGTGCTGGCCACGCCTCCACCTCTCTATATTGGGATTATAATAACTTGAGTCGTATTTATCAAGAATACTTACTGTTAACAATCATATTAATTATCCAATAAACACTATAACAGTTGACAATGTGAGTAAAAAAATCTAGAATATTATCTAGAACTACTGCGGGTGAAGATGATGGAAGACTACTACGTCATCCTTGGCATCCCCAGGACCTCCTCGGATAAGGAGATAAAGCAAGCCTACCGTAAGCTGGCCAGGCAGTACCACCCTGATGTCAATCCCGGTGACAAGGAGGCAGAGGGGAAATTCAAGCGCATAAATGAGGCTCACGAGGTCCTCTCGGACCCTGAGAAACGCCGTAAGTACGACAAATACGGCGAGAACTGGAAACACGCTGACGAAATCGAGAAGGCCCAGGCGAATAAGGGCAGCAATTTTTCTCACCGGTTCTCCGATGGAGATGTTGCAAGTTTCTCCTTTGACTTCGATGGCGTCCACACGGGTGGGCTCTTCGACGAGCTTTTCTCCGGCACAGGCAGGAGGAGCGGTTTTAGAGACCGGCCCGTCGGGTATGCCTCGGCGAAATATCCCGTGGAAGTGAGCCTGGAAGAGGCGTTTAGCGGGGCCACACGTTACCTGGAGATAGCCGGTGGCGGCGCCAACATGCCACCCAGGCGGCTGGAGGTGAAGATACCGCCGGGTGTAGACACCGGTTCCAGTGTGCATATATCAGCCGGAAATGGGCATCAACAGGACATCTACCTTGACGTTACAGTGCGCTCTTCCTCCAGATTCCGTCGCACTGGTGCGGACCTTTATACCGACGTAGAGGTCCCACTTTTCGACGCCATGTTGGGGGGAGAGGTGGCTGTCCCCACTATCCGGGGCAGGGTTATGCTGACCATACCCCCGGAGACACAGAACGGGCAGTCCCTTCGCCTTGCCGGTCAGGGAATGCCTCACCTGAATAGCCCTGAGGTCAGGGGCGACCTTTACGCAATAGTGAAGGTGATGCTGCCCAAAGACCTCAGCGACGAGGAAAAACAACTTTTCCAGGAGATTAAGGAGCGTCGTGCAGCCAGGAGGTAATAGGTTTGACAACGGAAAGATCTTTCGATAACGAGCCGTGCTTTGTAATCAGCATAGCCGCCAATATGGTGGGCGTACATGCTCAGACCCTCCGATACTACGAAAGGGTGGGCCTGGTCATGCCCTCCCGCTCCGAGGGCAAAAGACGTCTTTATTCCCCCAACGACATAGAGAGATTGAGGCGGATAAAGACCCTGACCGACGATATGGGGGTCAACCTGGCGGGAGTGGAGGTGGTGTTAAAGCTCATGGAGCGAATCATTCAACTAGAGAAAGAGAACACCCAACTGTCGAATAAAATCAAGCGACTGCAGGCAGCCTCGCCCGGCAAGCGCGGCCAGAGCTAGTTGCAGGGAGGTATGGACAATGGTATTGAGACCTGAAGAATTTACGGAGAAAGCCCGGGATGTCCTGTTCAACTCGCAGGGAATAGTGCGCCGTTACAGGCATAGCCAGTGGGACGTGGAGCATATTCTACTGGCGCTTCTGGAACTGGAGGACGGGTTGCCTGGGAAGATACTTGATAATCTTGGCGTGTCTACGGCAGCCGTAAAGCAGACCCTGGAGGAAGTGCTGGAGCAGTCTCCCAAAATGTCCAGTGAGGCGAACCAGGTATACGCTACTCCCAGAGGTGCACTCCTCCTTGACAACGCCAAGGCGGAGGCCCAGCGCCTGAAGGACGAGTTCATCGGCACCGAGCACCTTCTGATTGGCGCCACAATGGAGCGAGAAGGGGCCGCTGCCCGTGTTCTGAAGGAGCATGGCGTTGACCAGGAGAAGGTCTATCGCGCTCTGATGCAAGTCCGGGGCACCCACCGGGTAACTGACCCCAGAGCCGAGAGCAAGTACCGATCCCTGGAGAAGTACAGCGTTGACCTCACAGGACTGGCTCGCCAAGGGAAGCTGGACCCCGTGGTGGGTAGGGACCAGGAAGTGCGCCGTGTAATGCAAACCCTGACCCGGCGCAAAAAGAATAACCCGGTGATCATAGGTGAGGCCGGTGTTGGCAAGACTGCCATCGCCGAGGGGTTGGCTCAACGCATCGTCATAGGGGATGTGCCGGACGTGCTAAAGGACCGTCGGGTACTGGCCCTTGATATGGGCGCTCTGGTGGCGGGAAGCAAGTTCCGGGGAGAGTTCGAAGAGCGCCTGAAGGCGGTCATGGACGAGGTAAAAAGCGCAGCGGGAGAGGTTATTCTCTTCATAGATGAGATACACACCGTCGTCGGGGCAGGTGGCGCAGAGGGGGCTATTGACGCCAGCAACCTGCTGAAACCGGCCCTTCAACGTGGTGAGCTGCAGTGTATCGGCGCCACTACGATTGATGAATACCGAAAGTACATCGAGAAGGACTCTGCCCTGGAGCGGCGTTTCCAGCCTGTGTACTTGGAGGAACCGACGGAAGAGGAAACGGTCGAAATCCTTAGAGCACTGCGGCCCCGCTACGAGTCCCATCACAAGGTAAAGATAGAGGACTCCGCACTGGTGTCAGCCGCCCGCCTCAGTCATCGTTATATTACCGACCGCAACTTGCCGGACAAGGCGGTGGACCTTATAGACGAGGCTGCCAGCAAGCTCCGCATTGATTCCGAGAGCCTTCCTGTCAACCTCAAAGAAGTGGAGAGACAAATCCAGGACCTGGCCAATGAAGAGGATGCAGCGGCCCAGTGCTCCCATTACGAGAAAGCTGCCCAGATCAAGACCGAGCGGCTGCGCTTGGAGCAGGAGTACAGTAACGAAAAAGGGGCCTGGCTGCTGGACAAAAAGATAGACATGATAGTTGATGAGGGGGATATTGGCGCACTCATCTCAAGCTGGACGGGCATCCCGGTGTCCCGTCTGCTGGAGGGGGAGGCGGAAAAGCTGCTCCGTATGGAGGAACACCTTCACGAGCGTGTCGTGGGGCAGGAGGAGGCCGTAGTGGCTGTGTCTGAGGCGATACGTCGTGCCCGGTCCGGCCTCAGCGACCCCAAGCGTCCCATTGGAAACTTCATATTCCTGGGCCCCACCGGAGTTGGCAAGACCGAGTTGGCCAAGGCCCTGTCGGAGTTCCTGTTCGACGATGAAGCCAATATGATTCGGATAGATATGTCGGAGTACATGGACAAGCATACCGTATCGCGGCTCATCGGTGCGCCCCCGGGTTATGTGGGGTTCGACGAGGGCGGCCAGTTGACGGAGGCGGTGCGCAGACATCCCTTCAGAGTTATACTCTTCGACGAAATCGAGAAGGCACACGCAGATGTGTTCAATGTGCTCCTTCAGATTATGGAGGATGGACGCCTTACCGACGGTCATGGCCGCACCGTTGACTTCCGCAATACGGTAGTCATAATGACCAGTAACCTGGGTACGGGTGAGGTGGGCCGCCAGCCCTTCGGATTCCGCAGGGATGGGAAGGACATGGTGGATGAGCAACGGCTACGGGACTCGGTACAGGACGCCCTCAAACGGGCCTTCCGACCTGAGTTCCTGAACCGGATAGATGAGATTATCATCTTTGACCCCCTTACTCAGGACCAAATCGAGAGCATAGTTGGTCTGATGGCAGCCGAGGTGCAGAAGCGCCTTGCGGACAGGGAGATAACCTTCGAGTTGACGCCGGAGGCCCGGCGGTGGCTCGCAAAAGAGGGGTTCGACCCCACCTTTGGGGCCAGGCCGCTGCGCAGAGCGGTCCAGAGATACCTGGAGACCCCCATTTCCAAGGCAATCCTGGCCGGGGAGTTTCAGGTTGGAGACCACATCCTGATAGACAGTGGTCCCGAGGGGTTGACTTTTACAAATCAGGGCAGCAGGGTTGGTGAGGTGCTAAGTAGCGCCGTTTAAGCCCTGTCCATCTTTCAGAGGGTCATCGGATTGTTACGGAAGAGGCGGCCTAGGCCGCCTCTTCCGTATGTAATGAGAGACCGGGCCACTCCCTTTCTGGACAATTGGTATAATATTAGACCATGCTGCAGCATGGCTCCTCAGGCCCGTTGTGGGCTTGTGGAGTCGCGACCGCATCAGGTAAGGCTGTAATGAACATAGTGGATAGGTACATAGAAGTCCCGGTCCCACTCCCTCAATCCCGACGCAACGGAAGGAAGATCTCATTCGGCCGGCCGAAGGATGAAGAGGACCGCACTGGTGAAGACATCAATGTAATGGTCCGTTACGTGACGGCGGGAGAGGGTCCGGCGGTGCTGATGGTCCACGGCTTGGGTGCGTCCCTATCTATCTGGGAGAAGAACATCGCTCCCCTTGCACAGGGGCATACCGTTTATGCCATTGACTTGCCGGGCAGTGGAAAGTCTGATAAACCAAAGGTCCTGGAATATCACTCGCCAGCAGGGGCACAGTTCCTCATTAGGCTGATGGATACTCTGGGCATCAACAGGGCCACCCTTATGGGGAACTCAGGGGGCGGGTTGGTCACCACCATTTGCGCCCTTACATACCCGGAGAGAATTGACAAGCTCGTGCTGGTAGACTCAGCTGGTCTGGGGAGGCAGATGGCCTGGTTTCTCCGCTTGGCGTCCCTCCCGTTTCTGGGTGAGTTGCTTCACCTGCCCAACGTCCGCAACCCCGATAACCTGATAAAGAGTATATTCTATGAGCCTCAACTTGTGAGCGCTGCCGCGCTTGAGGACATTATGGAGGCGCGGAACACTCCACTAGGGAAAAGGGTTACCCTGGCAGAGCTTCGTTCAGGAGTCAGCCTCGGGGGATTACGTAAAGATATGATGATGCTGCACAAGCTCAAGGATTATGCAAAACCCCTTCTCATCATCTGGGGGGAGGAGGACAGACTCATACCCGTCTCCCACGCTTACCATGCCCGGCGGGTGCTCGTCCGCGATAGTGACCAGCAAGACACTACCGCTCCATACCGGGTGATCCACGTGATTCCCCATTGCGGCCACTGGCCCCAGATGGAGCGGCCCGATGAATTCAATCCACTCGTCCTTAGTTTCCTGGATGGAGGCCCTTGACGACAAACATTGACAAGCCCCGTATTCAACCCTTATATTCACTCAGAAATGAAGGTCGGCGATGTGGAGCTTTCCCTGGTCAGCGACGGCACAATCCGTGTGGACGGCGGCCTCATGTACGGTGCAGTGCCCAAGGTCATCTGGAAGACCCTGAGTCCCGCCGATAGCAAGAACCGGGTGTTGTTGGGACTCAACTGCCTTCTGGTTCGGTCCGGAGGCAAGATTATCCTGGTGGACACGGGAGCAGGCAGCAAGCATACTTCTCATGATAAGGCCCTCTACGCCATGAAGACGGGGGGACTGATCAACGGCCTGAAAGCTCACGGTCTGGGAGTGGAAGATATAGACGTGGTTGCCCTTACCCATCTCCATTTCGACCACGTCGGAGGGTGTACCAGGCGCAGTTACGGGGATGAGCCCGTACCCACCTTCCCCAATGCTACCTACCTTGTCCAGAGACAAGACTGGGAAGAGGCCGCTCACCCCAGCGAGCGTGCCGTCGGAGCCTATATGACGGAGGACTTCCTGCCCCTGGAAGAAAGCCGTCAGTTGGAGTTGCTCGATGGCGATACCGAGATAGCATCGGGGGTCTGGCTGAGAGTCACCGGAGGGCATACCAGGGGACATCAGATAGTGACCATTGAATCGGGCGACCGGAAGGTGGCTTGCCTTGGAGACGTGCTGCCTACGGCCCATCACCTGCCCTTGCATTATATCAGCGCAGGAGATATTCGACCAACTGATACCCTCGAGTGCAAGCGGCGACTCCTGGGCCAGGCTGTAAAGGAACGCTGGTTGTTGCTCCTCAGTCATGGCCACCGCCTCAAGGCGGGCTATCCGGTGGAAAAGGACGGTCACATAACCCTGGAACCTCATGAGTTGTAGCAGGCGATACTTATCCGATTAGCACGCCCCGGACACCCCGCTTTCCAAAAATCCAATTTGTGAACCTGACGCAGAGGTCCTGAACCTGATGGTGCAAAAGACAGGCTGCGTATTCTGTGAGATAGTAGCTCGAAGGTCGCCCTCGAACATACGCTACGAGGACGACGATATTATCGTCATAGATAATCAGCTTCAGTGGGTGCCGGTTATGCTGCTCGTGATGCCCAAAAGCCACATGACCCAGACGGAGCTATGGGGCAGCGGGATGATAGCCAAAGCAGGCCGGGTGGCAACCGATATGGGGGTACAGTTCTGCCCAGGCGGGTATCGCATTCTCTCCAACTTCGGCCATGACGGGATGCAGAGCCAGGAGCATGGACACGTCCACGTCCTGGGCGGCATGTACCTGGGACCCTACGCCTGATAAATGACCTTCGTCATCCCACCGTCACGCGCGCTCTCCAGGGAATGAGCTGGAAGGGCGAGTATAACGAAGGGTATTTTCATCGGAAAGACCGGAACAGAAATTCACCTGGAGGTAGACCATGGTATCGGTAGATATTTGGACTCAGGGAGACTTCACCGAGCCAGGCGAGGCCGTTCTCTACGAGAAGAAGGGGCATACGGTTGTCATCACCCTTAATCGCCCGGACTCGCTGAACGCCATTAACCGCCAGCTCCGGGGCGAGCTTGGGGGAGCCATACTGCGTTATGACGAGGATGACGATGCGAGAGTAGCAATCATTACGGGAGCAGGCCGGGCCTTCTGTGCCGGGCGCGACCTGAAGGAACGGGCGGCGGATAACGCAGCGGGCGTTCAGGCCAGGGCCAGCGCCAGTATGGGTACTCAAAGCCCCTACATGTGGCCCCAGACCTGGAAACCCCTCATAGCCGCAGTTAACGGCTACGCTCTAGCGGGAGGCTGGATGATTGCTCAGATATGCGATATCCGACTGGCGGCTGAGGAAGCCATGCTGGGCATAACCGAGCCTAGGGTGGGACTTCTTCCGCCCTTTGCAGTCACCCTGCCCAAGCTCATGCCCATGGCAGCGGTGATGGAACTGGTTATGACCGCAGACCCCGTTACCGCCCAACGGGCTTGCGAGATGGGGTTCATCAACAAGGTAGTGCCCGGCGACCGGCTTATGGACGAGGCTATGTCCCTATCTGAGAGGATTGTCGCCAACGCCCCCCTCTCCCTGAAATACTTCAAGGAAGCTACCTACCGGGGTCTTGACATGGGAGCCCAGGAAGTCATGCCCCTCATGTACCAGATGTATGAACGGCTTCTTCTGACCGAAGATGCCATAGAGGGGCCAAAGGCATTTGCTGAAAAACGCAAGCCCCGGTGGAGTGGCAGATAAGCTCGGTAGGTGATAATATTCAT
Source organism: Dehalococcoidia bacterium (assembly GCA_034421095.1). Lineage (GTDB taxonomy): Bacteria > Chloroflexota > Dehalococcoidia > Lucifugimonadales > JAGWBF01 > JAGWBG01. The sequence continues at coordinate 157,370 of DAOUKR010000007.1, forward strand.
GGTATGGAAGCAATACGTTGTGAGAGCCTATCCAAGCGTTTCGGCAGATTCCTGGCCCTCGACTCCCTGGACCTCACTGTTGAGCGGGGTGCGGCATTCGGCTTCCTCGGCCCCAACGGCGCGGGAAAGACCACAACCCTGCGGCTATTCACCGGCCTGACCGACCCCACGGGAGGCCAGGTCTGGGTGACGGGAGAGGATGTATCGGGCAAGTCCCTTGAGCTTCGGTCTAAAGTGGGCTATCTTCCTGAGTCTCCAGCCTTCTACGGTTGGATGACGGGACGGGAGTTCCTTCACTTTACTGGTGAGCTATACGGCCTTGGCTTCAGAGACGCCAAGGCCCGTGCAGTGGACCTTCTTGACAGGGTCAATTTGACCGATGCCGCGGATCGAAAGGTAAAGGGATACTCCCGGGGGATGCAGCAGCGTCTCGGGCTGGCCCAAGCGTTGATGCACCGCCCGGAAGTGCTGTTTCTGGATGAGCCGGCGTCGGCTCTGGATCCCATGGGGCGGCGTGACATGCTGGAAACCATTCTCTCCCTCAAAGGCCAGACCACAGTGTTTGTTTCAACTCACATACTGGCCGATGTAGAGAGGGTGTGCGACAGAGTGGCGATTATCAATCATGGCAAGCTGGTGACCGCCGGCTCCATAGACGAGTTGCGCTCCCGGCAAGGCGGGTCGGTCTTTGAGATGGAGTTCGAGGAGGACGTGGGGGCCATGGCGAAACAGTTAGCCGGCATTCCCTGGGTGAAATCAATGGAAAGCCAAAGTCGGGGCAGTGGGCAAGTGTTTCTGGTGGACGTAAGCAACGTTGACATAGCTAAGAAAGAGTTGCCCAAGCTCATCTACGAGAGCGGTCTGACCTTGGTGAGATACGAGCTAACCTCGGCTAGCCTGGAAGACGTTTTTGTTGGGCTTATGGATGAAGCAGGAGACAGGAATTGAAGGGCTTCTGGACGCTGACTCGCAAGGAGGTCCTTGAGCAGCGCCGGACATGGAAATTCCTGGCAATGGTGGGCATATTTACGGCCGTAGCCCTCCTGGTCGGCATAGTGCCCTATATTGTGACCGAGGTCCAGGGTGACCAATTCTCTGATAGCGCACCCCTGGAGTTGCTCCAAGGATTTAGCATCACAATTATAGGACTGGGAACCCTCCTGGCCATCATTGTCTCCATGGGGTCTCTGGCTAATGAGCGGGCAAACGGCACGGCGGCTATGACCCTAAGCAAACCGGTAACCCGGGCCGCCTTTGTTGCTTCCAAGTTCCTGGGTATGGTCATATCCGTCTATGCGGCTCTGGCTATTTCGTCTGCCGTCATGTATATCCTGGTACTGATCCTGGTCGGTAATGGCGACCTTGGAGGGTTTGCCGCTCTCATGGCCGTCATAGGCGTTTATATGGTGTTTGTTGGATCCATTGCCTTCTTCTTGAGCGGATTGTTCACCCGTCAGCTGGTGGCAGGGGGGCTGGCGTTACTATTGTACATAGTCCAGCAGCCCCTTCTGATCATCCCTCATTCAGAGCGGTACTGGCCTATATCCGCCGCTACGTGGGGACTCAGTTTCTTGCAAGAAGGGGATAAGGAGGCTTGGCCCTCTTTCCTGATAGCCTGCGGTCTAATTGCCCTCCTGAGTATTGGGGCATGGGCCGTGTTCAGGAGAAAAGAGCTTTGATAGAACGACGGTTCATCTTCTATCCCGAAAGGGAGCTTACGGCTACTCCTGCCGAGTTGGGCCTCAGCTTCGAGGATGTAAGTTTCAGGTCGGCTGACGGGGTCAGGCTTAATGGCTGGTACGTGCCGGGTAGCCGAGATGTTACCTGGCTCTGGTTCCACGGAAACGGGGGCAACATCAGCCACAGGCTGGAAAATCTCATCCTCTTCCACAAGAATCTTGGAGTGAACATATTCCTGATTGACTATCGAGGCTACGGTCGCAGCGAGGGACGGGCCTCCGAGAAGGGCACTTATCGCGATGCCGTAGGTGCTCTGGACTATCTCCTCTCTCGGGATGACGTCAACCCTGAGAAGCTAATCTATTTCGGACGCTCGCTGGGCTGTGCCGTTGCGGTGTGGCTGGCAACCCAGTACCATCCCAGTGGGCTTGTCCTGGAGTCTCCCTTCACATCTGTCAAGGACATGGCAAAGCTGGCCTTCCCATACTTTCCCCTGCATCTGCTAGTCCGCGCCAAATACGACTCCCTATCGAGGATTGACAAAATATCCTGCCCGCTTCTCATCCTACATGGTAGTGAAGATGAGACAGTACCCATAAGCATCGGTAGAAGGTTGTACATGGCTGCCAGCGAGCCCAAGAGCTTTTACACAATTGAAGGCGCATCTCACAACGACACCTATATAGTCGGCGAGGAACCCTACTACCGCTTCCTGGATGCCTTCATAACGGCCCTTGAGGGGTGAATAGCATTGACACCCACCCAAGGGTGGCCTATGATTCATCTACTGGATACATGAGCAAGTATCTAAGCCAACCCCTCCCGTCATTCCTACGAAAGTGGTCCGTCCCGGCGGATGGATTCCCATTTTCATAGGAATGACGTAAGCTATTCAGAGTGTCCTTGGGAAAGAACCGAGAATATTGTGGGCATAGTCCATAAAGACATCCAAATAGGCCATACGGATGGCGGCGATATGTCTCCGATACGCGCTATGGTTGATACCGGTGCAACCTGGTCGTGTTTTCCGGCGTCGTTGCTGAACACCATGCACGTTTTACCTGTAGAGCAAAGGACATGCTTACTGGCAGACAATAGCAAAAAGGAGTATGGATTCGGAATCGTACAGATTGACATAGACGGAAGAAGGTTCCCCTGTCCCGTACTCTTTGGGGAAGAGGAGGTCTATCTACTGGGAGCAACTACGCTGGAGATTTTCAATTTGATGGTAGACCCCATACAAGAACAGCTGGTGCCTCGTGAGTTCCGTGCACGCCCGTTCTAGGGAGCCTGCGCCTACGGCCTAAACAAGTCATCCGATGGAGGTAGCCCACCTTCCCGGAAGTGCCGGCCATTGGCGCGGGACTTATTCAGAGTATCCACTAAGGTTGATAGTTACGAATCATTTCAGCCGGGTGAAACACCGGAAGGGACGGCCCCAATGGCAGAAAAGGAGAAGTTCTCCTACGGGAAGTATTTCAGGGAGATAGAAGTCCTCCACTCGCTGCAGACCACGCCCCAGGAGAGGGACTGGCTCCTCTCCGTCCCCAAAAAAGATGAGGTGAAACCCACTGAGGTTGTCCTGTACCTGGGCTGTAACGTGATGAGGAATGCCCACCTTGTGCGAACGGCGGTAGACGTCTTCAAGCTACTGGACGTGGACTTTGTGACCGTGGGCGGCGGCTCCTACTGCTGCGGTATCCAGCATTTCCAGAATGGGGACGCAGAGTCCGCCAACGCCATGGCCAAGTCTACGGTGAGAAACTTCCAGAGGTTCCAGCCGGAGCAGGTGGTGATGTGGTGTCCATCGTGCATCTATTTCTATGACGAGGTCATGGAGATGCGGGAGGACTTCTCATTTCAACACGTTACCCAGTTCCTGGTAGAGAACCTGCACAAGCTGAGCTTCCGGCAGCAGACGGAGCAGAAAGTGGCATTGCATTATCACACCGGGCGCCCCCAGTCCGACGAGGAGGCGCGCTGCGCCATGAAGCTCCTGTCAATGGTTCCCGGTGTGGAGCTAATGGATATTGGCACCGACCCCCGGCTGGGGCGGCATTGTACGGGGCGCGTGCGGGAGCAGGTGGGCGCTCAAGTATGGGACGGTATCATCGCCGACTCCTTCCGTCGTGCAGTGGAAGCTGGGGTGGACACCTATGCCACCCTTTATCACGGGTGCCACCGCATCCTGTGCGGCTACGAGCAGGACTATCCCCTCAAGGTGGAACACTACCTCACAGTGGTTGGCAGGGCGCTGGGGATAGAGCATGAGGACCTTTTCAAGAAGTACGCGGTGATGGGCGACGCCGAGGCCATATTTGCCGAGACAAGTCCCTGCGCTCAGGCCAGCGGGGTAACACCCGAGGAGGCCCAGGCCTTGATCCAGAAGAATTTTGTGGAGAAGAAAGTATTCTAGCCACACGTTCAATGGGAGGTGCCGCATGGCAGAGAACAACGGTAATCTGGAAATAGAGATACTTTATTGCCACCATTGAGGCCATGCACTGAGAGCTGTCTGGATGGCAGGCGAGGCCCTCAACCGGGTGGGAGAGCAAATAAGCTCCTTCAAGCTCATACCCGGCGGACATGGCAAGTTCGACATACGCATTAACGGCGAGTTGGTGGCGGAGCATCGCCACGAGCCTAACGCCCACATCTTTCCGGACCTTCAGGACTTGCTGAAGGCCATCAACGAGAGGGCAGGTCAAAAAGTATCATAGTTGAGGAGTGGTCATGGCAAGAATCAAGCACATAGCTTTGTCAACCGAGGACCCGGCAAAGACCGCCGACTTCTACAAGGAAGTCTTCGGACTCAAGGAGCTACGCCGAAGCCCCGCCGACTCAGGGGCTGATGGCGTCTGGCTCACGGACGGCTATATTTACTTCGCAGTCCTCAAGCACGGGAGCGAAGAGGCACCTAATCTGGGAGAGGGGCCGTCAACCGTAGTCGGGATCCACCACATCGGATTCTACGTGGACGACCTTGAGGAGGCGCGCAGCACTATAGAGAGCGCAAATGCTACGGAGTGCGTGGGCAGCACCGCCGCCAACCGCAAGTACAAAGGCCCCGACGGTCTTATGATTGACCTCCGTGCCAAGGGGTGGGACGAGCGAATTAAAGCAAAGACCCAGCTGTTCTATTTGTCCCCAGTCCCCCCGGATTAGTCTCGTAGCAAAAGCTCTGAAATGCCGCTAAGGAGTGGGTAGAGGCAGGGCTAGTCAACCCCTGCCTCTACCTCTGATAGGAACTCAAGTACCCGACTGACGTACATGTCCGGTGCTTCAGCGTGTGGGCGAACCTCTGCCCACCTGGAGTTTGGAATGAGCCGATGCACCGCCTCCGCTACCTCCCGGGGGTGGACATCGTCGTGTCCCGGCATGACCAGGGTGGGTGTCCGGATACCCTTGAGCATCTCCTTGGTCATCCCAAGGCTCACGTAGGGGCCGTCAAAGAGGGCGCGGATAGTGTCACGCATAACTTGGGCAAAGTCCTCGGGTGCCATGGACTCCAGCGTACTTCTAAACTCAGGGTCGTATTTGACCTGATCGGGAACGAAGGGAGCACACCGGTCATTCCGGTCAAGAGCGTCAACCACGGCTTTCATACCCTGATTGACAGCCATGTCCATGCTCCTGAACAGCTTCGCTCCCAGATAGGAGTTGCACATGATGCCACCGGCGACATTTGACGGGAACATTGCCCGAACCCTATCGGGATAACGCGCAGCGCATCCCATTGAGATTCCCGGGGCAAAGGAGCCACCACCCAGGTATGCTTGCTCTATGCCGAGAGCATCCATTAAACCCACCAAGTCCTGACATACCATGTCCCAGGTCTGCACCACCATTGGGCTTCTGGACTGGCCGCCAAAGCGCCGGTCGTAGGTAATGACCCGGTGCTCTTGGGAGAGTCCTTCCACCACCGGCCGGTAGCCTTCCAGAAGGCCGTTAAGGCCCCCCGCCGACAGGATAATGGGAGGCCCGCTGCCGGTCTCTTCATAGTAAATTTCTGCGCCGTTTACCTTGGCTCTAGGCATCGCTCTACCTCCTTCTGCCTATTCGCTACCCGTTTGCAGTTGCCCAGGCTTTGATTAGATGATGGGCAATGGCTATGGGGCCGGGAACCATCAGCTTGTCACTCTTCCCCTCCAGCGCCACGAGGATCTCTTCACGGTGGAACCACCTCACGCTCGTCATCTCTTCGGTGTCCATTGAAATTTCCGTGGTCGCCGCATCGGCAAGGCAGCCAATCATTAGGGATGATGGGAAGGGCCAGGGTTGGGAGGAATGATACCGGACATTCTTTATCTTGATTCCCGCCTCCTCCATTACCTCTCTGGCCACCGCCTCCTCAATTGATTCCCCCTGGTCCATGAAACCCGCCAGAGCGGAATACATGTTCATCCTGGACAGCCGACCACGGGACTGACCCAGTAAGCAATATTCCTGATTAGACACCACCATGATTATTACGGGGTCGGTGCGGGGGAAATGCTCCGTGTCACAACTCGAACAATATCTCACCTGTCCGCCCCGCCTCACCGAGGTCTTATGCCCGCATTTTGAGCAAAATCCGTGGGTATTGTGCCAGTTGATTTGTGACCTCGCCTGTGCTACGACTCCCGATTCCGCCTGATTTACCAGGTCTGTCACAGATCTGGCATCCTCGAATCTCCACTTCCCACTCTCGCCCAATTCCTTGACGGCCCGGGCATTGGAGGATACATCAATGGCAAAATGGGCCACGCCGTCCAATAGGCCCAGAAAGATTGGGCCGGCGTCAACCCCCAACCGTCCCAGGTCATCTGGATTCAGCCATCCCAGGCTATGTTGTGGGCCTTCAGATATAAGGACGTTCAGGTCCCACATGGGGAGGAACTTGCTCTGTGGGTCTCTGGCTCTCTCACTAATCCACTTTTCATCCCTTCGCTCCCGGTCGCCCCTGTCCAGCGGGTTGCCCGAATATATGTGGGAAATGTCTGCGATAATTGGTGGTTCGTTGCTCATAGCTCTCTCCTCAAAGAGATATGACGCCTCCCTCCACTTTACTCCGCCCTAACCTTGGTCCTGCAACGCAGTTATAACACGTTGGTCTTGCTTCTCAGCAAGTCTGACTAACTGGCGCTCCGGCACGCTCGATTGGACCGACCTCCACACTACAGAGGCAATTACCACCTCTCTAAGGAAACTGAGGCTGATCAAGTCAACGATGACAGGCATATCGAATGCGGTGCCCGAAGCGTTCACGTGCAGGGCAAAAGTACCATCACCCGTCTTCGGACGCACAAGCTCTTCCATCTCGATGAGCTTTCTGTCCTGTGCGGAATATCGCCTCCTCAGATTGTCTTCAAGACCCGCTCGCATGGCCCAGAAGGCTGCTTGTGCTCCTTCCTCGGTGCGGAAAATTGCCGCCGATGATTGTATCAGATCGCCCCACACATCCGTTTCGTCCGTTTCAAAGGTCGTTTCGAACCCCCCGTACCTTCCCCAGTATTCAAAGCTCTTAATCCATTTGCCCCGGTCCGACCAGGCTTTTGAAGCAGATATGTTGTCCCAGGGTTCCTCTTCATAAACGGAGAACCCTTTTGGGAGATCGGTTTTTGTAAGGACCATCTCCTTAGGATCAGGGGTCCCGGGAATTCGGTCTCGTGACTCCACTGCTTGTTCCCCCAATTTGACGGCTTCTAATGCCGGGTTATGGGCCATATTATTGTGTTCGAGCCCCAAGATGATTGAGATAATGGGCCGTGTCAGGTCCCAATTGCCACGCAAGTGACCGTCCGCATTACTCCGCCGAGGGTGTGAATCCGTTGCTCTACCAGACGGCCCACGGCGTTTATGTCTTCAGCCTCTATCACGACGATAATATCGTAGGGACCAGTGACCAAGTCAGCCGATTGTATGCCGTTAACACCCTTGAGCGTGCTGGCTATTTCCCTCGTTTTTCCCACGGCAGTTTCTATGAAAATAAATGCCTTAGTTGACATAACAGACTCCTCTATTGATAAAGGTTCATCCTCATGTATGAGTCACCTATGCCGGGTAATGCCTATGCCAAGGGTGATGCTCCATAGCAGACCGGCTGCCCTCGGAAGGCAACCTTGCCGGAAGGTCGTCCATCCGGCGACGGATTGTCTCCGTTTCCAGTTCTCTGCTACAGGTGTTGTGGCAAGCTTGCGGAAGCTATCCTCTCCGCTCGGCGTAAACTTGCCGCGCTCTGTCTATGGCTTGAACCCTTCCCGATACAAGTGTCTCCTGACGCTCAACTGCCCACTGATTGGAAGCGATTGTGCTCAGTGCAGTTCCCTGGAAATGGGGCATTACGTAGCGTGCCAGCAACTCGTAGCTATTGAGTATCTTTTCCCTGGAGGCCCAATCTATGGTCTGTACCAGGAACCCGCCGAAGCCTCCGCTTTGCGCCTCAAGTCGCCTGATACCCTCGATGCAGTCGTCGGGAGTACCCACAATCCAGGAGCTATTCTCTGTCATGTGGTCTATAACCTTTTCCAGGGGGCCGTCAAATCCGGCCTTGCGTCCGTTTGTGCCTTCCGTGTATTCCCGAAGGAAGCGTCCACCTCCTATCCGGGCGTCGTTCATCGCCTCCTCGCGGCTTTCCGCCAGATGCACCGGGATTACCAGCCGCCAGTCGTGCCGATTCACCACTTGTCCATGCTCCGTTGCGGAATCCTCGGCGATGGTCCATAGTGCGTTCAAGTCGGATGGGCCGGACGATGGGTCTCTGGGCACTGTGATAGTCAGGACTGATGCCCCATATTTGCCGGCCAGCGCCACTCCGGCCGGAGACTGTACAGAAGCAACCGCCGTGGGCATGTGAGGCTTTTGAAAGGGTCGGAGATGGACTATAGCTTCCTTTAGCTCAAACCAGTCACTCTTGTAGGTGATAGGTTCAGTCTCGGTAAACAATCTGAGGATGATACCAAGGGCCTCGTCCATTCTTTCCCGTTGAGTGGTGGGGTCAATGCCCATCATGTAAGCGTCTCCGGGCAGAGCGCCGGGTCCGACTCCCAGCATTACCCTGCCGTGAGTCATGTGGTCCAACTGTGCCATGCGGTTTGCGACCATCAGCGGATGGTGATAGGGCAGGCTGATTACTCCCGTGCCAAGCTTGATGTAGCGTGTTCGCTCGGCCGCCGCCGCGATAAACACCTCGGGAGAAGAGATTATTTCCCATCCGGCACTATGATGCTCACCGATCCAGGCTTCGTCATAGCCCAGGGCGTCAAGCCACTGGATTAGTTCCAGGTCGCGGTCCAGGGCTAACGTAGGGTTCTCTCCGGCCCGGTGGAAAGGACCCAGGAATATCCCGAACTTCATTCGCTCAGGTAAAGTCATCACTGTCCCCCTCACGTCTTGCCTAACACGACGGCAATTAGACAGGTCCAAGATTCAATCGTAATACATGGCTTCGTATCGTTGGGCTTTTGGAAATTATAGGTGTATGCGCAAGTTTAAGCAACCACGAGCGGCCAGGGTCGAGATGTGCTGGTCGGGGCGGGCAGGTTCGAACTGCCGACCTCCTGGTCCCAAACCAGGCGCGCTACCGCTGCGCCACGCCCCGCTAATAATAGACTTGGTCAAAGGGGTATGAAGAGGTACCCCTGGCCCTACTGTAGACAGATCCTTTGATTGGGTGGCGATGCTGTGAACGGCCCGGTATTGTCCCAATCCTCATGGACTAGACCCTAACACGGAGATTTACCATGTGTCAATCGGAGCGGTTAAGGGAGCAATGTTTCAGAAAATGTAGGAACTGTTGAGCCTAGGTTGACGGTAGGCAGTATCATGTAGCTCATGTCTGAGGTAAAACCTAGTATAATCATCGGGCGCAGGTCATCTCGCCAACCCGTCTGCTAGAGCGATACACCCTGGTTCAGCCCGCCTATCTGTTTCTGAGTAGACATAAATGTCTTATGCCAAATGTAGCTAAAGGAAGAGGGGGCTGGGTATACAGCACCGACGGAGCGATGCATACAGACCCACAGCCGCATTGGACTTTATTGCTCTCCGATCTGCAGACCTCGGGCACCTATGGCAGACCCAGTTCCCACACTTGTACTACTAATTCAGAAGATGGTACAAATATCGGAGACAAGTCTTCTGAGGAGATGGTTTTGTCATGCAATTCCTTTTGGATAGGTGGCGGCGTATCGGGGTTCGGCTGTACCTGGCCCTGGGCCTTGCCGTCGCCCTGACCCTGATATCTGGCGCAGTGGGAGTCTACTACTTCGAGCAGAGTGGCGACGTGAACTACCAGGTGCAATCGGAGTCTGTTCCAGCCCTGGAGGCGTCCTGGACCGCTGCTCGAGAGGCGGAGCGTCTGCGGATTCTGGGTCTGGAGGCGGTGGCCGAATCGGGGTCTGGGTTCCAGGGCCTGGAAGCGGACGCCGTCGCCAAGTCTTTGGAACGGTTGGAGACCGCCTTGGGTGAAGTAACGGTGGTGCCGGCTCTGGCGTCGAATGCCCAGGCTGTTAACGATGCGGCTTACGACTTGGCGGAGGTCATTGATAACCTTGCTGCGAGTCGGAACGACTTGCTGAGCACGAACGAAGCCGCCGCCGACTATCGTTTGCGCTTGACGACAACCTCTTCCGACATCGGCGAGTCAGAAGCGGCTCTAGCTGTGTTGAGACAGGCGCTCCAAGCAAGTGACGAGGCCGCGCTCCGTGGGCTGTGGGACGAGTTCACCAGACTGAACGCAGCCGGCATTGACCCGGTGGTGGCATCCTTGGGGGAGAGTGAAGGAGCGTTCTACGTCCGAGGCCTGCAGCTGGCGTTGGAAGCCAACATCAGAGACCTGGCAACCTCCTTCGACGTGGCGAGCGTGGGCTTGGAGGAGTCCATATCGGTTCTGTTGGCAGCTTCTCGCGCCCATTCTTCAGAGACGCTGGGCCTGGCCATCAGCAGTTTCGACGAGGGACGGACCCTCTTGACTGGTATCAGTGTGATTAGCGTCATCGCGGCTACCCTGGCGGCTTGGCTGTGGGTTGGAAACGGCATGGTGCGACGTCTTTCCCGAATGTCCGGGCGTATGCGGGGAATGGCAGATGGAGACCTGGAGACCCCGGTGCCGGAAGTGGGGCGGGATGAGATTGGAGAATTGGCCAATGCTCTGGAGGTCTTCCGTCAACAGGCCCTGGAAGTCCAACGTCTGAACTTGGTGGAACAACTGTATGAGGACCTGCGGCAGACGAACGCGGAACTGCAGCGGCTGCAGGCCCGCCTCGTCGCCCAGGAAAAACTGGCCGCTTTGGGTGAGCTGGTGTCCGGTGTGGCCCACGAAATCAGCAACCCCTTGAACTTCGTGAACAACTTCTCCGAAGGCTCCCTTGATCTGTACAAAGAACTGTCGGAAATGCTGGAAAATTACCGGGACAGGATGTCGGAAGACGATGCGGCTCTGCTGGATGACATCAGCCAGGATTTGACTGACAGCCTGAATCGCGTGCTTTCCAACGGGGGGCGGGCGCTGGCCATTGTGGAGCGCATGCGCAGCTTTGGCACTGTGGGTGGGAATCCGGTCATGACCGACTTGAACTCCGAACTCCGGGATGCCGTTCAGGCGGGGTGCAACACCTTTAACGCCGAGTGGCAGGACTTTTCCGTGAGACCGGTGTTCGACCTGGACTCATCGTTGGGTGAGGTACTATTGGTGGAGCATGACTTTGGAGAAGCGATGCTGAACCTGGTGTCGAATGCCTGCCACGCAATGGGACAGAAGCGGGAGACCGAGGGCGGCGCCTACGAACCGACGTTATCCGTTTCGACCCGTCTAGTCAATGATGTCGTGGAGATAAGGGTCCGGGACAATGGACCAGGAATCGCCGATGAGGTTGTTGGCCACATATTCAATCCCTTCTTCTCGACGCGCGACGGCGCATTGGGGGCCGGACTGGGCCTGCCCATCGCTGCCGACGTGGCCCGGCGGTTGGGGGGAGACTTGTCGGTGGACACCGTGTACGGGGAGTACGCGGAATTCATCATGACCTTGCCTGCCACAACATCCACTGCTGCCGTGCTGGAGACCCAGGAATTCGACTAGGGGACGGTCAGCCTACGCACCGTCCGTAAAACAGGCCTCTACCTCAGCGTCTCCGTAATATCAGATAGCCGAATACACTAAGGGCGAAGGCGCTGGTGACGCCCTGGATGGCGATCAGGGTAGTGCGACGCCGGGGGGTGGATGCAGCGCCCCCCAGGGTATTTCGGATACGGGGTATGGCGTCACCTATGACGGGGACTTCGGGCCGCTCTAGCTCTCGTCGAGTGGTTGGCGGCAACGCTTCAATGGCAGATATTGCCGCCGGTTCGATGGTGGGCGTGGCCGTGGGCGCAATAGTAGGTGTGGGTATCGGAATGGGCGCCGGGGTCTGAGTGGGAGCCGGTGTAGGTGTGGGAGCTGGCGTGGGTGTGGATGTAGGCGCCGGTGTAGGTGTGGGAGTCGGCGTGGGTGTGGATGTAGGAGCCGGTGTGGGAGTCGGTGTGGGTGTAGGCGTAGGTGTGGGAGTCGGTGTGGGTGTAGGCGGAGGTGTGGGAGTTGGCGTGGGCGTGGGTGTAGGCGTGGGCGTGGGCACTGGCGTAGGTGTGGGCGTCGGGGTCGGGGTCGGCGTGGGTGTAGGCAACGGTGTAGGTGTGGGCGTCTGAGTTGGCGTAGGAGTGGGTATAGGAGTCGAGGTGGGCCTGGGACGGGGTGTCGGAGTTGACGTGGCTCTGGGCGTCGGAGTGGGAGTTGGCCCCGGGGTAGCCGTAGGCGTGGGTGTGGGCGTCGGCGTAGGCGTGGGTGTCGGGGTAGGTATGGGGTCTGGTTCTGGATCAGTGGAGCTCTGGTCCAACACGGAGATGGTTCTCGATCTGCCGCCTACCCTGTAGGTGTCGAAGACGGAGTTGACCTCAACTCGAATGGTCCGGCCCATAGTGACCATCCCGTCGTCGCCCACTGTGTAGCTCATGCTCCGGGTTCCGTGGCCGGCACGAAATACGAAGGCGATCAGCGCGTCCGCGAACTGGCCTTCCCCCACTCCAGAGTCGTATACTATGACGCCGCCCGTGATCTTCATTTCCTCGGTGGCATCTGAGGGGCGCGGTGGAGCGATGCTCACGACGATCCTCAGCCGTCCCCCTTCCCTTATCGGAGACGGCTCCACGCTCACCAGGCTCACCACCGGCAGCGACTCTTGCCCGCTCACCCTGTAGTCTGCCTGAATGATCAGAACCATGATGCCAGCGCAAAGGGCTAGGACAATTCTCTTGTAGTCAAAGGATGGAAGAGAACTAAGCAATTGTGGTAGTCGGCCTTTCTCCCTTCATCTTTCGTCACATCTTCGGCCACCAGCGTAGCAGGAGGATACCAGGCAGGACGTACCAATGTCTCGCAGTGACATTGTATCTCTTTCTAGCGATGGTCCGCCTGCCAAGGGTAGGGCGGCAGCTGAGAGGCCTAGGCCGCTGCTTTGGGCGGGTTTGTTTGCCATGCCTACATTATACATCTTACATATCGGCGGAACTTTCTCAGTCCAGTATTCAACTCCGCCAGTCGCCTCCTGGATTCTAGGTATCCGTAGAAATACAATAGTATCGGTAATGTGGGTGGGACTTGCCGTGCGGGGAGGTTCGTGATGAGAACCACCCAGACTCAGTGGTGGGATGCCATGGATATTCTGGAATATCCAATGGATATGGCCGCTTCCCCGTACGCTGTCATGGAAGTGGGCGACCTGAGTCGGGTTATGACCGCGCTGGCAGCGTGTCTGAGAAACACCATTGGTGAGTTGTTACAGGTGTGATAGGACGAGCATTGAATATCCGGAGGGGCTGATGAGCAACACCTTACGCCTGAACTGATTCTTGGGGGAGGTCAAGGACCTCTTCGGCTTGCCCGAATGGTACACCTAAGCGTACCATACTACGAACCTTTCGGTGGGTCGTTCCAATCTAGACGGAGCACCCAATAGCCGCGAGGAATTCTTCACGGTTCGAATCCAGGGTGGTGGGCCTAAGTTGACGGTAGACAGAACCATCTTTGAGATGAGGGTGGCCCTCTAGTGCATGACTAGGCGAAACCAGCAGGTTGGCTCGACCTTACCAGCGAAGCACATCTACTCGGTCTCAAAGCCGCTGTCATCGAAATTCAAGGTGCGGCTGTTCTCGGTGACTATCCGCACGACCTGTTCCGGCGCACCATCCGGTATATTGGCTTCGATTTCTAGAGTCAGCTTCACGTCCGCCCCAAGCAGACCCGCAAGATGAGCAATCACTTCATCAGCAACTTGACCCGCATCTCTCCCGACGCGGGTGGGGTCCAATTTCACCGACCCGTGGTAACGTCTGGCCGAGGGCTGGGGAGTAGGCGCGGAAGGATCCGTGGCCGGGGTCTCTCGCACCTTCCCGTCCGGTGGTGGTTCTTGAACGTAAGTGGGGGCACTTCCTTCATAGGGAGTGGCAGGAGATGCAGTCTCCGAATCCATCTGACTTCTGGCGACCTTGGGATGAACAACTAGGCCGGGGGCGTCATCGGCGAGTGCGCCTCGGGGTCCAGACTGGAGACCCCTGTATCTTCCCGCGCTATCGTCATAGCCATCAGCGTATGCGAAGGAGTCCTGCTCCCACGTCATCAATGCCAAGCCGTTGCGTATCGCCTCAAGCAGAACCGATGGGTCTTTAAGTCTGGGAAGGTAGGAGTATCTGGCAAAGTCGTCCACCAACTGACGTACCTCAACGTGATCCCCACGCCACAGGGGAATGCGGTCCAACTCCATTCGCAGACGGGTACCCGCGAAGGTCGTCACCAGCAACTCATCGTTGCGCATTCGCCTGCCCGCTCGTTCTGCTAGAGGCCCTTGGCCAGCCAATCTGATAGCTTGCCACTCCACGTTCGCCTGTGGGGTATGCTGGACAGGAACCAGCAACCACTGATAGGTCTCACCGATACGAGCGCTTACAGCACTGTCGGCGGCGGTCTTCTGCGATTCAGCCTGCCGCACCTGATGTGGAGGCAGATCAAGAGACTCTCGGTCAGCGAGAATTGACTGCCAAGCCAGATACCGTCTGACTCCATCCTCCAAGTCTTGGAGACGAGTATCGTCCGCAGCAAGGAATGCTAGAGCATTCCTGAACAGCCGTGGCGTGTTTCCCCGCGATTCCAATATGGAGTTGGCAGCCAAGATGGCCTTGCTATTCGACTCACTGGCCTTGATGTTCTTGCCATTCGCCCCACCTTCGCGTGTGTGGGGATAGGCTGGCCCGAGCACTACGAGGCTTGCGTCATGGTCATCTTGAACGTCGTGCCCCGACGCCGGGAGCACATGCACTCTGTTGAAATCGCCACGGCGGCTCAGATCTGCCCGGAGTCGCTTGTCTATCTCCTGGTCTACCGGGTCGCGATTCCTCCGGTATTCCTCCGCTCGGCTTTCAGCAAGATTGGCGACGGTCGGTTGAGTCGAGTACCAGTAGCGAGCCCCGTCCTGGTACAAGTACGTGGCGGCACTTCCAAGCCGTCGCATCGCATCTCCGAACACAGCGGGGGACTCTCCGGGGATGGCGCACCCGAGCTTGATACGCCGGTCCTCGATGCCCTGGTTGGCCGCTGCCGGAATGGGGGCTGACCCTAGGTAGATTGCACGGGCTACCCTGCGGCAAGCGCTGTATCTGCCCAGATTAGGTACCTCGCCGTCAAGCCGGAGTGGGAGAGAGTTGGCGCCGTCTATGTCACGCTCTATGACGGGCACCCAGTTGTCGGGGAGGTATCGAGTCAACTCGAACTGAACGCGGGAGTCGTCCAAGGGGAGGTTCGCCGGCAGGATTAGGGGGTTGCGGTCCCCTTTCTCCCAGAGGCTATGGATGACTGACGCCATGAGCCGCAGCACGCCTCGCGTGCGCTGGAAGCTCTGCAAAGTTGACCAGTCGCTATAGAGGCGTTCGAATACCTCTGGATGGATAGGATATGCTGCCCTCAGACGCTTTTCGAAGTCGGCCTCGGCGCATTCCGGAGGGAATTCTTGGTGATTCGTCCGGTAGAGGTCGCAGAAGGCGCGGGCCACGTTGTCTCGGGTGGCGAAGTGAGCCGGGTCTGTTATCGGCTGAAATAGCCGTCGTCTCACGATCTCAAAGCTCTCCTCCGCACTAGCTGGACGCCACGACGATTCGACCCGCCCGATGACATTGCGCAGACGGGTGAGTGCAGCTCGGCCTCTCAAGCCACCTACCTCTGAATCGTCAGCCTGGGCAAGAGGTGAGTCGCCGGAGTCCGAGGCCGGAAGGCTGATGACTAGGAGGCAGTCCCTCGCCAGCTTTGCCGATTCCGACAGTGCCTGAGCAAAGGTGAACTGGGTCTCGAAACTGCCAGCTGGAAGGTCGCCTTCGTCGTGGAGTTGCCTGGCGTAGGCCACCCATTCATCTATCAGGATGAGGGAAGGGCTATACTCGTTCAGCAACTCTCGCAGCGCGTCACCTGGGTTGGTGGCGTGTTCGTCATCTGCTCGCACTCGCCCATAGGCCCGGCGAGCCTCTGTCTCGCCACCTGCCGACAAGCCAAGTTGCCAGGCGAGTTCTCCCCACAACGTCCGTATTCCAGGGCGCCCTTCGTTCGTATTGGGACTGCCCGGCGAAATTCGGTTGCCTACAAGCACGACCCTGTTCACCGAGGGCAGAGATAGAACACCGGCATTCCCTAGCACATTGTCCATACCGGATAGGCTGGTGACCGTCGCGCCAGAGAAGAGGTGGTAGAGGGCCAGCATTGAGTGCGTCTTGCCGCCGCCGAAATTAGTCTGCAGCTGTACTACAGGATCGCCTCCGATGCCCGCCAGTCGCTGTACGGCACCGCCCAACAACTGGCTCAGGCTGTCCGTGAGATAGGTGCGGCGGAAGAACTCCGCGGCGTCGCGATATTCCGGAGATCCCTCTCCCAGGTGTACCTGCCAGAGGTCCGCCGCGAACTCGGCCTGCTGGTATCGGCCGCTGGCAACGTCCTGATGGGGGCTGACCACTTCTCGCCACGGGGCAAGGCTGCCCGCCGCCTGGCTCTCGATGGGGGTCCCTGCGGACCTGCGCCGTTGTGTCCTCGCCTGTTCGTCGAAGCGCACTCGAAGGAGTTCCATCTTCATGCTCTCGACCTCGGTGGTCTCCGAGGCGGAGACAGCCGTCAGCAGCCGGTGCGTCGAATCGAGCGCGCGGTATGCATCGTCGCTGGAAAACGCCTCCTGGTGCGCCCAGCGATTCCGGACCTCTCGCAGTTCACTCACCAAGCTCCGTTCGGCATGGCCGAGGGTGTCTCGGTAGACCTCATTCCAAGAGTCCCACATAACTCGCAGGAGACCGGCGACATCCAACCCAGCAAGGTGTCCTTTGGCATCCCTGACAGGCTCTCCGAGGACTTGCTGCAATACTGCTGAGGAGCGCCCCTTGTGGTGATTGATGAATTCGCGGGCGACGAAGGGGACAAGTCCCGCCTTGAGCGCATCCATTGCGCTGCCTACCCGATCTCTATTCGTTACGGCCATACACCTCCCCCTTCGGCCCTACGCGGTGAGCATTCCGCGCTTCCTGAACTCCGCCACGATGGAGTCGTGAAGTGTACGGGCCTGAGACATTGCCCGGATCGCATCGTCATCATTGGGTTCCGGCCAATCGCCGGGATACCTGGTTTCGACTGCCCACTCCGTCAGCTCAGCCAAATCAGCGTGCGTATCCCGCACGGTCCAATCGTCCGGCAGGAGGTTGCGAAGGGCGTCCAGGTCGTGAGTAAACGCAAAATCGACCTCCTCCAGCATCAAGGCTGCTTTCAGCGCCTTTTCCGCTGCCTGCTGCGAAAGCCAGCAAACGTGCCGTGGAGCAGTGGGCGCGCCCGACATGAGTCGTGCCGCCACACTCAGGTCCTCCTCTGAGAACCGCAGCCAGCGTAGCGCTTCCTCCACCACAGGGTTAGGGTCGTTCATAGATGACCCTTCCCTCCCGCAGGGCCGCGTGGAGTACGGTTCCCACGACGCTGCCCCTGCTCGTGATCTCGTCAGGTGTGGCAACGACGATGTCCTTGCTGACGGGGAGGTCACCCAGCGACCGTCGTATCTCTACCGCGGTGCGGCGCTTGTCCGTCCCGTTCCCCATAACAACGAGCAGGTCCACGTCGCTTGACTCTATGGCGGTGCCACGGGCATGGGAACCAAAGAGCACGACCCGAGACGGACCGAACCGTCCGACAATGCGGTCCACCATAGCCGAGATTATCGCTTCCGTCGTCATCGTGAAGCACCATCCTCTCCCATGAGTGCCCCCTGACGCTCTAACGGCCTCTCCCGCGCCAATCGTGCTATCTCTGGCCAGCTTTGCACCAAGGCATTGTAGCTCTGGGCCTCTTGGGAGCGGTTCCTCTGATCGCAGATTCGGTAGAGACGGTAGGCCAGTTCGCGGGCGATCTCAGCGCCAGCGCCCAGCTTGGCCATCATCTCGGCTGCGGCGAACTCACCCTGATCGAGAACACGCACCAGATGGTGCGCGGCCTCCCAGATCGTGAGTCGCCGCTCTCTCTCTGGGTCCCAGTCGTCTGGCAATTCGTTAGGCCGGAGTAGGCGAACCTTGCCCGATCCCGATTCCAGGATGCCCGCCTCGACCATACCTAATACGCTGGTGTTCTTAGCCTTGGAAAGGGTCTCAGCGACACCGAAATCACCTTGGGCAAAGCCTGATTGCTCGAACCAGGCCAGCGCCCACCGCGTATCAGCGTCAAAGTCTCCCTCCTGCTCAGCCAGGACCCCGTCCAGAGTCTGGTTAATGAGGGCGAGGGCCTCGCGAACAGACACGGTCTCACCGCTGGCATCCAGCACTTTGCTGTATTGGGTGAACACGGCCATACCGGGCCCTATCGCGGCCTGGGCAAGGTCAACAGGAGCGATGTTGCCATGCT
The DNA here is from genome assembly GCA_034421095.1 of Dehalococcoidia bacterium. Taxonomy (GTDB): domain Bacteria; phylum Chloroflexota; class Dehalococcoidia; order Lucifugimonadales; family JAGWBF01; genus JAGWBG01. The sequence continues at coordinate 175,965 of DAOUKR010000007.1, forward strand.
GCATCTGACGTAGCGCTTCTGGGAACTCCGCACTCAGAGCGTCTAGGAACTCCCGGCGAGTGGCAATGGGCGCATCAGTGGCGCGTGGGCGACAAACCAGGACAACGCTAGAGGCGAGGGCGTTCATAGCCCCCTTTAGGTTGCCCGTATATTCGGTACGTACCGGCCAAGTACCGTTGATGCCGAATCCAGCTCTGATTACAGCATCCAGAAATGTCTCCCAGCCAGAACTAACGATTCCTTCATCCTGCCTCTGCTCTGATTGCTTGAAGGCATAGTAGATCGTGACTGGAGAACTGGGGTTGGCCTGTTCTGCGAGACGTTGCATCGCCCGGGTCATGCCGTTGAGGAAGAATGCCTCTGCTTCTTCCTTACTTCCATGACGATACGGTGTCGCAACCAACTCCTCGGATTTTGGCACGGCCAGTGTGGCCAGGACGTCCGGAAACACCGAGTGTAGCGAACGGCGCAACCAGACATAGAAGTAGTCCGCGAGGTCAGCGTATACGATATTGCCAAAATAAGGAGGATCGGTGGACACGATTTTGCCGACACTATCAGTCTGCGAAGTCGCTTCGGCCTGCCTTGCCGAACCCGACGTTCCCACGCCAAGGTTTTGGAGCATCTTTGCCGCTTGTTCGACTCCTAACTGTAAGTTACCAGAGGAATCGCTAAAGGGGTTGGCCTCGGCGAAGTCCCAGACCATGGGTATCGCCTGTCTTCCAAATGTTGAAACCATTTTGGAAAAAGACTGATGCCATGTACAGATGGATGACCAATAGTTTGCCCCCTTGTCCACCGCAAATGCCAGATACACCCCTACGGCCTCGGCGTAGGCCGTCGCACCTGTCCCACTGCCCCTAAGGGGTGCATCGTCGTCCGGCATTCCAGCGGTCACAGCGTCCAGCCGGACGCGCTCGCGCACCTCAGATACCAAGTCGGTGAGCGTGGTAAGGGCGACAAGCTGGCGTGGAGTGAAGAGGTCACCGAAGGTGCTCATTCCGTAGAGCGGAGTCTGGAAATTCCGTGGATTGTCGGGCAATGTCATATCCGGCTTCCAGCTCGGACACGCTTTTCTTACGACGGCCTCATGCTCCCCAATAGGTCCCAGGTAGACTCGCTCACGGTCGCCTTCGGCTACAATTGCCATTGCCCGCGCTCCCATTCGGCCAGCCTTTCCCTCGGTACGAATGTGATCGTAAGTTACCGGCACGCTCGACATGAGGCACATAAAGGCGCTCCGCTTTCCTGCTGTTGTGCCGATTTTGGCACTATTCGGCGGAGTTCCCGTCTTGACGGTGAAGCGATAGACGCCGTTGTCAACCACCGGCTCAACGTAGGCCTCCTTGCCCTTCTTAGTTGAGAGGACAAAAGTGGAGACTAATGGCACATCAACGTCGGCGAATGCCGGGTTAGGGCTCTTCACGGTGCGAGCCCAGAGCCAGGCAATCACAGTCAGCTTGCGACCCACATATCGCTTCAAGTCGGGCCGCTCAAGCGCCATCTCGGCAGTGACCTCTACCTCGGGGTACAGGTGTCCGATCCTCTTCTCTGCCTCATCACGCATCCACTTCCCGTAGTATCGTACGTCCTCTGCGAGGCCCGCTGCGCCCTTCCAGACAACTCCCACTGAGCCTTTGCCGTGTCGAGCTTCCGGATTGACCGGGGGCCTGCCTACGAATCTGGGGGGTATCTCAATCATGGCCTTGTTGATGAGCACCGCCACCGGATTCAGGTCACTGGCGTGGGCTTCTAGGCCCAATCGCTGTGCCTCCAGAGGGATAGAGCCGCCGCCAGCGAAGGGGTCGTGGAAGGCGGGCAGTCTATCCGGGTTGAAGAGCTGGGTAGCCTGAGGGTGATGCTGATTGTCCTCACACGTGCGCCGCCAACTCTTAGCTATCTCCTCCCGAGCGGTCTCCAACACCGTCTCATTGGTGGTGTTTTCCCATTTCACCAACTCCTCGATGATGCCGAAGAGCCGTTGGCGTTCCCGGCTCTGATCCTCCTCCGTGGGGAACAACTCGGGGCGTGAGGAGGGATCATCGACCATCTGGGCGAAGAGCACCGCACGCGCTGCTGCGAGGGGTCGCCGCGCCCACCACAGGTGCAGCGTGCTGGGATGTCCATGGCGGATCGACTTCTCCCGCGCCGACGCCGCGTTAATGGCATCCAACGGGAGAGCTACCTCTATGAGTTTCTTGCGGAATGTCGTCATTGTTATCAATCATCCTATTCAGCAGGCAGTTGGAATCCCACAGGGTTGGCATCAATTAGTTCGGTCACGTGGCGGATATGGAAGGCGAGCACGAAGCCTTGATTTTCAGGGAAATAAGCAATCGGATTACCATCGTCCCCGACGAGTGGATTCCCAGATTTGTCTACAACCGCCCTTAGCAACGGCCTGGGAGCTTCAGCGACAACACCTGCAACATGCAACTCGTTCACTGGCTGACCAGTTGGTGTGAAAACGACTGGGCCTCCACTGAACCCTCTGTTTCCGTGGGCATCAATGTATATCTGCGAATGGCCTCCAAGAATAATGGCACTTACAAATCCGGTCTTCACAAACGGTACAGGGAATTCGTGATTCACATTCTCCGCTCCACTATCCCACCCGAACGGGAATCCTAGAAAATAGACCTGCTGCCCAAACATCAGACCTGCCGCCGATGGTTCAAGTGGATGGGTAGGCGCCAGAGGCATGTGGCAAGCGAGGACCGCGACATCCGTTATGCCTTCGCCAACGCCCACTAGCTCGATAGGAACCTGTTTCCATTGCCTCTCATGAAAGATTTCGACGGTCTGACCAGATTGAATGCCATCAACTACATGACGGGCCGTGACCAGATATTGCCTTCCGTCACGGTCAATGGCGAAAACGGTGCCTGTGCCACCACCGTAACGGGTGTGGAAAGTGCGTTGTATCACATTAGTCGTGATCATGATGGGGCCTCCGCGCGGGCCAACAACTCCGGCAGGTCGTAGTTCACGCTGGTCACGCCAAAGTCCGGCTCTCGGCGAAACGGCTTGCGGATGTAGTGGACCTGTTCAGTACCTCCATTCTGGAACTCCACTATAGCCAAGATATAGTTTTCCGGCTTGTTGAGCGAGGTGAGGACTTCGTTCTTGGTGACAGTTACCGTTGTCGCACCTTGAACTCTTCCTTTCACCTCTATGAAGCGCAGTTTGCCTGTGCTTACCACCCGGCTCTCAATGTCATAACCGAGCTTATCCGACTCGCGGTCCATAGGCTCGAACCCCAGGTTTCGTTCCACCTCCATGACCGCAGCCCTGGCTCGTGCAGCCGCGGCCTGGGTGTCCGGGCTCGTCGCAGACGCGCTGACCTCGCCCTTCATCTTGCGCAGGAGACCAATCGGCACCACCAGCACTCCACCCAACACCACCGGGGGCAGCGGAGAGAGTTGACGCTCGCGTTGAATCTCGTCCATCCGCTTTTGCAACCGGGCCTGAAGGTCGTCGGCTCTACGACGAGCTTCGGAGGAGTTGAGGCGGGCGTTGGGCGTTCCCGCCTGCTCTTGCATCTGGAGGTCGGCGGCCCGGTGGTCCCAGTACGCAATTTCCTTGGTCAGGCGCTCCTTGACGGCAGCTTCGGTCTTTGAGAGAAGGCCCAACTTCCGCGACCGTACCAATTCGAGATGGCCCGGGACCAGATGGGACACGGCGTATCCCACAGCCTTGGCTTCGATGTCGCCGCCGATAAAGCCACACTCCGGCCTAGCAACAAACTCCGCCACGGTAGGCTCACTGTCACCCAATGGTCGGTAGTCGAGGTAAGGGGCATAGTCTTGGCCCACGGTTTCAAGCTCTGCATCCACTTCGATGTGGAGCATCCTCTTGGAGATTGTCCGCTGCTCTCCGGAGCGGGTACGGCTTCCGTCTTGGATGCTATGTTCCATGTAGATGAGGGTACGAGGCTGGTCGCCGTCATCGTTGTCGTCCACCAGCACTGCGCTTTGGCGGAGCAGGTCACGGTGCCGCTCCAAGGTCAGGTCTATGGTGGCGTCCAGCAACGGATGTCCGGGACAGACGAACGCTGCCGGAGGCTGACCCTGAGGAGCCATCAGCGACTTCTCAAAAGTAATGCGCTCGTAGCGTTGCAGGACGGGCTCGCCCAGGCCGATCAGACGGTCCCGGTCACGCACCTGGGCCGGAACATGGGATACCTGATAGCGTCGGTGCTCTCGCTCTGTGACCCTACCCCCTAAACGGCGGAAGGCCTCTAGGAAGAAGGACTCTATATAGTGGGGTTGGAGTCTTCTAACTTCCGCGCGTTCCATCTCCTCCCGAATCCTGAGCACCTGGCTAGTGTCCATCGATTCCTTTACGAGGGCAGACTCCTCAAGGAGGTCCTGGACCTGGCCTCTGTCAAATGCATCACTGACCGCCTGTGTCAGCCTAGCTTGGACTTCAGGACGCTCCCCGTAACGAATGGCCTCCAACAGCAGTTCGCGCAGGGGCTTCCCGTCGAATTGCACCTTGCCCAGAACGTCGAACACTTGCCCACCCAGCGCCTTTCGGGCCTCCTCCAGCTTTTCCAGTAGGGTGTGGTAGACGTCTCCTTCCCTGGTCTCCTCCGCGATCAGGTTCCACAGGTGGCAGACCTCAGTTTGACCGATGCGGTGGATGCGCCCAAACCTCTGCTCAATGCGGTTCGGATTCCACGGAAGGTCGTAATTCACCATCAAGTGGGCACGCTGCAGGTTGATACCCTCCGAGGCGGCGTCATTGGCCAAGAGTATCTTCACCTCAGGGTCGTGCAGGAATGATTCCTGGATGGCCCGTCTGTCCTCCCGCCCTATGCCGCCATGAATCATCACCACGGCTTCCTGACGACCCAAGAGAGTGGTAATCCGCTGGTGAAGGTAGTTGAGGGTGTCTCTGTGTTCGGTAAAGATGACGAGCTTTTGATGGGGGGAGGGCGTGAATGATTCCTGATCCCCTGACGGTGCGTTCGTGAAGAACCTGTTGAGGAGACCAGCCAACTCCTGCCACTTCTTGTCTTCGCCGCTGGCCCGCACCTTCCCCGCCAGCGATTCCAGCCGTCTCAAACTCCGAATCTCAGCATCGAGCTCATCTAACGTCCGCGCCGCTGTGGCGCGGTCCAGTATCTCCTCCTCGGCAGCGGTGGCCTCTTCATCTGGAGCGTCTTCCAAGTCCGCGATATCTTCGTCTTCCCATTCAGGGACGCTCGCCAATAGCGACGCGGCGACTTCGGAGCCGCGCTGCAACAACCTCAGCTCCCGATGCCGGCTTTCCAGCCGTTCCTTACGTCTACGTAGAGATTGGTAGATGGCTTCCGGAGAGGATGCCAGCCGACGTTGGAGGATGGTAAGTGCAAACCCGACTGTCCCTGCTCGCTTGTCGTTCTGAAGGGCCTCAGCCCGATTGAACTCGTCCCGAACGTAGTCGGTAACCTCACGGTACAGGCGAGCTTCGCCGTCGGATAGCTTGTAGGGAACTGCGTATGCACGCCGCTCCGGGAACAACGGCGTGGCATCGAACTTAAACAATCGTTCCTTGACCATGCGCCGCATCAGGTCTGAGACGTCGGCTGTATGCACACCATCCCTGAAGCGGCCCTCGAAGCGGTCTCCATCGAGCAGGGACATGAACAACTGGAAGTCCTCCTCCTTGCCGTTGTGCGGGGTCGCTGTCAGCAGCAAGAAGTGACGCGTGCGGTTCGAGAGCATCTGGCCCAGACGGTGGCGCTTGGTGTACCTGACCTCGCCGCCGAAGAAGGACGCCGACATCTTGTGCGCTTCATCGCAAACCACCAAGTCCCAACCGCCCTCTCGGGCACGGAGCAGAGCTTGCACGTCCTCGTCCCGGGCGAGCTTGTCCAATCGCGCTATCGCCAACGGCGTCTCAGAAAACCAGTTGCCCGTGCGAGCTGCCTCCAGCTTGTCGTTAGTCATAATCTCGAACGGTAGGTGGAACCGGCGATAGAGTTCATCCTGCCATTGCTCTGCAAGGCTTCCGGGGCATACCACGAGGCACCGCTCCAAATCACCACGGGCAACCAACTCTCTAATCAACAGGCCAGCCATGATGGTCTTCCCGGCCCCTGGGTCATCTGCAAGGAGAAATCTTAGGGGCTGCCGGGTCAGCATCGAGTCGTATACTGCCGTAATCTGATGTGGCAGAGGTTCGACTATAGAGGTATGGACGGCGAGCACTGGGTCGAAGAGGTGGGCCAGTCGGATTCGCTGGGCCTCTGACACGAGACGGAAGACGTGACCGTCTCCGTCGAAGGACCACGGCAGCCCACGCTCAAGAACCTCCAGATTGGGTTCGTCGTCCCGATACAGGAGGCGAGTGCCCACGTGTCCAGTAGCCGGAGCCTTGTAAGTAAGTTCCAAGGCAGAGTCGCCGAACCACTTGACGCTGATCACCTCTGTAGGCCCGTCCGACAACACTCCTCGGACAAGGGCGCCAGTTGTCAGGCTTTTGAGATCTGCCATCCCTTCCTTCCTGTTGGGTATGGCCCACATCATACTCTTTATTGCTGTTGATAATCAACTCAAGTTCAGCTATCCTCTAGGAGAGGTGGCGACATGAATTTCCCAGAGCGTCTACGTTCATTGCGCAAGCAAGCCCAACTGAGCCAACGCGACCTGGCGGAGAGAATCGGAGTCGACTTCACTTACCTGAGCAAGATAGAGAATGGACGTGTTGAGCCTCCCAGCGAAGCGGTCTTGAGGGGTATTGCGAAAGAACTCGCAGAGGCGCTGGGTGGGGATGAGATCGAATTGGCTGACGGGCTGATAACTCTGGCCGGTAAGATTCCTTCGGACTTGGCAGAGACGCTCTCTCGTAACCCGGAGGCCGTCAAGTTCTTGAGGTCCATAGGTGACGATGTGTGGCCATCTGAAGAATGGCGGAGACTAATGGGAAGCCGAGGGGCAGACCAGCTATGACAGCGGAGTATCTGCACACCCACCAATCATGGGCACGACCGCCAATCTCTTGAGAACGTGTTAAGGAGCACCGCGCTATGCCGCTACCTGGCGGAGCAGCTGACAAGTTCGGCAACCGATACGAAGGGCGTTGGACCGTAGCTTGCTTGCTGGATGTCATGGACGAAAGGGCTGACTCGCTACGGCTAGAACCGCCCGGGCTCGAAGGGCAAGGGGTTGAGTTCTGGATCACAAAACAGGGTATCCGCGAGTACCACCAGGTAAAGCGACAACACTCCAATGGGCATTGGACGCTCCACACGCTTGCGGCTGAAGGAGTCCTAACCAACTTCATCACCAGACTACAGAATACATCGGTGCACTGTGTGTTCGTTTCCGGCAACTCAGCAGGCCAGCTAGACGAGCTATCAGATAGGGCCAGAAGGGCAGCTTCCTGGGAAGAATACTACGAAGCGTTTCTTGACGGCGATCAGTGGAAGAAGAACTTTAGTCGTGTTCAGCATTCTGCCCCAGGCCTACAGGAGCAAGAGGTATATGAGCGGCTAAAGCGCCTCCACACACGAACCATTGACGAGTCCTCTCTCCTAACCACTATAGAAAGTCGTGTTGCAACCCTGGTCAACGGAGATCCCGCAACCGCAGTAGATGTTCTAGCTGAACTGGCACTTGAGCGGGTCCACCAGGAACTCACAGCCCATGACATCTGGAACCATCTGGAGACCAGGGGGTTTAGTCGGCGCCACTGGGACAAAGACCCTCACGTCCTGAGTGTTGTTAGGGAGGCCAATCAACGCTACCTTAGCCTCCTCCGCGACCAAGCCATCGGTCACACAGTCCTCCCGCGCCATGAAGTTCAGACAATTCTAGGTCGTCTGAAAGAGTCGGGTGGAAGGGTCGGCATCCTGCTGACTGGAGAAGCAGGAATAGGAAAGAGCGCAGTAATGCTTCAAGTGGTTGAGGACCTCCTTGGCGCTGGGACTCCCGTAGTGGCGTTTCGCTCCGACCGGCTGGAACCCACACAGTTACCGGATAACGTTGGCGAGCAGATTGGATTACCCGGCTCTCCTGCCAATGTCCTTGCCGCGGTGTCTCAGGGCCAGCACTGTGTCCTTGTCATAGACCAAGTGGATGCTCTGAGTCTCGCCTCGGGCCGGAATACCGACCTCTTCGATTGCATCTATGAAATACTCCGGCAGGCGCAAGCCCATCCCAACGTGCGTATCTTGCTAGCTTGTCGCAAGTTCGATCTTGACAACGACCACCGCCTGCGCGGCCTTACGGATTCGGGTGGAATCGCTGAGGCCGTCGTAGTGGGGCGGCTTCCTGATGAGACTGTTCTTGAGGTTGTCTCCAGGTTCGGCTTGAATGCAGACTCGCTTAGTATCAAGCAGCGGGACCTATTGTCGGTCCCACTGCATCTGAAACTGCTGTCAGAGTTGGCGGCGGATGTAGAAATCAGACGCTTGAACTTCGAGACGGCTCAGGACCTGTACGAGAGGTTCTGGGTATACAAGCAGCAAGTGATTAGAGAACGGGTTGGGCAGTCGGTGCAATGGACCAAAGTGGTATATGGCCTGTGCGACTATATGCACGAGCATCAAATCTTGAACGCTCCGGAAGTCGTTGTAGAGGAATGGAGTGGCGACACTAATGCGATGTCGTCCGAGAATGTTCTGATTTGCCAAGACAAGCGATACTCATTCTTCCACGAGGGATTCTTTGACTACGCTTTTGCCCGGCGCTTCGCTGGAAGTTCCCAAAGCCTGCTAAACCTGCTGGTGAGCGGAGAGCAACGCCTGTTTCGTCGAGCCCAGGTGCGGCAGATACTGCTTTACCTGCGTGATACGGAGTTTGATCGGTACATCGCCAACCTCAAAGAAGTCCTCACCAGTCCCGATGTTCGGTTCCATATCAAGCAAGTAGTACTCGCCCTCTTGGCCGATTTGTCGGAACCTGTGAAGAGGGAATGGGACGTTGTTTCCTGCCTTGCTGGGAAAGACTTTGGTGATTCCGTGACCCGCCAGACTTGGATGACTGTGCGCCGACCTGCCTGGTTTCGGTTGGTGGATTCCTTGGGACTAGTGCAGCAGTGGCTGGATGACCCGGATGAGGCCTTCGTAGACCAGACTGTCTTGCTCCTTAGGACAATTCAGCGGGAATTGCCTGACCGAGTGGCCGAATTGGTGGAACCATACGTCGGTAAGTCAGAGAGATGGAATGCCCGTCTTTGCCATTTGGCAGTGTGGGGAGACTGGAGTCAAGGACGGCGCTTCTTAGAGTTGATGCTGCGGCTGATAGATGAAGGAGTCCTCGACAACGCGAGAGGGCCTATAGTGGTCAATAGCGACTTCTGGAGCCTTTTGTATCGACTGCAATTTCGACACCAATCCTGGGGCTGCGAGGTAGTTGGACATTACTTCACCCGTCGGCGTCGACTGAGCCTCAATGCGGGACAGCCTAATCCATTTGACTACAACGAGGGTGCCATCCCAAACAGCCAGTTAGCTGAAGACACACTGTGCAAACTTGCCAGCAGTGCCCCAGAGTCCTTTGTCCGAGAGGTTATTCCGTTCATACAAGCCGTAGTCGAGGATTGTGCCTGGAAGGAACGAGGCGAGCTCTTATTGGATCCAATCTGGTCAAATAGGATTTTCCAGAGTGGGTACACCACCGACCACGCCTTGCTAATGGCTATGGAAGTCGCTCTGTCGAAACTTGCCGCGGAGCATCCGGAAGTATATCAGGCAGTGATAGAACCCATTCGTGATTCTCCATATGAGACCATCCAGTACCTCATTATTCGAAGCTTAGCTGCAAACGGCGCAGGCTTTGCGAACGAGGCGGTGGACCATCTTTGCGCAAAGCCTGACAGACTCAAGATAGGTTATTTGTCAGACCCTCATTGGGCGACAAGGCAGTTAATCGAAGCCATATCACCATACTGCTCCGATGAAAGGCTCAAGCAGTTGGAAATGCTATTGCTCGGCTATTACCCTGACTGGGAAAGGAGCGTACCCGGGAGACGCCAATATGGATATGCTCAGTTTACCCTACTAAGTGGAATAGCCGCGACGAGACGTTCACAGGAGGCAAATAAGCGTCTCGAAGAGTTGCGCCGGAAATTTGGTCGGCCTGAGCCGGACGCTCCGAGACCTATGAAGGCAGAAATGGTCCCATCACCGATTCCGGAGCGGACTGCCGAGAAGATGAGTGACGACCAATGGCTTTCGGCAATTCGCCAATACGATGGCGAGGGGACTGGGATTGGACAGGATGGCCGTTTTATAGGAGGTGCCCATCAACTGTCCCAGGTTCTGGAGAACCAGGTGAAGCAGGAACCGGAGAGGTTCGCTGAGTTGGCAATGGAGTTCCCAGATGATACCAATCTTTCGTATTTCGAAGCGGTCCTGCGTGGAATCAGCGATGCAAACTTAGACCTTGAATCCGTTGTAAGAGTATGTGAGCGGTGTCACCGAATTGAAGGCCGGCCACTAGGCCGGGAGATTTGCGAGCCAATCGCCAGTTTAGCCAAGGCCAACGTTCCCCCTGAAGCACTTGACCTCGTAGCGTGGTACGCAACTGAGGATCCCGACCCTCAGCAGGAATTGTGGCGCACTCAGGCAACACCTCAGATTACGTCCGAAGTGGAACACTACTATCGTGGTGACGTTCTGACCAATGGTATCAACACGTCTCGTGGCAGGGCAGCACAGGCCTTGGCAAGACTCATAGAGAGCGACAAACAAAGAGTTGCTTACTTTCAAGCTGCTCTGGAGAAGATGGTTCAAGACCCTTCAATTGCCGTCAGGTCATGCGTAGCCCAAGCACTGATTGCCGTTTTGCGCTTTGACCGAGACCTGGCTGTAGAACTCTTCTGGAAGCTGTGCAACACAGAAGATGCGTTGCTCCGCACAATTTACGTAGAGCGGTTCCTCTATTTTGCTCTGCAAACTCACTTTGGGGCGTTATCCCCGATTTTGAAACGCATGGTCAATTCCGGAATCCCCGAAGTGGCCTCTACTGGGGCGCGGCAGGCTTGTTTGGCTGCTCTAGACTTGCCAGAGGCATCTACCTTAGCAGGCCTTTGCTTGAGTGGGTCAGAATCGCAGAGAGTCGGTGCTGCTCAGGTGATGGCAGCGAACATCAAGGTAGCTACGTGTCGTTCGTTTTGCGAGGATGCACTAGTTAGCTTGTTTAACGATCCCAGTGAACAGGTCCGCACTGAGGCTGCGAATTGTTTTCGCAGATTTGAAGGGAATGACCTCGCGGGGTATGAACACCTGATTGGACAATTTGTCATCAGCGACGCGTTTCCGAAAAACTGCTTTCCGTTGTTTATAGCGCTAGAGCGCACTACATCCGCGCTTCCTGATGTCACCTTGTCGGCTTGCGAAAGGTTTATCGACGTTGCTGGGCTGGCCGCTGGAGATATCAGTACACGCGAGGCAGGGGACGCGGATATCGTCATAAGGTTGACTCTACGCACTTACCAACAGAGTCCTGATGACACGATTCGGGCCAGGAGTCTCGACTTGATCGACAAGCTCATGGAGTTCGGTGCCTATGGAATCCACGACGCGCTTGAGGAAGTCGATCGGTAAGGACTGAGCACTCCTAGGCCATTCGGAACAAGTCTCCACACCAACTCTGTGTCCCCCCATATTAGCGATCCGAACCCGCGCTAGCCTGGAACTGGGTGAACAGACCGATCGACTCCGTTCCCTGCTCTTTATCCAAGCTGAACGTCCGCTTGAACTCTATGAGGCTCGCGGGCTGGGGGTTGCAGCGCTTTGGCACCTCTGCCGTCAACTCCGCCTAAGGGGGGACCACCCATTAAACTCTTCGGCCTCGTCGCAGTGGGCCCTGGCCCATACCACAAAACTGCTTTCTATACAAGGGCTTGCAAGGCATTACATGCGAGCAATTTCCCGTTCACAATGAGAAGTTGGACCATTGTGCAACGGAGCAGCCGATTGACCATTGCAGAGCCAGAGACGAGAACACCAAGCAAGAGGGCGCCGCTTGACCCCGACCTTGAGGACGCCATTCGCGAATACCTGCGGATCTACGTTCTGTGGCGGGGCATCCAGCGGGCGACGGAGACCTTCGGCGTCTCTCGCCATACCCTCTGGAGGTTCCTCAGACGGGGCCACGCAGGACGCGCCCTGCCCCGCGCCGTCATGGGCAAGGTGGGCGACAGCGTGGAGGTCCTGGATGCGGCAACGTGGGCCATCACCGCCGTCGAGCGTGTCCTCGCCAACAAGCCGGCGCGGAAGCTCGTCCCGTCACCCCGTCCTCTACGCCAAGCGCTGGAGGACACGCTGCTCCTGCTGTGCGCCACGCCCCTGGCTACAGTGAACGAGCTGTCCCGCTTCAGCAGGGTCCCCGCCTCCACCCTGCGTGACAGGCTGAAGAAGCTGGCGAGGATGGGTTTGGCCGACTCGGTGTCCCACAGCCTGACCGTCCTGGGGCCTCACCCCCATCTACGCTACTTCCCCACGGAGAAGGGCATAGACACCGGGGCAATGGTCGAACATGGAACGGAGACCTTCCTGCGGGAGTACCCGGTGTCCAGGCAGTGGTTCCGGCTCCTGGCCGACCGGCTGGACGCCGTGGCGATGCTCTACAAGGCCGCCGCCATGGTCGCCGACGCCGACTCCCAGGGAAAGACGGTGAGGGTGGACCACTACCGCCAGGGCCCCTACGACATGCTGATCACCCTGTCCGCGGGCCGCTCCGTGGGCCTGCTGCGCCAGGGGTCGACGCTGCCGTCGGCCAACCTGCGCTACCGGCTGAGGACCCTGGAGACCCTGTCTTACGACGAACGCCCCATGGCGACGCTGGTGCTGGCCAACTCCGACCAGGCCAACCGCCGAGCAGTCCGCACCCTGGGAGACACCACACATCACCGCAGGACCTTCGTGGCCACCGAGGGGGAGCTGCTGGCCGGAGACCACAGAGGCGTAGTCTGGCAGCAGTGCGGGGATGGCACGGAGATGGACATCCCGGTGAAGGTGGACTCCAGCCTGTCCCTGAACGCCATCATGGCCTGGACCGACCGGCTGGCGGAGCGCCGGGACGAGCTGCACCAAAGGCGCAACCCGGGCACGGAAAGAGAGTTGACACCCGACCCGGACACTCTCTACCCCACCCGCCTGCGTGCCGCCATGCCCGATCCGTCCGAGATGCTCAGTTCCTCCCTCGCCGTCCGGCTCACCGGATCTGAGAAGGACACCCTGGACCTGCTTGCCGCATGGCCCCTGTGCACCACCGACCAGCTGGCGGGGCTGATGGGAGGCGTCACCCGCCGCCGTGTCAACCAGGTGCTAAGCTCCCTGGCCGGCCACTCCCTGATGCGGACCGACGGGCAGCGCCACGTTCTCACCGACGAGGGGCTGAGATGCCTGGCCCGGCGTGACCGGGCCGCCATCGGGCCAGTGTTGGGCCGCTGGAGCGCCAGGAAGCGACGTCGCCGCAACGCCAGAGCCATTGTCTACGCCGGCACCGCCCTGCGAGCCATCGCCTCCCAGATGGAGCACCACGACGCCATCACTGGCTTCGCCGCCATGCTGAGGGCCGAGGCTGCCCGTTCCAACAACCACGACTACGAGGTGTTCGACCTGATGCCCACGTCCCGCTCCTCCGTGGGCTATCGCTGGGACTGGACCAACTACGTGGTGCACCCGGACGCCTCGTTCCAGCTGGCGTACCGGGGCGGGTTCCGCTTCTACCTGCTGGAGTTCGAGCGACGGGCCACCACCCCCAGGCGGGTGCGCACCCGCCTGGGGAACTACCGCCGGTACTTCCAAAGCGGCTGGCCCAACCGGGACCACGGAGGGCTGCCTCCCCTGGTGCTGTTCGTGCTGCCGAACGCCGACGCCGAGGAGAGCTTCCTGCGGGCTGCCGGGGGCTCAAACCGCCCCATCCTGTTCACGTCCAACCTCCGGACCCTTGACGAGCGTGGGGTATTGGGTGACTCATGGCAACTTCCACCGCCTCACCCTGCCGGACGGAGGCCCCTGGTGCCACTGGCCTCAGTTGCAAAATGACGATTCTCCGTTCCCGCCACTTCCTGTAGGGGCTACCCAATCACACTCGAATTTCCGCTTACCAACGCTGTCAGCCCCAAAAAGCCGAAATCGGTGGCAACTTGTTGCAGAGACCGCGACCCGACGGACGGGCGATCGGCCTGAGACCTGGGCCCCGGACTCGCCGTCCCCAGGTCCGTGAAGTGTATTGATACGTCAGGGTTGACGCATGTTGACGTGATGACGAGTAAGGAGGAAGAGTATGAGACAACTTACGAAGGCCGAGGCCTGCCGGGAGCTGGCAGTGTCCCTGTCTACACTGGACCGTCGGATCGCCTCCGGGGAGATTCAGGTCAGACGGGAGCAGCACGGAAGGCGGCACCGGATATACGTGATGCTGGACGACGACCCGCTGAAGAACGGCGTAAACGCCAAATCGCAGGGTACATTGCTGGACGTGGCCCGGGAGCGGATTCGGGGGTTGGAGGAGCAGGTGGAGCTCCTTGAGGGTCAGCTCACCCTGGAGCAGGAAAGGAACGTCGAGTTGGAGGCGACCCGTCGCCAGGAGCGCGCCGGGCGCGACAGGATGAGGCGAGTGGCCTTCATCCTTGGCATAGTCACCGCCGGACTGTTCGGGCTGCTGGTGGCCAGCGTTCTGGTTGCATAGAGTCCACTGCCGTAGGAGCTTGCCTCCCGGCCCCTTCACCATGTTCATCAGCATCCCTGACGACCCAGCCCCAAATTGCTCGCTCCGATGTGACGGCGATGCTGCAGGTTCAGGAATTCCCGGACCGATTCTTGCCGTCGCATCCTTGACGGCAGGGCTGAGGATGAGAGACAATAGTAAGACACAGTGCTATAGCAGATGGTGAAAGAGGGATATGTCCCCAAAGCTATCGAGGAACACCGAGACCATCACCTTCTCCCTGCCTCCGGAGATGGCCCAACATCTGCGTGAGGTGGTGAAGGAAGAGGAGCGGACCGTGAGCGAGCTCTTGCGGGAGGCCATCCGCCTGTACATGGAGGAGAGGGAATGGCGCAGACGGGAGCGGATGGAACGGCTGCGCTCCCGCACGACTACCGACCAGGACGAGACAGGGAGGAGAGACTGATGAATGACCGACTCGATTCAATACCGGCTGCCCTCTACGCCAGGGTTTCCAGCGACCGGCAGGACGTTGACCTGTCTGTGGCCGCACAGCTGCGGGCGCTCAGGGACTACGCGGAGAAGAACGGATACCACGTGGCCCGCGAATACATCGACGAGGCCGAGAGCGGAAGGATAGCCGACCGGCCGCAGTTCAAGAGGATGATCGACGAGGCCGCCAAGCCCCAGGCTCCCTTCAAGGAGATATTGGTCTGGAAGTTCAGCCGTTTCACTCGGAAGCGGGAGCACGCCGTGGCCTTCAAGTCGATGCTCCGGCGCAAGGGCATCCGCGTGGTGTCCATCACCGAGCAGGCCGACGACTCCGCCACCGGCAGACTGCTTGAGGGCATCATCGAAAGCGTGGACGAATTCTACAGCGAGAATTTGGCTCAGGAGGTCGTCCGAGGGATGAGAGAGGCGGCTTCCAGAGGCTTCTGGGTTGCCAGCAGGGTGCCCTATGGCTACCGCAAGCTCATGGTGCAGGACGGGGCCAAGAAGCGCCCCACCCTGGAACCCGACCCGGACACGTCTCCCGTGGTGGAGCGCATCTTCGGGATGGCCGAGTCCGGCAGGGGAATCCTGGACATCGCCCGCACCCTCAATGACGAAGGCATCGCCAATCCTACGGGCAGGCAATGGACGAAGAACGGCGTCCACATCATCCTCCGAAATGAAGTGTACACGGGAACCCTCGTGTGGGGCACAGACTCCAAGGACGGGGCCGAGCCGGTGCGGGTGGATGAGGCATTCCCCGCCATCGTCTCCAGGTCCCGGTTTCGGCGAGTGAACCGGAAACTGCGCTCCCGCGCCCCCAGGAAGGCGCATCCCCGGAGAGTCGGCAGCACCTACCTACTCAGCGGCCTTGTCAAGTGCAAGAGTTGCCGCAGGGCGCTCTCCGGCCAGGACGCGAAGAGCGGGAAGTTCGCCTACTACGTCTGCCAGTCCCTCCTCAAGCGGGGTAGTGGCACCTGCAGGACCCCCAGGCTCAACGCCCGACGCTTCGAGGAGAAGGTGGTTGGCAAGATTCGAGAGAACGTGCTCACCGAGTCCAACATCCGGGCGCTGGTGAAGCTGGTGGACGAGGAGATAGATGGGGTGGCCAAGGAGCAGAGACAGAAGCTGGAAACCATCGAGGCGGAGTTGGTGGATGTGAAGCGCAGGATGGGACGGCTCTACGACCTGGCCGAGACCACCGACCTGGACATCGAGGACTTCAAGCCCCGCATCAGGGACCACAGGGAGCGGCAGGAGAAGCTGGAGGCGTCAGCAGAAGAGGCGAGGGCCATCCTCTCGCAGCGCAGGGAGGTCCTGGACGACGTGGAGACCATCACGGCCTACGCCCTGGACCTGAGCGATTTCCTCAACGAGAGCGAGCTGACGGAGCGGCGGGCCTTCATCGAGAGCTTCGTGAAGGAGATCGTAGTCATGCCCGACAACGCCGTGGTGCGCTACACGATTCCGATGCCCGACGACAGTCCCATACCGGGGAAAGACGCCGAGGAGATGGTCCTGAACGGCTCGGTTCTGTCTACCGTCAAGTTTGGTGGGGCTTGGAGGACCGCGTCCATAAAGGACCCAACTGGATGCAGGTGAAGACCCCGTACTTTAACTGCGATATCCTCTTGCAGGCTTTCAAGGCTTAACGAATAGGCAAGTGAGCCTTCCGGAAGGCTGTCTGGTCTGAAGATGGTTCCACCTGGATTAGCGTAGATTCAGGCATAGACATTTCGTTCGCCTGTCAAGAGAATTCCTTCCGTTCGCTTAGCATGCGTAGCTATGAGTTAGGGTGTTTCTGTCTAGAATTTCTACGTATATGATCCAACCTCGCTTCCGAGCTAGATGGACTGCCAACGTCCGAGCCCGGCTAGTCTCAGGGGCGAGGTTGTGGTACGGAGGGCGGTGTCAGGAGTCGACGAGTGTCCTCGCTCATTCGGGCCTCATATTGATGCTCCTGAGTCCCAAGTCCACCAGATTAGAGTTCCTCCGTTCCTTGCAGGCCATTTCAGGGGCAGTCGGCGGATGTGCGCGTGGGTTAAACTAATTCTCTTTAGGACAAGTCACGCCATGATCGTGTTGCTAGCTCTGAGTTCACCAGAGGCAAGAATGTTTGACTTCGTCAGGGGTCAGATCAGCTCGTTCGCTCTATGGTGTCTCTTATGCCCAGTTGCAGCGTCTCGAAGACCTCGCGCACGCCTAGACGTGCGTCCACCTTCTGAAAGTCGTACTGGTCGGCCAAGTTGCTGAACTCCCTCAACAATGCGTCTTGATATTCGACGAAGCTGGCATGCCTATCTGTCTCTCGCAGGAAGTCCTCTCCCGACTCCCAGTGGTCCAGTTCCCGGTATGCGAGCACCCGAGGAAGGAGGTCGTCCACGTCTATGTCTAGGTAGAACACTTGGTGGGGGATAATGGCGAACTCCAGCATGTCGTCAAGCCAGCGAGCCGGGACGCCTCGAACCCGCGCCCGCGCCATGATGGAGTAGATGTAGCGGTCGGCCAGCACCACCATGCCCGCCTGCATGGCGGGTACAATGCTCTTCTCCATGCGGTCCCAAAAGTCCGTGGCGTAGAACAGGTTCAGAGTAAAGTGATCCAGGGTGTGGCCTCGCATGGCCCGGTCAATACCTTCGCCCGTTAGTTCGGAACGGCGAAAGCCGGTGTCCATTACTGCGTAGCCCTCCGTCTCCAGCCACTCCTTGAGGAGGGCTATCTGGGTGGAGCGGCCAACGCCGTCCGTCCCCTCGATGACGATGAGATGTCCAGGCATCTCTATGTTCCCCAGGTCCAAGGGGGTGTGACCGTAGAATCTGGGCATATTCATAGATTCGCCTCCTTGTTGCTTGCTGAGGGGCTAGCCATCAACAGTGGTGAGTTCAGGGACCCGGCGTGAGCCGGACGGGTGGATGTACCGCCCGGTAAGTCCGGAGCTGATCAGGGCGTCGGTTACGCTGTGGCCGGGCATCCGCATCACGCCTTCCAGCAGGGGCTCCACCAGATCCCGCATCATCTGGTGCTGGGTGTGAATAGGCAGTGTGGCGTCTATGGTCACCAACCCGAACTCCTTGGCGAGGCTGTCATACTCCTCCAGCAAGGCGCCCTGGAACTGCCGGAAGGCCTTCCTTCGGTTGGAGGTTGGCTTCACATCCTGGCCGGATTCGTAGTATCCCAGCTCGGACCGTCCTGTGACAATGCGGCGTATGGACTCCTCCAGCGGCACCTTGAAATACAAGCCCATAGAGGGTCGGATGGCGAATGAGTAGAGGCGCCGGAGCCAGTCTTTATTGACGCCGCGGGCGCTGTCCCGGGCAAAGGCGGTGTAGACGTACCGGTCAGCTAGAACTATGGTGCCGGCTTTGAGGGCGGGTAGTATTTGCGTGAAGACGCGGTTGGCAAAGTCGGCGGCGTGTATGAGGCTGAAGGACATGGGCGTAAGCAGCCGCTGTTCCTTACCCCGCTTGGTAGTGCGCTTAACTATGCGCGAGGAGTTCCATTCCGTAAAGACAGTGACGTAACCCAGGCTTGTCAGCCACTTGCCCAGAAGGTCTATCTGCGTGCTCTTGCCGGAACCGTCGATGCCCTCCACGATAATCAGCCGGCCGGGAAACACGCCATCGTAGGGGTGACTGCCATATCGGGGGCCTATGGGAACGCTTGCTATGTTGTGATTCTTCATTGCTCACCTCTATTGATTAAGATGGGTTGGTTGAACTCCATCTCCCAGCGGCTATGCAGGTCATGCGCGGATGCCTTGGGCCAGGCGGGTGTAGTGACGGTGAGGCCGCTGTTCTCCAGGGCAATAGTAACAGATTCTGCCGCGGCGTGGAGAGGCAGCCGCCGCTCCAGTTCGTCGGCCAGCACCAGCACCAGGGCCGCTTGGCCCAGGCGACGGCGGTCCTTGTCGCTCAAGATGCGCGTCTTACGGTACTTCTTTGGCAGCCTCCGTCCCTCGGCCAGCAATAGCATGGCCGCTATCTGGGCCGACTCGCGGTGGCTGAATCCGGGTAGGTTCGTCCAAGCCAGGATGGAGGCGGCTCGATTGAGGCGGTTATAGAAGTCCACGACGCTGCCCACGTCCAAGAGCAGGGCGGCGCACTCCAGGGACGATGTGAGGCGCCTACGCCGCCCGTCCCATACAGTGCGGGCGATGCGGGTAGCCAAGGAGGCGCGGCGTTCTCCGCGGCGGGTGAACCGAGATGGGAACCGGCTCATCACGTCCTTCAGCGTGTTGCGGCGCACGGAGTCAATAGGCATGAGCGAGACCTGGCCGTCCTCAGGCAAGGGCTCCCGCTGCCGCGCCAATCCCTCGCGCAGCCCCTGGCCCGACAGCATGATGCTTTCTGCTCCGGTGTGCTGGAGCAGCGCTTGTGCTACTACTGCGCCGCCCACTATGGAGTGGGTGCGCTCCGGGTTCATGCCAGGGATTAGGGAGCGCTCCTCTAGATTGCAGGATGCCAACATGTCCACCAGCTTGGACAGTCCCTTCGCGCCGAGGCCGTAGCCGTGCATGGAGTGAATGGGGTAGGCCCGCCGCCGGTCCAGCTTGGAGAGAAGGCGCATTGAGCCACCGGACCCTATCAGCGTATCTTCAGGCCCCAGGGAGGGGACCTTGGCCATGGCCAGGCATTGCCGGACGTATCTGAATGCTGCTTCCATGTCCTGGGCGGTGGGGCGGTCCGTCAGCCGGAAAGTGTTGGCTATGCGCAGGCTGCCCAAGGGCAGAGTGTCCCGCGTCTCCATGCGCCGTTCGACAAAGCCCACCACTTCCATGCTGCCCCCGCCAAGGTCTGCGAGCAGGCCTCTGGTCACAGGCAGACCCTGCACGGCGCCGATAAAGCAGTAGCCGGCCTCCTCGTAGCCGCTGATGATGCGCAGGTCGACGCCGTATCTCTGGTAAGCCATCCGGGTGATCTCAGTGGCGTTGTGGGACTTCCGCAAGGCCTCTGTACCTACGGCGTGAACGGTGGTGATGCCATAGGCACTGCACATCTGGGTAAAGTCCTCAATGGCGTCCAGTGTGCTGGTCACGCCTTCGGTGTCCAATGTCCCTTGCTGACTCACGTGGCTCATTAGATTGAGGGCCAGACGTTGCTGAGCCAGAATCTCCACACCTCCCGAGGTTAGCTGCATGACCACGGCGCGGGCCGAGCCGGAGCCCACGTCTATGACCGCGGTGAGTGCAGAGTCGGAGGCGCCGTCGGCTGAGCAGTTAGGCAAGTTCGGCAAATCTTCGAGGCGATCGTTCAAGAGCGGCTTCCGTAAGGAGGATATTTGCTGAGGTCGGTCCAGTCTTGAGGTAGACTGGGAGTTGGCCAGCTTGGGTCGGGACGCCATTGTCCCCATGGCTCGTCGAAGGGGCGGCGTCCCGCATTGATTGCTGCTATAAC
Organism: Dehalococcoidia bacterium; assembly: GCA_034421095.1. Taxonomy (GTDB): domain Bacteria; phylum Chloroflexota; class Dehalococcoidia; order Lucifugimonadales; family JAGWBF01; genus JAGWBG01. The sequence continues at coordinate 196,462 of DAOUKR010000007.1, forward strand.
CTGTTCTCCCTCAGCCCTGACGAATTCGGCCTCCTCAGGAGTCAGTATGCCGCGGGTGATCGCGTCTTCAAACTCGTACTCGTCTTTCAACGTCCATTGAGAAAGGTCGGGTGTCACCTCAATGTCCAGCATCTGGTCCAGGTAATCGAAGCCCATGGATGTTCGCACCAGCGGGTCCTCAAGGTTTATATACCATTGTAAGAACTCTCTGAACATCTCTGTCCAGAAAACCAAGACGCTGTGGCGAGAACCGGGAGTGATGATACGTAAAGCCTCGCGTTGCTCTACTTCCTCATGGAGAATTGAAGGCTCACCCCTTACGAGAGCAGTGCCATCGGGACGAACGGACTTCACCCAATGTACGCCTGACCTAGCGTACAGGACCAGTCGCTCAGGAGTGTCTTCAACTACGGTGTAGGGTCTTCCAGACTTGACTTGCCCGCGCCAGATCTCGCGGAGCACTATGTTGTCCCCAGGCTGCCGGTATTGTGTCATTTGGTCCGCGGATGAATTATAACCGAGTCTTTGCCCGTGCGGGCTAAGGTACATTTCTGGGCCTGTCGCTCACAGCATAGCATTACAATGCATTACAGTCAAGCAGTCTATCAGGGTGGGCCCATTAGGGCCGCATACACATAAAAGTGTCCCACTTTGCAGGTTGCCAACAGTACGGCGCGAGCCAGTCGTCCTTGCCAGTTTCCGTTAGTGCTGGTTCAAGAATGAGGCCAGGAGCGGCGGGCTGAAACAGTGCGCCCATCCCGCACCAGACCACTGATCAGACTCGTTGAGTGGTCTGTCAGTAGCAAGGTACGTCCTCCCCCCAAGCCAATACCAACAAACATGGTCCCACGGCGCGTGGCCCTGCGGCGCGGCAATAAGTGACCGGAGGGCCGGAAACCCGGCAAGAGACCCATAGCCATTGGGGCAAGCGATGACGCTTATCCCTAAGCACCCAGTGGGGCACTATGCCCAGTGTCTAGCTGCTATCAGCCACGAACCAGCGCTATATGAACTGCCGCGGCGAGCAGCTGGTCCATCAAGAGGTCACCTGTGCCGGCTGCACTGCCGAGAGGCAACCCATTTCGAACCTCCCTAGGGGTCTGGGATAGGGCCACCATGCAACTGCCGGTACAAATCAACGAACTGGTCCCGCTTCTCGGGAGGCGTGCTGTCCAGGAAAACCTTGTAGACCATCTCCTCATCAGTAAGACCGTCGTATTCGCTCAAGACGTTAGGGTCAAGCCATGCAGTGCGATACATTTCCCTGAAGGCGGAGGCGACCACTTCGGGGCCCAGGCTCCTGTATATCTCGAGGAGAAAATTCTCGCCGATGGGATAGTGACAAGCCCAGTGCGGCGTCTCCTGCAGCTGATATCGTGGAACGCCAGTGGTTGCCTCCAACAGGTGTTGTATTTGGGGGAATTGGTCTGGTGGCACGCTGCCCGGCGACAGCGACGGAACACCAACCCCGGTTACTTCCTCTTTCATTGGGCCACAGGCGGCAAGAACCCCTGCTTGCGCTGCGTAGTGGGCTCGTTCCAAGTCCGAGCCCCGATTGACATTCAAAATGTAAGTAGCCGAGAACTCAGCCCAACCCTCCATCAGCCATTTCGGAATTCTCCAGTTGAGTGGCCTGTGTCCATCCATGTGGTAATAGTGGGCCATTTCGTGATAAACGATTGCTTCGATGGGCCCCCGCATCATCACGAACGAGCCGAAATGAACGCCGGCTGCGAGTACTTCATCGTAATCGTGTTCCGGTGCCAATAGTATAACCACAAAGTCGTACGGCCAACTGCCTTCATTCCCCATGAAAGCCGCTAGGGTTTCAATGCCGGTGCGAGCCCATTCAATTATCTGGGGGCCTGTTTCATCGAGAGGTTCCATCGACAGGAGGTACAAGTTCACGTCTCCTGTCGGCAACGCAAAGGTATCGTGCATCCAATTTGGCTTTTCCAAAATGAGGTCGTCCGACAAGTTGCCAAGAGCAGTTTGAGCAAACCACTTGTCATGTCCCAACATAAAGCTCAAGGCGACTTCATCGTGGGTGATGCCGTCGTTAAACCAGGGTTGATCGAGAATGATCTGTGCTGAACCCTTGGAGAAGCAGCGGTCTGACACCGAATACAATAACCTCGGATGTAGCTCTTGATATTGGTTGCCTAAGTCCAACGGTGCGCTCAGCAATGCCCGCGCCTGATCGGGGTTAGACTTGGCAAGGAGCCTAATCGCCTGTATTGCATGGCGCTCGTCCTCGGTATAGTTGTCATCCTGCATCCAGGGGAATTCCAACAGAGTCCGGGCGATGTCTGGATTTCCGCTGATTAGCTTAAGGTTTGTTATAGCCGCCAGGTGACTGTCTCTAAAATTCTGCACATTTAGCCAGGGAAGAGCCATGACCATTTGGGCTATCTCGGGCTGTTCCCCTTTGAACGCTTGAAGATGGATCAGGGCCCGCCATTCCAGATGAGTCAGGTCGTCCTGTGCCCAGAGAAGGTCTACTCTCTCAGGCTCAGGCACGTTTTCGGTAGGTGCACCCGTACTCAGTATCGCAATCATCTCTGCCATACCACTCACGGAAGATACATAGTCGAGGAAGCGTGCCTCCCGAAATGTCATTCCATCATGGAGCCAATCGAGCTCTCCGAAAATGCCTTGGGACGCTGCCGGGGCACCACGTGCAATCCTCTGACTGATGACCTCAAGAATGGGGAGAGCTATCAGTTCCTCTTCTGTAACGCCGTCAGCCAACCATGGAAACTCTGAAATAATGTCGTAGGCGGGGCGGTTTTCGTCTTGGATGGCTTTCAAGACCAGAAGTGCCCTCTGCTCATTCCTGGAAAGCACGTCGGAGGATTTCGATGCAAGGGTGACCCGAATGTCCTCTGCGGGAACGGCCCGCGGTGTTGGCCCAGGTGTGGGAGACGAAGAAGTAGCCGTCGTAGCAGGTGGAGCGGGTGTGTTCACCGGAGCTGCAACATCCACCGGTAATGGCGTGGAGGGCGGTGCTGATACAGTTGCAAGTGGTTGTTGAGGGATGGGAGTGGCTAACTGCTCATGCCCAGGAGTGGCTGTCGAGTCGACAACCAGGGTACTGGTTGCTTCCCCTGTCCGCTTCGGTTCCTCGACGGCCTCCCTTTCCTCCAACGCTGGGGATGCAGCATCATCCCGCGCCATTGGTTCTGAGGCGCAGCCCGTCAAAGCGAGTATCAGCAATGACACAATCGACAAGGCAGCGAATGCCCTATTTCTCAACGGACCCCGTCCGGCGTTGTTGTAAAGATAGTTGCTAACGTACCCACGGGTCAGACCCTTCTTCATGTAGGCTCATCCTGTCTCGCCGGGTAGCGATTATCCGCCAGCGCTTCAGTCTATGGAAGCTCGCTCAATCAGGTTGAGTTCGCGGTCGTATTCCCAGGCCTGCCGCCGGTTGGCCTTGGGCAGTATGGCCACCGTAGGGCTTGTTGACCGGATATAGACTAGTATCCTGGCACTCCTTTATCCATTGTAGTTTATCACGGATTGGTCTCCCCATGATATGCTTGGAGGATAGCGTCAGGGACATGTGCAACGACTTCCTTCACGGTGCGTCCGATGTCATATGTGTCGACGGCGTAGCCTGTATGGCCTCACTCCACTGGATACTCGGGTAGATGGGCATAGGGTGCGTGGTGCCGACACTTGCTTTTGAAGGCTTGAGGATTGAAGCATCGATGTCACACATGGTGAAGTTCGGGCAGGGCTTGATCATCGGGGCAACGGGAACCACAAGATAAAGGTTCTAGATTTTGTCCATTTGGGCGGACCCAAGTCTAGGGTAGTACCACCTTCGAATTGAACCTCGTGCTATAGCTTTAAGTCCATTACCTGTCCATTCAGCATTGCTACAAAGTCTTTAGAAAAGATTTAAGGTCAATATGTCAGTGCCGCGGTCTATATTGACCGCAGCAAACCAGAACTATCGTGGGGCAGCGTATCAATAAATGTGACTTATACCGATAAGTAAGGGACTATAGTACAGACCCAGAAGTTGACGGCGTTGTGATTGGCAGCGTGGTTGGGAACCGGAAATGGTCGGATTAACAACCTGGGATTTCGACTCGTGGCGAGGGACGGGCTTGGGGCAATTACCTGTGTTTTCAACGGAGGAATTCGCTACGTGGCGTCTTCCCTGGGGCGTCCCTAATCTTGGGCACGACCCCCGTCCCGGCGTTGGCGCTTCCGGTCTAGAGCCGAGAGTTCCATCTTACGAAGGCGGAAGCTGTGTGGAGTGACCTCCACCAGTTCGTCGTCAGAGATGAACGTCAGGGCCTCCTCCAAGCTCAACCTGGCAGTGGCGTTTAATCGTCTGGTGACGTCGGCCGTTGAAGACCGCATATTGGTCAGCTTCTTCTCCTTGCAGACGTTGATTTCGATGTCGCCGTCGCGGTGGTGGGAGCCGACGATCATGCCTTCGTAGACTATCGTGCCCGGGTCGATGAAAGTGTTGCCCCTACCCTGGGCATGCATCAACCCATATGTTACGGCCACACCGCCCTCCGATGCCACGAGTACGCCACCGCGTTCTGCTTTTATATCACCCCCCATTAGCTCGTAGGAGGTGAAGATGCTGTTTTTCGTTCCGTCACCCCGGGTGGTGCGGAGGAAGAAAGCGTCGAATCCGATCAGCCCGCGGGTTGGTATCTTGTATTCCAGGTGGACGGAGCCGTTCTCACCGTACCGCATATCTCGGAGTTGGGCCAGGTGAGCCGACAAGTATTCGGTCAGTACGCCAACGTACTCGTCACGGGCGCTGACATTCAAAATCTCGTAGGGTTCGTATGTATTGCCGTCGATCACTTTGGTCACGGGAGCGGGACGGGACACCTGAAATTCGAACCCTTCACGGCGCATGGTCTCGACCAGGATGGACAGATGTAGCTCTCCCCGTCCGGCAACCACGAACACGTCGGGGCTGGGAGTGACCTCTACCCTCAAGCTGACGTTGGTCCGCAACTCTCTCATCAGCCGTTCGTGGAGATTTCGGGAAGTGCAGTGGGTACCCTCCCGGCCCATCAAAGGGGAAGTGTTGACCCCGAATGTCATCCGTACCGTCGGTTCGTTGATGTTGATAGACGGCAGGGCTTCTGGGTTATCAGGAGAGGCTATGGTGTCGCCTATGGACACGCCCTCAAGACCGGTCACCGCCACGATGTCCCCGGCCTGGGCTTCGGATACTTCTACTCGCTCCATTCCGCGGAATACAAATATGTGCTCCAGGTTGTGGGTAGTGGGCTCGGCGTCGGGGCACAACAAGGTCACGTCGTCACGCTGCCTCAGCGTGCCATTGGTGATCCGGCCCACGGCCACCTGTCCCAGATAGTTGTCGTAGTCCAGCGCCGCAACGAGCATTTGGAGCGGGGAAGTGGGGTCACCTTTGGGCGGCGGCACCGAATCCAAGATCGCTTGAAAGAGGGGTTGCATATCCGGCCCTGGCGTGTCCAGGCCCGTGGTAGCGTAACCCTGCCGGGCCGATGCATACAGCACCGGAAAATCCAGTTGCTTCGCATCCGTAGCCAATTCCAAGAACAGGTCTTGGACCATCTCGACCACTTCTGCCACCCGGGCCTCGGGCCGGTCTATCTTGTTAATGACTACCATGGGGGTGACGTTCTGCTGGAGGGCTTGGCGCAGCACGTAGGTAGTCTGGGGCATCGGCCCGTCTACGGCGTCCACCAATAGCAGACAGCCATCGGCCATGTTCATGACGCGTTCCACCTCGCCGCTGAAGTCGGCGTGGCCCGGCGTATCGATGATGTTAATCCTCACGTCCCCGTAGTAGACCGAGGCATTCTTGGCCAAGATTGTGATGCCCCGTTCCCGCTCCAGAGGATTGGTGTCCATGATTAAGGCGCCCACCTGTTGGTGCGCCTGGAAGACCTGGCCCTGCTTCAGTAGCGCGTCTACCAGGGTGGTCTTGCCGTGGTCAACGTGGGCTATGATAGCCAGGTTGCGTATGGCGTTGTTCTGGTAGTCGTTCAATTCTCCGGCACCGTCCGTTGTTATGGGGCGTTCTGTAGGCGGCGTCCCACCATGCGGGACGCCTTCCAGGGCTGGCGAGTGAGGCGGCCTCCCATGCTCCGGTTAATTTCACGCCACTTCGGCTCTTCATCTGGCGTGATGAACGTCACGGCCTCACCGGCGCGGCCCATGCGCCCCGTCCGCCCAACCCTGTGGGTGAAGAGAAGGTCAGAGTCCGGCAGGTCATAGTTAATAACTTGGCCAATGCCCTCGATATCCAACCCACGTGCTGCCACGTTGGTTGCCACTAGGATTGGGATGGCGCCGGAACGGAATCCCGCCATCACGCGCTCGCGTGCGGTTTGGCTAAGATTCCCCTGTAATGCCCCTGCTGGGTAACCCATCTCTCCTAGTTGTGCAGCCAGCTTTTTCACGCCTCGCTTGGTTTTGCCAAAGACTATGACCGCTTCACCGTCCCGCTGGTTCAGCAGGGTCCTAAGTGCCCCTATCTTGTCGGCCTTCTCGATGGTGTAGACCAGATGCTTCACAGTGGGCAGCGCTTTCAGGTCCGCGTCCATCTCCACCGTTACCGGGTCCCGCATGTACTTTGTGGCTGTCTTCGCCACCCAGTCGGGCATTGTCGCCGACAAAAGGGCCGTCTGCCGGCTGGAAGGCGTCCGGCTGAAGATAGCCTCAACGTCGTGGGCGAACCCCCTGTCCAGCATTTCGTCCGCCTCATCCAAGACCAAGAAACGCACTGATTTCAAGTTTAGAGTGCCCTGCCGGATATGGTCCAGCGTACGGCCAGGGGTGCCGATGATGATGTGAACGCCATTTTTCAATGCAATGTATTCCGACCGCAACGAACGGCCACCGTATAGCAAAGTGCAGCGTAGAGACTGTGGAGACGCCATGGCCTCCGTTACCCCGGCCACCTGTATGGCTAGCTCGCGAGTGGGTACCAGCACCAACGCCTGGACCCGCCGGACCGACGGGTCGCACTGTTCTGCCAAGGGGACGGCGAATGCCAGGGTCTTGCCTGACCCCGTACGTGCCTGCCCTATCACGTCTCGGCCCGCCAGAAGAAGAGGGATAGCCTTTTCTTGGATTGGCGTAGGCTCTGATATGTCCATACGGGAAAGCGCTGCCGTAGTGGAGGCTTTCAAGGCCATTTCAGCAAACACCGGAGCAGAGGAGGTGGAAGGGCCGTCGCCCAAAGAGAGAGGCGCCTGAGAGGACTGATTTGCGGTGAACGACTCTCCTGCGGGTGTGCTTGTTGGTGTGGGAAAGTTGTTGCGCCGTACTTTGAAGCACGGGGAGCAGTAGACCGGACGGCCTTGCCTTGGCCGGAAGGGGACTGTTGTGGACGTACCGCATCCGGCGCAGACGGCTTGGTGCTGGCGTCTAGAGCCGGAATAACGTGGGCGAACCGAGGCGGATTCTAATGCCATGTGGAAACGGACTCCTTATCCCAAAGGGCCACAAAACGAAAGACGGGACAGATGATAGTCCGTTACCGTGTGTGGAGCCTTGGCGCGAAAATCAAGTGTGTTTATGTATTCTAACAGAAAATGGACCAAAAAGCCCTCTCTCCTCTGGAAAGACGAGCCAATATTGGCCGGTATGGCACGCCCTCCATGAGTATCGTGACCACGTTGGAGGCTCGAGACCGGGAAACCGGGGTCCCAATGCAAGGTGCCGGCGGAGCCGTCCGAGGGCAGGTCTGCAACAAATGTACCCGCCCTCCCACCTTGGGGCTTGACACGGTTCTCCCAATTCCGGCAGCACAGGCAACCCCGCCACTTGCGTAGGAGGTGTAGTAACGGTACTGAAGTGTTTTGGGCTGAGATCGTTTCTTCCCCCTCGGCTAGTTTTCGCAGTATCTTGGCCACGCCCGGCAGCACTTCATCCATTGGCATATGAACCGCCAGGATTCAATAACGACGGCACTGTTCCCGTGGTTATTGATGCTCATATGGATGATGCGGACTGAGAACCATTTCCCGTGTGGGTTGCAAGCGAAACTTTGATGCTGCTGCGGTACCACCGGTACGCATACCCCCGGTGAAGCCGATTGCCAAGACTGCAATTCCTGCGGCGACATTCAGAGCAAACGAGCCCCACATGAGAAGAGTTTGGCACCCGAGTACCGGACCTTGATAGGTAGGCTGCCAAGCATTGGTGGGCCTGACTACACTGTACGCAGCGCCGTTTTGGGGCTCGCAATCCGGTGGAAGTGATGCTGTGAGAAATGTGGGCTTGCTATTGTGTCCCAGCCAGATGATCTGACTCGCATCGAGTGTCGTTGTGGGCCTAGCTCTGCGACAAACGAAATGAGAACCGAAAAGCTGTTGGTACTGACTAGGGAACAATTGCTTCAAAGGGTTAGCCTTCGAGCGCAATCCAGGTATCGCAACACTTTCCGTGACTCTCGTACAGGGTCGTCACACAGGCGACAACTTGATTGTCAACCACTTCATAACAAGCCATGTCTCGGTGGTAGAAGGTTTCTCTACGGAGAAAAGTTGCCCCGTGAGATTCATCAGACAAGTTTGATGCCTCGCAGCAACCCGTGGATTTCATCAGCAGTCAGTGGCCCATTCTCGTTTGAGGGCAGATGTAATCGCACCGCGTCAGCTAAGGAGTCGGATTGTAGGTCCTCCAATTTGATGCAGGGGGCATCCATAGCTTCCGCCAATGGTCCAACCAAGCCTAAACGCAAGAAACCAGTCTCGGTGTCGATTACAACCGATGGTATGCGCTGCTCCTTGATCGTTGAGGCTATGGCTATGGCTTGAGCCATAGGTAAGTTGTTTCCGGATAAGCCCGCCGACTGTTGAAAGGCATCGGGCCTCCCCATAGCTACATTGGCCCGGCCGTCTGACATAACCACCAGTAGCGGAATGACATTGCGTTCCTTCATTTTTTCAGCTTCCACCACCTGTAACGCCATCAGCAGACCATGGCTCAATGGAGTTCGTCCTCCGGTGGGCATCTCGTTCAGACGCAACTGGGCTAGGTCAACACTGGACGTTGGAGGCAGCAACACCTTAGCTGTTGTGCCTCTAAAAGCAATCAGACCCACCTTGTCCCGTCTTTGGTACGCATCCAGCAGCAGCGACAGAATGGCTCCTTTGACCGCGACCATGCGGCGTTGAGCGCCCATGGACCCGCTAGCGTCCACCACAAAGAGGATCAGACTGCCTGTCTTGCTTTCCCGGACCTTCTCTCGCACATCCCACGGTTCTATAAGGAGCGCCGGGCCGTCGTCTTCCACTGGGAGCATTCCAGTGTCAGGGGCTCGCCTCCGAACTTGGTGTGGCGCAGCGGCGCGGAGCGTGGCGTCCAGAGCCAGATCTGACGCCTTGTCCTGCGGTACCTCTGACCCCACGTAACGGCCCGAAGCCGAATCACTTACGGTTCTCGCTCGGCGTCCGCTGGTCGTTCTGGCCTTATGGTCTGAAGGCTTGACCTGGAGAGACCGAATGGAAAAGGGTGCTCCCACCTTAAAAAACTGTTCCTGTGGTCCGGCGTCAGTCTCGTGCGGAGAGTCCGGGTCTTCCTGTTCAGGCGAGTCAGGTTCGCCGTCGTCCGGGTCGTCGTCTGCCTCACTGTTTCGGTCTTGAGGTTCGCGGCTCCTGGGCTGGTTCTGGAACTCGTCAATCATAGAGTCCAGTTGCTCCGTGACCAGCTGGGGTTGCTGAAACGGCTGTCTCCGCTGACGGTGCATCAGGGCCATTTCCGCCGCTTCGCGAACGTCCTCAGCCACCACTTGGCTCCTTCCTTCATACGCAGCGATGGCGCTGGCGGTCTTGTATATCACGATATCGGCCCTGAGACCGTCAACCTGGTATTCTGCACATATGCCCGTGATCAGCTCTAATATATCCTCGGGTACAGTGACCTGTTTCAACAGGTCCTGCCCGAGGACAATCCGTTTCCTCTCGGCGTTTTCAGAATCCCTCCAACGGGCGATGAACCCGTAGGGGTCGGCCTCGAAGTCGATGCGCCGCTTGACCACCTCGCGCCGTTCCTCCGCCGTAAAAACGCTGTCCACCTCCACGGCAAGTCCGAACCGGTCGAGCAGCTGTGGCCGGAGGTCGCCTTCTTCGGGGTTCATCGTGCCAACTAGAATAAACTCAGCGGCGTGATTTACGGATACAGCTTCCCGTTCCACGTAGTTGCGGCCCATAGCCGCAGCGTCTAACAGCACGTCAACGAGGTGGTCGTTAAGCAGGTTTACTTCGTCCACGTATAGGATTCCTCGATGAGTGGCGGCGATCAACCCCGGCTCAAAGCTGCGACTTCCGGTTTTGATGGCCTGCTCGATATCCAGCGACCCCACCAAACGGTCCTCGGTAGCTCCTACCGGAAGCTCGACAATGCGCACTTGGCGGCTTACTGCTGAAGGGTCTTCCCCTTGCCCGTTCTGAGGCTGGCATCGTTCGCAAAGTCCCTGGAGGTTATCGGGTGGGCAACTGTAAGGGCATCCCCTGATCACCCTGACTTCAGGAAGCAAGGTCGCCAGGGAACGGACGGCTGTGGACTTGGCCGTACCCTTCTTGCCTCGGATCAGAACGCCGCCGATCCGGGGATTGACCGCGTTGAGAATCAAGGCCCGCTTCATAGGGGTCTGGCCTACTATTGCGGTGAACGGGAAGCGCGGTTCGGTGCGCTGTTGCTGAGCGCCAGTGGACATTCACTTTCCTACTTGATTTGGGTTACGGGGCCTAACTCTGGGATGGCGGGATGTAATGCACGAACTCGATTCCGTCTCTTCCGACGTACCTGTCGCACATGTCGGTGAAGGCCTTGAGCCTGTCCTCTTGCAACGGGGTGGGCCTGCAATTCTCGTCGAGATATGGATTTGGGAAGTAGCTGCGGAGCAGCGTTTCCTCGTCGTGGCCGGAGAAGCGCACGTAGTAGTTCAGCCGCTCGCCGTGGCCCTTGGTCTCGACGAACTGGATTCCGGCCACGTCGGATGTCTTGATGTGGAAGTGCCAGTTGTCGGCCTCCACCGTCAGGTTTCCATCGTGGTTCTGGGGTTGCTTGATGCCCTTGGCGTGGTTCTCGCTGACCACCGGGCCGCCGCCCACGACCCACATCATGGACTCGTCCCTGGTCAGTTCCTGTATCAGTTCCGGTGCTATTTCCACTGTAAGACTCCTTCCGCATCGGCAGGGTTGCGCCCCCACCCTAACCCTCCCCCGGAGGGAGAGGGAACTATCCGGTTATTGTAATCCTGCGACTCCCTCCTGCCGGGCTTCCAAGCCGGTCTCCAGGTCAAGATAAAGTTGACGCAGTTTCTCTCGCATTTCGGGCGGTGGGTCCTCCCACAAGCCTCGTTCGATGGCCTCCAGCAGCCTTTCGACCACTCCTTTCAAGGCCCAAGGATTGCTCTGGCGGAAGAAATCCTGGGTGTCCGAGTCGAAAACATAGCTTTCGGTTACATCCTCATACATCCAGTCTTCGATAACCTGGGCCGTGGCGTCGTAGCCAAACATGTAGTCCACCGTGGCGGCCAACTCGAAGGCCCCCTTGTAGCCGTGGCGCTTCATCGACTCGACCCACTTAGGGTTGACAACCCGGCTCCGAAACACCCGTCGCGCCTCGTCCTGAAGGTCCCTGTTCTTGACGCGGTTTGGATCGGCGCTGTCGCCGAAGAACTGGCGGGGATTCCGTCCTGTTAAGGACCGAACTGTGGCGATCATGCCCCCGTGATATTGCATATAGTCGTCGCTGTCGAATATGTCGTGCTCCCGGGTGTCCTGGTTCTTGGCTGCGACCACTATCTGACTGAACCGCCGTCTGAATTGGGGCCTGGCGTTGACGCCTTGGTCCTGGCGGCTGTAGGCATACCCGCCCCAAGCGGTGTAGACTTCAGCCAAGTCCTCTACAGTCTCCCAGTTCCGTTCGTCCAGCACGGTCAGTATTCCGGCGCCGTAGGACCCAGGCTTGCTCCCGAAGATTCTATAAAGGCTGCGGTTCCGAAACTCGTCCTGATAGGCATTGTCACCCTGATTCTCGATGTCCTGCGCCGGCGACTCTGAATGGGCCAGGTCCTCCCGCAGGTGCTTGATGACGTAGTTGTCCTCTGGGAACTCATCCAGGGAAGCGGCCATCTCCACGGCCTGGTCAAGCAGGTTTATCAAGTTGGGGAATGCATCCCGGAAAAAGCCACTGATTCTTACTGTGACATCGATACGGGGACGGCCGAGCTCGGCCAATGGTATTGCCTCAAGACCGTTCACCCGGCGACTCTCCTGTTGCCAGATGGGACGGATGCCCAGCAGATGCAGTATTTGAGCTACGTCATCGCCATGGGTGCGCATGGCCGAAGTGCCCCAGACCACCATGCCGACCATCTCCGGGTAGGACCCTTCATCCTCCAGGTATTTTTCGAGAAGCGACTCGGACAGCTTCTTCCCGGTCTCCCAGGCGGACGGAGATGGGATGGTCTTCGGGTCCACAGAGTAGAAGTTGCGTCCTGTGGGCAGAATGCCGGCCATGCCGCGCGTTGGCGCTCCACTGGGCCCAGGGGGCACAAACTTTCCTTCGAGCCCCCGCAACAAGTTGCCAATCTCGTCCGGAGTCTTCATCAATGCAGGGTACACAGTCTCAGCCACGTACCCCAGCGTAGACTGGGTCTGGGCATCGGGTCTTCCCAGTACTCCGTTTACGACAGAGGCCGCGTCTTCAGGATGGAATCCCCGTGCGAGCATCTCCAGATAGGCCAACCGGCATAGCCGTTCTATCCGTTCCAGCACGTCACCGTTGGTCCGCGCTGGAGTCTCGATGTCCGCCTTATCGAGGACTGAAGAAAGCGGACCGTCAGGGGGATCACCAAGCCGGTCGTTTAGTTCTTCATAATCCAGACCCAGCGCCTCAGAGATGGAGCGGCGCAAGCTGAGAACGCCGCCGTTATCCAGTCGAGTCAGTGCGCATAGCAACCCCACTAGCTGTTCACCTTGAGGAGCCTCTCCCAAAATGTGCAGCCCGTCCTTGATCTGGGCGTCCTTGATCTCGCAGAGATAACCGTCAATCTCCAGGATGAATTCATCGAAATCATCGGGTTGGGAGTCGACTCCCAGGTCCCTATGCAGGTCGGCCTGTTGCACGGTTTCCCATATCTGGGCTTCCAGCATGGGCAGTTTGGACGGGTCGAGAGTCTGGCATTGATAGTGTTCGTCCATCAACTGCTCAATCCGTGCGATGTCTCCATAGCTGTCGGCAGTGGTCATCGCCGGAATCAGATGGTCGACGATAGTGGCGTGAGCTCGCCGTTTGGCCTGCGTCCCTTCACCGGGGTCGTTGATAATGAATGGGTAGAAGAGGGGCACATCATCCAGAGCCACCTCCGGGTAACAGGAAGGGGACAGCCCGATCCCTTTACCCGGAAGCCACTCCAAGGTGCCGTGTTTGCCCAGATGTAGGATCGCGTCCGCCCCAAAGACGTCACGGAGCCATCGGTAGTAAGCTATGTAATGGTGAGTGGGGGCCATGTCGGGGCTGTGATAAATGGCAATGGGATTTTCTCCGAATCCACGAGGCGGTTGGAGGCCGACAAATACATTGCCCAAGTCAATTCCGGCGATGGACACACTTCCGTTAGTTCGGTACACCTGCCCTGGCGGTTCGCCCCAGTCCCGGGTTAACTCTTCAGCCACCTGGTCCGGAAAGCGAGAAAACCACCGATTGTACTCGGGGGCAGTGACGTGTCCCGCCGCGAGCCTAAGCTGCTCCTCTGTAAGGGAGTCGCTGTCATTGCTGCATCGTTCTATGATGCGATGGACCAGGGCGTCGCCGTCTTCCGGGATGTCCGTCACTTTATAACCAGAGTCTTTCAGAGCGTGCAGCACGACGATGGCAGACGACGGAGTGTCCATGCCCACAGCGTTGCCTATGCGGGCGTCCTTGGTGGGATAGTTGCTGAGAATAATCGCAATCTTCTTTTCTGAATTGGGCGTCATCCCTAACCTGGCGTGTTTGATAGCCAGACGGGCTGCCAACTCTACTCGGTCATCCTTGGGGATATAGCGTTGTAACCTGCCGTCCAGCCTCGACGGTCCGTCCGCAAGGGCCACCTCCTTGAAGGAAATGGGCACGGAAATGAGCCGTCCGTCGAACTCCGGCAGGGCCACGTTCATCGCAGTGTCGATCGGCCCCAACCCAAGGGGATTCTGCTGCCACTCATCATGGGAGCCTGTGCTTACGATGGCCTGCACCATAGGCACATTCAGGTTGTCCAGGTAGTCCACAGACCATCCGGAGGCTATCGCAGCACCTTCTTCGCTCAAATCTCCCATTGACATGCCCATCGTGTTGATGATGCATTGCACTCTTGAAGCGCCATCCTGACCAACCAGGTAGTCAGTGAACGCGCGGTTGGCCTGTCCGTCGCCATCTTGGCTGTGCTTCAAGCTGAAGGCGAACACGGGCAGCACGTTGGCTCCCATGCGCTCCAAACTGCGTATCAGGCTGTCTATGGGCTGCAGGTTGCCGCTCATCCAATGGGCGCGGTAGAAGAGGACTCCGATAGACGGCCGCCCAGGTTTGAACCGATGAGAAATAAATGAATCCACGCCCGTTCCATCTGGGACATCGGGGTGGTATATGCCTTCCCAGGGCAGCGGCGCCGGCGCTTCATGACCATGTTCCGTGCCGAAGTAGGAGTCGCTCAGGAATATGAACATGTTCCGGAAATTCTGAACGCCTCCCTGCATCAAGTAAGCGAAAACGGTCTCCACCTCCGCAACCGGCACAGTGCAGGCGGAAACCAGGTCCTCGTCCCATTCTTGATGCCCAGGACAGGCAATGAGAGGTATACCCTCGTTACGGCATTGCTGGACCAGCGTGTCGAAGGAGTCGGGCATTGCCCGCTTACCTCCCAGCAGCCGAAGAACGACTGCACCTGACTCTGAAACAAGGGCCGTCAATTTGCTGCCCGGCTCCGACTTCCCCTGGTCCGAGTCGGTCTGCACAGACGCGGGATTAAAGGCAGCCACCCGTGGAAAGCCTTCGGGAAGACCCGACAGCGCACGTTCGGCGGTCAATATGTCGGTGTCTGCCGTAGTGATGAATAGGATGGATTTCTGTTGCATAGCTCGTTCCAACGGACTCTGAGGTCAGTCTCCTTCACAATGAACGGTCTCTCCGGACAGAAGGACCATGATGGACAGGTCGCTGAACTCTTCGGCGATTCCACCGCATTCCCGCAGGACGCCGACCCAGCGTTTCTCGTCCTCAAAGGTGAGTTTCTGATATACCTTTACCGGCAAGTCGCCTTTGATCCCTGCATCCAGAAGTCCGTTGGCAATTTCGGCGGGCATGAAATCGAAGGGCTTGGGAAGCAAAACAACGTTTCTCAGTCCTTCGTTGATATAGTGGACCACCTCTTCAAGCTCTCTGACGGTACTCCCTCGTCTGTGGAGTGTGACAAATACAGTGTCTTCCAACGAGATACCGGCACGAGACATTGCCACCTGGACCGAGCTGACACCGTGCACGAGCTTTACCCCGCTGAAACGCCTGCGCACGCGGTCCAACAGTTCGCTTGCCGAGACGGTCAGGTCTCCCCAGCAGCAAATCACGCAACTCTTGCCATCTCGCACCCGACCCTCCGCATACTCCAGGACTTCTTCTTGATTCCGGTAGGTCATTGGACGAACTTCGGCATGTGCAAGCCAAGGTTCGACCACGTCTAAGACCGTCGAAAAACCAAGAACCAGATCAGCGTTAACCAACGCTTCTCGTCCTTGCAACGTAAGCATGTCGGTGCAGCCAGGGCCTACTGCCACTACCGTTATCGAGTTGTCTTTGTTGAGGCTAGAATCAGTGATTGGAATCGCCCTCCTCCGTCCAGACCTTAGATCCGGAGAAATACGAAAACCCCCTGGCTCTACTTCTGCCAGGGGGTTTTTGGTTATCGGATTAGAGGACAACGCCAAAAGGCCGTTCTGTTAAGCGCAGAAGCAGAGCACCTCTACCCGGGCAGGTTTCCTGACTTTCGAGCATTGGGGGTCCGAACGCTCGTTCACAGTGGCGCAACCGTGGCGGAATCTCACCGCCTTCCCCTGTATAGCCGATACTGGCACACCGGGCGGGCCGTTAAATTGTTAAACAGGCGTCAAAACTGACGTGCTGCTAACAAGTATAAGTCGCGTCTCATCACTTGTCAACCCACTTTGTTGGTCCAGGACCGGCAAACGTTTGTATGAACATTCAACTCAGTTTTGACCGAAGTGCCAGATGTTGACATGGGATTAAATCACTGCTAACATCGGCCTATAAATTCAGGCCAACCAGCCCGGTGCGCTCGATAAGCGGGCGCCAATTAGGGAAAGCGGTGTGAATCCGCTGCGGAGGCGGCACTGTGACCGGGTAGCCTCCCGCTGAAGCCACTGTTCTTGTAGGATGGGAAGGCGCGGGAAAGGCGATGATCCGGAAGCCAGGAGACCTGCCGGGCTGAGCTGAGCGGTTGCTCTTCGTCCCAGGGAGCGCTCAGGTTCCGCATAATCTCCGTTAACGGGGTTTGAGGATTACCAACAAGCATCCCTGTCGTGCGAGAGCAGAAGGGATTCTCTGTTGGATACAGCGGATTCCGGGGCGCCGAACCTGCGCTCCGGCGAGGATAGGCCATATACTGGGGGGCTAGCGCCCCGTTCCTACTTGAGATGGCTTCGCAGTTTTCTCGCTCCAGGCGACTCTCCCGTTCTCTTTAAACTTGTCGTTGGAGCAGCGCTTCTGCTGTCCCTTGGCGTCATTCTAGCGGTGACCGCCGCTGCCCTCGGTCCCTACTCGATTCCCGCCTCCCACACCCTGGACATCATCCTGGAGCAGGTGGGCATCGGGCAATCCGCCGCCTCAGCCACCGAAGAGGCGATAGTCTCCTCAGTAAGACTGCCCCGTATCACCCTGGCTCTGATTGTTGGCTCCGCTCTGGGCGTTGCCGGAGCCGTGATGCAGGGGCTGTTCCGCAACCCCATGGCGGACCCGGGCATCATCGGGGTCTCCACGGGAGGGGCGTTGGGTGCCGTCGTTTCCATCGCCATAGGGGCCCACGGAGCGTTCTCTTTAGCCTTGCCTGCCATGTCTTTTGCAGGAGCTGCAGGCGCCCTGGCTCTGGTGTACACCGTTGCCTCCATCGGTGGGCGGTTCTCTATGGCGGCACTGCTGCTGGCTGGGGTTGCCGTGAGCGCCGTTATCGCCGCCATCATCTCCGCGATCGTGCTGTTCACTGAAAACCTGGAGGCCCAGCGTGAGATGCTCTTCTGGCTGGCTGGCGGGTTGGACGCCACGCTGTGGGCCGACGTTCGACTTTCAATGCCCTTTGTCCTGGCGGGTATAGTTGTGGCAATCGTTCTGTCCCGCGACCTAAACCTTCTTACGGTCAGTGACGACGAGGCGCGTTCGTTAGGCTTGCGAGTCGGTTTGACTAGAAACTCGTTGTTGCTCGCCGCTTCGCTGATTACCGGAGCCGCGGTTGCGTTTTCCGGTGCCATAGCGTTTGTGGGACTGGTTGTGCCCCACGCGCTGCGGCTGGTCATCGGAGCCGACCACCGCGTGTTGGTGCCTCTAAGCGCCATCGGCGGCGGGGTATTCCTGTTGGCCGCTGACACAATAGCGCGTCTAGTAATCGCTCCCGCCGAGGTGAGTGTAGGCATAATCACTGCTTTGGTGGGAGCGCCATTTTTCTTGATGTTGCTGGCGCGCAACAAGGCACGTGCCTCAATCTTTTAACCCGTTCTCAACGGAGGGAGTTGAAAGGATATGAACAACAAAATGGGATCCCGGTTTATTCCAGTCGTATTTGCATTTGTAGTCGCATTGGCCCTGACGCTGGCGGCAGCCTGCGGTTCATCGGAGCAGCCCACCAACACTCCCAACCCTACCGCGACTATGGAACCGGAGTCTCCCGCGGCCACTCCGAACCCAACGGACACACCTGCGACTACCCCCATCCCGACACGGGCGGACACTCCCACTCCGCCACCAACGGAGACACCGCGACCCACGGCCACACCCGTGCCTACACCGACACCGGAGCCGACGCTGACGCCGGTTCCACCCTATCCTGACGTTCCCGGCATCGTTGACGTGTCCAACCGGGGTTGGCCCCGAGAAGTCGAGACCTCGGAGGGCCTGGTGCGGTTGGTCCAACCGCCCCAGCGCATACTCACCTATTCCCTTGGCCATGACGAAATTGTGCTGTCTCTGGTGGACACTGAGCGAATCGCCGCGGTCGGGAAGTTCACAGGCAACGACAGCTACTCCAATGTGGCTGACTGGGTGGCAGGCATCCCAATATACGAGAAGGGAGCAGAAAACGTCCTGGCCCAACAGCCTGACCTGTTCATCGCGTCGAAGTACACCGAAGCTGACATAGTTGACCTGATAAAGGAAGCGGGCATTCCTGTGGTGAGGCCCTCGTTGGAAAACTCCTCCGAAGGCAACATTCCCAACATCCTTCTGGTCGGATATTTGCTGGGTGTCGAAGAACGTGCCCTCGAGCTGGCCTCTGAGATTGAAGAGCGGCTGGCCACGGTGACTGGGCGAGTCCCGCCTCAGGGCCACTCGGACAGGCCCACGGTCATTTCCATCACCCGCTATTCGGAGAAGATATATGTTCCGGGGAGCGAGACCACCGTGGGCGGCATCATTGAGACTGCCGGAGGCATTAATGCGGCGGCTCGTGACGGCCTTGAAGGGATTCAGAAGGTGAGCATCGAGTCCGTAGCCGCTTTCGACCCGGACGCAATCCTGATCACCCAGTCCGGGGACTCCGGGGGTGACGCGCTGCGCGAGGACCTGCTGGCCCATCCTGCACTGGTTGCGGTGCCGGCTGTGGTCAACGGCAAGATCTATGTCGTGGGTTCGAAGACATATACCACTCTTTCTCACTGGAACGTCCGTGGGATCGAGGAAACGGCCTCGTTGCTCTACCCTGACCGATTTGCCGATGTCACGTTCACCGATTTCGAGTCGCATCAAGGAGAGTGACTCCGTGGGCTTACGAGTCAGCCATGAGATTCTTGCCGCACGTGAAGTGCATGTGAACCTGGGCGCAGCAGAGGCGCTAAAGGGGGTCTCGTTTGAGACCCGGCCCGGTGAGTTGGTGGGCCTCATCGGTCCTAACGGAGCGGGGAAGACCACACTCTTGCGTGTGTTGGCCGGGCTGCTCCGCCCTGACGCCGGACAGGTCATGCTTGGACCCGTTCCACTTAAGAGCTTGAATGCTGCAGAACGGGCGCGGCGGATCGCATTCATGCCCCAGGATTACGGTGCTCCCCCGTTCACGGCCTTGGAAACCGTGCTCATGGGCCGGTATACCCACCTGGGCAGGTTTGAACTGGAAGGTAAGCGCGACCGAAAGATTGCTCGAGAAGCGATGGCCCGCACCGACACCGCCAGGTTCGAGAGCCGAAAATTGGACAGACTGTCAGGCGGGGAGAGGCAGCGTGTTGTCCTTGCCCGGGCAATTGCCCAGCAGGCGGGAGTCATACTGCTGGATGAGCCTTCGTCCAGTCTTGATTTGAAGCACCGCCTGTCAATGATGGAGACGCTAAGGGCTGAGTCAGCGGACCGTTCAGTGTCAATCGTAGTGGCTCTGCATGACGTATCTCTTGCGGGCCGCTATTGCGACCGGTTAGCGGTGTTGTCAGAAGGCTTCATCGTGGCTGAGGGGAAACCTGTCGACGTGCTTACGCCCGATAACTTCCGAGGAGTTTTCGGGGTGGAAACTGATGTGCAATTAGACCCGATTACGGGTTGTCCCCAGGTGTGGCTCATAGGACCTGCAGATTGCTCCCGCGATAATAATTAGACGGAGGTAGATATGGCCAACCAGTCCGCAGAACATCGTCCAATCAAGGGCCCACGAATCAAGAAGGGGTTGGTCGTGGTCAACACCGGAGAAGGAAAAGGGAAGACCACGGCCGCCCTGGGAGTGCTGTTTCGCGCTTGGGGACGGAACATGAAGGTGGAGGTGTTCCAGTTCCTGAAACACACTGGCTCTCGGTTCGGCGAGAGCCGCGCCGCCGATAGGCTTGAGATTCCCTGGAGCGCCCTGGGTGACGGGTTCACCTGGCTGAGCAAGGATATGGCCACAACTGAGGAATTGGCTCGGCAACAATGGGAAATCTGCCGTAAGGCAATAATGTCCGGGGACCACGACATCATTGTCCTGGACGAGTTCACATACCCGCTCCACTATGGCTGGATCCCTGTCCAGGACGTAATAGACGTTCTCAAGCAAAAACCTGAGATGCTTCATGTGATCATCACGGGGCGCTATGCGCCTGAAGAGCTGATTGAGTTCGCCGACCTGGTCACAGAAATGCGGAAGATAAAACATCCTTACCACGAGCAGGGCATCAGGGCCCAGCCCGGACTGGAGTTTTAGGGACATGAGCGAGCGACATAGAACCGTTTCCCAGGCCATCGGTCGGATTCGTCCAGCAAATTCTGCCGCCAAGAGCCGCGCCGAGGCCCGACAGCTCAATCTGACCAAGCCTCCGGGCAGCTTGGGCCGGCTGGAAGAGGTTTCCGTTCGGCTAGCGGGCATCTTCGGTACGGAGCAACCAGAGATTCGAGGCAAGGCCGTGATTGTAGCCGCGAGTGATCACGGTGTAGTGGCCCAGGGCGTCACCGGCTACCCGCAAGAGGTCACGGCTCAGATGGTGATGAACTTCCTAGCTGGTGGGGCCGCCATCAGCGTAATGTGCCGACATCTGGGCATACGGCAAATCATCGTTGACGCGGGAGTGGCCGCCGACCTTCCTCCACACTCGGAGCTGCGGGAGTTGAAGATTGGGCGGGGTACGGCGGACATCAGCCGGGGTCCCGCCATGTCTCGAGAGCAAGCTGAGGAATGCGTAGAGGCAGGAATAAACTTGGCGGTGGAGGTCATTGAGTCAGGAGTCGACCTGATTGCCACTGGAGATATGGGTATTGGGAACACCACTCCGTCGAGCGCCATCACTGCCGCCGTAACAGGCGTTCCACCTGAGGAGACCACCGGAGAAGGGACGGGACGCACGGCCGAGGAGCTTCGGCACAAGGCCGAGATAGTAAAGGCTTCGCTGGAGGTCAATGCACCCGACCCCCTGGACGGGCTGGACCTGCTCGCGAAAGTCGGCGGTTTTGAAATCGGTGTGTTGGCGGGTGTCGTCCTGGGCTCCGCAATGATGCGGCGGCCCATAGTGGTGGACGGCTTCATATCCGGCGCGGCGGCGCTGGTTGCGCATGCCCTCTGCCCATCCTCCCGGGACTACATGATTGCCTCTCATTTGTCGGCTGAACGGGGTCACCGTGCTGCGTTGGCAAGCCTGGAGTTGACGCCGCTTCTGGACTTGGGAATGCGGCTCGGAGAAGGCACCGGTGCGGCGTTGGCCATGCCAATCGTAGAGGCGGCAGCGGCATGCTTGTCTGAGATGGCGACCTTTTCCGAGGCGGGAGTGTCCGATCGGGAAGCTGACACAAGCGCTGACCAGGGGACAGACCCATGACCGGACTGCGGTCTGCTGTTGGCTTTCTCACAATTCTGCCAGTTGGGCCAAGGGACGCTGGCGGGCTGGCGACGGCTCGAGCTTGGTTCCCAGTAGCCGGACTGCTCTTGGGTGCGATTCTGGCCGCTATAGACCTTCTTATGCATTCCGGATATCCGTTTTTCACCCAGGATTTCCCACAGTTTCCATCGCTGCTGTCAGCAGCCATATTGACAGTGATATTGGCGGTGTTGACCCGCGCTTTGCATCTGGACGGGTTCATGGACTGTTGCGACGCGCTGTTCGGGGGTTTTGACAGGGACAGACGTCTTAATATTCTCCGTGACTCTCACGTGGGCGCCTTCGCTGTTGTGGGAGGAGTCAGCCTGATTCTGCTAAAGGTGGCTGCCATCGTGGCTTTGGCGCCATCTGCACGGCTATGGGTAATATTGGTTTTCCCTTGTCTGTCCCGCTGGGCAATGCTCTTGACCATGGAAATGTTCCCCTACATCAGACGCCCAGGGCTAGGCACTCCATTCTTAATGAGAGGAGGCCGTCTACAACTGGCAGGCGGCCTGTCAGCGACTTTGATCATCGTAGTCGCGCTTACTGGGCCGACCGGACTTGCTTTATTATCCGCAGCATCCGTTGTCGGATGGGCTGTAGGAGCGTGGGCATCGAAGCTGCTCGGCGGAGTCACTGGGGACGTTTACGGCGCGGTTAACGAGATTGCAGAAGTGTCAGTATTGGTCTTGGCTGCACTGCTTGCCTACGGCTTTTCAGATCGGGTTTTTTCACCGCTTCACGAAATGGTCTGGTAGCGTAAAGAGTGGTGTGATATGGAATGGGAAGTGTTCCCCGGAGAATGGCATCTTGATGCGGGCATCCTGGGGCTGGCGTTGGCGTTGGACTTGGCTTTCCGGGAATTTCCAGGGTGGGCCCATCCTGTAGTGTGGATGGGAAAGCTGGTTTCATCGTTGGAACGCTTCGGACCTTCTGGCGGAGGGAAGGTGTCCGCCTTCGTTTGGGGTGCGGTCATGGCCATACTCGTTCCAGCCCTGTTCGCGGGACTGGCGTGGTTGGCGGCCACTGGACTGCGTGAGTTGGGTCCCATACCCTACTTGCTGGGAGGGGCTGTGATGCTCAGTACGACCTTTGCTGTGTCCGGCCTCGCTCGAGCCGCTCGAAGTGTGCAGACGGCTATGGAAGAGGGAAACATGGGTCAAGCCAGGCAGGAACTGAGGAGTCTGGTCAGCCGCGACGCCAATTCGCTCGATCGCTCACTGGTGTCTGCGGCTGCTATTGAATCGGTGGCCGAGAACACGACTGACAGCTACATAGGCCCCTGGATGGCTTTTGCCGTCTTTGGGTTGCCTGGTGCGTTCGCCTACCGGGCCATCAACACCCTCGACAGCATGATAGGGTACCGGGTTCAATACGAGTACCTGGGGAAAGCCTCGGCAAAGTTGGACGATTTCATCAATCTGGCCCCGGCTAGACTGAGCGCTGGGCTTATTTTGACGGCGGGCATTCTGTACCGATTGCCTGTGAGCTCGGGGTGTCGGTGGGCGTGGGCAGGGCGGCGCTTAACAGAAAGCCCCAACGCCGGCTGGACTATCGGAGCCATGTCCGGGTTGTTGGGAGTTACGTTGGAGAAGGCAGGGCATTACCGCATCGGCGAAGGCCTGGAGGAACCATGTCCCCGACAAATCGGCATGTCAGTGCGTTTAGCTTACGTTGTGGCCGCCATTGGAATAATGACCGTGATGGGGGCTTTGGCCCTCCGGGGTCTTTTGACTGGCTGGTCTATATGAGCATACGGACCAGAAATGGCTAGACGGCTGATATTCATCCTGGGGGGAGCACGGTCGGGAAAGAGCGCATTTGCCGAACGGCTGGCGCAACCGGGTGCAAAGGTGTTGTTTGTCGCTACCGCCCAAGCGTTGGACGAAGACATGGAACGTCGCATCGAAGTTCATCGCCGCAGCCGTCCGCCCGAATGGAGAACTCTGGAGGAGCCTTTCGAACTAGCCTTAGCGATTCCACCTGCCTTGGAAGGGCATGACATATGCCTGTTGGACTGCCTTACGCTGTGGGTCAGCAATCTGCTTCTAAGGATGGAAGACAGTCCAACAGCGGAGGAAGAAATCCTGTCGGAGGCAGACCGGTTGCTGGAAGTCTACAGTCGTACATCAGCTACTTGGATAGTGGTCAGCAACGAAGTCGGGTTGGGCGTGGTTCCACCATACCCTCTAGGCACCAAGTTTCGGGATATCCTTGGTAGGGTGAACCAAACTTTTGCCTCCTGCGCCGATGAGGTATATCTCATGATCGCCGGCATGGGGTTGGAAATCAAGTCCTTCGCGACATTCCCACATACACGTGGGGAGTTCCTAGGGGAATAATGTCTCCGTCGAAGGTGGTTGGTAAAGCGTCGGCATCGGCTCCGGGGACTTGCGGCGAGCTGAGCCAAGGGACCCTGGGAGGGGTCCATTGCATGGTGACCTGTCCCATAGACATGTACAGCGTGGCCACTGTGGAAATATTTCGGGGTGATGGTGGGGTATACGGCCCGGAGAATTCTCCAAAAGCTGTTCAAGCGGTGTGGGCTACGCTGGACTATCTGGACGAAAAGGAATTCGATGTGCATCTTTGGTTGGATTCCTCTCTGCCTCGCGGCAAAGGCATGGCGAGCAGCACCGCTGACGTGGCTGCCGCAGTCGTCGCCACGGCCTCGGCGGTTAACAAAGAGCTTTGCCCCAACGAAATAGCCGGAATAGCGCTGGGAGTGGAGCCCAGCGATGGCCTAATGTTTCCGCAAATTGCCTTATTCGACCACCTGGAGGGCAGAATCGCCAAAACCCTGGGGCAGCCTCCTCCTATGCGGATCATCGTTCTCGATTTCGGCGGCAGTGTCGATACACTGGAGTTTAACAAGGTGAATAAGGACGACGTTCTCAGGTATTTAGAGCCTGACATACAAGAAGCGGTGGCGCTCATAGAGCACGGAATCCGGTCCGCAGACCCGGTTCGCATCGGCCAAGGAGCCACGCGAAGCGCCATTGCCAACCAGAACTTGTTGTTTAATCCCCACCTCGAGCCCGTGCTCGAATTGTCTAGCCGGGCAGGCTCCGTTGGAGTGAACGTGGCCCACAGCGGGGTGGTAATAGGGATGCTCTTTCCGGACGACTTCAAACTTGTGGAACGGGCCGTTGCGCTTGTCTGGAGCGAACTTCCCGACCTGCAATCGGTGCTGTGCCGCCGTATCGTCAGCGGGGGCGTGAAACAGGTCCAATGACACTGAACAGGATCCCCCATTGTCGGAGGGGAAATACGTGACCTACAGTCCTCGTCGATCGTCGGGGCCAAGATGGACCTCGCGCACGGAGAGGTTCTAACCCACAGGATGATAGCTGGGATATGCAAAGAGTGACCACAGTACATGGGGGTTTAGACGTCGCGGAGTTGCGCTCCCTTGGCCTCCGCCCCGAGCAGGTTTTGGACTTCAGTTCCAACATCAACCCGCTGGGACCGTCACATCGCGTTATGATGGCCGCGGCGGCAGCGGACTTGTCCTCCTACCCGGACCGCGATTGCCTGGCTTTGCGTGAGGCCTTGGCAGCTCGCCTCAACGTCGGACTTGATAATTTGATGATCGGCAACGGGTCCACGGAACTTATCCACCTGCTGTCGCGGGCATATCTTGAGCCTGGCAAGAGGTGTCTGATATTCGGACCTACATTCGGAGAGTATGAGACCGCGGCTGTCATCTGCGGGGCCGAGTTGCACGTTGTGACGGCCGAGGAGGCTGGGGGATTTCGTTGGCCCATCGAAGAGGCGGTCAAGACAATCAGACGGATACGGCCAAGTCTGGTCTTTCTATGCAACCCCAACAATCCCACGGGCAGCTACGTTGGCAGAGACGTCGTAGAGAGTATTCTTACAGCTGTGGGGGAGGACGGTCTATTGGTTCTCGACAATGCTTACGCTCCCCTGGCTGATTACCCTTGGGACCCGTTTCCTCTTCTTGACACCGGCAATATCGTGATTCTAGGTTCCATGACAAAAGACCACGCGCTGGCAGGGGTCCGGCTCGGTTACTTAGCAGCAGACCCGTCGATTGTTGCCCCGGTTGTAAGGCTTCAACCAGCCTGGAGCGTCAACTCGGTGGCTCAGGCAGTCGGGCTCGCTGCTCTGGACGACGAGGAGCATGTGGCTGCTGCAAGGAAAGTGGTTTTCGAGGCCAAGGAATTCCTTTATTCGGGACTGGAGACGTTAGGTGTTCCGGTAACTCCCTCGGCCGCCAATTTTGTCCTGGCAAAAGTGGGTGACGCTCCCAACGTCAGAAAGGCGCTTCTCCAACGACGCATCGCTGTCCGGGATTGCACGTCCTTTGGGCTCCCAGAGCATATCCGTATCGCGGTGCGACAGATTGAGGAATGCAACAGGCTGTTGGGGGCGCTTCGGGAAGCCTTGTGACACCAATAGGGAAAGATTGGTTTTAACCTCCGTAATTGAGGGTGTCTGGGGCCAACGATAACTCAAGTTATGGACGATAGGTGACCCGTATCGTTCCAGAAATCTAGAACTCTCTTCTCGGAATGATTGCTGATTACTGAGAGGCTTGCACAGTCGACTCCAAACCGCCAGAAGAGTTCTTCGGGCAATTCCATCAGACAGACGAGGAGGGCACGAATCGACCCCCCATGCGCGACGATCAATATGTCATCGGCGGGATCAAGGTTTGGCGCCTCGCTTGTATAGAACCGCCGCACCCGACCCAATACCTGAGGCGTGCTTTCCCCGTTAGGAGCGGAAAACTCGTTGTTCTCCAGCTTCATCAGCTCAGCGAAGAGACTTGAGTCCTTAGACTCGGCCTCCTCAAGCGTCAGCCCCTCCCAATCTCCATAGGAGAACTCCCGTAAGTCTGCATCAGTTTTGATGGACGCATCGCTTCCGCCAACTATCGTCTGTGCGGTTTCTATCGCGCGGGAAAGGTCGCTGGTGTAGACCATCGAGAACTGAGATTCAGCTAGCCTCTCTGCCAGCATCTTAACTTGCCGCCTGCCAAGTTCGTTTAGAGGGACATCTGCGTGGCCTTGAATACGCCCGTCCCGGTTCCATTCGGTTTCTCCGTGGCGCACTAGATACCAACCGCCCAACTGTCACGTCCTTATCCAACACGATCGCGGGATGATCTCATCGATTTGGACCGCTTCTATACTTTGTATCATCCACCCATCTTTTCGGCAAGCTTTAGAGGGCCCGTTGGAAGTTTAAGCGCGGTTGGATTGATGGAAGTTGGAGCTTTTCGAGAGCGCTTCGATAAGCAGAATCTCGTTGTCGTCGGTGACAGTCTGCGCGTAAAGAGAGTCGATAGCTCCGATTTCAAGAATTCTTAGCCGGCTGGTACTGCATCCCGATCCTGTTCCTTATGAAAGGGCTCTTAAATCGGAAGAGTGGTTATGACTAGGCGGTCGTGGGATCGATCCGCCGAGATCAATTCTCCATAGGCTCGATGCCGCCTGCGTGGGGGTGAGTGTTTTTCTAAGAGACCTGAAGTGGGTCTTACAGAGCGCACCACTGCTAGAACGGAAGACCCTCCTCGACGCTTTCATCAGAAAGGATCGACTTCGTTAGGCAGGATGTCAGGATTGAGTGTACGGTACCGATTCCCGTCGGCGATGGGCTAACCAACACGACCGAGGCACTGCGTATGAGCGGACTTGGCTCCCCAGGTAGTTCAGTGTTGGGTACTTTCGTCAAGGCCGACTTCGAATTTCATCGTCCAGCATCTCAGCCTGGCCCGACCTCAATCACCGTCTTACCAAAAGACGTAATCCAACGCCTTAGCAAAAGAGTGGCGCCAACTCCTAGAGTCTGGCGAGATTTCTTCCAGAGCGGAACTCGCGAGTCAGTTGTGGGTCACTAGAGCTCACCTCACCTAGATCCCTAGTCTGAGTCGGCTTATCCCTGAAGCAAGAGAACTTGTTCTGAGTCTCGGAGACGCTGTTGAAGGAAAGATGTTGGGCATTCATACCGTGCGGTCCCTATCGAACCTTCGAGAGGTAGGGCAATCAGCATGGATAGAAGGGTATTTTTAAGGTGTGATGATATTGAATTTCACCCACCGCCGCCAGTAGAGCAATGCCAGGGAATATATCAGCATCTCAATGCTTTTGCTGTAGCCTTTGGTGCGCCGTACCAGCCGGTTCAACTTGCTACGCCACACCGAATGTAACCCTTCATTCCAG
>DAOUKR010000008.1:0-1727 GCA_034421095.1 Dehalococcoidia bacterium
ATAGGGATGACATTTTCGCTGAACAGTTAGCAGGTGACCGAATCGTAGACCATCAAAAAAAGACCAGCGCACGTTAAGGTTGCGAAGTTGGCAAACCACGGGTCCCGTCGGCACCCTGGAACATACCGGCAGCGCGCCCGCCTGCACCCTAACGCCATCCATAGACTTCTGGGCCATCCGACTACCAGGAATCCTGGCCATAGGAGCCGCCGCCTTGATCACGAGCGCGATGTGGACCGGCTAACCTCTCACCTAAGAGAGTGTTTCCGAAGTCTGGATGATTGCATTAAGCTGGCTGGATGAATCGTAAGCCATACCCCAGCGACCTGACCTGCGAACAATGGAATATTCTGTTTCCGCTGCTTCCGCCAGCCAAACCCGGAGGACGGCCCTGGACCGTGGACCTGCGGGAGGTGGTCAACGGCATTTTGTACGTACTGCGGGCGGGCTGTCCCTGGCGGATGGCGCCTATGATTTGCCGCCCTGGCAGACCTTGTAGGGGCGGCCGTCCGCCCCTACGTGGGACTGCTGCTGGCCGTGGCCGTGCATCCGGCTAATATCCAGGACCGGGACGGAGCCAGGCTGGTCATCAGCAAGCTGGCCGGCAGGTTTTCGAGGTAGGGGGGCGGCCGTCCGCCCCTACGTTGGGCTGATGGCGGATATGCCGGAAAGCTGATTGGCTGGGTGTCGGCGCTGACGGGCTGGACCTTGGAGATAGTGAGGCGTCCTGGGGGACACAGCTTTGAGGTGTTGCCCCGGAGATGGGTGGTGGAGGGAACTCTGGCCTGGCTGGGCCGGTGCCGACGGTTGAGCAAGGACTACGAGGCCCTGCCTGAAACAACCGAGTCCCGGGTATACATAGCGATGACCCATCTCATGCTCCGGCGACTGGCCCTTGCCTGAATAACTTGGGAAACAGGCTCTAAGAGACTCAGGGAAAAATCAGGAAAGAGCAGGTACAAACTGGCGCAGTACAGCGGACTGGACGAGGCTTACGTCTCGAGGCTGTAATCAGGGGGGGCGCCGGAATCCCTCCCGGGACGTCGTAGTGAAACTGAGTTTGGCCCTCGTCCAGGATTCATCAGAAGTGTCCATTCACGTCGTGAATGAACTCCTCCTCTCTGCGGGCTACGCTCCACTGCTCAGCAGAGAGAATCAGGTACATGGAACTGACGCTGGCGGAGTCAGGGCTATCTCTTCTTGAACGACTAGATGACCGTGTTTCTAGCCCCCATGGCGGTGTTGGGATTCATGCTGGCAAAGATACGCTCTATCTCCTCGTCCGTGAGTATCTCGATTTCCTTCTGCCGCACCTTCGGAGGCTTCAGGTTTTCCAGGCGGTGGCACTCGGTGTAACCCTGCCGGTACAGCCAGTTGAAGAAGCCCCGCAGCGCCCTGACCCGGTTGTTCACCGTGTGGCTGGAGGCATCGCCCCACAGGCCCTTCCTCCCCTGGAGATGAAGGACGAATAGCCGCACCTCATCCTCGCCGATGTCATCCAGGCAGTTGGACATCCCCTCCTCCGCCAGCCACCCAGCGAAGATATCCAGGGCCTGGTTGTACCATTCAACCGTCCTGGGGGACTTCCCGTCCGACCTGTTGTGAACCTCGAACCGCTCCGCCAGCTTGCCGAGCTCCAGCTTTTCCGTGCCAACCATACGGCCCCGCCTCGTCGTTCTATTAGCCATAGTACCTACTTGCCCAGGATCGGATAAGTGTCTGTCAGG
>DAOUKR010000009.1:0-86459 GCA_034421095.1 Dehalococcoidia bacterium
CCCATCCTGGGGCTGAAGGAGGTCCCAAGGGTCCGGCTGTTCGCCGGTTAAAGGGGCACGTGAGTTGGGTTCAGAACGTCGTGAGACAGTTCGGTCTCTATCCGCCGCGGGCGCAGGAGGCTTGAGGGTGTCTCTCCCTAGTACGAGAGGACCGGGAGGGAAGGACCTATGGTGTGCCAGTTGTTCCGCCAGGAGCACTGCTGGGTAGCCATGTCCAGTGTCGATAAGCGCTGAAGGCATCTAAGCGCGAAGCGCTCCCCAAGATTAGGCCTCCCATCCCGATGAGAGTCGGGAGTAAGGCTGCAGAGAGACTATCTGCTTGATAGGCCGGAGGTGGAAGCGAGGCAACTCGTTGAGCTTACCGGTACTAATCAGCCGAGGACTTGACCCACGCTAAGAATTCCAAACTTCTGACAGTCCTATTCTCATCCACATCAATCCTTCCTATCGCGGGGTGGAGCAGTGGCAGCTCGTCGGGCTCATAACCCGAAGGTCGTTGGTTCGAGTCCAACCCCCGCTACCAAAACTTAATCAGTAACAAACAAGCCCCCTGAAATGTCGGGGGCTTTTGCATTTGGTTTTGGCTGTGGTGGACATGCTAGAAAGGACAACGGCCAGAGGTGATATAATGGACCCACCTTGGTTTGGACAATTAAGTACATCGTAGGGGCTGGGAAATGCCTCAGACGACTCCCGAAATACTCCGGCAAATGGTGGAGCTAATTGTAGAGGAAGTTGACCCTCTCCGCATCATATTGTTCGGCTCCCAAGCTCGAGGAGACGCTGACGAGGCATCTGACATTGATTTGATAGTTTTGGAATCCGGGACCTTCAGTGCTGAGAAAAGCCGGATGATGGAGGAGGCCAAGCTGTACCATGCGCTGGCAGGTTTTCATGTTTCCAAGGATATATTGGTGTACAGCCAAGACGACGCCGAATATTGGCAAGATTCTCTGAACCATGTGCTTGCTCGGGCTCTGAGAGAGGGACAGGTCCTCTATGAAAGACCCTAAACAGGCCAAGGTCCTCTTGGAAGCATCGGACCGTGACCTGACGGCTCTCACAGGAATGGCCGACCAAGCAGTAATCAAGGCCAGCCACCGAGAGAAAGAACGTTATTCCGAAGCCTGACACGACGCCATCCGGTCTGCATTCGAAGAAGGAGAGATACTATGCTGAAGCGAATCCGCTCTGCAATAAAAGTCCTCCTCGGAGGCTCAGACCCAACATCTCGGCCTGCTGCTAGTCTAACGCCATCTCAAATCGTCGCGGCGGCTGAACCTTCTGTTGTGAAGATTTCCTCGATTGGCGGGAGTGGAACCGGCTTCTTCCTCGACAGACATGGTCTAATATCCACGAATGCTCACGTGGTGGAAGGCGCCAATACAGTCACGGTCACTTTACATGATGGCTCGCACTTGGAAGGGGAAGTGGTTGGGAGAGACACGCGGGTTGACTTGGCCGTTGTCGGGGTCAGAAGCAGTAAGTCTTTCAAAGCACTGACCTTGGCGGACTCTGACCAAGTCAACGTAGGGGACGATGTATTGGCGCTGGGGTTCCCAGGCAGAGGTACCGCCGGAACGGTAAATGTTACGAGGGGCATAGTTTCTGCGGTAGGTGTATTATCCTACGGCGCAGAGTGTATCCAGACCGACGCCGCCATAAATCCTGGCAACAGCGGCGGCCCGTTGGTCAACTCTCAGGCCCAAGTGGTTGGAGTTAATACCTGGCGAGCAGATGATAAACCATCAGACAGGAACGTCGAGAACATCGCCTACGCGATCTCATCGAATGTTGTCCTCAAGTGGCTGCCAGCCTTAAAGGCAGGGTTTGTTGCAGACGCAGCCACTCTCGAAATAAAGGCAGGAGACCCGTATATGCTACGGCTTAACCTCGCCGATGGTTCTAGGTTCTCCTATTGGTTCGAGATGGACCAGCCGAACCAATCGAATCTCGACCTAAAACATGGGATTTCCGACCCGTCAGGCAATTGGATAGTATCGTTGGACGGACCAAGGGTGAAGCAGGCGAAGAGAGAGATAAAGATAAGCGGTTCTGGACAATACACCCTGGTATTCGACAATACATTCTCAATCTTCGAGGCCAAGACAGTGCAGGTGGGATATATGATAATACCGCCGGGGTGCCCTACGCCAAGCTCGTAATTCGAACCTGTAAAGTGAGGAACGAACTTTGCCGCCAGAAAAGCGCATATTCACAATCATCCTGGAAGCGGAAGAAGACGGGGGCTATTCTGTGTACTGCCCCGCGCTGCCGGGCTGCGTCAGCCAGGGAGATGACCGGAGTGAGGCTCTTGAAAACATCAAGAAGGCCATTGCCCTCGTCCTCGAAGTTTTGGAAGACGAGTCAGAGGTCAAGGATGGACAGGCTTTACATAGGACTCTCCCGTATCACGAGACCCCGGACATGATAGCCCAAGAGATTAAGTGCATCCTGGCGAATCGGGAGGAGGACGGACTGCCTTACGAAGGTGTTTCCATCGAACAGGTGAACCTTGTCATCGGGGCACCCGTGTAAATTCCTCCGCTTCCCGTCGTATCAGGGAGGGAAGCTGTGCAGGCATTTGAACGGGCCGGTTGGCGCAGGGTACGGCAAGCCGGTAGCCATGTAATTCTGACCAAGCAAGGAGTGCCCTCCACTCTCTCGATACCGAACCATCGCACATTGAAAAGAGGCACACTCAGGAGACTCATGCGCAATGCTGGACTGACCGTGGACGAGTTCTTGGAACTACTCAATGGATGAACACCCTATCAGGTCTTAGAAGGCGTTTAGGTTCTGGCATGGAAGGTTATGATTAAGGAAGGCGATAGGTTGATGCCCGCAAAAATGACACTGCAACGGATCCACCGGGGCCTCAGGGGGGCACGGATGGTGGCCAAGGCCCTGGTCTCGACCCGCCATACTATTCTGGCGCACCTGGTGGTGACGCGGCGTTGCAATCTTGCCTGCGCTTACTGCAATGAGTACGACCACTTCTCGGAGCCGGTACCCCTGGAACTGCTGTGCCAGCGCATTGACGACCTGGCTTCGAGGGGTACTTCCATCATTACCATCAGCGGCGGCGAGCCGTTATTGCATCCCGAACTGGAACAGGTCGTCGCCCACATACGCCAGCGAGGAATCATTGCTACGCTAATCACCAACGGCTATCTGCTGACCGAGCAACGCATCAAAAAGCTTAATGCATCTGGGCTGGACTATTTACAAATCTCCATTGACAACGTGAACCCCGACGAAGCCTCTATGAAGAGCTTGAAGGTCCTCGATAGCAAGCTGGTCTTGCTCTCCAAGTGCGCCGAGTTTGGCGTCAACGTCAATGCCGTCCTCGGGTCGGCGGTTGAGAACCCGGAAGATGCCCGGACGGTAGTCCGCCGCGCCCGGGAACTGGGATTCCCCACCTCCTTGGGCATTATTCATTCGGGCAACGGACAGGCGAAACCCCTGAGCCAACGTCAGCAGAGTATCTACCGGGACATTGTTCGAGGGAAGGGACCCGGCATCTTCACCTGGTTAGACCGCTTTGGGGAAAACCTTGTTCAGGGACACCCCAACCGTTGGAAATGCCGCGCCGGTGCCCGTTATCTTTACGTGGACGAAGACGGTCTGGTGCACTGGTGCTCCCAGCAACGGGGGTATCCCGGGGTGCCCCTGGAACACTACTCCGATGAGGACATGCGGCGACAATATTTCATGGAGAAGCCCTGTGCTTCCTACTGTACCGTTCAATGCGTGCACCGGGCTTCTATGATGGACGGTTGGCGACATCGCCAGACCCCGGCAAGGGTTTCCCCTAGTCGAGAATAGACCAAAGGACCGGCAACCCCCGATTCCGGGCATAGCTCCTAAAGAAGGTACCCCGGTTGATGAATAGACTTGGCCCCAACCAACTCAAACTCCTCCAGGCTTGGCCCAAGTCAACTTCGGCTTGGGGAGCGTGCTATAGCAGCGTGACGGCCTTGTTCCGTCGGGCCAAGCGCAGCCCCAAAGTCTGGGTCTTGGTGGGCACCCTGGTCCCTGCCCTGGTCTGTACCCTCCTGGCCTGGGTCTTGTATCCCCCCTGGTGGCGATTGGTGCTGTACTTCTGGTATTCCATACCCTCGAACAGTTTCGTATATCTGCCCAACGAGCCGGGCGTGCTTTTTGCCGCGGCCGTCTACAGTCCGTGGGTGGTGGCCGTTGTCGGCGGCGTTGCCACAATGATAGCCTGCATCATAGACTACGTTGTAATCAAAAAGGTCTTTGAACTCCGCCCGGTTGCCCCGGTGAAACAAACGACCATCTATAAGAAGGCGGTACGTTACTTCTACTGGCGTCCATGGCCGACTATTGCTATCCTGGCTGTCACTCCCCTTCCCTTCTATCCGATAAGGGTGCTGGCTCCCAGCTCCAACTACCCCCTCTGGAAGTACACCTCAGCCAGCGTGATTGGACGCATGGGCCGCTACTATCTGCTGGCCATCGGCGGCTCGTGGATGCACGTTCCTCCCCAGTATTTGATACTGATGGTGGCGGGCATGTTGTCCGCGCCCCTACTGGCGGTTGTCTGGGCGCGATGGAAGCTACGAGCACGCCGGAGGGGAGTTGAAGGCCCCTCGTCGCCCGGCCCGTGACGAGGATGCGCGGGTCATATGCCGCATGAATGCTACGAGGGGGATGCCGAAATGGCCGAGCAAACGTTATCCAGCATTGAAAGAGTGGATCTACGGAATGTGTGGCCTAACGAGGCCGCCGATTTTACGCCGTGGCTGGCGGCGAACATAACCTCCCTTGGCGATGCTTTGGGGTTGGACCTCGTGCTGCAGGACACTGAGGCGCCCGTAGGCGGCTATTCCTTGGATATTTTAGCTACAGACATCCACGGAAACCGCCCCGTTATCATTGAGAACCAGTTGGAGGTTACCGACCACGACCACTTGGGCAAGTTGCTTACCTACGCTGCCGGGCACAATGCCAACGTGGTTGTGTGGCTCACTCGAGAGTTCCGCGACGAGCACCGCCAAGCCTTGGACTGGTTGAACCAACGAACCGACGGGGACACGATGTTCTTCGGTGTCGTGGTGGAACTGTGGCAAATCGATAGCTCCCGACCTGCTCCCCATTTCAACCTAGTGGCATCCCCCAACGAGTGGCGCAAGGAAAGGCCCAACCGCGGTGCTGGGTCGGGTCGAACCCAATCTTCCGGTCGTGGAGAACGCTACCGGCAGTTCTTCCAAAAGCTAATAGACACACTGCGCGAGGAGCACAAGTTTACCGGAGCTCGGAAAGCAGGACCTGATAACTGGTACTCTTTTTCCGCCGGCTATGGACAGAAGGTGACCTACGGCGCTGTTTTTACGGGAACCAAGAGAGCCCAGGTCGAAGTTTATATTGACGGGGGGGACGGTGAAAACAACCTGCAAGTTTTCAGCCGTTTGGAGGAGCGCAAGGCTGAAATCGAGGAGGAGTTCGGCCAGCCATTGGACTGGCAGCCACTAGAAAACCGTCGTGCTTGTCGAATCGCGGTCTCAGTGGCGGGCAGCATAGACGTCGATGAAGAGAACCTCGCCACCATCCAGATGTGGATGGTGAAAAGCCTTCTCGGTTTGAAGCGGGCCTTCGACCCTCACCTAGGGCGAGCGCTGGGCCGCCGGTGACGCGGCCCTGATGGCCTGCTGCGTCCACTCAAGTCTGAAACCCAAGGGTGTCGGCCACCGCGCGCTGCCGGGTGTCCAAGGTGACGAAAGTGATCGAGGTTGGGTCTTGGGCCAAGTAGAGGGCCGTCGCCACGTGCCATAGGTCTGCACCTCGGAGGTAGCCTGTGGCCAACACAGTTTCGAACTCCCGGGTCAGTGGCCGGTCAGGTGTGACCCACCGGATTTCCGCCAAGATCCCTGGGTGGAATTCAACGCCCTCACGGAAGAAGGCAGCCCGCACTTCGGCTTCCAGTAGGTTGGAGGACACGAGGCTCGAAAGGGTGTCCAAGCGGGCAGCGACTTGACCGCCGGCGGACTCGCCTAGCGCTGTGGCGAGGAACGCCGAAGTATCGATATACGCTACAGTCATTACTCCCGTTCGGCGAGGAACCTCTCGAGAGCTCCGGGGATATGGGCTACGGACTTGAAAGGGCGACGAGGCCCGTCGTAAGCAGGTGTTACTATACCCCGGCGCGTCAACTCCTCTAGGCGCTCCTCAATGGTCTGAGGCCCATCCTCAATGCCGCGGACCTCTGCGACGGGTTTCCCGCGATACGAGATGGTTACAGTCTTGCCCTCCCGCACGTGCCGTAAGACCTCCGAGAACCGCGCCTTGGCTTCGTATGTCGAATAGACCAAGTCCATGTTTATAATTTACTAGTCTGACTAGTCTTAGTCAAGTACAACCATGGTTTGGCGTCAGCTACATCATCAGTCCCTCTACGGGGACCAGCTTCTGGGCAACGCGGTCAACACCCATGAACGCCGCCTCCAGCGCCAGTGCTCCCAGTAATGGTGTGGTTCCCTCTTCATTGAACACCACGGGCGTAATCCTCTCTCTACCTTCAACCCGCACCCAGGTTTGCCCCACGTCCATCGTGCGCGTCTCACCTTGGGCGAAGCGGAACAGATGCTGAGTCATAGGCTCCACCCCAAGTTCTCGGAGAATTGAAGACGGCACCGAGGTAATAGAGGCACCTGCACCTGTGTCAACCAGGGCATCTAGGGTAGTCCAGCGCCACCCCTCCGGGTCTCCAATGGCTATCTGTACGGTAAACATGCCCATAGGGGTACGTTCATCCTTTCCCACAAGCCGAGGTCTAGGCGGACACCTCGATTCTGCTCTTGCCTTCCGTGAACACTTCACCAATCATCGCAGCACCGGTTACGCCGGCTATAGCCAACTCTTCCAACAGCAGGTTGACCCTTTGCTCCGGCACAGACATGAGCAATCCCCCGGAAGTCTGGGCGTCGCATAGCAGCAGTTTGGCATCTTCAGATATGTCCTCTCCCCACTCTACGTACGGGCCTGCACTGCTCAAATTGCGATGCGTTCCTCCGGGCGCTATCCCATCCCCAATAAGCTCCCAGACGCCAGGTATCACCGGCATTCCCGATAGCCAGATTTTGGCACTTGTACCGCTGCCCCGCATCATGCCGTTCAGATGTCCTATGAGGCCGAAACCCGTGATGTCGGTGCAGGCGTTCACACTCACCTTGACCATCGCTTCCGAGGCGGCCCGGTTGAGGGTGCTCATAATAGACACAGCATGGTCCAGAACTTCGGGCCTCACAACCCCCTGCTTCCCCGCTGTGGTGATTACTCCCGTACCCAGAGGCTTGGTCAGCACCAGCCTGTCACCCGGCCTGGCGCCGGCATTGGTAATCTGTTTCCCCGGCTCCACCAGTCCCACGGCTGCCAGGCCGTACTTGGGCTCCTGGTCGTCTACGGTATGTCCGCCGATGATGAGGCACCCGGCATCCTGGGCTTTGGCATAGCCCCCCTTGAGCACCTCTCCCAGAATCTCCTTGGGAAGGCCCACAGGGAACCCTACGACGTTCAGACCCAGAAGGGGCTTGCCTCCCATAGCGTATATATCGCTGAGGGAATTGGCGACAGCGATGGCCCCAAAGTTGAAGGGGTCATCAACTATGGGCGGAAAGAAGTCAACCGTCATCACCAGACCGGTATCGTCGTTGATGCGGTAAACTCCGGCGTCGTCGCCGGTCTCAGTGCCCACAAGGAGGTTAGGGTCGCTCATTACGGGCAGTTGACTCAGGACCTGAACCAGGTCCTCAGGACTGAACTTGGCGGCTCAACCGGCGCAGTGGGCCAGAGATGTTAGCTTGATGTGTTCCTTTTGCATAGCTATTCCTTTATCGCTTGAATTAATTCCTATTATAGCACCCCGGTCATTCTCTACTGGTTCCCTCCGGCCCGGAGGAGGCAACTGGTCGTCAGCATCCCGGCTCACCAGGATGGCCACAGCACCACTGCCGTTGGTGATACCTGAACCCGATATTCGTCAGAAGTAGTCTGACCCTTCTTCCCAACGGCATCGAGGTGAAGATGTTGCGGAAGAATCTGATTACTCTGTTTAGAAAGAGTATGTACCTCTCCACGAATGGAATTATACGTGTGACTGGACAGTACGTCCAGTCATCATCTCTTGGCGCATCTCACCATGATTTCTGCACGGGTTATGGTAGAATTGTAGGAGCAATTGTGGACTGCTCGAAAATAGGGAGGTGAAAAGCTGATGACTTCCAACATAGTGCTATCCACACAGGAGTACAACGTGGTGGGCACGAGGCCCATTCGCCACGATGGAACTGACAAGGTAACTGGTCAGGCCCGGTACGGTGCTGACGTCAAGCTGCCGGGGCTTCTCCATGGCAAAATTCTCAGGAGCCCCCACCCCCACGCGCGGATCAGGTCCATTGACACCAGTAGAGCATTGGCCCTCCCGGGGGTGAAGGCCGTGGTGACTTCGGCGGAGCTTCCAAAACTCTCTGGGAAAGCGGCTGATCTGGGCGAGGGCGCAATGTCCAATCCCAAGTTTATGAGCAATAACTGCCTGGCAGAGGACAAAGCACTTTACAAGGGGCACGCCGTGGCGGCGGTGGCCGCAACAAGCCCCCACATAGCAGAGGAGGCCCTGGCCCTGATAGACGTGGACTATGAGGTCATGGCTCCGGTCATGGACGTGCTGGATGCCATGAAGGGGGATGCTCCCGTCCTTCACGAACGGCTGGCCCTCTTCGATTCACCGGGTATCAGGCCCGGTGGCCTGCGTGACGATGACGACCCTGAAAAGGGCACCAACATAGCCAACCATTTTGTGCTGGAGGTGGGTGACCCGAACAAGGGATTCGAGGAGGCTGATGTCGTCGTTGAACGGGAGTACCACACCGCATCGGTCCATCAGGGCTATATCGAACCCCATAGCGCCACGGCTCTGTGGAACGCCGACGGCAACCTTACCGTCTGGTGCAGTTCCCAGGGCCATTTTGGCATAAGGGAGAATACGGCCAGAATACTCGGTATTCCTGTCTCGAAGGTCAGAGTTATCCCCATGGAAATCGGGGGCGGCTTCGGAGGGAAGCTGAGTACTTACCTGGAACCGGTCGCCGCCCTGCTCTCCAGAAAGACGGGGCATCCGGTGCAGCTAACGATGAGCCGTGCCGAGGTGTTCGAGGGCACCGGCCCCACCTCCGGCGGCCACCTCAGAGTTAAGATTGGCGCGAGCAGGGAAGGACACATCACCGCTGCGGAGGCGTACCTGGCCTACGAGGCAGGTGCATATCCCGGGTCGCCGGTGAGTGCCGGTGTCCAGTGCATCTTCGGCCCCTACGACCTCGCCAACGCCCGTGTGGAGGGCTACGACGTGGTATTGAACAAGCCCAAGACCGCAGCCTACCGAGCGCCCGGCGCGCCCGCCGCCGCCTTTGCCGCAGAGACGGTCATAGACGAGATATGCGAGAAAATCGGCATGGACCCCCTCGAATTTCGCCTCATCAACGGGGCCAAAGAGGGCACTCGTCAGGTAACCGGCCTCAGATTCCCTCCCATTGGCTATCTGGAGACCGTCCGGGCAGCCAAGGAACACGGGCACTACTCCGCTCCCCTGGAGAAGGCCGGACGGTCCGGGCTTCGCAGGGGCAGGGGTGTGGCCAGCGGGTTCTGGCGAAACAATACGGGGCCTTCCAGTGCCATAGCCAGCGTCAACTCCGACGGGACCATCAGCCTGGTCGAGGGGTCGGCCGACATCGGGGGCACGAGGGTAGCCGTTGCCATGCAGCTTGCGGAAGTGCTGGGTATTCCGGTGGAGGACGTGAAGCCGGCCGTGGGAGACACTGACTCGATAGGCTATACCTCCAACACCGGCGGCAGTGGCGTCGCCTTCAAGACCGGATGGGCCTGCTACGAGGCAGCCCACGACGTCAGGCGGCAAATGATTGAGCGGGCAGCCACCATCTGGGACGTATCCTCCGACGACGTGGAATACTCCGACGGGGTGCTCTCCCACAGGTCAGACCCGGAGCTGCGCCTCACCTTCAAGGAGATGGCCGGCAGGCTGAACGCCACCGGAGGCCCCATCGTGGGACGGGCCAACGTGTCGCCGGGGGGCGTGGGGGGTGCCTTCGCAGTGAATATAGTGGACCTGGAGGTGGACCCGGAGACGGGCAAAGTGGACATCCTGCGCTACACTGCGCTGCAGGACGCGGGAAAGGCCATCCACCCCAGCTACGTGGAAGGACAGATGCAGGGGGGCGTGTCCCAGGGTATCGGCTGGGCGCTGAGCGAGGAGTACTTCTTCAACGACAAAGGCGAGATGGCAAACTCCAGCTTTCTGGACTACCGAATGCCCACGAGCCTTGACCTGCCGATGATAGACACGGTGATAGTGGAGGTGGCGAATCCCGGCCACCCCTACGGAGTGCGGGGTGTCGGGGAAGTGCCGATAGTGCCTCCCATGGCCGCCATAGCCAACGCCATCTACGACGCGATTGGTGTGCGGATGAACGTCCTGCCCATGTCGCCGGGCAACGTCCTGCAGGCATTGTGGAGCCAGCACGAGAAGTAGAAGGCCGCCGACAATTTGGGGGCGCTTGATTGCCGGAATAGCATGGATTAGAATGTGCCCGGTTGATGGTGACCTCCCGAGTCCGGCATAGACGAGGTCGCCGGGACATTCCGGCCAAAATGAAGAATGAAGACATGGAACAGCTAGAAAATCACGAACCCACCGATAAGCCGGGGTTCTTCTCGTCGCTGCGGTTTCCCGATTACCGCAGCCTGCTGATAGCCACAGCTTGCGCCCAGTCGGCAGCCTGGGCGTTAATCGTCCTGCGTGGGGCACTGGTATACGACCTGACCGAATCCAACGCCTGGGTGGGGTTCGTCACTATGGCGGCGCTTCTGCCCGGCCTCGTCGTCACTCCCCTCTCGGGCATCCTGGCAGACAGGTTCGACCGCCGCAGACTGCTGGCCCTCGCATTCGCCTTTAATCTGGGCCACAACCTGATTCTGGCTTTCCTGGTCCTGAGTGGTACGGCTACCGAGTATCAGATTCTGGGGCTGGCCATCCTGAACGGCTCCATCCGGGCTGTCCAGATGCCCACCAACCAAGCGCTGCTTCCCAACCTGGTGCCGCGTGAACGCCTTCTGAATGCAGTGGCCCTGAGCCAGCTCGCAACCCAGGGTTCCAGGATGGGAGGGCCTCTACTGACCTTGCCAATCATCGCATTTATAGGGCCTGAGCCGGCTTTCTTCATGTCCGCTGGCCTGTACGCCATTGGCCTGAGTCAGGTGCTGAACATACGCACCGCATCCCGGGGCGTGGTGGAGTCCACCAGGGGAGTGGTGTTCAACCTGGTAGCGGGCGTGCGCTACATTTACACCACCCCTCTCCTACTTCATCTCATGGTGCTTGCCGTGCTCCACTGTGCCTTCACGATGGCCTTTGAATCCGTGTTCCCCTTCTTCTCACGGACGGAGTTGGGCATGGATTCGGAGAAGGGTCTGTTCGAGGGGCCTACCTACTTGATGATAGCGGTGGGGGCAGGCTCAATCATAGGGAACCTGGCGTTGGCCAGGGTGGAAGGTCAGGTTTTCAGGGGGCGTCTTTTCCTGATATTGGGCCTCTTTAGCGGCCTTTCCCCCATGGCCCTGAGCTTCGCCTACGATATCCCAACCGCCATGATTGCGGCGGCGGTTATGGGAGCCGCCACGGCCGGCTTTATGACCCTCAGTCATGGCATGGTCCAGGCCGTCACGGACGACAGGGTTCGCGGCCGGGTTATGAGCGCCAACACGTGGCACGTGCAGGGTGCAATGGGCGGCTTCAACGCCGTCAACGGGATTCTCATGGACTTCTCGTGGATGTCCGCGCCCCTGCTGCTCAGCAGCACTGGTCTCATCTTCATGTGGGTCATGATTGCCAGCGTCCTGACCGTGCCCCTCAGAGCAATCTACTCGCGGGGTATTCCCGCCGAGGCCCACGCCCACTAGGACCTCTCCGTGGAACAGGAGGAAATATGGGGAATAGCACCGGCAGAGCGTTGCTTATCGTGTCGGCGGACCCGCCGCCAGAGTTGGAGGACGAGCTTAACCGATGGTACGACGAGGAGCATCTGGCCGACGGGTTACGCCGGGTGCCGGGTGTCGTCAGCGCCCGACGCTACGTCGCCGCCTCAGCCATTCAGGAGGAGATTTTCGCCGGCAGGCCGCACCCCCCACACTATTCCAAGTACCTGGCTATATTTGAGTTAGAGACCGAGGAGACCCTTCGCAGCCCCGAGTACCAGGAATTCTTGACGAATCCCACCGAATGGACTCGCAGCATTGTGGGCAAAGTACCCATAACGGCCCTGGTGTACCGGCAGGTTTACCCAGAAGAGGGTTTCTTCACAAGATAGTCACTAGGGCAGGGAAGAAGTGTATTTAACAGGAGGCTGTCATGCCAATTGAGCAACTATCCCCGAAGCTGGAGCGCATCGTGTCGCCCGACCAAGATGTGGAGGAACTGGGTAAGGGCTACGCCCTTGCTGAGGGACCTGTATGGTACAGGGACGGGAGCTACCTCCTATTCAGTGAGATAGATAGTAACTGCAGACACAGATGGACGCCACAAGAGGGCGTCACGCTGTTCAAGGAACCTACCGGCAACGCTAACGGGCTTACCCGGGACCTGCAAGGGAGGTTGCTGGCCTGCGAGACCTCTAACCGCCGTGTGACTCGTCAGGAGCCGGACGGAAGCATCACCGTCGTGGCGAGCACCTATCAAGGCAGAAGATTGAACAGCCCCAACGACGTGGTGGTAAAGTCTGACGGCAGCATCTACTTCACCGACCCCGGCGCGCCGGCCCCCGGGCTTGACATGGACTTCTCAGGAGTGTACCGGGTCTCTCCTGACCTGGGCGACGTTACCCTGCTGGTCAAGAACTTTTTCTTGCCCAACGGACTGGCCTTCTCTCCCGATGAGAGCATCCTCTACGTGGACGACTCCTTCCGGTTCCCTCCTGTGGAGAACAGGCGGGGGTGGATAAGAGCCTTCGACGTGACGCCCAACGGTATGCTGGCCCTTGCCAGCGACCGCGTATTGTGTGAGATGACCGGACCCCATCCGGGCGTCCCAGACGGCATGAAGGTGGACATCGAAGGTAACATCTATTGCACGGGACCCGGCGGAGTGTGGGTCGTAGACCCTTCGGGTAGGCATCTGGGGACCATCTTGACGGGTGCTGGTCAGACCACCAACTGTGGTTGGGGAGGCGACGACCTGAAGACCCTGTTCATCACCACGTGGGACGGACTTTTGAGGATTCAGCTAAAAATCCCCGGTTTGCCCGTGCAGAAGGGTCTATAGCGCTTCCTGCCCGGGTTGTAGCTTCACGAATTTCTGGACTCTGTAATTGGAGGCATCCACAGCATAGAGGTCTCCCCTGGAGTCGCTGAACACGTTGTGCCCGTTGTCGAAGGTACGACCCCTGGCCAGCAACTCTCCTTCAAGGGTGAGCACGCTGAGACGCGGGATCTGATCGGTAACGTAGGCAATCTGGTCGGAGTCAATGTGAATACCCATCGGAGCTTTGAAATCGGTCCACTGGGTGATGTACTCCCCCTCGGAGGTAAACACCTGCACGCGATGGTTCTCCCGGTCACATACGAATACTCGCCCATCCCGAGACACCCGCAGACTGTGTGGGACCCTGAACTGCCCAGGCCCGCTACCCGGGCTGCCAAAGGAAGAGATATAGCTTCCATCGGCTGAGAATCGGTGT
The DNA here is from genome assembly GCA_034421095.1 of Dehalococcoidia bacterium. GTDB lineage: Bacteria > Chloroflexota > Dehalococcoidia > Lucifugimonadales > JAGWBF01 > JAGWBG01. The sequence continues at coordinate 13,764 of DAOUKR010000009.1, forward strand.
ACGCTGGAGTTGCCGTACCCGTCGGAGACGTATATCTCTCCACCAGGCGAGACCGCTATGTCAGAGGGATGGTTGAATGGGGCCTGTAAAGCGGCACTGTACCTGGTCCCAAGTTTCATTACCTGCTGTCCTTCAGTCGTATACACCAGGACCTGGTGTGCGTCCCGGTCGGCGAGATACACACGGTCATCGGGGCTGATGTAGATGTGGTGAGCATCTTCCAACTCTTGGGGACGACGGGGCCATTCATTCAGGAAATTCCCGTCACGGTCGAAAACCAGGATAGGAGGGCCACTGCGCTGGAACACGTAAACCCTGTCCTGAGAGTCCACGGCCACGGCACTGGGCGACTGGAGAACCCGCCCAGATGGGAGCTTGACCCAGTCGTCCCGGTATTCGTAGACATACGCTCCCATGCCTATCCTAATTGTCACGCCTGACCGCCTCTATGTGCTCATTCCGGGCACTTCCATCCCCGGCAGGACTGTGGACTATTCGTCTTATAGCCCGGAGACTTGTGACGGGGAAGTCGTACAGGAGCATTCGGGTGCCTTCGTAGGGAAGCTTCCAGATTTTCAGCAGTCCGATAAAGCCTTCTACTGCTCCCCGGAAGAATAGCCAGGGAATAGAGGCCGTCATCGTTCCAAGCCATGTGGAAAACATGGCACCAAAGACACTGGGTCTATCCTCGTCCGGTCCGTCAAGCCAATCGCGCCAGCCTGTTGCGACATAACCCTCTCTGGGATATTCGCGTACAAGCCTTCCATAATTCAGCGGCGTGTTCTCTCCGGTAAGACCTCGATACGCGCCTATGAATGGGCCGAACATGAGGTAGACCACCGGGAGCGTCACAAGCTTGACAAAACCTGCTATCAGCTTCAATCTCATTGCAATCACCAATTTGCAAGTTCTAGCATTGTAGTAGCACCCTTTTGCTGGCGTCAAGGCTATCAGCGCGGTTAATACGGGCATATTGACGAGCGAATGGTGGGGCGCTTGACCCTGCTCTCACACGGCAATACAATACCCCGAAAGGCTGGGCCGTATGACCAAGGTGAAGGGCCGGAACGAGGAGAAGGAATGAGCGAGAAAAGGGTCGGCATCATGGTGGGAGACCCGGTGATTCTGGGACCCAATAGCAATGCCGTTCTGGATTACATAGAGAAGGCCGAGAATATGGGAATCTCCGCCGCCTGGTGTACAACAAGCATGGCCGGACTGGACGCCCTGACTCTCTTTGCCGGCGCTGCCGGACGCACTCAGCAAATATTATTTGGGACCGCTATTGTAACCTCCTTTCCCCGTCACCCCGTTGTCATGGCCCAACAGATCCAGGTGATTAACGAACTGGCTCCGGGCCGCATAAGGCTGGGCGTTGGCACAGGGCACAGAGGCGACATGGAAGCCACCTTTGGCGCCGACTTCCGCGCCCCCCTGGCCCATCTGGGTGAGTACCTCTACATCCTCAAAACCTTGCTGCAAGAAGGGTCGGTGGACTTCGACGGACGCTATTATAGCTCCCACAGCAGCATACAAACTCCCGTGGACGTGCCAGTGATGGCCTCGGCACTGCAGCCAAAGTCCTTCGAGCTATGCGGGGCCGGGGCCGACGGGGCTATCACGTGGGTCTGCCCCGCGTCTTATCTGCGAGACGTGGCCTTGCCCGCCATGAAAGCGGCGGCGGAGAAAGCCGACCGCCCCACTCCACCACTAATCTACGGCGGGCCGGCCTGCGTCCACGATAACCCCGACGAGGTGAAAGCAGCCATAAGGAAGGAGCTTGGCCACGTCCGGCTGGCCTTTTACCAGCGTATGCTTGCCGCAGCGGGATTTCCCGATGCCTTCAACGGGACGTGGAGCGACGCTATGATAGACGCCGTCACCCTGTCGGGCAGCGAGTCCCAGGTTAAGGAACAGATAGAGAGGCTATTCTCCATCGGAGTGACGGAGATTATGGCGTGTCCGGTTGCTGCCGGAAGCGACCGGGAGGCTTCCGTGGAGCGTACGCTGAGGTTGTTGGCAGAGGTCTCCAACTCTACGAAAGGGTAATCTCCTACGCAAAGGTCAGGACCCGCCTGGGGTTCTCCACCAGAATGGCATGTATGTCATCCTCGGTCACGCCCTTGTGACGCATCCTGGGAGCGATATTCTCCAGTATGTGAGCGAAGCCATGGCCCCCGTATCGCACCAGACGCACCTTGAAGCAGATGTCATGGGCGATTACAATCCGGTCTCGATGTCCATCTGCGATGAGCCGCCGGATGAAGCCTATGCGCTGGGCGTCACTGGGTATGTCAATATCCGCGAGGGGATAGTAGGATGATTCCAGGCCGAACAGGTCATATTCCAGGTAGCAGCCGCTCTGGGCCAACCGGCTAAGGACATCGTAGCTGAAGACGGTGCGATCCAGGTGACCCATAATGGTGCGGCTAATGTCGGCCCCTGCCTCGGACAATATCTCGATGATTTCCCCGGGGGCCTGCTCGTCCCGGCCCGGGTGGATGAGGATAGCGGCGCCGGTCTCTCTCTGGGCTATGGCGGCAGCCCGAAGCACCTTCCTCTCGTTGTCGGTCAGGGGCCATGAGCAGCCCAACTCGCCGATGATTCCGGCCTTGACACCGGTATCGTCCACACCATCCGTAATTTCTCCCGCGATTTGGGAAGCCAGTTGGGACTCGGTACGCTGGGACATGTCCGAAGGGTGTACCATGTCCACGTAAAAGCCGGCTCCCATGATGACGTTCAACCCGGTTGCCCGTGCGATGCGTGCCAGGCCCAGGGGGTCCCGTCCGATGCCGACGGTGGTGGCATCAACTATAGTGCTTCCCCCGGCCATCTTGTAACGCATGGCCTCGCGTATCGCCACGTCCTCATCTATCAAGTTCAAGTTGTCCAGGTTGCTGGTCCAGTTATACTTGATCCATCCCAGGTTATCCAGGGCAACGGGTTGATACGCCAGCGCCTTCTGGCTGGCCTCTTGTGGCTCCACAAACATGCAGGAGAAATTGATGAGAAGGTGCTCATGGGTCGTGGTAGCGCCCAGACTGTCCGGGGATACGGGACCGAGCACGGTCTGGGCATGTCCCGATAGCGATGACGACATATCAATGCTCCTGTCTAAGATGAAAACGTCTAACCTACCTCGAAACTTCCACGGCCTTCGTCCAGATACACGGTTGTACCTACACGGGACAAGGTGATTTTCTGCTGGTAAGTGCCTCCACTTACTTGATGCTCCGACCTGTGGATTTCCGTAGACCAGGCCACTCCCCGGGGGTCTGGGCCGTTCACCAGGGCCTCTCTCAGCACCCGTCCATCCATATCTTCCCCTCCGGGAATGCCAAGTATCCCCAATATCGTCGGAGAGAGGTCTACGTTGCCTGAGGGGATGTCCAAACTGATTCCTCTCCTGAAGCTAGGCCCGCTGGCAATAAGGACGTTCCGTATCTCGTGTGCGCTCATGGAACCGTGCTGGCCCACTCCTGGAGTTCCGCTCGATGAGTAAACGTAACCGGGGAATCCGGCTTGATTAGTCCTGTGCTCCCATTTGAAGGACATCGTAATCTCAGGCGCACGGAAGCCCTCGTTGCCGACCAGAACAGCCGGGAGTGTGCCCGGGATACCTGTCGCAGACTCGGAGGTTATAAGAGGGCCGCACCAGGGTTGCACCATTAGCCACTCTGCCAGCCTCTCTGATACCCTTCGGTCGCTATCATGTACGTAGAACAGCACCGAGCCTCCATTAGGGGCTACCACCACCCCGCCGGGTCTGTCACCACACGGGAAACCTGCTTCTCGGACGCGAGCTTCGATGTCTACAACGCCGGTGATAGTCGAGTAGCCATGGTCCGAGACGACTATCAAGTCTGTCTCAGCAGATAGGCCATTATCTTCGAGCCAACTAAGAAGTCTGCCTAGCTGCTCATCGGCGGCATTGATGGCCTTCTTTGCCAACTCCGAGTTGACCCCTTCCGCATGTTGCGCACCGTCCGGTTCCGAGAACCAGATGAGGAGGACCGATGGAGACCGCTCTGGCAGGAGGTAATTGGTGGTGATGTCAACTGCATGGGCCATCCTCGCTGAGTTCGGTATGCCGTGCTCGGGCCACTGGCCGAAACGGCTTAGAACCTCATCGTGGAGACTGGACGGTAGGCAGAAGTTGGGGTGGACCGTCGCTCCGCCGGAACGCTCAGCATTGGGGTTATGCAGGTAAGCGTTCCCGCTTGTCCCTATGCCCACAGCAATGTATTCCTTGTTATGCTGGGAAAGGATGTCAGCTAGAGTAGGGGCGAGCAGGACATGTCCGGTCTTCTTGGCAATCTGTGCTAGCTGGGGCTCCATGACGGGGAGAGCATGGCCTGGGTCGAAGTCCCTGAAGACAAGTGTATTTCCTGCTATGCCGTGGCCGCCGGGATGTCGGCCCGTTACTATGCTTGCTACGTTTGTGCGTGTCACAGTAGGGAACCCGGCGTGATGTCGGTCGAAAATGACCCCCTCGGCAGCCAGCTCCGCCAGGTTAGGCATCAGTTCGGACGTCACCTGTGAGGGTTGAAGCCCATCGAACACCACTATCAATAAAGGTCTCATTTGAAGCAGAACACTCAGGACATCCGAAGTACATACGCAGTCAATGACATCCGGGGCCGAGTCACGTAAGCATTGCAGCGTGGTCGGGGTGAGTGGATTCGAACCACCGACCTCCACGTCCCGAACGTGGCGCGCTAGCCGCTGCGCTACACCCCGACGAGTCATATTATAAACCCATATCCTGGCGTTTTGATAGACCTACGTTCAGATACTACAGCGACGGACGCCATAATTAATGGGGTATAATTAGGTGCATGGTTCCCGATACATGATATATAGGATTCTAAGCTCGAGTCGGTATCGGCATTCTATTGAGAATGTCTTGCTAGAATCAAAGGAGAGCGAATAAATCTTCACATTTATATCTGAGGGGTGATACATGGCGGTCATGACCGGGGCACAGGCACTTGTACGTTCTCTGGCAAGGGAAGGGGTTGACGTGGTATTCGGGCTGCCAGGCCAACAGATTATGGAGGTCTTTGACGCTCTGCAAGGAGAGCCGTCTATACGTCTGGTCACGGTGCGCCATGAGCAGGGCACCACATATATGGCCGATGGCTATGCCCGCACTACGGGAAAGGTGGGCGTAGGTCTTGTAGTGCCAGGCCCCGGCGCCCTCAACGCCACTGCCGGTCTTGCCACCGCCTACGCCACCTCGTCTCCGGTACTCCTCATCAGCGGTCAGATGGAGAGCTATAACTTGGGCAAGAGACGCGGCGCTTTGCACGAGGTGGAAGACCAGCTGGATATTTTCCGGCCCATCACCAAGTGGTGTGACCGGATTCTCCAAGTGGATGGGATCCCGGATGCTGTCCACGAAGCCATGAAACAGCTACGCACCGGCAGGCCCAGGCCGGCAGAGTTGGAGATACCCTGGGACATCCTGCCGGTATCCGCCGATGTAGACTTGCCCGAGGCTGAAGTCTTTCCCAAACAAGCTCCAGACCTCGATAAAATAAAGACGGCGGCTGAGCTACTTCAACATGCTCGGAGGCCTCTCATCTGGGCTGGAGGAGGAACAATAGCCGCCGATGCCTCCCATGAACTTATCGAGCTTGCCACCACCCTCAACGCTCCGGTCATTACGACTCACCAGGCCAAGGGCATCATACCGGAGGACCACCAACTCTCGCTGGGGACCTTCTACTATGGGCATGGCCCTGGGTATCGTGCCATGCCCCAGGCCGACGTGATTCTGGCAGTAGGAAGCCGGCTCCACCTCACCCCCAGTGTCCCTTGGGCTTTCCAGGCTCACCAGAAACTCATCCACATAGACGCCGATTCCGCGGAGTTGGGCAGGAACCAGACCACTCAGGTGGCCATCACATCCGACGCCAGGCTGGGCCTCCAGTCAATTCTATCCCAGCTAGGAGGAAAATCGGCCAGCGAGTGGACTCACGGAGACATGGCGACCATCAAGAGGGAGGCTTATAGCGAGATTAAAGAGATGGCCCCTCTGGAAGTGGAGATTATCGAGACCCTGCGCCAGGAGCTTGAGGATGATGCTATCGTGGTAGGAGGAATCACCGGTGTGGGCTACTGGAGCTATCTGGCCTTTCCGGTGCTGAAACCTCGCTCCTATCTAACATCATCCTACTTTGCGACTTTGGGCTATGCCTTCCCCACCGCCATTGGAGCCAAGATTGGAAACCCGGACCGTCAGGTTGTGGCTATATGTGGCGATGGCGGCTTTATGTATGGCATACCGGACCTTGCTACGGCCGTGCAGGAAGGTGTCGGCCTGGTTGTGCTCGTGTTCAACAACAGTTCCTTTGGCGCTTCCTTGTCCGACCAACAGACGCGTTTTAAGGGCAGGGTGTACGGCACTGAGCTTCAAAATCCCAATTTTGCTCGTTTGGCCGAGTCCTTTGGCGCGACGGGAATTGCGCTTTCAGGGCCGGGCGAATTGAGGGACGCCCTCAGAGGTGCCTTGAGGCGCAATGGCCCAGTGGTAATTGAGGTGCCCATGCCCCTCCTTACCTCGCCCTTTCAGGTTTCTCCAAAGGGTATGGAATAGACCCCTGGCATGATGATTGTCTGCCCATATCCTCTTCCTCCGGGTGTACCGTCCAACTTGACAGGGACTCTGAATGTTCCGCCTAGATGTTCTAAGGAGATGAGCGATGCCAATACCAGTACCTTTCAGAAAACGTTCCGGTGTGGGTGTGGTAGAGATATTCGGAGCTATAGGTGGAGGTGCGAAGGTACAGGAGCAGTCCCGCATCCTGGACAGCCTCCGCAGGGACAGGCGGTTCAAAGCCGTGATAGTTGAGATAGACTCGCCCGGAGGGACCGCCTCGGGTTCCGAGCTACTGTACAACAGCCTGTTGAGGGTGGCCCAGGAAAAACCCGTGGTAGCCTACATCAGGGGTACGGGCGCTTCCGGTGCCTACTACATTAGCTGTGCCGCCAACAAAATAGTGGCATTGCCGTCCTCCCTTGTTGGGTCCATCGGCGTAATATACCTTCGCCCCGTGTTGCAGCAGCTACTCCAGAAGCTGGGTGTGAGCTTCTCGGTATACAAGAGCGGGGAGTTCAAGGACATGACGGGCTTCTGGCGCAGCCCTACCTCCGCAGAAGAAGACAGGTTCACGGGGCTTATAGATGAGATTTACGGCAACTTCATCCACTCGGTGGCTACGGGCAGACGGATGGATGAGGAGAAGGTAAGAGAGTACGCCACCGGAGAGGTCTTTACCGGCAGGGGCGCCCATGAGAGGGGCCTTGTGGACGAGCTGGGCGATTTCGACCGTGCCCTGGACCTGGCGGCGGAACTGGGCAGGACCCGGCCGAGGCCGATGTGGATAAGGCGCAGGCGGCCATTCATGGAGCGGTTCATGGGCCGTATCGGCGGCCCGGGGGCAACGGGAGGGCTCGCTTCCGAGCTCGAACCTGTCCTGACGGGGGGCCTATATTACATGGACACACACCACCTGTTCAAGGGCCTGTGGGACGAGGACTGAATCCAAGTTCTCGGAAATGAAGATACCTTCCGTAGAACTTATATGCTATGATATAAGTGAATTCTCCAATAAGGAGCGGTTTTGACTAAGGAGACAGGGGCTAGGCCATCAAATAGGCCGGTGCTCATACCGGATAGTCTGGAGTCTGAACGTGTGCAGATTGAGTCCAGATATAAGCCCATCATACGTGAGGACCTCAAACTTGGCCGGTTAGTATCCTATGTCGGCAATAAGACCGTGCCATTCCTCCGGTTATATCGCTACAAGGAAGCCTTCTCACTGGAGTTTGTGAATCGCTTCCTCGACTACTTTGATGCTAAACCCTGTAAGGATACGGTGTTCGACCCCTTTGCCGGCTTAGGCACGACTCTATTTGCGTCCATGCTCCGCGGAATACCATCCGTTGGTATTGAGAAGCTGCCTGTAGCTGCCTTCGCTTCTAAAACTCTACCGACGTTCTTCCAGATTAAGGAAGGAGATATTGTTGAGACTTTTCAAACACTGAAAAGCAGGGTAGACACTTCCTCCCAGACGGCAATAGCTGAGGGTGTGCCCATCCTTCCTCTTGCATTTGACGAGGATATACTCATACGTTTGCGAAGATGGAAGACGGCGATTAACACCTTGGAATCACCTTTACGGGAATCATTCCTTCTACTGTTCTTTTCTATTCTCGAGTCCACCAGCTATACGGCAAAGGACGGTCAGTTTCTCCGGTTGAAGAGGGACAAGAGGCCGATGTATCCCGACGATGCCCTGCTGGAGAAGGTCCTTCAGGCGGAAACGGACATCATCATGGCACGCCGGGTTTGGGGTACTCTGAACGGTACGCTTGATAATTTGCCTCGTGTTTACGAAGCCGATACCCGTAATCTAGGAGGAATGGAGTTCCCTCAATCTCCTACTATCATTATTACCTCTCCCCCCTATGCGAACCGATACGACTATACCAGGAGCTATTGTTTGGAGCTTTGCTTCCACTTTGTGAATAGCTTTGAAGAGTTAAAGGCTATCCGTTTCGGCATCCTGCGCTCCCATATAGAATCCAAGACTTCTGCAGAAGATGTCCCGGCCCATCCTGTAGTGGCTGAGGTGGTTACAAATCTTGGTTATCTGAAACTCAACAACCCTCGCATACCATTTATGCTTACGGCCTATTTTGTGGACATGGAAAAGGCCATAAGAGAATGGAGCAAGGTGCTAGCTCCCGGCTCTAAAGTGGCCCTTGTAGTGGACAATGTTCGTTTTGAAGGGGAGATGATGCCCGTTGACTTGATATTGTCCGATATTGCGGAGCGGCACGGTTTTATTACGGAAGAAGTCATAGTAGCCCGTTATAAAGGCAACAGTTCTCAACAGATGGGACGCTATGGACGCGTCCCGGTTAGAGAGAGCGTTGTAGTGTGGAGAAAGCCATGACCCAACCTGACCTCCAGCGAGAGGCAGAGCGCGCAAGGTATACCCTTCGATCCTCATTCTTCTATAGGATACATTTTCAGTGGACGACGCTACTGGCATTAGCTGAACAGCAGGTGGGTTCCTCCAGCTTGGAGTGGAGTCAATTACAAGAGCTAGGGGTTTCTGACACCGCTTGGGACCAGGTTCAGGACAAGGGTATAGACCCTACTCTCGTGTTCTGCCATCCCGAAGTAGTCAGAAACGCGCCTCCTCTCATAGCATATTACCGGTGTTTGGCACTTCTGCCACAGAAGGGTCTCCAGCGATTAGCTGCCTCTTCAACGAAGAACCTAGAAGAAGGCTCAAGCTCCAATTTAAGCCGACCGAAAGCGCAACGAATAGCTCATGTTTTGAATAGCCTCATTTGTTTACTTGTGGAATCTGACTCCAATTGGACGCTTGAGAACGCCCGAGTTGCCGCTCTACTTAACTTTGGCACCCAGATAAACGGTTCCTGGCGCAATGAAATTGGGAGCGAAGGGGGCAGGCGAGTAAAGGCATTGTTGGTGGGCAGTTCAGCGGAGTCAGAACTAGTCAAGAACATCATCAGACTGGACAACTCTATAGTAACTCCCTCGGATGAAGTTCCTTCCATTGAGGACATTCGAGGACTCATCACCGTCACTGATTACGCTATTACTTTCAGCAGTGAACCTGACGTGTCTATCCGTAACAGTCAGGGTACGCTGGTCGCTACCATTGAAGTCAAATATGGCCTTGACCCGGCTGGGGCCCTCGAACGCTATGGGGCGGCAAAGAAGTCCTTTGAGGAAGCTGTTCGGGAGAACAGTCGTGTTATGAACGTTTACCTGCCAAGCATGATTACACCCGAGGTGCGGCGTCGTATAGACGATGACAGGCTCGTCAACCAAGACTTCAACCTTACTGAGGTCCTGGGGAATAGTGAAAGACGGCGGGAATTCATCGGATACGTCAGGCGTTTGATTACCTGATATCCTCAAAAAAACATGGTTGAAGCCCCCTATGTAGACCCCCATTCCCTTATTGTGATACACTTCACAAAAGCCCTTTGGGGTGCAAGGCCGGCATTGAGAAAGTATCATAAGCAGGTCGAGGAGGGCAGGAACGTATGAGTAAAGGGGCCGAGTTTAGAAAGCTGCTTTCGGAGGAGCCTTACGTCTACACCAGCGGCGTCTACTCGCCCATGGAGGCGAGAATCGCCGAGGAGGTGGGCCTCAAATGCGTCTACATGAGCGGCTACTCCTGCGCTCTGGGATATCTGGGCCGGGCTGATTTGGGATTCCCCACCATGACGGAGATGACTACCTGGGCCAAGTACATTACCCGGGCCGTCAACATCCCGGTCATAGCAGATGCCGACGACGGCTATGGCAACGCGCTCATCACCACGCGGACCATCGAGGAGTATGAGCGGACGGGCGTGGCGGCCATTCACCTTGAAGACCAACGCCTCCCCAAGCGCTGCGGCCACCTGGCGGGAAAGTATTGCCTGCCCATGGAGGAGTCGGTGCTGAAGCTCAAGGCCGCTCTCAACGCCAGGTCCGACCCCGATTTCTTCATAATCGCCCGAACGGATGCGGTGAGCGCCGTCGGGGGTGGCATGGAAGAGGCCATTGAGCGAGGCAAGCGCTACGCAGACGCCGGCGCTGACATGGTCTGGCCGGAGTTTCCCACCCCTGACCGCAAGTATGCAGAGCTATATGCCGAGGCTATGGACAAAGACTTCCCCGGCCTGCCCCTGGGCTTTAACTACTCTTCCTCCTTCAAATGGACCGAGGCCGAGGACCCTGTCACGTTCAAGGAGTTGGGCCGGATGGGTTACAAGTACATATTCATCAGCATGGGCGCGCTCCACGCAGCTATGTACGCGGAGTGGAATTTCCTGAAGGACCTCAGCGAAAATCAGGAGAAGGCCCAACTGAGGTTGCAAGCGCTCAAGGACGGCCACCCCACGGAGAACCATCACGTGATGGGCAGGTTCGACCACTTTCAGAAACTGGAAGAAGAGTACCTGCCCCAGGAGATGGTGCAGGAGCGCTACAGCGCCACCCAGGGCTTCGGTGCCCGTGATTTCCACGCCAGGGATGTCCTGTAACGGCATCCCCAAGACTTGACTGGATACCCCTGACAATAACAATCCCTGAGGAGGTATGCCTATGGCAACCGTATCCGAGAGAGTGAAGTACGCGCCGGTGGAAAACGCCGACGAACTTTTTACCCCCGAGTTCATCGAGTACCTGACGCTTCTGCACGACAGGTTCACCCCCAAGGTACATGCTCTGCGCGCCAAAAGGGCCGAAGTGTTGGAGAAGGTCCTCCATCGGGGAGTATCCTTCGACCACCCCCCGGTATCGGAGATAAATACCGGGGACTGGAAGGTCCCTCCGGTCCCCGAAGATTTGAGAAGGCCCGGTATCGAAATATCGGGGCCGTGCTCAATCACCGGGATGTTTATCAACGCCCTTAATCCCGGTCCCGAGGGGGAGAGAGCAGAGGGAGACCTGGACGATGACGAGGACTCGGGTGGACACCGGTTCATAGACACGGTGCAGGCAGCGCAGAACCGCCTGAAGGCTGTCGAGCGTACCCTGGTCTTCCACAACCCGGAGAGGCAAAGGGAGTACCGCATTGATGAAGGTGAGATTCCCTTCTTCATGCACAGGGAGCGTGGACTTCACCTCGACGAGCCCGAGGTGACCGTGGACGGGACTCCCATACCTGCTGCCATTCTTGGTACAGCGCTGACCTTCTTCTATGCGGGTAAGGCACAGATTGACCGGGGCCAGGGAGTCTACTTCTACCTTCCCAAGGTGGAATCTGCCGAAGAGGTAGCTTTCTACAGGGAACTTTTCGACGCAAGCATGGAGCACCTGGGGTTCCCTGAAAGCGCCGTCGTAAGGGCTATTCCCCTGGTCGAGGCCCTCCCCGCAATCTATGAGATGGAGGAGATGCTGTACGCCCTGGGCCCCTACGCGGCCGGCCTCAACGCTGCCCGATGGGACCTCAAGGCGAGCATTCTCGAATACATCATGACGGACTCCAACTCGGTATGGCCCGACCGGTTCGGAGTTGACATCAAAACGACCGAATTCCTGGCGAACATCTTCAGGCGTCTGGTGGCTATCTGTCTCAAGAGAGGTGCGGTCCCCATCGGAGGTATGGCAACGGCGCTGCCCAGCCGGGATGATGAGGTCAACAGGGTGGCAGGCGAGTCCATACGGGCCGACAAGGAATGGGAGGCAGCGCAGGGATTTATAAGGGGATGGGTCGCACATATCTTCCACATGAAAACGGCGGCGGACCCATTCAAGGAACTGATAGCGTCCGGGTGGGAGCCGTCCCCCGAGATGTACAATCCCGATCATTATCCCGTTGAAGTCAAGGTCCCCGAAGGCCCTATCACCATAGAGGGAACGCGCCGGAACGCGCGAATGTTGATTGAGTACGTGGAGGGTTGGCTGAACGGGAGAGGGGCCAAGGGCATTGACAGCCTTGCAGGCAAACCGGGCATCCATCCCGCCCTGATGGAAGACCTGGCAACGGGCCGTATATCCGTGGCGCAAGTGGCCCAGAGAATTCGGCATCAGGCGAAGGACGTGAACACAGGTCAGGCCCACAGTTTCGGGCTAGTGAAGCAGTTGCTTCGCGAAGAGGTTGATGACATCCTTGCCCAGTTGAAGGCGACGGTCGCGGAAGGGGATGAGCGAAGCCAGGCGGCCTATGCTCAGGCCGAGGAGCGTTACCAGAAATCGGTGAGAATCGCCATGCGATGGATTAAGAATTATACCGTGTTGGACTTCAGGAGCCTGGGGTCGTACACGAGGGCGGACCTTGATGCCATCGCCGGGGCGGAGGACGCCTTTTAACGGCTGTCCCCTGATGATGCTTGAATTGGCATCTCCATTGGCATAAAATGGGATGCGACCCACGTACACTTATCTTACGAGGTGACACCAATTGACTCAGGAGAGGACCGCCACCATTACCATATACACCCACCCGGAGTGTTCTTATTCCACAGCAGCTAAGGATGACTTCGTAAAGCAGGGTGTGGACTTCCATGAGATAGACGTGAGCCTCCACCCCGAGGCCGTTCCAGACCTGGAGCAGCTTACGGGAGGCGAGCGGATCACTCCCGTGATAGTCGAGGGAGATACCGTGACGGTAGGTTATCACGGAGTAGGTTGAGCCTTCGAATAGGGGGGAGCGGTCTGCTCCCCTGAAGGGTCTCAACTTCGTTGACAGCAGCTTCACAGAAGCTTAGAATCGAGATATGACCTAGCCTGGCTTACGAGCCCGGCTGCTTTCAGGCACATTCAAGGACCCGTAGTGTAGAGGCCTAACACACTGCCCTGTCAAGGCAGAGATCGCCAGTTCGAATCTGGTCGGGTCCGCCACAGATACAAGGCATACCCATCTGCCCTCAGTATACCTCTTCCCCACAGCCCACCGAGCCGGTCCATAATCTGCGTGTTACTCCTGGCCCTCGGTGTTAAGGTACTCCATGCGGCCGGCCACGTAGCTCCAATCGAGATAACCTGTCTCGAAGTCCCTGTACCCCGAGGAGGGGTCGTACTGGCTCCTGCTGTGCAAGACCCTGAAATTCTGAATTAGTAAACAATCGCCGCTTTCCATGCGGAAGCGGTATTGGTATGCCGGGTCGTTCAGGTACTGGGAGAAGAGGCTGTAAGCCCGATAGTACCCGGCTACCTCGTCGAAGGGGAGTTGCCAGTCAATGTTCTTGGGGGAGTAGTAGACGGCTTCGACTTCCCCGGGGCCGTCCAGGACCAGGATGGAAGTGGTGTGCTTGAAAAGGTATCCGGTCTGCCTGTCATACTGACGAAATCGTATCGGCGTGCGGGCCAACACCTGGAACTCATCGGGGTGGTGCAAGCGAAAGTCCCTTGCCACTCGAAATCCGTCCACTAGGATGCTTTCGCCGCCAGACGTGGTGTTCCCGTGGGCGTAGAGGAACTGCAACAGCCGCTCCCCGTACCTGTAGGAGCCGTCGGTGTGGGGCAGCAGGCTATCGCCGGCGTCGGAAAAGGCCAGGTCCTTGGCCGCCGGCGTTGGCTTGACCCTGGATGAGTCCCCATATTCCGTTGTGTGAACAGGGCCAATGGCGCCGAACCAGTGATGCAAGTCTTCCGGAGCAAGGCGGCGTATAATGGCAAAGCCCAGAGTCGTGAGTTGACGAGTCCATGACTCGAAGGAAATGGAGGAAGCATCCAAGTGTTCCGGCGGGTGCGCCTCAAGCCATGGATGGTCCCACATCGTGAGTGCGCTTTGATGCTCCCTCCTGGGCACCGGGTCGTAAGAGTGGCTCAGGAGCCATCCGATTGGGAAAACGCTTTCGTGGGGTGGGGCTTCCTTCCAGAGAATGCGAAGCTCTTCTGCCCCTTCCTCAACGGAGATTGGCTCCGGGGGAATAGGGCTGAGACTTACGTCGTAGATTTTTTGAGACGAATTTGGATGATAACACGCAGGGCATAAACAATGGTCACGCAGCCACGTGTAATGAAAGCGCTTGCCATGCACAGTCACATAACCTTCGTTCATCATGTACGGCTTTCTCCGGCGTCTAACAAATTTTGCCCAATTCTAACCTTCCGGGCCTGAAATTACCATGCCCGGGTTTCAACCGACTTACATGTCACTTTAGTCCTCCGTCAACCTCTTCGCCTCCTGCCACATCTCCTCTTTTTCATCCAATGAAAGCTGCGGGAAATCCAGGCCACGCTCCACGGCGAGATTTTCCATGGCGGTGTAGCGGCGCCGGAACCGGGCATTGCCTTGCCGCAAGGCATCTTCGGCGTGGATGCCGAGCCACCTTGCCAGGTTGACGATAGTAAAGAGCAAGTCTCCCATCTCTTTGGCCCTCTCCTCGTCTCCTGGTGCACTTTTTAGCTCGTTGACCTCCTCCACAACTTTGTCCAACACCCCCGATATGTCGTCCCACTCGAAGCCCCTCTTCGCCACGCGGTCCTGCATCAGTTGGGCATAGGTCAGAGCAGGCAGGTCCTTTGGTATGCCATCTACCGGTGATTTCCTTCCCCTCTCCGCCTCCTTCAGCCTCTCCCAGTTGCGCTCCACCTCGCGGGCGTCGGCGACGACAGCGTCGCCAAAAACGTGGGGATGGCGACGTATAAGCTTCCGGTTAACGGCGGTTATCGTATCCTCCACACGGAACTCCCCCGCTTCGCGGGCTATTTGGGTATGGAAAACGACCTGTACCAGGATGTCCCCGAGCTCCTCGGATAGCTTGGCGGAGTCGCCGGAGTCTATTGCCTCAAGCACCTCATAGCACTCCTCCAGGAGGTTGCGCTTCAGGGATGCGTGGGTTTGCTCCCTGTCCCAGGGACATCCGCCCGGCGACCTGAGACGTTCAATAATGTTGACCAGGGCCTCGAAGGTGTCCAGGCTGCCTTCAGAGTAACTGGCAGGACCGTCATCGTAACGACGGTCGGGACCGTTCTTCATCTGATAATACCCCGGATGCGTAATCTCGACGTGCAGCCGAATTATATAGACGGAGGCTGATGAATAGCAAGGCTGCCGGGAGCAAGGAAAATGTGTTAACGTATAGTCATGCTTGAAAGCAAAGGCGGAACGATTGCCACCCGGATATTGGTTGTCCTATTCGTGATAGCAGTCCCACTCTTTCTGGTTACCAACAGTGTGACCTGGGCCGTGAATGAGCAGCGACTTTACCACTACGGGTTCGACAAATACGATATATCAAAGATGACAGGGATAGAGGATGAAGGGCTTGTAGCCGCGGCGCGAGAAATCAGGGCCTATTTCAATTCCACCTCTGAGCCGATTGACATCAGGGCCGAGATTTACGGGGAAGAGAGAGCGCTTTTCAACCAGCGTGAAGTCTTGCACATGCGAGACGTCAAGCACCTGATATGGGGGGTCTACGTGGTAGACCTGGTGACTGCCGTGTACATACTGGGGTTTGTCGGCGTGGGGTTCTTCATCTATCGCCGCCCTTTTACGGCCAAACTCATGGGGTATCTCGTGTGGGGAGGCAGCCTCACCCTGGCTTTTGTTGTAGCAGTTGGACTGGCTGCGCTAGTGGGTTTTGACTCCCTGTTCCTTCTCTTTCACCAGTTGAGTTTCTCCAACGACTTCTGGAAACTGGACCCCAGCAGGGACTACCTGGTAATGATGTTTCCCCAGGGGTTCTGGTTCGATGCAACCCTCTTTGTGGCCCTCGTGACGGTAGGGCAAGCCGCGGTGCTTAGCGGGATAGCGGGGAGCTACCTGGCGTTGCAACGACGGCATCTACGGCGGAAGCCATCTTCCACCAGCCAGGATGTCCTACCAATGCAACCCCCTTCCGAAGCGGCGGAGGTCTAATCCATAGAGCAGGCGCAACCGCCGGCGCAGGAATGGCACCCTCCCATGCCGGCCAGAGACCCCAGCTCGCCGCCGTCACCCGTGGTGACAGCCGAGAAGAGAGATATGGCCCGCCGGGAAGGCTGTCCACATCTGGGGCAGTCAGCCCCCGATGAGTCCATGGACTGGAGCTTGTCAAACTTGTTTTCGCAGGTGGAGCAAAGGTACTCGTAGATAGGCATAGCTTCCCCTCACGGTTCACTGTATTTCTACCATGAAATCTATCCCATGCCGAGAACGTAGTCAAGATACGGATGGCCCACAGGGTCTTCCATTTCTCCCTCTCCCGCTGGGAGAGGGTTGGGGTGAGGGTGAAGGGTGCCGTAACAGCTCCCCCTCATCCCGACCTTCTCCCGCCAGGGGAGAAGGGACTTTGGAAAAGCTCTGTCAAATCAAGGGCGTTGGTTGACAGTACCTGACGGCGCTGCTAGCATTTTTCAAGACGAATGAAGTGGCTAACAACGAGGGAAGGGATGAAGTACGACGTTATTGTAATAGGAGGCGGGTCTGCCGGCTGCGTTCTCGCTACGCGCCTTTCGGAAGACCCCAAGCGTTCGGTGCTGCTTCTTGAAGCTGGGCCGGACTATCCCGACCTGGAGCGTACCCCCGACGCCATCAAGAATGGGTACGACTTGCTCCCCGCCCAGTCACCGGGGACTCCCCACAACTGGTCATTGGTCGGCACGGCTACTCCCCAGCAGGAAGAGCCAATGCCGGTGCCCAGGGGCAAGGTAATCGGTGGCTCCAGTGCGGTCAACGGCCAGATATTTCTGCGTGGTGTGCCGGAAGACTACGATGACTGGGCGGCCCAGGGCAACGACGAGTGGGGCTATATCAAGGTCCTGCCCTACTTCAGGAAACTCGAAACTGACATGGACATCAGGGACGACTTTCACGGTTCGGACGGTCCGATTACCGTCAGAAGACACAAGCAGGACGGGTGGAATCCTACCCAGGCGGCCTTCTATCAGGCCTGTGTAGCTGAGCGATTCCCCGAAGACCGTGACATGAACAACCCGGATTCCTTTGGCGTGGGCCCGTTTCCTATGAACAACCGAGACGGCATCCGTGTGAGCACGGCTCTGGCTTATCTCAATCCGCACCGACACAGGCTCAATCTGACCGTCAGGGGCGATGTCCTGGCCTGGCGCATCCTGTTCGATGGCAAAAGGGCGATAGGGGTAGAAGTTGAGAGCGGCGGGGAGAGGTTCACCGTGGAAGCGGACAAAATCATACTTAGCGCCGGGGCAATTGCGTCACCACAATTGCTGATGCTATCCGGGGTCGGCCCAGGAGAACAATTGAGGAGCCTGAGAATCCCGGTGGTGCATGACCGCCAGGGAGTCGGCCAGAATCTAAGGGACCACCCGTTGGTAGCAGTACGCATGCGCATAAAAGAAAGTATTCCGGTAAGTGCCGATTCCCCGATGATGCAGATTGCCCTTCGCTATACTGCTGAGGGATCGAGCACCCGCAACGACGTGCAAATCATGGCAACATCCTACTCAATCCCAGTGGGTGTGGACCCCAGCGGGAGAGACAGCTTTAGCCTCATCTGTATGCTTGAGCTGGCTAATGGGTCCGGTGAATTGCGCCTCACCTCTTCCGACCCCCACGTGCAGCCCCACCTCGATTACCGGTTTCTTGTCGACCCTTGGGACCGACGGCGGCTCCGAGAGGCGGTGCGCCTCTGTATTCGCCTATTGGAGCAAGACGTGTACAAGGAGATTGTAGACGAACGGCTCGCGCCCACTGAGCATGACCTGGACTCGGAAGAATCCTTGGATGACTGGCTGATGAGAAACGTAAGTACCACTCACCATATCTCCGGCACATGCAAGATGGGCCCGGTTTCCGACCCTCTGGCAGTAGTTGACCAGCACTGCCTGGTACACGGGTTGGAGGGACTTCAGGTGGTGGACGCTTCAGTCATGCCCAACATCGTGCGGGCCAACACCAACGCAACCACAATAATGATTGCTGAACGGGTCGCCGATTGGGTCAGATGACGTGTTTCAGCCCCTCTTGACCAGCTTCTGGAAGCACTTCATCTCCCTTGGAGGCTCCAGCCGTCTGCCCGTGTGGGTCCACGATACCTCCCCGACGTAAATGTCTCCCCGGGAGTCCACGGCTAGACCATGAGGGGCAATAAACTGTCCGGGGTCTTCTCCTGGACCCGTGTCCCCAAGCCTGGCAATCATCTTGCCATCGAGGCTATATATGCTAACCCTGGGGCCCAGGCCCGGTGCGCCTTCGTTGGAGGGAATGGCGGCGCCAAGCTCGCCAATGTAGCAAAGCTGGTCCGGGTTGTTGTCAATGTACAGGCCACACGGTCGAGACATGTTGACCCATTGGGTCTCGAACTTGCCGTTGGCATCGAAAACCTGGACGCGATGGTTCTCTCGGTCGGCCACGTAAACGTATCCGTCCTTGTCTGTACAGATATTGTGAACGATGTTGAAATGTCCCGGGTCAGTTCCAGGCTCACCCCACGAGAAGAGCAGCTTGCCGTCGGGGGAATACTTGTGGACCCGTGCGTTGCCATAGCCGTCGGAAACATATATGTCGTTGGTGACGGGAGATAGGGCAACGTGGGTGCATCGGTTAAAGGGATGGCCACTGTGAAATGGCGATGGCTCGCCAACCGTTCCCAGGGTAAGGAGGACCTTGCCGTCGAGGGTGCATTTCCTGACCGTATGGTCGCCGTCATCCGTGCAATAGATGGTATCGTCCGGCCCCATAGTGATGCCATGAGCGTTGACGAAGACACCCTCTCCCCATGAGCTCAGGAAGTTGCCATCCCTGTCAAAGACCATCATGGGGTGCTGACCTCTGTTGAACACGTAAACCCGGTCCTCGGAGTCTACGCCCACGGCTGCCACTTCTTTGTATGACCATCCGTCGGGCAACTTGCCCCAGCCTGCCTCTACCTCAAAGGCATAAGCGCCGCTGCTCACAGTAGTCACCATTTGGAATACCCCCTACCGGTTTAATCTTATGACAGGTTAACCCTTCACAACCTGAATTTCAAGGCTCACGGGCCGCCCACCAAAGGGCAATGCTACCGAGTGACTAGGACTTCTGGAAGCGCTAATGAAGGTATGGTAGAATCTTTACGTCCCGAGAATATTCAACGCTGCACGCCCAACGGAAACCGGGGAGAAAACTAGGGGAATTTTTTGGATGAGGTGAAGCGGTGTTCAAGACAATACTGGTCCCCTTGGATGGCTCGGATATTGCCAGGGGAATCCTGCCCTATGTTTCGCAGATTGCAAGGAAGACCGGGACCCCGTTGGTGCTGCATACTGCCATTGACCTTCAATCTATGCACATTTCCGAGACCTCGGCGATATACCTGGACCAGATTGAGGCCAGACTACGCGCCCGTGCCATGGGTACACTGAAGGAGATAGCCGACCAACTCAGGGAAGAATCTATTGAGGTCAGGACTGAGGTGACCGTGGGCAGCCCGGCGGAGGAGATCCTGCGCTTTGCCGGCGAGGCGGGCTGCGACCTGATTGCTATGTCAACCCACGGCCGGAACGCCATAGGCCGCAGCATCCTCGGCAGTGTTACCGACAAGATAGTCCATTCTGCGGACGTACCAGTCCTGACTATCAGCCCGGAGACAGCCAGAAAATACCAGGAGCAAGAGGGAATGACTTTGAACAGGGTCATCTTGCCGATGGATGGGTCTGAGCTTGCCGAGCAGGCCGTACCCCACGCAGTGAGCCTGGCTCAAGCGATGTCTCTGGAGGTGGAACTGGTCCAAGTGGTGTCAACCGGACTTCCGACCTATGCTTATCCGGGGTTTGACATGAACATGCCGCAATTCAGTGATGACCTGATACGTGAAGCTACTGAGAATCTGGATAGTTTGGCCAAGAGCCTTGAGAACGAGGGCCTGACCGTTCGCACCCACGTATTGCGAGGATCCGCAGCGTCGGCCCTGGTAGAATTCGCCCAGCAAACCCCCCAGGGCATCATCACAATGACCAGCCGCGGGCGGTCGGGACTGACCCGATGGATGTTGGGCAGCGTAGCCGAGGCGCTGGTCCGGGCATCGGGTGACCCCGTGCTAATAATTCCATCACGTACCTCGGCCCAATGACGATGACCGGCCCACATAAAGCCAGGGAACTATAATCCCCCCGATGCTCACTGACCACCGCCCCCGGCAGATACGTCCGGGGCATTTATCGTATCTCCGTGAAGGTCCACCCGTGCATCAAGGGTTGTAGGCAACACTTCAAGGTCCGGGTTATTCAGAAGGGCCTCAATGCACACGCTACTCCCGCCCACGTAGGTATCGAACAGGTCTATGTCTGTTGCCACACACCAGGCCCGGTCCTCGGGCCACCAGATGTTCGGCGAGTCCCCCCATAAGTGATTCTCCCTGATCAGGAAGGACATGACAGCGTCAACAGGCCCCCTAAACAGCAGGTAGTCTCGCCCCGGAACTCTCACACGAGAGCGGGCCTTGTAGAGGCGGGTATCAATGTTGCCATAGCCTTCCCAAAGGCAAAAGTAGCAACGGTCGAGCGTCGAGGTATACTCCTTGAGCACATTGACCAGGGTCGTGCACTCCTTTTCCGGGATGGACCCATGCTGGGGGAGAGAACCCCATGCAGGGTCTTTGTACATGTCCTTCGAGTCCTCGTTAAGGTTGGCAATGCGCTCGAACTGCATCCGGGGATGGACGGTCCGCCCGTTCCATGAAGCTACCGTAGACCACCGGACAGGTCTCTCACACCCCTTGTCGTCAAGGTAAGCCGGATGAAAAACGCGGGCGTAGGCCGAAAAACCCTCGGGCATCAAGGAACGCACGCTCCCCCACCCCGACAGGCTCTCCTCTATCCATCGCGCCTGTGAGACATCTTCCATGTACTCCAGCCCGTTGGGCGCAAGCTGGGTCTGCCGAACGGGTATGCCCCCTCCCGTAGATAGCAGTGCCATGCTGGTCATGGGACCTCTGCTCTTCCAGCGCGCCATCAGCTTTCGGAGCCATGATAGTCCTGAAGGTTTCGTATCTCCGCTCACGGTTCCTATTATCCCACAATTGCTCTGGACTTGTATGTCCATAAGGGTATATTATAGGCTCTAAGAGGTATTGATTGAGTGAGTACAGGCGTTAAAGAGCTTATAGAGAGTGTTCAAATATACCTTCCCGAGGACAAGGCAACCCTCATCGAGAAGGCGTACCATTTTGCCGAAGAGTGCCATAACGGGCAGAAGCGAATGTCCGGTGGTCCTTACATAGAGCACCCGCTTCAGACCGCCCTATTCCTCGCTGAGCTTCACCTGGACGCCACCACCATATCTTCAGCCCTCCTCCACGATGTCATAGAAGATTGTAACGTTACCTACGACGACATCAAAATACGGTTTGGGGAAGACGTAGCCAGGCTTGTGGATAGCGTCACCAAGCTGACTCGGATGGACCTCGCCCTCATGGACAAAGAGGACCCCCAGCAAGCAAGCGCATTTCAGGAAGACCGTCTCCGTGCCGAGAGCTTGCGCAAGATGCTGGTTGCCATGGCCGAGGACGTGCGAGTGGTACTCATAAAGTTGGCTGACAGGCTTCATAACATGCGCACGTTGGGGGCCCTGGCTACACACAGGCGTAAGGCCATCGCTCAGGAGACGCTGGACATTTATTGCCCCCTGGCTCACCGGTTGGGCATCTGGGACATCAAGTGGCGACTTGAGGACATGGCATTCAGGCACCTGGAAGAGGACAAGTACAGAGAAATTTCCAAGATGTTGTCCATAAAGCGGGAGGAAAGGGAGTCCTACATATCCAGCGTTGCGGAAATCCTGAAGAAGGAGATGGATTCCGTGTCTCTGGACGCCCAGGTAGTCGGGAGACCCAAGCACATCTACAGTATCTACCAGAAGATACAGAAGTACGCCATTCAGGGGAAAGAGCTTAGCGAGATTTACGACTTGTACGCCCTGAGGGTCTTGGTCAAGACAAAAAGCGACTGCTATAACGCCCTCGGTGTGGTACACGATCTATGGCATCCCATGCCGGGGCAGTTCGACGACTATATCGCCAATCCCAAGGACACCATGTACCAATCTTTACACACAACTGTCATGTGCGACGGGGGAGCACCGCTGGAGGTGCAGATACGGACTTACGAAATGCACCAGACGGCGGAATACGGTGTGGCCGCTCATTGGCGTTACAAAGAGGGAGGCGCCGGGGACGTTCGCTTTGAGGACAAGATGACCTGGTTCCGGCAACTCCTCGAGTGGCAGCGGGAGGTCAGCGGCACCGAAGAGTTCCTGGAGTCGGTGAAGACCGACCTGTTCAGAGACCAAGTCTTCGTCTACACACCCAAGGGGGACATAATAGAGCTTCCCAGTGGCGCTACCCCCATAGACTTCGCCTACAAGATACACACCGAGCTGGGACATCGTTGCATTGGTGGAAAGGTCAACGGCCGGCTGGTATCCCTCGACATGCCCCTCAAGAACGGCGATACCGTCGAAATCCTGACCACGAAGGTCGCCAGAGGTCCTAGCCTGGACTGGCTGAACCCGAACTTGGGATACGTGCGCTCGGCCAGCGCACGGGAGAAGATACGCCAGTGGTTCCGAAAACAGGAACGCCAGACCAATATTCAACGAGGGCATGACCTCCTCCGCAAGGAACTCAAGCGTCTCAATGCGTCCTTCGACGAGCCTGAAGTGGCCCGTATGTTCAGGTATGACACTCCGGAAGACTTCCTGGCAGCCCTTGGCTCCGGAGGTATTACGGAGAATCAGGTGGTATCCAGGCTTACCGCCCAGCAAGAGAAGCCCCAAGGGGGGCAAAAGCCCGCACTCCCGCTTTCCAGGCCCACCAGTGGAGTTGAAGTGTTGGGCGTGGGCGATTTGCTTATACAAATGGGACGATGCTGCAACCCGCTCCCCGGGGAGGAGATTATCGGTTACATTACCCGCAGCCGTGGCGTCACCGTGCACAAAGCCAACTGTCCGAATGTCCTCAATGAAGACGAACAGGAACGCCTGGTGAACGTCGAGTGGGGCCGAACCAAGCAACTCTACCCCATACGGCTCACGGTCCAGGCTTGGGACAGGGTGGGACTTTTGAGAGACATAACCACCCAGGTTTCCGAAGAAGGGGTCAACATAGCCTCCGCAGTTACAACCGAAAACATGGATGGCACGTCTACGACCTCTCTCACACTCCATACGACGGGCGTTGACCAGCTAGGTCGGCTCTTTTCCAAGCTCGAACGTGTCCGGGGAGTGATAAACGCATCCCGTAGTTCCAACGACGGATGAGCCTCCTGGCGACACAACCGTCAGGCCTCGTCCTTTATAATAGTGAAGTTGACATCTGAAGCAAATGCAGGAGGTTATCCTTGCCCAGTGAAAAAACAGCTCGCTCTGCCGAGAGGAAGCGCCTGAGGAACCGCAGGATTCGGACAACCGCTCGTACTATCGTGACCAGAGCGAACAACGTATTGCAGAGAGGCGAACTTCAGGATGCCGAGCCGGCAGTGGCCCATGCTATCAAGATGCTTGACGGAGCAGTCACCAAGGGAATCATCCATCGCAACAATGCAGCGCGCAAGAAGTCTCGTCTCATGGCCAAGCTGAATGCCCTCAAGACGTCCTGACAACTCCGTAGTCTCTCACTCTGGAGTTCCCGCTCCATAGCCCTAGTACAGGAAGCAGGGACTTGTCGTAGGGAACGGTAGGGGACCTGGAGAGTTGCCCTTGACGCGCAACAGGGACTTTGGACCCTTTCCGTCTTCGGAGGTCTCGGGGTGCCAGCCATCCGTTCAGAATGACAATCCGGCATCCCCCTATTGACAGTAGGCGACTCCTCTGCTACTCTTCTGGCTAGAATACCAGTTCTAGGATTATTGATATGCAGCAAAAGAAAAAACTTTCAGCCAAGCAGAAAATGATGATGGACTTCATCCGGGAGTTCAAGGAAGAAAACTCGCTACCCCCCACGGTAAGAGACATTCAGAAAGCCTGTGGGATTAGCTCCACCTCTGTGGTGGACTACAACCTTCGCCTGTTGCAGAGAGACGGCTATTTGCGTCGCAGGCCGGACGTGGCGAGGGGTATAGAGCTCCTGGACGAGCCGACACGGGCAAACCGCGGAGCATTTTCTTTCCATAGCATCCCGGTGATGGGTTACATAGCTGCCGGTGAACCTCTACCTGTGGCAGGGGCCGACGGATGGGCACCCGGAGATGCCCAGGAAAGCATAGATGTCACATCCAATATGGTCAGGGGCAACCGGAATCTCTACGCCTTGAAAGTCAAAGGTGCGTCAATGATAGATGCCCTCGTAGATGACGGGGACATTGTGCTGGTCGAGCCATTGCACCATGCGGAAAACGGGGAAATGGTCGTGGCACGGCTGAAGCTGGAGAACGAGACTACTCTCAAGCGTTTGTACCATGAGGGGGACACCGTGAGGCTCCAGCCCGCTAATGCCTACATGGAACCTATATATTCTCCCGCCGATAACGTGGAAGTACAGGGCAAGGTGGTTGGCGTACTCAGACTACTGAGTTGAGCAGGCCCCGGTCCATATCAGTCCGACGAAGGAAGCTTCCTAGGCTCCTGCAACTCCATGTCGACCTCGCAACACTGGACGACACCTTCCCCCGTCTTGGTGCAGAGCACCAGTGTACCGCACACGGCACACGTATATCTCTTACCTAGCTGATTGGGCATAATGCCTAACCCTCCCGTGACTGCGAAAATAGTATTTTGAGGGTCACTACTTAAGGGGCATCGGCAATTTACAACACGAGATAGTACCGCTGCCGCCCTTCGTTACAATAAACTCGGAACCGCACGTCGAGCAAACATACCTTTTCCCGGTGTCGTTAGCCACTTTTGAACATACCTCCAGATTCCCGTCAATAGAGATTCATTATATCCGCACGAATTGAAGGGGTCAACGTGTAACATTACGAACAAGGGGACGTGAGGGAGAGACCAGCGGAATAAATCACCGGCAGAGCAATCCGGGTAAATCAAACGGCTAAGGGCACAAAAACTGTCAAATAAGTATTGATTTTACCTTTACCAAATAGATTTCTTTTGAGTATAATCCCCGCAAGGTCATGCGTGTGGTAGGTGGTGTTGCCAAAGACAAGAGGTTACGCGGGGCCACAATCCCCGAGGCGCGTCCCACCTCGGAGTTGGTTCGTGGGGCCATTTTCAACATCCTCGGTCCACTCGAGATTGCTCAAACCAGGGTCCTGGACCTTTACGCAGGCTCCGGCTCCCTTGGCATTGAGGCTCTGAGCCGGGGTGCTACAGAGGCGGACTTCGTCGAGCGCCATCCACGCCAGTGTGCTGCCATTAAGGAAAATCTGGCAACAACAGGCTTTACCGGCAAAGCGAGGGTGTATCGCATGGATGTACTGGCCTCACTGTCGGCGCTGGAAGGTCGCTACCAGTTGGTGCTTATGGACCCGCCCTACAAGCTCACTACTCTGGGCGAAACCCTGGACAGCCTGGCCGGATCGGGCCTATTGGAAGGAGGGGCTACCGTAGTGGTAGGGCACTCAAAGAGGCTGGTTCTGAGTGACCGATACCGGAGCCTGTCCCTAATCAAGACCTACCGTTATGGCGACAGCACAGTGGACCTTTTTGAACAAGGAGGCCCTTGATGGCAACAGCTATATATCCAGGGTCCTTCGACCCCGTAACCCTGGGTCATGTAGACATAGCTACACGGGCAGCAGCTATATTCGATAGATTGATAATAGCCATCTATGACACTCCGTCAAAGAACCTCCTGTTCAATACCGAGGAGAGGGTGGCCTTCTTTCGGAAATCCGTGGAACACCTGAATAACGTAGAGGTCAGATACTTCAAAGGACTCGCGGTGGAATGTGCCCGCGACTTTG
Source organism: Dehalococcoidia bacterium (assembly GCA_034421095.1). Lineage (GTDB taxonomy): Bacteria > Chloroflexota > Dehalococcoidia > Lucifugimonadales > JAGWBF01 > JAGWBG01. The sequence continues at coordinate 40,057 of DAOUKR010000009.1, forward strand.
GAGCAAGCGTGATCGTAAGGGGCTTACGTGGTGGTTCGGATTTCGAGTACGAGTTCGAAATGGCCTACATGAATAAAAAGCTGGCTCCGGACGTGGAACTGGTTTGCATGATGTCCAGCTTGCCATATCAGTACGTGAGCTCAAGTCTTCTCAAGGAGGTGGTTGGGTTAGGTGGAGACGTGACGGGGTTGTTGCCGCCACACGTGATAGAAGCCGTAAAAACGAAACTGAACGCGCAAGACCGATGACATAATCCGATATTGGTATTATTTATTATTTCAGGAGGATATTATGGATATTTCTAATGTCATAGACAGGCTGGAAGCTCTGGTCAGCACGAGCGGCAAGTTGCCGGCGAGCCGCAACCGGGTTGTGGATGAAGGCAAACTCACGGAACTGGTCGAGCAGTTGCGGCTAACCATACCCCAGGATGTAAGGGCTGCCCAGGAAGTAATCGAGAGAAAGGATGCAATCCTCAATCAGGCACAGGCCGACGCAAGGCGCATCAGAGGTGAGGCAGAAGAGGAGTACAGAATCAAACTGGACCAGAACGAACTGATGACTACGGCCCGCCAGAAGTCTGCCGCGTTGTTGGAAGATGCCGAGTACAAGGCCAACAGCATAATCCAGCGGTCAGAGGTAGAATCCAAGAGCAACCGCGCAGAGGCCGACGCTTACGCCGTTCAGACTTTGCGCAACCTGGAGAGAGAGATGAGCGCATTGCTCGGCTCCGTCAGAAAGGGACTGGACACCATGGGAGCGAATATGGGAGTCACCTCACAAGTTTCATAGGGCGTGGTTGGCTCTCTTGGCTACACATAAGCAGTACCCCTCATCCCCCGCTCGGCCCATCTCCCAAGGTGAAGAAGGCGGGAGATGAGGGGTACGCCTCATTGCTTCGTTAACCCGGTCCCCCACTGGCAGTACCCCTGTGTCAATCGCATCGGAAATGGTAGAATAAACAGGCGCGGCCCTGCTGCCACACTTAGGCCCCATCAGACAGCCCCATCCCACTCTTCAGAGCGTGACGCACACCTAGAACCCTGAGGACGCGACATGAAGGGTGGTTGTTGGATAGACTCTTGACGAGGAGGTGCCAGAGATGAGCAGCCGCAGCCCTGCCACCAACGACGAGACCATACCCATGCTGCTGGCCAGAGAGAGGCCGTTGCTGCTGGTTATGGACGGTCACGCCCTGATACACAGGTCATTTCGCGCCATCAGTGTCGGCCAGAATCTCACGGTAAGCAAGACTGGCGAAGACGTGACCGGGGTATACGGGTTCAGCAACACCTTCCTGAGGGCTATCAAGGAGTGGGAACCCACCCACTGCGCCATCACCTTCGACCTCCACGCCCCCACCTTCCGCCACCTGCAATACCAGGAGTACAAGGCTCACAGGCCCGAGACACCCCAGGAGCTACGGCCCCAGTTCGACCGCGCAAGGGAACTGATGCGGGCCTTCAACGTGCCCATATTCGAGTTGGAAGGGTACGAGGCCGACGACGTCATCGGAACCCTCTGCCGAAAGGCTGAGGAACAGCAGATGGAGACCGTCATTCTTACCGGGGACACCGACACCTTCCAGCTAGTCTCCCCCTGGGTAAGGGTGGACCTCCACCACGGCGTCCGGGACAGGAAGGTTTATGACGAGAAAGCAGTCCGGGAACGCTACGGCGGCCTAGGCCCCGAGCAACAGCCCGACCTGAAGGCCATGAAAGGGGACCCCTCGGACAACATCCCCGGTGTCCCCGGGATTGGGGAGAAAACGGCGGTCAAGCTCCTGTCCGAATACCACAGCCTCGAAGGCATCTACGAGCATATAGACGAAGTGAAACCTGACAAGGCCAGGGAGTCCCTCCGGTCCAACCGGGAGGTCGCCTTTCAGGGCAAGATGCTTACCACCATCGTCAGGGATGCCCCCGTGGAGTTGGACATGGACCGGTGCCGCTTCTGGAACTACAGCAGAAGGGACGTGGTTGACCTGTTCCGAGAGTTGGAGTTCTCCAGCGGGATACTGTCCAGAGTGCCGGAACCGATAGCACCGCCAGGACAAGCCGACCCCGGCTCTGACGTTCCCGAGGAACTTCCTCAGCCAGCCCAGGGCACTCGGGAATTGGTAGAGACGGACTACCGGACCGTGGACAGCCGGGAGAAGCTGGACAACATGCTGAGGGAGCTTTCTTCTGCCGGAAGCTTCTCCTTTGACACCGAGACCACCAGCACCGACCCGATGAAGGCTGACCTGGTGGGCCTCAGCTTCTCCACCACCCCGGGACGGGCCTGGTACGTGCCCGTGGGCCACAGGGACGGGGTTCAGATTCCCCTTGAGGAGGTGCTGGCAGGTCTGAAACCCCTTTTTGAATCGCCTCAAATCGGAAAGGCAGCTCACAACGCCAACTACGACGCTACCGTGATAAGCAACTACGGCATCGCACCAGTCAACATGGACTTTGACACCATGATTGCCGCCCACATTATCGGAAGAAAGGCCCTGGGCCTCAAGAATCTCGCAATTGACACGTTGAACATCGAGATGACCAACATCTCGGAGCTTATCGGTACGGGCAAGTCGCAGATAACCATGGACCGGGTCCCAGTGGAGAAGGCCACGGACTACGCTTGCAGCGACGCCGACATGACAGGCCGCCTTCGCACAATCCTGGGAAAGGACTTGCACAGGGACGGATTCTGGGACCTCTACTCCCGTATGGAGATTCCCCTGGTTCCCGTGCTGGTCACGATGCAACGTCACGGAATAGCTCTGGATGCCGGGGCGCTCCACGAGATGTCACGAGACCTGAACGAGCAGCTCAAGCAGCTGGAAGTGCACATATACGACCTTGTGGGCCACGTGCTCAACATCAACTCACCACAGCAGCTAAGCGACCTGCTCTTCAACGAGCTAGGGCTTCCCAAGACCAAGCGCACCAAGACAGGCTACTCCACGGACGCCAACTCCCTTGAGGGACTGAAAGGGATGCACCCGGTGGTAGACAAAATTCTCGATTACCGCCAGCTAGTCAAGCTCAAGTCCACTTACGTGGACGCGCTGCCCCTGATGATAAATCCTCGCACCGGGAGGCTACACACCAGCTACAATCAGACCGGCTCGGCCACCGGCAGGCTCTCCAGCAGCGACCCCAACCTCCAGAATATCCCCATCCGTACCGAGTTGGGCAGGCAGGTAAGGAAAGCCTTCGTGGCCGAGGGGTCGCCGGACTGGGTACTGCTGTCTGCCGACTACTCCCAGATAGAGCTACGCGTCCTTGCCCACCTCTCCCAGGACAGCGCCCTGGTAGACGCCTTCCTCAAAGGAGAGGACGTCCACTCCGCCACGGGCTCTCTCATGTACGACGTGCCCATTGACGAGGTCAACTCCGATATGAGGCGCATCGCCAAGGTGCTGAACTTCGGGGTTATCTACGGTCTATCGCCATACGGCATCTCTCAGCAGACCGAGTTTAGCCCCGACGAAGGTCAGAAATTCATCGAGACCTACTTCTCCAAGTACCCCGGCATCCGGCAGTACATAAACTCCATCAAGGACCAAGTGAGAATGGACGGCTACGTGGCCACGCCACTGGGCCGCAGGCGCTACATATCCGATATTAACGCCAGTAACTACAACGTGCGGCAGGCCGCCGAGAGAGCCGCGGTGAACATGCCCATACAGGGCGGTGCTGCAGACATCATGAAGCTGGCCATGATTCGAGTCCACCAAAGCATGGAAGATGCGGGTCTCAGGGCAAGGATGCTACTTCAAGTCCATGATGAGCTTGTGTTCGAGGTGCCGTCAGAAGAGATGGACGGCCTGAAAGAGCTGGTGCACAGGGAGATGTCCCATGCCCTTGACGACTATGACGGCCTGACGGTGCCTCTCGTGGTTGACATGAAGACGGGACATACATGGGGAGACATGGCCTAGCCCGTTTCCCCTGGCGATAGCTTGCCGATAGCTCGAATGAAACAGCCCGCAGATATTTTGTTCATGAGGGAGAAGGAAGATGCCTGAATACAGAGAGAACAGGGTCAAAAGGAAGCTCCAGGAAGGGAAGTGCGCTACCGTCGTTGGAGGGCTGAACAACCCGGAGATAATTGATTTTATGGGCCAGTTTGGCTTCGACGGCATGTGGATAGAGGGCGAGCACGGGCCTATCACCTGGGAGCACGTGGCCAACATGTCCCGTGCCTGCGACCTCTGGGGTATGACCTCAGTCTGTCGCGTAAATAGCAACGAACCCTGGCTGATTACCCGCACTCTGGACGTTGGTGCTACCGGCATAGTTGTTCCTCACGTCAATACCCGTGAAGAAGCCGAGAGGGCAGCAAAATCGGCCCGGTATGGCCCCCTGGGATACCGGGGAATGGGCGCTGGCCGTCAGTCCTACGGTGTCACCGACTATTACCGCAAGGCCAACGAGCAGACGCTTACGGTAATCCTTATCGAGGACATAGTAGCAGTAGAGAACCTGGCGGAAATGCTGACGCTGGACAATATTGACGTCTACTTCATGGCTCCCTCGGACCTTGCACAGACCATGGGCCATACCGGCGGAATGAACCATCCCGACGTTCAGGCCGTCGTCACCAGGTGTATCGCTCAGATTTTGGCCGCAGGCAAGGTGGCGGGGACGGTGGCGAATGATGATAACGTAGAGGACTATATCGAAAAGGGAGCAAGGTTCTTTCTGACCAGTTGGCAGCCCTGGATTGCCAGGGGAGCCAACCAGTATTTGTCCCGCGTGGCTGCCAAGGGGGGATAAATATCCCCACCCCAATAAAGGGTAACCCGCATGGAGACGGACAAGACGCCGCCTCGAGCCGTGTCCTATCATGATTTGCCCCCGGTATACCACCGGTGGAAATGGCGGGTACTGCTGAGCTTTGCCGGATTCTACCTCTTCCTATATTTGGGCCGTTTTAACTTCTGGCCTACTGCTCCCCTGGTTAAAGACGAATTGGACCTCAGCCACCTGGAGGTCGCCCTCATCACTGCTATGTTACTTTGGGGATTTGGTCTGGGCGATCTGGTACACGGCAGGCTAAGTGAGGCTTACGGACTGCGTCTATGGGTGATGCTGGGTGCTATCCTGACCACCATTTTCAACTGGATTACCAGTTTCGGGACGTCTGCTCTGACCCTGGCCATTCCCTGGGGTATCAATGGATTCGTAAACGCCGCTAGTTGGAGCCCGGGGATCAGCCTCATCTCCCAGTGGTGGCCCCGACGCGACCGGGGCAAGGCTTTGGGCATAACCATGATGGCCGCCGGGGGAGCCATGCTCATGATGTGGCTGGTCACCGGATGGGTGGCCGGAGAATTTGGCTGGCGTGCAGCTTTTCGCTACCCCCCTTTAATCATCGCATCTCTGGGCGTTATCTTCTATCTTGTAACCCGCGATCGTCCGTCGGAGGTGGGCCTGCCGGAATATATCGAGGAAGATGATGTATCCGCAAGCGCCGAGTCGGTGGATAAGGAGCGCCTCAGGGGACTGGGCCCCTACAAGCGCCTACTCTCGAACCCCCAATTCCAGCTTGCCTGCCACGTCAAGGGGCTGGAGAACGTAGCCCGCTATGGCCTGACCACCTGGGTGCCATTATACTATTCCCAGAAGGCGGGGCTGGACATCACATCTACTGTGCTGGTTACAATGGCGCTTCCCATTGGGTACCTGCTGGCTCCAGTAGTTGCAGGTGTCATCTCTGACAATCTTATGAACAGCGCACGCCGACCCATAATAATGATATCATGTGGGGTGAGCACGCTAGCTCTGGTAGCGCTAGCTCTGGTCCCGGCGACCAACCTATACCTGGGTGCCACCCTTCTGCTGGTGGGTGGCTTCGCCCTGAGCCTGACTCCTATGGCCGCGCTAGCTGTCGACATGGCGGGTCGGCATATGGCTGGGACATCATCGGGCTTGCTGGACGCCCACGGCTACTTCTATGCTGGTTTACAAGCCGTCATATTCGGAGTCGTGTTGGACATGACCGGCAGCCCCTGGCCGGCAGTTTTCCTCGGAATGGCGGCCACCAGGGTACTATCAGCAGCCATGATCTCATTTGTAAGAGTGTAAATCGGCTCTTAGCCATTAGCTAACCCCCTAACCACCTCTTAGCAAGAAGGGACATAGGGGGCGAGAAAAGGAGGACGTTATGGCAACTCTAGTCACGGGCGGTACGGGCTTTGTCGGTAGCAACATAGTCAAAACCCTGGCCCAACGGGGGCATGAGGTGGTCTGTTTCGACCTGAGGCCACCCGATGCCCTGGTACAAGGATATTTCGAGGCTTATGCAGACCGGGTGACCCCGGTACAGGGCAACATCCTGAACATGGCCGACCTGGAACGGGCAGTGTCCAATCACAAGGTCACCAAGATTGTACACGCAGCGGTCTTCACAGGCATTCGCCCGGACATAGAGACCGAGCAAAGCCGCTCCATCGTGGACATCAACGTGACAGGCACGGCTAACCTCCTGGACTTGGCCCGCGGGCTGCCCATTGAGAGGTTCCTGTATGTAAGCTCGGGGTCCGTATACGGGGAGGGTCGCAGCATCCACGAGGCGCTGCACGAAGACATCATACTCTACCCGCGAAGGCTTTATGCTTCTACCAAATACGCCAGTGAACTGTTGACCCGCAGATACGGTGAACTCCACAGCTTTCCGACCGTCAGCGTGCGTTTGAGCTCACCCTACGGCCCCATGGAGCGGGTTACGGGGCACAGGGCCATCATGTCGGCACTGTACGAATGGACTGGCAACGCGGTCAGGGGAGAGCCGGTCCGGGTGGGAGACCGTACCCTCGGGCGAGACTACACCTATGTCTCCGACACCGCAGCCGGCATCTGTACCGTGCTGGACGCCGGGTCGCTATCTCACGACGTTTATAATATCTCCGCCGGGCAGTGGATAAAGCTGGGTGACGTGATAGACGCACTGCAAGAGGTGCGTCCTTCCGTTCAGGTAATAGACGACCCTGCCAAAGAGTTTGAAATCCTGCGTCCCAACTCCGCACGGGGTATGCTGGACGTGACCAGAGTTCGGGAGGAACTGGGCTTTGCCCACAACTTCGACCTCGCCGAAGGCATCAGGGAATACCTGGAGTGGCGGGAGGCCTTTTCTTTCAAAGACTAACAAAGACTAACGTTTCAGAGGCCAGGGCGTGTTGACACTAACAATCGAGATTGACAATCCCATCCCACTATGATAATTTGCTATCATAAGATAGTGAAAATTTGCACAAACTGATGTCGCACTTACGGGACGAGCAGGCTTGAGCCGCAAGAGTATGACTGTTAATACACCTGCCAAAAGGCTCATGCAGTACCAATGCGGTCGGTCCGACCCAGCAGCGAGGTGGCTAGCTTGCTTCGGTCAACCCTGAGAAGGCTATATGCCGCCAAGAAACTACCGGTTCTGGCTGGGACGCGTCCCGCCCACGCAGCCGAGGCATGGACACTGGACACATCCGTCAGTAGCAGCACCGACTCTGATGACGGGACCGAAGGCTACCGGCGGGCCGGGTCCGTGGGAGCGGGCTTCCGTGCCCTCACTCTGGCCACGGTTATATTTACCCTCGCCCTTGTGACTCTAGGCGGCGTGGTGCGTTTGACGGACTCGGGTCTGGGTTGCCCTGACTGGCCCTTATGTCACGGCAAAATCATCCCTCCCGCGGACTCAGCAACACTCATCGAATACTCCCACCGTCTGCTGGCCTCCGTAACCGGCCTGCTGGTGCTGGCCACCACCTTGATAGTTTGGCGGTCTCACAGGAAACAACCCTGGCTGCTGGTCCCGGCCACCCTGGGGTTTGTTCTGTTGATAGTCCAGGTGCTATTGGGAGGATTCACGGTGCTGAAGGAGCTGCCGGCATCCATAGTGCTGGCCCATTTGGCAACCGCCGAGGCCCTGATAGCATCCCTGGTGGTCGTCTGTATGGTGGCCTTTCGCGGCCCGCCCATTACAGACTCTCGCGAGGGCGACGACAGAAGAGGCCCGGACCGGTTCCTGATTCTGGTACTAGTCACCCTTCTGGCCGGCTACGCTCTCCTGCTGAGCGGCTCTTACGTGACGGTCTCCGGGGCAACGGTGTCCTGCGGGCAGGGGTGGCCTCTTTGCCAGGGTCAGTTCATACCGGAGGGCTACTATGCTACGATACACATGGCCCATCGGGTAGTAGGGCTGCTGGTAGGAGCGATGATTGTCGCGGTGCTGGTTATGGCCTGGCAACGCAAGGATGATTTCCCCGCCATGAGATGGACAACAGTCATCGTAGGCGGGTTATTCCTGGTCCAGATAATGATAGGAGCTACAATTTTGTGGATGGGTTTCCCATTAATTCTCAGGCTCCTGCATCTCGTGGCAGCCACCCTGGTTTGGGTAGGTCTGGCAGCGTTGGCGGTGCTGTCATACAAGCCCACCGCTCCAACATCCGCCCTCAAGGGGGTTAGCGGTGCTTAAGCCAAGCTCCTTGTCCTGGCCAAGGCCCACGCCCTTCCAGGCGAGCCTAATATCCATCATAGGCGACTATCTGGCCCTGACCAAGCCCCCCATCATACTCCTGCTGCTGATAACCGCCCTGGGGGGGATGTTCCTGGGGGCGCAGGGCATTCCGCCAATATCCGTAGCTGCGCTGCTGCTGCTAGGCGGTGCAGCGGCGGCGGGAGGCGCTAGCGCCATCAACCACTACCTGGACAAAGACATTGACGAGCTTATGACCCGGACCCGCAGGCGCCCCTTGCCGGGACAGCGTATCTCACCCAGTGCGGCGCTGGTCTTTGGCATCCTCCTCAACATCTTCGCTTTCGTCTTGCTGGTCACGGGAGTGAACCTGCTAAGTGCCTTGCTTACACTGAGCGGCACCCTGTTCTACGTATTTGTCTACACCTGGTGGCTAAAGAGGACCACAACTCAGAATATCGTCATTGGCGGCGCAGCCGGGGCTATACCTCCGATGGCCGGATGGGCCGCAGTTACCGGCGGGCTGGAGCTTCCTGCCGTATACCTCTTTGCCATCATCTTCCTATGGACACCACCCCACTTCTGGGCGCTGGCCCTACTGATACGGGACGACTACGCCCGGGCCGGCATTCCCATGCTACCCGTAGCCAGGGGTGTAGAGGCTACCCAACGGCAAATTATGATTTACACCGTGGCGGTAGTGGCCCTCACCCTTCTTCTCTTCTTCACCACCGAGTCGGTGGGGTGGTTATACTTCTCCTCTGCCACACTGTTGGGCGTCATCTTTCTGTACATGGCCTGGCGCTTGGCCTTTGCGGAACGCTTCAATAGGCAAACGGACGAGACACATAATGCACGATCCCTTTACCTCTACTCGTTGCTGTATCTCGCCTTGTTATTCACTGCAGTCATGGTGGATAGTGTGGTAAGTATATGATGATTGCTCAGGACTACAAGTCAGACCGCCCATACCCCTTGAAACCTGGAACTGGCTCTGGTACACTGCTTGCGGCAAATCTACCGTGTGCGAAATACGATTACTCTGCTCTCTTCAAGGACTGACATGATAAGGAGACAAGAGTGAGCCTGCGCCCCCCTTCCCGTAGACTCTTGGCATTAGGTCTATCGGTGGCCGTCATCCTGATACTGATGGCCTGTACGCCTTCGCACAACCAGTCCACCTTCGACCCTCTTGGCCCTGTTGCGGAGAAGCAGCTAACCCTGTTCAATATAATCTTCTGGGCAGCCGTGTTTGTTTTCATCGTCGTTGGGGGTGCGCTGATTTACACGGTCATTCGCTTTCGCAGAAGGGCGGGGCAAACTGAGATACCAGCCCAGACCCACGGCAATACGCCCCTGGAAATCGGGTGGACCATTGCCCCCGCCATTGTGCTCCTCGTCGTTGCCGTGCCCACCGTAATCTACATATTCGATATCGCTGGCGAACCCCCGCCCGATGCCCTGGAAGTGAACGTCATCGGGCATCAGTGGTGGTGGGAATTCGAATATCCCGAACAGAACGTGGTCACCGCCAATGAACTGCACATACCCGTTGACGTGCCGGTAAAGCTCAATCTGACCTCCGATGACGTCATTCACAGCTTCTGGGTTCCAAAGCTGGCCGGCAAGCAGGACGTAATACCCACGAACCTAAACACAATGCAGTTTACCGCTAGCGGGTCCGATATTGATACCTTGCCGGCCATTCTTTACGGGCAATGCGCAGAGTTCTGCGGGGTGGCCCACGCTCACATGAGGTTCCGGGTGGTTGTCCAATCACAGGAGGACTTCGATGGATGGGTGGCAAACTACCACGAGATTGCCTCTCGCCCCCCCCCAACCGGCGATACGGAGGAGGCGAAAGGTTTCACCGCCTTCGCCAGCCGTGGCTGTCTCCTGTGCCACAAGACCGATGGCCCGGCCTCGGTCGAAATACGCCAGTCCCTCAAGGATGCCTTCGAGAGGGGCGAGTTGCGCTTTCCCGCCCCGAATCTCACCAATTTCGGGGGCCGCACAACCATGGCCTCGGGGATGATCGACCTCAATCGGGAGAATCTCATAGAGTGGCTACGCGACCCCGATGGCGTCAAGGAGGGCAACCGCATGGCCGAACTGGCGAACGTTTACATAGACCCGGATGCCGAACTGACTGATGAGGAGATTTCGGCACTGGCTGCCTATCTGTTGAGCTTGAAGTGAGCCAAGGGGACACGGAACACGTTATAATCAAAAGGTATACCATTCAACGGTAAGGTCGGGGGTAGGCAATGGTAACCATAAGCGGGACGATAACCGGCGCACTGAGACGCCCCACCAGCTACGAAGGGTGGTGGAGTTGGGTCACTACCGTTGACCACAAGCGAATAGGCATACTATACGGCGTCACAGCCTTCATATTCTTCCTGCTGGCCGGCGTAGAGGCGCTCATGATGCGGGTGCAGCTTTCGGGGTCGAACCAGGATATTGTAAGTCCCGAGGTCTTCAGCCAGCTGTTCACCATGCACGCCCTGAGCATGATATTTCTGGCTATAATGCCCCTGAGCGCAGCCTTCTTCAACTTCATGATACCGTTGATGATCGGCGCGCGAGACGTGGCCTTCCCGCGCCTTAACGCCCTGAGCTACTGGATATTTCTGACCGGCGGCATCCTGTTGAACAGCAGCTGGTTTCTGGGCGGGGCTCCCAACTGCGGATGGTTCTGCTACAGCAACCTCTCGGACGGGGTCTTCAATCCCGGGCGGGGCGTGGACTTCTACACTGTGGGCCTTCTGATACTGGGGACCGCTACGATGGCGGCTGGGTTCAACTTTATCGTTACCATCATCAACATGCGTGCACCGGGCATGTCCCTCATGCGGATGCCCGTATTCGTCTGGATGACCCTGGTCACGTCCTTCCTGATTATCCTGGCTTTCCCGGTTATCACCGTGGGCCTCATAGAGCTTCTGTTCGACCGCACCTTTGGCACCAGCTTCTTCGACCCCTCTGGTGGAGGCGACCCCGTGCTCTGGCAGCACCTATTCTGGGTGTTCGGGCATCCGGAGGTGTACATCCTGATTCTGCCTGCCATGGGTATCATCTCGGAAATATTGCCCACTTTCTCCCGCAAGCCTCTGTTCGGCTACCCTGTCATAGTCCTTTCGGGGGTGATCATCGGCTTTATGGGTTGGGGCGTATGGAGCCATCACATGTTCACAGTGGGGCTGGGACCATACGCCAACGCCGCCTTTGCCGGTAGCACCATGGTGATAGCCATACCAACCGGCGTAAAGATTTTCAACTGGATTGCCACCATGTGGGGAGGGTCGGTCAATATAAAAACTGCCCTGCTCTTTGCCGTGGGCTTCGTCTTTCTGTTCATCATAGGCGGGCTGAGCGGCGTGATGCACGCATCTCCCCCCTCGGATGCCCAACAGCAGGACACCTATTTCATTGTCGCCCACATACATTACGTCCTGTTCGGCGGCAGCATATTCGCCATCTTCGCAGGGGCATACTACTGGTGGCCCAAGATGACCGGCCGCATGCTAAGCGAGCCCCTGGGCAAGCTCCACTTCTGGCTGATGTTCATAGGCATGAATGTCACCTTCTTCCCGATGCACTTCCTGGGGTTGGACGGGATGACGCGCCGCATACATACTTACGACTCAGGCATGGGCTGGGACCTCTGGAACGGGGTGGCTACGGCCGGTGCCTTCATCATGGCTGTATCCATGCTCGTCTTCCTGCATAACGCTTTACGCAGCCTGCGAAAGGGAGAGCGGGCCGGAAACGACCCCTGGGACGGCAGGACACTGGAGTGGACTACTTCCTCACCGCCACCCGTATACAACTTTGCCACCATACCGACGGCAAACAGCCGAGACTCCTTCTGGGAAGAGAAGCACGGCAACGGCGGGCACGGCAGCCCCCCCATTCCCGTAGCCGGCGGCGCAGAGCCCGCCGACGCCCATGGGGAGCATACGGCAGCCGGGAGCGCCCATGCCGCCACGTCCGAGCACGCCGGTGGACACCAGGAGGGCCATCACAGTATTCACATGCCCGGGCAGTCCTATTACCCTGTGATAATAGCCGTAGGACTGACGGCGGCGGGATACGGTGTGATTTTTCATGAGACATTTACCTGGGCTTTGGCCGCGGTGGGGACCGCCGTAGCGCTGATTGGCACCTATGCCTGGTCCTTCGAGCCGGCCTCCGAGGAGCCGGAACCGTCGGATGAATGAACCTCAAATAGGGAGGGCCTGATACATTGCACGACCCATCAATAACGGGTCACGAGGCTGTAGTAGAGGAAACTACTACAGGATTAAACCATAGAAAAATGCTCATGTGGTTGTTCCTGGGCTCCGACTGCCTTTTTTTCGGTGCCCTGATTTCCACCTACCTGATATATCGTGGACAGAGCCTTGTAGGACCCTTCCCCAACGACGTTTTTGACATTCCCACTACCTCTGTAAGCACCTTCGCCCTGCTCATGAGCAGCATGGCGATGGTGTTGGCCTACGCGTCCATAAACCGGGGGGACATGAAAGCCTTCAGGGCATGGCTGCTCTGTACGTGCCTTCTGGGCACCACCTTCTTGGCATTCCAGACTTTCGAGTTCTACGAGTTCGCCAACCACGAGCGAGTAATCGAGTGTACGCCCGAATCCCTGGTCCAGGAGTGCCTCGACGGTCATGCAGAGTACGAAGAGGATTACGGCCTGACCCCGCGCACCAACCTGTTCGGCACCACCTTCTTCGTGCTGACAGGCTTCCACGGCGCCCACGTGACCGTGGGGGTTATCTGGCTCCTCTCCATTGTGGGTTATTCTGTACTGGGCGGGAGAAAAGCGACGAGAGTCCTTTCCGATAGAGAGGCCCTTAGCGTGGACCTGGCCGCCCTGTACTGGCACTTTGTGGACATCGTCTGGATAGTCATATTCGCGGTGGTTTACCTTATCGGCGTAGGAGTTACGTGAAGACGTGGGCGCTATCATAGCTACAGTACCAGGTCCATGTGACATGAGAGGAAGCATATATGGCTGAAACATCACAGCCACGTCAGGGGGCGCATCCAACCCCACAGACCTACCTGAAAGTGGCCACGCTTCTCGTCATCTTGACGGTCGTAGAAGTGGCGGTATTGTACATAGACCCCCTCAGGCCTGCTTTCTTGCCCCTTTTCCTGGTGCTTTCCGTGGCCAAGTTCTGCCTCGTCGTGATGTTCTACATGCACCTGAAATTCGATAGCCGTCTGTTCTCCTGGGTCTTTGTTGGAGGGCTGCTCCTGGCCGTGGCGGTAGCGATAGTGCTGATGTCCCTGTTCCAGGTCATTTCCACAGTGGCGAACCCCCGGGAGGAAGGCGAAGTTGCCCTGGTATCCGAGGTCGAGCCTGATGTTGAGATTCCTGTGCTCGTTGAGACTCCTGCGGAAGAGGTTCCTGTGTCGCCACCGGAGACCGGACAGGCGGAGACCCCCCCAAACGGCGGCCTTGTCGCCATGGGCCAGGAGATTTTCATGGTCGCACCGCCTAGTGTGGGGCCGCAAGCCCTTTGGTGCAATACCTGCCATCAGATAGAAGGCTTGGCTGCCGGACTGATTGGCCCGGACCTCACCCATATAGCCACCGATGCAGGCACCCGGAGACCGGGTATGTCGGCGGAACAGTACATCAGAGAGTCCATCGCGAACCCCGAAGTGTTCATTCCTGAAGGGATCGAGCGTGCTACAGCGGGCCTGATGACTGATGCCATCACCAGCGGTTTGACTGATGAGCAGGTAGATGCACTGGTGGCTTTCCTGATGACCCTTGAGTGATTGGCATCCTCTGAGCAACCGTCTCCCAGGAGCTTACCTTGCCCGAATCTGCAGTCGAATTTTCCTGGACGGCCTGGCACGGGCACCCCAGCGTGGTTATTGGGCTTCTAGCTCTCACCGGCGCGTACTTACTGGGTGTTGGGCCATTGCGCCGACGATATGGCTGGGCGGAGCGGGTCGAGGCAAGCCAGGTGACAATTTTCCTCATTGGCATACTGATTCTCTTCATCGCTCTGCTTTCGCCCATCCACGAATTGGGAGACAATTACCTTTTCAGCGCCCACATGGTCCAACATCTGCTCCTCATATCGGTGGTGTGCCCACTACTGCTGCTGGGGACACCCGCCTGGTTGCTGCGACCCATGCTGAGGCATCCGCGAGTCATGGGAGTTGCTCGTACGCTGACTCGCCCCGTAGTGGCTTTCGTTCTATTCAATCTTGTCTTCGCTTTCTGGCACCTGCCGGTGCTTTACGACCTGGCACTGCGGGAACAGGGGATTCATATCCTCGAGCATCTCATGTTCCTCGGCGCCGGGTTGATAATGTGGTGGCCAATCTTGAGTCCCATGCCCGAGCTGCCTCGCTCTCCCTATGTTGTCCAGATGCTGTACCTTTTCCTCCAGCCGACGGTCCCGTCAATACTGGGTGCGATTATCACCTTTTCAGACGGAACTCTGTACGAGTGGTACGCGGAAGCACCCCGGATATGGGGCATATCGGCTCACGCCGACCAGCAGATTGGCGGCCTCATCATGTGGATTCCCGGCGGCCTGGCCTTCCTGCTCACCCTGATGGTGATATTCCTCATCTGGGCAAGCAAGGAGGAATCCCGGGCGCAGCACAACAACATGGGGTTGAGACCGGGTGGCAATTTAAGCTATGCTGATGACGTAACCACAAAGGAGAGAAGCTAATGAATCGTCTACCCCTTCCCTTCATATTGCCTCTGGCAGCTATCATGTTCGTTGTCATTTGGGGAGGAGGGCTTGGTGCTATCTTCATCATACTGGACAAGAAGACATCGCTGGACCAATGGGGAGCAGTTATCATAGGGCTGGCTCTGGTAGTGATGGTGCCTCTCATTGCGTCTATTGTAGCTCTACCCAAACGTTCAAATTGACCCCAGCGTATCTAACAATACATGAAGCTACAGACCGGCCTTCTCCTGGCTCTCGTGCTAATCTCAGTCGTATCCTGCTCCGGCCCCGACTCCTTCCAGGGGACCGAGTTGGACTCCCCTGACATCGCTCCTCCCTTCCGGCTCGTTAACCAGTTCGGTAACTCTGTGGCCCTGTCCGATATGGCAGGGAAGGTTGTGGTGCTGACTTTCCTCTACACCAACTGTCCGGATATATGTCCCCTTACCACAGAGACCCTTCGGCGCGCCCACGTGATACTGGGCAACGATTCAAACCAGATAGAGATGGTGGCAATCTCGGTAGACCCTCAGCGAGATTCCGTTGAAAGTGCCTACCGGTATTCCGATGAAAGGGATATGTTGGACCGATGGCACTATCTGGTAGGGAGCGCGGAGCAGCTTGAGCCTGTCTGGAAGTCCTACTGGCTGGACCCGATACAAGAAGATACAAACGGCGCAGGCGACCCACTTGATGTCGAACATGGCAATGGAGAAGTCGCTTCAAGAATCCCCACCTTGAGAGCGAGCCTGGGCTCGTCGGCTGATGACGGACACGAGTTGGGAGATGTTGCGATGCTCCGCTCGGCGCCTGACAGCTACCTTGTAAACCACACCGCACCGGTTTTCTTGATTGACCGGAAGGGCTATCGCCGCTCCCTGTTTAGCAGCCTCTCCCTTGACCCCCAACCTCTCGTACATGACATCCGGCTTCTCATAAAGTAAGTTGCCAGACAATGAAAAGAGCGCCTCGTAGCTGACTACGGGCGCTCAACATTTCACCGGTCTTTCCGTTGGTTTTAGTTAGTCTGATGCTCTTTGGCCACTCCCACCAGCTTCTCAAAGCCCTGGGGATCTTTGACAGCCATTTCTGCCAGCATCTTCCTGTTAATCTCTACGTTGGCATTATGGAGTCCGTGGATAAACTGGCTATAGGTGAGGCCCATCTGGCGAGCGGCTGCCCCGATGCGCAGTATCCACAGCCTTCGAAAGTCACCCTTTCTTTCCCGCCTGTGGCGATAGGCATGGCTCCACGCGTGAATGAGGGCCTCTTTGGCCCACTTGTAGTTTCGGTGGGAGGCCCCGTGATACCCTCTAGCCAGGGATAGAATCTTCTTGTGACGGCGGCGCTTGGTGACGCCACGTTTAACCCTTGTCAAGATTGCACTCCGGAGAATTGATTTGCTTATACGTCATGGGGAAGAAGGCGCTGAATCCGCTTGAAGTCCTTTTTGTCCAACTCGATTTTGCCATCGTATTGGCGTCGTACCTTTTTGGGCTTCTTGCGCCTCAAATGGCTGCTCATCCTCTTGCGACGCAGGACTTTGCCTGTACCGGTAACGTAAAAACGGGCCTTAGCCCCCTTGTGTGTCTTCAGTTTGGGCATCCTGTACCTCTGCCGCCTTCTTCTCTGCTTTCCTGGCTCCCGGCACCAACACGATGGACATCGCCCTGCCTTCCATGCCGGGTGGCCCTTCCAATCGGGCCTCTTCCTGTACCTCGTCCGCTACTCGCTTGAGGAGAGTGACACCTAGCTCACGGTGGGTATGTTCACGGCCCCGGAACATGACGGCGACCTTTACCTTGGAGCCGTCGTCTATAAGCTCTTTGACCTTGCGAATTTTGGATGAGAAATCGTGAGTGCCTATGTTGGGTCGGAGCCGAACCTCTCGGAGGGCCGTGTTCTTCTGACCCTTCTTGGCTTCTCTCTCCTTTTTGGAGTAGAGATAGCGAAGCTTCCCGTAGTCCAAGATGCGGCAGACCGGGGGTGCCGCGGTGGGCGCCACTTCCACCAAGTCCAGCCCGCGTTCCCTCGCCATGGTCAACGCCTGGGGTACGCTCATCGTGCCCAACTGCTCCCCAGAGTCGCCAATCACCAGCACTTCCGGTGCACGAATCCTCTCGTTTACCCTATACTCTCTAGCTATGCTCGAACCCTCCAGCGTGTTCCCCACACTCCCATCGGAAAAGAGGACATCCAGAATATATCACAGGCAAGAAAACAAGTCAATTCCGTCTCTTGTTCAACTCCTGCTTCCGAGATCGTCCTTCATACGGTCCAGAAGGCTTGAGAGAGCGATTGGCCCCAGATTCTCCTCGCTTCTGAGTCTCACTGATACCGTGTCCTTGCTCATCTCTTCGTCGCCGACGACGAGCATATAAGGGACCTTCTGCATCTGGGCTTCCCGTATCTTCAGGTTCATGCGCTCTTTTCTGGAGTCTACCTCGGGCCGGAATCCCTGGCCGCTCAGCGCGTCTTTGATCTGGAGAGCGTAGTCAACATGCCTGTCGGCGATGGGAATGACCACTGCCTGCACCGGCGCCAGCCACAGGGGAAAGGCGCCGCCGTAGTGCTCTATCAAGACCCCCAGAAAGCGCTCCATAGAGCCTATGATGGCACGATGCACCATATAGGGCCGGTGCTGCTCACCGTCAGAACCCTGGAAGGTAAGGTTAAAACGCTCCGGCAGGTTGAAATCGAACTGCACAGTGGTGCATTGCCACGACCTGCCCAGAGCATCCCTTATCTTTATATCTATTTTGGGGCCGTAGAATGCACCGCCGCCCTCGTCCACGTCGTAGTCCAGGTTGCGGGTATCAAGGGCATGGGCAAGAGAACGGGTGGCATGTTCCCACATTTCAGGGTCGCCGACGAACTTCTCCGGGCGGGTGGAGAGGAATATCTCGTAGTCGGTGAACCTAAAGGCGTCCAGCAGCTCAAAGGTAAGGTCCAGAACCCCCAGCACTTCATCTTCCACTTGGTCCGGGCGGCAGAAGATGTGGGCGTCGTCCTGGGTGAATCCCCGGACCCTCATCAACCCGTGAAGCACCCCACTGCGTTCGTAGCGATAGACCGTCCCAAGCTCGCCATATCGCAGTGGAAGCTCCCTGTAGCTCCTCAGGTCTGAACGATAAATCATAATGTGGAAGGGACAGTTCATGGGCTTCATGTAGTATTCCTGCCCGTCCACGTCCATAGGCGAGTACATACCCTCGCTATAGAAGTCCAGGTGTCCGCTGGTCTGCCACAGACGAGACCTCCCCACGTGGGGCGAATATACCAGGTCGTATCCCCGCCTGTAGTGCAGCTCCCGCCAGTAATCCTCCACGATAGCGCGGACCCTTCCTCCCTTGGGGTGCCAGATGACAAGCCCCGGCCCCACCTCTTCATGTACGCTGAAAAGGTCAAGCTGCCGCCCCAAACGGCGGTGGTCCCGTTTCTCCGCCTCCTCCAGTAGCTTCAGGTGCTCCTCCAGAGCAGTAGCGGTCTCGAAGGCCGTGCCATAGATGCGCTGTAGCATGGGCCGGTTCTCGTCGCCCCGCCAGTAAGCCCCCGCTACCGTCTGAAGCGTGAAGGCGGCTATCATGCCGGTGGACTCGACGTGTGGCCCCTGGCACAGATCCACAAATTCGTTATGGCGATAGGTGCTAATAGCCTCTTCGGGGGGTATGTCGTCGATAAGCTCAAGCTTGTAGGGTTGTTGGCCCAGAAGCTCTCTGGCATCATTCCGGTCTATGATTTCCTTCTGGAAAGGGAAGTCCCCCGCTATTCTCTCCCTCATTATCGCTTCGATACGTTCCAGGTCCTCCGGCGTAAACGGCCTGGACACCTCGAAGTCGTAATAGAAGCCGTCATCCGTTGGGGGACCTATCCCTATTTTGGCTTCGGGGAAAAGCTGAAGTACCGCATCGGCC
Organism: Dehalococcoidia bacterium; assembly: GCA_034421095.1. Classification (GTDB taxonomy): domain Bacteria; phylum Chloroflexota; class Dehalococcoidia; order Lucifugimonadales; family JAGWBF01; genus JAGWBG01. The sequence goes on from DAOUKR010000009.1 coordinate 59,150, forward strand.
ATCACGTGGGCGGCGGAGTGCCGCAAACGCTGCCTCATGGCTACCAGTCCCTGGGTTTCCTCTTTGCCTTGATTATCTCTCCTTGCCATATCTTCCTTCAGGACTAACTAGATGTAGAACGATGAATGACCCAGTATATCACAGGGATATTCACTCTCAATAGACCACACTGTGCCAACGTCTTTGCCGTATGGCGGTCACCATGTGTCGAAGAGTACGAACCAGATAGTTACCCACGACAAAAAGGGTCAGGACCAGGCATACCCCAATTAGAGGCCAGGGCTGCCCGGTAACGATAATGAGAACATTAAACAAAATGAATCCAACTGCCACTCCAATGACCACGTTCCTGATAGTCAGGATAGCCACCACTAAAGGGACGACTGATATGGCGGCCAGGGGCGGAGCCAGTGCCAGGCCCACCCCAAGAATGGTAGCGGCCCCTTTGCCGCCCCGGAAGTTAAGAAAGACGGGCCACGTGTGACCAATGACCGCCGCAATAGCACAGCCATAGCGTGCCCAGTCGGGTGCCCCTATCCACAGGGGCAAAAAGACTGCTACCACACCTTTGGAAGCGTCGGCTATCAAAATGGCAATACCGGCCGCAGGTCCCATCTGTTGATAGGCGTTCAGCGCCCCCACGTTGCCGGTCCCGAGAGTCCTGATGTCGGTTTTTCTGGTGAGTCGTACCAGAATATAGGCTGAAGGTATCGAGCCAAGGATGTATCCCAGAAAGATGCTCAACACGGCCAGCCATGTCTCCAATTGTGTCACCTCCGGCACTCAATCTCCGTCAATAAAATATCGTACCCGAACCACATAGTAAAGTACCACACAAGGTAAAGATATAGAAAATTCGATACCTACAGTACCGAACCGGCCTACCATTTTGGTTGCCAGGCCATTTGGATGGCGTCCAAACCGACACCCTTGACCGTCGTCGGAGAGCGTGCTAATGTCCCCTTAATAGCATCGAAATACCGCCGAGGATTGCCTTCAAGGGAACTGAAAGGAGCGTAGTCATGGCAACTGCAACAGAGTTGGAGTCTTTCGTCAGCAGTGTCACCTGCCCACCAGATTTTGACTCCTTTTGGCAAAGGGTCCTGGCAGAGTTGAAAGACATACCTTTAGAGCCTGAGATTACCCCGGTGCCCCTTCGTTCGACGCCCGATGTCAACGTATACGAAGTCCATTATCTCAGCCTGGGGGGTATTCGCATAGCAGGATGGTACTGCGTGCCAGCCAAAGGCGCTGGTCCCTTCCCCACCCTGATTGAGTTTCCCGGTTACAAGAGTGAGCCTGGTCTGCCCAGGGCTTGGGCACAGCGGGGTGTTGCCATCTTGAGCGTAGCCGTCAGGGGGAAACTCAGAAGCAATGAGGATTTCAACCCGGGCTATCCCGGTCTCCTTGTCAGCGGCATAGACAGCCCGGACACCTACTCCTACAGAGGCGTAATCTCCGACTGTTCACGGGGCGTAGATTTCCTGCTCACACGTCCGGAGGTAGACAAGGAGCGGATATTCGCCCACGGTGCAAGCCAGGGCGGTGGCCTCACCCTGATTAGCACTGCCTTGCGGTCCGAAATCAAAGGTGGAGCGTCTGCATGTCCGTTTCTCTGTGCATTCCCAGACTCACCCAGTATGGCGCTCACTTACCCCTACAACGAGTTGAACTGCTACCTACGGGCCTACCCCGACCGGAGAGAGCAGGTCCTCACGGTCCTGAGCTATTTTGACGCCGTAAACTTTGCCAGCCGTATTCGTTGCCCCATGGCCATAGGCATTCCCCTAGAAGACACTATCTGCCCTCCTGAGACCCAATACGCAGCCTATCGGAACCTGGCCGGACCAAAAGAGGTGTGGCTAGTACCCAATGCCGCCCACGGCACACCCGCAGAGTACCTCGATATGGAGGTTGCATGGTTGAAGAAGCTAATGGGGCTTGACACGTCGGATTAGGAGGTTGGAACCATGGTACAGAGTGGAGTTGCGTGGGATAGCTACTGGAGACAGGTTGATGACGAGCTAGGGAAGGTATCCCTGGGACAGGACATCCAAAGGAACGAATTCTACTCCGAGGCAGAGTGGACGGTGTACAATGTCCATTGCAACGGATTGGGCGGCTACCGGCTATTCGCCAGGCTATCAATTCCCACGGGAGACGGGCCCTTTCCCGGCCTGATCCAGATGCCCGACTATCAAAGCGCTGTGGACATCCCCTTTACCCCTCTGCGACGTGATATGGTTGTCCTCAACGCCACCCATCGAGGCCAGCGTGGCAGTGAAACCCCGTTCAGAGCGAGCTACCCGGGATTGCTCACTCAAGGTATAGGCAACTCATCCTCCTACATCCTTCGCAGGGTCTACGCTGATGCCCTCCGGATGTTTGACCTCCTGACGGCACAATCTGTCGTAGACCCTCAACGCATCGCTGTCGCCGGAGCAGGGCTGGGCGGGACACTGGCACTGGCAGCGGGAGCGTTGCGCCCCCACGTCAGAGCCCTGGCCGTGGATACGCCGTTGATGGTTGGCTCGACCGATGCGGTGGAGCTTGCCGGTGATGCCTACCCGTTGGGTGAACTGAATGACTACTTCCGGGCTTACCCCGGGCGGCGAGATGCTGCCCTGGACACGATGGCAGTATTCAATCCCTTAGCCCTGGCCGAGCGAGTGACTTGCCCCGTTCTTCTCAGCACGGGCGCGCGGGACCGGGGCCAATGCCCGCCTCCATTGGGAGAGGAATTGGCAGGACGACTGAGGCATGGAGAACTCCGTCAGTACCCCGGCGGGAGCGAGGGTGGAGGACATGCACATGGCGTCGTCCGCACGCGCTGGCTAAGGGAGCAGACGGGCCTGGCGTAGGAAAGGGGTGCGGTGGCATCGGAGGAAGCAAAGGGCAGGCGACTTTGTTGAAACACCCTCAGTCGGTCAGGTCAATTTCGATTCCCACTGGGCAGTGGTCTGAACCCATCACTTCAGGAAGAATGTAAGCCGCATTCACTTTCTCCGTGAACTTCTCGTCCACAAAGAAATAGTCTATCCTCCAACCCACGTTCCGCTCACGAGCTTTGGTCATCTGGTCCCAGTAAGTATATTGCTCGGGGCTTTTGTTGAACTCTCTGAAAATGTCCACGTAGCCATGGCTTAGAAATTTGTCCATCCATGCTCGCTCTTGGGGCAAAAACCCTGACGTGGTCTCATTAGCCTTGGGTCGAGCCAGGTCTATTTCCTTGTGAGCGGTGTTCATGTCCCCGCAGACTACGATGCTGCGCCCTTCCTGCTTCATCTTATCCACGAATTCAAGGAAGGCATCGTAGAACTCCATCTTGTATTTCAATCTCTCCTCAGACGATCTTCCGTTGGGGTAATATATGTTGAACAACACGAAATCTTCGTAGTCTGCGATAATAATCCGACCTTCTTTATCGAAGGCATCAATGCCAAAGCCATGTGCCACGTGTTCCGGCTTCCTTTTCGTGTAAAGTGCCACCCCACTATAACCTTTTCTTTCCCCGGAAGAGAAATACACGTTGTACCCCTCAACGAGTCTCAGGTCGGAGGGAAGCTGGCCCTCGTCGGCCTTTGTTTCCTGCAAACACAAGATGTCCGGGGCCTCTTTTTCAAACCAGTCCAGGAATCCCTTTTTGTGCACGGCTCTGAGGCCATTGACATTCCATGAGATGGCGCGGAATGTTCTCATATGTTCGACCTTCTCAACGTAGTTCCTCCTGAAGCGTCACTCAAAATGACATGGGGAATGTGCAAAGAGACAGATGTAAGCAATGGCCTCTTGGGAAAGGCCATCTTCCAGACATGAAAAGCCCCCCTATACCCAGATAAAAGTCCGATTACGGCATGACGATGCCGATTTGCTTATATCATCTGTGCAAATGAGCCTTTTACTGGGCATATTCAAGCATTTGACAACCTTGGAAGATGCAGATACTATATCTAGGACTCGCTGCCGTGAGCAGTAAATCCGCAGTTGAAAGGCGGTCAAGACAGTGAGTAAGGGTGTACCAAGTACGGCTTGGTTGAAGCCGTGGCACATAGAGAACCAGGAGCACCGGCATCTACGCTCCTCAAACACCTCCACTTCGGCTACCGTGAGCATCCCGTCTCGCGGTAAGCACGTCCTCCCCTGCGAGCCTTAGCTCCTCCACCAATCCCTCTCGCGCAAGTCCCGGGGCATTAACCTCCCCGCGCCAATCCATCTCAGCGCTGCGGTAAGGCGTCTTTGTGCCTTGCGCTCTCCGGGGAAAGCCCCCGAGACAGGATGTGCATATCATTATACAAGAGCCAACATAGCATTTTGCACTAAAATCAATACGAATTGTGAGGAAAATAATGAGAACTTTATTGAGGTCAAAGATTCACAGGGCATACGTTACCGACGCCAACCTGGATTACGTTGGAAGCATCGTAATTGACCGGGACCTGATGGACAAGGTGGACATGTGGGAGTACGAGAAGGTCCTTATCTGTGACATCACCAACGGCAACCGGTTCGAGACATACGCAATTTACGGCGAGAGAGGGTCCGGCATCATATCGGTGCAGGGTGCCGCGGCAAGGCTAGTCGACAAGGGGGACTGCGTCATAATAATGTCCTTCGACGTGACCGATGAGCCGGTAGAGCCGGAGATGATTCTGGTGAACGAGCGGAACGAGTTCGTTGAATATCTGGGAAAGGTCAAGGTATGAGCAGCAGATTCACCGAGCAGGAAACGGAGCGGTATTACGACGCCCAAGACGTTATCTATCGCTCGATATGGGACTCGGAAGGGAGCGTCCATTGGGGGGTCTTCGACCAGAGCACTGGTGACGATTTTCTCAAGGGGTGCGCCAACCTGAACAACATAATGGCGGATAAGGGCCGCATTGACGCCACCTCCAGGGTGTTGGACCTAGGTTGTGGAAGCGGCACCACCGCCATGTGGCTGGCCGAGGAGCGTAACTGCCGAGTGACAGGAGTAGACCTGAGTGGCGTCCGTATCCAGAACGCCAAGAACGATCTGCAAGCCCGCTCCCAAGAGATGCGGCAGAACGTTGCCTTTGAGAAGGCCTCTGCCACCGACCTACCTTTCCCCGACGGCTCTTTTACCCATGTATGGAGTCAGGCCGTAATTTACCACGTCCCCGACAAAGAGGGGACCCTGAAGGAAGCGTACCGGGTGCTGGCCGATGGAGGAATCTTCATCTTCGACGACCTTGTAAAGCCAAAGCAGGACATTAGCGAGTCGGCACAGACCTACGTGTATGACCGGCTACTTTTTGACACACCCTTCAGTTTCGAGTCATACAGTGACGCCCTACGGCAGGCGGGGTTCAAGGTGCTCAGTTCCCAAGACCTCTCCTCTCACCTGAAAAAGAGCTATTCTCTTCTCTCCAGCATGGCTGGCGCAAAAACCGAAGGCCCCATGGATGAATACGAGACCCTGGCATTGGCGTACGCAAAGACCGCTCAGGCGATAGAAGACGGTGAACTGGGGTGGGGCCTGTATCTGTGTCAGAAGTGAGCGGCGTGACGCGGTATCTCTTAGCCGGTGCTATAGGGAGCAGTGATGGAGAATCTGAATAAAGTCCAATGGGTATACTCGTCCCAGAACAACCAGGAACTGGCGGAACGGTACGACCAATGGGCCAAGGACTATGACGCCGACCTGGACCAGGACTTCGGCTGGATTGCGCCCCAGCGTGTCGTGGACTTCTTCTCCAAGCACGTGCCCAGGGACGCAAGAATCCTCGATGCAGGCGCTGGCACAGGCCTGGCAGGAGAGATTCTCAGCAGGCTGGGATACGGGGAGCTAGTAGCTATGGACCTGTCCCAGGGTATGCTGGATGAAGCCGCGAAGAAGGGCGTCTACCAGGAGTTTCACCGGATGGTCATGGGCGACACCCTGGACTTCCCCTCCGACTCCTTTGATGGGGTGATTACCGTGGGGGTCCTCACCGTGGGACATGCCCCCGCCAGTTCCCTTGATGAGCTTGTCCGCGTCACCAGGCCGGGCGGCCATATCGCCTTCTCGCTGCGGCCTGACGTGTACGAGGAGAACGGCTTCAAGGAGAAGCAGACGGAGTTGGAATCTGCCGGCAAGTGGAAGCTGGCGGAGGTGAGTGAGCCGTTCCAGGCCCTCCCCGTAGGCGAGCCCGACGTTTTCCACCAGGTCTGGGTGTACCAAGTCAGCTAGTCCCAGCACCCCGTGTGTCCAGGGGTCATCTTTCCCACGGCAGCAATAGCGTTGTCAGTATACAAGTGGTCTCTTTGAGTCGGCTTGAGTCCGCCGTGGGGTGTCCTCTAAACTGGCTAACGCATGGGTACCTTAAGGTTATGTCAATCCAGGGGACCTGCCACGATTTTGCCGAAGGTCTTGGGCGCAGTCTCGTCCCGAAAAGGTAGGCTATGGGCGGTTGATTCCCACCCCTCTCCCGTGTCTATCTCTATTCCCAGGCCGTCGGCTATCCTCACCATGTAGTTGTAAAGGGCGGTTATGTGGACAATGTCTATGATGTCCTCGTCCGTCCAGCCAACGTCACGTAGCCCCTGTACGTTCTCCTGCATAACACCGGCCGGGGCTTCGTTGAGAAGCTCGGCGAACTCCAGCATTGCGACCTGCTTTGGAGTCAACCCGGCGTTGTGGTAGTCGGTCCCTGCCTGTCTCGCAAGCTGGGAGTCGGGGTCCTCGGTACGCAGAAACTCTGCGTGAGCCGTGGTTCAATACTGACACCGGTTGAGGGCCGAGACCACCGTGGCAATCATCTGCCTCTCGGCCGGAGTCAACCCTGATTCGCTCTGCATGACATTCCGATTATGGATGGAGAGGGTCTTCATAAGGTGGGGGCGGAGACTGCTGACCGACATTACGTTGTTAATCGTTCCCCTCGCTTGGAGCGCCTCGTCATACATAGCCTTGAGCTCTCCCCTGGCCTCACCGTATGGAACAGTCCGCACGTAGGGCATACTGCCACCTCCCGGAACGCACTAGCGGTGTAATCCAATCACTTGAAATTCGGCATTACCTTTTCGGTGAACATCTTCATAGAGCCAAGGACGCGCTCATAAGGAATCTGCCCGCCCGTATTGAACTCCAGTATCATGCCCGATATGCCCAGTTCCTCCTTGAACTCCTGGATGCGCTCCGTAACGTACTCGGGTGTACCGTACATGTACCTTCCGGCTTTCAATAGCTCGCTGTAAGGCATGGTGGCGCTGGCCCGGCTCCTTTCGGCTCGCTCCTCGGTAAGGGAAAAGCGGCTCGTTATCCGATAGTCATAGTCCTGTTGATGCTTGACGCTGGCCTCAGGCTCGGAGTGGGCCTTCTCGGTGGTCTCCGCCACGTAGACGGCAAGGCGCATATTTGCGTCGGGCTCGCCCGGATGTCCAGCCTCCTTCCATGCCTTCCGGTACTCTATCAGCTGTTCTTTTAGCTGTGGAATGGGAGCACCGGCAAAGAAGGAGATGTTGTACCCCATGCTTCCCAATAGTGGGAAGGTGTCTGCACTTAGAGTACCGATGCGTATGGGCGGGTGGGGCTTCTGATACGGCTTGGGCACTATGGTAACGTCGTCAAAGTGCCAGTACTGGCCGTGGTGGGAGAAGGTCTCGTTGTTCCACGCCTTCAAGACAACCTCCAGCCCTTCGAAGAAGCGGTCCCGAGTCTCGGCATATTCCATGTTGAAACCCCGGTAGAACATGGTCAAGGCGCTGCGCCCTATGCCAAACTCGAACCTCCCCTGACTGATGTGGTCAAGTATCGCGGCTTGCTCGGCCATGTTCAAAGGATGAATCAACGGAACTACAAATACTGCCCCTCCAATCCTTATCCTTTCGGTGCGGGATGCAATGGCAGTGCCAATCAGGAGCGGAGAGGACAGCAGGGAGCGTTCGGGGGCGAAGTGGTATTCCGCCAGCCAGACGGAGTCGAACCCCATCTTCTCCGCCATCACTGCCTCGTCCAGATGCTCCATGTAGGCGTCGTTTTGAGTCTTACCTTCCCGCACGTGGAACTCGGTGAATATGCCGAACTCCATAAATTTCTCCTTTCGTTTCCCTTTTGCAGGTTTGTTACCGAAGATTCCCTGCTTCAGATTGCGCCTGCGTATGCGAAGAGCACTCGCGTCCGAAGCCGGGACTGGCTTGACATTAAAGAGTGTAGTAGGACGCCAAGGCTCTGTCAATCCCCATACCCTTTTGAGAAAGCTCTGGATAACGTCATTCCGACCTTGAGCCGGAATGACGAGGGTGGGGGTATGGCGCAGCGGGGGAGGAAGCGATGTGGCTGAAAAACTACTAGGGCGACCATTTCTGGTCGCCCTAGGGCTAACGTCTTCTTTGAGGCGTCGTGGGCTTCCGGTGCTTACGTCACCTCGCATCCAACCTGGTGTACCTAGTTACACGCCGGGTCACACCAGATATGCTCCCACTTGTATATCTGGGCGTAGGCCGAGGGGTTAATATGGAAGTTCTGAATACTGTCGTCGGCGTACATGAACCTTATCACCCAGTAGAGGGGCACCCAGGGGACCTCTTCAAGGATGATGTCCGCCGCCTCTATGGACAGCGCCCTTCTCTTATCCCGGTCAAACTCCCGTGTCTGCAGCTCGTATAGCTCGTCTATCCTCGGCGGAGGAGCCGAGCGGGAGAATCTCCGGTAACTCGCGCCCGTCCTGTATTGCTGGGTGAACATATCCTCAGGGTCATGAATCACGAGACCGGAGCTAGAGGTATGGGCCTCATAGTCTCCGGAGTCACGTCGCTGTGAGTAAGTGTTGACTTCAACATTATCGAGGCTAAGGTCAACTCCCAGCGTCCTTCTCCACTGGTCAGCTACAACCTCACCAACTTCTTTAACGCCCAACAGACCGTGAGTCATCATGGTGGAACTGAATCCATCGGGGAATCCGGCTTCAGCCATCAGCCTCTTTGCCTCGGCCAGGTCGTCGGGGTGCTTCTCTCCGTTGACCTCTCTGAAGCCGGGTAGCTGGACCACTTCTTCCTCAGACGGGGCGAACCAGAACCCGGGAGGCAGAGGGTAACCCATGGTCGCTTGCCCATTGGTCGTGAGTTCTATTATGGGCTGACGGTGAAGCGCCAGGTGAAGCGCCTTCCTCACCCTTGGGTCGGCCCAGGGTTCCCTCTCGTGGTTGGTATGTATCTGCATGACGCTGGCAGGACCATGCCAGTGTATCCTACCACCTTGGACCTCTTCACCAAGTCGTATGGCATCGGAGTTGGGCATCACTGATACCATCGAGGTGGACATGAGGGTCTGTCCCGTCTTGTAGGCTGCAAAGGAGGACGCTGAATTGCCAACGATGTACCATATCATGCCGTCAAGGTAGGGCCGCCCCTCTTTCCAGTAATTTGTGTTCCTGGTGTACTCAATGGCGATGTCCTTCTGATAATTCTTCAGGGTGAAGGGGCCCGACCCCAGGATGTTCCCCACAAGCTTCATGTCCACGCCAGTTTCCACGTGGTGCTTGGGGAGAATCGCCATTTGCCCAAGGGCAAGATATGGAAGGAAGGCCACTGCAGGGTAGTCCATGTTCACTTTAATCGTATAGTCGTCTATTATCTCGGAGTCTTTGTAGTAAGGGTCTAGGAGGAGGGGACTGACGCCGCCCCTAGTCTCGTCGCGGTTCACCGACCAGTCCAAGCTGAACTTGACGTCGGCGGCCGTAAGAGGGGTGCCGTCGTGCCACATGGCGTTCTCATCCAGCGTGAAGGTATAGGAGAGGCTGTCGTCGCCCAACGTCCAGGTCTTGGCCACGTCGCCCCTCAAGTCAACCGGGTCATCGGTCTCGGGGTTGTACTCGATAAGGTTGTTATACATAGGTTCGTTGACAACTTGTTGGGTGAATGTGCCCTCATAGCCGGACCAGTGCCCCGGGGAGGCATAGTGCTGCATGGTGAGAACGCCGCCCCTGGGGATAACAACTTCCGGCTCCGGCGTAGGAGTGGGGACCGGGGTAGGCAGGGCGATCCTTGTCGTCGGCGTCGGCTCCGGCGTCGGCTGAGGGGTCTCACCAGGCGCCAATGTCGGCGTTGGCGCAGGGGTATTGGTGGGTTCAGGAGTATTGGTGGGCACAGGAGTGTCAGTGGGTAGCGCGATGGTTGGTGGTGGTGTGGCAGTGGGGTCTTCCCCACCTCCGCACGCTACGGCCAGTATCAAGACTAAAGCCAAGGGTACGAAGAGCAGGAACTTGGTCTTGAACATCCAACTAGGAGACATAAATGCACCTCCATGAACTTTCGCCGCTTTGGCAGGCCTACAACCTGTTTTGATTCCACGATAAGCTATCATACTGCTCACAGTCATGTCAACAGGTTTTACCCATTTAATCATGACCTTTCACTTGTCACCCCAACCCACACTCGTAGTGACATGAGTGGGCCAGCCTCAATATGTCATTCCTCATCCGCCTGTGGCGGATGAGGAATCCAAGATACCCGGTTCGGACCCGCCTACCGTCAAGGTTGAGAGGGCCAAGTCCATAAATTCTTCGCTACGCTCGGAATGACCGGGAATAGGCACTCGGAGTGACGGATGCGAGGTCGGACAAGAACGGATGGATTCCTGCTCAATGCTTGCCCCGTACTTGATACGGGGGCCGGAATGGCCAATAAGAAGAGCCAGAACCCAGGGAGCAAGAGGGTGTAAAGCCTCTGACGTGTCGTGGGGGCGAGTCTGACACTCCCCTACAGAAGGCAATCCTACCAGATTGGCAAGTAGGTGCTGCAAAGGACTGAAAGAGTCCGGCGTGATTCCCGAATGTTGACCTTCGGAATCTTATTCAGGGATTGGGGTTTAAGTGGTTCCCCGTAGGCGAGGATCCAGAACGTCCCGGAGGGAATCTCCCAGCAGGTTCCATGCAAACACAACAATGGCTATGGCCAATCCGGGGAATACACCCAACCAGGGCGCCACGCTCACGTAGTTCTGAGATGCTCCGGTCAGCATACCACCCCAAGATGGCGTGTCAGGGGAAACGCCAATGCCAAGGAAGCTCAGGGATGCCTCCGCTATAATCGCGACTCCCAGGGATATAGTAGCCAGAACGATGAAGGTGGCGGAACAGTTGGGGACCATGTGCCGGAGGATGATACGCCAGTCACTGGCTCCCACGGCCCGCGCCGATAACACGTAGTCCATCTCTTTTATGCTGAGGGCCTGGGAGCGGATGGTCCGGGCCGCGCCCGGTACGAACACTATAGTTAGAGCTATTATCACGTTGGTCGTGGATGCCCCGAGGGCGGCCATGATGGCCAATGCAAGAAGGAGGAAGGGGAAGGCTTGGAGCGCATCCACAATCCTCTGTATGGTGAGGTCCACAATTCCGCCAAAATAGGCTGTTGCAATGCCTATCAGGAAGCCTGCCGTTGTTCCGAACATCACGCTGAGCAAGCCTACCAGAAGGGAGACCTGTGAGCCATAAACAAGCCTGCTGAATACGTCGCGGCCAAGGGAGTCTCCCCCTAGAATCCTCTCCGACGCACCGGGACCGGCAAATTTATGACTGACGTCGGTCTCACGGGGGTCGGCGGTTGCGATCCAAGGAGCAAATACAGCGAACACTATGAGGACGACGGCTACCATCGCCCCGAAAGCACCCAGGGGCTTCCGTCTGAAAAAGGTGCCTACGTTGCTCATGTAACGCCAGGCGGCAGCCCTTGCCCTGGCCCGACTGATACCAGAACCGGGAAGGGTCACTAGGTCAACTCTCTCCTGGCTCATTCCGCCTCCTAGCTGATAGTAATCCACTCGTCAACGCGCTTACTGGTATCGGATTCTGGGGTCCAGCCAACCATAGATGAGGTCGGTGACAAGATTCAGCGCCACCACCAGGAAGGTGACCACCATAACCGCCGCCTGGGTCTGTGTGTAGTCTCTCTGGGTGATGCTATCGAGCATGAATTTGCCAACTCCAGGCACGTTGAACATGCTCTCTATAATTACCGAGCCGGATATGAGGAACCCAAATTGCCAACCGGAGACGGTGACCACCGGCAGAAGGGCGTTCCTCAGAGCGTGACGGGCAATCACCCATCTCTCGGAGAGGCCCTTGGCCCGGGCAGTCCGTATGTAGTCCTCCCGGAATACCTCCAGCATCGCAGAGCGGGTCAGACGGGCAATGAAGGCCATGTTGAAAAAGCCCAGGGCTATGGCCGGGAAGATAAGCTGTTGAAGGTTTTTCAGGGGGTCTTCCCATATATCAACGTAGCCTAGTGGAGGCAGCCAGTCGAACACAAGGACAAGGAAGAATATCAGAAGGATACCGGTCCAGAAGGTGGGCATCGCCACCCCTGCTATGGCTATAACCCTGGCTATATAGTCGCCGATTTTGTCCTGGTTGACAGCCGAGAAAACTCCTAAAGGCACAGCTACCACGGAGGCCATGATTAACGCCAGGATAGCCAACTCAATGGTGATGGGGAATCTGTCCTTGAGGTCTTCGGAAATGGGGGTGCTCTGAAGAAGGGACGTGCCAAAGTCCAGCCGGAGCATGTCCCATACCCAGTTGCCATACTGCACCACGATATGCCTGTCCGTTCCCAGCTTCGCCCGCAGGGCATCAAGGTCCTCCTGGGTATAGCTTGCATCTCCCAAGGCTCCCGAGAGAAGCTGGATGGCAGGGTCGCCGGGAATGAGGCGCATGATGACAAAGACGACTATGGAGATTAGTATCATAGTCGGAATGAACAGCAGCAGCCTTTTTATTACATAGGTGTGCATCTGTACCTCTGTGCCCGAATTCCCGGCAGTGGCAGTAAACTAGCCGGTATCAGGCGCCGATAGTATAAGCATGCAGGCAGGAGAACTGGAATCGTTATGATGCAATATATATAATTCGCCACGGGGTTGTCAATAATCACCCCGCACGAACCCGCACGTCCACCTCAAGCCGAGACTCTCCGCCTCCCAGAAAGATACCCCTCACCGGAGCCACGTCCTGATAATCGCGACCAACTGCCACTGGAACGTGCCGCTCATCAGCCAGGCACCGGTTGGTGGGGTCAAAGCCTACCCAGCCTAGGTCGGGCAGAAGACATTCCACCCAGGCATGGGTGGCCCTTTGGGACGACTCCTCGCTGCCCTCCTGGTCATCCATGTACAGGTAGCCAGAGACATACCGGGTCGGGATGTGCCAGGAACGAGCAATGGCAACCATTACGTGGGCGTAGTCCTGACAGACTCCTTCCCTGGATTCCAGGATGTGCTGAATGGGAGAGACTGCCGACGTGCTACCCGGGACGTACCGGAAGCTGCGGTAGAGGATATCCGAAAGACGTACCAGCGTCTCCAGCGGGTCGCTTCCTGACCTGATGCTCAACTCGTCCACCAAGGCGGTGAGGGCTGGAGAAGGTCCAGCCAGGGCGCTGGGGTGAGTGAAGTCCCAGTGAGTGAACGTTTCCGCCCATGAACGAATCTCCTCCCAGGCGTTGTCACCCAGAGAATCAGGCATCGGTGCAGCCGGCTTCCGTTCAACGGTGGATCGGGCGGTAATTTCCAGGGCTTCGTGTTCCTGGTAGATATTCAGGACTTGTTTCGTGTTGCCAAAAGAGTCCGTCTCGCTGTTTAGTGACGCTCCGGGAACCGTTGCCACGCCAAACTTCAAGAGCCTTTGCTCGGTGTCATCCCGGGGCTTCAGGCGGAGGGACAGTGCGCAGTGCTGCACGGGTGACGAGTACAGGTAGCGGGAGACGTGCTCAATCTCGTAGAGTGCAGGGACTCTCATAAGCTAGCGTCCAGGGAAATCTTCCACCGGATAATCAAAATATGCCGCAGTTACAAGATGGTGCAACTCCCGGCAGTAGTCCCGCATCTGCAGCAACAGGTCATAGCGGTCCTCCCTGTCGGGCCAATCGTAATGAATCAGCGCCGCCATACGGCCTGCTAGTCGCCTGGCTGCACCGCTGGCCCTCGAGTTTGGACCGGTACCAATAGACGCCAGGTCCGATGCCGTCCTGTCCAGGGACCTGCAAAGTGAGTCCGGCAGCAGGGGGTCTGTAGCCAGCAGGTCCAACACCTGGCCTGGATGCACTTCAACGCTATAGCTGCGGTTGTAGGCTTCAATAGCATGGCAAACGCGTAACAGGCTCGTCCAGTCCGATTCGAAGTACTCCTCGGTCTGCGAGTCGGCGGCCAGTTGGGACAGGAACAATGAAGTGGACAATTGGGCCCGCTCAATAAAACGACCAAGCTGCATGAAACGCCAGCCTTCGTCGCGGTACATGGTGGCGGCGGCGACACCGGAGAAGGTGTTCATTTCCGCGGCAGTTTCCGCATAGAAACCCTCGGGAGAAGCCAGCCAGATGTCTTGGATGGCTAGCTTCTGAATTCGTAGATAAGCCAGGTTGAGGCTGGTCCACAACTCGCTGCTAATGCAGTGGCGCATCTGCCGGGCGTTCTCCCGACCCGCGGCGAAACAACTCCATATCGAATCCGGGTTGGAACGCTCAAAGGTCAGGTCGTCGGCCAGGGTGTAGGAGTCGGCCAGGGTGTAGTCGTCACTACTGGACATCTGCAGACTGCCCCCCGGGGGTATCCTGTTGATTCCGTTGTAGATGCGTGTCCAACCGAAGTGGATGTCGCGGATGGGGCGGTCCACCAAGGCTTCAGTCTGCAACCGTAACAGGCGGCAGAGGAACTCCGCCCGTTCCAGGTAACGTCCCATCCAGTAGAGGCCCTGCGCACTGCGTGAAAGCATCAGTTCAGTCTTCCAACACCCAAAGGTCTTTGCCACCCCCACCTTGACTGGAGTTCACCACCAGGCTCCCCCGTCGTAAGGCGACGCGACAGAAGGCGCCGGGGACCATGCGGGTCTCCTGCCCGTGAAGTACAAAGGGGCGTAAGTCCACGTGCCGAGGCTCAAAGCTGCCCTCAATGAGGCATGGAGCCCGGGAAAGGGCCAGTACGGGTTGGGATATGAAATCGGCAGGGTTGGCCCGCAACTCCACGGAGTAGTCTTCCCGCTCCTGCTTGGTAGCGTGAGGACCTACGAGCATACCGTAGCCCCCGGAGCCACCCACCCGCTTCACCACCAAGTTCTCCAGGTTGTCCAGCGTGTATTCCAACTCCTCGGGCCGGCGGCAAAGGAAGGTCTCCACGTTAGCCAGGATAGCCTCTTCTCCCAGGTAATAGCGAATCATATCTGGTACGTAGGAGTATACGCTCTTATCATCGGCAACCCCGGTGCCCGGCGCATTTACCAGGGCTACATTCCCCAGCTTGTAGGCGTGAAGGAGGCCCGGCACTCCAAGGAGGGAGTCAGGACGGAAAACCAACGGGTCGAGAAAATCGTCGTCCACCCGACGGTAAATCACGTCCACCCGGCGTAGTCCCGTTGTGGTGCGCATGTAGACAAAGCCGTCATTCACCAGCAGGTCCCGCCCCTCCACCAACTCCGCGCCGATTTCCCGGGCCAGGAACATGTGCTCGTAAAAGGCCGAGTTGTAGACCCCGGGGGTCAGCAGGGCGATGCACGGCTCGGAACGCCCACCCGGAGCAAGTTCAAGAAGGGTCTTCAGGAGCATACTCCCATAGTGCTCCACTTCTTGCACGCGAGAGCTTCTGTAAAGACGCCGCAGGCTGGCCTTCACCGCCTTCCGGTTGGCAATCATGTATGAGACACCGGAAGGGACGCGAAGGTTGTCTTCCAGAACTCGAAAACCGTCGTTGGTGCGCACCAGATCGGTCCCGCAGATAGATACCCATGTGCTATGGGGCATGGAGAAGCCACGCATCTCAATACGATACTGGGGACACCCCCGCACCACGTCCACGGGGATTACCCCGTCTTCGATTATGCGGGCCTCGTTGTAGACGTCCTCCAGGAAGAGGTTCAAGGCTTTTAGACGCTGGGTCAACCCGGTCTCCAGATGGCGCCATTCTCCAGCCGAGAGCAGTCGCGGCAGGCAATCTACCGGTATGATTCGCTCCTCACCCTCTTCGTCTCCGTAAACCGTGAAAGAGATGCTTTCGTTGGAGAAAGACCTGGTGACCCTCTCCTGAATACTGCCAAGCTCTTCAGAGGATAGCAAACCCAGGACCTCGTTAAGACCAAGACAGTGCTCCCTGGGCGAACCGTCAGGGAGGAACATCTCGTCGTAGATGGCCGGGTCAAGCTGGTAACCATCAAAGTTCATGGCAGTCGGTTATGCCTCCACTTCGGCCGTAGCCTCATCAGGAATCTCCGTGTCTTCCCGGGCCTGCTCCTGCCCTTCTTGTCCTTCCCCTTCAATGAGGGTTGGGGGAGGTGCCAAGGGCAATTCAATGGTCATCAGGGTGAACTCGCCCGGCTCAGTTTCAACACGAATGGAGCCGCCATGACTCCGCACGATGTCATGGCACATGGCAAGTCCAAGGCCCGTACCCTGGCCGGTGGGCTTGGTGGTGAAGAAGGCATTGAAGATTTTATCTATGACATCCTCCGGAATCCCGTTTCCGTTGTCTCTGATGCCTATTTCGGCGTGGTCCTCTCCCCGCCGGGTAGTCAGCAACAGGGTCGGCATGTAGGTATTGCCACTTTTCCCTGCGTTCTCCCGCCGCTTCTGGTCAGTGGCATAGCAAGCATTACTGACCATGTTCAGAAAGACTCGCCCCATATCCTGGGGAATTACTTCCAGTTCACCCATGTCCGGGTCCAGGTCCTGCACCAGGTCAAGATTGAAATCCGGGTCGGTAGCCCGGGCACTGTGATAGGCGAGACGCGCGTGTTCATCGAGCAGGTTGTTGATGTTGGTAGCCTCTGCTACCGCCGTGCCTCTGCCCATCTGAAGCATGTCGTGGACGATTCGGTTGGCCCGTTCCCCGTGGGACCGGATACGTCCCAGATTGTCGCGCAGGTCTCCGAAAATGTCCTCAACCATCCCTGTCTGCTCATCGGTGAGAGCCGCCCCTTCCTCATTAAGGACATCTTGCAACTCGGTGACCAGCTCCTGGGAAACCTCGGAGAAATTGTTGACAAAATTCAAGGGGTTTCTTATCTCGTGGGCCACTCCTGCCGTTAGTTCACCTAGGGAAGCCAGTTTCTCTCTCATGACAATCTGGTCCTGCGCTCGCCGCAGGTCTTCCAGCACGCTCTCCAGTTCCTCGTTCTTTCCCTGGAGCTCCTCTGCCAATCGTTCCACCAGGTTCAGGCGCTGTGCCTCAAGGGCATTTCGGCGGAATACCTCCAAGGCGTAAGCCATCTCGGCCACCTCGTCCCTACCGCTCACCTCTACCCTGGCCTCCAGATCCCCGTCGGCCATGCGACGCATCCAGTCCAACAGAAGCTTGAGGCGACTGAGCAGTATCCTGCCAACGAACACCCACGCAATAATCAAACCGCCGACAATGCTTATAACGCTGATGACTATCAGCAGAGTACGGCCTGTCAGTACCGCTTGACCCAAGGCATCGGTCGCCCCATCAGCATTCAAGCGAGCCGCTTCTACTTGGCCGTTGACATCCCGGAGCATTGCGATGGCTATTTCGCGATTGCTGGTGAGGAGGTCCCGTTGACTCTGCTCCAACAGAAGCCGGGAGGCCAGCAGGTCGAACCCGTCGTTCTCCCCGATTCCCAACTGGAACAGTCTGTCGAAGATGGGGGAAACCTCGCTCTGCAGGGGTGAGCCTTCCAGAGCCGCCAAGTTTCGGTCCATTCGGCCCTTGGCAGCTTCGAACCGTTCTCTCAGAGGCTCAATGAGCGACACCTCGGAGATAGCGAAGGCATTGGCCAACAACTCCAGCGCGATATTGGCGTCCACCTGCAACTGGGCCAGGTTCCGGTAGTAGCCAACCTCATTCTCCGAGAGGTGATCAGAACGGACCACCGGGGAACCTTCCAGGCTCCGGTAGCCTTCCAGCAGGTAGAAAAACTGGTCGTCAACAGCCTTCAGTAGCACCGCATCCAGATTGGTGCGCAAGTTAGCTAACTCCCTGCCAAAGTGGTCGGCCTGACTGTCCAGTTTGAAGGAATTCGAGGTAGCCAGTTTGATAGCCTCAATGTTGGATTCCAGCTCGTCGGCGTGGGAGCGAATCTTGCCGAAGTTTTCCTCTTCGGCCCCAGCCTGCTCAAGGAGAGTCAGCTGTTCCTCAAAAGCCTGCTGCGATTCCTGGACGCTCACGACCACATCATTGAACTCTTTGAGCGTGGCAGAGGCCGTCAAGCGCGGGGCAGCGTTCACCAACTCTGAGCTATACTGGGCTACGCCGAAAGAGGCTGCCATTTCAGGTATGCTGCCCTCGTTCACCTGACTCTGGGCATCGTCCATGCGATTGAAGGACAGCCAGGCGATGATGCTGGCACAAATGGTGAGGGCAATTGCGCCCCAGATGGCAATGTACAACTGCGTGGAGATGCGAGTATGGCTATCCCATATTTGTTTCAGGCGTTCTTTCATGGCACGAATTCTCGCAATGTTTCAATGGACTGATAATGACCATCGGAGCCAATCACTGTTAAAAATACTTCATCGGAACCCTGATTGTCATCATCTCCCCGATATAGGAGGGCAAACCCATCAAGGTCCTCGTTCGTGGCTCGAAGGCCGGCGAGAAAACAGGCGCGGTCCAGGTCAGGTCCGCACCTTTCGAGGCCGGCGATAGCCAGCCGGCCGGCCAGGTAACCCTCCAGGGATACGAAACCGGGCACGAATCGAGGGTCATAGGCCTTCAGCGCATCCACGTAGGACTGGACTATGGGTGGAGATTTCTCCGTTGGAACCGGGAACGGAACGACCTGGGTGACAAAGACGCCCTCGCCCCCCGGGCACGAGACCTGAACTTCCTCGTTGTTGCGCTCGGGACACAAGGCAGTAGCCAACGCGTTGCTGCCTACGAAGGAGATATTGACGAAGACGACGTCCATCCCCAAACGTCTCGCCCACAGGATTAGTTCAGCCACCGGCTCGTAAGCACCTATCACTATTACCGCTTGGGGAGAACCTCGGTACAAGTCCAGAAGGCCGGTCTTGACCGCCAACGTATTGCGAGTGTACACGCCGACGGAGGCCGGTTGCATATCTCGGCTTTCCAGGGCGGCCAATGTGCCGTGATAGCCTGCGAGTCCATAGGAGTCGTCCTGGTACATCACACTGATGCGCTCCATCCCCAGGTCTTCCGTCAGTCGGGCGACCATCTCCTCAGTCTCCTGGTTGTAGGAGGCCCGCAGGTTTATAACGTAGTCCAGTTCGGGGTCACGCAGTAAGGCCGCCCCGGTAAAGGGGGCTATGTAAGGTACTCCCCTATCCTCGGCTACCGGCACCGCCGAACGGGAGGTTGGGGTGCCCACTGCGCCGATTAGCCCGAAGACCATCTCTTCTTCAATCAACTCAATGGTATTGGCAACGGCGGCTTCAGGTTCGTAGGAGTCATCCCTCCACACCAGTTTCAAGGTCCTGCCATGAACGCCACCGGCATCGTTGGCTTCTTTGAAAGCTGCCAGGATACCTCGCCTCATACCGATTCCAAGCTCCTGGGCTGGGCCGCTGAAGGCAGCCGACTGACCGAAGACTACCTGATAGCTTGTGACGCCCGACACCGGAGAGAGCGTTCCAATTATAGACGGCGTGGGCGTGCTCTCATGCTCGACAGCTTCGCCTGTGGCCTCCATGTCATCCGTAACTTCAATGCGGCCTAGGAAAAACCAAATTCCCAGACTCACGGCGAAGGTGAGGGCCACTCCCCCCAGGATGCCGAAAACGAAGAGCAAGTCGGTTGGTATTTGGGGAATACCCTTCACTCAACCCTACGCTTGACCAGGATTAGATGGTTCCTCCCATCCTCCCGTTTGTACCGCAATTCATCCATCATCGTGCGCACCAAGTGGATGCCGAGACCCCCGATGTGCCGGCCGTCCAGTGGCCCCGTTATGTCAGCTGTGGGGGCGTCATTCAACGGATCAAAGGGCTTGCCGTCATCGGTAATCTCGATAGTCAGGGCCTCGTCCTCCGAGGTCAGCTTAATCTCAACCTCGTGGAAGCCGCCATCGTGCCCGTGGTTCAAGACGTTAAGCCACAACTCCTCAAGGACCAGATTCACCTGGAAAGTGAGTCCGGGAGGCCAGTCTTCCTCCATACCAAGGCCATCTATAGCGGCGGCAAGCCGGGCCATCTCGTCCAGCCTGGTCTCGACAACCAAGTTCAGTGTGGTGCTCATCAGGAAGCCTCACTGCAACAAAAGGTTAGGCATGTGATGTCGTCGGACTGGGGCATGTCGCCGGCAAAGGAGTTTACGGCATCGAAGACGTCCATCGTAGCTTTCTCCGGGTCCCGGGGAGGATTCGCCGTAAAGGATTTAATCAAGGGGTCGAGGCCGAATTCCTCGTAATCCTCATTCATAGCCTCGGTCACACCATCGGTATACAAGATAACCACATCCCCTGGGGACAAAGTTACGGAGTTTTGCTCATACTCCAGGTTGGGTGCAACCCCCAGGGCTATCCCACCCGTTAATGGAAGCAGTGTGGAGGTCCCGTCGGCGTGGATTACAAGGGGACTGTTGTGGCCCCCGTTGGCGTAGGTCAGCCTTCGGTTGGAGGGGTCATAGACGGCGTACAGAATGGTGACGAACATTGTGCTTTCGTTGCTCTCCAGCAGCAGGTCGTTGACTTCACGCAACACAGCACCCGGGTCTTCATGGCCTATAGCCGCACCCTTCAATAGTGTGCGGCTGGACATCATGAAGAGGGCGGCAGGCACTCCTTTATCGGACACGTCGGCGACGGCAAGGCCGATCTGGCCTCCGTTCAGATTCATCACGTCAAAGAAATCTCCCCCTACGTTGCGGGCCGCCTGCATCTTGCCATACACCGCATAGCCAGTCCCCTTGGGAAACTCGACGGGAAGGATGGACTGCTGCATTCCCCTGGCTACATCCAATTCGTTCTGCAGGGCCACCAGCTTGTCACGTGACAGTAAGGCCTCGCGCCACTCCTCCATGTGCCGCAGCGTCCTGTCTATAGTCACCTGCAAGTCTTCAAAATCTACGGGTTTGGTGACAAAGTCGAAGGCGCCCCGGTTCATAGCAGTACGTATGTTCTTCATGTCGCCGTACGCCGAAATTATCACCGAACGGATGTTGGGGTCTACTTTAGGTATCTGCTCCAAAAGGGTGAGTCCATCCATCTGAGGCATGTTGATGTCCGAGAGCACCATATCAATGTCCTCATCCTGGCTCAGCATTTCCAGGGCTTCGACACCGTTGTGGGCAAAGACAAACTGGTAGCGTCCAGATCTGATGTTCCGACGCATACGCTGCAACATGAGGGGCTCCAGGTCTGGTTCATCATCAACCACCAGTATCTTGTAGGGTTCTTGCATCGCTATTACCCCTTAGCGCTTCTATAATTTGGGTTTGACAAATCCCCCGCTTCATCAATAATAATGAAGGGGTTCCCGATATCCGTGAAAGCT
This sequence comes from Dehalococcoidia bacterium, assembly GCA_034421095.1. Taxonomy (GTDB): domain Bacteria; phylum Chloroflexota; class Dehalococcoidia; order Lucifugimonadales; family JAGWBF01; genus JAGWBG01. Next base: position 80,546 of record DAOUKR010000009.1, read on the forward strand.
CGGAACTGTTCAGTCTTTGAGTGCGGTCAGGGCCTCGGCCTGGGAAGCATGAATGGCGATAATCTTGTCGAAGCCGCTAATCTCGAAGACCTCCTGTATAGGTCCTGAAAGCGAGCAGACCGCAAATTTCGCATTCTGGGTTTGCAACGTCTTGGCCGTCAGCAGAATCACCCGAAGACCTGCGCTGCTGATGTAAGACAGATGCTCCATATCAAGGATTACGGCCCGCTCGCTGTCGTTTATGGCAGCGTCCAAAGCCGCCTGGAATTCACGAGCATTAGCCCCATCTACCCGCCCATCGGCCTTTGCGATTAAAATATCTCCCTGTCGCTCCGTATTAAGATCCATCAGGTATCTCTCCTTAATAGTGTAATGTTGCTATTGGGCCGTGCCTGCCCCAGCGCCTCTGTCCCCATTTTTCTATATGGGCGGGCCGCCTAGACTGAATCGTCTCTTAATTATCGTCTTAGTCTTCACGAATATCTATACAGAGACGCTATCTACTTTTTGCTTAATGGACTCTTGTTAACTCCTCAACCATTCTACCATCAAGTACAGGGTGTTAGTACTCAAATATTATCTAATCTGCGACGCATATTTGCAACCTAGAAAAAGATTTTGCAACACTGTCTTTCCCCCATTGGTGAACGATAGACTAAATCCGGGTTGCTTTTCCGTTGTTACCTCAGCTTTCGCGAGGGTACATGGGGGGACGGCCCGAACCTTGCGCAGGACATAATCATCGGCCCTCAAATAGTCCATAGATGGTCCATGAGGTTCTTTAAGTCCGTGAAGCGCAGTCAGGGAAGTAAACAAAAGGGCCGGCATACGCTATAATATTAGGAGCCTTTGAAAGGGAGGGGCATATGCCGAAAGCCCTTATAAATGGGGTGAATCTTTACTACGAAGTGACCGGGCAGGGATTCCCTCTGGTATGGAGTCACGAGTTCGCTGGAGACTATCGGAGTTGGGACCCCCAGGTCAAGTTCTTCTCCCGGCGTTATCAAGTCATCACATACAGCGGCAGGGGCTACTATCCCTCCGACGTTCCACCGGACCTGGAAGCCTATTCCCAGGAGCAGGTCGTGGAGGACCTGTATGGCCTCCTTCAGCACCTTGGAATACGCCAGGCATACATCGGTGGCCTATCCATGGGCGGCAACGTGGCCCTTAACTTCGGGTTCTCCCACCCGGAGATGGCAAAGGCCCTCATTGTAGCTGCCACCGGCTCCGGCACCACCAACAATGAAGCGTTTCAAAAGGAGGGCACCGAGATATCGAGGCGCTTCGAGGAAGAGGGCATGGAGGTGATGGGCGAGGAATACGCCCGTGGCCCCGCGCGGGTACAGTACCTTCGAAAGGACCCCAAAGGCTGGGAGGAGTTCAAGAATGGGCTTGTGGCTCACTCGGCCATCGGCTCGGCCTACACCTTCCGGGGCATCATAGTCAGACGGCCCACCATCTTTGCCCTGGAGGACAAGCTTCGCGCCCTCAACGTGCCCACGCTAATTTTAATCGGCGATGAGGATGAGCCGTGTATCGAACCCGCCGTATTTATGAAACGACACATCCCCAGGTCCGGCCTGGTTGTCCTCCCCCAATGCGGCCACACTGCCAATCTGGAGGAGCCGGACCTGTTCAACAGGGCCGTGCTGGACTTCCTTACCGCAGTCGAAGCTGACCGCTGGGTGATGCGTGAAGCTATACCATCTTCGGGGGGTATGCTCACACGTCAGCCGTGAGGGTCAGGGATAAGCCGCCCCGCCAGACATTTCGGCTTTGGCGGGCGGCGGATTCCCCGCGTTCACGTCAAGTTGCAACAAGTCATTTCAGGAGAATCGGAGATGGACAAGATAATTCAGGCAGACCGGTTTATTGACGGCCGTGGCGGCCCCGTCGTCGAGAACATCGCCGTGGTGGTGTCGGGAGGCCGGATCAAGGAGGTCGTCCCAAAGGAGCAGTTGAACATACTCGAAGGCGACACCCGCGAAATACACGAGTTCCCCGGGGCAACACTCCTCCCCGGCCTCATAGACTGTCACACCCACACCAACATGCCTGCTAACGGCCGACGAGGAGAAGATGTAATACCCGACGGAGACGATATTAGGTTGTTGCGGTCGGCCCACAACGTCCGTGTGGCCCTCAGGTCGGGAGTAACCACCATGTGCGACAATGGCGCATGGAACCTTACGGCATTCTCCCTGAAGGAGGGGATACACGAGGGGCTGGTGGAAGGACCTGACCTGCTGGCATGTGGACGCCCTATTACCACCACGGGCGGTCATTGCTGGTTTATGGGGTCGGAAGCCGACGGGGTAGACGGTGTGCGTATGGCGACCCGCCAGTTGATTAAGGAAGGTGCCGATTTCATCAAAGTGATGGCTACCGGTGGGAGCACCCTGACCAGCAACCCGTACCGCCCTGCCTACACGGTAGACGAGCTCAGGACCATAGCCGACGAGACCCATAGACGGGACAAGGTGGTTGCCGCACATTGCCGTTGCACCGACGGCATGTCCAACGTCCTTGAGTCCTCCTTCGACATCATCATCCACGGATTTTTCGCTGATGAAGATGGGGTACGAAGATTTAACCCCAGGGTGGCAGAGCAAATCGCAAAGCAGGGCGTGTGGGTAAATCCCACACTCCATATCGGCAGGTCGCGCATCTGGCAATTGTGGGGAAAGAGGGATACGGAGGGGCTGACCCAAGATGAGGTGAACATTCTCGCAAGGGCGGAGGAGGGCTACCAGGCGGGCCTCAAAGAGTGTGGTCAGCTCATCAAGTCCGGAGTGAAGCTGGCGGCCGGCTCCGACTGCGGATGGGGCGTTTACCCCTTTGGTCAGTTCGCCCACGAGATAGGCGCTATGGTAGAGGCGGGCCTGACACCCATGCAGGGCATCCTGTCTGGCACACGGAACTGTGCCGAGGCCCTCAGAATCATTGACCGGGTTGGGACTGTGGAAGCAGGCAAGGAGGCCGACCTGCTGGTTGTAGAAGGTAACCCGGACGAGGATATTACCGACCTGACCAGGGTGGCGGCGGTATTCAAGGCGGGTAGTCTGGTCCAGTAGCCTGTGGGGCATGAGTAAGCTATAATTACAGGAGAGCAACACTGAGCAACCCCGATATACGACCACCACGAAGGGGGTTGCTCAGGGACCTGCGCAGCCATCGCATCCAAGGGCGGTTAGCTCAGTTGGTCAGAGCACCTGCTTTACACGCAGGGGGTCAGAGGTTCGAGTCCTCTACTGCCCACCACGACTTACCAATTTGCGAATTCCGTTGAGGTCGCCGTCAGCGGAGTTCGCTCCACCTAATAGAGCTGTCCTACGGCGTGGGTAGCGAGTAGATGATGGCGGCTCTTCTAGGCTTGACTTGGACTGTCCTTGACGAAGGAGTAGACGGAGGCTTTGGTCTCGGTCGGCTCGCTGGTTGCGAGGAACTCGCTCATCTCCTCGGCTAAGGTGGCAATGGTGTCGGCACTGTCGAGGTACTGCCGCCTCTCCGCCCGGTGAGCTGTGGGCCTAGTCTATAACAACTCGGATCTCAACACTGTCCCACTTTTGCTGGTTGCCAACACTTAAGTAGTGTGGGGCCATAAGGTTCCTCCTCCCCGCACTTTAGTTTGAGGAATTGCTATTGGGTCGGGCAGCAGAGGCCGCACGGAGATATTCCTGGCGTAGCTGGCCGCCCGAGTTCAACAGATATGTCCTCTGCGATGCAACGCCTGTTCAAACGCCAGGAATAGCCGCAATCATAAATCCTGTCTTCTTAACTGAGCATGGACTCCACTTGCTTCGCTTCAGAGTCGCTCACAATTCGGAAGACGGTGTACTGGGGAGCATCTTTGGCCCGGCCCCGTACCGCCTTGCGACCATTTTTCAGGGTTACTACACTGGGTTCGAGAATCTCGCACCTTCTGCGGAGCGCTAGGCAGTAAGCAGTTAGTTCTTCCATGGAACACCTCCGGTTGATCTGTTGTCCTTTCACCTGGCCTTGCTCTCATCCTCCAACGGGCCGTGAGGACCATTCTGTTGGGCATGGTCCTCCTGTCCACGTCGGGCTGAGGTTATAGCAACGACATCATGGTCCAAGTACTCTTTAATCAACTCGTTAACCTGGCTAATGGCTTGGTCTAGGGTGTTGCGGACCGATTCTGGTTGGGCATGGCTGACTTGAAACCCCAGCCACTGCTCCGACTGCTCCGGGTCATCCTGTACTATCAATTGGACATCCTTCCAGTCCTGGGCCAGATGCCGTAACCGATACAGCACCCGGTCCCACTGGTTGGGATTGGTCACCAAGTACAGGACGTAAGCCGTTCCTCCAGTGGCCTCCCACCAGTCTGGCAACTCCGGGTGCCCTTCACAAGAGGTGAGGGTTTCTACCAGGTCGGTCTGGTTTAATGTCCGCACCAACTCTCTGACCCCTGGTTCTAGCTGCTCGTAGTCCAGGAACCAGGGGTGCATCGCCTGGACATCAGCGAAAGTCGGACGGAGTACCGCTCGTTTGAACCACCACATAAGATGCCTCCTCAGGAGCCCTCAACCTCAGGCACTTGCAAGGCATCGTACTGTTGTTTACTAACAAATCTAACCAGCTTGGTACCGTTTTCTTCCCCGGTAACGGCATAGGTATGCTTGCCGTTCTTCTGCACCATGGTACGTTTCCTGAGGTCGCTCTCTGGTATATCCACCTTTTGCCTAGTCTTCACGTTATAGAACTCCATGTTTCACCTCTCCAATTCGCTAATGGATTGCCGGTTTTCACTTCCTGGCTTTTCAGTCAGAACGCATCACTATCCACCTTGGTCCGCACGGCGAAGCGTTGCCTTCTCTTGGCGACCCGACGGGAGTCCGGCAATAGCATTGGACAGAGTTCTCCTGCCGGCTCCCCCCGGTCCTATAACGGCAATTATATGCCCGCACACACGTCGGAGGTGACGCTACGCAGGGTCATGCACCCCCTCGCGTTCGACGTTCGACAGTCACGCCCTGAGGGGGACATGCCCGCTTAGCTCTGTGTGAGTCCTCACTGCAATGCCTCAACAAGCACTTCCACGTTTGCTCGCATCATACCTAGGTACGTGCCGGCGTCAGTGCCCCTTTCGCCCAGGGAGTCCGCATAGAGCTGGAATAGTCCTGCTCCAGTCTCCCTTGCCAGAGCCTCCGGCAGCTTTCCGCTGACCGTCGTTTCACTGAATACTGCCGGCGCGTTGTGCTCCCGGATCACGTCGACCAGTCCCGCCAAATGCTCTGCCGAGGGCTCCACATCAGGCGCCAAGGAAGGAATGAGGGCGCCGATGATCTCAAACCCGTAGACATCTGCAAAGTAGGCGAAGGTGTCATGGGATGTGACCAGCAACCTGCGCTCCGGTTGTATCAACTCAACCTGCTCTTCAATCCAGGAGTGTAGCTCGTCAAGCTCCGCTGAGTAGTCTGCTGCGTTCTGATAGTAGAAGGCTGCGCCCTCAGGGTCCAGAGCCGAAAGCTGGGCTGCTATATCGTTGACTGCGATCTTCACCCGATTCGGGTCGAACCAGAAGTGGGGGTCCAGAGGGCCGTGGTCGTGGCCATGTTCGTCTTCGCCTTCGTGGTCGTCGTGCTCGTCCATGTGATCGTCGTGCCCTTCATCACCGTGATCATCGTGCTCATCCTTCTCACCCACAATGCCAACGAAGGCAATCTTGGTGGGCACTCCCGCTACGTCCCAATGTCCGACCACTTCCAAGTCATGTTCGTCCAGTTGCAGCACCTCGCCACCCACGGAGTCCGTGATGAAAATCGCTTCGGGCCCCGTTGCCAGGTGCGGCCGCGCCCAGAAACCGGTTTCAACGGGGGTGGTGAGGAAGTCAGACTTGGACGCCAGCAAATGGCCGTCGTGAGCATCGTACATCCGTAGCTCGCCA
>DAOUKR010000010.1:0-60506 GCA_034421095.1 Dehalococcoidia bacterium
GACATCTTCCGAATGAAGGGCTTCATCAGCGTCGCGGGGGAGTCCCGCCGCTTCGTCTTCCAGGGGGTTCACATGCTCTTTGACGGCCAGCCGGACCGCGAATGGGGGGACGCTCCCCGCCGCAATCAGCTCGTCTTCATCGGACGCAACCTCGATGGACAGAGTATGCGGGAGGGGTTCGAAGCATGTCTGATTTAGATGTCGGCGGCCCGATGGGCGTTCTTTGCCAGGGCTGGTCTGCGGCGGTTGGCGACTACGCTATCGCCGGGGGGTGGAGCCTGCGTGGAGAGGCCCTGGTGGTTGGCGATACCGAGGGTGGTATCTACGCGTTCGACGGCGAGTCTGGCGCGACCGCCTGGGAGCGGCGCGGGGTCCATGACGGTGGTGTGCTCTCGGTGGCAATCCATCCAAGCGGAAGTGTGTTCGCTACGGCCGGACAGGACGGCCGACTCTTAATCTGGAGCGCCGCCGAAGGGCAGGTAAGCCGGGCTATCGACGTTGGAAGAGGTTGGGTGGAAAACGTGGCGTGGTCGCCGGACGGCCAATGGTTGGCGGCATCCTGCTCCCGGCGGGTTCACGCGTATGACACGGACGGCGCGGAGGTTTGGCGGTCTGATGATCATCCCAGCACCGTCAGCGCCATCGCCTGGTCAGGCGTAAGGGAACTGGCAACGGCCTGTTACGGTCGAGTGTCGTTCTTCGAGGCAGCCACCGGCGAGCTTCGCCAGAAGCTGGAGTGGCAGGGATCCTTGGTGTCGATGGTCCTGAGCTCGGACGGGGGTATCGTAGCCTGCGGCAGCCAGGACAACTCGGTGCATTTCTGGCGTCGCTCAACGGAACGGGACTCCGAGATGTTCGGATATCCTGTCAAGCCGTCGGCCCTAGCTTTTGATGATACCAACACCCTCTTGGCCACCGGCGGCGGGGCGGCGGTGACAGTCTGGAGTTTCCGGAGAAAGGGGCCCGAAGGAACGCGGCCCGGCGTTCTGAAGTTTCATGTTGAACCCGTAACGACGCTTGCCTTCGCTCCCGGCGAGATGCGCTTAGCCTCAGGGGGCCGAGATGGCGCCGTGGTTGTGTGGTCGCTACAGAGAAATGGGAAAGGAGGCCCGATAGGGGCCGAAGATGTGGGGGCCTCAGTGGCCGAATTGTACTGGCGGCCTGACGGCGGGGCACTGGCCGCCCTCGACGCTCAAGGTGGCGTGACGGTTTGGCAGATAGGCCAAGCAAAAGGCCGAATTAGACGCCCACGCCCAGATCCGGGCCCCAGTGCGGACAGCGGCTGATCTTACTGACGGGCCGGACGTCGCCGGAAGTTCTTGGGGTGGTCCCTCACCACCAGATTTTGCCCGTAGCTTCCTCTTCCAACTCGCCGTAGTCCTTGGTCCAGAGGCCGGTGCTCAGGTACTTCCAGCCGCCATCGGCTAGGAGACACACGATGTTGCCCTTCTCTATTCGTTGGGCCATCTTCAAAGCCCCCAGGACCACGGAACCCGAGGAGATGCCGGCGAAGATGCCCTCCCTCTGAAGCAGTTCCTTGGTCATGTGGAAGGCATCTGCGCTGCTGACCATCATTCGAGTCTCTAGTAAGGACAAGTCCAGGATGGGGGGTATGAACCCTTCCTCCAGGCTGCGCAAGGCCTGAATGTAGTCGCCGGGTTCTGGGGCTACAGCGATAATCTTCACGTCGGGGTTGTGTTCCTTAAGTCTACGCCCGGTCCCCATGAGGGTGCCGCCGGTGCCAAGCCCTGCCACAAACACGTCCACATCGGGGAGGTCGTTGACTATCTCCTGGCCGGTGGTCTCATAGTGGGCACCCGGGTTGGCACTGTTGCCGTACTGGTAGGGCATGAAGTAGTTGCCATCGTCGGAATCCATTATCTCATGGGCCACCTCTATCGAGCCGTTGGTGCCCTTTAAGCCGTCGGAGAAGATAATCTCCGCCCCGTAAGCCCGGAGCAGTTGGGCGCGCTCCGGGCTCACGTTTTCCGGCATAATTACTTTCACCCGGTATCCCTTGAGTCCCCCCACAAAGGCAAGGGATATGCCGGTGTTCCCACTGGTAGGCTCAAGTATGACCTTGTCGTGGCTAAGCAGGCCCTCGCATTCCGCCTTTTCGACCATGAATTTGGCGATGCGGTCCTTGAGGCTACCGGTGGGGTTATTCCCCTCCAGCTTGACAAAGACGCGAACCCCTTCTTTGAGACCCATGTTTTGTAGCTCTACCAGGGGGGTGTTTCCTATCGTATCCAGAATAGTCTTTGACATCTTTGTTCTCTTACAGGAGCCGGGCAAGTATGGTGGCGACGATGTTGGCCGCTATTAGGCCCAGACTGATCCGCATTAGTAAGACTATACGGTCCACGCGGGCGTTCGGGTCTGGCCTCGAGGCGGCTATCTCATAACGTAAAGATTTGGCCTCAGAAGGCGGTAAGATTGCTTCTCTTTCCAGCCGTCCCAGTCGAAGGTTGATTTGCTCGTAGGACCCCTCAAGACGGGCCAGCCGCTCTTCTATGGAAGGGGTGGTCATTACACCCTCATCTCCTAGTCTTAGTGGCCGTCCTGGGGTGCGACTCCGCAGAAGACCTCGTAGTCTATCAGCTCCGTCACGGTGGGATTATCGCTGCACAGCGGGCAGTTGGGGTTCTTGGGTATCCTTACCTGACGGAAGTCCATGCTCAGGGCGTCAATGAGCAGCAGGCGGGATGTTAGGCTTTCGCCTATGCCCATGATGAGCTTCAACGCTTCCACCGCTTGTATACTGCCCACCAGGCCCGTGAGAGCGCCAAGCACCCCGGCTTCGGCGCAGTTGGGCACCATACCCGGAGGGGGTGGGGAGGGGAAGAGGCACCGGTAGCAGCCCTGGCCCGGAACGAAGACGGTGGCCTGGCCGTCGAAGATGAGGATGCTCCCGTCCACCAACGGCTTGCCCGCCAGGTAGCAGGCGTCATTTATCAGGTAGCGTGACGGGAAGTTGTCGGCCCCGTTTACCACGAGGTCGTACTGGGAGACTATTTCCAGGGCGTTCTCGGAGGTTAGCCACGTTTCGTGAAGCACGACGTTGGTGTCCGGGTTGTAGGCCCTTATGGAGTCTTGGGCGGACACGACCTTGGGACGGCCCACGTCGTCATTATGATGGAGAATCTGCCTCTGGAGGTTGGAGACGTCCACAACATCGAAGTCCGCGATGCCGATGGTCCCAACCCCGGCCAGGGACAGGTACACCGCCGAAGGCGAACCCAGGCCGCCGGCTCCGACTATAAGGACCTTGGACTGTAACAGCTTACGCTGTCCGATGCTGCCCACCTGGCCCATGATGATATGTCTGCTATATCTTTTTACCTGGTCTGGGGTTAGTGTGAGTACCTGAGTCTGGGTCATGTGACTCTCTCCTTTAAGACTTCGGCATTCCCCCCGGGGAAAGGGATGATAACAACCTATTACTTTTTCACTCTACACTTGGCAGCGTGGGTGGCTCGCAGGAATCTGACGGCATCGGAAACGGGTCAGATAGTTAGGGTGGAGCGGCCAAATGCCTGGCCTGATTATATCTGGTACATTCCGCGTCCGGCCAGATGGTTCTGGCGATATGCCAGGTCGGCGACCGTGGTAGCGCTGAGAAGATCGTTGACCGCCTCGTCCACGGACCGCCATACATCCCGTTGGGCGCAGGTGTAGGAGAGGGTACATTCGTTGGGTTCCGTCAGACAATCCAGTACGGGCGTGTTGCCTTCCAGGGTCAACATTATCATGCCCAGGTTTATCTCGGAGGGGTCCCTTGCCAGAGAGTGCCCACCCATAGGCCCGCGACGGCTTCTGATAAATCCGAACTTGTGCAACGTGGTAAGGAGCTGGTCGAGATAGGCCTCGGGTATGCTCTGTCTTACGGCAATTTCTGCGGTCTGCACTGGCCCTTCACCGTAGTGCGCCGCCAACTCCACCAGAGCCCTTACCCCGTAGTCCACTTTCATTGGCACTTTCATCACGCCAACCTCCAACGGGGCTTTAACCCCCCGATTATAGCACCGTGCCTGGGCGATTTCAACTTTGGCCCTGCCTCGGGACAGGGTCTTTCGATTTTCAAGAATTCACCCGTCATTCCCGTGAAAACGGGAATCCAGACATCCGCTTTCGCGGGAGTGACGAGAATTACTTGCAATATAGAAGAATCGAATGACCCTGCGATGCGTGGGAGTAAATTGACACCAAAATCTCCGCCGTGTTAGGATTAGCCTATGCGGATTGGAGCGATGTCGGGATGCTCCCAGCAGCGGCACCACACACTCAATCAAAGGCACTGCCTACTGATGAGGTCATGAGTATCACGCCTTGGGCCGGGGATGGTCGGCGGGTATTGAGAGGAGGCGATTGAGTGGCAACTGAGCAGTGTGTTAGCCGTCTGGAAGGGGCGTACGAGCAGGTGGATCGCCGCTTGGACTCAATGGACCGCAGGTTGTCCGAGATGAACAGCCGATTCAATAACCTGTACGTTCTTATCGGAGCCTCGTGGGTGACGTTGATAGGCGCCATGATTGGGCTGTATTTCAGATAGTCGAATCTTGTGTTTCCCGGACATTTGCGGTTCCATCCGAGGAGTGGCTGAATAACTAGTAGGAGCGTAGCTCAGTTTGGTAGAGCGCCGGTCTCCAAAACCGGTGGTCGGGGGTTCGAGTCCTCCCGCTCCTGCCAAAAATAAATGCAAAGTTTGGGGCTGGAAGGCCGCCCCTGCTCTTCCCAACCCGGGAATATCTTCTAAGAAGCGCTTGGCCCCGTCCCCCTAAACCTCGCTACGTTCCCACCAGTCAGTACGCAGTCTCGGCTGATAGCATCAAGCCGCAACCTATTCCCCCAATGTTGTGCCGCACCCCGTTGCCCCGATGTTATAATGTTCCCGCCCTTGGAGATCTTTTTCACGGAAATGACGAAAAGCATTTTCATGGCAATGACAGGGAAGTTGGTCTTGAGTCGAAGTTGCCCAAGGGCCTGCTCCGGCGACATCTATCCCGAATAGGCAAGGGCAAATGGAGGAGTGATGGACCCCAACATACGTTGCGCATACGCCGATACATCGCTGGGCCAAGTACACTATCGAGAGGCAGGCTCCGGCCCCCCGGTTGTCCTGTTCCACGAAAGCCCGGTGTCCGGGAGAATATACGAGGAGAGCCTGCCCGTCCTGGGGCGACGTGTCCGTGCCATAGCACCGGATACTCCGGGATACGGCGCATCGGCCCCGCCGCCGGAGCCTCTTCCCATTGCAGGCTACGCCCAGCGTATGGCCCTTTTTCTGGACGCCCTGGGACTGGAGCAGGTCGCATTGGTGGGTAACCACACGGGCGGGGCCATCGCCGCACAGATGGCGGTGGACCATCCGGGGCGTGTGCCGGCCGTCGTGATAGTGGGTAGCCCCCTTTTCGACGATGACGAACGCCAGGATAGACTACGGAACTATCTGGAGCCTTTCAAACCCGCATCTGACGGAGGCCACTTGTCCTGGCTCTGGTCCCGCTATCAGCGCATCTGGGGCAAGGACTCACCTGCTGAGTTGCTTCATCTGGCTACAACCGAGTTCCTCAGAACAGGGAGCCGGTATGACTGGGCCTACCAGGCAGCTTTCAGGTTTGAGGCGGACAAGATATTCCCCCGGCTGCAGTGCCCGACCCTGTTCCTGGTCACTGAAGGGGACCTGTTGAGAAGCAAGAACGAGAGGTCCGTGGAATTGACCCCCAACGCAGAGGGGCGTGTAATTCGAAATCCCTACGGCCAGTTCCCTGCCCGGGACCCTGAAGGTTTCTCCGGGGAGGTTCTGGACTTCCTCACACGAGTAGGATACCTCTCCTAGCTGCTGCGGATGCCCACAAGCTCTCCGGTGACAATCAGACGATGGTCGTATACGAACCGAGGCACACAGGTCACCAGGTGAATGGTGGAACGCCCGGTTTCATACATCTTCATATCGTTCTGGCTCACCACTTGAGTTTCCACTATCTGGTAGAGGTATGCCGTTGGGCCACTCTCGACAATCGCGTATACGGCGCGACCCTCTCGCAGGAAATTGGGGATCCCTGGCAGGTTGTAGAACACGTTACCCTCGCCGGCTATCGGGCTTTCCAGATGGCCGAAGAACCACGCACTGCCCATCTCTCCCGGGTTGGCACGCTCGGGTATGTAGCCCACCACGTGCTTGGGTGTTTCGTAGGCCCGGCTGTTTCCCACGTCAAGTATTTTCAGTCCCGTCATCAGAGAGTCAACCCCGATGGAAGGTATTATGATTTTCGACGGCACGGAAAGGGTCCCAACGGGCGCCGCCAAGCTGGAGTCAAAGGGCTCAAAGCCCTGGAGAAGAACTATCTCACTGGCTGAGACAGGCTCGTATCCCTGGATGTTGACCCAGTTGATCGGGTCAATGGCCTCCTGGAGATAAGGTTGCTGCTTTGCTATTGCCTCGGTGGATATTTGAGGCCGTGGGCTGCTGACCAGGGATGAGTCTCCACCTTCTACCGGGACCTGTGACGATGTGACAACCGTATCAGTCGGTGTGCCAACACTTGCCTCGACGGATACGGAAGGTACCTCGCTCGACGCCGGCTCCTCGACGGCTGTGACCGGCAGATTTTGAGTCTGGTCAGGGGTATTGGCAGAGGGTTGCAAAGCTGCCTGTTCCGACTCTGATGAGGCGGGATCGGTTATGGGCGGCACGCCTACCTCCGCCAGGGGGGCGGTAGTGTTTAACTTGTCCAGGTCGGAACTCGCCTTCTGGGAATAGACGAAATAGGCGACTCCTCCACCGAGAAGAAGGGCACCGAAAATCACAAGGAATATTGCTGAAACGCGGACGAACCGACGTTGCATCCGTGAGCGAAAAAGAAGAAAGTCATAGCCCGCTTCCATGTTGCCTACCTCTGCTAAGGATTGGGGAATAAACTAGGGGAGCCAGGCCTCGTGAGGCGGGTGCCGCCTTGTTTGTTAACCTCCGCCGCTACTTCAACACTTCACGCAATGAGGCCGATGGATATGGCAAGTGTAGCTTGCCTGGGACCTTAAGACTAACTCCTCTCGGCCCCTGGACCCCTTGACTGCCGACAGTCAAGGGGTCCGCCGGGTGAAGCTCCTGAAGGAGCAGCCCGGAGAGTTCAGCGAATCCTGGGGGAGTGCATTGCCCCATTGCTTATGGGTTCATTGAGGTATATGTCACCGTTCCTGATTTTGATGTTGAACCCGCAATCGGGATTGGTGCATACCCACGCTTTGTAATGGACAGCGGCCCCTTGACTTCCATAGTCGGAAAGGGGAAGCAACTGCCCCGCGCTGCACTTAAGACACTTGGGAATCCCACTGTCTTCCACTAAAACCTCCTCCCAAACCAACGTGCCGGGAGTGTATCACCCCATGTCAATTTTTTACAAGGCTCAGAGAAGGGTTGTTTTGGGGAATAATGTGCGGCCTACTCCAGAAAATCTCGGAGCTTCCTTGAGCGGGTGGGATGCCTCAATTTCCTCAGCGCCTTGGCCTCAATCTGACGTATCCGCTCCCGCGTCACCCCGAATTCCCTTCCCACCTCCTCCAGTGTGCGGCTGCGTCCATCCTCCAATCCAAAGCGAAGCTGGAGTACGCGGCTCTCCCTATCGGTGAGGGTATCCAGCACATCCTGTATCTGCTCCTTCAACAATTGGAAGGAGGCGGCGTCGGATGGAGCCGGAGCGCTCCTGTCCTCTATGAAATCACCAAGGTGGCTGTCCTCCTCTTCCCCGATGGGTGTTTCCAGAGAGACAGGCTCCTGGGAAATCTTGAGGATTTCCTCCACTCTATCCGGGTTCACCTCCATAGCCAGGCCGATTTCCTCAGCAGTAGGCTCTCTACCGTACTCTTGGAGCAACCGCCGGTGTTGACGCATCAGCTTGTTTATGGTCTCAACCATGTGCACGGGTATGCGAATGGTACGGGCCTGGTCGGCGATAGCCCGGGTGATGGCCTGCCGTATCCACCAGGTGGCGTAGGTGCTGAACTTGTAGCCCTTCCGGTAGTCGAACTTCTCTACGGCCCTGATAAGGCCGATATTTCCTTCCTGTATCAGGTCCAGGAGCGCCATGCCTCTGCCTATGTACTTTTTGGCAACGCTGACGACCAGGCGCAGGTTGGCTTCCGTCAGATGTGATTGGGCACGCAGCCCCTCCTCATCTATACGCTTGAAGTATGCCATGAACAAATTATCCATGGACTGAAGGCTGAAGAATCGATCGGCGGTGTTTACCGTCCGTGCCAATTGCTCCAGGGTGCAGTCTTCAAGTGCGTCTATCACGTCAGTGGGAAGAATCCAGCTATTCAGGGATAGCTGAATGACCTGTTGCTCCGCCTCCCCGTGTTCCACGTCCAGACTTTCGGCTATGCTTGCGATCATCTCCTGGTCGAGCTCGGCGTCTATCGCAGCCCTGAGCTTGGGATGGTCCGCAATCTGGGAGAGGGTCAGATACCGGGGCAAACCCAGGTTCTCACCCAGAGACCCCACAAGGGAAGACGACTGGCCCAGGCGTTGCAGAAGGGCGTAGCAGCACTCCCATGCCTTGGGGGTTCTGTATTCGGCGTCTTCCAGCTCTTTCTTCAGTCTCTCCAGGTGGCGGCCACCCTCCATTTTGCGGGCCAGCACTCGCTCATCTCTGGAGGTCAAGAGGGGCACCCGCCCGATTTCCCGCAGGTACATCCTGACCGGGTCATCCAGGACTTCAGTGCCGTCAACTTCGGGTTCCCAGTCCAACTCCTCGCTGTCGGGTGGCGCTGTCTTCTCCGTCGCGGCTTCAGTCCCCGGCAACCCCGGAGCGGGTTCCTCCCATCCTTCCGCCGCCGGTTCCGCGGCTATAGGGGTGGTCTGCTCGTCTGAGAGAACGTCGTTAGCTCTTTTTGTATCCACTGCCCCAACTACTGCCAGAAGACCCTCCTGTGCTATTTCGTCTCCACTGCCATTAGGGTTCTCCAGGAATTCACCGACATCACCGGACCGTCCACGTCTTCGATTTGCCATTTTTCACCTTCTATCCTAAACGCGAGTCAGGGGGCAACCTCGCCCTCTATCTTCCAAAGACTTGTTTCAACCGCTCGTTGAGTTGTAGTATCTCCTGCTCTTGCTCCTCGACTTCTTCCACAGTGGCCTCGGCAAGCCTCAACCCCTCTTCCCTTTTCAGATCCCGAAGATAGCGTTCCTCCAAGCGGCGGACGCAGTCTTTGAAAGCTGCCTCTCTCTGTTTACGGTCTGCGGGAGGCAGGAATTTAGCCAGCAGATGCTCCAGATGCTCCTTTAGCTCCTCGTCCAACGAGTCACTTAATGTGTCTAGTGTGGAACATTTTATCCAATTTGTAAATACCTCTCGGTTCTCTACTCGCTGGAAATATTCCAGACGGAGGGCATAGGCGTCCATGGCTTCTCCACCGGAGTCGTCGAACTCCCCCTCACCGTTGCTGAACTCACCTGGCCTGCCGGAATGTAAAATCTCAGGGTCCCGGAGGATAAGGGCCATGCAATACTCCTCCAGTGGGTCGTGGTCCATCCTGGCGAAGGGTGTTGCGGTGGCATCTTCTTCCTGCCCATCATCGCGACCCGGCTGGCTTCTCGTGGTGCGGCCCGAGCCGGTTGATCTGTCCCTGTTGGAGGCTCTCCCCTGGCCGGGCCTTCCAAGGCTGGCTCTGAGGGTTGCGTCGCTTACCCCAAGAAGGGCGGCGAGCCTCTGAAAGTAATGGTCCTGCTCAAAGGGGTCGGAGGTTGCCGCTATGAACAACTTGAACTTGTCGGCAACCCTGGACTTGCCCTGGGGTGTGCTCAGGTCCTCGCGGGACGAATGGACGGCGAATAGGTAGTCCATGAAGGGCACCGCATTCGCCACCAGCCGGGACCACTCATCCGGGCTTTCGAGAATTATTTCATCGGGGTCCTTTCCATCGGGCAATAGCGCCACCTTGAAGGAGGGCGAGTCCGGGCGCTCGTAGAAATTTGTGCGCCCCACGCGTCCCTTGAACACCGTTTGCAGCGCGTTCAGGGACGACTCGGACTCAAGGCCGCCCGAGGTGGCCTTGCTGCCGGCGTCGTCCGGGTCGAGAGCCAGAATAACGTCTCCGGGTTCCGACGAGCCGGGCCTGCGGACCAGCCCGCGCACCAGTGACGCCTGCTGCTGGGTGAGGGATGTGCCCATAGAGGCAACGACGTTGGCGAAGCCGCCCTGGTGGGCTGCTATGGCGTCCATGTAGCCCTCTACTATGACGATACCCTTCTCCCGCACGGCGTCCTTGGCCAGGTGCATGGCATAGAGTATGCGGCCCTTATCGAACACGGGGCTCTTGGGGGAGTTGAGGTACTTGGGGCCCGAGTCCTCCAGTGACCTGCCTCCGAAACCCGCCAGCCTGCCTTCCGAGTCCCGGATGGGAAACATGAGGCGACGCCGGAACAGGTCCCGGTAGCTGCCATCCCCGCTCTGGGTAACCACGCCTGCCAGGGCCATCTGCTCCTGGCTGTAACCTTTAGATGCCAGATGCCGCCTGAGAGATTCACCGTCCGGGGGGCTGAGGCCAAGCTGAAACCTTTCGATGGTTTCCTGTTCCAGGCCTCGTTCCCGCAAATAGGCCCTGGCGCCGGCCCCTCTTTCGCCCGACGCCAGGAGGCGGCTGAAGAACTCCTGGCAGGCCTCATTCAGGGCGTAGATAGAATCGTTCTCGCCTTTCCGTTCCCTTTTCTCAGGAAGAGCCACGCCGGCCTGCTGTGCCAGTACCTTCAGGGCCTCGCCGAACTCCAGGTTCTCCACGCGCATCACGAAGGAGAACAGGTCGCCGCCGGTGGCGCAGGCGCCGAAGCAGCGCCAACTCTGCCGTTCGGGGAAGACGTGGAACGATGGTGTTCGCTCGGTGTGGAAGGGGCAGTTGGCCTTGTAGCTCCTGCCCGAGCGCTGCAGATTGGTGTACCTGGATACCACGTCCAGGATGTCCAATCGGCCCTTTATGTCATCTATTACGGTCATGAGGCCTCGGGTTGGGGGTGTCCTCTACATTCTAGCACCGTTGGCGAAGAGTTTCTAATCCGGGGTGAGTTAGATTTCCTCGTCGGAGCTGCCGAGGGTCCGGACGCGTCTGCTAGTCAGGGCTATCCCAATGGCAAAGGCGACTACCAATGCCCCCCCGATAATCACGGCAATGGGGGCGCTCGTGTAATGGGCAACCTGGCTGGCCTGGAGGCCCCCCAGTGGTATCAGGCTCCACGTAATCGAGTAGAACCCCATTACCCTTCCGCGGATTTGGTCGGGTACCCGGGACTGTAGGGTGGTTATCACCATCATCAGATATATTGACCCACCCATATCTCCCAGGAATAACGCCACCATCGAGAGTTCGTATTGCCCGGCATTTGCTAGGATGCCGAAGAGAATGAGGAATATGCCGAAGAATGTGACGCCTCCAATGAGTATCCACCCCTTATGCCGGACACTGCTGAGATTGGCGGAAATCAGGATTCCCGTCAGAGCGCCAAGTCCGGCAGCCCCTATCAGCAGCCCCAGCTTCCCCGGCCCTATGTCCAACACTTCTTCAGCGAAGGCCGGCATCAAGAAGACGTAGGACATGCCGAACATGGCATTGAAGAAGGTCGTGCCAATGAGGATGGAGAAAATTGGCGTCCCCCTGATAAAGCTGAAGCCTTCCATCATCCCCTTGAACACGTTTCCTCTGGCCGGCTCTACCGGTGAGGGCCTCAGTGTGTATGAAATAATGCCAAGGACGAGGAAGCCCGCTGCGCTGACGAAAATACCCATGGATATATCCGCCAGCCCTACGATTACCCCGGCCAGGGCAGGAGCGAAGATGCGTGTTCCGGTCCACACCGAGGAGTTGAGGGCCACGGCGTTGAACAGGGCCTCTCGCTGGATCAGGCGGGGGAAGACGCTTTGACGGGCCGGGGTATCCAGGGCTTGCACCGCACCGATGAGGAAGGCTGCAATCAGCACGTGCCACTCGTTTACCACGTTCCTCACCGTGAGCATGGCAAGGCCGAACACTATAACGGCGGTGGTAGTCTGGGTAAGGCCCATCAATCGTTTGGGGTTCAGCTTATCGGCCAGCACGCCCCCAAAGAGGTTTAGCAGAATTGCGGGCACCGCGATTGCGGTACTCATGTATCCCAGGTATCTGGTATCCCCCGTGAGCTCATTGCGAATCAGCCATCCAAGACTGAACAGGACGAGCATCTGGTAGCCGGTGACCGAGGCCACCATCCCGAACCAGTAGTTGCGAAAGTCAGGGTATTTGAGGGCGCCTGGGACGTGCAGCCTGCTCTTCAGTGGACCGGATGCCGCCGAAAGTCGGGGTAGTGCCGTCTTTAACATGGGGCGGCTAGTCTTTCATCGGGATGGTGCCCCAGGTCAGTTCGTTGGCATCCGGCACCAGGCTCTTCTCCTTAGCCATGTCGCGGATCTGGAGGAGGGTTGCGTTGACCTCCGGGGTGAGGTACGTCCAGTCTGGCTCTTCGGGTATCCAGTAGGGGGAATTGATGCGTACCACCACCTTTTCCCTTGCGTTGATGTAGATACCGAACCTGGAACTCTGCTGCATCACTCTTCTCCTTGGGTTATCCTGCGCTATCCGCTTCTTGCCGTGAGTAATATCCCCTGTACTCCGGGGGCAGCAGGTCTGCAACCCGGTACATTATCATGTCTGTCATGTGCTCGTACATGGCCCGACTCAATTTACCCTCCATGACGGGCAGGGTAAACGGCTCTCCAATGTTTACTTTGATACGGCATAGCGGGAAGGGCATCCGCCAGTACTCCTGGATATTCTCGGTCCCAGTGATACCCACCGGCAGTATGGGGGCCTGGGTCTTGGCGGCTATGTACGCCACTCCCGGCTTGCCTCTAATCATGCCCTGCCCCAGGCTGCGGGTGCCCTCGGGGAAGATGCCCATGGGTTGGTCACGGCTGAGAATGTCCATGCCCCACCGGAGGGCCTGCAAGTCCAGCCCGCTCCGGGCCATGGGATGCACTCCAACGGTGGTGAAGAAACGGGACGCTATGGGGTTGGCGAAGAGGCCCCGTTTGCCCAGGAAGTGGAGTGTCCGGGGGATGCTTGCCACCAGCGTTGGCGGGTCGGCGTTGCTCAGATGGTTGGACACCACAAGCAGGGGACCTTTGGGCGGCACCGATTCCCTGCCTTCAACCTCCCACTGGGCAAAGGCGGTGAAGCACAGCTTTGCCAGGTTCGTTCCTAAATTGTAGATTACGGCCATGAGTCCCCTTCCAGAAGCTCCAACACCGCCTTCGTGACCTGCTCCAGGTCCATGCCTTCGGTCTCCAGCATTACGGCGTTGGGGGCAGGACGGAGGGGCGAGTGGTCCCGGCCCGTGTCCAGTTTGTCCCTGGCCTCCAGGTCATTCAGCACCTGCTCGTACTCCACACTGCGACCCTGGTGCATCAGTTCGGCATGACGCCGCCGCGCCCTCTCGGAGACCGAGGCCGACATGTACAGCTTGAGGTCGGCATCGGGCAACACCACCGTGCCGATGTCTCTTCCCACCACCACTATTCGGCCCTCTTGGGCGATCTCCCGCTGCTGGGCCACCAAGGCGGATCGCACCTCCGGCACCATGGATACCAGGGATACCGCCCCCTCAACCTCGGGTTGGCGCAGTTCCTCCGATACTTCTCTCCCGTCTATGAGCACTACGCCGTCAGTGCCTTCCTTCAGCCGTATGACAGTCTCCCAAGCCAGGCGTCCTAGGGCGTCCTCGTCGGTCACGTCCATGCGGCGGTCCAATGCGAGCCACGTGACGGCCCGGTACATGATTCCCGTGTCGAGAAAGCGGTATTGCAACTCCCTGGAGAGCAGCTTGCCAACGGATGTCTTGCCGGAGGCCACAGGCCCGTCTATTGCTATTATAGACGACCTTGGCATTTCCCTGCTCCGGGTGTGTAGTATGGTATCATAACATCCGCTTTGGGCAGGGCAGCGCCGGACAATGGGAATAGCTCGCCCTGAATCATAAGAAGTATATATCAACCCGGGCCGGACTGTACAGGTATGCCGAGTCTTTCAAACGTGACAACAAGGCAGGCAGGGGTCCTCATAGCCCTTTCCGTCATGGGCGTTGTCTGCTATCTGGCAGCCGCTTTCGACACCTTCCCCGGCGACATGGACGGCCTCAAGAGGTTTCAGGCGCTCCGAACCTCCTGGCTGGATAGTGCTGCATTGGCAGCGTCCTTCCCGGCCAATACTCTGGTGGCTGTAACTTCGACTCCTGCGATTTCATTGGCCCTGTGGTTTGGCAAGCGGAGGGCCGATGCTGTGGCCGTTCTTCTTGTCCTCATCGCCGACGGAATCAACGCTCTCCTGAAGGTCCTGGTGGACCGGCCAAGACCGGAATTCACCATTTTAATCTCTCAGCCTCACAACCCCTCCTTTCCCAGCGGGCACTCGGTACACGCCTTTCTGCTCTTTGGGCTGCTCATCATCATAGTGGGGGAGGTGGTAAAGCCTTTCTGGCTGAGAACGGCCATACAGGGATTGCTGGCGGCCGTGGTACTGGCCTGTGGAGCGTCCAGGGTCTATCTGGGGGTCCACTGGCCCAGCGACGTGCTGGGAGGCTTTTTGATGGGCGGACTCTCTATGGTTGCCATCCTGTGGGTGCGCAAAACTCTTGTTAATCGGGGCCTCAAGTAATTTCACCAGGGAGTATCGCCGTGCTAGCATGTTAGCTTGAGTAGCACTTGTACTGGGCCGCGCCCGGAATTGCTGGGGTCCCTATGAACTGGTTGGATGTTGTTATAGTGGTGGTAAGTGGGGTTGCCGCCCTGTTGGGCTGGGTGACAGGCGGGCTGTACGTAGCCGTGACCGGAGTGGGAGTCCTGGTAGGCATTACTCTAGCGAGCCGTCAGCATGAGAGGATTTCCCCCCTCTTCTCCCGGTTCACGGACAGCCAGAATGGCGCTGAGATTGTCGCTTTTGCCGTCATATTCGGCCTGGTGTTGATTGCCTCAGTCATAGCTAGCTTCCTGGCGAGCACGGTCTTGCGCAAGCTGATGCTGGGATGGGCGGACAAGGTGGCGGGAGTGGGCCTGGGGATTCTTCTGGTCTTTGCCGCAGGTTCGGCAATATTCTCCGCCCTTCAGAGCTATCCCGTATATGATCTGGATGACTACATAGCCGGTTCTGCACTAGCCTCTTTCCTGGCCGACAACTTTGACGTGGTGTTGAGAGGACTCAAGTTTATTCCTGATGACCTGGGCACCTAATACTTAGCCCTTTATCCATCGCCCTTAGCTTGGCTCAGTTAACATTGCGGGTTCATGTCAATCCGATCGGAAGCGAGCGACCCACCCTGTCATTCCGAGGAGCGGAGTCCGCCTTCGGCGGACCAAGGCGAACTCGGAATGACAATGCGCATCAAGCGTGTCGGGGGAGAAGGGACTTTGAAAAGGCCCGATTGCTTCTCCGGCTCTAGTTAAACCTGGGCAGTAGTATTATAATTACCTCCATGCTGAGCTCGTCGGTTCTGGTACTAAATCTGAACTATGAGCCTATCAATGTCTGCAACGTAAGACGGGCAATAGTCCTGCTTGGAAAGGGAAAGGCGGAGCTACTGGAGAACGGGCGTGGTGAGATACACACCCGCACCATTAGCATGACCATCCCCTCAGTTATCCGCCTGGTGTACCTGGTCAGACGCCCTTTCGCCAAGCGCAAGCTGTCAAAGAAGGAAATTTTCCTGCGAGACCGCCACACGTGCCAGTATTGCGGACTTCGGACCCACGACCTGACCCTGGACCACGTGGTACCTCGTCGTCAGGAAGGGGCGCACACCTGGGAGAACGTCGTTAGCGCCTGCATTCCCTGCAACCGTCGGAAGGCGGGGCGCACTCCTGCCGAGGCCGGCATGGTGCTGATGCGGCGTCCCCAAGCGCCCTATCCCAGCCCCTACTACACTCTCCACAACCGGGTTATCCTGGAGGAGTGGCGCAAGTTCATCCCATGGGTGGAGTTTGACTAAGTAGATTGCCTTAACCCCCCGTCCTGCTGCCGGGCAAGCTCAGCGCCATAACCTCCAGGGCCAGACGCGCGTTGGCGTTGTGGTCCAGCGCCTCAAGGGTGGTCAGGAGCACCTTGATAAAGGCCACCACTTGGGCCGTGGAAAGCTCGGCTGCCCTGAGGCGCAGAACGTCCGACCAGTCTGCGTTATGAATGTACTCCTCGGCGCCTTCTTTGATTAGCAGCAAGTCTCTCCACCACCTCAGCCACAGGCGTAATACGTCCCTGGCCTCATCCCGGTTCCTGTAGAACAGAGAGCCAAGGTCCGAAGCATAGCCGAAGCGCTCTTCCAGGCCGGATACCGAAAGCCCCGAGATTCGTTCCAGCTCTTCCTTGCGTTTCTCCATAATTGAAGGGTCGCCGGCGGCGGAGATAGCCCATCCCGGGCACCCCAGAGAGAGCCGTGCCAGCATTTCCGACTCCTCCCGGTCTAGGGAATGGGTCTCAACCAGCTCCTTTGCTATCTCCGAGAAGGGCAGGGGTTTCAGCTCCAGCCGGCGGCATCGGGAGAGTATGGTGGGGAGGAGAGCGCCTTCCTGGGAGGTAAGCAAGATTATCATTACCTGGGGTGGAGGCTCCTCCAGGGTCTTTAGAAGGGCGTTGGCGGCCTCCTCGCTCATGCGCTCGGCGCCATCGAAGATGAACACCCGGTGACTGCCCTCGTATGGTTTCAGGCTGGCCTGACGCTCTATCTCCCTTACGTCACCAATCCCAATCTCTTTTCGGGACGGCCCGTCATCTTCCCCGCGTCCTACCCCAATCACCAGCACGTCGGCGTGTTGAGCGGAGGCTATACGCCGGCACTGGCCGCATTGCCCGCAAGGAGCCTGCTCCGGAGAGAGGCAGTTCACCGCCTGGGCCATATTCATGGCGAGAGTGCCCTTGCCGACCTGGGGAGGGCCTACCAAGAGGTAGGAGTGGGCGTACCGGCCTTCCTTGATGCTTTTGTCTAGCTGCCTCAACAGGGGGTCATGGCCCCGTACCTGCCACATCGCCCATGTATTATGCCGGTTGGGTCGGTGAATACTCAAGGAGTCCCGCACCCCTGATTCGGGGCCTTCCCAAAATCTCCCCCTGAAGTACCCCTGCGTGCAGATGGGGCCCCATGGTGTTGACGACCTTCGAGAGCATCACTACAATTGCTTGGTCAAGCCTTCGGGCCAATAGATAGACTTGTATCCAGGGGATTGCAACGTGAAACTTGTCTTGAGTGTAGTTGACCAATCACCGGTCCGGGATGGAGGCACCGCAGCCCAGGCCCTGCAGGAGACCATTGACCTGGCGGTTGCGACGGAAGCCCTGGGCTACCAACGCTACTGGCTGGCTGAACATCACAACATTTCCAACTTCGCAGGGACCAGCCCGGAAATACTCATCGGGCAAGTGGCAGCCCACACAAAAAGGATACGGGTGGGCAGCGGCGGCGTAATGCTATCCCACTACAGCTCGCTCAAGGTGGCCGAAAATTTCCGCATCCTGGAGTCCCTGTACCCTGAACGAATTGATTTGGGCATTGGGCGCGCTCCGGGGAGCGACCAGATTACGGCCGCAGCCCTGGCTTACCCCGGTCAACCCAGGGACGTGCAGCATTTTCCCCGGCAGGTACACGATCTGCTCCGGTACCTGTCCAATGACGTGGAACCAGGCCATGTATTCTCCGAGGTGCGAGCGGGTCCGGGGGACTCCACAATGCCCGATGTCTGGCTGCTGGGTTCAAGGTATGAAAGCGCCTACATGGCAGCCCAGATGGGCCTTCCCTTCGCCTATGCTCACTTCTTCGGTATCGGGGTCCATGAAGGCCCGACCATCGTTGAAGGGTACCGGAAGTATTTTCAGCCATCGGCATACTTGTCGGAGCCCAAGATCAACGTGGGGGTACAGGTGCTCTGCGCGGATACCGAGGAGGAAGCCTTGCGGGTGGCCGCCAGCCGGAACCTCGCCAGGCTCCAATCGGTCCGTGGTATGGCAAAGGGCATTCCGAAGGTGGAGGACGCGTTGTCTTACCAGTACGGAAGCAACGAGTTGGCCTTTATCTCTCAGTACACCAAGAATTGTCTTGACGGCGACCCCCAACAGGTGAAGGAGGGGTTGGAAGCCATCGCAGAAAGCTATCAGACCCCCGACCTCAGCATCGTCACGATATGCCACGGTTTCGCCGAGCGGGTCCGCTCTTATGAGCTGGTAGCTGAGGCATGTGGGATTAACAACAAGGACTGAATTCATGGCCAATTCAGCCATTATTCCTCAGGCCTATTGCAATAGCAACTTTTAGATATTATAATACGGTTCGGCACAAGTTAAGGTTACCTGTTGGCAGTTTCCCTCTCCATTTACCTCTGGCGCCGGATGACCTGGACTGAGCCAATTCAAATCCTAGACAAGGAGGTTGTCCGGTGACGCTTTCTGATAAGACCCTCACGTGTGTGGAATGTGGCACCACGTTCACTTTCACGGTAGGCGAGCAGGAGTTCTTCGCTTCCAGGGGCTATACCAACGAGCCGAAGCGATGCCCCGAATGTCGTGAGTCGCGCAGGTCCCAACAGCGAGGCTTCCGCCAAGCCGAACGGGAAATGCACCCGGCCGTCTGCGCCCAGTGTGGGGTTGACACCATGGTCCCCTTCAGGCCGCGCGGCGACAGGCCCGTGTACTGTAGCGACTGCTTCAGCACAATGCGGTCAAACACCTACCGCTAACGTCGGGACACACGAGGGGAGCCACCATACATAATGGTGGCTCCCCTCTTTGCTTTATCCCGCGCCACGATACGGGCATTTAGCCTGCTACCTCAAAGCGCTCCGATTCAGGTGGCCTGGCCCATAGCTCGTCTGCCCCAGCCATGGCCGTGGCTCGCTCCGGGCTGGCCCTCCAGTCATCGTATATCTCGTTGCTCTCCCAGGTGACCAGCGTTGTAATCTTGGTGGGGTCGCTTAGAGAGACCATAGTCCGCCGGCTGCCATACCCGGGGGCCTTGCTCTGTGCGAGGCCATTGCGGTCCAGAAGCGCCCGGGCCTCGGTTACCTTGTCCTCCTTGGCCCAGTGGTGGGTCAGAACCCCAATCATGCTACCCTCCTATACGTCCTATCTGATTAGTCTTAGGGCATTATAGTGTTGGCTTGAGGCTGTGTCCAGGTCTCCGATGTGTTAGACTCATGCCCATGTCTTGGGAAGCAAATCTACTCACCCCGCCTTGCATGGCGCGAGCATCGTTATTGGGCAATGTCTACTACCGATAGCCCCGGTGACCCAAAGCTCCCGACCAGGCAGTCCAGCTACAGCCGGATTGTTGCCGCCCTGCGCTACCCGGATTTTCGGGTGCTATGGATTGCCACAGTACCCAACCAGCTAGGACAGGGTATACAACAGGTGCTCCTGGGCTGGCTGGTATTTGAGATGACCAACTCCAGTGGGATGGTGGGGGTTGCCTTCGCCGTGCGTTCAGCCCCCAACCTCATCGTGGGGTTCGCTGCCGGGTCGGTCACCGACCGGTTGGACCGGCGCACCATAATGCGGATTTCCACGTGGGGTATGCTGCTGCTCAGCCTCGTCCTGGCTCTCCTGCTGTACGATGACAGGTTGACCGTATGGCATCTGATGGTCGCCACCTTCTTCATGGGAACTTTACAGGCCTTTTACATGACGTCCCGCCAGGCTTACGTGTATGACGTTGTTGGGTCCGGTGGAGTGGTAAATGGCATCGCCCTGGTTTTTCTGGCCCAGCTAGTTGGCGGGATATTCGGGGCATTCCTGGCCGGATGGAGCATAGACTGGTGGGGGCCGGGTACGTCCTTCATGGTGATGGGCATAAGTTACGCCGTGGGAGCCTTCGGCCTGTACGGTCTGCGGTTTCGGGGTGAGTCGGCCCCACAGACCAGGGAGCCCATGTCTCAAAACCTGCTCAACTACTTCAGGGAGCTGAAGACCAACCGTGTGATGTTGAGTCTGATGATTTCCACCACGGCGGCGGAGGTGTTGGGGTTCTCCCATCAGGTCATGCTGCCGGTCCTGGCCAAGGAAGTGCTGAACGTAGGCCCTACCGGTCTGGGCGTGCTCACCGCCTTCCGATTCGTGGGCGGGGCGCTGGGAGCCGCAGTGTTGACCGCGCTTGGAGATGTGCGGCGTCGTGGCCTGCTGTTGCTGGTGGTGCTGGTGCTGTTCGGGGCAGGCCAGGTGCTTCTATCCCAGTCATCCGTCTTCTGGATGGCCCTGCTATTCGTCACCTTCATCAACGTCATGGCCACGGCCACCGACATCCTTCACCAGATATTGCTCCAATTCAGTGTCCCCAACCAGCAGCGGGGACGG
Source organism: Dehalococcoidia bacterium (assembly GCA_034421095.1). Classification (GTDB taxonomy): domain Bacteria; phylum Chloroflexota; class Dehalococcoidia; order Lucifugimonadales; family JAGWBF01; genus JAGWBG01. The sequence goes on from DAOUKR010000010.1 coordinate 20,347, forward strand.
GCTATGGGTTCCTGGATAGTAGGCATCGGGACCGCACCGGTGGGACAACTGGAGATTGGCTATCTGGCCGCAGTTACCAATGCCCGCCTGGCTCTGCTTACCAACGGTATTGGCCTTGCCGTCCTGGCAGTTGTTCTGGGCCTGCTTCTGCCGCGCCTGCGCCGCCTGTAGGCCACCACAGAGGGGAGAGAAGACTTTGGAAAGGCTTGCCTGCAACTAGGAGGGAGCTTGGGGTGAGTGGTGTACCTTCATGTCGAGCAACTCCTTCAGGAGCACGCGATGACAGTTGGTGTCGGGTCTTGTCAGGTCCTCGTGGCAGAGCAAGGTTACAACGCCGTGCGCCCTCTCCAGGCGCTCCACCTCCTCCAGTAACGCCCGCCCGACCTCCGTACCCCCTACCTGTTCTCTATAGAGGTGGGAGAAAGCCTGCCAGTCTATTTTGCCCTCCCTGAGTTTCCCCAGAAGGGCCGATGATGGCCCCAACTCTTTGAGCCACCCGTCTACCCGGGTCTTGCGTACTCCGCGAGGCCAGCGCCGCATCACCAGCAGCCGGTATCCGTCCTCCGGTCCGATGGCGTCGTGGTAAATGCTCTTGGTCTTGATCACCTTGACCGTCTGCCGATTACAGAATTTGGGACAGGAAGAGCTTGGTGCGGTCGTTCTGGGGGTCCTCGAAGATTTGCTCAGGCGAGCCTTCCTCGACGATGACACCCTGGTCGAACATCATCATGCGGTCCGCTACCTCTCGTGCGAATCCCATCTCGTGAGACACCACAATCATCGTCATCCCGGAGGTGGCGAGTTCCTGCATCACGTCCAGCACCTCCTTGATCATCTCCGGGTCGAGGGCCGAGGTTGGCTCATCGAACAGCATGATGTTGGGCTGCATTGCAAGGGCCCTGGCTATCGCTACCCTCTGCTGCTGACCGCCGGAAAGCTGGGACGGGTACTTGTCCGACTGGTCGGGAATCCCCACCCGCTCCAGCAACTCGATGGCGGTCTGCTGCGCCTCGGACTCGGGCATCTTGCGCACCTTCATCGGCGCCAGGGTGATGTTGCTCATCACAGTCAGGTGTGGGAACAGGTTGAAGGACTGGAACACCATACCCACGTCCCGCCTTATGGCGTCAATGTTCCGCAGGTCGTTGGTCAGCTCTATGCCGTCAACGATAATCTGGCCCCGCTGGTGCTCTTCCAGCCGGTTGATGGTGCGGATGAAGGTGGACTTTCCCGACCCCGACGGTCCGAACACCACCACGACCTCCGCTTTCTTGATATTTGTGGTAATGCCTCTCAGGGCGTGATAGTTGCCGAACCACTTGTGCACGTCTCGGCAGATGATGATGTCTTCGCCGAATTCCTTCGCTTTTGTCTCAGCCATGGTTCCTCCCGGCGCGCTTGCGCGTGCTTTCGTCTGATTGGCGGCATGACTCGGGCCTGTGTTGCGGCAACCGGCTACATCACCGCTCCCCCACGCCAAGGTCCCGCTCTATGTGCCGGCTCACGTAGGACATCCCATAGGTGAATATCCAGAACACCAGGGCCAGGAAGATGAACAACTCCTTGGCGCTGCCCAGGTACTCGACATTGCCCTGGATGAAGGCCCGGCTGATCTCCACCACGTCCAGCATTCCGATGATATATACCAGGCTGGTGTCTTTGAACAGGGAGATGAACTGGCCAACGATGGCGGGTATCACGTTGCGAATGGCCTGGGGCAGTGAAATCAGCAAGGTAGTTTGCCAGCTGGCCAGACCCAGGGCGCGGGCCGCTTCTGCCTGCCCCCGGTTCAGGGCCTGAAGCCCTCCCCGGACATTCTCGGCCATGTAGGCCGAACTGAACAAAGTGATGATTATAGCGGCGCGGAACAGGGAGTTCTGGGGGAAGTTCTCGGGGAAGGCCAGGGGCACCAGTACCTGGGACATGAACAGCAGGGTTATCAGAGGCACCCCGCGGAATATTTCTATGAACACCACGCACAGCAGCTTTACCACGGGCAGGTTGCTGCGTCGGCCCAGTGCCAGGGCGATTCCGATGGGCAGGCTAAGGGCAATGCCTGCGACCGCCAGCAGCAGGTTCAGCATCAGCCCGCCCCAGTAGAGCACAGACACTGTCTGAAGACCTGGCACCCCGGGCAGCCCTCGCAGCAGCACCAGGGCCACTATAAAGGCGACGACGGTTGTGATGGACACCCGCTTTATCGTTCCCAGGGGAGTGTAGCGGGCAATGGCCCAGCCCAGGCCCAGGGCGGGCAGGTTGGCCACCAACAGCAGGCGCACGTCCAGACCCATAGTATCGAAGCTGTAGGGGAGCAGGGCGAACAGGGACAGCACCACGGCCACGCCTATGGCGATGCGCTTCGTCAGTCCACTGCCGACCACTCCCCATCCCATGCCCAGCAGGGCAGTCGCCATCAACAGCACGGCCTGGGGTCGCCAGAAGCAGTTCTGGCCGGGACACGCGGCCTCTATGTTGTACTGTCCGATTACCATCCGGCCGCCGAGGGTGCTTATGACGGTCCAATCGGCGCCGACGATAATCCAGCGCAGCCCATAGACGAGGGCTAACCCGATGACCGCGGCGGCCACCAGCGTTAGCAGGCTGTTATACCACTCGCTGAACAGGTTCTCCCGCAGCCAGGCGACCGCGCCCCTGTTGAGAAGCGGCGGCGGCAGGGGCCGGCCTGGCTCCATTCCACCGGGGTCCATCTGAACGTTCGATGCCATTGATTATCTTCTCTGTACGCCGGATGTTTTCATAGTTATGAAGGTCAGAAACGTATGCGTCTGTTGTACAGGTTGCCGATTAGCGAGTAGGTCAGGCTCAGGACCAGGTAGGCAATCATTAGCATGAGGAATATGGACACCGCCGGCGCCGTCTGGGTCATGGTCTTGGCCACGTTGGTCAGGTCGGAATATCCGATGGCCCCGGCAAGGCTGCTGTTCTTGGTCAGGTTCAGGTATTGGCTGATGAGGGGGGGCACGATGACCCGCATTGCCTGGGGAAAGGTTACGTGGCGCAGGGCCGTCATGCCTGACAAGCCGAGGGCGCGGGCCGATTCCCGCTGCCCCCTGTTTACCGATTGTATGCCGGCCCGCACGATCTCGGCGATAAAGGCCGCCGTGTACATTACAAGGCCCACCATCAGGGTAATCAACGCCCCGGGTAACACGAATCCCCCTTCGACTCGCCCGAAGGGCTCCTGCGGGTCCGGCACAGTTATGCTGAACGGTGCGGCTCCCGTGGCGACGCTGAGGACGCCCCAGGCGACGGCCCCGACCAGGAAGGTTATTGCGAAGCCCGACAGTACGGGATAGGATGCCGAGCCTGTCCGCACCTCCCGGTCCATCAGCCGGCGGTAGGCAAAGACGCCTGCGCCGATGCCACCTGCGGCCACCAGGGCCCATATCAGGGCACCCGCGAGGCCGCTGGGCGAAAGAAAGGGAATGGCAAGGTAGCGGTTGTTCAGGAACACCAGGTCGGCGACGGAGTAGGAGTCCTGCCACACAGGCAGTTCCACCACTATGTAGAACCAGAAGAAGAGCTGCACCAGCAACGGTACGTTTCTGAAGAACTCGATATAGGCCAGCGCTATCTTGGATACCAGCCAGTTGCCCGATATTCGCGCCACCCCCACCACGATGCCCAGAGCAGTGGCCAGGACTACGCCCACCACAGACACGAGCAATGTGTTGGTAAAGGCGACGATGAAGGCATACAGAAATGAGTCCGAGGAATCATAGGACAGGAAGGAATGGCCGATGGGCGTCTGATACTCCCGGTCTAGGAAGCTGAACCCGTGAGGTATCTCCCGGTCCTGGATGGCGTTGCCGATGTTGGCGAAGAACCAGACGACCAGGACGACGACCAGCACGCCCGACACTATCTGAGTCGTCCACTGGACGACCTGGACGTGCCGCCACAGGGGTATGCCCTTGTAGCTCAGAGCGCGAATCAACGCTTCCATTGACAACTTACCCTACCCAATCCCTGGTGCATAGTGCCCAATTGTAATACATATTGGGTGGATTTGCCATAGTCGCAGGGTTGGACACAGAGCATAGGGCGACAATCGAAAAAGAGGAGGCGACCGGCCAAGCCGGTCGCCTCCAGGTATTCCAATAGTTGACTGAAATTACCGCAGGGGAGCGGCGTAAATCTGGCCGCCCTTGGGACAGTCGTCGCAGGGGGCCTCGGCCCACAGGGCGTTTCGGCTGCCTTCCCGAAGCAGGTTGATGCCGTCGGGGCCCAGGTTGCGGGCGTAAATCTCGCCGTAGTTGCCCACAGCCTTGATGATATCCTGCGCCACGGTCTCGCTGAGGCCCAGGCTCTCCTGGCCGAAAGAACCTTCCAGGCCGAACAGACGGTCAATGGCAGTCTCTCCCGTCGTGGCCGTGGGGACCGTGTTGGAGGTTATGCTGTAAGCCTCGGAGTAGATGAGGATGCTCATCACCGTCTTCACGATGTCGAACCACTGGTCGTCGCCATGGGGGACAACAGGACCCAGAGGCTCTTCCGATATGGTCTCAGGCAGGGTCACGTGGGCACTGGGGTCATCGAAACCGCTGCCGATGGCTGCCAACTGCGAGCGGTCGTTGGTGAAGGCGTCACACGTCCCGGCTTCATAGGCAGCCTTCACGGCGTCCGTATCCTCGAAGGTTGAGGCGGTGATGTTCAGGCCGTACTGGTTGGAGAAGTCCTGCAGGTTCAACTCCGTAGTCGTGCCCTGGGTTACGCAGACGGTGGCATCCTGCAGTTCCAGCGCGCTCTCAATGCCAGAGTCCTTCCGTACCATGAAGCCCTGGCCATCGTAGAACATGGTCTGAGCATAGTTGCCCCACTGGGCGTCGCGGGAGGTGGTCCAGGTGACGGTGCGGACCAGCATGTCAACCTCGCCGGACTGGATTGTCGGCCCACGCTCTGCGGCGCTAATCAGGCGGATTTCGATGGCGTTGGGGTCGCCCAGCACCGCAGTGGCAAGGGCGCGGCAGAGGTCTATGTCAAATCCCACGCTGTTTCCGCCGGCATCCAGGTAGCCGTATCCTGGCACGTCGTTCCGGCTGGCGCAGATGACCTTGCCACGGTCTTTCACCGCCTGAAGCCTTTCTCCTGTCGGAGTCATGGCGGCCTCGGCCATCATCTCTTTAGCCAGTTCCTCTGCGCGGGCTTCCACGTCAGCTTCAGTCAGGCCCTCGGCAGCCCTTTCCATGGCCAGTTCCTGCGCTCGCTCCTCCACGTCTTCTTCGCTCAGGCCTCCTGAACAAGCGGCAAGTATCGCAGCCACCGCTGCCAGGGCTGCAACCAGGATAAATAGTTTCTTCCTCAGCATCTTCAGTACAATCCTTCCTTTCGATTATTAGGGTTTTGACCCATGTGCTGCCTGATTAGGTGTTAGCTGTCGGACAGCCTGTCCATTATAATAGAGTCGGTGGCCCAAGACAAGGCCCAAGATAACCGTATACCGGCCCAAGTTTCGCAGGATTATACGCCCTTGCTATTGTGGTAATATTATCACTGAAGATTCCCAGCAGGAGGTGACCTTCCGGATGACCACTGTAGGAACAGGCAAACACACTTACAGGCTAGTCCAGGACTGGGCAAAGCTGCCCCCGGGTGAGACTTTCAGCACGGTCAGCGCCGTAGCAACCGACTCTCAGGACTTGGTATACGTCTTCCAGAGGAAAGACCCCCCTGTACTGGTCTTTGACAGGGACGGCAACTACCTCAACTCGTGGGGTCACAGCGCCATTACCAGCCCCCACGGCATATACATCGCCGACGACATCGTCTACCTGACCGACAGGGACGACTCCGTGGCCCTGAAGTATACCCTGGACGGCAAGCCCCTGCAGATTCTGGGGCAGCGGGGAGTGCACTCGGACACGGGGTGTGAGAAACCGGGTGACCTGGTGCCCAGGTCCGCCGGCCCCTTCAACTATCTCACCGAGATGGTCCCCTCTCCATCGGGAGATATCTATATCTCCGATGGATACCGAAACGCAAGGGTACACAGATTCTCCGAAGATGGCCGGCTTATCGCATCCTGGGGCGAGCCGGGCAAGTCCGGCCCCAACCAGTTCCACCTACCCCACAGCCTCTACGTGGGCCGGGATGGGCGTGTCTACGTGTGCGACCGGGAGAACAGCCGCATCCAGGTCTTTTCCGCCGACGGCCAGTACATCACCATGTGGACCAGCGTGCAGCGACCCACCGACATCTCCGTTGACGGAGAAGGAGTCTTCTACGTCAGCCAACTGGCAACCGACAACGCGCCGCCACGTATCAGCGTGCTGGATGGGAACGGGAACGTGCTGGCACAATGGGACTCTCGCTCTGCCCACGGCCTGTGGGTGGACTCCCGCGGAGACATCTATCTGGCTCTAACCGGCGACATGAGCGTGGACAAGTACGTTCGCCAGGGGTAGAAAGCTACCGTCCCCCGACGGCTGAACCTTTGGAGGTGTCCAGTGCGGCCCATCGTTGAAGTAGCCGGAGATATGGGGCTCCCTGCTGACGCATTGGAGCCTTACGGGCGATACAAAGCCAAGGTACCCCTTGATGCCTTTCCAAATGGGGATACCCGGGGCCAACTTGTGGTGGTGACTGCCATGACCCCCACGCCTATGGGAGAGGGTAAGACCACAACGGCCATAGGGCTGGCCCAGGGGTTGGCGCTTCTGGGGAGGCGGCCGGTGCTGACGCTAAGGGAGCCGTCCCTGGGGCCGGTTTTTGGGATAAAGGGCGGAGGCACAGGCGGAGGACGGTCCCGGGTCATGCCCGATACGGAAATCAACCTGCATTTCACGGGAGATGCCCACGCCGTGGCCGCCGCCCACAACCTCCTGGCTGCCATAACCGAGGCCGCCGTGCACCACCGGACGATGCCCGGTCTGGACGCCTCGGGGATTGAGTGGCGGCGAGTCACCAACGTGGGGGACCGGTCCCTGCGGAGTATCGTCACCGGCCTGGGCGGGAGGGGGAACGGCCCCGTCCGTGATTCGGGCTTCGACATTGACGCCGCCTCTGAAATCATGGCTGTGTTGTCCCTGTCCACCGGCTACGACGATTTGAGGGACAGGCTGGGCCGCCTGCTGGTGGGCTATTCCAGGGATGGGGACCCTGTTGCGGCGTCCGACCTGAACGTCGTAGGCTCCATGATGGCCTTGTTGAAGGACGCCCTGAAACCCAATCTGGCGCAGACCGAGGAGGGACAGCCGGCCCTGGTGCATACCGGGCCTTTTGGCAACATCGCCCACGGATCCAGTTCCATACTGGCGGACCGTCTGGCCCTGAACTGTGGCGACATCGTGGTGACGGAAGCAGGCTTCGCCACCGACCTGGGCTTTGAGAAGTTCGTACACATCAAGACTCGCTCAGGTGGTACCCCGCCTGCCGCCGCGGTGGTGGTGGTGACAGTGCGGGCCTTGAAATGGCATGGGGGCGTCCCTGTCAGGGAGCTTGGCAACGCCAATCTGGATGGGCTTTCCAGGGGCATGGGCAACATGGAACACTCCATCGGCATAGTCCGGCACTTTGGCCTGCCGGCGGTGGTAGCCATCAACCGCTTCCCGGACGACCGGCCCGATGAGATAGAAGCCGTCAAGCGGGCTGCCCTGGACGCCGGCGCCCACGCCGTGGCCGAGAGCCACGCCTTCGCCAGTGGGGGCGCCGGGTCGACGGAGTTGGCCGAGGCCGTCATATCGGCCTGCAAAGAGCCGTCCCAACTACGTTACCTCTACCCCCTGGAAGCTACCATACAGGAAAAGGTGGATATACTTGCCCGTCAGATATACGGGGCCGGGGACGTAAGCTGGGAGAGGAGCGCTCTACGCCAGGCCCGACGATATGCAGAGCTGGGCTGGGGCAATCTGCCGATTTGCATAGCCAAGACCAATCTTTCCATATCAGCCGACCCCAAGCTGCTGGGTCGCCCCCTGGGCCATACGTTTCCGGTCACAGGGATACGCATATCTCTGGGGGCCGGGTTCGTTTATCCCCTGGCCGGAGAAATAAACACCTTGCCGGGCCTGCCGCGCACGCCCAACGCTTTCAGGATTGACGTTGATGAGGTGGGGAACGTGGTCGGGCTGCTCTAGTGTAGAGACCCCGTCAAACGCCAAGAGGGTGTTTCTAAAGTGGCGTCTAAGCCTCCTCTCCCTTGACGGGAGAGGATTGAGGTGAGGGTGATACCCGTCATCCCAGCCTTCTCCCGCAAGGGGAGAAGGGGCTTTTCAAACACCATCTAGCTTCGGGTGTCGGAGGGCGTATCGTCCGTCGGCTGCTCCACCAATTCCGTCTCGCTGCCAGGGCCATCGGAAGAAAGCTCATCAATGGCTTCGGAGGATGAGGGACCCTCGCTCTCAGCCCCTGGACCCAAGCCTTCTGCCGGATTTTCGGGAGGAAGCACATCCGCTGTTTCTGCATCCGTTCCAAATCTGACTTGCTCGCGGAGGCGACTCACCAGAAGGTCGACTTCGCCCGGTTCGGGAAGGTAGCGCCGGAGGGAGTAGCGCAGCATCTCCAGGCCGGCCTCCATCTCGGGCCATACCACCTCCTGAACACCCAATTCCCGGAGTCTCTCACCGACCTCGCGGGAGTGGACCCGCGCCACTATGTCCAGATTGGGGTTCAATCTGAGGGCATTCTGGGCGCTGACGAAGCCGGTGACCGGGTTGGTGGTGCAGATGACCATTACCCGCGCATACCTGATGCGGGCCGCCTCGAGGACCGTCTCGCTGCTGCTGGAGCCGTTGATGCTGTACTGCTGGCGCCCTCGAAACCGAGTTGCCCGGTGGGGGTCCAGGTCTATGGCGACAAAGGGCACGATGTTCTCGTTTAGCGTATCGGCCACCAGAGACCCAACGCGGCCCAACCCGCATATCACGACGTGGCCGCGCAGTTGGGACCTTCGCTCCTCGGACCTGTCGTCGCCCAGACGGTAGGGACGCAGGATGTGGACTCGCTGGCCAAGCCCTGTGACCAGGCGTGTACCGCCGGCAATAATCCACGGGGTCAGTGCCATGGTCAACACCGCCGAGACAACTATCAACGACAGGAATTCCTGGTCTACAATGGCCAGGGTAGTGGCGGAGTCGGTCAGGATGAAGCTGAACTCCCCCACCTGGCCCAGTCCCAGCCCTGCGAGGAGGGCAGTGTGGGGCAGATAACCGAAGCTGCGTGTCATAACCGAGGTGAGGGCAAACTTCACAAAAATGGCTATTGCGACCACCGCCAGAACGATGTCATAGTTCTCCACCAGGAATGAGGGGTCGGTCAGCATCCCCAGGGACACGAAGAACAGGGCGGCAAAGGTGTCCCGGAGAGGGACAACCTCTGAAAGCACCCTGCGGCCAAAGTCCGATTCGCTGAGCACCAGGCCGGCCACGAAAGCGCCCAGAGCGGCGGAGAGGTCCACCATCTGGGTTATGGCTGCGGCGGCGAAGGTGATGGCTACCGTGGCCAATATGAAAATCTCTCGCGAGCCCAGGTGGGCCACCCTGCCCAGAAGCCATGGAATGACCTTGACGCCAAGGGCAGCTATAAGCCCCAATATGACTATCGCCTTGAGTATCCCCAGGCCGAGGTCGGCCAGGTCCAGCCCGACTCCCTGGCTGCTCAACGCGGGCAGTATGGCAATCATGGGAATGAAAGCCAGGTCCTGGACGAGGAGGATTCCGGTAACCACACGCCCATGCACGGTGCTCAGATCGCCCCTGTCGGTAAGGGTCTTGAGAACGACCATGGTGCTGCTGAGGGATACCACCATCCCGAAGACGAAGGCCTGCTCCGGGGTCCACCCGAACAGTTGGACTCCGATGAGGTAGCCGATGGCGCTGGTCCCGACGATTTGGGCGACACCGCCCAGGACAACGACCTTTCCCATCCGGCGGAGGTCGCGAAAGGAGACTTCAATCCCAACGGCGAACAGGAGAAGGATGACGCCAAACTCGGCCAGGACGGTTACCTCTTCAACGTTGCCGATCACCGCCAGCGCGTGGGGGCCGATGAGCATACCTACGGCCAGGTAACCCAGAAGTATGGGGAGCCTCAGGGTCTGCGCCACCATCCCACCCAGAAAGGCGCCCACAAATATGATGACAATGTCTGTAAAGAGTTCGCCTTCGATATGCACGACGGGTTATCTCTCCACGCCGGTCGGTGAAGCCGGTAGGGGTAGTTATCGAGGAGCCTGAGTTTTTCCCGCTTTAGTATTGGTATGTTAACAGGATACGTCGTAGTCGGACAAGTGTAGCAACAGCCGACTATCGGCCAAAGACGCAACTCCAGGATGCGGGCCACAAGACAAAAGGGAAGGGGTAGGATTATCATTGTAGGCGGATATACGCCCCCAAAATATATTTCCAAGGCGGTCTCACTCCCGTGACTCGGAAACCCCTGTTCTATGGCTGGGTAATCGTCGCCACCATGTTCGTCATCAACTTTGTCACAATGGCGACGGGTACCCTCAACTTCGGGCTTTTCGTTCTGCCAATGGGCGATGCTCTGAACATGTCCCGCAGCCAGTTCGGTTGGGCACAGACGACCCGGGGACTGGCAGCCGGGCTATCCAGCTTTGTCATCGGCCGGCTGGTGGACCGCTACGGCCCTCGGGTCCTCATCGTGGCCACTGCCGTGATCATCGGGGTTTGTCTGTTGGGTATCGGGCGCGTCAACTCATACTGGCAGTTCATGCTGCTCTTTGGAATCATTGGCATCACCGGCCTGACCGCTCCCAACAGCCTCATCACCTCGGTGCCCGTAGCCAAGTGGTTCCTGCGGCGACGAGGTCGGGCGCTGGCGATGGCGACGGCGGGCCTGGGACTCGGCGGGGTGGCCCTCGTGCCCATCACCCAGGTCTTGATTGACCACCTGGGTTGGCGAGGGGCCTGGATGGTCCTGGCAATCACCTTCATGGCAGTTGCCATCCCCCTGGCTGCCCTCTTTCTGCGTCGCCAGCCGGAGGACATGGGCCTGACCGTTGATGGCGACCCGGTGGAGTACATACCCGACAGTCCTGCATCCCCCAGGCGGCCGGATGCGCCGGACCCGGAAGCAACGTGGACCGTGAGTGAGGCACTGGGCACCAGTACCTTCTGGAAGCTTATGCTGGTATTTGGACTGGCCGGAGTAGCCCAGGGCGGAGCGAGCTTCCACCGGATTCCCTACTGGATTGAGCGGGGTTTCGATGCCCAGCTGGTGTCCTTTTCCTTCTCCGCCGATGCCGGAGGGGCGGCACTCATGGCCTTGATTACTGGGTTGCTGGTGGAGCGGTTTCCCGTGCGCTTCGTAGCCATGGCCTCCTACCTGGGGTTCGTTCTGGCCATAGGGCTGATGCTGGTTGGCAGCAACGAGTTCTACATGTTCGGCTCCACCATCACCTTCGGGATTTCGGTGGGTGCCGGCATGATTGTCCACTCCTACATCTTCGCCGCCTACTATGGTCGTGCCTTTCTGGGGGCGATTCGTGGAATCGTGCTGCCGATAGTCCTTCTCACCGCCGGCGTTGGGTCGCCCCTGGTTGGCTATATGCGAGACAGCACCGACTCCTACATCTCTTCCTGGTGGATGATTCTGGCCCTGTACCTGGCCAGCGCAGCCATAATGGCGACCATCGGGCCTCCGATGCGCAGGCGGGAGGGGTCCCGCCTCCCCCCGAAGGACTCTTGAAAAAGCCCTGCATTTCTCTACGGCGAGTCTTCGACCCGCCCCTGGTCTTCGCTAAGGCAGGCTGTTCCGGCCCCGTATCAAGTACGGGGCAGGCTTTGAGCCGGAATCCACCCATCCTTGTCTGTGGGCAGAGGCAGGGAAACTAAAGGACCCCCTGGATACTGGCACGCCAAAGGCGCATCCACGACTTTCGCCAGTATGACGGGTTGGCGTATCGCCGTTTTCGCTTGTTCAGAGCTTTCTTGGATTCCTTCCGCCTCCGGCGGACTCCGCTCCCCGGAATGACAGGAAATGGAAAAGCTATGATGTGGGTGGAGGATGAGTCTGGCATCGGACGCCCTGTCGTGCTAGACTAATGTGAGTGCTTTACAGGCAACGGGAAAGAGGGGTCGAAGGATGAGCGAAAAGACGGTTGGAGTGGCCATAAGCGGCAACAGGGCAGATGAGGTCCTGGCCGGAATTGATCGTGCTGAGGAGTTGGGCATCCACGCTGCGTGGATGACAACAGGTGGGGCACGCCTTGACAGCCTCACAACCTTTGCGGCTGCTGCAGGCCGGACCCGGCGAATCAAGCTTGGGACATCCATAGTTCCTACTTACCCGCGCCATCCCCTGGTAATGGCGCAGCAGGTGCAGGTGATAGCCCACCTGGCCCCCGGACGTTTCCGCTTGGGCATCGGGCCCAGCCATCGCCCCAGCATGGAGGCCATGGGGATGGACTTCCATTCGCCACTGGGGCATCTGAGAGAGTACGTGCAGATATTGAAGGCGTTGTTGCAGCAGGGTAAGGTGGACTTCAGCGGCACCCATTACGAGGCCCATGATACCATCTTCGAGCCGGTTGACGTGCCTGTCATGGCCTCAGCCCTCAGACGCGGTTCCTTTGAGCTATGCGGGGCCGAGGCCGACGGGGCCATAAGCTGGATATGCCCTGGAGAGTACCTCAGAGACGAGGGCCTCCCGGCCTTGAAAGCCGGTGCGGACAAGGCCGGACGACCTGTGCCGCCCCTTATTGCCCATGCTCCCGTGTGCGTACACACCAACGCCGACGAGGTACGAGCCGGCGTGAGAGCACAGATTATGAACCCGAGACTGCCCTTCTACCAGCGTATGCTGAGGGACGCGGGCTTCCCGGAGGCCAGGGACGGCTCGTGGAGCGACCCCATGATAGACGCGGTCGTCTTCTGGGGCGATGAAGACCGGGTATCGGAGAGGTTGAAGGAGCTATTCTCCTTCGGGGCCACCGAGGTCCTGGTGTCGCCCATCTCTGCGGGCGCAGACAGGGCGGCTTCGATAGACCGCACCATGCGCCTGCTGGGTCAGGTGGCTCAGACGGTGAGCTAGGGCCAGGGGCGCTCTCCACAAATTCCCTGTATCCCCTATACCAATGAGGAGGGGCCAAATGGCGCGGACGGGGCTTACCTTTGGCTCATTCGTAATCACCGAATCGGACTTTTCGGCTATACCTGAGCTGGCTCGCGAGGCCGAGGAGTTGGGCTATGCCCGCATCGGCACCGGCGAGCGTGTCATGGCGGGCAACCCACCCCGCCCAACGGTGCTGAACATACCCGCCATGGCTGCCGCCGCCGGAGCTACCAGGCACATCCGCCTGCTCACGGGCATCGTGCTCATACCTTTCTATCATCCGGTGCTGCTTGCCAAGCTGGTTGCCTCTCTGGACCACGTCAGCGGGGGGCGCCTGGATTTTGGCGTCGGGGTCGGCGGGCCGAGGGAGGCCACCAGGATGGAGTACGACGTTCTCGGTGTGCCCTTCGAGGAGCGGGGAAGACGGGGCAACGAGATTCTTCGCCTTCTCAAACGTCTCTGGACCGAGGAGAACGTAACCTTTGAGGGGCGTTACTACCAGTGCAGGGACGTGACCCTGCTGCCCTTCCCCATTCAGAAGCCCCACCCTCCTATATGGGTCGCCGGACGGGAGGAGCCGTCAATACGCAGGGCCGCCCGGCATGGCGACGGCTGGTATCCCTACCTGTATACCACCCAACGGCTCAGGGAAAGCGTGGAATCCATTCGAGACGTTGCCACCGAGGGAGGGCGCGACCTCTCCGGCTTCCACTGGGGCCTGCTCCAGCCCATCTGCGTCGCTGATACCAGGGAGGAGGCGCTGCGCGCCGCCACCGCCATCGTGGGCGAGAGGTACGCCACACCCCAGCGTAGCGCCGAGGACATCGCCCAGGCCCTCTGCGTCACAGGAACCGCCGAGGAGTGCATCAAAGAGGTGGAGGCGAAGGTGGAGGCCGGGGCAAGGGATATAGATTTCGAGTGGATTGCCCCCGACGTGAACGGCGTCCGGGAGCAGATGCGGGTTGCCGCAAGGGGAATCCTGCCCTACTTCGAGCGGTAGTAAAGGGGAAAACCAATCTGGAGGATGAGTTATGGGCGCACTAGGCTGGCTTCTCGACATGAAGTTTGAGCGTTGCTCGCGGTGTACCGGACCGTTGAGGGGTGCTACGGAAGAGGGGATATGCAAGTATTGCCTGAAAGAGTTGGCACAGGCAGCTGTAGCATCCGTTGAGCTAACGCCTGTTGAGCAGGGCGCTGAGAAGGCCGAGGTATTGTCCGGCAGCCGGTAGGCAGAGGGGCTGCGTTAGAGGGTACTTCGACTGTCGGCACGACCGGCGCGCTGCTCAGTCGAAGTATCGGACTATAGCGGTCTGGTCGTCCTCCCGGAAAGTGCCGTAGGAGTCCTCCCTGCCCCTGTGCAGGCCGCGCTTCTCGCTAATAAGCTCTCGTATGGCCGAAACGGCTTCCCCGGGAGACCCGGTGCTTTCGACGATGCCCAGCAGCTCTTGCGGATATATGTTGTTCATAAGCCCGTCAGTGGTGAGGACCAGTCTGTCGTGGGGTTGGATGGTCACGCTCTTATATTCATAGGCGAGACTTTCGTTGATACCCATCGCGCTGTTGACCCTGCCGGGGAATATGTTGGATTTCGAGATGGTTGTAAGCTCGGTTATCTCACCGTCCCGTATCAGGTACACGGGGCTATCCCCCACGTTTATGACGTGTAGCTCGTCGCCCATCACCAGGGCGGCGGAGACGGTGGTCAAGAGGTTGCGTCCCCTTCCATTCTGGAAGAGGATGCCGTTGGCCTGCTCAATGGCATCTATTAGATCGCTCAGGCTTTCGATGGAAGCATCCTGGAGGACGGATACTGTGAAGTTGCTGGCGTATCCTCCTTCGCACTGAGTGACCCCGTCAAGGACAACGTCCAGAGAACCGGTGCTGCCCAGTTCCCTTATGAGAAAGGCATCCTCACCGTGGGCCGAGTTGTCTTGAAATGAGTCCACCGGGTAGCTGCTCATTGCCTATGGCACCCTTGGCTTACGTTGTTATTCTGTAGTGTGCCAGGTCCGTGTCGGGGTCGAAGAGGAACTTACGCCAGTAGTCAGTCGACATCATCTGCATAGCCTCACCCCACACACCGACCAGGTCATCCAGGTCTGGAAGCCTCTTGTTCCTCTCATCCAGAACGGCCAGATAATGGTTGAAGTCTCTGCGAAAATCGTCAAAGGACGCGTAGCCACGGCCCTGGACCTTTTGCAGTATACCCAGGGCGGCTTCTTTCAGCCCTGCATCCTGTACACCCAGATAGCTATGAACCATCATGTCAAGCTGCTGGTCGAAGTCCGGCACGCTCCTCATACCGGCAGCTTCACCGTATCCCCTGACGCTGGAGGGGGGGCTATCGGGAGTGGCGTAGAACTTGAATAGCTCAACAAAGAAATCGTGGATGTCTATCGGGCGGTTCCCCATGCTGGCCCGGCCCTGGGCTGCGGGGCCCTGGGTGGGGATTGTGCCGATGTCTATCACCGTTATCTTTCCATCTGAGGGGTCGAAGTAGACGTTCTGGGGCCTCATGTCCAGCAGGAGGTGGCCCGCATTGTGGAAGGTCTCTTCCAGGTCCATAAGCTGTTGATGTATCGGGAAGAAGCCCTTGTGGGAATGGGGCACCAGGGTGTGAAGGGCGAACAGATTCTGCCCCAGCCCTATGGGGATGCCTTTGAACCTGTCCCGGATGTCACCCGCCAGGGGAAAGCCCCTTGCCCTCTCCTCGACCAGGACAAGGTAGCTCTCACTTAAGGAATCCCCAAAGTATTCGTTATGGGAGGCCGCTTCCGTGTAGCCCACCAGGTGAGCCACATAGGGTGTAGAGTCCCCAATGGCCTTGTGCACCTCTATCAGCTTCTCCGAGAGTTGGTCAACCCCGTGGTGCAGCTTTCTGGATATGTAGTCCGGATTGGGCCTTTTGACCACTACCGGGTTGCCTGTCCGGCTATCGGTTGCGGCGTGGGCCTCGTAGTCCGAGCCGGAACCCAGGTGTCCCTCTAGCTTGAATCTGTGTAGCTGGACTGGACCCATATTCCTCGACCTTCCCGGGCCTTTTGATCGTGGCCCGAAAGGAGTGTCCCCTGCGGGTGTCCAGGTTCCCAGTTCCTATTTGGAAATTGTCAATGTCGCACGCCCTGCATTCCGGCTCAAGGTTCGCCACGGCGAATCTACCAGAGGTACGACCGGAATGACGGATAGGGGGGCGGAATGACGTGTCTGGATTGGTTTGCCTTCGGTTTTCAGAGTAATGACAGGGAGTTTTGCGAAGGCTTCAGATCATCGGTAAGGGTTGACGGAGGGGTAGATGTCCTCGGCCTCTCTGCTTCCTGAAACGAGATGGGGGGTATCCCCGATGCCGTCGGCGTCGGCGTCCACTCCCTCGTAGTCGGACCAGTAGTTCCCCTCTTTCAGGTCACTATTATACCACTGGTTGGTCCCCGTTGCGGCCACCAGCCTGTCCACCATTTCCATGGGAGAAAGAAGACCTTCAGGCACTTCCTCGCGGCCATCCTCCACAGTTTCTTCGAGCCTCATGTACTGGGATGTCTCGTCCATGCCGTTGGGCCTGTTATTGATGAGGTCGTTTCGGAAAATCAGGTTGTTCCTGGAGGCGATAATCCAGATTCCCTGATTGACGTTAGCCTCCATAACGTTATCCCGCACCTCGTTGCCGTCGGAGAGGATGAGGTTCAATCCATATCCTCCAGGACTCTGGTACAGGTTGTTGAAGCTCTCGTTGCCGACTATAGAATTGGTGTTGGACATCTGCAGATGGATGCCATAGGTGTTTTGCCTGACAAAGTTGCCGGCTATCCGGTTCTCCGTGGCTTCTATCAGATAAATCCCATAGAAATTATCCGTAGCTGCCACCAAGCTGACCTCGCTGTCGGCGGTGCCCTCCAGCAAGACCCCTGTGGAGAAGCCGGTTACTGTCCCGTTCCCTATCCACACGCCTGTCCTTCTCCCGGCGAATACCGCGATGCTGGTGGTGGCCCTTCTGGGCCATACCCAGGGCCCTCGGCCGGGGCCGCTGAGGGTGTGTCCGGCCAGGTCCAGCCGGATGTTGTCGGCCCCAATGTTCAGCGCTATACCCTCGCCGCAGGTGAGGTCGTTGGCAAGCACGGTATCGGAGGTAATGGTATCGCCGCACCTGAGCATCCGGGGTACTGGGGGCGGTGTGAGGGTAGGCTCCTCTGTAGGTGTTGCCGTTGGTACACGAGTGGGTGTAGATGTGGGGTGTACCGTGTCAAGGGGGGGCGGGACGGTGGTGGCCGTCGGCGTTGCACCTTCGGCAGCGCAGGCCAGGGCTACAATCGCTCCAATCAATAGGCCTAATACGGCCACACTATTCCAGCGAGTCAGGTTCACTTCCCCTCTTCATACACAGGGTTGTCCATGTGAATATGTCCACGCATGAGGAATCTCAGCCCCGAGGGGCCAGAGCCTCCAGGGTGCGGATGGAGGCATCCAGAGGACATCCGTGGGGGAAACCGATGACGGGCATATCCGCACCGTTCTCTCTGTATTTCGCCAACTTATCGCGGCACTCCTCAACGTCGCCCCAGATGGTGAGCTTGTCCAGTATGTCATCGGAGAACATGGACGCCGCCCGCTCTCGTTCATTCGACGCCCATGCCTCCCGGACGCGCTGGGCCTCTTCCCCGTAGCCATATCGTTGGAACAGGTCGTTGTAGTAGGTCCCCATGCCGCCCACGTAGTATGCCATGTGCCCGCTCAGGAGGCGCCGCGCCTCCGCCTTCTCTTCGTCGTTGCGCGTGACGTAGGACATAATCTGGGGGGCAGCAGTCAAATCACCTGCGCTGCGGCCGGCCTTTTGAGCGCCTTCATCCAGCTGGGCTTTCATGCCGGGCAGGTGGTCAACGTGTATCCAGGTGGGCAGCCAGCCATCAGCCAACTCTCCGGTTAGGGCCACGTTCCGTTGGCCCAACGACGCCACGAAGATGGGGATGCGCTCCTGCACGGGCGAAAACTGCAGGCGGAAGCGGCTTAGCTGGAAGTTCCGCCCCTGGTAATTCACCCTCTGCCCGGCAAGGGCCATGCGGATAATCTCAATGTACTCCCGGGTCCGTTCCAGGGGCCGTTCGTATTTGAGACCATGCCACCCCTCCACGACCAGCCGACCGCTGGTCCCCAGACCCAGCACGGCCCTGCCCTTAGAGATTACGTCCAGGGACGCGATGCTCTGGGCTACCATGGACGGCGTGCGGCTGAACACGGTTGCTATCCCCGTGCCCAGGCGCAGCCTGCTGGTATGACAGGCAATCATGGTGAGCACGGTAAAGACGTCCCGGCCCCAGGCCTCACCCGTCCACACGGTGTCGTAACCCAGCTCATCGGCCCTGCGGGTCACAGCAATTATCTCATCGTCGTTGGTGCTCCTGCCGCCACCTATGCTTAGCCCTGTGACCTCCGTTGTCATTTTGCCTGCCTCCATTCATTGGCTGCTATATGGATTACCATGTCCTTTAGTCAAAGGTTGGGAACGGTAAGAAATCGTTGGGAAGAAGTAATGTACAAAAGGCGACAAAATGCCTACCCGGAAGCCTGTGGCGCACCTTCTTCCGCGACTTCGATGAGGCTGTCGGGGACCTCGATGTCAACTTCACCAACTACCACGTGGTCTGCGTAGACATAGGGAGGCACAGTATCACCATTGTCCTTGGCTTCAGCTTGTAAAATGCCCTCCATAGCTTCCTTGGCGTGTTTCAAGGCTTCGTCCACTGTATCTCCATCAGTAACACACCCGGGGTAGAAGGGAGAGAAGGCTCTGTATATGCCATCCTCAATTGGCATCAGGAATATTGTGAATTTCCTCTTGCCCATCACAGTATCTCCTCAGCTAATTCGTCAAACCGGGGCTTGGTAAGCCCTATCTGCTTCAGGATACCAACTAATGTGCCCGGCGGTATTTCTCGCCTGTGCTCAGGGATGGAAATGTGCGAATACCCGACTTTCTTAAATATAGCATGGGACCCGTGGTAGTGGCTAAATTCCCACCCAAGATGTGTTACTATCCGCTCCACTTCCCTTGGCCTGTATCGTCGCGGCATGGCTTCCGTCTTGGCCCTTGGCTAGAACAGGGCGACGGGATTGACAGGGGAACCTGTGCCACCAACCACCCTGAGGGGGTTGATCGTCAGCATGAACTCGTACCGCCCCTCCTGTGCACAAGCCTCCGCCAGGGGTTGCAGCAGTGCATTGTCCAGGAGTGCCACGCCGTAGGCATAGATTGCCCCGTGGACAGTGAAGGGAAGGTCGTATCCCAGGGGGTTGGCGTCCATCATGTCCCAGACCAGCACCGCCACGTCGTAGTCCCGCAAAAAGGGAAGGCAGGAAGCGTGGAATCCGGGCCTATCGGGACTCATTGTGGCGTAGGGGGTGTCCGGGTGGGCATCCTGCCAGGCCTCACGCCCGCAGTAGACCGCCAGGGCATCGCCGGGTTCCACGGCCACCCCCTGGGCCCTGGCTGCATCCTCCAACTCCCAGCCGTGGACCGGGCGCTCCTGGGTAACGTAGGGCTCTCCCCGGTGCCTGGGTATGTCAATGAGCACGCCCCGGGTGATAATGCCGTCGCTCCACTTTTCGATACCCCCGAATTTGGCCCCGTCGAAGGTAATCTCGCTGTCCGGGTCGCGTCCATTGTATATGCCGTGCTCGTCCCAGATGTGACACAGGGCGTCAATGTGGGTCGCGATGTTGCCGTGATAGAAGATTCCGTAGTAGTCCATGGCAGCGCCCCCAGTACCGAAGGGGGTGGTGCGCATCCAGTGATGGGCGGGGTTCACGTTCCCCGGGCCCGGCACCGTGGGGAAATCTCTGCTCAGGGACACGCTTCTGCCGCTGCGAACAAGTCCGGCGGCGGCGACGCGTTTCTGGGGTGTGATGAGGTTTATGGCTCCTACCTCGTCATCAACACCCCACCTTCCCCAGTTGCGGCGATCCCGCAGATAGGACTCCACCTCTTCCTGAGTTGGCAGCCTTCTCTCCACCATGTCACCCTCCTGCCGGGGTCGGATATGCCTCTCGCCCAATGGACAAGCGTACTCTATTTTATGGGGCCTGAAGGCTTTGTCAAGGCATCCCGTGTTGGGGTATAGTGTAGGAAGACTTGGGACAGTCCATATCATCCAAGGGGGGCGGCATGAGCCTGGAAGAACTGGAGAGGCGAATCAGGGTACTGGAGGATATTGAGGATATAAAGAGGCTCAAGGCCAGCTATTGCGCATACTGCGACGACAACTACGACGTGGATAACATCGCCAACCTGTTCGTCGAGGATGCGGTATGGGACGGCGGGATGCGGGGCAGGTATGAGGGCAAGCAGGAGATACGTGAATTCTTCACCAACGCTCCCAACAGACTCCCCTTCGCCGTCCACATGGTCTTGAACCCCATCATCCAGGTGGACGGAGACACGGCAACGGGGACGTGGTATCTGCTCCAGGCCTGCACCTACGCCGACGGGGACCGGGCAGTATGGGGCTCGGCCAGGTACGACGAGGAGTACGTCAGAGTCAATGGCGAGTGGAAATTCCAGAACCTGAAGCTGACATCCTTCTTCTGGACCCCCTTCGACCAGGGGTGGGTGAAGGCCCGATTCGCCTAGAGCACGTGCCGGCAAGGGCCAGTGACGGTGAGTCCGGCATCCGGCAGCGGCGGTATTAAAATCAACCAAATTTTGAGGAGGGGCATCATGGCAGACTATGCGCATCCAGAATCCCTGGTGAGCACCCAGTGGGTGGCGGAGCACGGGAATGAACCCAACGTGAGGCTGGTTGAGGTGGACGTGGATACCGAGGCCTACGGCCAGGGCCACATTGCCGGCGCGGTGGGCTGGAGCTGGCAGAGCCAGTTGCAGCAGACGGTGAGTCGCGACATCATCAACAAGGAGGACATGGAGCGGCTTCTGGGCGGTTCCGGGATTGACAACGACACCACGATAGTCCTGTACGGCGACAACAACAACTGGTTCGCAGCCTGGGCCTTCTGGCAGATAAAGTACTACGGCCACGGCGACGTCCGGCTGATGAACGGCGGTCGGGTGAAGTGGGTGGCGGAGAACCGCCCGCTGACCACAGACGTTCCCAGTCACGGGGCCAGGTCCTACAGGGCCGGCGACGGCAACGAGAACATTCGGGCCTACCGGGACCAGGTGCTGGCCGGCGTCAGCGCCGGCAACATATCCCTGGTTGACGTGCGTGCCCCCGCCGAGTACAGCGGTGAGCTGCTGGCCCCGGCCAACCTTCCCCAGGAAGGCTCCCAGAGGGGCGGGCACATCCCCGGCGCAGCCAACATTCCCTGGGGCCAGGCGGTACAAGAGGACGGCACCTTCAAGTCCGCCGACGACCTGCGAGACCTGTACGGCGGGAAGGGCATAGACGGCAGCCGGGAGACCATTGCCTACTGCCGAATCGGAGAGCGCTCCTCCCACACCTGGTTCGTCCTGACCCAACTACTGGGCCACGGGAACGTCCGCAACTACGACGGCTCCTGGACCGAATGGGGCAGCATCGTCCGCGCTCCCATCGAGAAGCCATAGCGCGGGACGGGTTCCCGGTGCCTTTTTGTGGGGCAGGGCCTCTCAAGTTATCTATTGGGGTGTTAGTTCTTCCAGGTTGATCCCTAGAGCGTTGGCGAGCTTTTGTAACGTGCTGGTCTGAGGTACAGTTTTCCTTGCCTCTATCTTTATGATGGTTAGTTTAGACACCCCAGATATTTGGGCTAGCTTAGCGAGGCTTAGCCCTTTATCTCTTCTAGCCTTCTGAAGTTCGGTTGGGGTGTCGTAAGAGGCTCTTCGTTCGCCTATACGCCCTTGTGTCTGGGATTCACGGTAATAATCACACATAGAATTCAGGGGACACTGCTCACATGAGGGGTCTACATAACGACACACCAAGCCACCTAAGTCCAGCAAGCCGAAGTTATAGTCTCGGTGTGTTTCCTGTGGCAGCAACCCATCTGCTAGACTTTGGAGTTGCCTGGCACTCACCGGCTCAGGTAGGTCTCGCTTAAACACTCGAACTATGACCCTTTCTACATTAGCATCTACCACTGCAGCAGGTATACCAAAGCCGAAGGAAAGGATAGCCCTTGCACTATATTCGCCAAGGCCCGGGACCTTAAGGAGCCTGTCAAGGGAATCGGGGACAGTCCTGCTTTCGTGCTCCATTAGGTGGTGTGCAAGCTTTGTTATAGCCCTGCTACGCTGTTTATAAAGGCCCACCGGGACTAGGTCTTGAGCTAAATCCTCTTCAGTAGCAGAAGCAAGATGGACAATCGTCGGATATTTGCTGAGAAATGGCTCGTAGGCCCTTGCAACTGCTGTAGCAGTGGTTCGCTTGAGTAAGAGTTCGGCAATGAGGATTTGGTAGGGAGTCCGGCCTGGGTGCCGCCAGGGGTAGTCGCGTGAATGTGTGGCAGACCACGTAAGAATACCTGCCTGAAAGGCCCTCCTCTTTTCTGTAGTGTAAGCTTGGACTTCCTGGATGGTCATGGGGCAGCTTCCTGTTTGGGCCTGGCAAATCTATTCTGACGCCTCAAATCCTAGTGTTTGGTTCAGAGTATCTGTGCTTCTACAGCTTGACCTGCTCAGGAGAAGAGGTCGGCAATTGCTCAATAATGTGTTGAGCCAAGGCACGGATTGAGGCCATTCCCGTGCCCAGGATCAGCGGGTGGCCAACCTCCTTGTGCCAGAAGTCGGAGCCTATCTTCGTCTTCTCGACGACCTCTCTCATTTTGTCCTGCGTGAGGTCACCCTCGGCACGGCAGAGTTGCACCAATACTGGTAGAACCATGTGCATGGAGTAGATACCTACCGTAGCTTGGATACGGTGCTCCCCTGGAGAGTCGAATGCCTCAGGCCAGGCGTCCTTCAAAGCACCCCAGAAGTTTGATAGCAACTTTACTACATGCTCGTCTGGGCGTAGTGACTTTACCAAGCTGTCCCTGAGCACTGGTTCAAGAGATGCCACCATAGCATGTTGTCGTACAAGCCCCTGGTCTCGGCCAGGTACTCCAGGGATTGCAATCTGGTGGTACCATGGCCCCTGCTGTTCGTTCCACATGTCTACAATCCTTGTAGCCGTAGCATGGAGATATTCCTTCTCTCCCCTCTTCCCGGAGGCCATCATGTTAGGCCCCTCGCGTTGCTGCCTCTGAACGAGGTGACGGTCCACAATATCGGTAGGCATTTTCCTCTGTCGAGTATTGATAATGTTGAAGTGGGTCATTTCCGTGTAACGGTCAACTCCATCCATGATCGAGATGGGGAAGGGATATTCTCCTAATTCAGCAATCCCAGTTTTTTCATAAGCCTGTTCGACCCCGAAGAACCTGTGCTGGGCATCCACTATCCAAAGTTTTGCCCCGTCCGGCACTGTGAGCAACCCCCACTGTACCGGGTCTTCAGGCGCACTTTTGAGGTCAAACTTTAGATGTGGGTCATCTGGCCGGGTGGCTAGTAGTACGCTTGTCGGTAGGATGCCCTGCTCTTCTAGGACGTATTTAGCTAGGTCTGACAGACGCCGGGGCACAGGGGGCCGCTGGTATCCATCCTCGTTGTCTGGGGACCACCTGTCGACCTCCACATATTTGCGGAGGTTCGCTAGGGTGAGAGCCGTTACATATAGTGTCACTGACTCCTCCTCAGTCCCGATACCGCGCTGGATAATCTTGAGTGCATACACTTGTGATTCCATTTGTGCCTCTCATTGTAGGTAGTACCCCGGAAGTCATTTCTCAGGGCCTAAATGAATTATACCTAACAAGAGAGTCTATGTCAAGAGTCTATCAACAGGTTATGGCGCGAGAGTTTGGTTTTCGCCTATACGGGTTTTACATCCCGGTTATTATGACTGCCCTTCCCTCGCGATTGTTGAAGCTATCGCCCGTGCCAGGGCTACAGGTGTGGCCTGGCCAATGAGGCGGTACTTGGCCGAGGGCTCCCCACAAAGCAACCAATCATCAGGGAAGCCTTGTACCCTAGCATATTCCTTGACCGATAGAGGCCTCAGATCATCAGGATGACATAAGCATGTTGCCCTACCTGTCGGGTCGTCAACTAAAGTAGGAGATGGTTTTTCCCAAGACAGTCGCCGCAGAAACCCTGTCCTCCCACCCTTTTTCCCTTTGGTACGAGGGTTATCGGGGTCGTCGTAGGCCCCACCTAACGCCTCCTTTTGTAGTTCCTTTGATAAAGCCCTCCAACAACCACCGGCCGGGACATCTTTGAGGTAGCGCCTCAAGGAAGGCCGAAATTCAAGGCATTCTGGTACAGGGTCATTGAGACCTTTCAGTCCCTCCCTGAGTGTGGTCCACTGCTTCGAGGTTATACAAGGAAGGCTGACGGCAGGCCCCTCCCTGGACCCAATGAGAATAAACCTTTTGCGTACCTGTGGGGTACCAAAGTCCGCCGCATTGAGGATGGAGTCACCAGGATGCTCAGGGTCATAACTCAAGGTGTACCCTGTCCCTTCCAAAGCTGACATCACCTGTCTAAAGCCGGACCCTAATTCTTCATCCGGGGCTAACTCTTCAGCACGTTTACTCACTCTATCGTAGAAAGAGATGTGGCGCTTTGCAGCCCTAGTGAAACCGGGCACCTCCTCAAAAACGAAAAAGCGCGGCTTGGTCTCTTTGACTACCCTGATGAAATCGAGTATAGCATCATACCTGTGGTCCTGGAGACCGTTCCGTCGCCCAGCGGTAGAGAATGGTTCACATGGAGGTGCCCCTGTCAGCACCGTAGCTTCACCAACCTGCAACCTTGCAGTCTTTAATATCTCTTGGCTACTTACTGCTCCAATGTCTTTTGAGATTACAGGGATATGTGGCCGGTTCTGTCTAATTGTATTAGCTGCCTGACTGTATTTCTCCACAGCCACACGGATGTCAAAGCCTTCTTGGTCAAAGCCTAAATCAAGACCCATTGCCCCCGTAAAGAGGGAAATCACGGTCATCTGACTCACCACGTCACCTCCAACCTACGGTCCGAACTGGCCCTGTTCTGACATCAGTTGTTCAGGAGTAATGCCGAGACTCTGGGCGAGTTTTCTTATGGTGCTCGGACGTGCTTTAGATTTCCTTTGCTCCAGTCTGTGAATTGTGCTAGCATCAACTCCAGAGAGTTGGGCTAAGTCGCGCTGAGATAGGGCCTTTTGTTCTCTAAATTTTCTCAGTTGCCCATCCATAAGTAGTCCTCTTGTCGGTCTATCTTGCTGGAATTGTATAATATATGCGTTTAATATGCAATATGTATGCATTCTTGCTTCAAAAGGGTGATTTTGTTAAACTTGGCTCATGCGCATCCTGCACTTCGCCGACCTGCACATAGGGGTAGAGAACTACGGGCGCACCGACCCCCAGACGGGACTATCCACCCGGTTGATAGATTTCCTGTCCACCCTGGATGAGTTGGTGGAGTATGCCCTGAGCCAGGAGGTGGACCTGGTGCTCCTGGCCGGCGACGCCTACAAGGGCCGGGACCCCTCCCAGACCCAGCAACGGGAGCTGGCTATGCGCCTGGGAAGGCTGTCCGCGGCGGGCATCCCCGTGTTCCTGCTGGTGGGCAACCACGACCTGCCCCACGCCGTGGGCAAGGCCACGGCCATCGAGATTTTCCATACCCTTCAGGTGCCTGGCCTGTACGTGGGGGACAAGCTCCAGACCTACACCGTCCCAACACGGAGGGGAGGGCCTCTCCAGATTGTGGCGGTGCCCTGGCCCCGGCGTAGCGGTCTGCTCAGCCGGGAGGAGTCCCGCGGCATCACCATTGACCAGGTGAATGAGAAGATACAGGGCCTATTCACCGAAAGCATCCAGGCCCGCATCGCAGAGCTTGACCCTTCCATCCCTGCCGTGCTGGCGGGCCACGTGACCATAAGCGCCGCCCGAACCGGCACCGAGCAGTCCATGATGCTGGGCCAGGACCACGTGCTCTTGCCCAGCGCCGTCCACAGGCCGGAGTTGGACTACGTGGCCCTTGGGCATATCCACAAGCACCAGGTACTCCGCGAGAACCCCCTGGTGGTCTATTCCGGGAGCCTCCAGAGGGTGGACTTCAGCGAGGAGGATGACAACAAGGGCTTCTGCGTCGTGGACCTGGACCCGTCCGCCCCCCAGGGCAGACGCCTGCAGGACTTCAGGTTCCAGCCGGTGAACGCGCGTCCTTTCCTCACCATCGAGGCGAAGGTGACTCCCGGCGACGAGGACCCGACCAGCACCGTTATGAGGGCGATTATGCGCCGCAACGTGGCCGGTTCCATCGTGCGCCTCATGGTCTCCCTGCCGGCCGAGGCGGGCGTGAATTTTCGGGAAGGGGAGATTCGGGAGGCGTTGAGCGGCGCTCACTACCTGGCCGCCATAACCAGGGACGTGGAGCAGGACAGAAGGACCAGGATACCGCCCGGCGTGGCCGATGATGGGCTGGCTCCCCTGGACGTACTTCGCCTTTACCTGGAGAGCCGGACCGTGACGCCGGACCGACGAGAGAAGCTGCTCAGATATGCGGAAGAGCTTATAGCCGCCGAGTCTTCCGACCCACCGCAGGCGGCCAGGTAGGGCCGGGCCTTTAGCGCAAGCCTGCTATAATCCCCGGGACTCCCTCCACCAGGCCTCGCATTACTTCGTCCACGCTCAATATCTCTGAGACCAGGCCCACGCCTGCACCGCAGTAGGCTATGCCGGCGGGGTCCCCATCCAGCAGGGCCGCCCGCACCTGGGAAGGCCCAAGCTCGGCCTCCCAATAGCTCGACATGTCAGCCCCCTCAGGAGGGCTGCTGTCCTTCAGGCTCAGGGCGGCTTCGCTGCGGAGTACACGCGTCGGCCTGTGATACCTCCCGGCAATCACCGTGCCGGTGTCTATAGCGCCCACAATCGCCTCTTTGTATTTGGGGTGAGCGATGCACTCATGGGTGGCGACGAACCGGGTCCCCAGCTGCACCCCGTGAGCGCCCAGGGCCAGGGCCGCGGCGTAGCCCCTGGCGTCCATGATGCCCCCCGATGCGATGATGGGAATGGACACGGCATCGGCGACCTGGGGCAGCAGCGGAAGGTTGGGTATCTCATCGGGCCCTCTGATTCCGCCACCTTCATAACCCTCGGCTATGATGGCGTCCACTCCTTGGGACTCGGCTCCCCTGGCATGTCTTACGGTAGACACCTGGTGGAGCACCTTCACGTCGTTCTCCTTGAGTTTTCCGGTGTAAAGGGCAGGGCTGCCGCTATAGGTCACGGCAACCTTCATGCCCTCCTCTATGCCAACCTCGATAAGCTGCTCCACCTGGGTGTTGGCAAGGTAGAAGCTGACTCCGAAGGAATTGCCGGTCAGCCTGCGAATGTTTCGTATATTCTCGCGAAGGTTCGCTACCATGTCTCCGTCCAGGTCCATTCCCGCCGACGGGTGCAAAATGCCCAGCCCCCCCGCATCGGATACGGCGGCCACCAGCTCCGGGTTGGAGACCCAGGGCACGCCGGCTTGCAGGATAGGATATTCTATGGCCAGAATCCTGCTTGCTGTCATGTTCCTCATCTACCCCTCCAGCAGGGCTCGTTAGTGAGACGCTGAGATTTTAGGTGGAATCTCTCCGACTGTCAACTGCGTGAGAGGGTGTATAACACCATTTTGACTTGAGCCTCATTTTGTGATGCATCATCTCCACTCTAATCGTATAATGAGGCTGCTTTCCATGACCATACAAAGCCGACAGAGGAGGTCAGATATGGAGTTCAACATCACCGTGCTACCCGGCGACGGAATCGGCCCTGAGGTTATCGCCGAGGGCGTGAAGGTACTTGAGACTGTGGGCAGGAGGTTCGGCCACAGCTTTAACCTCACCTACGACGACGTGGGGGGAGCGGCCATAGACAAGTACGGCGTAGCGCTACGACCCGAAACCGTGGAGGCGGCGAGCAAGGCCGACGCTGTCCTTTTCGGTGCCGTAGGCGGTCCCAAGTGGGACGATCCCAGGGCCAGGGTACGGCCCGAAGACGGGATACTGGCCATTCGCAAAGGGCTGGGAGTGTTCGCCAACATACGGCCGGTGAAGGTATTCCCCGACCTCGCAGGCTCCAGCGTATTGAAGCCGGAGGTGCTTGAGGGCGTGGATATGCTGGTAATCCGGGAGCTTACCGGCGGCCTGTACTACGCCCTGCCCAAACGACGCCAGCAGACGAAGCAAGGTTGGACGGGTGTGGATACCTTGCGCTACAGCCAGCAGGAGATAGAAAGAGTGCTGCGCGTGGGTTTCGAGCTGGCGCGGGGACGGAAGAAAAAGCTCGCCTCGGTAGACAAGGCCAACGTGCTGGAGACATCCCGCCTCTGGCGACAGGTAGCCACCGAGCTTGGCCCTGAATATCCCGACGTGGAATTGGAGCACGTGCTGGTGGATACCTGTGCGATGCAGCTGGTACAGAGGCCGTCCAGGTTCGACGTTATCGTAGCCGAGAACACCTTCGGCGACATCCTGACCGACGAGGCGGCGGTGCTGGCGGCATCCATGGGGCTGCTGCCGTCAGCCAGCCTGGCCGGTATACCGATGGAGGGCAGACGCGCCCGGGGCCTCTACGAACCCATACATGGGACCGCCCCCGACATTGCCGGGAGGGGCATTGCCAACCCCGTTGCCACCATCCTCAGCGCCGCACTGATGATGCGCTACTCCCTGGGCCTCACCGAGGAGGCCGCAGCCGTGGAGCGCGCCGTGGGTCAGGTGCTCACAGAGGGCTGCCGCACCCCGGACATCGCCGGCGACGGGGACGTGACCGTGAGCACCACGGAGATGGGGGACAAGGTGGTGGAGGCGCTTTAGTCTTCGGTGTCCGACTGGCCCTGATAACGTGATAGCGCCTGATGGGCTTTCTCTATGAACTCCTGTCGGTCTTGAGGGCTGATAACCATGTTCAGGCCCTTGCTCCTTCGGATTTCCACCGGGGTCTTGATGGACGGGGAAAATCTCAACCCTCTATATACCAGGGCGTCCCTGGCCCTGGCAGTACGGATTTCCGCAATGGTGTTGAAGGGTATGTTCACGGCGAAGGGCCATCCCAAAACAATACGGAGCCGGTCAGCTCGTATCTCGTACCATCGAGGCAGGTAGGACCTGAGAATTAGCGTGTGAAGGGCCGCCACTGCGAACATGACCCCTCCTCCCACCACTTCTCCGGTCACAAACAGGGCGGCTCCTACGGCCGGATGTATTAGAACCGCCCCCGCCAGCAACGCTGACACCCAACCGTCGTACCTGGCTCTTGAGTAGCCGTTTGCGTCACCCATCTACAGTGGCGGCCTCCGGTTATGCCACTCGGTGGACTGCTCGTAGGCGTGGGCCGCACGCAGCACCGTCTCCTCGTCGAAGGGACGTCCTGCAAGCTGGAGTCCTATGGGCAGGCCGGCGTCGGAGAACCCGCAGGGCACCGTGATTGCGGGGAAGCCGTTGAGGTTGAAGGGCCGGGTGTACTGGGTGAGTGCGGGGGTCGAGGCCATGACCGTTTCACCCACCTCCACCTCCAAAGCGCCGATTTTGTGGGCGGTGATAGGCACCATAGGCCCCACGAGGACGTCCACCTCGTTGAACAGGTCGAGGCTCCGGTGGGTGAACTGGGTCCGTGCCCGCTGCGCCTGCAGGTACTCGGCGGCGGTGATGAAGAGGCCGGACTCAATGCGAGTGCGCACGGGAGGGTATATCTGAGAGCCGTGAGTCCGCACCAACTTGCTATGGTAGGCGGCGGCCTCGGCCATCAGGATGGCGGTGGAGACGGGGGCAGCCTGATGGTACGCGGGCCAGGACACCTCGGTGACGGCAGCACCCATCTCGCCCAGCACCTCTATGGCCCTGCGTACTGCCTGCTCCACCTGGGGGTCAACGGGGACCTCAAAATACTCCCTGGGAACACCCACTCGCAGACCCCTAATATCGCCGGTAAGTGTTCCGGTGAAGTCGGGCACGGGGACGTTGGCCGATGCAGGGTCGTTTGGGTCATACCCGGCGATGGCGTTCATCACGAGGGCACAGTCCTCTACGGTGCGGGTCATGGGGCCGGGATGGTCCAGGCTCCATGACAGGGCAGTAATCCCGTAGCGGCTGAGGCGTCCGTAGGTGGGCTTCAGCCCGGCTAGATTGCACAGGGCGCTGGGGATACGGATGGAGCCTCCGGTATCGGTGCCCATGGTCAGGGTACACTGTCCGGCTGCGGCTGCGGAGCCCGAGCCGCCGCTGGAGCCGCCGGATATAAGATCCGGGTCCCAGGGATTGTGCATGTGGCCGTAGTCCGGGTTCTCCCCGGTGGGGCCAAAGGCGAACTGGTGCAGGTTCAGCTTTCCCAGCAGGATGGTCCCCGCCTCCCTGAACCTTGCCGCCACAGTGCAGTCATGTTCGGGGACGAAGTCGTCGAATATGCGGGAGCCGGAGGTGTTGCGTACACCCCTGGCGTAGTAGAGGTCCTTCAGCCCCAGGGGGACTCCGTGGAGGGGGCCACGATATCCGCCCGCCTGTATCTCCTGCTCCGCCTGCCGTGCGGCGACCATGGCCTGGTCGGGCAGCAGGGTGATGAAAGAGTTCAGGGTAGGCTCCAGGGCTTCAATGCGGGTCAGGTGGGCCTCCACCACTTCCACGGGGGAGACCTCCTTGCTCCGAATCAGGCGGGAGAGCTGGCCTGCGCTGAGGTAACAAAGCTCGGTAGCGTCCATAGCTCCTACTCCTTGGATAGGTTGTAAATCAGGGCCGGCTCCACGTCGGTCAGGTCAAGCTCATCCAGGGCCTTCAGGCCGGGGGCGACGTTCTGGGTATAATAGGCGTATAGCTCGTCCATGTGGGCTTCGTCCTTCACGTCCAGGCCCGATGCCTCGGCTATTCCCAGGAAGGTCTCTTTGCTCATGGGGTGTTCATCAGGCACTTGTACTCACCTCGTTTCTATTCAATTGGTTCCTGACCAATGACTTTGCGGGCGTAAAGCAGGCACGCCTGAATATCCTCCGCCTCCAACCAGGAATAGCCGCTGAGGATTGCCTCGGGAGAATCCCCGGCGGCCAGCATGGCAAGGATATGTTCCACTGCCAGACGCTGCCCGCGTATGATAGGCTTGCCCCGGAAGATGTCGGGGTTAACAGTGATTCTTTCCAGCAATTTGCTTTCGTTCATAAGATATTTCTCGCCCAAGCCGTTTACCCTATGACAGGGGGTATTATCGCTGAGATAAGGTCTTTTTGTAAACGCCCACTGCTCATTAGTAACTTCTATTCATACTCACTGCATATATATTGCTCGTACTCGCTACGTAAGTCCCTCACGTACCTCTCGTACTCCATGAGGTACGAAATAAGACCCCCGAAGTCCCGCCAAGCGTTTTCAGCCATGGCAATCACTGCCTCAACGTCTGCAATAAGACCGTCTGGCCACTTTTCTCCAATGGCTTCTTTTCTCTTGTCTTCTCGAACGTCGGTTAACGGGTACCGTAACGCTTCTCCAAACACCCCAAACTTAGCCATGTCCTCAATCGATTGACAGGTCGGCTCACTGAGAGGCTCTTCTTCGGGTAACCCGTCCAACTCGGTTAAGTTTGCTTGCAAGATGCGCAGTAAATAGTTGAGGTCGTGGCCCTGCCGCCGGTCTGGTTCTTTTGTCGTTTTGCCTGTCATGTTGCCGATGACATTGGTTAGTTCAATTGCGGCTTTCAGTTCAAGTTCCAGAAAGTGATGAACCAGGAAAAGTATCGGGTAAACTAAATTGTCAGGTATGGGTACGCCGCTGTGCTGGTCTTTGGTTTTCTGCCATAGCGTCTTCGCTCCGATAAAGTAGGCGTGAGAGTAGGCATGAAAATCGGTGGGCACTGGAAGTGTGGGGAATGTGGCATCCCTTGGAATACACAGGTATTCGCGTTTTGAATCTGCCATATAATGCGCCTCCTCGAATGGACGCCTCCATTTGGGCTTGGCTGTAGGGCGTTATGCCACCCGATAGGCCGACAGCAGCCTCATTGGACCTTGCCCATAAGTGATTTCATGGCCTGTTCGAGTACAAGAACCAAGTCAAGCGCAATGTGTCTCACCAATTCCGACCCGGATGCTGTTTGTCTATGTAGGAGAAGGCTGCTACCACAATTGCTCCAACCACAGCGAAACATATCCCAGCAGGGATGGTAAAGACGACTGCCACTACAATTGATCCAACTACGACGGTTACGAGAGCTGGGCCATGCGCAATGCGCCAACCCGTTTCCAGTCTGAGTGGCCATTTGTCCATGTAGGAGATGGCTACTAGCACAATTAACACAATTCCTCCGAACACAAATCCGAACATAAGAAGACCTATCATTACAGTAGCCCAGCTTATGGCGGAGAGAGCTACCAACACCGCTACGACCACAACAATGAGACCCATCACCTCAACCGGTACCCCATTGACACGTCCTGTTTCAGGAGGTGTCGTTGGGGAAGTCGTCCTAGATTGTGAGGTAGGTCTGCTCGTGTGGGCACGCTCGCTATGAGTATCACCGCTGCGGGCTTCTGTTCTCTGCCCCTGTTGGGTGCTTCGTGTCCGGTCGTAAGCGGCGCGCTGGTCGGGGTCGCTGAGAGTCTCGTAGGCAAGGTTTAGCCGTTTCATCATCTCGGCGGCTTCCGGTGACGGGTTCCTGTCGGGGTGGTACAGAAATGCCAGCCGTCGGTATGCTGCCTGGATTACGTCCGGGTGGGCCGATGGATGGACCTGAAGGATTTCATACAGGTCTTCGTTCTCAGGCATCCTTAATTCTCACCGTTGGCTGGCGTGTAGAATGGTGATTCCTACCACTTCCTCGCCGTCATAGCGCAGGATGATGTCGTCGTCAGTAAGCTCACTTTCCGTAGCATGGCCAGACTCTTGGAAGTGGATGTAGAGGACATCCCCCTCTTCATCGTAGGAAGACCAAAGATAGCGCTTGGGGGAATGCTTCACAGCCGGTACAAGTTTCAAATATTCGTCAAGGTTTTCTGGCAAGTCTTTCAGGGCCATATTTGCCTTCTTCTTTGCAATCTGGCTATCCCGCTTGTCGTGAATGCCGTAATGATAAACCCGTCGCCGTTCAACTCTTTATATACTACCACGATCCACCTGCCAGGTTCCCACTCCCTTATCGCCAATAACTCTCCCGCTCTCCCCGCCATAATCCTTTCCGGAAGTCTTACAGTCTCAAGAACTTCAAGCCTCAAGTCAGCCACTTCGTTATGCCCTTCCGCGACATGCAACCAACGCTCATCGGTCAAGCGGATGGGCACACCAGTCGCCGAAAGTACAGTGTCTGGCATCAAAGTTCCTCGAGCATAGCCTTTACCCGCTCGACGCGCGTGGTCAAATAGTCAACTTTCTGAAAGTCCTCCAGGATGTCCTCCTCTTCCACCTTCCCCTCCACCATCAGCCGCTCCATGTCCCATACGTTAGTTGCGCCGAATTTGGCGCAACGAGCCTTCCGCTCCGTCTCAAACAGTCGCAATTGTTCCAAAAGGAAAGCGCGGAGGCTTTTCTTGAGCAGGTCTCCCTCGCTCAATGAGAATTCCCTGGCTATGCTTTGTGTGTCTACAGACATTATCGCTTCACCTTAGATACACATCGGCTGAGCAACTCAAAATGACTGCCTACACCCAATACCATCCTCACCTACCTGGGGAAGGCGTCCCTCAGCCCGCCGTCCACGGGTATCATTGCCCCGGTGGTCTTGGCGGAGCGGTCGCTGGCGAGGAACAGCACCGTCTCGGCCACGTCGTCCGCCGAGATGCGCTCCTTCAGCAGGTTGCGGCCACGGTAGAAGTCCTCCAGGTCGTCCACGGAGATGCCGTGAGCCTGCGCCCGCTGCTCCCGCACCTCTTTGGACCAGAGGTTGGAGCCCTGGAAAATCGCGTCGGGGTTGACGACGTTGCACCGGATGCCGTACTCGCCGTTCTCGATGGCCAGCACCCGCACAAGCTGTACCTCGGCGGCCTTGGAGGCGCTGTATGCCCCGAAGTCCCTGCCCGGCGAGGTGACGTTTTTCGTGCCTATGAACACCAGGCTCCCGCCCAGGGACTGCTCTCGCATCGTCCGCACGGCTTCCCTGGCTACCAGAAAATGGCCGGTGGTGTTGATGTCCAGTGCCCGCTGCCAATCGGCCAGGGACAACTCGTCTATAGCACCGACGGGGGCTATGCCGGCGTTGGATACCAGTATGTCCAGCCCCCCGTAGGTCAGGCGGGCCTGCCGGAAGGCGTCGGCAACATCCCTTTCACTGGTCACGTCCATTTGGCAAGCTATGGCCCTGCCCTGGCCGTGGGACCTGTTCAGCTCCTCGGAAACGGCCTGAGCGCCCTCCTGGTCAACGTCCGTCACCACTACGTGAGCGCCCTCTGCCGCCAGCCGCAGGGCGATTGCCCGGCCTATGCCGTTGGCCCCTCCTGTGACCAGGGCCACTCGCCGGGCCAGGGACCTCTCAGGAGGCGCCAGGGTCAGCTTGTATAGCTCCAGGGGCCAGTATTCAGCCTCGTAGGCGTCTCTGGCGGTGAGGGAGGTGTACTCGCTCACCGACTGAGCGGACCCTATGACGCCTATGGTGTGGTGGTAGATGTCTCCGGTGATCAGAGCGCCCCTGGAGTCCCGGCCAGTGGTCCACATGCCCACTCCCGGGACCAGCACCACCCGGGGATATGGGTCCAGCATAGGCTCGCCGCCGGTGTTGTGCTGCCGATACCACTCGCTATACTCCTCGGCGTACTGCTCCACTCCCTGCCGGAGGGAACCGAGCAGTGCGGGCACGTCCTCGGCATCGGCGACGTCCACCCAGAGGGGCTTCTGCTTGGTCTGCAGCAGATGGTCGGGGGTGGCCGGGCCAATGCCGCTCAGCTCCTTGCCCCGTTGGGAGCCTACGTACTCCAGCACGTCCTGGGAGTCGTCGTAGCGGAGCACCACCCGGTTGCGCTGACTGACCAGCCCCCGCAGCGTGGGAGCGACGGCGGTGGCGATCTGGCGGCGACGCTCGGCGTCCAGGGGCTTGTGTTTCAGCCCGCCGAAAACCGTCTTGCCCACCGCTTGCTTCTTGGCGTACTCCTCGGCCAGGGTAACCAGGTCTATGTGTACGTCGTAGGCAGCCTTGGTAGAATCGCCCCAGGTGAACAGCCCGTGGTTCACCAGCACCACACCCCTGATGCGGGGGTTGCCCCGCACCGCCTCGCCAACGTTCTTGGACAGGATAAAGCCAGGGCGAATGTACTCGACCACCGCCACGCCGTCGCCATAGACTGCCTGGAGGACCTGCCCTGCGTCCTGGTTATTGGTCAGGGCAACGACAGAGTCGGCGTGGGAGTGGGCGACGCTCTTGTAGGGGAGGAAGGCGTGTAGCAAGGTCTCTATGGAGGGCCTGGGGCCGCTGGGGTCCAGCATACACTTGTTCAGGTAATCCACCATATCCTCGTCGGACATGGACTCGCGCTCGAAGAGGGGAAGTATGTCCTCCAGCCGCAGGCCGGGGAAGTGCCTGCGCTCGATGGTCTTCAGGTCCGAGCCGGACCCCTTGATAATCATTGTCCTGGTGTCACGGCCACGGAAGTCCTGCTGGTCCACCTTGATGGACGTGTTTCCGCCGCCCCATACCACCAGCGAGGGGTCCGCCCCGATGAGGCGGCTCTGGTACACCAGCAAGTCAAGCTCGTCCATGTCCGGCGTTTCGGCGTCATTCCAGAGGTTGCGCATGATGCCTCCCTATATCCCTATGCAATAATATTTGGGATATTATCTCCGAGGCAAAGTCCTTTTGCAAACGCAGGCCGGCCTGTGAACCACGCCCGGAGAAATAGCCGTGTGCTATAATTGGAATATAAAACCATGCCCAAGGCTGGTAGATGCTCGATGATGCCGGAAGTATAGCAAGTCTCATTGGAGTTTTCGTCTCACTGTTTGGACTGGGAATCGCTATAGTACAGATACGGAAGTTGAGGGGCGAGACACAGGCAGCCAGAGAAGCAGCCGAAGAGACACGCAGTGCATTAGACAAAGAAATTGCCAGCATCAGTCTGGCCAGGGTGAACGAACGTATCGAGGGACTCAAAGACCTTCATAGGCAGGGCGAATGGAACCGCGCTTTGGACCGCTATCCAGAAATACGCAGAACGCTAATTGACATCAGGGTTAGACACCCTGGGATGTCTGATGAACAACGTGCGTCTATTCAGAACGTAGTCACTAGCTTAGGGCGGATGGAGAGCAGCATTGAAAGGTCAAGGGGATCAGGCTCACAGAGGGCAGCAGAACAGTTCAACCGCCAATTGAATGGGAATCAATTGGTACTTGTGCAGCTAGAAAGTGAATTGCAGCAATCCACCTGATGGAGAACCGAGATGCAAGAACCTAGAATAATGATGATAGAGTTGGCCGACGAACTGTTGCGCAACGCGAGAGCAGGGAAGCTTGATTGGGAAGTCCAAGAGTATCCAGAAGAAATTTCCTACACAGTGTATTTCCCTGATGTATCGCTTTCTATTACATACAACCGGATGAATGATTTCGCTCTTGAGTTGATAAATGCTGAGGGTGAGATGATTGAGTCCTTACACTCCTCAATAGCCCCTCAGGTTTGGGAAAGGCTAAATGAGATATATGGGTTGGCAAGACGCCAGACATTGGATATTGATGGAAACATAAATAGGGCGCTTGGATACCTCAGACGGCGATAATCATTTGAGGAGCCTCTTATACAACAAATTGGAGGCATGGTTTCTCGTATAATGTGACGGTCCTGTGGAAGTGCAGGGCAAGATTAGCGGGCAAGCGGGCCTTCACCGATGGCCGGCGCATGGGATGGTGATTCCCACGACCGCTTCACCAATTTAGACGCCATTACAACGTCCTCAAACCCAACGCTAGTTGTGCTTCTAATTCCGGTTGGGTGTCATGGCAACGACGTACGTCCACCACTGCACCAAACTGCACAAAGATATTGTAGAACCGTTCAACCTGTTGCCCCCAATACACTATCGCACATGACATTGGAGCGCCCTTACCACTCTCCTGACCATTTATCAGAAATCGGAGTCGGGTATCGTAAAGGAATGCCACGCTAGTGGCTACCCCCCACACATACAGTTTCCAATGGCTGGTATTTGTCGCGACCGGCACTAAGGCAAGGACCTCTGCTCCATACTCTAAATGAGCTTCAGCACATTTGCGGAGCCAATCCCTGATAGTTGTCCCACGCTCGCGGTCTGCACCGTATGGTGGATTCACGAATATAGTCTCGTAATTCCATGGAACCGATAGCCCATCTGTTTGCGGAAGTTGGAATTCAATGGTAGCTCCAACGATTGAATGCTCACTAGAGCAGGGGTCTAAGGCAATGATCCCTGAGAAGAAATGTCGTATAGCATCAACGTATTTAGGCGGTGTGCACCAATGATTGCTTAAAGACTCTGCATTGTTCCGACCAGCACTCATCCGTCTACTCACCTTCAATAGATTTATTGGCTAGTTTCTGAAGGTCTGCTCGCAGTTCTCCAACACTGCCATCGTTTGGTGAAACGACGTTGAACCAAGATTCAACCTCTGCCTCGTGGGAAGTAAAGTAATCCCAGAGTGCGGCGTCAGCATCGGTTCCAATTCGCACCTTCGTGAATATATTAGCACCGGACTTCCCGGAATAACTGGCCAAGAACGTATCGCGGACTGGTGTTAGTTCGGGATCGGGACTCAATAATAGCTTGTCTATAAAATTGGAAAGCCCCGCATCAGTAAGGAAGAGAAGCCAATCATAGGACTGAGCTAATACCCGTAGTTCCTTATTAGGGTCTTGCGAGGTGAACCAGTTGCCGTGGTTGCTGACCACACCAACAGTGAGAATAAAACCGCTTGGGGGTATATCTGGAGAGTTTATCAATTCCCTAAGCAAGTCTAAATAAGGACCACTACGTAAAGTGCCATCTCCTTGTTCAACGAGGCCCTGAAAGTGTCCATTACGCAGGCGAAACTTTTGCAAGGATGAGACAGTGCGGGCGACATAAGCTCCTTGCTTCGCCTTCTCAATGGTTTGTGGCCCCTTACCCATCCCTTCCTCTACCCCTACACGCTTACATTCAAATATTGCGAAAGACCCTGCCTCAAGGAGGCACAATGTTATGTGCTGGCTTGACTCGTGAAAACTGTTGAGATTTGCGACCATGATACCCGCCGGATCGTCCCTTATGACACAGGCATTACGCTTCACACGGTTCGTGGTCAACAATTGAGTGGATTTCAGCGTTGCCTGCTGCAGGCATGGCACTTCCTTTTTTAGCTTCGCTGTAGTGAGCGGAAGTGTCATGGATGTAGTTTGAATCCCGTGCTTAGCAATAACCCGATGCAGTGAGAATTCTACATTGTGCAATATGCTGGGATTCGCGAATTCAGGTACTTGCCGTTCAATCACAATGTGATCACGCAAGCCCCATGCTCGAAGCGTATAAAAGGTAACAAGCTCCACCAGAGTTCCAAGCGCTCGCCCTGCGGCCTTTTTACGATCCGAGGAATATGCAAAAACCGAATCGGCTAGAGTTTTCTGAAGTGTATCGACAGAGAGATAAGTCAAGTGTCGACTCCTATTTGAGTAACTAATCCATCTCTGAAGAAATATTGTTGTCGATACTAAATTATACGACGCATATGCAGTCAAGCCAAGAGAGCCAGACTCTAACTGTCTGACCATCTCAGTGGTACCTTACTCCCTGGATGTCGGAGGGGGAGATTTTGTCTAGCGGGGATCGGTAGGCTTTCTCAGACTGTGAAGCCCCTGGCGGCCCGCTCGCTCATTGGGCCCGGGCGTTGAGGAGTATTCGGACCAGCTCCTCGATGTCGGGGATGTAGCTGTCCAGGTCTTCCTGCTCCATCCAGTCGTTGTAAAAGTTGGAATGGCAGGACTGGGCAACCCCAAAGGCGGAGCGCACAAAAGGGTTGTCTTGGCGGAGGGCCAGGTCCATAAGGGCACGGCGGAGGTGCTGATACTTGCCGTGGGGCATACCGTGGCTGGCACAGTAGGACTTCAGGGCTTGAGTGGTTGCACCCCACAGTTTCTCGGCTCCCTGGGTGAGGTCGCCGGCAGCTACTTCCCTCTTGGCCTGGTCCAACATTTGGTGGGCCAGGCGGGCATGCTTCTCAGTTTGCGACTCGTTGGTTTGCATTTTAGGACGAGCCTTACTTTCTTCTCTGAGTGGGTTGTTCTCAAATTATACCCTACCGTTCTGGACAACAAAAGCCGGACCCTTAAAGTCCGGCTCTCTTTGTATAGCACCTTAACCTCTGGATAGTGGAAGGAAGAATTTGTGCATGTTCTAAAACGGCGGGCTTTCTCAGGGGACTGTCCTCGATGGCCGGGGAGCCTGTGGCTCAACCATCTGGCTCTCTTGGACAGAACACCCACCGAACGACCTAGGAGATGGGCAGAACACCTTCCACGGGTCATAAAGGCCCGGGGCATGAGGTCCCACCGGTACTCCCTAGAAAGGAGGTGATCCAGCCGCACCTTCCGGTACAGCTACCTTGTTACGACTTCGTCCCAGTCACCGGGCCCACCCTCGGCACCTGCCTCCCTTGCGGGTTAGCTCAGCGACTTCGGGTGTTCTCGGCTCCCATGACGTGACGGGCGGTGTGTACAAGGCCCGGGAACGTATTCACCGCAGTGTGCTGACCTGCAGTTACTAGCGATTCCACGTTCACGCAGGCGGGTTGCAGCCTGCGATCCCAACTGAGGCCGGCTTTGATGGGATTGGCTCCAGCTTGCGCTTTGGCGACCCATTGTACCGACCATTGTAGCGTGTGTGTAGCCCAGGACGTAAGGGCCATGCTGACTTGACGTCATCCCCACCTTCCTCCCCCTTGTGGGGGGCTGTCCCGCTAGAGAGTGTAACTAGCGGCAGGGGTTGCGCTCGTTGCGGGACTTAACCCAACACCTCACGGCACGAGCTGACGACAGCCATGCAGCACCTGTGCTGGCTCCCCGGGTTACCCCGGGGTCGTTGCCCTTTCGGGTTTCTACCACCGGCATGTCAAGCCCTGGTAAGGTTCTTCGCTTAGCATCGAATTAAACCACACGCTCCACCGCTTGTGCGGGCCCCCGTCAATTCTTTTGAGTTTTAGCCTTGCGGCCGTACTCCCCAGGCGGGA
>DAOUKR010000011.1:0-12110 GCA_034421095.1 Dehalococcoidia bacterium
CGGCCGCTCTTGGTGGCGTAGACTCGTCCGGCCCGCGAACCCAGGTCAAAACGGTTCTGCTCGACCTGACCGGTCTCCAGGTCTATGACAGATAGATTCCCTTCCTCCCCATCACCTATGAGCAGGCGCCCTATCAGTTCACCGTGGCCGTCATGCTCGTCCTCGTGATCGGCCTCCATGTGGCCATCTTCCTCATGGCCATGTTCGCCGTGCTCCGCAAACTCAATGGGGTCAATGGCGTCTCCGAGCACAACTATGCGCGATTCGTCCGGGCTCGCATTCCGAATGAGATCGTTCAGCCACGACTGCTCCAGTCCCAGTCCGATGGTAAGTACAAGGTCAGCGTCGGCGACTCTAGCAACGTCCTGGGCACCCGGTTGGTATCCGTGGGGGTCGGCTCCGGTCGGGACCAGGCTGAAGACATCCACGCGGTCTCCGCCTATGTTCTTGACCCAGTCCGCCACGATGCTGGTTGTTGTGACTATTCTGAGGGCGGGGGTCATGGCCGCCGATTCTTCGGTGGTAGTCGGAGGGGAATCTGATGGCGTGGACTCGGCTCTGGGGGTGGGATTCGTGGCCTCCGGCTCTTCGGTGGCAGTCGCGGCCGGGGACGTCTGAGTGGGCGCGGTGTCGTCGCCATTATCTGAGCACGCGGCCAGTACGAAGAGAAGTGCGAAAACCAGAAGTCCAATCTTTCCCATCTTCAAGAGCTGCTTAGTAGTATCTAGTATCATTATAGTTTGCCACCCTCCTAAATTCGCTATTCCATGGATTTGCACTATAGTTATGAGTCGCCGGCAGACAGGGATACTAATACTGAGTCTCAATATTGAGCATGGTGGACCTGATTGTTGGTTCCTAGATCACGGTATACTCTAGGTGTCCTGGTCCTCAGTGCATTTGTCGCAAATGACGTAAAGCTCTATACGATGACCAACGATTTCGCCGGAGACGTTGCTGTTCAAGGTCTTCATGAAGCGCTCAATGGTAGCGGCCCGGAACTCGCCAACGTTCCCGCATCTGATGCAGACCGTGTGATGATGGTGGCCGATTCGAGAGAGGCTGTACCTGGGGGCGCCGTCTAGGAGGTTCAGCCTGCATATAACGTCGACCTCCATGAGAAGCTTGATCGTCCGAAAGATGGTTGCTCTGCCCACACCGGGCAACTCACTGCCGATCTCCTCAACGGTGAAGCCTTCATCCTTCCCCTCAAGGGCACGGATTATAGCGAGTCTAGGGGCGGTGGCCCGGTAGCCCCGGTCTTCAAGGACGGACATGATGTCTGGGCGCGATGTGAGGGGTGTAGTCATGATACTGGGTATCAGTGCTCCTCTGGCTTGCAGGAGCTACATATTTGTTTGTTCGAGTTGATTTATTGTTAGCAGATTTCCTGTAGTCTGTCAACCTCTGCACGAAGGCATCCTGAACTACTCTACCCAAAATACCCTGAACATTGAAACGGTAATGCTATTGACAATTAAAACTTTCCATATATAATAAAGGTTCACAGTATGCCTCTCAGAACGGACTGCCCCCACTTCACACATACCCTTTGGTACCTACTTGTCTTCCGCTCTAATCCTGGCACCTAGACCTTTCTTCACCTTGAGGAGGGCTAAAGCATGGTTGTATCCCTGTCCCGGTCTGACGTTATGCTACTTGCCGACGCTAAGTCATACGCCCGTATCTCCCAAGTCCTGGATATTCCGAACCTGATTCAGAGCCAGATTGATTCCTTCGAGTGGTTCAAAACCGAAGGGCTTGAAGAGGTTTACAGGGAGGTATCTCCCATCCAAGACTACACCGGCACAAAATACGAACTCTCCTTCTCGGAGCACTATTTCCGGGACCCCAAGTGCACGCCGGAGCAGTGCAAAGAGAAGGAAATTACCTATGCCGAATCCTTGTATGTCAAGACCAAGCTATTGATGAAGGAAACAGGGGAGATCAAGGAGCAGGAAATCTTTATGGGCGACCTGCCCATAATGACCTCAAACGGTACGTTTATCGTAAACGGAGCCGAGCGAGTTGTAGTCAGCCAGCTTGTGCGATCGCCCGGTGCATACTTTGTCCTAGAGAAGGATGTAGCCAGCGACAGGTCGCTGTGCTTTGCCAAGCTGATACCGTCGCGTGGTGCGTGGCTTGAGTTCGAGACGAGCTCCAAGAATGTACTTTCCGTCAAGGTGGACAGGAAACGCAAGGTTTCAGCCACCACTTTTCTCAGGGCCATAGGCATCGCCACTGACGAGGAGTTGCTGGAACTCTTCTCCGACGTGGACAACCACGACGTTCATAGATTCATCAGGTCCACACTGGACCGCGACCCCCTCCAGGACGAGAAGGACGTCCATCTCAGAGAGGATGACCTCAGAAATGTTTGGAGTGGGCTACGAGACGATGAATATGACCGGGCGAAGGCCAGGAAGATAGCCAGCGCCCAGATAGATTTCTATCGCCGCCTGCGCCCCGGGGAACCTCCAAGCCTTGAAAACGCCTGGTCCCTGGTTAAAGACCTGTTCTTTGAGCCGAGACGTTACGACCTGGGCAGAGTGGGGCGCTACAAGCTCAATAGCAGATTTGGACTGGACTCGTCCCATGACACGCGTGTACTCACCAAGACCGACATTATAGCCATGTTTCGGACGATGATACAGGTGAACAACCAGGAGGGCACTACCGACGATATTGACCACCTGGGCAACAGGCGTGTGAGGGCTGTTGGAGAGTTGGTGCAGAACCAGATAAGAGTCGGGTTGCTGCGGATGGAGCGGATGGTCAAGGAGCGGATGACTCTTATTGATCCTGAGCAAGCTACTCCGCAAGCGCTGGTAAACATCCGTCCCGTGGTGGCCTCCGTGCGGGAGTTTTTCGGGGGGTCGCAGCTTTCCCAGTTTATGGACCAGACCAATCCTCTGGCTGAGTTGACCCACAAGCGCCGTTTGTCCGCTCTGGGTCCGGGAGGACTATCCAGGGAAAGGGCAGGATTCGACGTGCGTGACGTCCATTTCTCCCACTATGGGCGCATCTGCCCTATTGAGACCCCGGAAGGACCCAACATTGGGCTCCTGAGTTCCCTGGCTACCTACGCGAGGATAAATCCGCTGGGATTCATTGAGTCACCTTACCGCAGAGTACTGAAAGAGCTTTCTAATTCGGACCCGGACCTGGAAGGCCGTACCATCATGGAAAGCGTGTTGAACGACGATGGTGCCACTGTAGCGAAAGCGGGTGAGGTGATTAAGGCGAGGAAGCTAAAGCGAATCGCCGCCCTTTCAGAAAGGGAAATACATGTCAAGCCCTTCGTTTCCGACAAGGATGATGACATAATCTACCTGTCGGCGGACCGGGAGGAAACTTACAGAATTGCTCAGGCCAACTCGGCTCTGGACGAGAAAAACCAGTTTGTACAAGAACGGGTAGAAGTAAGAGTCGGTGAGAAATACTCCGAGGAATTGTCAGACACCGTAGACTACATGGATGTATCACCCATGCAGATTACCAGCGTGTCTGCTTCTCTTATACCCTTCCTCGAGCACGACGACGCCAACCGGGCGCTCATGGGGTCCAATATGCAGCGACAGTCCGTGCCGCTGTTGAGACCACAGGCTCCTCTGGTTGGCACCGGAATTGAGGGCCGAGTCGCCAGAGACAGCGGACAACTGGTTCAGGCGAACGTGAGTGGTGTGGT
This sequence comes from Dehalococcoidia bacterium, assembly GCA_034421095.1. Taxonomy (GTDB): domain Bacteria; phylum Chloroflexota; class Dehalococcoidia; order Lucifugimonadales; family JAGWBF01; genus JAGWBG01. The sequence continues at coordinate 3,689 of DAOUKR010000011.1, forward strand.
TACCTCGGTCACCGGCGACCGGGTCACGGTCAGGGATTCTGAGAGCAAAGAACACGTCCATACCATGATTAAGTTCTCTCGCACCAACCAGGGCACTTGTTTTAACCAGAGGCCCACGGTTCAGGCGGGCGACATCGTCGAGAAGGGGGATGTTCTGGCCGACAGTTCCTCGACCGAGAGGGGTGAACTGGCGTTGGGTCAGAACCTGCTGGTCGCCTTTATGAGCTGGGAAGGGTACAACTACGAAGATGCAGTGATAATCAATGAGAACCTCGTGAAAGACGATTACTTTACCTCCGTGCACATAGAGAAGTACGAAGTGGAAAGTAGGGAGACCAAGCTGGGCCCTGAAGAGATTACCCGGGATATACCCAACGTTGGTGGAGACAGCCTTAGAGACCTGGACGAGTCCGGAATCATCCGGGTCGGCGCAGAAGTTGGGCCTGGCGACGTTCTGGTTGGCAAGGTAACCCCCAAGGGCGAGACTGAGCTTACGGCTGAAGAGAAGCTGCTAAGAGCCATCTTCGGAGAAAAGTCCCGTGACGTAAAGGACACGTCTCTGAGGGTGCCCCACGGAGAGCGTGGCAAGGTAATAGACGTTAAGGTGTTGGACAGGCGAAGCACGGATGAGCTTCAACCCGGCGTCAATGAAGCGGTGAGGGTGTGGATTGCCCAGACTCGCAAGATTTCCATAGGCGACAAGATGGCGGGAAGGCACGGCAATAAAGGAGTCATAGCGCGAATATTGCCCACCGAGGACATGCCCTTCCTGGAAGACGGGACTCCCGTGGACATCATACTCAATCCCCTCGGTGTGCCCTCCCGCATGAACTTGGGCCAGGTGCTGGAGACCCATCTCGGATGGGCTGCCAAACACCTTAACTTCCGAGCAACGACGCCCGTATTCGATGGTGCTAGGGACGTCTCCATTGAGGACGGCTTGGCCAGAGTGTGGTTCGCACAGAAGTCCGGCGGTATTGACCCGGCACCTTCGGATGCGCCGCCCAAGCTCGACATGGAACGCATAGAGACGTGGCTGGCAGAGAGGGGCTACGATGCACAGCGCCTCCATGACGACTCGGTATTGGGCGAGGCCCGGGAGGCTTGTCTCAGGATATGGCTCAAGGAGGAGGCCGGACTGGATGCCTCCAACATGAGCATGGAAGAGCTAACCGGCGAAACCATGCGCGTCCACAGAGAGAAAAAGCTGGCCCCGCCTACCTTTGGAAAGGTAGTCCTGTTTGATGGGCGCACGGGACAACCCTTTGACCAGCCCGTAGCTGCCGGATATATATATATGTTGAAACTCATACATCTGGTCGAGGATAAAATACATGCCCGCTCTACCGGTCCCTACTCACTGATTACCCAGCAACCCCTGGGCGGCAAAGCCCAGTTTGGTGGGCAGAGATTTGGTGAGATGGAAGTATGGGCACTGGAAGCCTATGGGGCCGCTCAAAATCTGCAAGAGGTCCTCACCGTAAAATCCGACGACGTGTCCGGGCGAGTGAAAACCTATGAAGCTATAGTAAAGGGAGAAGATGTATACCAGCCTGGAGTTCCCGAGTCCTTCAACGTACTCCTCAAGGAGCTTCAGAGTCTGGGGTTGTCAGTTGAGCTCCTGAACGAGGAAGAGAGTGCCGCAATGCCCAGGGAGTTGGCGGAAACCCTGGAAATGGGAGAAAGCCTGTAGAGGAATTAAGGAGATGGTGAATATGGCGGACAGGACGGATACTCAGACTACAAGCTTCAACACTATACGGATTTCCATAGCTTCTCCGGAGCAAATCATTAGCTGGTCCCACGGTGAGGTTACCAAACCAGAGACCATAAACTACCGTACTTTGCGCCCGGAAAAGGACGGGCTCTTCTGCGAGCGTATCTTTGGACCCACCAAGGACTGGGAATGTTTCTGCGGCAAATACAAACGAATACGCTATCGGGGGGTAGTCTGCGACCGATGCGGCGTTGAGGTTACCCGCTCCAAAGTCCGCAGGGAGCGTATGGGGAACATCAAACTGGCATCCCCGGTGGCCCATATATGGTTTAGCAAGGGTACTCCTAGCCGGCTTGGTTTGCTTCTAGACCTCTCCCCCAGGAACCTGGAGAGGGTGCTCTACTTTGCCCAACACATTGTGGTTTCCGTGGATGAAGATGCCAGGCAAAGGGCTATCCAGGAAGAGGATCGGAAGCACGAGCAGGAGGTAGAAAAGCAGCAGAAGGCTACCGAAGAAACGATAGCCCAGAAAAGAAGTGATCTTGAAGCGTCCACCGGCTCTAAGAGTGAAGAAGAACTGGAGCAGGAACGTTTGGCTATCGAAACCGAGATAGGTGCCATAAGAGATGAGCAGGCCGGAGAAGAGGGGAAACTCTACGAGGCGATGCAGTCCAGGAAAGACGAGTTGGAAGACCTTCGAGTGGGCAAGCTCATCATCGAAAGTCGCTACCGCGAGTTGAGGGAGCAATACGGCAACGTGTTCAGGGCTATGATGGGAGCGGAAGGCATACTCGAGATACTGCGTGCGATAGACCTGGAGGCCCTGCGCGAGCACCTGCTCCAAGAGATGCGCTCCACGTCAGGCCAGCGACGCAAAAAAGCCATAAAAAGGCTGCGGGTAGTGGAAGCCTTCCGAAGGAGCGGAAACAGGTCGGAGTGGATGATACTCACCGTGCTTCCGGTCTTGCCTCCCGATTTGCGCCCCATGGTGCAACTAGATGGTGGCAGGTTCGCCACCAGCGACCTGAACGACCTGTACAGACGTGTTATCAATAGGAATAACCGTCTGAGGAGGCTATTGGACCTTGGCGCACCGGACATTATAGTACGCAATGAAAAGAGGATGCTTCAGGAAGCGGTAGATGCCCTGATAGATAACGGAAGACGCGGCAGACCTATCCAGGGCAGCCACAATCATAAGCTCAAGTCCCTCTCAGACCTGCTCAGGGGCAAGCAAGGCCGCTTCCGCCAGAATCTTCTGGGGAAACGGGTTGACTACAGTGGCCGCTCCGTAATAGTAGTCGGCCCGGAACTGGAGCTTCATCAGTGTGGCCTGCCCAAGCGGATGGCCCTTGAGCTCTTCAAGCCTTTTGTAATGCATAGGCTGGTAGTCCTGGGAATATCACCCAATATCAAGAGTGCCAAGAGGATGGTGGAGCGGGCGCGCCCGGAAGTTTGGGACATCCTCGAGGACGTGATTAAAGAACGCCCGGTGCTCCTTAACCGTGCTCCCACCCTTCACAGGCTGGGTATTCAGGCTTTCATGCCGGTACTCATAGAAGGAAGCGCGATACAGATTCATCCTCTGGTGTGCTCTGCATTTAACGCCGACTTCGATGGAGACCAGATGGCCGTCCACGTACCACTGTCCCGCATGGCAGTGTCTGAAGCCAGCGATACCATGCTTAGTGTACATAACATGTTGTCTCCTGCGTCCGGTGAGCCCCTGGTAGCCCCCACCCTTGACATGGTGTTGGGCTGCTACTACCTGACGGACGTAGAGGAGGGTGCTAAGGGCACCGGAAGACGGTTCGCCGACTTCGACGAGGCTCGCATCGCCTACGACTCGGGAGAGTTGGACCTGCGCGCCGAGATAGAAGTTCCCCTTGCTGCTGCCCGAAACTTGGAGTCGTTAGACGACGAGTCTGACGGCTTTCAGTGGGTCAAGGTCACCCTTGGCCGGATGATGTTCAATGAGGTGCTTCATGAGGACATAGGCTTCAAGAACCAGCTTATGGACAAGACCGCACTCAAGGACCTCACCTCGGAATGTGCGCGAAAGCTGGGCGATGAAGAAGCAGCCGAGGTCCTGGACCGAGTGAAGGCCCTGGGATTCCACTATGCTACCACCTCCGGGCTAACTATCGCTATCAACGATATTCAGGTATCGCCCAAGAAAGCAGAGATCATCAGCGAAGCGAACCGTCACGTGGAAGAGTTCGAGGACCAGTACATGATGGGCCTGGTAACTGAGGATGAAAGGTACAGCAGGACTGTGGACACCTGGACCCAGGCCAGCGACCAGATGGAAGACATCGTAAAAGATGACCTGAGCAACTATGGATCTGTCGCCCTGATGGCCGTGTCCGGTGCCAAGGGTAACATAGCCCAGATTAAGCAAATGGCCGGGATGCGGGGTCTTATGAGCGACCCTAAAGGTCGCATCATAGACCTGCCTATCAAGTCCAGTTTCCGTGAGGGTCTCACAGCCCTTGAGTACTTTATATCTACCCACGGAGCACGGAAGGGTCTGGCAGATACCGCCCTCAGGACGGCAGACAGTGGCTACCTCACTCGGAGGCTCATAGATGTCTCCCAGGAGGTGATCATCCTGGAGGATGACTGCGGCACAACTGAAGGTGTTTGGCTGAAGGCCAGGGCTGGTGACCCTTTGCTCTCCCCTCTTGAGGAGAGCATGTTGGGCAGGATTGCCGCGGCCACCGTGGTACATCCCGAAACCGGGGAGATATTGGTAGACCGGAATGAGATGATAGACGAGTGGCAAGTCCAGGCGCTTATGGATGCCAATATCAACGAAATATACGTGCGTTCAGCCCTTACTTGTGAAGCGCACAGAGGAATTTGCCGGCTATGTTACGGGCGCATACCCGCTACCGGCAAAATGGTGGACATGGGTGAGGCCGTAGGTATTATAGCTGCCCAGAGCATTGGTGAGCCGGGCACTCAGCTGACCATGAGAACTTTCCACACGGGTGGTGTGGCTGGCCTGGACATTACCAGTGGATTGCCTCGCGTGGAGGAGATTTTTGAGGCCAGAGTTCCCAAGGGCTACGCCGTCCTTGGTGACATAGACGGTCTGGTGATTGTCGAAGACGATGCCGAAGGCAGGCGATTAAGGATAATAAGCCGTGAGGAGTACAGAGAGGGCTACCAACTGCCGCCGGGGTTTGAGGTGCTGGTAGATGAGGGTGAACATGTGGACGCCGGTGTCTCTCTGGCTCGTGCTCTTCCGGATCCCATCGGGGAAGACGAGGCTTTTGAAGAGGGTCTCCAGGAGGTTGTGGCCGGAATAGGCGGCAGGGTGGAGATTGGGGCAGACGGTCTCTCAATAGTATGGGAAGATATTGAAGAAAGAGAACACATTGTTCCGGCCTCCGCTCACGTTATGGTGGAAAGCGGCACCATGATCAAGGCCGGTGACGCTCTTACCGCGGGGCCTTTGAACCCCCATGATATCTTGAGGATTCGCGGCAAGGATGAGTTGCAGCGTTACCTGGTAGGTGAGATACAGAAAGTGTACCGTTCCCAGGGTGTGAATATCCACGACAAGCACATTGAGGTCATCCTAAGACAAATGCTGCGGCGTGTACAGGTGGATACTTCAGGGGATGCCGAGCTTATACCTGGGCAAATCGTGGACAGGTTCGAGTTTCAGGACAAGAACGCCAAGGTGCTGGCTGAGGGTGGAGAACCCGCCACCGCCAAATCGGTACTTCTCGGAGTTACACGGGCATCGCTGCTTACCGACAGTTTTCTCGCAGCTGCATCATTCCAAGAGACTACGCGTGTGCTGACGGAAGCAGCCGTGACCGGTGCCAGAGACCGGCTGCTGGGTCTGAAGGAAAACGTGATAATAGGAAGGCTCATACCCGCCAGAGCCAACTTCTTCGCCGAGGGAGCGAAGCAGCTTGTTGCGGCTCAGGAGGAGGAAGGATTCTCTAGCCCCTGGTATGACATCGCTGAAACGCCTTTAGTCAATAACCAGGAAAACGGGCATGAGGTAGATGAAGAGATACTCGCGGAGGACTCGGCAGAGTAATTCGGCAAGGCAAGGGGCACGAAAGGCGTTGGAGATAACCGGACCCCCCAAATTATCAACGGAAATAGCGCCCCGGCACCATGTGGGCCTTGAGCTGGCAAACCCGGTGATGATAGCTTCAGGCACCTTTGGATGGGACGGCTATGGCAAGGGGCTCCTTGATGAGGAGTCCCTCTTTTTGGAAGAGGTGGACATCCAGCGTCTTGGCGCAGTGATAGCCAAAACCGTCACCATGTGCCCAAGAGAGGGAAACCCGGAACCGAGGTGGTATCCGTCATCCTGGAGACAAGCCCGGAAGGCCGGTGAGAGCATATATATCAACTCCATTGGCCTTACCAATCCTGGTATCGAGGTGGCGCTCGACGAATTAGCACCCTTATGGGCACGATGGGATATTCCCGTCGTCTTGAGCATAGCTGGCGAGACGGTGGAGGAATTCGGCTCAATGGCCGCCATGGCCGATGGGACTCCCGGAATCGCGGCCATTGAACTCAACCTCAGCTGTCCTAACATAGAAAACGGTGCCCACTTTAGCCACAGCGAGGAATTGGCCGGAGAAACGGCTGATCGAGTGAGAGCCGCCACGTCATTTCCGGTAATAGCCAAGTTGAGCCCCAACGTGCCCGATATAGCGCCAATCGCGAGAGCGGTTGCACAGGCGGGAGCGGATGCAATAACGATCTCCAATACCATTCCTGCCATGAAGATAAACCTGGAGACCGGAAAGCCGGCCTTGGGTGGCGTGACTGGGGGAATCTCTGGGCCGGGCCTGCGTCCCGTAGCCGTGGCACTGGTCTACCGAGCATCCCAGGCCGTTGATATACCCATTATTGGTGTGGGTGGGATTTTTACTGCCGAAGACGCCTTGGAATTCATCATGGCCGGAGCAACCGCTATACAGGTAGGGAGCGCCAACTTGACAGGCCTAAGCGCTCCACTAGAGGTTCTTGACGGGTTACAGGCTTACGTGGGAGAACATGGAATAGACGACGTGTCCGAGTTAGTGGGGCTTGCCTGGAAGTGCCGTCAATCTTGACTTGGATAGACCCCCTTGCTACACTTTCTCCAGTGTCCACATTGCGATTGCCCTAAGGCGCAACATGGCATCATAATCCCCAACTCCTAAGCCGACCAAGGGCGGTTAGCTCAGATGGTTAGAGTGCTGCCTTGACATGGCAGAGGTCGGAGGTTCGAGTCCTCCACCGCCCACCAAACTTGACGGTAGACAGAACCGAGCCGTTCAGCGCCATCTCCTCGGCGTCTCTCCCTCCTATTGGAGAGTCCTCGGGCATCGGAATCGTGTAGCGCACCACGGCGTTGTCGGGCATGACGACGATCTCCTTCACGAAGCTCTCGATGAAGGCCCTGCGCTCCGTCAGCTCGCTCTCGCGCAGGAAGTTGCTCATGTCCAGAGCGTAGGCCGTGATGGTCTCCACGTCGTCCAGGACCTCCCTGCGCTGCGACAGCAATGCACGCGCCTCCTCCGCAGACGCTTCCAGCTTCTCCTGACGCTCCCTGTTGTCTCGGATGCGGGGTTTGAAGTCCTCGATGTCCAGGTCGGTGGTCTCGGCCAGGTCGTAGAGCCGTCCCAGCCTTCGCTTCACGTCCACAAGCTCAGCCTCGATGGTCTCTAGCTTCTGCCGCTGCTCAGCGGCCACCCCGTCCATCTCCTCGTCCACCAGCTTTACCAGCGCCCGGATGTTGGACTCGGTGAGCACGTTCTCCCGAATCTTGCCCACCACCTTCTCCTCGAAGCGCCGGGCGTTGAGCCTGGGAGTCTTGCAAGTGCCGCTGCCCCGCTTGAGAAGTGACTGGCAGACGTAGTAGGCGAACTTACCGCTCTTGGCGTCCTGGCCGCTGAGCGCCCTGCGACAACTCTTGCACCGGACCAGGCCACTGAGCAGGTAGGTGCTGCCGACTCTTCGGGGATGCGCCCTCCTGGGAGCGCGGGACCGCAGCTTCCTGTTCACCCGTCGGAACCGGGCCTTGGAGACGATGGCGGGAAACGCCTTCTCCACTCTGACGGGTTCCGCTTTGTCCTTGGCATCGACGCCCCAGACGAGGGTTCCCGTGTACGCCTCGTTTCGGAGGATGATGTGGACGCCGTTCTTGGTCCAGAGCCTGCCGGTGGGGTTGGCTATGCCCTCGTCGTTCAGGGTGCGGGCGATGTCCAGGATGCCCCTGCCGGACTCGGCCATGTCGAAGATTCGCCCCACGACGGGCGCAGTCGCGGGGTCCGGTTCGAGGGTGGGCCGCTTCTTAGCCCCGTCCTGGACCATGACCTTGCTGAATCCGTAGGGAACCTTGCTGGCTACCCAGAAGCCACGCGAAGCCGCCTCCCGCATCCCTCGGACGACTTCCTGCGCCAAATTCTCGCTGTAGAATTCGTGCACGCTCTCGATGATGCCCTCAAGCAGCCTGCCGGTGGCGGAGTCGTCGGCGTTCTCGGTGATGGACACCACCCTGATGCCCTTCCTTCTCAACATCGACTTGAAGGCGACGGCGTGCTCCCGCTTCCGGGTGAACCTCGAAAACTTCCAGACCAATATCTCCTTGAACGGGGCCTGGGTCTTGGCTGCCTCGTCAATCATCTTCTTGAACTGGGGCCGGTCGGCGATGCGTCCGCTCTCGGCCTCGTCGATGTA
>DAOUKR010000012.1:0-127481 GCA_034421095.1 Dehalococcoidia bacterium
TGAAAGGCCAGCGGACGCCTCAAACGCTCCGCTGAGACTGCCCACCATGAAGGACACCACAGGACAGAACCAACAGAACGAACGACGGAGGCCCGACGAGGACAGCGCCGACGTCTCGCTGGACTCGCTATTGTCGTCCTACACCCCCAAGCAGCGCAGGACCATCCTGAAGGGGCTGCGCATCCTCACCAGGGCCGCCCTCCGCGCCCACATGGAGCGGCGGTGGCCGGGGTCGACGACCCCCCCGGACAGCGAGGACAGGGTGGAGGGAAGACTGACCGATGAGTGAACGGCAGGAACCCACGCCCGCGGCCCTCTACGCCAGGGTGTCCAGCGACCGCCAGGACGTGGACCTGTCCGTGGCAGCGCAGATGAGGGCGCTCAGAGACTATGCCCGCGAGAACGGCTACGTCGTCGCCCGTGAGTACGTGGACGAGGCCGAGAGCGGCCGAGTCGCCGACCGGCCCCGGTTCAAGGAGATGATCGACACCGCCTCCAGCGCCAATGCCCCGTTCCGGGAGATTTTGGTCTGGAAGTTTTCGAGGTTCACCAGGAAGCGGGAACACGCCGTGGCGTTCAAGGCCCAGCTGCGGCGCAAGGGCGTCCGCGTGGTGTCCATCACCGAGCAGGCCGAGGACAGCGCCACCGGCAGGCTGCTTGAGGGAATCATCGAGACCCTCGATGAATACTACAGCGAGAATCTGGCCCAGGAGGTCGTCAGGGGGATGCGGGAGGCCGCATCGAGGGGCTTCTGGGTCGGCAGCAGGACGCCCTACGGCTTCAACCGCATCAAGGTGCAGGACGGCCCCAAGGAACGCCCCATGCTGGAGCCCGACCCCGACGCCGCCCGCGTCGTCAGGCGCATCTTCGACATGGCCGACGCCGGCGCGGGGATGCTGGACATCTGCACCACCCTCAACGACGAGGGCATAGCCAGCCCGGCGGGGAAGCTCTGGTCCAAGAACGGCGTCCACTTCATCCTCAGAAACGAGGTCTACACCGGAACGCTGGTCTGGGGCACCAGCGCCAGGTCCAAAGCCGAGCCGGTGCGCGTCGAGAAGGCGTTCCCCGCCATCGTCTCCAGGGCCAAGTTCAATCGCGTCAACGCCCTCATGCGCTCCCGCGCCCCAAAGAGGACCCATCCCCGCAGGGTAGCCAGCACCTACCTGCTCAGCGGACTGCTCAGGTGCGGGCTGTGCCGGAAAGCCTTCAGCGGACAGGACGCCCAGAGCGGCCGGTACGCCTACTACGTCTGCCAGTCCATCATGAAGCGCGGCAGGGTCGCCTGCGACGCCCCCAGGCTGAATGCCAGACGGTTCGAGGAGTTGGTGCTGGAGAGGATTCGTTCCAACGTCCTCACTGAGGGAATCGTCCCTGCCCTGGTGGAGGTCGTCGAGGAGGAGATGGACGGCGTGGGACGGGAGCAGCGCAAGAGGCTTCAGACCATCGAGTACGAGATTGAGGAGGTCAAGCGGAAGCTGGCCCGCGTCTGGCACGTCATCGAGACCACCGACCGGGACGTCGCCGAGGCCGCAGACCGCATCAGGGAGCACCGGGAACGCCGGGAGCGCCTTGAGGGCGCAGCGGCCGACGCCAGGGCCATCATCTCGCAACGAAGGACGGTCCGGGACGATGTGGAGGCCGTCGCAGCCCGCGCCCGGGACATGGGCGCGTTCCTCACTGAGGGCGAGTTGAGCGAGCGCAGGGCCTTCGTCACGACCTTCGTGAGCAAGATCGTCGTCAGGCCCGGCGGCGCCCTGGTGCGCTACGCCATCTCCATGCCCAAAGACAGCCCCATCCCCGGAAGCAACTCGCAGGAGATTCCACTGGACGGCACGGTCCTGTCCGGTCGTTGATGAGGGTGAGCGCGCCCGCTCCCTAGGCCGTGAAGAAGGAACACTCTCAGGAATCCGGGATATGTTGGGAAAGAGAATTCCAATCTAAATCGATCAAATTTTTTAATCAGTCTGCCTGACTGGTCTACAGGTCGTGCCGTTACCGACCTCTGCGTAGGAAGGCACGAATTCTTTCCCACCGCGTGAGTTTCGTTCTAGGACTATGCTCAGGGAATCGATGAGCCCACTGAACTCTGTTTCGGATAATCCAGTAGTGGGACCTGCAAGGCAGCCTCCAATTACCGATAGAAGGACTAAGGGATATTGACTCTCCGTCGTAGGTCAGCTTCCAAGAGTCCCTTCTAATGGGCAGTATGATCTCACTACCGCATCCGCATCGACACAAGTGCATTGAGGCGTTGCGATTCAGAGATACATAAATAACGTTCTCGTCTAAAGTCTCGGGCACGCTGTCTGTGAACACATGCTGAACGATGTCTAAGGCGCTCATGTCTCTAGCCGCGGTTACTTATTGAGTTGCCAGTAGTTTGGTAGATGATGATAGCCTCACCGCCCAGGTCTCCATAGAATCCCATGTACTTCTTCCACTTTATGACAGCCAGCACCGCGTTCATCATATTCAGGTCGGCGACCTGAATATTCTGGGAGTATAGGTCATCTGCATCTCCGCCTGACAGGAGGAGTGCAGTGTCGGCCAGACGCTCAGAGTCCTGAGTACTTAGCACTACTTTCAGGACTCCCAACAGACTGGCGCTGTGCTGATCCATCTCGATACCCATCCCAACGTCTATGAAAGGAACGTCGTACTCTCTCAACTTGGGAATTATGAACGCCCTAGCCTTCACTCTGTCAACGGCCATGAACACGAAGTCGGCTGTTCGCAGTTGCTCGACATTATCCCCTTCAACGTGTCCATGTGCGTGAATACCTCTGTGCAACTCAGAGTAGATGCTCATGAAGTATTCGGACTTCATTGGTCTAGTTCTCAGAGTTCCTATTGAAGCCGCTCCGGGAGCGCGAAAGGCGTTGTGTTGTCCGAAGGTATCTCCATCGTATAGGTGAATCTCCCTAATGGGAGTCTTCGCTAGCTGGTCAAGTATGTAAGAGCCCGTTCCACCCAGACCTATTATCGCGACCTTGTTCGTCTTCAACTTTGAGGTCACGCTCACTATGCCCGCTCGACTAGAAGCTGTATCTGTATAAACGAATGGCGAATCCTCATCTGAATTTTCAGAAACCTCAAACGTTCGGGCCGTTACGTTCGAGTCGATGCGTATAGCGTGCCTAGACAGGAACCGCTCGTAGGTTGTCATCTGATGGTAATAGTCTTTGTATCTTTCCCCTGGCGGCTTCCTAGAGAACTGATAGTTGGCGGTCAGAGTCTCATCAATCTGATGCTCTCCTCCTGCAATCAGTTCATTCGCTAGGGACGCTCCCTCATCGGTGTGTGGGAGTTCCCCCACAAACGAGACAGTATGAGAATGAGGTCTATCTGTCTCCTCTCCAGCTAGATTAAGCTGAGAGATCAAGACTCCATACTTAACCTCCCTAGATTCTGAAACGTAGGGAATGTGATGCATGAGAAGGTATCCTCCTCGTACCTCTATCTCATATCCCTCGTCCCAGAGTCGTTGCAGGTCGGGACTACGACTTATCAGTGTATGTGACATTGAACACAGTCCCATCTTCGATCTTTACACTCTCGCCCTCCTTAAGCTCACCATTCGTAGGCCTAGCGAGAGCCTTCTCATAGAATATCTCGTATTCTATGTAGGGACCTGAGGGCAGCGTCTCTTGCGCCATTTTCAGAACCAAGTCGTAACTTATCTCATCACCGGGAGATAGCTCTTTCTTAGGCACTTCTCTTTCGCGCAGGTTGAGAACTATTGTTACCGTGTCTTTGTCTTGAGTCATCTAGATTGCCTCCTACTTCGCCGCCGTGGGCTACGTTTCTATTTGCCTTATCTCTGCCCCGTGTTCCTGGCTAAACTGGCCCCGAATGTCCCTTTCTCCCCCAAATCGCTTCGATCTGCATGCCCTTTTGTCATGCTGTACATACAACCAATGGAACACGGAGTCGATTCAGGAGGTTCTCGCAGCTTCAGCTGCGATATGCCCCGCCAAACTTGTCACGAATGTCCTGACCCCCGCGAGGTCAGCGGTTTCGGTGAAATCCCCACCCTCCCGCGCCGAACGAGGCGAAAGGATGACCGCAGCAGCCGTATAGAGTTGCTCTTGGACTAGCTTCCGGCAGAGAATGGTATAGCGGTCAGTATAGGAAGCACCTCGGAACTCAGGGAAGACTGGAAAGTTGGGCGACTGATTCTCGACAGGCGTCCTAGACCCCGGGGCGTCCTCTAATAACATGACCCATCCCACAAACGGCCTGGGCGCATCCTGGCCAAATGCACCCTCACGGTAAGCCGTCCAGAGGTCGTGGGCTGTGCCGATGGCCTCCTCCGTTCGGTTGTTGAAGTTGTTTCCAAAAGAGGGACCGACTTGCGACTTAAACTCCAACGCAGCTACCAACTCGCCCTTATTCAACACCAGCATGTCCCACTGCTTGGTGGGGCGAAAATAGCCGGGAAGGGTAAGGAGCCTCCTCTCGAATAGGATGTCGGCATTGTGCAGGCCATTGTCGCGGACTATATCGATGGCTAGGGCGAGAAACCCGTTCATGTTCTTACCGGCAGTCACGCCCGCGCGCTCTCCCTGATCACTCCTGCCAGCCTGGATTTGCTTCAGTCTGGCCATTTCCCTATTGCCCCAGAATGCCTGAACGGCCTCCCTCACTTTCTGTTGGTAGTTTGAAAGATCCAGACTCATGTGGAAGACGCTCCGTTCTCCTCGACGACCGTTCGCTCTTCCGTGGATAGGTTGTACAACTTGAAGGTTGCTCCATTGCAGGCTGCAACATCTTGCCTCTGCGCCGCCGACGTGAGGTCTGTCCGTAGAGAATCCGAGATGTCTTGCCAGCGGGGTAACCGTATCCGGCGGAGGTACTGTGCTTGGTAACGTAGATACCCGCCCCGCATCTTCGTCGAATACATGGATACGAACAGTCGGGCGATGCCGGACATGAGGACTGCCTGAAGCGCATGCAGGTCCCACTCATCTGACGTGATGTAGTAGAGATTATGGTGAGGATAGAGGAACCCTTCCTCATACACTATCTGGGCGGTATCTTTGATGTCTGGAATGAGCAACTTGGGCTTCGTTGCGAGTTCCGGGTAGATGCGGTCGATGGTCCGGTACCAAGACGACGTATTGTGTTTGGCCACATGACGAGCTCGAAGAGTCTGTTCGTGCTTCGCCAAATAACCGGCCAGCCTGGGATATCTGCCCAGATCCACTAGCGGTCCGTCTTCGTCGAAAGGATTGATGACCCCATAGCCCTGCCACCGCACCGTACCATCCGCAATGTCTTTGGTCCTGGCCAGGGGAAGCTTCCGGTCGTCCTCCACGTCCATGTTGTCGAAGCTGGCGATGAAGACGGCGTCAGCACCGGTGGCCACGCCGATACCGACCTTGCAGCCGGTTTGTTCGATGAGTGGAAACTCCGCCTCAAGACGTTGCACGAGCTTCAGATGATCGAAGGACTCCAGAATCCACGGCTTGGAGCTTGATGCGACGCCGCTGACCTCCATTACCGAGGCGGCTTGGCGAGACCCTCGCAGTGCCTTGGCCAATCCCGTCAAGACGGACCTTTCAACGGGGGGGCGGTACGCTAGCCTGGTGGGGCCTGGCGTCTCCCTGGCGATGACCATCACGGCCGGATATGCCGTGACCTCGGAGAGGAATGCCGGGGTGTCTGTCATGTCCACGTAAAACTTCAGATGGAATCGTTTGGCGACCAGTTTTCTTAGGGGAGCGCCATATCGGTTTTTCGTCCAGCGATCAGCGCATATGAAGCCCAGCACTCCAGCAGGAACCAAAAGGGATAGGGACTTCTCTATGAATGGTATATAGAGGTCGGCGCGGTCGTAGATGGTCTCGAAACGCCTACGATACTCTTGAATCAGGACGCCGGGAATGAGTTCCTGGCGAACGTATGGAGGGTTGCCCGCCACATAGTCGAATGAGAATGGCAAATCCTCTAGTAGGAAGTCTCCCTGAACGAGCCATCGGTTCAGCAGCGTGTCGACCTCCAGCTTCGCCAGACCAGCGTTTGACATGACCTCTCTCAGGCGTTCTCGCGTTGCACCAAAAGCCTCACGGTTCAGTTCTACTGCTCGTATGCAGTCACCCAGAACTTCCACGGCTCCTTGTAGTGAAACGGGCCGTCGCCTATAGGCGTCAAGCAATCTCTCGACTATGGGGACAAGAAAGTCACCTTCACCGAAAGATGGTTCAAGGAGCTTGCGGTCGTAGAGCGGCTCATTCGGAGAATAGCCGACAAGATCCAGAATGAAGTCTACGACCTCCCGACGGGTGAAGATAGCTCCCCTTTTTTCGGTGCCGGAAGCACTGAGCCGCTCGACAGCCTCCTGCACATGGTCAAACTCGGGAAAGGCAATCTGTCGGCTGGGATGGTTACGCAGCATCGACATGTTCGGTATCCAATTGAATGTAGGACCCGCAGGAGGAGGCGGGAGTGTGCCTTAGAAGGACGTAGGAGGACACACCGAGTCGGCACTGTGCGGCGTCAATGCGGCCCCATAGGCCATTGTCCGTCCTCCGACACGGACATTGCCCGTCAGCGATCATACCGAATCCTCCCGCCGACACGCGTCCTCCACTGTTTCTCCCGAGGCCTCTATAGGTGATGGCGCTCACAACAGTCTTCTCGTCCTTCCACGCCTTCCGTCATAGGAGTTGGCGAACACCCGAAGCCGATCGATTTCCATGATCCACTTGTTGCCGAATTTGGTGGCAGTGAGCTTGCCTTCTCGTATGAGGCGCTTCACTGTCTCCGGATGAACATCCAAAATCTTGGACGCCTCGATAACATCGACGTAGCTATCAAGCATGGGGCAAACCTAATGTTATTGTTGTACTACGGCATTATAATACCACGGCACAGGGGCGATTTTCGACCCTTGCGTTCCGCTACCCAATGGACTGCTCCTCGAAGGGGATTAGCGGCGGAGAAGAGCATTCTCCGTCAACTGAGCCACTCCAGCTCGTAGCGTCCCGGCTCCCCTTCGATCTCCCTGTAGGTGGCAAGGTCGAACTCTGGTAGGTAGATCGTGTCGGGCGTCCACACGAAGGGTATGTGCACTTCGCCTAACTCCCTACGTGCACACCTACGATCCCTCAGCCACTCCTCGGAGACCCACCAGGGCATCGCATACTCGCCGCCCTGTCCCCTGCAGACCATGTGGAACCTGCGGCACCGCTTGCACCGACGCACAAAGCCCCCGCAGTCTCACATACCCTGATCACGGCGTGGTCGGCGCGGGAGAAGCTGACGTGTTCCGGGTTTCCCCATGTGTGCGTGCAGGGCTCTGGTCGCTCGCGCAATTCGGGAGGCGGGGGCAGCACGTCGAACGCAGGCACGCGCCTGTCCTTGCGCTCCTGCGCCTCACGCGCCTCCCGTCGCTTGCGCACTCCCTACCGTAGCTTGGCGCGAGTCATGCCACGTGCTCTCCACCATCCCTTGGCCCCCCATTCCGAGAGAACATCAGCTCGGTCCCACCGGGGACTGACAATGCCAAGCGCATGATATGCCATACTTCCCCGCCTGTGGGGACCTCGCCTCCCCGCCACTCGGTCACCCGGTCGCTTTCAACGCCGAGACGCTCGGCGAACTCCTCCCACGTAAGACCGGCCAGCTCCGTGAGCCGCGCCAGCCGCTCGCCGAAGTCCGTCGGGAACAGTTCCGTGTATGAGGCGTCTATCGGCTCATTGGCGTGCATGCTTTCGCGTCATCTCCATGAGTAATCGGCGGTCTGGGGGTAGCGGGTGTGGAAGTCGGCTGGGAGGCGTCGCGGCCGGCGAGTCTGCGTCAATCCTAGTACAGGATCATGTGGGTGGGGACCAGCCGTTGGGCCTCCGGGTCCACCGCCAGGGCCAGGCCCTCCAGAGTGTAAGCGCCCAGCAGCGGAGGAGCATCGTCCTCTCCGAAGACCACGATGGTGACGACGCTCTCGCCGTCGATGGTGGCCCAAGCCTGTCCGTACTCCATCTCGACGCGCCGCCCATCCGCAACCAGGAAGCCCCGCTTGCCGGTTGCCTTGATGCCCAACTCCCCCAGGAGGCTGGCGGGCAGTGTGGTGAACGAAGCGCCGGTGTCCACCGTCGCCTCTATGTCCTGCCCCTGTTGGCCATCCATGCTGGCAATGCGCAGCGGCCACCTGAAAGTCCCCACGAGGAAGCCCCTCCATAGCAATGTCTGCGACCCCCATTTTACTCCATTTGATGCCCCGCTTACAGGCGCCTGGCCCTTGACACCGGCACGCGAATCCCTCATGATAAGGGTATGACATTGTCATACACCAGGAGGCAAAAAGAGAGAATGCCCAAGAGACGGGCCATCACCTTTTCGATGCCCCCGGAGATGGCTGAGCAGGTGCAACAGGTGCTGAAGGAGGAGGGCCGCACCATGAGCGAATTCCTCCGAGAGGCCATCCGCCTCTACATGGAGGAGCGAGTATGGCTGCGGCGCGAGCGTCGCCAACGGGCCGAGTCCCGCGAGAACGAACAGGAATGACCAAGGAGGACGCACCCATGACCGATAGGAGCGACTACACACCCGTAGCCCTGTACGCCCGGGTTTCGAGCGAGAGGCAGGACGTGGACCTGTCCGTGGCTGCACAGATGCGGGCCTTGAGGGACTACGCCCGCAAGAACGGGTACCTGGTGGCCCGCGAATACATTGACGAGGCCGAGAGCGGCCGCATCGCCGACCGCCCGGAGTTCCGTAGGATGATCGACGCCGCTTCCAAGACGGACGCTCCGTTCAAGGAGATTCTGGTCTGGAAATTCTCCCGGTTCACCCGCAAGCGCGAGCACGCCGTCGCCTTCAAGTCCATGCTCCGGCGCAAGGGTGTCAGGGTGGTCTCCATCACCGAGCAGGCCGACGACACCCCCACCGGCAAGCTGCTTGAGGGCATCATCGAGAGTGTGGATGAATTTTACAGCGAGAATCTGGCCCAGGAGGTCACCAGGGGGATGCGAGAGGCCGCATCCAGGGGCTTCTGGGTCGGCAGCAGAACACCCTACGGCTACGACCGCGCCATGGTGCAGGACGGAGGCAAGAAGCGCCCCAAGCTGGAACTCAACCCTGACACTGGCGCGGTGGTCAAGCGTATATTCGATATGGCCGAGGCCGGTACGGGGATGCTACAGATCTCCAAGACCCTCAACGACGAGGGCATAGCCAGTCCCGCCGGCAAGCGCTGGTCCAAGAACACCGTCCACTGCATCCTCAGGAACGAGGTCTACACGGGCACCTTGATCTGGGGCACGTCGGGCAAGAGCAACGCCGAGCCGGTGCGCGTGGAGAAGGCGTTTACCGCCATCGTCTCCAAGACCCGGTTCCGCCGAGTGAACCGGCTCATGCAGACCCGTGCTCCCAAGGTCAGGCACCCCCGCAGGGTGGGAAGCACCTACCTGCTTAGCGGACTGGTCAAGTGCAAGTCGTGCAACAGGGCTCTCTCTGGCCAGGACGCCAAGAGCGGCCAGTTCTCCTACTACGTCTGCCAGTCCATCATGAAACACGGTAAGGACGCCTGCAATACTCCCAGGCTCAACGCCCGCAGGTTCGAGGAGTTGGTCGTGGGCAAGATTCGCGCCAACGTCCTCACCGACTCCAACATCCGCGGCCTCTTGAAAGTGGTGGACGAGCAGATGGACAGCGTTAGCCGCGAGCAGCGCCAGAGGCTGGAGACCATCGAGGATGAGCTTGAAGATGTGAAGCGGAAGCTGGGTCGCATCTGGCACTTCATCGAGACGGTCGACAACGTTGAGATGACCGACGCCTCGAACCGCATCCGGGAGCACCGGGACAGGCAGGAGCTCCTTGAGGAAGAGGCCGCTGATGCCAGAGCCATCCTGTCTCAGCGCAGTGCCGCCCTGGACGACGTCGAACCCATTGCGGCCTACGCTCAGGAGATGAGCGAGTTCCTGATGGGGAGCGAGCTCACCGAGCGCAGGGCTTTCATCGAGACCTTCGTCAAGGAGATCGTGGTGGTGCCCGGAGACGCCCTGATGCGCTACACGATACCTATGCCTGAGGACAGCCGCCTACCAAGCGGGAACGCCGAGACGATGGCGCTGGACGGCTCAGTTCTGTCTACCGTCAAAATTGGTGGAGCTGGAGGGACTCGAACCCTCTACCTCTTCAATGCCATTGAAGCGCTCTCCCTGATGAGCTACAGCCCCCTTTACACGTACAATATAGCAGAGGGATGAAACCGTTGCAACGGCCTTGTTCAGAGCGCTACTTACCTATTCGGGGCCGGGATGACATCGTACCCCGTATACGGTCGCAGCACTTCGGGTATGACTATCGACCTGTCTTCCTGCTGACAATTCTCAAGTATAGATATGACAACTCTGGGGAGGGCCAGTCCCGACGCGTTAAGGGTATGCGCGTATTCGGGGCGTGCCCCCGGCTGCGGCCTGTACCGTACATTCGCTCTGCGCGCCTGGAAATCGGTGCAGTTTGAGCAGGAGCTTACCTCCAGCCACTCCTCGCATCCGGGGGCCCACATCTCTAGGTCATAAGACTTGGCGGAGGCGAACCCCATGTCTCCCGCGCATAGCTCCAACACCCGATAGGGCAACTCCAGTTGCCGACATACGTCCTCAACGTCGGCTAGCATCTTCTCCAGTTCAGCCCCTGAGGTCTCCGGCTCTACGAACTTGTACATCTCCACCTTGTCGAACTGATGGACCCGCTTGATACCCCGGGTGTCTCTGCCTGCAGCCGCCTTCTCACGCCGGAAACAGGGGGTGTAGGCAGTGTAGTACAAAGGCAAGGTTTCCGGCGCAAGAATCTCATCTCGATGGAGGTTGGTCAGGGGGACCTCAGCGGTGGGAATTAGCCACAGGTCGTCTTCCTCGTCGTGGTACAGATTGCTACTGAACTTGGGTAAATTGCCTGAGCCTTCCATGACCTCTCGTTTTACCATGACAGGAGGGTAAATCTCCTTGTACCCATGCTCGGTAGTGTGAAGGTCCAGCATCCAGTTGATGATGGCTCGCTCAAGTTTGGCCCCCATACCGGCGAGGATGAAAAACCGGGAGCCTGAGAGCTTGGCACCACGCTGGAAGTCTATGATTCCCAGTTGCTCGCCTAGCTCCCAATGGGGACGGGGAGCGAAATCAAAGGAGCGAGGTTTTCCCCAGGTCCGCAACACTAGATTGTCCTCTTCTCCAAGGCCGGGGCGCACGTCGTCGCGGGGCAGATTGGGAAGCTCTAGGAGAAGACCATGGATGTTGGTTTCAAGCTCAGCCACTTCTTGCTCGAAGATCTTAATCTCGTCTCCCAACCTGCGTAGCTCGTCAACAAGGTCCGTGGGGCGCTCAGCCATCTGAGCTATCCGCTTGCTGGCCTCGTTGCGATGTGCCCGGAGTTCGTCACCTTTCTGTATAATCTGTCGGCGTCGGCGGTCCATCTCTGCGAGCCTGTGTATGGGAATATCTTCGCCACGCTTGAGAAGGGCCTGACGCACATATTCAGGGTCTTTCCTGATTAATTCAATCGAGAGCATATAAGGCTGTCTGAGTATCCTGTGAGTAGTCTATGGTAGGAATTGTTATTCTATCGGTAACGTCCTTCAGGTCAAGCCTGTTTGACGGGTCGCATCTGTGGGAAAAGCACTGCATCCCTTATACTGGGCTGGCCCGTGAGCAGCATTACCAGCCGGTCTATACCTACGCCGAGACCCCCGGTGGGCGGCATACCGTACTCTAGTGCCAGGAGAAAGTCTTCATCCAATCGATCAACTTCCTCGTCTTTATAGAGCAGTCTTAGCTCTTCCTGGGCGAGGAAACGTTCCCTTTGAAGGTCGGGGTCGTTAAGCTCGGTATAGGAGTTTGCTATCTCCATGCCGGCGGCAAAGCCCTCGAACCTTTCCACATATCCTTGGACGTCGGGTTTTGGTTTGGCCAAGGGAGACATTTCCTCGGGATAGTCTACCAGGAAAGTGGGTTGGATGAGGTGAGGCTCCACAAACACCGACAGGAGCTTGTCTATAAGCCTCCCTCGACTCTCTTGCGCTCTTACTTCGACCCCCAGTTCCCGCATCCTGGAACCCAGAGAGGCAGCTGAGGGGTATTTTTCTATGTCTACCCCGCTTCTCTGGTAAAGCTCTTCTCTCAAGGAGACGCGTCTCCAGGGAGGTGTCAAGTCTATGGTGTGCTCCTGGTATTCCACCTGACGCGTGCCGAGGGCCTCAATAGCAGAGGTGGAGACCATCTCTTCCACCATACACATCACGTCATTGTAGTCTGCGTAAGCTTCGTAGCTCTCCAGAAGGGTAAATTCCGGGTTGTGGTCTTGGTCAATTCCCTCGTTTCTGAAGACTCTGCCCAACTCATACACCTTGTCAAGGCCGCCTACGATAAGCCGTTTGAGATAAAGCTCGGTTGCTATTCTCAGATAGAGGTCCTGGTCAAGAGCGTGGTGGTGTGTGATAAATGGTCTGGCCAGAGCACCGGCGGCCACGGGCACCAGGATAGGCGTATCTACCTCGATGAACCCCCGTCCATTCAGAAAGGACCGTATCGAGTTGATAATCTTGCTACGCTGGAGAAAAGCAGTCTTCACTTCCGGGTTGGAAATGAGGTCCACGTAGCGTTGGCGATACCTCTGTTCAATGTCACGCAGGCCGTGCCACTTTTCCGGCAGCGGTCTCAGCGATTTTGACAGGACTGTAATCTCCTGCGCTTCTACGGTTATCTCGCCGGTGCGGGTGCGAAATAGGGGTCCACTTACACCCAAGAAATCCCCCAGGTCCAACTCCTTCACTAGCCGGTACTGGTCCTCCAGGACGTCACGTCTCAGATGGGCCTGAATCCTGCCGGCACCGTCTCTGAGGTCCAGGAATGAGGCTTTACCCATAACCCGCATTGACATAATACGTCCGGCGACGGAGATGGGTGCGGCACGAACACCTTCTCCTTGCTTCTTCTCCTCATCCTGGAACAGGGCCACGGCTTCAAGGGAGGTACAGGTCCTGTGATAACGTTGAGGAAAGGGATCAATTCCCTGCTGGCGAAGGTGTTCCAGCTTGTCCCGACGACTAAGAAGAAGCTCTTCTCCTCGTTCTGGCATAGGATGACAATCCTTGTCTTGAGCTTGTAAGGCCACAAGTTAATTGATTTCGGAAATCTCCAGCCTTATTTTGCCTGCTGGTATACTGACTTCCGCAATGTCGCCGACACGTTTGCTCAGAAGTGCTTTTCCTATCGGCGAAACGTTGGAAATCTTACCCTGTGCGGGGTCAGCTTCGGTACTGCCGACAATTGTGTATTCATACCTCCGGCCCTCCGGGTTGACAACAGTAACCTTGGAGCCAACATGGACCGTGTCGGAGGGGCCGTGTTCCTGGGAGATGATGATAGCATTGTTAATCAGGTTTTCCAGAGTCAAGATACGGCCTTCGATGAAGGCCTGCTCGTTTTTGGCCTCGTCATATTCGGCATTATCTACCGTGCCACCAATCTCTTTGGCCTTTTGGATTCGCTCGGCGACTGACTGACGACGGAGGGTGCGAAGCTCCTCAAACTCAGTTCTCAAGTTAGACAGTCCCTCGGTGGTCAAATAATGCGGCTGGGTCATGGCACTCCCTCCACAAGAAAGACAAAAAGACTGAGAGCCTGTACAGCAGGCAATATCCCAGTCAACTTGAATTTTAACCCAGCATAGGACGGTTGTAAAGACTCCGGTAATGGGCAAGAAATGATACCACGCCTAGAGGCGTGTCCTGGTTTCACCCGGCATCCTTGTCATAGCCTCGTGTGTCGTATAATATTAGGAGCACACAATAATGAGGTAAGCTCTACATCTTCGCTCCACAAGGAGGACATAGCATGGTGAGTGTTAATGACGGAAATGGCCTGACTACCAAACTTGCAAGTTTCTACTCTGCCCTGGACTATGAAGCTCTATCTCCCCAGGTTGTGGATAGGGCCAAGTATTTCTGCCTGGACTATCTGGCTGTGGCGCTCAGAGGGTCCACTACCCCTTCCTCGGCCTCCATGCAGAAGGTGGTGCGGACCCTGAGCCCCGGTGGTGACTCGGTCATTATGGGTACTTCCTTCCGTGCATCACCGGAATACGCGGCCCTCGCAAATGGGACCGCTGCACACAGCCTGGAGATGGACGACGTAAACAACGATTCGTCGCTGCACCCGGGGGTAGCCGTGTTCCCGGCGATATTCGCTTGTGGCGATCTCGTAGAGTCACAAGACCGAGCGCCCATACAAGGCCGGGATGTGATAGTGTCCACTGCGACAGGGTATGACCTGATGATTAGGCTAGGCAGAGCTCTTGACCCTCGTAAGCACTATGCCAGGGGCTTCCATCCCACCGGCACGTGTGGGACCTTCGCGGCAGCACTGGTAGCCTCTAATCTGCTAGGTCTGGATACTGAACGGACTTCATGGGCACTGGGAATCGCCGGAAGCCAGGCCGCCGGCTCACTGGAGTTTCTTGCCCAAGGGGCCTGGACGAAACGGATGCACCCCGGATGGGCCGCCCACAGCGGCCTCGTTGCCGCAATAATGGCCAAGGAGGGGTTTATCGGCCCGACCTCCATACTGGAGGGACGCGATGGCTTCCTGCACGGCTACTCCGACGCCTCCGACGTTGCCAAGACCGATGAAGGTCTCGGAGACGTATTTTACATAAATAAGACCAGCATCAAGCCCCATGCCTGCTGCCGCTACAATCAAGGCCCCATAGACTGCATCCTGGACATTGTGCACACCAATAACCTCAAACCCCAGGAGGTGGAGAAGGTTAAAGTAGGGGTGCTCAAGGCTGGCTTCAACGTTGTCGCCGCTCCCGAAGAGCAGAAGCGCAATCCCAAGAACGTGATTGATGCCCAGTTCAGTATGCCATTCGGAGCCGCCATAGCTATCACTTACGGGCAGGCTTCCCTGGACGAGTATACGGAGGATATGTTGGGACGGTCCGACATCAAAGACCTTATGAATAGGGTCGAGTGTGTACAGGACCCTGCCCTTGAGGTGAACTATCCGAGCCAGTGGCCCGCATGGGTCGAGGTGGAGACACGGGATGGCCGCACGCTAAAGTCACAGATCGAATATCCCAAGGGAGACCCGGAGAACGCCCTCTCATGGGACGAGCTAAAAGATAAGTTCCGGAATCTCACCCAACCGGTCATCTCGCCCAGCCGGCAGGAAGAAATAATAAATGCCGTAGATTCCCTTGAAGCTCTGGATGACGTCAGGGTGCTGGCCCGCATGACCAGCGCTTAGGGCTTAAGGGGGGAATGGGGGCAAGAAGAGTCCCCCAAGCCCGGAGGAAATGCTGTGAGTATGCCACTGGAAAGCATTCGTATACTTGACCTCTCCCAGGCCCTTGCAGGACCGGTATCCACTCGTATTCTGGGAGACCTTGGCGCAGAGATAATCAAGGTAGAACCTCCTGGTGTCGGCGAGTCGGCCCGCCGCATGGGGACCTCCTTTCTCGAAGGCGAGAGCATGTACTACATGACCTTCAACCGGAACAAGAAGGGAATCACCCTGAACCTGCGGTCAGATGAAGGCCGGAAGATTTTTTACGGCTTGGCGCAAGTCTCGGACGTCGTTCTTGACAATTTCAGGCCCTGGGTCACCACCCGCCTGGGTGTGGACTTTGAAACCTTGAAGAAGGTTAATCCTGCAATTGTCTGTTGCTCCATATCAGGATACGGACGGGACGGACCGTATAGAGACCGGCCCGTCTTCGATTCGGTAATCCAGGGCCTATCGGGGGCTATGAGCGTGACCGGTGAGCCGGACGGGCCGCCCGCAGTGATGGGGTTCGCAGTGACAGACATAGGTGGTGGCTGGGGTGCCACCGTAGGCATCCTCGCGGCCCTGATGGCTCGGGAGCGAACCGGAGAGGGGCAACAGGTGGACTTGGGCCTTCTTGACATACAGCTTACCTATCAGGGACATCTCTCGGAGATGTATCTAGCCAGGGGCGCGATTCCCGGTCCCGGCGGCTCAGTTCAGTCTGCCAACCTGCCCAACGGGGCCTTCCGCGCCAAAGACGGCAGGTATCTCCAGATTCACTGCGCTACACAGAAATTCTACGAGGCCCTTGCCGAAATGCTGGCCGCCAACGTAGATGGTTTTGAGGAGCTGCCTAAGGATGAGCGGTTCATCTCCATAGATGGCCGAAGGAATAACTGGGATGATTTGAAGGTCTTGTTGGAAAAGGCCTTTGCCACCAAAACCGCCGACCAGTGGATGGAGTTGATGGGAGATGAGTTACCCATAGCTCCGGTCAACAACATAGAAGAGGCATTCCACGACCCCCAGGTCCTCCACAGAAATATGCTGGTGGAGGCGGAGCATCCCCTGGTGGGCAGGTACAAGATGCCCGGCAACCCCATAAAGATGGGCCAGGAGGAGACCTTCCTGCCAGCGCCCACCTTGGGACAGCATAACCGGCTGGTTCTGGGAGATGTGCTGGGATACTCAGAGAAGGAAATCGAGGAATTTACCGAGAAGGGCATCATCTAGCGGGCAGTGGATGCGGTGAGAGTCCTGCATACTTAATATAACACAACGGCCCCGGAGGTATTCATGCCCGTATACGAATACTACTGCAACCGATGCGAGCGCAAGTACGACTCGATGCGGCCCATGTCCAGGAGAGACGACCCCGCTCCATGCCCAGCCTGTGGTGGTCCCGGAGAACGTCAGTTGTCAGCCTTCGGCTTCAAATACGAGGGCCACTACTACTCAGGACACAGAAGCGAGCGCAGACGCACCGACCCCCATGACTAGCATCACACTAGCAGGTCACAGCTAGCGAGATACGGGAGGCCCTGATGCCTGTGTATGAGTATTATTGCGACGCCTGCCAGCACCGATATGAGACAATACGAGCGGTGTCGAGGATGGACGAACCGGCACCGTGCCCCAAGTGTGGCGAGCCGGGACGCCGACAGCTGTCGGCATTTGGGTTCAAGGATGGACGTTACGGCCGCTTCTGGAGGGCCGGCGCACCCGCCACCTCCTCACCCAAACCTGAAGAGGGACCGACGGAATAGGATGAGACAAGTCCATTACAATTGACAAACGGTCCACCACGCCGTCTTCTTAGAGAATGGATAGAAGGAAGGCCCAGCGGGCGATCTGTGACTTGACCAGCCGCCTCGCACGGTATATAGTGACGCCGCTACGGGATCTACAAGGAACCTCAGTAAGAGCCGAGCTTATGCATCTGGCTCACTGACTTGTCGCTAGTTGTAAAGAAGGGCAAACCTTATAGCATCGCTTGAAGTATCAGAAACTTGTGACATAGGTGGCGGCAGATGACGACAAAACTGAGCTTTCCATCGGATTTCCCCGAAAATTGTCCACCAACCGATGCTATCGCTCCAAGTGGAACTTACTACCGCATCGTGAGACAGAACCCACCGGTAAGTAGGGATTTCACTCCCAAGTTTCGGGAGGATGAACGCCAAGCCAGAAGACAGGTGAGAAACAGACACTACACATTATGCGAAACGATGGGTCTATCAATGTTCAGAGAGATGGAACACGTCATTCAATGCGCCATGCAATTTCCGAAATTAGGTGGTTTCATAGCAGAGATGCAACTTGGCTCCCAACATGGCAGAATCAAGCTGACAGGCAGAAGAGGGGATTCTCATCATACCTGGTGGCTGCCGAACGATTGTGAGCCCTTGGGCCTCATAACAGACGCCCGGCCCGTCCAGGCAATGTAGGCGGCCAGACTATGTGGGAGTGTAAAGGGCATCTTTTATCTAGGCCGCCATGGAGCCGGTTCCATTTGGACCGTGTGCTCTTGGATTACGATGGTCCCCGGCTGCTGCTCAGGCGAACCGAGGCCGGTCAACTTTATCTCGCGTGGTGGTCAGATACTGAAGACAACACAGAGCGATGGATATACTTGCCACTTAGTCTTTCTCGGCTTTACACCATCTTGTCCGCTGGACTGCCAACGCGCGAAGCATTGCAGTCTCCCGAGGACGGCTATCTTCTGGTAGTTGACGAAGACGTTGAGCAGGATAAAATCCTCCAAATATACATGACAGATACAGAATCGATTCCCTCGGAGAGCCTGCCCTTGTCTGGTGGCCGGCTGAATCTCGAAATTCCAGACGACATTGCGGCGGTGCCAACGAGGGATCGCGCCCATGTGATTGATCTTGCGCTTGAGCCCACCACTTATGAGGTAGGCCGTGTGGGGTCAAGAGTGCTAGGCCAATTCCTTGGCAACCTCCAAAGATTGGTGGATGCGTTGGGACAGGCGGCCAAAGGAGACCCCACATCAAGAGGGAGTATCCCTGCCGAGATCATTCGAGAAACGCAGTTGGACGTTGTCTCAAGCTATACTGGATCATTCGGTGTTAGGCTTGAAACCCGCAGTCAAGACGATCTGCTAGGAGAATCATTGGGAAGAACTGCCATCAACTCACTCTTCGAGTTGATGGAGGCCGGTAGTGAGTTAGATAAGTTAACCAATCAACTTCAACGGCTCAGAGGGAGGGTAGCCAAAAATTATGAAGACCTGCTTGCTACAATAGAGACAGCAACTTCATCTGCAACCCTGCGTTGGGCCCAAGGTTGGCAACCCAGCTATCGGCAGGTCTCGATTACCAGGCAACGTGCCCGTGAAATCCGTATTCAGGTCCAAGATGCCAAAACCTCTTTCGAGGATAACTTTTCTGTTACTGGGAGACTTGTGATGGGCAGCCTGCGGGCATTACGCTTCGAAATCGTAGACACCCAGTCAGAGACCCCAATTTCCGGCAGAATCGGTGAAGGAGCCGAAACGCAGATTCAGTCTGTGAATCTAGGGGCTCTATGCGAAGCTATCTTGTCGCCAGAAATTGAAGTGTCAACCGCGACAGGGGAAGAGCAATCTCGATACACTCTCGTAAGTATCGAGGCTCTTCCCGACCAGCCGGAAATACATTCTGTCCGAAGTTTACCACCCTAAGCTTCTAGTTGCGCCTTGTTAACCTCCATCTCTGTGATTGCCCGGCAAATGGGACAGTCCAGTAGAACGGGCTTGGGTAAGCGTGCTGGAGTAGTCTGAAATGTAATGGGACGTGCACATGATGAACGAAGATACCAAGGGTCAGGGGATGGTCAAGAGAGGCTACCTCAAGCTGGATGAAATCGAGGCGCAGAGCGAGCGCCAGGATTTCACTGTTGATCGGAGCCGAGGCTTTTGCACCTGCCTCTAGGGTCTAACCCGCTTGACATAAAGCCAATGCCGCCACGCCGCTACGCAGACCAGGCTACGTGAATATAACCTCGGTCCGGCTTAAACGAACCTCCAAGAGCTAATCAAAGCACACGGATACTGTGGGAAACTAGCTCCCTTGCCTCCAGCCATCCCAATGTGTCACCTCCTCCAGGGGGCGACGCTTGGCGGGTCTGAAATCCGTGCCCGTGTAGTAGGCGACGGGCAGCAGTGCGGCCTGAATAACGTGGTCGGGAATCCCTAGAACCGCGGCTGCCTCCTTCTCATAGGCCAAGTGGGCAGTTGTCCAGGAGGCCCCCAGACCGCGAGCGCGGAGGGCAAGCATAAAGGACCAGGCTGCCGGTAGTATAGACCCGTATATCGTAGCGTTGTAGAAAGACCTGAAGGTATCCGGTGCGTAGAGGTTCGGTACCTCCTCCATTGTGCCTTCGATACATGGGATGATATGCACCGGGACCTCGTGGAGATGTTCGTGCAAGTAGTCACTGGCGTCCATCATGCCCTGCCACTGGGCAGCGCGTAAATCGTCTTCACGAAATGTCGGACTATGGGACCCAAGAACCCCCACGATCGCTTCACGCGCCCTGCGGTAGATGTCGGCTAATGCAGCCCTCTTTTGTGCATCGGTGACTATCATGAAATGCCATCCCTGGAAGTTCGAGCCGGTCGGCGACTGGAGGGCTATCTCAATACACCGCTCGATTATTTCGGGCTCAACAGGCCGTGCAAAGTCAAGACGTTTCTTGACGGAGCGGGTGGTAGTGAGTATTCGGTCTACAGTGTCGATGTCCATTGTCGCGACTCCTTACTTGAGCATGTAACCCGGTTGTCTTTACCATGCGGAAGAGGCGGTGGTCTGAACCCTGGGGAGCACTCCATACAGATTCAAATGCTCCTCAGGAAATCGTAGGTGTAGATGCCGGTGTAGTGAGCATCGCTCCAGAGAAACTCGACGGCGTAGTTTCCGATGGTGATGTAATCGACAGCTTGCACGTCTTGGGGGACCGATTCCGGGTCCAAGCGCGGGGCTTGGGTCCATTCGTCAATGCAGTGGGCGCAGGGGCAACGCAGCCGGAGAAACCTGTGGGGATAGACGCTATGGTGTCCGTCATTCCACTCGATGCTTATCCCTTGCTCCACTAAGTTGATGTTCAGGGGTTGTAAACCTTTCTTGGACCTGTCACCCGTGCTCAACCTAACGTCCCCTCCCTGATAATTCCCAATCAGGCTACCCGAATTTGTAATACATTATACTCTAGCGGCTCTCTTTTTGCTGACTGCAGACGTCTTTGAATCTTATTTGGGATAGCGTATTGACAATCGGACACCCGATGATATAATGGGCATCACATTTTGTAAATTGGTCTGACCAACTGACCATTGGGCCTGATATGGAAGATTTCAAGGCTATAAAGCGCAGAAGGCTCTACCAGGATATTGTCGGGCAAATTCAGGGGTTTATCCAGGAAGGCATCCTGAAGCCCGGCGACAGGCTCCCTGCCGAGAGGGAGTTGGCGGAGCGTCTTCAGGTGAGCCGTAGCTCCCTTCGGGAGGCCATGCGGGCCTTGGAGCTGCAGGGCTTGGTGGCGAGCCGCCCCGGCGCGGGGACCTTCATCACCAATGATAGCCTTGATACACTTAACGCCATTATCGCCGCATCCCTCACCGAGGCGAGAGATGCCCTGAACAATATCTTCGAGGTGCGCCACCTCCTGGAACCCCAAATAGCTGCCCTTGCAGCCGAACGGGCCACCCTGGAGGATACCCAACGTATGGCGGACGCCTTGGAGCAGCAGGAAAGGCAGCTGGCCAAGGGCGAGACAGGGGTCGAGGGCGACACTGCTTTCCACTTCGCCATGGTGCAGGCCACCCACAACTGGGCGCTGGTACAGGTCATGTCTACCATATCCGATATACTGCGCCAGTCCCGCGACCAATCACTCCAGACACCTGGGCGCCCCCAAAGGTCTCTCTCTTCCCATAGGCAAATGCTGGACATGATCCAGGAAAGGAATGTACAGGGGGCGATGTCCACAATGGAACACCACATTTCAGAGGTTGAGCCTCCTCACATCTTTATCAACGGAACACCGGGAGACGATGTCTACGATAACGACAAGGTCGCCAACATAGCATAATGATCGAGGCCTACTAGAGCTGAGCAGACCAAATTTGGGATATGTGAAAAGGAGGAACAGGTATGGGCAAAGTAGCCGTGGAGGTGGTGTACAGGGGGATATTCCAGAAGACCCTGGCCAGCCGCATCTGTCGTGGCATCGTCCTTGCCGCCAGTAAGGAGGGAAAGGTAGGTACCTCCTTCGGTCGCTACGGAGATTCTCCTGAACGGAACGGAATTCCGGCCAAGCAGTTCGCCATCGTGGCTGACAGTCCCGAGGAGTTGGAAGAGAACCTCGCCATGTACCAGGCGGAGGAAGTGGACGTCACGGTGTCGGTGGACGATACACTGTGCAAAGGCGTAGAGTCCTGGGGTTGGTATGGCCTCCAGCCAATCAACGAGCTCACCAAGGAGAACGGCACGCTCTTGGTAACGTCAATGCAAGGGCGGGGTGACCTGATACAGGATGCCCATGTCAAGGACAAGCCCTACAACATCGGAGTGGTGAACGGGTCAGTCAGTTTCTCAGGTCTCTGGGTGTACAAAGACGACCATACCGACGTCAGGATACTTGGTGCCCTTTGCAAGGTGTGCCCCGACCTGGTATCCCTAGATACAATGGCCGAAGCCATAAAAGAGCAGTGGGGCGATGACCTCAAGGTACGGTCCGCCCGGAAGTCTTTCGAGCGAACTGAGACCCGGGTGGTTGAGCCTGGTGAAGGAAATCCCGAAGTGCCCTACAGCTTTGACATGCCCGGCTGGACCCAAATGGAGGAGGGCATAATAGTCAGGGGTATACCCCAAGGCGAGGGGTTCCGCGGCGGTGACGGCGGATACGAGCCCAAGAGAAACCCCTACTTCAAGAAGTACAGTACGCGCTCTATGCGTCCTGTCATAGACTTCGACACCTGCATCAAGTGTACGCTATGCTGGCTCCAGTGCCCCGACACCTGCTTCGACGTCACCCCCGACGGTCTCTACGACGCCAATATGGAGTCCTGCTGCGGTTGTGGCGTATGCGAGGCTGTCTGCCCGGTTCCCGACTGCATCACCATGGTCAGCGAGGCAGAGTTCACGGACAATACCAGCCAGTGGGAGATGTGGGAGAAGGACAAGACTGAGTACAAGGGCTGGATGACCAACCTGATCGAGAAGCAGAAAACTGAAAGCAGGTCCCACGGATTCCATCATGTGGGTCAGTACAAGGAAGAGATTACCCAGATGGAGGAAGCGTAATGACTACAACTGAAAGTCTAGAGCGAGAGCTACTGATTAGTGGTAGCGAGGCAATAGCCAACGCATGTGCGCTGGCGGACGTGGACGTTATCACAGCCTATCCCATCCGACCCTACGATACGGTGATGCAATACGTGTCCAGGCTCGTTGCCGACGGCGACCTGGACTGCGAGTTCATCGTTGCCGAGAGTGAACACTCCCAGTTTGAAATTGTGAAGCACGCCTGTTCAGTGGGTGCCAGGGTGTTTTGCGGGTCAAGTGGAGTCGGCTGGTTCTACGCTTTCGAGGCAATTGCGGTCACTGCGGGTCTCAGACTCCCCGTGGTGGCAATGGTCGGGAACAGGGCATTGGACGACCCCGGTGCTTTCGGCACGGAGCACAATGACGCACTGGCAGTCCGGGACCTGGGTTGGATGCTCAACTGGGTGGCTACTGCCCAGGAGGCCCTGGATACGGCGCTAATCGCCTGGAGAGTCGCTGAGGACCCCAGGGTATTCCTGCCCTGTGCCATCAGCACCGACGGCTCCTTCCTCACGCACTCCCAGGTGCTTACCAAGGTGCCGGACAAAAGCCTGGTAGAAAAGTTCCTGCCCCGCTACGACCGCGGCAATCTGTTGCTGCACCCCGATAACCCCATCACCATCGCTCCCCAGGTGAACGAGGACTGGCTGATGGAGATACGGAAGCAGACTGACGAAGCCATGCGGCGCTCCAAGGGCGTGATTGAAGAGGTCTACGAAGAATTCCGGGAGATATTCGGTAGAGGTGACCCCAGCCCCTTCTTCGAGGAATACATGACCGAGGACGCCGAGATTGTCTTCGTGGGTATGGGGACGCTGTCCCTGCCTGTTAGGGTTGCCGTGAGGAGACTGAGAGAGCAGGGAGTCAAGGTGGGGTTTGTGCGAATAAAGTGGTTCCGCCCCTTTGCCGCAGAGGAGATAAGGGATCTGTTGTCCCGATTCAAGGCAATCGGAGTTGTTGACAGAGACTACTCTTTTGGTGCACCATACAACGGTGGCATCCTGTTCCATGAGGTCAGGTCAGCACTATACTCCGCGGAGAATCGGCCCCTCATACACAGTTTCATAGCCGGCCTGGGTGGGCGGGAAATCCGTGGTCAGAATGTCTTCGAGATGACGGATATAATGCGCGAGTCCCTGGCGACCGGCAAGGTACAGCAAGAAAATCACTGGATAGGCGTAAGGAGGTAACATGACTTCTATGGTGGATCTCCCCCAAGTAAAGGGAGTCAAGAACATACCTGTTGAGGAGATGTTCACATCCGGGCACAGGACCTGCCAGGGGTGTGAGTCCGCCCTCGTGATGCGTCTCATGGTCAAGGCCGCAGGCGACAGGTCTATCGTCGTAGGGAGCACCGGTTGCATGTACGTGGCTAACACCACCTACTACACCACTCCCTGGGTTGTGCCGTGGATGCACACACAGCTGGGTTCGTCGGGCTCC
Source organism: Dehalococcoidia bacterium (assembly GCA_034421095.1). GTDB lineage: Bacteria > Chloroflexota > Dehalococcoidia > Lucifugimonadales > JAGWBF01 > JAGWBG01. The sequence goes on from DAOUKR010000012.1 coordinate 24,044, forward strand.
GCGGCGACTGGTACCGCCGCCGGCCTTAAGGCTCTCATGCGCAAGGGCAAGATGAAGGAGGAGCCAATCAACGTGATCGCCTTCTGCGGCGACGGTGGCGGCGCTGACATGGGCCTCTCGGCCATCTCAGCCTCCCTTACCCATCCCGAATATAACCACCTGGTACTGCTGTACGATAACGAGTCCTATGCCAACACGGATATTCAGGTCTCCGGCCTGTCCCCCTGGGGCGCCAACTCCACCTTCAGCCCGCCGGGCAAGACCAAGCGCATCATGAACACCCGGTGGAAGAAGAACATAGTGGGTATGCTGGCGGCTGGCCATCCTGAATGCCGGTATCTGGCTACCGCATGTGGCTCCTACGGACTGGATATGACCAACAAGGTGCGCCGCTCGCTGACCATCGGGGGGCCGACGTTCATCCATAGCATAGACCCGTGCCCCAAAGGGTGGGACTACGACCCCAAGTTCTCCCATGAGTTGGGCGTACTATCCGTGGAGACTGGCCTCTGGGTGCTCTACGAAATCATAGACGGGGAGCTAATCCTCAACGGTCCCTCCAGGGCCATTGCCAAGGGAATGAGGAAGCGCAAGCCCGTTTCAGAGTACCTGACGCGCCAGGGCCGGTTCGCCCACTTCACCGAGGAAGACACCAAGTACGTCCAGGACAAGGTGGATGAGATGTGGGAGAGGTGGTGGGGACCCGGCGTCATTCCTGTCAACATGAAGGAAGAATAGCGGACATCCCATAAGATTAGAGAAAGGCCCCGTCTTATGATTGGGGCCTTTCTTTATTTTAGGCAATCGGATTGACTTCCGTATGCCCCAGTTGTCATAATCCAGTCTTGCGGAACGGGCCTCAAATCAAACCGGGCTACCCCAATGTCCCCACCACTGGATGGCGATTCCCTTTCGCATGTAACCCTGATGCGAGGCCAAGTGCCGGAAACGCAAGGATGTGATGTAATTGGCAAGCTCCAAGCAGACAAGTGAACCGTCCCTTCAACAGGCTGGATTCACTTTAGACGACCCGGACTCCCGCACCCGCAGCCAAAGGCTGGATGTAGTGTACGCCCGGACCGACCGGGTGGAGCAGTTCGACATGGGCCTTTTTGAAGGATTTTCCTCCCTGCGCGCCCTGACCTACACTTCCAGCATCCCCATGATTCTGGGCTTGCTGCGAGATTTCGACTACGACGATTTTGAGTGTATCTTCGGCCATAGCGGCGTGCTGTCTCCAGAGGCTGCGTCAATCATGTCGTTCCAGAATGTGGTGGACGAGAAACTGAGCCAAGGATTCGTGGGCGTTAGGGGTCTGTCCGAGGAGCGGCGGCGGGTCATCTACGACCGGGCAGCAGCCAACACCGCCCGGTTTTACGTGGTCAAGGACGCCATTGCCCATGCCAAGATATACTTGCTGGAGAGTCCCGAGCACCGCCGAGTCATTGTTGGCTCGGCCAATCTGTCGGAGACCGCCTTCTCCGGTCGTCAGGCTGAAACTCTCATCGTATTTGACGATGACGAAGGGGCTTGGGACCACTACAACAATCAGTATGGCTCAGTGAGGGAAATCGCCAGCAGCCACCTGCCACTCCGGGAAAAGCCGGTCCGGGCGGAGTTGATACCCATCCATGAGACGCCCGCTCTACGGGACGCCGAATCAGATTCACAAGGGATAACTATGTATGTGCCAGCCACCCAAGACGAGGAGGCCGACTTCACCCTACCTCGCATCCTAACTCAAGTAGAGCGCATTAAGCCTGTCCATACCAAAGCTCTGGCTGACCAGAAGCCCACTCGGGACGGCAACTTGCACATAGACTCCCGCATCGTCAAGCAGATGACCCGAATTGTAACCGCCCGCCAGGATGAGGAAGACACTGGCCCTCAAACTTATCTGTCTTACTCCAACGGGGAGTTTAGCCTATCGGGCAAGGAAATGGATTTGAAGCCCGACCCTGCAGAGGTGCGCGGCGATGTGGAGGCCCTGCTGGAGTTCTTCACCAACTACGAGAACGGGTTTGTCGGCGATGTTCCGCGCTTGCAGCGGGACTACTTTACTTTTATGTGTTGGTTCTACTTCTCTCCGTTGATGTGCGACATGCGGAACAAGGCTATTCGCCAGGGCATTTATAGCTTCGACCAACCCATGTTTGCCGTGCTGTATGGCCAGAGTAACTGCGGGAAAAGCAGCCTGATTGAAACCCTCATGGCCTCCATGTTTGGCTACCCGCGCATCGTGGAAACCCAGCATTTTACCCGAAGAAACCTACGGGGCTTGCAACAAACCTACAGGCGTTTTCCAGTCGTGTTTGACGACGTTACCCGGAAACGCTTTAGCGACCATGCGTCGGAAATCATCCAGGACGACAGTATTCCGTATGGAGAATATCCATGCTTCGCCCTGTCAATGAATGCTGAAGCCCGTAGTTTTCAACCAGAAATCAGGAAACGTTGCCTGATGATTTATACCCGCACTTCCTTGCCCGGTGACAACCCGGCCTCCCGCCGCAGTCTCCAGCGCTCTGTATCGAATATCCGGGATAGGCTCACCACAGGCCTATATCGGGAATATCTGAGACGGGTCTTGGAGGAAATGGACTCCTTGACACCGTCGGACTACGACGGGCTGGACGTTCTCGAACTGTCCTCAACCACTCTATGCCGCTTAATCCGTCAGAACCTACCCTCCGGTGCGAAAATGCCTGCCTGGTGCGAACCCATGACCCTGGAACAGTACCAAAGCCGAGCCTTTGAACGGCCCAGGCTGGTGTTGGAAAATCTGCTGCACCGGGACAAATATACCGGCGAACGGCGTCCCCAAGTGGGTAGTTGGACCATCTCAGGTGAATCTGTAGTGATGGCCATAGACCCAATGAATGCCCAACGCACCAAAGCGGATATTCCAGACTGGATTCTGGACGACACTGCCAGCGTATCAGATCAGATTGTGCTGAAACGCGATGTGCTGGAACAATTCCTGGCCCGAAGAGTCCGCCCGCGACGCTTTTGGTGGCACCGATGATAATCAAAACAGACGTCTCTGAAAAGAATTCAGAGCTATGGGACATGATTTGGTAGCTCAACGCTTGCCGGAGGCATGACATAACATAGAGGCCGTCAGAGGTGCGGTTTTCGGATGAGGAGGCGGAATATATGGACATACCCACACTCCAGGACGTGCTGGAGGCACGAAAGACGATAGCCCCTTACGTCCTTCGGACACCTCTTCACCACTACCCGGCCCTCAGCCAGTTACTTGATGCAGAGGTCCGGCTCAAGCACGAGAACCACCAGGCTCTGGGAGCGTTCAAAGCGCGTGGCGGCATAAATCTTCTCGCTCACATGAGTCAAGAGGAGCGCGCCCGTGGAGTCATTACAGCCTCCTCCGGTAATCATGGACAGTCCATCGCCTATGCCTGCAAGGTCTTTGGAGCACGGGCCATAATCGGCCTACCGGAAGACGCCAACCCCCTCAAGGTGGAGTCCATGCGCAACCTGGGTGCCGAGCTGGTCTTCCACGGGAGCAACTTCGACCAGGCGAGGGAGCACTGCGAACGGCTTGCCGGAGAGGAGGGCTATCGCTATGTGCATCCTGCCAACGAGCCTCTTCTGATTGCCGGGGTAGCCACCCAGACCCTGGAGATAATTGAGGACTACCCCGAAGTAGAAGCTATCTTCGTACCGTTGGGTGGTGGCAGTGGCGCTGCCGGGGCTTGTATAGCTGCCAAGGCCGTAAACCCCGATATAAAGGTGATAGCCGTGCAGTCGGTCCAAGCGCCTGGCGGGTACCTCTCATGGAGAAACCGGAGTATTACCTCGGCTCCCATGAACACCAGGGCAGAGGGTCTCGCCACTGGTACCGGGTATGAGTTGCCCCAGAGCATCTTGTGGGACCTCCTGGACGACTTCGTTCTGGTGGATGACCGGGAGATACTTCAGGCCATTGCAGTGCTCATAGAGAAGGCTCATACGTTGTCAGAGGGAGCCGGCGCTACGGCTATGGCGGGGGCCACCAAGTATAAGGACGCAATAAAGGGCAAGCAGGTGGCGGTGATTGTCAGCGGAGGTAACATAACTCTGGCCCAGCTGCATGAGGTCATCAGGACCTATTTGTCCGGGTAGGTGTGGCTATCCCATCGCTGCCGCAGGAGATAGCCGCTACCGGCTGAAAAACCTGGCTAGCTCATCCCTCTCGAATTGGGGCAGATGTTCCAGCTCGTGACTTGAGGTTGAGATCATCTGCACACCATCTTCCGGACCGGTAATCTGGCCTATCTCGAAAGCCTCGATCCCCTCTCTTCCCAGAGCTGAGAAAAGCTGAGGCACGTCCTCGGGGGGCAGGGTTATCAACAGTGCCCCCGATGCCATCAGCCCGAGGGGGTCCAGGTCGAGGGCCTGGCATATTTCTGCACACTCGGGCAAAATCGGTATACTCCCTTCCTCTATAGCAAGGCCTACTCCGGCCGCTTTTGATATTTCCCACAGACCGGTTGCTAAGCCACCCTCGGTAGGGTCATGGAGAGAATTAACATTTACATTTGAGCAGGCTATATGAGCGTCCTTTAGTACACTTATCCCAGGGTAAAATAGTAATTCCTTTGCCCTGGCGATGGTACCAGCATCAATGCCTGAACCAGCCAGGGATTTCTCTGCGTCCCTAGCCAGGAGGGCAGTTCCCTCCAGGGCGATACCCTTGGTGACCACTATGCTGTCCCCGTCTTTGGCGGCACCTGTGTGTACTAATGTACCTTTATCCACTTCTCCCAGCATACAACCTACAACTATTGGGTGGGAAAGACCCCTGGTTACCTCGCTGTGACCCCCAACTAAGGTAATACTGAGAGAGTCGCAGGCCTGCAGAATTTGGTCAAATACAGTCTCTGCTTCTGCCTCGGTGAACGTCTCGGGGACAAGAAGTGTAGCTAGGAACCAGCGAGGACTGGCGCCGGTACAAGCCACGTCGTTAGCGTTTACCTGGACCGCGTACCAGCCGATCAAATCTGTGGCAAAGGTTACCGGGTCGGTCTTGGCTACAAGTACATTGTTACCATAGTCAATCAGTGCTGCGTCCCCTCCTATACTGGGGCCTAGAAGTACCCTCTCGTCGTTAATCTGCACTTTGGCGAGGAGCCGTTCCATCATATCTACCGGGAATTTCCCTACCTTCATTCCACGCCCTCTGTTCATGTATGAGTCGGATTCCTGCATGTCTTGTGACGAGGTTACTACGGTTTTGGGTACTTGTCCATCGGCCATCCGCATCTTGCAGATAGGTGAACGGTAAAGCTGAATCCGGACTGTTGTCCTATTGTCAGTAATACGTTGCACGGGGGCTTGGCTGCCAGTATAGTATGGGATGGCCGCCAGCCTATTTCACGAAAAGCTTTTCTTGGGCGTACACATGGACTACATATTTACATTCCTTCTGAGCATGACCCCCATAGGAGAACTACGCCTTGCGGTCCCCGTAGGAATGCAGCGCTACGGATTGCCCTGGTACGGAGTCCTTCCGGTGGCAGTCATAGGTAATCTCCTCCCGGCAGTGTTCTGGCTGCTGGTGCTCCCGCGGCTGGGGAGGTTCATGACCAGTTTCCCCAATCCCATTGGAAGGCTCCTTCTATGGCGTAGCGAGCGCCTCAGGAAGCAAAATGCCGACAGGTTCCATCGCCATGGAGCATTGGCGCTGACGCTGCTGGTAGCCGTGCCATTGCCCTTGACAGGAGTGTGGACGGGAAGTCTGGCGGCCTGGGTCTTCGAGATACCTTTCCGACGAGCCTTACCACCCATAGCCCTGGGTGCTATCATTTCCGGTACCGTAGTTACCGGCCTGACTGTTCTGGGAGTCCTTGTAGCGGAGTAATACGCCTACCTTTGAATACATTTTGACCGTTCTATACACTTTACAGTTCTGGAAAATTCTTAAATTAGTTTAAGAATAATTATATACTGGTATTGACAAATGTCGGAACACGTGATATTGTATCTGAAGACGTAAGAATTATCTAGGAGGCAGCAGGAATGGCGAGGAAGACCAAGCTAATGCAGAGGGTCGAGGACAGCCAGCAGAGGCCGTTAGAGCGGCTTCTACCAGAGATGGTGAACGAAAAGGGCCTCTCCGTTACAGCTGAGGAGTTGGGGGTGAGCAAAGCAACCTTGGGATATTGGCTGCTCAAGCTGGGTATCAATGTGCGCCGTGTGGCCCTCGCTCCAGGTGAGACCCTTGAGGTGAAACGCGCCAGCTAGTCTTTACCGAAGCTACCCGGAGAACCAGATCTGTCTTGCCCTTGCTTGACGGTCCAGTCGCAGAGAAATGTACTCCGGCACCTCAAAAATGCAGTGACAAAAGCAGGCCCGCCGGCTCAGTCGGTTGGGCCTTCATCGTTTACAAGATGACATAAGTGTGCTTCCCTCTGACGCCCTGGATTATGGCGGACAACTTCAGGCTTGTCTATCAAGTCCACCTAGGCCCTCACAGCTTTCTGAGAAGAGGGTAGATGGCAGCACGAGAGAACAAGGTCCAACCACTGAAAAGCAAGAGGAGTCGCCCGGTATCGCGATTTCTTGACAGGCTTGACTAGACTGTGATAGACAATGACCAGCGGCCCTCCGGGGCCAATCATAGTATCAGGGGAGTCACATGAAAAAGCTGGGCCTCCTTGGTGTGGGACTTCTTGGCCTATCATTCATATTGGTGGTGGCGTGCGGAGGCGGTGGTGAACAATCCACGGCTACCAGCGAACCCACATCTACGTCACCCCCGGCGCCGACAGCCACCATCGCTCCGCAACCCACGTCTGCGCCCACTTCCCCGCCGATGCCCACGTCCAGGCCGGTAGAAACGTCACCCTCAAACGGCAGCGGAGACCCCGTCGCGATGGGCAGAGAACTATACCTGAACGTCCCGGCCAATGCGGCCCCGCAGGCCCTCTGGTGCTATCAATGCCACTTCATCGAAGGCATACCCGAGGCGGTCGGGCTTATAGGGCCCGAACACACCCGTATAGGTTCCGAAGCGGCTAGCAGGGTGCCAGGCATGTCGGCGGAAGACTATTTAAGAGAATCCATCGTGGACCCTGAACTTCGCATTGCGGAAGGTGTAGACAGGGCCACACCGGGCTTGATGACGAAGGCCATTGTGGAGAAACTTACGGACGAACAGGTTGATGCGCTGGTGGCATTCATGTTGACATTGAAATGATACTCTACCCTGAGGAGATAAAAACGGAGCAGAAGACTGGCCTGGGAACTCTACTAGGCCAGTCTTTCGTTTGTGTACACGTAGAATTGCGCACAACAAGACCGTTGACGCTGGAGCGGGCCAGCTATTATACTACGGCACACATTCAGGGAGTAGGGAATTGATATGAAGCTATCGTGCTTACAGGAAAATCTCAGCAGGGGCCTCGCTACAGTAGGGAGAGCAGTGGCTACCAGGACCACCCTCCCTATAACCCAGAACGTGTTGCTATCCACCGACAGGTCCATGCTCAAGCTATCGGCCACCAACCTGGAGATAGCCATCACCACCTGGATAGGTGCCATGGTGGAGGAGGAAGGCTCGATTACCGTGCCGGCGCGGCTCCTCACTGAGTTTGTGGCATCTTTGCCCTCGGAGCGCATAGACGTGTCCATGGCTCCCGGGTCCAAGAGCCTGAGTTTGACATGCGCCAGGTCCGAGGCCCACGTCAACGGCACCGACGTTGACGAGTTCCCGCCTATACCTACGGTCGAGAGCGGGTTGGCTGCCAAGATAGATCCCCAAGCGTTCAAGACGGCTATAAGCCAGGTGGTATTCGCCGCCGCTACCGAGGAGTCCAGGCCAGTGCTAACCGGCGTCAAGCTGGAACTGGAAGGCGGCAAGTTCACAATGGCGGCTGCCGATGGCTTCAGGTTAGCAGTGCATAACGGCGAGCTTATGGAGCCTGTTGAAGAGCCCATAAATCTCATACTCCCTGCCAGGACTCTCAGCGAGGTTAACCGACTCCTTGGTGAACAGGACACTCCGGTAGAGATGACTATGATTCCTTCTAAGGGTCAGGTACTGTTCCGCCTGAACAGCATTGAAATAGTGTCACAACTCATACAGGGTACGTTCCCAAACTATTCCCAGCTTATACCCCAAGGTTACCAGACGCGAAGCGTAACAGACCTTCAGGAGCTATTGAGGGCGGCCAGGACCGCTTCTATATTTGCCCGAGACGGCAGCGGGATTGTCAGGCTCCAGATAATGCCCGGGGCCGACGACCAATCAGAATCTGATGAAGGTCAGCGCTCCGGCAAAGTAGTGATTTCCGCTAGGGCAGAGGAGATGGGTGACAATCAGGGTGAGGTAGATACCTTCATTGAGGGTGATGAGTCTAAGATAGCTTTCAACAGTAAATACCTGCTTGAGGTTCTCTCAGTGCTAGAGCGTGGTGAGGTAGTGCTGGAAACCACCACTCCCTCCAGTCCTGGAGTGTTTAGGCCGATTCGAGGTGAGAAGAAGTGGCGGGACCGGGCGGATGAGGAGCGAAAGCCCGATGAGACCTACGTTCATGTCGTGATGCCGATGTTCGTGCAGTGGAGCTAAAGCCTGTTCAGGTATCATTTAGCTCCACGCATGACTGTGTCCAGCCTGCACCCTAGTACCTCTTGGCCTGATTGACTTTGACAAATGACCCATGGCAAGCGGCGTACACGGCACGGGCCAGCGAAACGAGATAAAGATCGCGGGCCTATTGAATATCCGACTTTGAGGTGGCCTCGATGCGCGTAACCACGACCTTCTCCCGGTCCAGGAACTCCGGTATCCGGGGAGCAATCTTGTCCTTCCAGTGATCGCTTTGATATACGGCCTCGTACAGACGCTCTCGTTCCTCCTCATTCTCAAAACGGCGTATCCAGACGTAGAGGTCTTCCTCTTCCTGGCCCACGAAGCTTCCGATAATCTCCATCCCTTTCGAGGTCTGAAAGGGGATAATCTCATCTTCCATGAAGTTGACCCACTTTTCGCGCTGACCCGGTAGGGAGCGGTATTGCCTGAGCTCGAAGAACATTTCTGCCTCCTTGTGCATATTATTGTTGGTTGAATATATGAAGGACACGAATGCTTGTCCCATTGCAACCAGGGAAATTATAGACAGGGTCTCAAGCCTAGTCAACAACGTCTATGGGCGAGGGAGTTGGGTAAAGGCCCTTGTCAAAGGGGAGGGGCCAAGCGAAGGTGTTCAGTGGTGAGTATGTGAGGTAGCTACGCGGCTCTTGCGAAGGAAGGCCCCGGCTTACGGGCGCGTGCCAGAATCTTCCCCGCGCAGGCCGGGGCCTTGACTTAATCATTGAGATTGTAAAGCTGTATCGTGTTGTCGCGCAGGAACTTCCTCTGGGACTCAGGGTTCAGTTCCAGCGCCTGTATCTCCTGCATAGCCCGCTCCATGTCAATGACCGGGAAGTCGGTGCCAAAGATGACTTTGTTTCGCCCCCAGCTGTTGATGAAATGGATAAACTCCGGCTTCCAATACCGGGGGGCGTAGGCGTCGGAGCCGACGTACACGTTGGGGTGTTTCCATGCAACCGCGATCATTTCCTCAACCCAGGGATACCCGGTGTGAATGCCGACCAGCTTCAGCTCTGGAAGGTCACAAGCTATGGTGTCCAGCAATATGGGGTGTCCCACGGACCGAAAAGGCGGTCGGTCATTGATGTAGATGAGGCAATGGCCTACCTGCATCTGAATGGGAATGTCCAACTCGATACACTTAGCGTAGAAAGGGTAATATTTCCGGTGGTCAGGCTCCATTCCGAACCAGTGCGGGTACAGGTGGGCGCCGATGAACCCTAGCTCCTTCACTGCCTGCTCCAAGGCTCTGACGCCCTCCATTCCCTCCAGAGGATCTATGCCTGCAAGCCCGTAGAAGCGTTCGGGGTACTGCTGTATCGCGTCGTAGACCTCCTCATAGGAGACCGAGTCCGTGAATCCCTGATGCTTTGAGCCGAGCTTGGCAGCAACGAGGAATGCCTTCCCAATTCCCGAAACGTCCATTTTCTGTACCAACTCATCCACCGTTAGAACCGGCTCCTCCTTGCCGAACTGGTTGTTGTAAAGTATCCACTGGTGCTGTCGTTTCTCCACTAACTCGGGAGTTCGAAGGTTGCAAACGGCGTCTATAGCCATTAAATTGGCTGACTGCTGACCTTGTGTCACAGGCTGCCTGCTCGACATAGACCAATCCTTTCATTACGGGTTTGTCCATTCGCTTTTGCCGATAACTGTATCTCTGCCCAGCTGTGTGATGGCGTAATAGCCTGGCCGACCGGGTATTCGCTCCAGCCATCGGAACTTGCTTCTGGCGGCATTACGAAGGGTCTGAAGGAAGCTCCCGGGTTGTTGCCATCCTGCCAGGTCGAAGAGGCGCCCAAGCTCGCTTTCAGAGACGCCGCTCATACCCAGGTGTCTCCTGGCGCCTTCAATAACCAATGCCACCCGCCGCATATCGCCCATCGGGGAGAGGCCACTGCAGAACCTCACAAAAGACTCCTCGGCCTCCAATGTACTTTCATCCTTCTCCCCCAGTTCCGGGGGGGGAGGATCGCTCTCGACACGCTCAAGGTCGGATGTGGAAGAGTCCTCCTGAAGCTGCGAACCAGCACCCGTAGAAGGTGGCTCAGTGCTTACATTTTTACTTTGCTCCCCTATTTCATTAGGGGAAGACGTCCTCAACCGCATCTGAATAAGGTCTTTAGGTAGCTCCTTCAGAGCCAGACTCATCACTTCACGGAAAACCTGAGGCTCGCTGGCCTCTACGGTTATGAGCGCGTCGCCAGGCAGGTTAATAGAAACCTTTAGTGTCATTTTGCAAGCTCCTAGTGTTCCTGTCACCTACAGTATACGACACAGGTAGAAAAGGTCAAGCGGTTCCGAGGTAGGAATGTAGTAAAAGTGTAACGTATGGAAGAGGGTTATAAGGACTCTTTTAGCCTTAATGCCAGGGAGCGAGTCATGCCTGGGACGGCCGCGATGTCATCAACGGGAGCCTCTTTTATTCCCCTGAGAGAGCCGAAGCGCCGCATGAGCATCCGCTTTCTCTTGGGGCCGATTCCTGGCACCAAGTCTACCCCGGAGGAAGTGCTGGCCTTGCTGCGCAGTTTACGGTGATAGGTAATGGCGAAGCGATGGGCCTCGTCCCGAATTCGTTGTATCAGGTAAAGGGGTTGAGAGTTAGATGGGAAAATGATGGGTTCAGGGGTTTGGGGCATATATAGCCACTCGTTCTCCTTGGCTATGGATGCCAAGGGAATGAAGTCAATACCTAGCTCCAGGAATACCTCCAGCGCAGCCGAAAGGTGTCCCTTGCCACCGTCAATGAGTACCAGGTTCGGTATATTGCCCCAACTTTCCTCGCCGTCCTTGGAGGATTCCTCAGGGTTGCTTCCATTGCCATTATTGCCGCTACCTTTGCCTTTGATGGCTGCAATACGTTTGAACCTTCGTCGCAGTACTTCTTGCATCATGGCGTAGTCGTTTATTCCCTCGACACTCTTGATGCGGAACCTCCGGTAGTGGGCCGGCTTGGGGAAGCCGTCCTGGAAGGTGACCATGCTGCCCACCGCATTGCTCCCCTGAATGTTGGAGATGTCGTAGCATTCGATGCGGCTTGGAAGATTGGGCAAGCCAAGCTCGTCTTGAAGTCCCGTCATGGCCTCATGGACGGCGTTGACGTTGGAGAGCCACTTGGCCCGCATCTGAGTGAGACCCTGAGAAGCATTCTCGGCAACCATCTTGATTAGCTTATGCTGTTCGCCTCGAAGGGGTCGGGCAAGGGACATGGATGCGCCCCGCTTCTCCTTCAGCCACTCCTGAATCAGCTTCTCATCCTCCATCGGGTACTGGAGAATAACCTTTGGTGGGATGTAAGGAGCCGACTGGTAAAACTGCTTTATGAACTCCGACAGGATATGTCCCGGCTGGTCATCCTGGGTGCCTTCCATTATGAAATGGTCACGCCCCATGAGCTTGCCCTGGCGAATGAAGAAGACTTCCACCCAGGCCTCGTCCTGACCTTCGGCCATGGCGATGGCGTCCAAGTCCTGGTTATTGTTGGAGGCCACCTTTATACGCTGCTCTTCCATGACCTGTTCAATGTCGCGAATCTGGTCCCTGAGCACCGCAGCACGCTCGAATTCCAGATTCTCCGAAGCGTCGTCCATTTTCCGGCGTATGTCGTTTACCACTTCATCGGTCTTGCCTTCCATGAACATAATCACTTGCCGTATAACCTCGTGATATTCCTCGCTGCTCGCAAGGCCGACGCATGGGGCGACACACCGGTTAATGTAATACTCCAGGCAGGGGCGCTGGTCCTTGCCAGTGATTACCTTGGTGCAAGAGCGATAGGGGAACAGCTTCTTCAGCAGGTCCATGGTCTTGCGCACGCTACTTGCGGTTGCAAAAGGGCCGAGATAACGTGCTCCGTCGTTGGCAACCTTGCGGGTAATGTACACCTGGGGAAATTCCTCTGTCAGGTCAATCTTGAGGTAAGGGTAGCTCTTGTCGTCTTTGAGCCGGGCGTTATAGGTAGGCCGGTATTTCTTGATTAGGGTGCATTCCAGGATGAGTGCCTCGGCCTCCGAGTCAGTCACAATAAACTCGAAGTCCGCAACCTTGGCTACCATTCTTCTGATTTTGGGAACCAGATTGTTTGAGGAGCCAAAATAGGAACGAATGCGGTTCTTTAGGCTGCTGGCCTTGCCCACGTAGAGGGCGTTGTCCTTGGCGTCTTTCATTATATAGACACCGGGCTTCTCAGGGGTTATCCTCAGCCTGTGGGAGAAGTCCTTTCGTTCCATAGGGAACGCTACCCCAGTACGAAGGTAAGCGCGATGAGGATGGCCAGAACTCCCCCGGCAAGGGCAGCAATTCGTTTCATCTCTGAGTTAACATATGCATATACCCTTGGCCGGGGTTCGGCTTGCCTGCTGAAAGAGGACCGTTGAGCGGCAACGGGCTGAGGGGTTGGCATCTGCTGAGGGCTTTCAGTCGCCGGTGGAGGCCCACTACCCGTCTCTACGTCCTCCGGTGCTTGCAAAGGTTCGTTGGTCTCGGGTATGCCGTGTGGCCCTCGATTTTGACGTTTCTTCCTCTGGCCAAGCTGCGTCTGGCGCGCTGCTGCTCGTCGGGACCTGCCTCGTTGGGGCATCGCCTTAATACCTCCCTTAACCGTCTGCTCATGGGGGTGGTCTGGTTTATATTCCTCATCCCAGGTCCTAGGACCTGGGATGGCTTTTATCGTATTCCTGGCGCACGTGCTCCGTGGTGAGATGAGTATAGACCTGGGTCGTAGTAATGCTTGAATGACCCAGAAGCTCCTGCACGTGTCTCAGAGATGCGCCTCCCTGCAGCATGTGGGTGGCGAAGCTGTGACGCAGGATATGGGGTGTAATTGGAACATTCAGGGATGCCTTTTGGGCGTAATTTTTCAGAACGTTCCATACCCACTGCCGCGTAAGACGGTCACCGCGATGGTTAATGAACAGGGCTTTCTCCGTCGCTCCCGTTTTGCCATTTCTCCTGTTCTGACTTTCCGCCCCGTCCCGGTCATTATCCCCCTTGGGGCTACCGCCCCCCGATGGTGAGAGCAAAAGGGGCCTGGCTTCCTCCATATACGCCCCAAGCACCCCGACGGCCCTTGGGTACATATAGGTGATTCGCTCCTTTGAGCCTTTCCCAATACAGCGTATGTAGCCATCCTGGATATTCACGTCCTGGACGTTGAGAGAAACCAGTTCACTCACTCTGAGTCCGGTGGCGTAGAGCAACTCAAGCATAGCCCGGTCGCGTCTACCCTCCGGAGACTCCTCCTTGGCAGCTTGGTCCAACAGCCGGTCCACCTCTTCTTCCGAGAGGAACTTGGGCAGATTACGTCCCACTCTAGGGCCATTTAGAAACTCCGTTGGGTCTTCGTCAATCGTCTCCTCCTGTACCAGGAAGTTGAAGAACGATTTAAGCGCCGCTACCTTTCTGGCGGTAGTGGTGTCACGGTAGCTTTTTTTGCCTCTCAGGCTGGAAACATAGCCGGTAAGAGTGTCCAGGTCCACCCGTTTCCAGCCATCGGTCCCTTTGTAATCCGACGACAGGTCGCCGTTCTGTGGTGTCTCACCATTAGTGCGTCCATTGACATAACTTATAAACTGGTAGAGATCGTTCTTGTAAGCCTCGAGAGTATTCTGGGAGAACCCTTTCTCAACCACTAGATGATTTAAAAATGAATCTACAGCCTCTTTCACTTTTACTCCAATTTCTATATATGTAATAATATGGGCTGGTCGTATCAATCTCAATTCTACCATAAATCTCCGGCTGCTAAGTATCTAACTTTTATCAAGACGGCAACACTTTCTTGCACTACTCGGCCCTCGGTGCTATACTCATCCGACTTCATTGCTTGACTGGTGCGTGCACGGGGAATATGGGAGAGAAGCAGACGGTTATAGTAAAGGTGCCAGCCACTACCGCTAATCTGGGCCCCGGTTTCGACTGCCTCGGAATGGCCCTGGACCTGTGGAACCAGGTGAGGGTCGAGGTGCTGGACACTTCCCCGTGGAGCGATGGGCCTGTCGTTCTGGTTCAAGGTCAGGGTTCAGTAAAGTTGCCTGGAGACGGGGGCAACCTGGTCTACCGCGCCATGGCCCATCTGTTCGGCGAAGCGTGCCTGGATATGCCGGCGCTGCGGCTCCACTGCCATAATGCTATACCACTCAAACGTGGACTGGGCAGTAGCTCAGCAGCCATAGTCGGGGGTCTCGTAGCGGCCAACCATTTGCTATCGGAGCACGCCCAGTCCGGCGGTCGTGCTTTCTCCAAGGAAGAGTTGCTGGACATGGCGGTGCATATTGAAGGTCACCCGGATAACGTAACTCCCGCACTGTTGGGGGGACTTCAGCTAGTGGTGCAGGAAGACGATGTTCTGTTGGCTGCCCCCGTGCCTGTTCCCGACGACGTGCGCGCCGTGGTTTTTATACCTCACGCTACAATAGCCACAGAAGAGGCCAGAGCAGTCCTGCCCGCTAGCATCAGGCGGGAGGACGCGGTGTATAATATGGGAAGGACCGCTCTCTTGGTAAACGCTCTAGGCACCGGAAGGTTGGGCGACCTTTACCTTGCAACCAGAGACAGGATTCACCAGCCATACCGTCAGAAGCTGTTCCCTGCGATGAAAGTTATTTTTGAGGGCGCACTGAAGGGTGGTGCCCTCGGTGTATTCCTTTCAGGCAGCGGGTCCACGATACTGGCTTTGACCAACGGGCGCGAGATGACGGTCGCCTACGAGATGGCCGAGGCAGCCCGTCAGGCCAATGTCGAAGGGGAAGTAAAGGTGACGAGGCCCACTTCTCTGGGCGCTCATCTGGCGGCCGACGAGAGGAATTGAGGACTTGGTGAGAGACCAGTGACGTTGATTGTCCAGAAGTATGGCGGTAGCTCTGTGGCTGATGCTGAGAAGATTAAGGGTGTGGCGAGACGGATCGGTGAGGCCAGAGATGCCGGGATGAAAGTGGTAGCAGTGGTGTCCGCCATGGGAGACACTACCGACGAGCTTGTGAGTCTTGCTAATAGTGTCTCTACTGACCCCGACCCCAGAGAGATGGACCTGCTCTTGTCTACCGGGGAGTTGGTATCATGTACTCTGGTGTCTATGGCCACGAGGGCACTGGGCTACAACGCCATAAGCCTTAGCGGCTCCCAGGCAGGTATCCGTACGGATACCACCTACGGGAAAGCCCAAATAGCCAGTGTAGACACGGCCCGCGTGCAGAAGGAGCTAGCTGAGGATAAACTGGTAATAGTGGCAGGATTCCAGGGAGTTACTGAGGACATGGACGTCACCACCCTGGGGCGTGGTGGGTCGGATACCACGGCAGTCGCACTGGCCGCTGCGCTGGGGGCCTGGCGGTGTGAGGTCTACACCGACGTGGACGGCATCTATACGGCGGACCCTCGTGTGGTGAATGGTGCCCGTAAGCTGAGCGAGATAAGCTATGAAGAGATGCTGGAGCTTGCAAACTACGGCGCTAAAATGCACCCTCGCTCCATCGAGTTGGGGGCGGTGTACAATGTACCGATATACGTGGCCTCCAGCTTCAATGACTCTCAGGGTACTCTTATACACAAGGGAACACAGCAGGCCCATGAGGAAGGCGAAAGAATAGGCATGGAGCAAAGGGTTAAAGTAACCGGCATTGCTTACGACAGAAACGTAGCCAAGATAACTCTGCGAGGAGTCCCGGATAGCCCGGGAATCGCAGCTGCCCTCTTTGAGCCTCTGGCACAGGTGGGTATAAGTGTAGATACCATAGTGCAGAACACCAGCGTGGAAGCCCTCACCGACCTGAGCTTTACCGTGGCCCGCACCGACCTCAAGAGAGCCGTTGACGTGGTTGGGCCGATGGTAGGGGCCATCGGGGCTGCGGCTTTGACCACCGATGACAGTCTGAGCAAAGTTAGCATCGTGGGGGCCGGGATGCAGAACTCCCCCGGCTATGCGGCCCGTATGTTCCGCTCTCTGGCCGAAGATGCCATCAATATCGAGATGATTACCACCTCTGAGATACGTATAACGTGCATTGTTGCGGAGGATAGGGTCCTGGATGCAGTACGCACGTTACACCGGGCCTTCCAGCTTGAGGAAGACTAGTCCTTACCATGTTTATTAGTCTTACATCAGGTCAGGTATATAGAAGTCCCACATGTCCACAGATCAGTTCCCATCACAAACATCGGACACCCCCTTTCTCTCGGTGATAATCCCGGCCTACAATGAGGAGTCCCGCATCGTAGGCACGCTGAGAGAGGTGGTGGACTATTTGGCGTTCCAGCCCTACTCATGGGAGGTAGTAGTGGTGGACGACGGCAGCGCCGACAGGACCCCGACACTGGTAGAGTCCTTTGCCAGTTCCGTATCGGGTGTATATCTCATTAGCGTGCCCCACGGTGGCAAGGGATGGGCCGTGAATCGTGGCATGTTGTGGACCACCGGTGAATATCGCTTCCTGTGCGACGCCGACCTTTCCATGCCCTTCGAGCAGGTATCCAGATTTCTGCCTCCCGGGATTTCTCAGTCGGACATCTCCATCGGCTCCCGGAACGTGCCCGGCTCCAGACGTATAGGTGAACCTCGTCACAGGCACATGATGGGACGCATCTATAACCTGATGGTGCGGTTCCTGGCCCTACCCGGCCTGCTCGATACCCAGTGTGGCTTCAAGTGCTTTCGAGGACAGGTAGCCATGGAGATTTTCCCTTTCCAGAGGCTCTACGGCTTCGCTTTTGACGTTGAAATTCTCTTTCTGGCCCGCAAGCGCAAATTTCAAGTCAGCGAAGTGCCCATAGACTGGTACTATCGCTCGGAGAGCAAGATAAGGCCGCTTAAAGATTCCTTCGCGATGACCAGAGACATCCTGAAAATGCGATGGCACTATCTTAGAGGCAGGTACAAGAAGGTCTCTGTGCCTGCTGATGTGACCTGAACTGTGGCAGGTAATTGCGTAAACTTGCCTCAGAAATTGACTAAGGATACTTGACCTGACGACAATTTTTAGTGTACTCGTTAAACCATATAATCAAACGGGTCCGAAAGATACCGGGAATTACTGCGATGTAAGGTGGCACAAAAACCTTGCCTAGCGGATAGTATTGTAATAGTCTATGAACAATAAGCCCTTGACCCATCTTGTATAATTGCGACACCAAGCTCAGGTTCATGGAATACGGGTTTTCGAGACTTCGGGCAGCGTTTGAGTAGGAAACTACTCAGGGAGCAGATTGAACAATGATTCAGACCCAGTATGAAGAAGAAAAACTAAAAGGGAAAAGAGAAAAGAGTAAAGAGGCTATATCTCTGGCCATAGAAGGGAAATGGGAAAAGGCCAGGGAAGTCAATATGGTAATATTGCAACTTTTCCCTGAAGACGTAGAAGCCCTTAATCGTCTCGGCAAAGCATTACTCGCCCTGGGCAGCTACCATGAGGCACGAGCGGCGTTTGAGACCGCCTCGAAGATCGCCCCTTACAACCCGATTTCCAAGAAGAACCTTGAGCGTCTGTCTCACCTGAAAGAGAATCCTCCACCGCCAAAACAGGGCAAGGTGGCTACGCCATGCCTCTTCATAGAAGAGGGCGGGAAATCGGGTACAACAATCCTCCGAAGTCCTGCCCAACGGCATATCCTGGCGAAGATGGCAGCCGGAGACGAGGTGAAGCTGAAGCTCCATGACCACACCCTCATTGTGGAAGGCTCTCAAAACGAGTACCTAGGGCAGGTAGAGCCTAAGCTGGCGATGCGGCTAATTCGTTTCATGGAGGCGGGCAACCGCTACGCCGCCGCTATTACCAGCATTAACCGCCAGGAAGTATCGGTAATCATTTGGGAAACCCATAGAGCACCCGGCATGGATAATTCATGCTCTTTCCCCACAAGAAGCGGGCAGGAATCGAGGGTCTATTGGAAGGACGCTCTTCTCCAGTACGAGATGAACAACGACCTGGACGATGATGAGGATGATTTCGCGGGGTGGCGCGAAAGCTACCCGGAAAGCTCAGGGGTTTCCGGCGATGAGGAGCCTGCCGATGCTCTCTTCCCGGTCAAAGGGGTGGAGACTAGCCTCGACGACGACGATGATGAGTTGGATGAGGAAGAGTAGCCACTCCGTCTAACGTGTACATAGTGCCTGACTTGGTACTGCACCCTCCCCCTTGCCCTTGTTTGGACCCAGCCCAGACAAGGGCCGTTGCTTGTCCCCGGCGGCGCTAAATGAGAATGTGTAGTGCCTCGGGTAAACTCTCTTGTCTGCTGTCACTACATCGGAAACTGCCGGTATTCTCTGCTTGTATGGGTAATGCCGGGCTGAATGCTAACACTTGCTGAGAATACCGAAAGCGGGGCCTTGCCGAATAAGCAGCACTATCCGCCGCCCTTTGACGCTGTATCTCTGGTAGGGTAATATACGTGTATTGAGGAGGCGAGGGTGCAATGAAGGCGGTTTACATAAATCAGCCTGTTGAGGGATTGAATAGCCTGATTCACGGCGAAAGGCCAGACCCGGAAGCCGGGCCAGGTGAGGTGGTGCTCAGGGTTCGAGCATCGGCCCTCAATCATGCGGACCTCAACGTTCTTGAGGGTCGCACCTCTACGCGCGGTTCTCCTCGCATCATGGGGATGGACATTGCGGGCGAGGTAGTCCAAGTAAGTCCCGTCGTCTCCTGGCTTCAGGAGGGGGACAGGGTGCTGGTGGACAACCGAATCAAGTGTGCCACTTGCGAGCCTTGCCTCAACGGGAGCGATGAGTATTGCGTCAACCAGATGCGCCTGGGAGTAGACGTAGACGGAGGCCACGCACAACACTGCGTCGTGCCCGCCGTCAATGCCCACCGGATACCCGGTTGGATGGGGTTCGAAGAGGCCGCATCCCTCCCTATAGCCGCTCATACGGCCTGGCACTGTCTGGTGGTCCGGGGGCAACTCCAACCCTGGGAAGATATACTCATCCACGCTGCGGGAAGTGGAGTCGGCAGCATCGGTCTGGAGATAGCAAAGCATATAGGAGCCAGAGTCATTGTCACTGCCGGGAGTGACTGGAAATTGGAGAAAGCCAGGGAGCTTGGGGCAGACGAGGTGATTAACTATAACACCACCCCCAAGTTCAGTGAGCGAGTCAGGGAGTTCACGGGTGGCAAGGGCGTGGACATCATATTTGACATCGTAGGTGCTGCCGTGTGGGACGAGAGCCTCCTGAGCCTCAAGCCCGGCGGAAGGCTGGTCATTACCGGCACCACCTCCGGCTCCCGCTATGACATGGACCTCAGGGCCTTGCAGGGTACTCCCCTCACCCTCATGGGCAGCGGAGGACGCAGCCGCCGCAGTTTTGCTGACATGATGAGGGTCATAAACAACGGAGGCCTGCGGGGTGTTGTTGGCAAGACATTTCCCCTTGAGGATGCCGCCGATGCCTACAAGACTATGGAGGACCGCAACTTCTTCGGCAAGCTGGTGCTTCAAACACCCTAGGTCTTGCTCTTGAGGTATGCCGTAGAAGGGTAAGATTAGATGCTTTCGCCGCAATGGGTTCAGAAAGGTATAATTTGGGGCGTGAACAATGAGGAGGGCGGATGAATGGCAGAGGCGATCGCATCCTCCGGCGTGTACTTGCTGGCGGTGCAATAAAGAGAGGCTGGACAGACTGGAACCTTGGTATAGGCGTCTCTGGCGTGCTCTTTTGCGGAAGGAAAGGTAGGCAGTCGAGGGAAAAGGATGTATCATTAAACACGCTAGATTTACCTCAAGGGCCGGGAGCCAACGAGGTTAGAGGTTAAATGAAGTTAGATGTCAAAAGATAAGGGGGGTATATGAAATTCGCAAGATACTTAGCACACGGAACGATCAGCTATGGAGTGGTAGAGGGAGACACCGTGAAGGAACTCACGGCTCCCCCCTACGAGGAGTACGAGATCACTGACCATACCCACGGGTTGTCGGAGGTGAAACTGCTGACCCCCACCGCGCCCTCCAAGATTCTGGCCGTTGGCCTGAACTATCGCAGCCACCTGAAGTCCGACCCGCTGGAAGAGCCTCTTATATTCATCAAGACGCCCTCTTCCCTCATCGCCCACGGAGAAACGATAGTGCGGCCCAAGGACGTGGAAACCTTCGACGAAGAAGGTGAACTGGTCATCGTAATAGGAAAGCGATGCAGGAACGTTTCCAGAGAGGACTCTTTGAACTACGTACTGGGCTACACCTGCGGCAACGACGTGAGTGCCAGAGAGTGGCAGAGGGGCGATGGTCAGTGGTGGCGGGCCAAGTCCTCCGATACATTCTCACCCGTGGGACCCTACATTGCCGATAATATTGATCCCAGCAATGTGACGCTCCGGGCCAGGGTCAACGGAGAGGAAGTACAATCAGAAAATACGTCCATGTTTATCTTCGACGTTCCATTTGTGGTAAGCTGGACATCCCGCCGCCAGACTCTGGAGCCTGGCGACATGATTTTCACCGGGACTCCCGGCCGTCCTGCCCATCTGGTCTCCGGAGATACCGTCGAGGTGGAGATAGATGGCATTGGCGTATTGTCCAACCCGGTGAAGGACGAGGAGTAAAGATTCATAACATAAAGGAAGTCCACCCATGACAAGTAGAAAGGCTGACGTGCTGGTCAGAGGTGGCCTGATGGTCACGGGGCAAGGTATCACCCGGCGTGACGTGCTGGTCTCCGGCGGTCTGGTTCAGGAGTTGAGCGAGGACCTCTCCGGGCGTGATGCGTCGCGGGTAATAGATGCCACGGGAAAGTACGTGCTACCGGGAGCGATAGATTCTCACTGCCATCCGGTCTATTCCGACAAGATGGACCAGTATTCCATCTGTGCTGCCTATGGAGGCGTAACCACCGTGATAGCCTTCATAGGCAATGTAAGCGCATGGGGTTATAGCGGCTACACTACCGACGTCATCAAGAGGTTCATTGAGGAGGGTGAGCAGCTCTCCTATCTGGACTTCGCCGTTCATGGCGCGTACACGGCGGCAGATGAAGATTCACTTCAACGCTCGGTGCCGGAGTTGATACGCATGGGCGTAATCTCCATGAAGGTATTTCTTGCCTACCGCCGCAGGGGTATGATGATTTCCGAGGAGGGAATGATACAGGTAATGGACCTGGCGTCCAAAGACGGCGGCCTGGCTATGGTGCACGCAGAAAATGGTTGCTGCATTGATTACCTCGTTGACCGCCATACCGCCGAGGGTAAGACCTCGGCGGAGTGGTTCCTGCCTTCCCAGCCCAATATCCTGGAAGCGGAGGGAGTCCACAGGGCCGCTATTTTCTCCCAGATTGTTGGGTGTCCCCTGTACCCGGTGCATTTGAGCACCCACGATGCCCTGCCCCTGGTACGGGACTTTAGAGAGAAGGGACTTCCCCTCTTCACCGAGACCTGTACTCACTACCTTACCTTGACCAACGATGAGGTACTTAAGAAGGGTGCGTTGGGCAAAGTGGGTCCTCCGTTGCGTGAGAAGGAGGATAGCGAGGCACTCTGGGTGGGCCTGGCCGATGGCACCCTTGACGTGGTGGCCAGCGACTCTGGCGGCTTCACAAAAGCACAGAAAGTATCCGGCGGCATGACCAACACACTCTCGGATTCCTCCGGTTTGGCTGGGGAGGGCAATATCTTTGAGGCCCGCTACGGCCTCAATACCATAGAGTTCATGGTCCCGGTACTATGGAGCGAGGGAGTGAACAGGGGTCGCATTACCCTTCCCAGGCTCGTGCAGGTGTTCTGCGAGAACCCGGCCAAGATATTCGGCCTTTATCCAAAGAAAGGCGTATTACAGCCCGGCTCTGATGCCGACCTGGTGATATGGGACCCTGGTAAGGTCCACGTTGTAGACCGTCAGCATGGGAATACAGATTTCTCCAGCTTTGAGGGTTTCGAGCTCCTTGGTATGCCTGAGCTCACCATGCAGCGGGGCGACGTGATAATGGAGAATGGGGAGATTGTGGCGAAGCAGGGTCGGGGTAGGTTCTTGCCGGGGAACCCCAATGCTGCCGCCTATGCACCAAGGGGTTACAAGATAGACTAGAACTAAACACTCCTGAAAGGCAGACTCAAGGCAGCGCTGGCCGGGGCCAGGATCTGTTCACCGTCCTGATTCTCTACCCACAGGTCGCACTCCACCAATCCCTGACCATCCTGGATGGCCTTGCCCTTCACTTTGCCCTTGCAGGTAAGCACGTCTCCGGGGAAGGAGAAGCCTCTGTATCGGAATCCCAATCTTCTGATAGCGCTCGGGTCTCCAGTCCAGTCCGCAAGCATCTGGGCCAGATATGCGCCCAGCATCTGCCCATCCACGAAGGGTCTCGGAAACCCGTTCTTGCTGACCCGCTCGTAGTCGTAGTGGTAGCGGTGAAAGTCCCAGGTGGACGCAGAATAGAATACCATCCTTGGCATATTGATAGCCTTGGACAGCTCAGGAATCTCGTCCCCTTCGTTCACGTCCTCGTGGTACAGGGCGGTCTCCAGCCTCCGTACATCCCTTTCAGGCTCATCAAAGTCCGGGTCCGGGTTATTCGTACCAGCGCCGGGCCTCATGCCGCCCTCTGCCTCGGAACCTGAAGCCCGGAATATGGTGGTCTCCTTGTTGACGGCTATAATCTCGTCCCGATGGTTGGAGAAGGTGACCTCAACGACCAGAAAGATTAGCTTTCCACTCCTGGCTTCCCTCTCCCGAATATCCGCTATCCTGTACCGGGCTGTGACTGTGTCGTCGGGTCGCATGGGCTGGAGAAAGGTATATTCGTTCTCTCCCCTTATCTCCAGTCCAAGGTGCAAAGTTGGACGCTTTGATGGAGTCCCTATCTCGTCAAGCCCCCCCGTGAAATACTGCCACGTTTCGCATATAAGGGTCGGGGGGGCTATAATGCTTCCGTATTTGCTATTGCTGGCGTATTCCGCGTCTAGGTACAGGGGGTTGTGGTCTCCAATTGCCATGGCAAACTTGCGTATTGATGCCCTGCTAATCTCTTCGGGAGAGGTAAAGACCCATTCCTTGCCCACGAGTGCTTGAATGTCCGGTGTCAATGCTGACGATTCCTGAGTAGTCATCACCACTCCTTCCCGGGCTCTGCTCCTTGTGTGACCCTAAGCGCCGTTGCTCGGTATATCAATCCAGGATAGCTATGGCATCCACGTATATCAGGAGGCCCGGCGAGGGCACCGAGTTGACCACCACTCCGGTGGCAGCCGGAAATGTGGTCCCAAACAACTCTTTTCGCAGGTCTCCCACCGCCCGGTAGTTGTCCAGTCCCTGGGGGGTGACGTACTCAGTGGTCTTGCAGATGTCGTTCAGGGTGCCCCCGGCAGCCTCTACCACCTCGCGAATGTTTGCATAGGCTTGTCTGCACTGGGCAATTACGTCGTCCCCACCCACGATGGCCCCCGTCCGAGGGTCAATGGCAGTCTGGCCTGATATGAAGAGATATTTGCCATTTCTGACCCCTGCTGGACACGGCAGACCGCTGCGGTGCCCAGCCCACCCGGACACCTGGACTTCCTGGCGCTGGCCACCCGTGACGGCCATGCTGTCTATCTCCAGCAGGGCCTCCGGCCGTAAGAGGCTATTCATAACTATGCCGCTGGAGGCCGGGAGCACACCCTGGGAGAACCGTTGCCGGACTTCGGCGGTAGAGGCATAGCCGGACACACAGTCCGGCGTGATGTAGTCCATGGTTTTCACGAGGTCAGCGGGACTCGCTCCTGCTGCTTCAAGTACCGGCCTCATAGTATCGTATATGGCTGCCGTCTGTTCAGCGGCGGTGCTTCGTGCCCGCTCCTCTCCTGACCCCGAGTAGTCGAAGGTCCCTATCATGCCCGAGAGGCACAGGAGGTCTCCCGCTCTGACGCCAGGCTGGTAGGTCAATCGGTCATAGCGTGCCCAGCCGGGGTTTATGAACTCTTTCTCCTCATCCAGCACGGCAATTGCGTCTACCTCAATAAGGGCATCCGGGCGCAACAGTCGCTCTACCATGATACCCGTAGCGACGGGCCAGCTGCCATCGAAATACTCCTGGCGGACCGCTCCGGTGCCTCTGTAGTCGGCCAGACCTGCAGGGTTAACATAATCAACTGTCCTGACAACATTCTTGAAGCTGCCTCCGGCGGCCTCCAGCACCCGCTTGATTTTCTCGTAGGCTATGCGGGTTTGCTCCACTATGCCACCTTTGCACACCACCCGATTCAGTGCCGGGTCGTATTCGCTGGCCGTCTCTCCGGACAGGAAAAGGACCCCCTTCTTCTCCACTCCCATGGAGAAAGTGTATCGCTTGTAGTCCAGCCAGGGGAAATCATCGGGTTCAATTATTCGCTTCTCGCTCACGTACGTCCTCCCGGTGCGCGGTGGGTATAAGCCAGGGATTCGGCTCTTTGACACGCCTGCAGCTATGGGAAATGCCGTGTCCACTATACCATAGGACTAACGGCGGTACAATTTCTCCCGTCGGTTGCGGTCAGCCAACGGTATAAAGGTATACATGACCTCAATGCGGTGGCATAATGTGTGCAGCATCATAAGGGAGTATGTAATGCGAATATGTTCCTTCCTGCCAAGTGCTACGGAAATCGTCTATGCTCTCGGCTTGGGTGGCCAACTTTACGGAGTCAGCCACGAGTGTGACCATCCATCCGACGCCCGGAAGCTGCCCAGGGTGGTGCATAGCATCTTTGAGGACCGCCAATACTCCAGCGCCGAAATACACGCGATTATCGAAGAGCGTCTGAGGGAGGGTAAGGGCATCTACGACATAGATGAGGATGTCCTCAGGGGGGCTGCGCCGGACTTGGTGCTGACCCAGGAGCTGTGCGCTGAGTGAGCCTTGACTGCGCAGCAGGTTGCTGACGCTACGGAAAAGCTACCCAAGAGACCTGAAATCGTATCCCTGGACCCGACCTCGCTGAAAGACGTGTTCGACGACATCCTGCGAGTGGGCCGGCTGACGGGCGCTGAGGACTCCGCCGAACGCTTCGTGACCTCTCTCAAGGGTAGGGTTGACTCAGTGGTGGACAGAGCGTCACTGGCGGCCAGCAGACCCAGGGTAGCCTGCCTGGAGTGGATAGAGCCTGTCCTGGTTGCCGGCCACTGGGTACCGGAGATTGTGGACATGGCAGGCGGCGAGGACTGTCTTGGGGATAGAGATAAGCCCTCCTTCAGAGTAGAGTGGCAGCAGGTCCTGGAGCAACGCCCTGACGTAATCGTGGTCACGCCGTGCGGCTTTGATGTGAGGCGAGGTCTGCAGGAGGTTGGTCAGCTGACATCACAGGAGGGTTGGAAATCCTTGCCCGCGGCACAAAGGGGGCAGGTGTACGTTGTGGACGCCAGTTCCTACTTTAGCCGTTCGGGTCCCAGGTTGGTGGACGGGCTGGAGATGATGGCTGAGATAATCCACCCGGAGATATTCTCGGGTATGGTTCCGTCGGAAGGTGCTTCTCGCATTTACCGGGACTCTTTTGTGGCCTGAATGGTTGACTAGTTAAGTCTGGCTCCTTTGTAGGGGCTTCGCCTGATTAATTCTTCCTTAATTCTCTGGTTTGCACCTTCCAGGAGCGGTATCTCGTACTGTAGGCGTTCCCCAATGAATGGCAACTCTAAAAGGCGCTGCTTGGCCCGGGAGGGTAGCTCAAGGTACTGAGCTATGGAATATGATAGTCTCCCTGCATCCGCAGGAATAACGTCCTGGCGTGACCACCCTCCCTGAAGACCGGACAGGTTTCTCAGATATTCCACAAATAGCTCTCCGGATTTCTCCAGAACACCTTCGTCCAGGTCCCCCGTCTCCTCGGGCAGGAATTGTACCCTTCCTTTGAGGTAAGGGGCCTGGTGGAGCGTTTCTACTATGCGAAAACGCCTTTCCCCAACGGTGGCAAGGTTCATGCGTCCTTCTTCAAGACGCTCCACTTTGGTGATGCGAGCGGTTGTGCCGGTCAGGTAAGGACTCGCCGGTCCGCCCACCTCCATTCCTTCCCGAATCATCACGACGCCGAAAGGCTCGCCGGCCTCCAGGCACTCGCCAATCATCAGCTTGTACCGCTCCTCGAAGATATGCAGGGGCATCTGCATCCCCGGGAAGAGGACCACATTCAATGGGAACAACCTGATCTCTTCAATTGTCTCGTCATCCTGCGGTTGGCGACCTTCCATTTCGGTGAAAAGTATAGTACCAGGAACCCCAAAACTCAAGCCTTCACATACGTTGTGGTACAATAACCAGCGTATACTTGGAGATGGTTCAGGAGGTAGCTATGACAAACAACTTGGCTCAAGACGTGGTCGCGCTGAGTGACCAGCTCGTCGCCACAAGACGGGACTTTCATCAGCACCCGGAACTGTCTTTTCAAGAGTGGCGCACCGGCGAAATCGTCGGAAACAGGCTTGATGACCTGGGCTGGAAGGTCAAACGAGGTGTGGCTGAGACCGGAGTGGTGGGCCTCCTGGAAGGAAGCGGACCCGGCAAGACGGTGCTGCTGCGAGTAGACATAGACGCTCTGCCAATTCAGGAACCGAAGGACAGGCCGTATTCCTCCCTGGTGGACGGCGTTATGCACGCCTGCGGACACGATGGACATACGGCTGTGGGTATGGCCGTGGCTGAGCTTCTCAGTCGTTACAAAGACTCGATAAAAGGCCAGATTAAGCTGGCCTTCCAACCGGCTGAGGAAATCATGAGTGGGGCCATCAAGATGATAGAAGAGGGGGTGATGAAGGACCCTGACGTTGACAGGGTGCTGAGCTTCCATCTATGGAGTGGCTTGCCCGTCGGACAAGTGGTGTCTCAAGCGGGGCCGATTTTCTCCAGCGCAGACGAAATAAGAATCACGGCAAAGGGCAAGGGGGGGCATGGCGGGATGCCCCATCTTTCGGTAGACCCCATCATCATAGCCAGTCACATTGTCACATCACTCCAGACTATCTTGAGCCGCGAAATTGCCCCAACCCAGACTGCCGTTCTTGGGTTTGGAACGGTACACGGTGGTACAGCCTTCAACGTTGTGTCCGATCAGGTGGAGTTGAGCGGCACTATAAGAACGCTGGATGACTCGGTGCGGGAGTTCGTGTTGAAGCGCGCCGAAGAGATTGCATCGGCCGTGGCGAAGGGACTGCGAGGAGATGCCGAGTTCAAGCACGTGAGGGGTGCTCCTGCGGTCGTGAACGATGAATCGGTGGCCAGGCTTGTGGCGGAGGTAGCTGCCCCCATAGTTGGAGAGGAAAATGTGGTGAACATGCCGCCCCCGCAAGTGGGTGACGACGCTACCTTCTTCTTGCGGGAAGCCCCGGGGTGTTACTTCCTGGTGGGCTGTGCAAATTCCGAAAGGGGGATAACTGCATCCCACCACAACGCCCAGTTTGACATAGATGAAGATTCTCTCCCAATAGCCACTCGTATCCTAACCGAGGCCACGTTGCGGTACGTGTCGTAGCGTGATTTGCTCAGGCAGAGGCGCATAACATAACAGCTATGTGTCTCTATCCTCGGCCCTCACGAAATTTCGCAAGATTCCTATGCCACTTATATCCACCTCCACCATGTCCCTGGGTTTCATGGCGGTGGTGGTGCCCGTGGCCCCGGAAAATATAAGGTCTCCAGGGTAAAGAGTCACATTCTGGCTTATGTGGCTAATTATTCCTGCGAAATCATGTATCATGTCTGAGGTATGGGACCTCTGGACTTCCTGGCCGTTTAGTCTGACCACCATATCCAGGTCCGAGGGGTCCACGTTGGTCTCAATCCAGGGGCCTACCGGGGCAAACGTATCTGCCCCTTTGGCCCTCCAGAATGTCCAGTCGTCCCGTTGCCACGTCCTTTCGCTGACGTCGTTGCCGCAGGAATAACCGAGGACGTACCTCATGGCTTCCTTTGGGGTTACCCTGCGGCAAACCTTGCTTATCACTGCCACCATTTCCCCTTCATAGTGGACGTCTCCGCTGGAGTCCCTAGGTATGACTATATAGTCATCATGGCCGATTAGTGCGTTCCTACCCTTGTGCCAGGGCTCCGGGCATCCGGTTCCAGGCGTCTTATCCTCGCCGAGCACCGTGCCGGCGAACTCCCGGTGATTGTCGAAGTTCAAGCCGGGGCACCATATTTGGAGGGGGTCAGTAGGGGGCAAAAGCTTTATGTCCGCAATTTTGTATCTGGTATCGGTAATCCTGAACCTGGTGAATATACTTCCTCGTATCTCTGCAATCTCATCCTGGTCTACGACTCCATACGCAGTCCGTCTACCGTCACGGAATCGTGCTATCTTCAACCCACACCTCCCCTCTCTTATAAGAACCCTGTGGAGAATTTTAGCCGGCAAACTCTTCCTTAGCAAGTCCGATATTGTTCTTCCAGGCGACCTGACTTACAATTAGCGTAGCTTCATTTCTTAGTCGGTTGTCAGGAGGTCAATGTGAAACTGGGTTTATTCACCAACAGTCAATACACTTCCAACGAGTCCATGGACAGGAAGATTGGAGAAAGTGTCGAGCAGGTGGGAATGGCAAGGGAGGCGGGCTTTGACTTGATATGTGCCGGCCAACACTACCTGGCTTCACCCTATCAAATGCCCACGTGCTTCCCGTTCCTCGCTCGCTTGGCGGCGGAAGCAGGAGAAATGCAAGTGGCCGCGTCCATTATCCTTGTTCCTTTACATAACCCGGTTGAGATGGCCGAGACGGTCGCCACTCTGGACGCTATCTGTTCTGGCCGGTTCATCTTCGGCGTCGGACTGGGCTATCGGGAAGATGAGTACGCTGCATTCGGCGTAAGACGGCGGGAAAGAGTGCCCCGGCTCCTGGAGTCCCTTGAGGTCATGAAGCTCCTCTGGACAGAGGACGAGGTGGAGTATCAGGGCAGCTTTTACCACGTGCCGAAGGTCAATCCGACCTGCCGTCCGATTCAAAAACCATATCCCCCTATATGGGTAGCTGCAAATCACGACACGGCAATAAAACGAGCTGCCCAGATGGGTTATCCATGGTACATCAACCCCCACGCTACGGTGACCATGGTCGAAAACCAGATGGGCCTTTACAAGGATGCGCTCAACGAATCCGGCAATGCTCTGCCCGATGACATGCCTATGATGCGGGAGCTATATGTGGCAGAGGACCGGGAAGTAGCCTTCTACGAAAGCCGCTCCTACCTGGAAAGCAAGTACCAGGCTTATGCCAAGTGGGGACAGGACAAGGCTCTCCCCGGCAACGAGGACTTCTCAGTACCCTTTGAGGAGCTTTCCAGGGACCGTTTCCTCATTGGCACTCCCGATGACGTGGTCACGGAGATAAAGCGGTACGAGAGCAGGTTGGGAATCAACAATATGGTTTTCAGGATGCAGTGGCCCGGTATGGAACATGAAAAGGTGATGAAGCAGCTGGACCTTATCGCCCGGCATGTGATACCACAAATCAACAGGTAGAGTGAGAGTTGAGACTTGGCCCTTCAGGTGGTAAAATCCCTTTAAGGGACACACTCCCACCGGAATTCCTCTCCACACTCCCCAGTAGCTCAGCGGTAGAGCGGGCGGCTGTTAACCGCTAGGTCCTAGGTTCGAATCCTAGCTGGGGAGCCAACATCTCATCTCCCATCATGTTTACTGTTTACGTATTACGGAGCACTTCCACCAAGCGCCTTTACATAGGCCAGACCAGAGACCTGAAGCGGCGACTCCACGAGCACCAATCAGGACTTGCAGGCTACACTAGGAATCGGGGACCCTGGGAGTTGGCTCACGTGGAACAATGGCCCACCAGACAGAAGGCAATGGAGCGGGAGCGGTTCCTCAAGTCCGGCGCGGGAAGGGAATGGTTAAAGTGTCAGCTCAGCGGTAGAGTCGGTCCGCCGGAGGCGGATTAACCGCTAGGTCCTAGGTTCGAATCCTAGCTGGGGAGCCAACATCTCATCTCCCAGCCTTTATTCTCAACACTCTATTCGACCGGCTCTATGTGTTGCGCATCCAGTCCATGCACGGCGGAGCCACATGGGGTGGCTCCGTAAACCGCGACCAGGTCCGCGACGGA
Source organism: Dehalococcoidia bacterium (assembly GCA_034421095.1). Lineage (GTDB taxonomy): Bacteria > Chloroflexota > Dehalococcoidia > Lucifugimonadales > JAGWBF01 > JAGWBG01. The sequence continues at coordinate 54,618 of DAOUKR010000012.1, forward strand.
GCGAGAATCATGGCCTCCTTCGTTCCCATATTCGTTGGCCCGATGATGTCTCATCCGGACGAAAATTGGGGCTTGATGGACCACCCCGTCGTACGATAACACTCCGAGAAGCCTCCGGTCCGGAAGACCAAACCCGGACCATGTCGCGTCAATGCGAGGCAGGCTCAACGCACTGCCCTTTACAATCCCGGCGATTGAGGAATCCATGAACGAAAGCCCACGGTTGTATTCGGACCTGGCTACCTGGTTCCACCTGCTCACCCCTCCCCACGAGTACCGTGAAGAGGCGGAGTACAACTCTGGCCGCATTGTCGGGGCGGCATCCGGTCCGGTGAATACCGTACTCGAGCTAGGATCCGGTGGTGGGAACAACGCCTACCACATGAAGCAGAGATTCACGATGACTCTGGTGGACCTCTCGCCTGGGATGCTCGACGTCAGCCGACAGATTAACCCGGAGCTTGAGCACGTTCAAGGGGATATGCGTTCCATAAGAATTGCGGAGACACAGTTCGACGCAGTGTTTGTACACGACGCAGTCTCGTATCTGGCCTCCGAAGCCGACGTGCGTGCCATGGCCGCGACGGCCGCTTTCCACTGCCGACCGCACGGGTGTGTGCTTGTCGTCCCGGACCACGTCCGCGAGCGCTTCACGCCTCCGTACACCGATTGCGGTGGCAATGACGGACTAGATGGACGCAGTATGCGATACCTCATGTGGTCTGTGGACCCCGACCCCTCTGACACCACCTACTTTGCAGACTTTGCCTATATTCTCCGCGAGTCCGACGGGACAGTTCACGTGGAGCACGACAGGCACGTCCTTGGCATTTTCCCGGAGTCGTTGTGGATAAGTGCCCTTGAGAAGGCAGGATTCGATGTCACGGTACATACAGACCCTTGGAATACCCGGGTGTTTTCCGGCAGGAAACGCGCCACTTAGACCACCGCTCCTAATAGGCGGAAGACCTGTGGTTCAGGTAGACCTCGGCGCGACCCGCCTCTGATACTGGTTCAGTTAGCGTGCGTAGCGTATAATTTTATTGGACGTTGGAGAAAAACTACAGCGACTTGCATTCTGGAGGAGTATGATGCTCACAGGCCTTAGTATCGAGGGATTTCGTGGCATTGAGCAACTTACGATAAGACCCTTGGGGCGCATCAATTTGGTCGCCGGGAAAAACGGCGCCGGCAAAACTGCTGTCCTAGAAAGCCTTTGGATTCTCAGTGGACCAGACATGCCTGATCTTGCCGTTCGGTTAGATGCCTTTAGGGGACTACCTCCTCCTAGCGCAGAAACTGCCTTTGTGGATTTGTTCAACAGATTCAATACTCGAGAATCGATCAAGATAGTTGGTGAAGTGAAGTCCCGGTTAAAACATCGCAAGTTGATGATCCATTTAGAAGATCATCTGTCGTCAACTGCCAGATTGCCCCAGTACGGTAATCCGTCGGAAGCTGCTTTGGAGCGCTCAACGCAGCTTCAAACGGAAGGGCAATATGAGATAGTCCTCGATTATCAGCATGACGATGGTAAAGCATACAAGTCTCGCGCTTGGTGGGTCGAACAAACACTCAGCCCCCCGCCACAGATTCCTGTTCAAATAGCATTGACAAATGCCAGCGTCCGACAGGAACGAGAGCAAGTCCCAGGTAGGCCAGTCTCTACATTCATGGGGGCTCTTCACAGAAACAACCTTGAGGAAGACGCTAGAATGTTTGGTGCGCTTCAGCTTCAAGGCGAAGATGGAGAGATATTGGCAATCCTCCGTACTCTAGAGCCGAGGCTGAAGTCGATTACACCAATCTTAATCAATAACATCCCAGTGATACATGCCAACATTGGAGTGGATAGACCTATTGCCTCTAGGTTGCTCGGTGAAGGGTTTAACCGAATGTTCTCAATGGCCGTGGCCATGCAAACGACAAGGGGTGGGATGTTACTTATAGATGAAATTGAGAACGGCTTGCATCACTCTGTAATGAAGGACGTTTTCTCTAACTTGCTTGTGTTGGCCAATAAATTCGACGTCCAAGTAGTAGCCACCACACATAGCGCCGAGTGCATAAAGGCCGCATACGAATCTCTCAGCCACGGTAATGCCGAAGATTTTACATTCCATCGAATAGACCGAGTGGAAGGCCATTCTAAGGCTACCTACTTCGACGGCGAAATGCTGGAAACAGCCATGCTCCATGAAATGGAGGTGCGATAAGTGGCTGGAGAGCAGCAGGACAATCAGGAATCTTACAGGAAGATACAGATTAGGGAAACAAAACAAGTGCTGGTTGAGGGACTTGAAGAAGTACGTGTTTTTAGCCATTTGGCATCCCAATTGAGCCTAACTGATGTGCAGTGTCACTCTTATCAGGGCAAAATGAATCTGACGAGATTCATAAGAACCTTCTTAGCCTTGCCAGATTTTGCCAAAGTACGCTCTCTTGCTGTAGTAGCAGATGCAGACTTCGATATTGAGGGAACCCGAACCCGTATTCGACATGCTCTCCAGAATGCGGGACTTCCTCAGCCGTCTGCCCCGCTTACCGAAGCGTCGGAAGGCCATCTGAGGGTCTCCTACCTCATCCTTCCACATTTGAGGGAGACTGGTATGCTGGAGGATGTTTGCTTAGAGTCGGTTAAATCTGAGCCAGTAATGGAATGTGTTGAACAGTTTATGGAATGCGTCAAGGGCAAGCGAGAAGATTGGCCCAAACGGGAAGCGAAGGCCAAAGCTAGGGTTCACGCATATTTGGCGTCACAAGACCGCACAGATCTGAGACTCGGGGAGGCCGCGGAAAAAGGCATCTGGAACTATGATTCTGACGCCTTCAATCCCTTGAAAGAACTGTTATCAAAGTTGTGACGCAGGTTTATCCCATGAATCGCACCTGCCGTTTGTCTACCGGTGTCATTGAGCCACATGGGGCAGGCTGAATCACTCCAACTCACAAGTGCTGGCTAGATGATTGACCACAGATCGCTAGCCATCCGTGGGCTCCGTTCCCGAGAAGTAGTGCTCTCGCCCTCGGATGCGTTGCTGCCCCTCCTTACTACAATGAGTTTGCGAAAGACACCTATAATGTGCCTCATATACAATGGTAATTATTTTGTGATGTGCCGTTAAATCGCTGATATATAGTGATGGCATTCACAATGTTGACGAATTACTCTGCATAGTATAGAATCCCACTACAGTGCCGACGCGAGAATATTACTCAGGCACTGTACCCAGGCCAAGGAGGATAGATACCACCTCATCTTTCGTTCAAGTTCTCTTACCCAAGTCGGTTTCCACCACCAGCGGACCTGAAGTCCAATGAGGGATTGACTGAAGGTCCAGAGAAGGAGGTAGAAGCGATGATTGTGAATGCCGATGGAGCCTGCGCGATTATGAAGTAGGGGACATCGGCCTTTATATTGGTGCCGGAACTCACGTATCAGGACTGCTATGACTATTCTGGAGGTGGGCGATGTACAGGAAAGTACTTGTACCCCTGGATGGGTCCAGAGAATCTGAAGAGGTGTTGACCCGACTGCAAGGCGAGCTTGCACCTGATGGTGAAGTAATACTCCTAAAAGTCATTCCCCCCATGAGTTCAAGGTCAGTGGGAGGAGGGAATATTATCCTCGGCAGCCAGATGGAGGAAAGTGAGCGAGCCGAGGCATCAGATTACCTGAGAGACGTTGCCAGAAGAGAAACTGGAGATTCTTCGATAAGGTGGGGCTATCAGGTGGTGGTAGCCCGGTCTGTGCCACAAGGCATAGTAGACTTTGCTATGCATAATGAGCCGGACCTCATCGCAATGTATACCCACGAACGGAAAGGCCTGGCAAGGCTCTTCAGGGGGAGTGTCGCTGCTGAGGTGCAAAGGACTGCACCTACTCCAGTAAGGGTTTTCACGCCGTCAGAGATGCTCTCAACCGAACCCGTGGAGGCCATTACTGATGCCAGTGCTCAAGTCGAAGAAGGCCTGACAGAAACGGTGCATGTGTTGAAAGAGGCCGACGTATTTCGTGGCCTCTCGGACGACCAGATAGGGGAGTTGGCTCCCCTAGTCCAACGGGCACGGATTTCCGAGGGACAACTGTTGGGGAGGGAAGGTGAATTGGGAGACCAATTTTTCATCGTCGCCGAAGGTGAAGCACAGCTAGGCGCTCATACCGAAGTAGGCGACATAGCTGCCCGGGTTGCTACCTCCGGCCAGTCCTTTCCCATTGCTATTCTTGCGGGACCAGGCAATTTAATCACCACAGCCAGGGCCTTGACGGACATGGATGTGTTGCAGATCGACAGGTCCCAGCTAGTGGACCTATGCTCCCGTAACACTGAGTTGGGCTTACGGGTCTACATGAATCTAGCCGGACTGCTTGCTGGCCGCTACGGTGACACTCTAAGACACCTGACCCACAGCATCGAAAGGGAGCTACGAGAGACAAACCCAGGAGATAGCTAGCAGGGCTAAGCACAGACAAGTGAGGTTGTCATGGCAGCTAACGCGTATGTGTTGATCACGGTCGAACCCGCCAAAACGGAGGCCGTTGGGAAGCGGTTGCAAGCCATCCCTGGTGCGTTGGTCCGCGAAGTGTTTGGTCCCTACGATTTCGTGGTGGAACTGGAAACGGATAGCGAGGAGGACCTTACAGCCACTATACGCCACAAGATTCGCCCCGTCTCCGGTATTACTAGCACCGTTACATGTATATGGTTCTAGGGGCAAGTACCACCAAGCATCTCTTGAAGGGTGTTTCTAAAGTGGCGTCCCAAGCCTCCTCTCCCTCGATGGGAGAGGATTGAGGTGAGGGTGATACCCCTCATCCCAGTCCGCCTCCGGCGGAGGAGAAGGGGCTTTACAAACGTCCTCTTAGTCGCGTTGCAGGTCGGCTGGGTCCATTATACGAAAGCCAATACCCAGCTTGACCTGGTACCACGCCACCTTGCCATCCTGGATAGCTCCTCTTATTTCCCTTACCTCAAACCAGTCCAGCCCACGCAGGGTTTGACCTGCGCGGTCTATGGCGCTCTCAATAGCCTGCTGAAGACCCTCTTGGGAAGACCCGACTAACTCAACCAGTTTGTATGTCTGACCGGAGTTTTGAGCCATTACCTTAACCTCCAGATTTCCGTACTTCGCAAACCTGTGACCTAGGTCTGCTATTTGGCGATAGAATGATAAAGCACGGTAATATACTTTCGCAATACCCGACCAGAATCCATCCCCCGCTCCTGAGCCATACAGCTACAGGGATTGACAGCATCAGGGCCTGACACTACACTCGTGGAAAACTGAGTCGCAGAGCAGGAGGTACAGGACATGAAGCTGGTTCTCTTCAACGAACACCGTCTTGGCGTGATACAGGGTCAGCGGGTGATGGACGCAATGGACGCCTTTGAAGGTCAGCAATTCCGCAGGCCCCAGTACATGGTAGATGAACTCATAGCCCGTTGGGGCGAGTTGAGGCCAAGGATTGAGTCCGCGATTCAGGGGAGGGACGGTGTTTCCCTGGACAGCGTCAGATTTCGCCCTCCGGTGCCCAGGCCGCCAAAGGTAATCTGCGCTGCAGTGAACTACCTGGAGTTCGGCCAGCGTGAGCCAGCACTATTGGATGCCTTCATAAAGTCGCCCTCGGCCATTATAGGTGACGGCGATACTTGCGAGCTTCCCCCCGTCACAGAAGTTTCAGTATTTCACCACGAGCCGGAACTGGCTCTTGTGATTGGCAAGACGGCTACCAAGGTGACCCAAGAGGACGCATTGTCCTACGTCTTTGGGTATTGCAATTTCATGGACATGTCAGCGCGCGGTCTGGTGGGGCCAATAGGAGTCAGTCTATTCAAGAACAAGTCCTTCGATACCTTTGCTCCCATGGGCCCTGCCCTGGTAACCGCCGACGAGATTCCGGACCCCATGGACCTACAGGTACGGCTGTGGAATAATGACGATCCTCGACACGACTTCCCTACCAGTGACATGGCCCATCCTGTGCGTGAGCTAATCTCCGAGTTCTCAAAGATTACCACCCTGGAGCCGGGAGACGTGATTGCCACAGGATGCAACCACCAGCAAATTGGGGCTGTACAGGATGGCGACGTTATCCGCATGGAAATCAAGGAACTGGGACCCTCTCTGACCATTCGGATTAGCGACCCGTTAAAGAGAGAGTGGCCGCGCGGCATTGACACGGACATGGCAGCCCGTGTGATTGCGTCAGCTCCACGCCAACGGTAGCGGTTGACATAAAATTAGTCTACGGGCGGCAGCAATCGGAAGTTAAGGGTTGTTTCGCACCAAGCGGCAGCCGCCAGTAACCGGGCCTCGGCGAAGGGAGCAGCTATCAGTTGGATTCCCAGTGGGAGGCCGGATTCCGCTAGACCTGAAGGGATGGATATGGCAGGCAACCCGCAGGATGTCCAGGGACCCTGAAACAGGGGATTGCCAGTGTTTGTCAGGTCGGCCAGGGGAGGAGTTGGCGTTGATGGGGTTAGCAACACATCTACCGTCTCCGACAGGATCTCCATATCGGTGATAAACTGCCGCCGTCGCTCAAGGGCTCGAGAATAGGTAGCTGCGTCCGTGCCTAACCCCCGGCCTATCATTTCACGCAGCTTGGGCTGGTAGTCTCCGGCCCGCTGCTCGAACATGGGCTGGTGAAAGGCCGCACCCTCTACCGCCATGACGGTCTGTTGGTCGTCAAATGCAGTGGCCATGCTGTCGGGCAACGGGACTTCCTCTATGGTGGCTCCTGCTTCTCTCAATCTTTCTACAACGGCATTCACGTGTCGCCGGGTCTCAACGTCGGCATGGTCATAGAAGAACTGTCGTATGAGGCCGATGCGGGGTGCAGTGGGAGCCGCCAGCGCTTCAAGGTAGTTAGGTGAAGTCTCCCGAGATGCAACCGGGTCCTTGGGGTCAGGCCCGGACATGACTTGCAACAACAGGGCGGCGTCCTCTACGCTGCGTACCAGCCATCCCACCGTGTCCAGGGACCAGCTAACGGGAACCACTCCATGCCGGCTGACCCGTCCAAAGGTGGGCTTGAAACCTACGATCCCGTTGTATGCCGCCGGGCGCAGCACCGAGCCCACTGTCTGCGACCCCAGAGCACCGGGACACATCCGAGCGGCCACGGCCACCGCCGACCCGCTGCTTGACCCTCCGGGCGTGTGGGCAGAGTTCCAGGGATTGATGGTTGGGGACGGGTCCATACAGGCAAATTCGGTGGTTACCGTCTTGCCCAGCATGATGGCCCCCGCCCTCTTCAACAAGGCTACGGTGGTGGCGTCGTAGTCGGGCACAAAGTCTGCATAAATCTTTGAGCAGGCCGTGGTAGGAATCCCGGCATTGTGGTAAATGTCCTTTAGCCCTATGGGCACTCCATACAACGGGCCGATTTCAATGCCAGAATCCAGTGCAGACTGCTTTTCCCGGGCCTCGGAAACCACAGACTCCCGGTCCAGGTACATCCAAGCCTTCAGTTTGGGTTCCAGTGCGTCAATTCGGTTTAACAGGGACTCGACCAACTCCACCGGGGACAGTTCCCGGCGACGGATACTACTCGCCGATTCTGCTACCGAAAGCTCAAAGGGTTCCGGCATTGCATACCTCCATAGACGCTTCGATTGACCTACAAGCCGCCGGGGAAAGCGGGAGGTCACCCCCTTGGAGAGAAGGAGGTGGGGCGCAGGACCGTGCTATAGTTTTTACGCACCAGCGGGCCGTTCACCTCCGACTCCGCTCGTGCCTTCTGCCACTCCGCATCCCCGCCAAAGGACGCCCAAGTCTTCTCCCTGTCGCCAAGGCTGGAGTAGCCCAGCATGTACACCAGACGGTTGGTGATGCCGACGTCGTCGGTCCAGTAGCCGACCACCTCCATGCCATGTTTCTTGAACAGGCGGGTAGTGTGATTGGCAAACCGGTTGTGCAGGTCAGGAAGTTTGCCAGGCATGGCGTCGTAGATGCGCATCTCTTGTACGGCGGTTGTGATTCTGGGCTCAGGCGAGTAATCGGTGAGGCGCATAAAGGTGTTACGCGACCTGTCTACGTAGAGTCCGTTCTGGGCTGTTTCTTCCCGCAGGAATTCCCGCCAAGCGGTATCTGCCATGCAGGTGCTCCATTTCGTCTCTCTGTCACCCATACTGTCGAACCTCAACATATAGGTGAGCTGGTTGCTGGTCCCGATTTCATCGGTCCAGAACCCTATCATCTCGATTCCGTACCTGGCGAAGAGGTCCATGTTGTACGTCCCAAAGCGATTGACGAGGGCCTGCAGTTTGCCGGGCATTGCGTCGTAGATGCGTAGCTCGTATATCATCTGGACACCTCCTTGAGTATATTGGTAGTGGTTGCTTCTCGCGCCACCTGTGTTTACGTTGCCAGCAACTCTCTTATCGCACCGTCCAGAATTTCCGTATCCTGGGGATTGAACCCCGGGCCTCCCGCCAGGTGCCCCCATATTGAGTGCATGGGCCGTAGCTCCGCGTTTGGCATGTGCTCGACCTCGTACTCACTGTCCTCCGGCGGGAAATAGAGGTCGGTCTTGCATGGCATGACGATAGCTCTGGCTTTAATGGCATTGAGGGCCATCTCAAAATCGCCGTTGTATTTCGGGTTGGCGCTGATGTCTGCATTCTGCCAGGACCAGAGCATAGCCAGCAAATCGTTGGCGTCCTGGTCCAGGCGGCGACCTTCCCAAAAGGCAGTCAGATAGTCTTCAAGCGAGGAGTAGCCAATCTTCAGGTAGACTTCCTCACGGTAGAAAGCTTGAGAAACGGCCCATCCTGCATAGACTCTTCCCATCGCCCGCAAGCCTTTCAGTGGCGGCTTCTCGTACCATCCGCCCAGCCAGGCATCATCGGCGGTGAGTGCCGCCTTTACGCCCTCCAGGAAAACGTAGTTATGATGGGAAGTTCTGGCCGACCCGCACCAGGGGAGGATGCACTCCACCATGTCGGGGAAAAGTGCGCCCCAATGGAACGTTTGCTGAGCACCCATGGACCAGCCGGTGACAAGGGCAATATTTTCGACTCCGAACTTCTCGGTGACAAGCCGATGTTGGCAAATTACGTTGTCATAGAGGGTTACGTTGGGAAAGCGCGCCCTGTCATAGGGTGAAGGGTTGTTGCTGGGTGATGAGGACAGTCCATTGCCGAACATATTGGGGATGATGATAAAGTAGTTCCTCGGGTCGAGAGCCATCTCCTCTCCGATTATGGCCTCGTTATGGGTGTGCTGTCCCCCGTAAAAGGTGGGGTAGATGATGACATTGTCCTTCCCACTGTTGAGAGTGCCATAGGTCTTGTAGGCAAGTTTGGCATTCCTGAGAGTTGCCCCGGATTGAAGCACCACGTTGCCCAGTTCAAAGACCTCAAAGTCCGATGACATCTTACCTCCCGGATTCGTCTTCGCACCTCAGTGCGCCGAGTGTAGCAGAGGCTTCAGGCAGCGTCAACCGGATGCCTGTGCTATAGAGATATTCTGACTGGAGGGCGCTTCAAAAGGTCCTGGAGTTTCTGAGATAATCATGGCGGGATACTTGTAGTCCCGTGTAGCCTGTACTTCAAGGCGGGAATGGATATGAAGGTACATCTGATAGATGGCACATACGAGCTTTTCAGGGCCTATTTCGCCATGCCTCCAATCACCGGGCCCGATGGCCGACCGGTCGGAGCAGTGCGAGGGCTTATACAAACTCTGCTAGCCCTACTGCGCCAGGACGACGTTACCCATGTAGCATGTGCCTTCGATCATGTTATCGAGTCTTTCAGAAACCACCTTTTCCCAGGATACAAGAGCGGTGAGGGGACCCCGGAAGACCTGATGAGCCAGTTCGGGTTGGCGGAGCGGGCAGCTTCTTCTCTGGGTATCGTGGTCTGGCCAATGGTCGAGTTCGAGGCTGACGACGCCATTGCCACGGCTGCGTTCCGATGGTGGGATGCTCCGGGCGTGGAACAGGTCGTTATCTGCTCCCCAGATAAAGACCTCACCCAAATGGTGCGTGGCAAGAGGGTGGTATGCCTGAACAGGCGCACACACGTCACTATGGACGAGGATGGAGTGGTAGAAAAGTTCGGCGTCTCGCCCGACTCCATACCGGACTACCTGGCACTGGTCGGCGACGCCGCCGATGGAATACCGGGAGTCCCCAGATGGGGAGCCAAGACCACTGCACAGGTTCTGCAACGTTATGGCCATATAGAGGGTATTTCCGACAAACCTTCAGAGTGGGACTTGAAGCTCCGGGGCGCAGACGCCTTGGCTGCCAGCCTCTCTGAGCACCGGGATAAGGCCATGTTGTACAGAGAGCTGGCCACTCTGCGCCTGGACGTGCCCATATCGGAAACCCTTGACCAGATGGAATGGCATGGCGTCTTGAGGCGAGACTACCTTCTGCTATGCGAGGAATTGGGCTTCTCGGCGCTGTCGGAGGTTCCCCACAAGTGGGCTGATGAGTAGGCATCCTCGTGAGGTGTCCTATCAGCCAGACCCAGTGCCCCGGCCAGGGTCTTTCGGTTGTACCCGCTTCTCCGATTCCGCTTGTCCCTCACACACTCTTCCTCCTCGTCCTAACCTTCTCCCACCAGGGGAGAGGGGATATTGCCCCCTCGCCCTTGATGGGAGAGGGTTGGGGTGAGGGTGAATCATCGAAAGGCCCAATGCCCCGGCTAAGGGAGTTGACTTTGAGGGCGGTTGGATAAACAATGTATTCGGCGGAGACACGTCCCAATTGACATAACGGAAATGGAGGACGGATAACATGGTGAACGAGACACCGTTGGCGGGTGGCCCCATCCAGTTTGGCCTCTTTGATTGGATTGAGAGTGACAAGCTTCTCGCACGCGACACCTTCGAAGAGAGGTTGAAGATGCTGGAGTACGCCGACGAGTCGGGGTTCTTCTGCTACCAACTGGCCGAACACCACCTCACACCGCTGTGCCTCGCTCCGTCTCCGGGAATTTTCCTTGCTGCGGCCGCCCAGCGCACCAGGCATATCAGGCTGGGGCCACTGGTCTATCTCCTTCCTCTCTACGACCCTCTCAGATTGCTTCAGGAAATCTGTATGCTGGACCATTTGAGCAACGGGAGATTGGACGTCGGAGTTGGCAGGGGAGTCGTGCCTTTCGAGATTGCCAGCTATAACGTGAACCCCGACGAGACCGGAGACATCTTCAACGAGGCCCTGGACGTTCTACTCAAAGGCTTTACCAATGACGTAATCTCCCATGAGGGAAGGTACTTCACTTACGAGAACGTGCGTCCCTGGATTCGCCCTCTCCAACAGCCATATCCTCCCCTCTGGTATGCTTCTACCAACGTTGAGTCCGCTCCCTGGGTGGCCCGGAATGGGTTCAATACGGCCAATATCTTCAATCCTTCTTCCGACATCAGGGCATATTTCGACCTGTACAAGAGTTCCTGGCGGGAGCACCAGGATGACCCAGGTCGCCTGAACCCCCACGTTGACATGCCCAAGTACGGGCTGGTCCGCCACGTTTACGTGGCACCCACGGACCGGCAAGCCGAAGAGGAGTGCAGAGCGGCCCATAAGGCCTGGTTTCACAATATAAGCCTTCTTCCCACCCTGACAGGAGAACCCAGAAACATGGGCTTCATATCCAACTATGATTCACTCAGGGGCAACGAGGTAATGATTGCAGGTTCCCCGGAAAGCGTGACCGACCAGGTGAGGCGGGGCATCGAAGATACCGGGTGCAACTACTTCGGCTGCATCTTCGCTTTCGGGGACCTTACCCATGAGCAGGTAATGAGGTCTATGCGCCTGTTCGTACAGGAAGTTGTGCCGTCCATATAAGCGAATTCAAGCGGGATGGGCCAGCTTTGTCTATTTCTTGACTGTACCCGTGACAAGCTATATAGTGTGTTCCGAGTGGTAAAGGGACCGGAACACATCGCGGATAGTGCAATCCGGCAACCGGAGGATGGTCCCAGAGAAGGTCAACCTGTTAAGGAGGTACATGGATATGACGACGACATTGGGCGGTGGGAACTTGCTTTACGACCCCATAGAAAGTTGGGAGCAGCTTCCCGACGGGTGGTCCTTTCACGAATGCCCCGGAGTGGCGGTAGATTCCCAGGATAACGTGTATGTCCTGACGCGTGGTGAGCATCCAATCATCGTGTTCGACAGGGATGGCAAGTTCCTTCGCTCATTTGGTGAGGGTCTCTTTAGTGAGGACAGGACTCATGGACTCTACATGGCCCACGATGACTCGATACTTGTGGCCGACGACGGGATACACACGGTCCAGAAGTTTAACTCCAAGGGCGAGAAGTTGATGGAAATCGGGCAGCGAAATCATCCTGCTCCCAAGTGGAGCGGCCAGCCCTTTAATCGCCCCACGTCGGCGGCCATTATGCCCAGCAATGGAGACGTGTACATCTCGGACGGCTACGGCAACTCTCGGGTCCACGTATACACCGGTACTGGCGAGTACAAGTTCTCCTGGGGTAGTCCAGGCATCGACCCGGGCCAGTTCATGCGGCCTCACAATATCGCCATAGACGGCAACGACCGGGTCTACGTGGTTGACCGGGAAGCCCACAGAATACAGATATTCGACCCCAAGGGCAATTTCATCACCATGTGGAACAACATCCATCGTCCGGACGCCATGGTGCTCTGGCAGGACAATATCTACGTTGGAGAGCTCAATGGGATGACCGGTGTTGATGATGCCCCCGGTATGGGGCATCGAGTGAGCATCTTCGACCTGAATGGGAACCTTTTGGCCCGGTTTGGCGCTCCTGAAGAAGGGGAAGGTCCGGGCCAGTTCATCGCCCCCCACGGCATAGCGGTGGACTCCCGGGGCGACATATACGTGGCCGAAGTAGCCTATACCATCCGAGGGCGCCACATGGACCCACCCAGAACGCCGAAAAGCCTGAAGAAGTTTGCCCGGAAGCGGTAATGGACCGTTTGATAGATAAAACAGACAGGGGCGAGGAATTCCTCGCCCCTGTTGCTTGACATAAAATCGAAGGCTAGAAAATCGCCAGGGGGTTTATGGGCGAGCCAGTAGCGTTGTGGAACCTGAGCGGTGCGACAACGAACATGAACTCCCATCGCCCCAGTCGTTGGCAGACTTTGACCAGTTCCTCACAGTTGGCGGCATCAATGAGCCACAGCCCCATTGCCACGATTCCCACACGGTGTACGGGCAACGATACCTTGCTGTAGCCACTGGGGTCCACGTCCTGGGAGGCGTCGGCCAGAATAATAGAGACGCCTCGCTCGTGCAGCCAGGGAAGAGTGGCGGCATGAAGACCGGGCCTGCCTGGTGCCGGGGTTGGCGTTTGCTCTCGCTTCTTGTACCAGCCCAGGCGGACCAGCAGAGCATCTCCCTCTTCTACCCTTACTCCCTGGGCGCGCTCCGCCGCCTCCAGGTCATCCGGGAAGACCGCCTCTCCTTCTTCCAGCCACTCCTTACCCTTAAGCCGGGCGATGTCAAGAAGCACGCCACGAGTTACGACGCCGTCCTGTGCTCTGTCAATGTGACCTGCGGTGGCCTTCTGCTGGGCGTTTACCAGGGATGCAGATTTGCCGTTGTACATCTTTCCATCCCAGAATTGGTGGCAGAGACTATCCAGGTGAGTGATGGTATATCCATGGTAGGACAACCCGATGAAGTCGGATGAGCCTCCGGGGCCGCTGCTTGGAGCCGATTCGCCGGTATTAATCATGTAGTGCAGGGGCGGGATGGACACTACGTCAGGAGCTATCTCAGGGACAATAAGCCTGGAGCAGGTGACGCTTATCCCCTCTTTGACCAGCCTCCCCGCTTGGGCCCGTTTCTCCGGCGTAATCAAGTTAAGGGTGCCCAACTCGTCATCTTGGCCCCATCTTCCCCAGTTGCTCAGGGAGGTCATGTAACCCAGAACTTCCTCCTCGGTTGGGACCTGTCTGGTCGCCATAGCTACCTCCTTAAAAAGATTGCTGGAAAGTGAACACAGGGTTGCACCTGTGTGGTATCATATCCGATGTCAACACGCTAGACAAGAGGTGAAAATATGGTTACGTCACAGCTACAGACAAGGACAGTACAATTCCCCAGCCAGCAGGATGAAACACTGGTCAACGCATACTTTACCCGGCCCACCTCACGCGGCTTCTATCCGGGCATAATTGTCATAATGGAAGCCTTTGGAATGGTGGAGCACATCAACGACGTGGCCCGGCGTTTCGCGACGGAGAAGTTCATAGCTCTGGCACCGGACATGTACACTCGCGAAGGCTCGCCAGACCCCAACAACATGGATGAGGTGATGCAGAAGATGTTCTCGGTGCCGGACTCCCAGGCAATGGCAGACCTGGAAGGGGCTGCCGCCTATCTCAAGAGCCGGCCCGACTGCAACGGCAAGATAGGGGTCATAGGCTTTTGCTCAGGAGGCCGGTATACCTTCATGTTCGCCTGCAACAGCAAGAACGTCGACGCTGCCATTGACTCCGCCGGCGGTTTCATAATCCAGGACGAACATACCCCTCAGAGGCCGGTATCTCCCATTGATATGGTCCCCAATCTGTCCTGCCCCATGCTAGGGCTATTCGGTGAGGAGGACCCCAACCCTTCCCCGGCTCATGCCGCTCGCATAAAGGAAGAGATGAGCAAGCACGGCAAGACCTATGAGGAGGTAATGTACTCCGACGCCGGCCACGCCTTCTTCGCCGACTATCGGCCCAGCTATCGGAAGCACGCGGCAGACGATGCCTGGGAACGGATGCTGGACTGGTTTGGCCGCTATTTGAGGACGTAAGGATACGTTACTATTATCCCGGTCTCTAGAAGGTCGCCCGACCGTGCGAAGGCCGATCCTTAGCCGGCATGACCCCCTAAGAGGAGAAACCAATGACTCTAAATACCTATCTGACCTTCGAAGACAACTGCCGAGAGGCGTTCGACTTCTACCGGTCGGTATTCGGTGGGGAATTCACCGTAATGGTGACATTCAGAGACGGACCGCCCGACATGGGCGTGCCCGAGTCGGAGTTGGACAGAATAATGCACATATCCCTCCCGATAGGGTCTAGCGTGCTGATGGGCAGCGACTCCACCTCCACGTTCGGGCCGGGGCCGGTGATTGGAACCAACTTCTCCATCTCCTACCAGGCGGAGTCCAGAGAGAACGCCGACGACACGCTCGCCAAACTGTCGAAGGGCGGCAGGGTGACGATGCCAATGGGGGACCAGTTCTGGGGAGACTACTTCGGATCGTGCGTGGACACGTTCGGAATCGCCTGGCAAGTGCTTGTAGAACAAAGTCAGGGCTGAGTGGGCTTGTGGTGTAGAGTGCGGGGGCTAAGGGTAGGCCCCTTCGATGTAGTCAGGCCGAAGGAAAGGATATAGGGGCGGTCTGGGAAGGGTATTCGATTATAGACAAGCGAAAGACCCTGACCCATTTCCCGGCTTGTTGATTGACACTCCATTGGGTAGCTGTTAGGATTTAGACGGAATCCAGACACAAGGTATCGTATTTTCCGGGGTGGCGAATATGGTAGGAATTAAATCCTTCGGGGCATATATTCCTAGATACCGGTTGGGCAAGGAAACTGAGGGTTGGAGATCGTCAGGCGAGAAGGCCGTCGCCAACTTTGACGAGGACAGCGTGACTATGGCAGTGGCCGCCGGGGTCAACTGCCTGGGAGAAATTGACCGTGAGTCAATAGATGGCCTTCTCTTTGCCACCACTACCCCACCCTATTCGGAGAAGCAGTGCGCCGCCATAATAGCGACGGCCCTTGACCTGAGGCGGGACATCTTTACCGCAGATGTGACAGGGGTACTCCGGGCGGGCACTACCGCCGTGAAAATGGCGATGGATTCTATAGCTGCCGGCTCAGCAAAACAGATACTGATAATAGCCTCCGACGCTCGCCTGGGTGCTCCCAAAGGCGACATGGAGCGTACCCTTGGCGATGGAGCGGCTGCAATCCTCATAGCCCAGGACGGGATAGCCGCCTCCATAGAGGGAACACATTTCATCACCGAGAACATGCTGGACACGTGGCGGTCCCAGGGCGACCCCTTCATACGGTCCTGGGAGGACCGTTTTATGAATGAGGAGGGACTTGAGCGCATCCTTGTTGATGCCGTAAGCGGGTTCATGGAAAAGCACGGTGTTACGCCAAAGGCGTTCGCCAAGGTTGGATTTTACGCCCCCGATGCCCGCCGTCACTCCCAGCTAAGCAGACGCTTGGGATTCTCACAGGAGCAGCTCCAGGACCCTCTATTGGGAGAAATGGGCAATACAGGAGCCGCATATCCGTTGATGATTCTGATTGGCGCCTTGGAGCAATCCGGCGACGGAGACCTGCTGCTCATGGCCAGCTATGGAGATGGCAGCGATGTTCTCTCGTTCCGGGTGAACGCGAATATAGATAATCTAAAAGACGGGCTGGATATACGGAAGCAACTGGAGTCCAAGAAAATGATTCCCAGCTACGAGACTTATGCTCGTTGGCGGGAGGTGTGGACCTCCGACGCTGCCAGACGCCCGCCGCCCGCAGTACCCTCCGTCACGGCAATTTGGCGTGAATCGGAGCAAAACATCCGGCTTTACGGTGCCAGGTGCAACCGATGTGGCTATATACAGTACCCACCTCAGAGGATATGTACCATGTGCCAGTCCAAGGACGATTTCCAGTCCCTGCGCCTTTCGGATAAAAAGGGAACTGTCTTCACTTACTCGATGGACTACCTCGCCGGCACTACGGACACCCCCCTGGTTATCACCGTCGTTAACTTTGAATGTGGTGGCAGGATGCTGTGTATGATGACCGACAGGGAATTGGATGAAGTCGAAGTCGGGATGCCCGTGGAGATGAGCTTCAGGAAACTACGTGTTGTGAACGGCATTCACAACTACTACTGGAAGTCCATACCGGCACGGACCTAAAGAGAAGAGTGTCTCTCAGCCGGCACAGTGGACTGGCTGGCCTAACAACTTAACATAACAGGAGGGCCGTCATGCAAGGTATAAAGGACCGGGTCGCAATCGTCGGAATGGGCTGCACCAAATTTGGTGAACGTTGGGACGCTGGCACCTCTGACTTGATTGTAGAGGCCGCCTACGAAGCCTATGAGGACGCGGGAGTTGACCCCAAAGATGTACAGGCTGCATGGGTAGGTACTGTCCAGAGCTTCCGAACAGGGCAGCCCTTGGCTCAGGCCCTCAAATTGGACTATGTGCCTATCACACGGGTTGAAAATGCCTGTGCTACCGCAACTGATGCCTTCAGGAATGCCAGCTACGCTGTTGCCGCCGGAATCTACGATATGGTGCTGGCAACGGGAGTGGAGAAGCTCAAAGACTCGGGTTTCTCCGGTCTGGCCGTTCCCGAGGCGGTAGGCAGCGAGGTAGCTCCGCCCGTGCCTCCACCTTCACAGTTCGCCATGGCTGCCACCCGCTACTTCCACCACTACGAAATACCCTATGAAGAGGGTAAGCGTACACTAGCCCAGATAGCTTCGAAGAACCATCACAATGGCACCCTGAACTCGAAGGCCCATTTTCAGCGAGAAGTAAGCGTGGACCAGATTATGAATGCTCCCATGATTGCATGGCCGCTGGGTCTGTATGATTGCTGTGGAGTCAGCGACGGAGCTGCAGCCGCCATCATCACGACACCCGAGATCGCTCGCAGTCTGCGGCGAGACTACGTGTTGGTGAAGGGATTGGGCCTTGCCGTGGGTTCCTTCGGTATGTTGCGAGACGATTGGGACTTCGTTCACTTCCCGGAGAATGTACGGGCAGGCCAGGCTGCCTACCAGGAAGCCGGTATTACCAATCCCAGAGACGAAATTGACATGGCGATTGTCCACGACTGCTTTACCATTACCGAATTGATAATTGCCGAGGACCTGGGCTTCAGCCCGAGGGGAAGGGCTAGAGAGGACGTGGAAGCGGGTACTTTCACCCTGGAAGGCGACCTGCCGATAAATACCGACGGCGGACTCAAGTGCTTCGGCCATCCAGTTGGGGCCAGCGGTATACGCATGATCTACGAGGTCTACAAACAGTTGCAGGGTAAGGCAGGTCAGCGCCAACTCAAGAAGGCCGACCTCGGCCTCACCCACAACCTTGGCGGCAGGCCAGGCTCTTTCACCGCCTCCGTGTCAGTCTTTGGCCGCGAGTAGGGGAAATAGTTAACAACCGGTGGGGTCAGTGTCAGCTGCCCCACCGGCTTATCTTCTTGGCGATAACGGATAAACAATCCCCCATGGTGGCTCCAGGGCGGCCCCAATCACATGCCGGTTGGATATTTCCCTAAACCCCTGAAAACGAGCCTTTCTCCGGGTTTATTACTTATGTAAAGTTTGGGCCCTGCTGGCATTTACATAACATATATTGTGCGAACCAATTTTTCTTGGTAAAATTATGGCCATCCCGGGTCGCCGCCGGACCGCACCGGGGAGGTCAGCACACCCAGTTCCTCCAGCTGCCGCTCAATCTCTTCTACAAGTCCATCCAGGTTCCAGCCCAACGCAGCGGAAACCAGAATCCCCGGGTCAGCGGATATTATCGGCACATCGGATGGGGTTCCCCCGTTCTCCGAGGGCACCAACCGGTCCATTTTGTTGATTACCAGTAGTCGTGGCTTCTCTGCCAGGTCCAGCTCCCTGAGCGTGTCTACTACAACCGCCGTCTGCTCGGGAGCTTTGGAGTGAGTTATGTCAATAACGTGGAGCAGCAGGTCTGCCTCATGTAGCTCCTCCAGAGTAGCCCTGAAAGCAGCCACTAGAGTAGGGGGTAGCTTGTGAATGAATCCCACTGTATCCGTAAGAAGTGCTTGACCGCCTCCGGGAAGCCAGATGCGTCTTGTCACTGAATCGAGAGTGGAGAAAAGCTGGTCCTGTACCACGACGCCTGCGTTGCTTAAGGCGTTGAACAAAGTGCTCTTTCCGGCATTGGTATAGCCTACCAGGGAAACCACGGGGAGTCTTGCCTGCTTGCGGCGGCTCATGTAGGACTCCCGACGGTAACGTACCTCTTGAAGCTCCTGCTCAAGTCTTCGGATACGCCTGCGGATAAGTCGCCTATCGGTCTCCAGCTGGGTCTCTCCGGGGCCGCGAGTCCCTATGCCGCCGCCGAGACGCTCAAGGTGAGACCACTGACCCACCAACCGGGGCAGCAGGTACTGGTGCTGGGCCAACTCCACCTGTAGCTGACCCTCTCGAGTGCGGGCGTTTCGGGAGAAGATGTCCAGAATGAGCGCGGTCCTATCTATGATCTTTACGTTCAGGGCGTTTTCCAGGTTCCTTTGCTGGGTGGGGGTCAACTCATCGTCAAAGATGATTAGGCTACAGTCGGTCTCGGCCTGAAGAATCTTGAGTTCCTCCAGCTTCCCCATGCCAAGATAGTGGTGGGTGGGTTTGTTCAGCTGCTGGCCTAAGGTGGATACTACCTCAGCGCCGGCGGTCCGGGCCAGGAGCGCTAACTCGTCCAGGGATTCTCCGATACTCCACAAAGGAGCCCGGGCCTTTGCTCCGACACCCACTAGAAGGGCTCGCTCAGATGACCGGACCGTTGATATTGTCGTCCTAGCTATCGCACTGCTCCCTAGCTACCGGATGGAGAGGGTATCTTCCATGATGCCAACCGTTCTACACCCTTGTCCACCTGCTCGTCGGGCGTGGTAAGGGAGAGTCGGATGTACCCTTCGCCGTATTGTCCATAGCTGGAACCGGGAGTCACCACCACAGTCAGGTCATCCAGGAGACGTGCGGCGAACTCGGCAGAAGTGTAGCCTTCGGGGACCCTGGCCCAGATATACAGGCAAGCCTTGGGGGGTCTAACCCTGAGACCCAGCCGGGTAAGCACGTCAACCACCTTATCCCGGCGGCGCTGGTAAATGGCGTTGTTCTCCAGGATAGGGGTCTGAGGGCCGGACAGGGCCGCAATCGCCATCTCCTGAATCGCTTGGGGGATGCCTGAGTCCAGGTTAGCTTTGATCTGGAAAAGGGCCTTTATCATATCGGCGTTACCTACGGCCATGCCGATGCGCCAGCCGGTCATGTTGAAGCACTTGGACAGGGAGTGGAACTCAATGCCCACTTCTTTTGCGCCTTCTATCTCCATAAAGCTGGGAGCCCTGTAGCCGTCGTAGACCACCTCACTGTAAGCGGCGTCGTGGAGCACGGCTATGTCGTACTTCCGGGCGAAGTCTACCACCTTCTCATAGTACTCCAGGGTGGCTATCCCTGCCGTGGGGTTGTTGGGGTAGTTGAGCCACATTACCCTGGCGTCTCTGGCAACTTCAGGGGGTATGTCATCCAGGTCCGGCAGCCAGCCATTCTCTTCCAGGAGAGGCATACGGTAGCTCTCGCCTCCCGCGAACATCGTGCCTACGGAGTACACGGGGTAGGCCGGGTCGGGAACGAGCGCTATATCGCCCGGGTCCAGAAAGCAGAAAGCCACGTGGCCTATGCCTTCCTTGGCTCCGATGAGGGGCAATACCTCTTTGTCAGAGTCCAGCTTTACACCGAACCTGCCGTCATACCAGTCGGAGATTGCCCGGCGTAGCTCCGGAAGACCATCGGTCTCAGGGTATCGATGATTGGGTAGCTTATATGAGGACTGCACCAGATGTTCTATTATGTGGTCCGGGGTGGGAATGTCTGGGTCGCCGATGCCAAAAGTTACCACGTCTTCCCCGGCGGCCCGTTTCTCGGCGAGGATACGAGAAATTTCTACAAAGGGATATGGAGCCAACTGACCAAGGCGCCTTGAAAATTTCATCTAACTTACCCCTCATTAATAAGTGAACCGCTTCGCTCCTACGCCCGCGGCATTTCCCATTCGCCCTCGAATACCTCGACGGCATCTCCCTCCATGTACACCTCGCCAACGCCGTCCCATTCGATCTTCAATGTGCCCCCTGGAAGATTTATGTCAACTTGTTCTCCTGTTAAGCCCAGCAGCTGTGACGCAACGGCGATGGCACATGCTCCGGTACCGCAGGCCATAGTCTCTCCTGAGCCCCGCTCCCATACCCGGGCCTTCAATCGCTTGTTGTCCTCCACATTGACTATCTCGAAATTCACCCGCCTGGGAAACATGGTGTGGTGCTCCACCTGCGGCCCGATGGTGTGCAGAGGGAACTCGCCAACCGGCTGCTGGATGAAGGCGACGGCGTGTGGATTGCCCATTGACACAAAGCTGAGCTTGAGCGAAGTGTCATCAATCTCCAACGGAAAGTTGACCACCGCCTTCCCCAATTTCTCTCCCAGGCCACTGTCAAGTACAACTGGTACTCTACTGGGTTCCAGAATGGGTGCGCCCATAGCAACTCTGGCGCTTACCACCTTGTCTTCAACGCCGCCCCGGGCGGCACGCTGTTGCATGACCGGCATTATGGTCATAACCCCCGCCAGGGTTTCCACCTTGAGACCGGATGTGTCCGGATGAGCTACACCCCGCTCAATTGCATATTTCGCGAAGCACCGGATGCCGTTTCCGCACATGTCTCCCTCGGAGCCGTCGGCATTGAACATGCGCATCTTCAGGTGGGCTTCATCTGAAGGCAGAATGAGGATGATTCCATCACTGCCCACACCGAAGTGACGGTCACTCATAACTCGCGACAGAGCGGGCCAATCGGTATCGTCAAGCTTGGGGTCACGGGCGTCTATAAATATATAGTCGTTCCCTGACCCGTGCATTTTCGTGAATTTCATTGCGCATTCTCCTCTGTGGTTGGAGCTATTGTACCACAGCCGAGGCTTTCGATTAAGAACCCCTTCACCAAGGCTTCAGCCAAGGGGCCGGGGTTGTCGTTTACCTCTAGCCAGTGTATACGTGGGTCCTTGAGGCGGAACCAGGCATACTGGCGGCGAGCGAAACGGTGAGTTTCATACTTGATTCTCTGGGACGCTTCTTCCAGGGTAAGCTCGCCCATCAAATGAAGCGCCGTCTCCCTGTAGCCCATGCTCGACATGCAGGGGAGTTCCGTTGAGTAACCCATTTTCAGAAGGGAACGCACCTCATCCACTAGCCCCGCCTCCATCATCTCGTCCACCCGCCGGTCTATCATCCTGTAGAGATTCTCTCGGCTTGTAGTAAGGCCGATGATGACATGGGGATAACACGGCGCCTGCTTGCGGCGCAAAGTTGACGGGACTACGCCAGTGGCATAGTAGGTTTCCAAGGCGCGTATAACCCGCCTCACGTTATGTGAATTGATTTTCGAGGCGGTTTCGGCGTCAATTTCGTATAGCGTTTGGTGCAGGGAGTCCGGCCCTTCCCGCTTAGCTCGCTCCTCAAGCTCCTGCCTGAGCCGTTGGTTCGGTGGTACGTGAGGGACCTGCCAACCTTCCACCAACGCCCAGACATATTGCCCGGTTCCACCCACAACTATAGGCAGCTTGCCCCTGGCGCGAACGTCTTCAATGGCCTCATGGGCCATGTCAAGGAATAGGGCCAGGCTGAAATCCCTGTCCGGGTCGAGAACGTCTATCAGATGGTGACGTATCTTTGCCTGGTCTTCCGCAGATGGCTTGGCAGTGCCAACATCCATGAAACGATACACTTGACGGCTGTCGGCGCTGATAATCTCGCCGTTGAAGGCCCTGGCCAGTGTCAGAGCGAGGCCACTCTTGCCTACTGCTGTAGGGCCTACTATAAAGAGGACTGGTGCGCTGGTTGGGGACACTTCAAGACACAGAGCCTTTGACCTCGGACGTTATCCTGACTATCTCAGAAAACTGGTCGGCCCTGAGACTGGCACCGCCAACGAGTGCCCCGTGTATGTCTTTCTCCCTGATAAACCCCTCGACGTTCTCGGGATTGACGCTACCACCGTAGAGGAGCGGGACCTGGCTGGCTGCGCTCTCCCCGTATAACTCCGTCAGGGTTAGCAGGATGGCATTGCCCATTATTTCCGCTGCTACCTCGGGTGTGGCTGCAACTCCAGTACCGATAGCCCAGACAGGCTCGTAAGCGACTGTGAGGCCAATGGCATTATGTAAACCGGCGAGGCCCGACCTGACTTGGCCCGCTACTATCTCCGCTGCCGAGCCTCCCTGGCGCTGCTCAAGGGTCTCGCCCACGCAAAGGATTGGTCGGAGTCCGGCCTCATAGGCGGCCTTCACTTTGAGGTTTATTATCTCATCGGTCTCGCCGAAGTGCAGCCTGCGCTCCGAGTGGCCGAGGATGACGTACCGGCAGAGATTGGTCAGCATTGCGGGGGAGACTTCTCCTGTGAAGGCTCCTTGTTGCTGTTGGTGCATGTTCTGAGCGCCGAGTTTGATGGTGCTGCCCTGTATTGCCCTGCTCACCGGCTCCAGAGATATGAACGGTGGACAGATTACCTTTTCAACCTGTGGTACGCTGTCCAGTGTTTCCAGCAACTCCAAGGCCAGCTTCAGAGCCTCGTCAATCGAGGTGTTCATCTTCCAGTTTCCGGCTACCGTGGGGGTGGGCATATTTTCCCTCAAATAGCTTTATCGGGGCTAGTCCTGGACCCTCCGGCTATCTTTGTCCTGAGCAGTATCTATGGGCCGAACTTGGTGAGCTTTCCCGAATGGGCCAGGGCCAGGAGCATGATCTGTGTGGCAGGTATCCTGCCCAGAGGGCCCATGCCGAAGCTACGCTCTGAAAAGGAGCCTACGCCCTCGCCCCGCGTCCATTGGGAGTGTATCAGAAAGGGAACGGGATGCCAGCTATGGGCAGCCATGATGGCGGGCGTCGCATGGTCGCCCGCTATCGCTAGAACGTCGGGCTTTAGCTCCAGAATACGCGGTATGTGTTTATCAAGGTCTTCCAGGGTCTTCACCTTTGCCTCGAAATTGCCGTCCTCCCCCGCCGCATCCGCTGGTTTGTAATGAACGTAGAAGAAATCGTGGTCCTCGTAGTGCTCATATAAAGTGTCCAACTCGTCGGAGAATGTTCTGCCTGTTGGTATAACCTTCATGCCGACTATGGTAGACAGGCCCCGGTACATGGGGTAAGCAGCTATGGCAGCGGGATTCAGACTGTAAGCTTCGCCCATAGAAGGCAGGTGAGGCAGACCGGAGAAGCCACGGAGAAGCACCATGTTGGCGCGCTCTTCTTCTTTAAGAATACCTCGAGCCTGGCTGACGAACTCATTCACTATACTGGCGGTCTTTTCTCCATCTTGGGACAGGGCTTTCACGTCAAGGGCCGGGACTCCGGTACGCTGCGGGTCGGTCTCGGTGATCATGTCGCTCAGGCCCTCACCCCGCAGATGCAGGACGAAACGGTAACCCTCCACCGGATACACCCTCAGGTCAACTCCTTCTATCTGTATCTGGTCCAGGTCCTTGCACAGGGGTATGGTAACCTCCGATGGGACACGACCCGCTCTGCGGTCTAGCAGGTTTCCGTCGTGGTCAGCAGTGCAAAAATTGCCTCTGGCAGAGATGTCCCCCCTTCTGAGGTCAACCTCAATGCCCAGGGCCTCCAGTGCACCCCTGCCGATGAGATACTTCAGAGGGTCGTAACCGAAGAGGGCTAGATGCCCCGGTCCGCTCCCCGGCGCTACGCCCGGCAGCACAGGAACGGTCAGTCCGCAGGCACTCTCTTGGGCAAGACGGTCCAGATTGGGAATGTTGGCCTGCTCAAGCTCTGAGAGTCTTGTATCCGGGTGGGGCAGACCGCCCAGCCCGTCTACGACTAGCAACACGATTTTGGAAGGTGTAGTTATGTAAGAGTCTCTGATTACGTCCAGATCAATCATTAATACAGTCCTTTGATGTGCTCAAGATTAGTTATTTATCCGGCAGAGCAGCGACACCCGGTAGCTCTTTCCCCTCCATGAACTCCAGGGAGGCCCCGCCACCCGTTGATACATGGGTCATTCTGTCCATAAGACCCAACTCTTCCACCGCTTCGGCGGTGGAGCCGCCACCCACCACCGTGGTTGCGTTCAAGGAGGCAACAACCTCGCCGATTCTCCGTGTGCCTTCTGCGAAAGCCGGAAATTCAAACACTCCCATTGGCCCGTTCCAGATTACCGTTTTGCAAGCCCGAAGCCCTGCAGCATAGGCTTCGATGCTCCTGACGCCGATGTCCATGACGTACCAATCATCAGGGACCTGGTCTACCGGCACCGTGCGAACACACTCAGGACCTGGGTCAGCCCTGAATTCTCTGGAGATAACCACGTCTTGGGGTAGATGCACGGTTATGCCATTTTCCCCGGCTCGTTGCAGAAGCTGAGAAGCGACTTCCAGTCTATCTTCCTCGACGGAGGACGCGCCTACAGAGTAGCCCATCGCCTTCAGGAAGGTGTTAGACATTCCACCACCGATAAACAAGGCCTGTATCCTGCCCAGAAGGTTTTCCAAGACCATAATTTTATCGCTGACTTTGGCCCCGCCCAGTAGAGCTGCCAGAGGAAGTTCAGGTGATTCCAGGGCCTTGCCCATAAGCTCAACCTCTCTTTGCATCAAGAGACCCGCTACTGAGGGGACGTATTGGGGCACCCCCACCGTGGAGGCATGGGCGCGGTGAGCTACGGCGAAGGCATCCATCACGAACACATCCGACAGGGATGCCAGCGCGCTGGCGAAGTCGGGGTCATTCTTCTCCTCTTCAGGGTGAAAGCGCAGGTTCTCCAGCATGAGAACATCCCCGGATGACATCGTTCCCACAGCCGACACCACCTCCTGGCCTACACAGTCTTGTAAAGGCTGGACAGACCGAGATAGCAGGAACGATAGCCGGTCGGCTACCGGAGCCATACGCAATTCCTCTACCACCCTTCCACTCGGACGCCCAAGATGGGAGCAGAGGATAACCTTGCTATTCCGCTCAAGCAAATACTGGATGGTGGGAAGGGAAGCTCTGAGACGATGGTCATAGGAAGCCAAGGTCTCAATACCCTGGTCAATGGGAACATTAAAGTCCACCCTCACCAGGACACGCTTGCCTTCGACTTCCGTGTCTTTCAGTGTTCTTTTTGCCACGCTTCACCTGTCACGTACGGTTAAGTCCCGACACAGTTTCTCCAACTCATCGCGACCCCACTGAGAAAGCCTCACCCCCGCGAGACAGTCCAGGGCCTTCCGGCAATGGTCCTGGACGCTCTTTTCAGCGTGAGCCAGCGCGGACTGGGCATTCAGGATTTCGGTGACTTGCTTCACGTCGTGAAGTTCCAGGACACGCTTGAAATAGATAGTGCCTAGCTCCCGCTTGGTGGAAGGTTCGGCATTCTCCAGCGTGTGGACGATGGGGAAAAGCTTCTTTTTGATTAGCATGTTGCCAGAGGATACATTCCCATCGGATGTTCCCCAAACATCCCGGATGTCCTCCTTTATCTGGTAGGCCACTCCCAGGTTTTTCCCAAACTCCTTGAAAGCGTTCACCACACAGACGTCTTCCGTAGCTGCCAGGGCACCCAAGCCCGTGGCGCAGGCTATCAGAGAACCTGTCTTTGTGGCTGCCATCTTTAGATAAGAATCAACGCCTACGTCGAGCTTCTCCTGAAAGGCCAGGTCCATGTGTTGGCCCTCGCACATGCTCAGACACGACTGGTCGAAGAGTTGCATAGACTTGAGCACTCTCGTGACTGGCAATCCCCGGTCTTCCAGTCGCATGAGCGTCAGACGCGCCAGGGCGTGCATCCCGTCTCCCGCATTGATGGCCTGCCCCGGACCCCATAGCCACCACAGAGTCGGCCGGGGTCCCCGGTTGGGGCTTCCGGACTGTACGTCTTCGTGGATGAGGGAAAAATTATGCGCCAACTCCACGGCTGTCGCTGCCGGCAAAGCCGGCGTGTACTCACCTAGCAGCGATTCGCAGGACAGCATACACAGATAGGGGTGTAGGCGCTCGCCGGGAAGTCCGGAAACGGGTGCTCCCTGGTCATCCAGCCAGCCCAACTGATAGAGCAGCATATTATATAGAAGGCCGTCCTGCCCCGCAAATGCCTCGCGAAGCTCCTCCTCGAGGGCGTTTTGGTATCTGTCGCGAAAGTGCCCGGACTTGCCCGTCATATTCTCCCCGGACTAAACTTTATCTGGCATGAGTTGATTTTCCAGTTGCGAAATCTTTTCCACCCGGGGCACGTGCCTGCCGCCCTCAAATTCCGAGGACAGATAGGCTAGGGTTATCTCTTTGGCCAACCACTCACCAATCATCTCGCCGCCCAGGCAAAGGACATTAGAGTCGTTGTGCCTGCGAGCCATCTGGGCGCTCAACGTGTCAGTGCACAAAGCGGCCCTTACTCCCGGAATTTTATTGGCGGCGATGCTCATGCCGATGCCTGTCCCGCAGATGAGCATGCCGTAGTCTGCCTCTCCCTTTGCCACAGCCGTTGCTACCTTTTCAGCTATGTCGGGGTAATCAATAGGGTCTCCATTATAAGATCCCATATCACGGGAGTCATGGCCTAACTCCGTAAGCAAAGAGATGATAACCTGCTTCAGTGGAAGACCGCGATGGTCGCTCCCTACAGCTATCCGGTGGTTACTCAAATCTTCTCACCTCCGGGATATTTCTAATGGAGTAGAGCATAATGACTGGAGGGCATCATGGGTTATTGCTCCCAAGCGCACAATTCGCGGGTTGGTTCTCGTGGTGAGGTCCAATATAGTAGAGGGACTTCCCTTGGTGGCCGGCCCACCGTCCACGACGTAATCAATCTTCTCTCCCAATAACAGCCGCACATCGTCCGCAGTGACGGGGTCGGGGCCACCACTAGGGTTGGCGCTGGTGCCCGTGACAGGACTGCCCAACTCCCGCACCAAAGCTAGAGGCACGTGATGGTCGGGCATCCGCACGGCTACCGAGTCCCTGCCACCTGTAACGATAGGATGCACTTGGGGGGATTTTTCGAGAATCAGGGTCAGAGGGCCCGGCCAGAAATGTTCTACCAGCTTCCAGGCCATGTCGTTTATGTTAATTGCCACCTTTTGCAGGTCTTGTGTGCTCCCCAGTAAAACGGGCAGGGCCATGTCTCCGGACCTGCCCTTTATATCGTAGACTCGACTTACGGCCTGTTCGCAAAAGGCATCAGCGCCCAACCCGTACAGAGTGTCGGTGGGAAAGGCCACCACCCCTTTCTTTCTGAGTATACTAACCGCTTCTTCTATTGCTCTTTGGAGATCGATGGATGCAGTCATCCGACCTGATTGCCAGTCCTTCAAGAGTCTTTTATGGGCCCCTTGTAATTCCTTGACTGAGTATATCACAGGTGCTAAGCTTGGGTCGAGTAATGCCTACATAGCGCAGGGGGCCAATGAGGGAAATCGATTCTCGCACGAGCAGGAGAATAGCCACCAGCGACCACCTGGAGGTCTCTACATACCTTGATATAGCAAAGGCCAGGGAAAGCGTCAGCCCGGAGCCTGTACCCGATGGGGCTGAAGAGGTAGGGGTTGGCCCTGAGGGAGTGTTAGAGGGTATTGTAATAGTGGACTTCGGCTCACAGTATAGCCGCCTGATAGCTCGCCGGGTGCGTGACCTCAAGGTGTACTGTGAGATTGTATCCCCCGACGCTACCTGGGACCAAATTGAAAGTATCAACCCCAAGGGAGTAATCCTCTCGGGTGGGCCTTCGAGCGTATACGAAGGCGATGCTCCCCTGGCACCTGCCTGGGTATATGGAAACTCTTTGCCTGTCCTTGGCATCTGCTACGGGATGCAGGTCTTGGTACATCAGCTGGGCGGCAGGGTTGCACCGGGGCTGCAACGTGAGTACGGCCACGCCGTGCTCCACCAGAATGCTTCCGATTCACCTATGTTTGCCAACTTGCCTACCTCAATGCCCGTATGGATGAGTCACGGCGACCGGATAGAAGAGTTGCCTCCCGGGTTTGCGTCGCTGGCATACACCGATAATTCCTCCGTGGCGGTGATGGGAAATGAAGGGAATATATTTGGGCTTCAGTTCCACCCTGAAGTAGTCCACACTGCCCACGGAAAGACGATACTGGAGAACTTCCTGTACCACGTTTGTGGCTGCCGAGGGACCTGGACTCCCCACAACTTCGTAAAAAGTTCAATTGAGTCTATCAGCCAACAGGTTGGTGATAGCAAAGTAATCTGTGCCCTATCCGGTGGTGTGGACTCGGCGGTAACAGCCGCCCTGGTGCACGAGGCCGTAGGTAACCAGCTCACTTGTATTTTCGTCAACAATGGCCTGCTGCGTTTGGAGGAGCCTGAACGTGTGCTGGACACCTTCAGGCGCAATCTCCGGCTCGATCTGGTCCACGTGGACGCTTCGGATCGCTTCGTCAACCGCCTGAGTGGAGTAATTGACCCTGAGAGAAAACGCAGAGTGGTGGGAGAAGAGTTCATCCGCGTGTTCGAGGAAGCGGCTCTGGAGTTGAAGGATACGGAATATCTGGCCCAGGGCACCCTTTACCCGGACGTTATAGAAAGCCGTACGCCGGAGAACAAGGCAGCGGCCAAAATAAAGACACATCACAACGTGGGTGGCCTTCCCCTGGACATGAAACTAAAGCTGGTAGAGCCTCTCAGGTATCTTTTCAAGGATGAGGTAAGGGACGTGGGTCTCGCTCTGGGACTTCCCCAAGAGATGGTGTACCGCCAACCCTTTCCGGGTCCGGGGTTGGCCATACGGATTATGGGTGAGGTAACCCAAGATAAACTTGAAACTCTCAGACGATGTGACTGGATTGTGATAGACGAGATAAAGGCTGCTAATCTCTACCATCAGCTCTGGCAGAGCTTCGCGGTCCTCACCGACAGCCGTAGCGTTGGGGTCATGGGAGACTACAGGACCTACAGCCACGTCGTCGCTATTCGTGCTGTGAGCAGCGAAGATGCCATGACCGCTGACTGGGTACGATTGCCTTACGATGTACTGGCCCGTATTTCCAGCCGCATCGTCAACGAGGTCCAGGGCATCAACCGCGTGGTATATGACATCACCAGTAAACCACCCGGGACAATTGAGTGGGAGTAAATGGCATTCTCCGCGGAAATACAGAGCGAGTTGGACTCCTACCTGCTACCCTGGAAAGATGTTTCCAGTCGCAGCATGTTCGGCGCCATGGCGTACCTGGTGAGTGGGAAAATGTTCGCCTTTATTCACGACAGCAAGCTGGTAGTCAAGCTGCCCCAGGCAGACAAGACCCAGGCTATTGATAGCGTTGGAGCCATGCCCTATACCCTGGGCCGCAACGGGCAGTTCGGCGACTGGATGGAGCTTCCTCTGGCCAGTCCCGATATGGTGGAGAGCACCCTCCCCTGGGTTGAAAAGAGCTATCGTTATGTCCAGTCCGTGCCTAAATCCCGTAGAAGAAGGGTCAGGAGAATCTGACGGATATGGGGGCAGTGAAACTGGCGGGGAGTCAACTCCCATGAACGTTCTTATAGTCGGCTCAGGAGCCAGAGAGCACGCCATCGTCTGGAAATTGGGCGCTAGCCCCCAGGTGAGTAAGCTGCTTGTGGCCCCTGGCAACGCCGGTACGGGACTCATCGCCACAAACTGCCCCAGTTCTCCGGATGACGTGTACGGCCTATTAAAGTTGGCAAAGTACCATAGCGTTGACCTGACCATCGTCGGGCCGGAGATTCCGTTGGCTAACGGAATAGTGGACACGTTTGCAAGTGAGGGCCAGGCCATTTTTGGTCCCACCAGGGCGGCAGCCCAAATAGAGTCCAGTAAGGCCTTCGCCAAAGAGCTTATGAGGTCTCATGGTATCCCTTGCCCGGAATTCAGGGTCTTTCATGATTACCATGAGGCCCACGATTTCTTGTCAGGACACGAAGGCCCCGTCGTGGTGAAAGCAGACGGCCTGGCGGCAGGCAAGGGTGCCCTCGTCTGCGAAGGAAAAGAAGAGGCCCTTGCGGCGCTGGACAAATGTATGAATGCCAGGGACTTCGGCGCGGCAGGCGACGTTGTAGTGGTGGAGGAGTACCTGGAAGGCCGCGAGGCGAGCGTCTTTGCCTTCTCGGACGGAGAGCACATCTCGTCGCTGGTGGCGGCCTGTGACTACAAGCGCTTGCTGGACGGAGATGCGGGACCCAACACCGGTGGCATGGGAAGCTACACTCCGCCGGAGTTCTGGACATCCCAATTGGAAGACCGCGTCCGGCAAGAGATAATGATTCCTGTCATACGCGCCCTTGCAGAAAATGGAACGCCCTACCGGGGGGTGCTCTACGCCGGCCTGATGATTACGTCCCAAGGGCCAAAGGTCATCGAGTTCAACTGTCGGCTTGGTGACCCGGAAGCCCAGGTCGTTCTTCCCATGCTAAAAACCGACCTGATGGATGTGGTCCTTCGGTGCATCAACTGGGAAGTGGACAAACTGGCTTTGGAATGGTATGAAGGGGCCTGCGTGGGCGTGGTCATGGCCTCAGGGGGTTATCCTGGAGAATACTCCAGGGGTCTTGAGATTGACGGCATTGATGACGTAGACTCAGACGTGCTGCTATTTCACGCTGGCACCCGATGCACAAGCGAATGTGGGAGGGAACGAGTCTTTACGGAGGGTGGACGAGTCCTGATGCTGGCAGGGCGCGCACCAACCATCGCCCAAGCCAGGGAGAAGGTGTATGATAACCTCCAGAGGGTGCACTTCCAGGGTGCTCACTACAGGAGAGATATAGCCCTCACTGCTGCGCACCACTCAGCCGCGAACTCACGAGGGGTGGATTAATCCCAACACATTACACCCAGAGGAGAGTGAAGCTTTGCCACTCGTAGGTATAGTAATGGGAAGCCAATCGGACGAACCGGTCGTCCGGGAAACGACCACGGTCCTTGAAGAACTAGGTGTGGACTACGAGGTAAGGGTCATGTCGGCGCACCGAGCACCTGAGCGAGTCAGGGAGTACGCCCTTTCGGCTCAGGAACGTGGTATCGAGGTCTTCATAGCCGCAGCCGGGGGAGCCGCCGCTTTACCCGGCGTGTTGGCATCATGGGCGACCATACCGGTAATAGGAGTCCCCCTCGCAAGCAGCGAACTCAAGGGACTTGATGCTCTTATGGCTGTGGCTCAGATGCCCCCTGGCATACCGGTGGCCTGCGTGGCCATAGGTTCCTGGGGAGCACGTAACGCCGGGTATTTGGCCGGCCAGATTCTGGGACTGAAGCACGAAAGTATAAGAGAAGCTAATGAGCAGTACAGGCAAAGGCTACGGGAGCGATAGCGCTCCGCGCCCGGCCGTTATTTGTGATTTTGACGATACAACTGCCGTAGAGAACGTGGCACAGATGCTTCTTGGGCATTTCAGTGAGGACGTCACCTGGCAGGAACTGAGAAACCGGTCTCAACAGGGTTTGCTTTCCCTCAAAGAGTATCAGGAGCAGGCTTTCAATAATCTCAAGGCCAGCAGGGAGGCGATGAAATCCCTGGTCAAGGCCAAAGCGACCCTGCGACCACATTTCAAACCACTATGGCAATACTGTCAGGACATGGGAATACCCCTGGCCATCGTAACGGTTGGTCTCGACTTTTACGTGGACGCGCTCCTGGAGAGGGAGGGACTGGAAGCTGTACCAAGATATGCTGTAAAGACCAGCTTCACACCTCAAGGCATCGTGTACGAATATCCTTGCACTTGGGACGGTTCAGGCGGTTCGGACCTGGAAACATGTAGCCAATGGGGGAACTGCAAGTGCAGCGTTCTTACCAGATACAGGAAAATGGGATACAGCATATTCTATGTTGGCGATGGGCGTTCCGACTACTGTCCCGCTTCGATAGCGGACCGGATATTTGCCCGCAGCCATCTTGCCCGGATTTGTAGCGAGAGGCAGGTACCCTATAACGAGTTTAATGACTTTCGAGACGTTATCACGGCACTGGAAGAGTATCACGGCAGGGAGGTACAAACAGGATGATTGACCGCTACTCCCGGCCCGAAATGAAGCGAGTCTGGTCCGACGAGAACAAGTACAACAAGTGGCTTGAGGTCGAGTTGGCGGTGTGCGAGGCGTGGGCCGAAGAAGGTGTCATTCCTCAGGACGACATGGTGAAGCTTCGCCAGGCCAGATATGACCATGCCAGGATGGAAGAGATTTTCCAACGCACCCGCCACGATGTTACGGCCTTCCTCAGGTCCGTCACCGACGGGCTGGGTGACGAGGGAAGGTGGCTGCATCTGGGTCTCACTTCCAGCGATGTCATTGACACCGCCCTTAGCCTACAGCTAGTGGAAGCAGGCCAGGTCCTCTCCGAGGACATAGATGAGCTATGCCAGTGTTTGAAATCTAGTGCGATTACCTATAAAGATACACAAATGATAGGTCGGACACACGGAGTCCATGCCGAGCCTATCACCTTTGGCCTGAAGCTGGCCCTGTGGTGGACTGAAATGGAGAGGCAGAGGGAGAGGTTAGCGCAGGCCCTGCATAGCGTTCGCGTAGGGAAAATCTCCGGCGCGGTTGGGACACATGCCACCGTCTCGCCTCAAATCGAGGAACGAGTGTGCAGCAGGCTGGGTCTGGAGGTAGCGCCTGTCTCAAATCAGATTGTTCAACGGGACCGCCACGCCCACTTTGTAACTACGTTGGCGCTGATAGCCGCCTCCCTGGAGAAGTTCGCCACCGAAATCCGCTCTCTCCAGAGGACGGAGGTCAGGGAAGTGGAGGAGCCTTTCGGGGAGGGTCAGACCGGCTCCTCGGCGATGCCCCACAAGCGGAACCCGGAGCTTTCCGAGCGAGTGTGTGGTCTCGCTCGACTGATAAGGGGGCACAGTGTCACCGCACTGGAGAACGTGGCACTGTGGCACGAGAGGGACATAAGCCACTCGTCAGCGGAGCGACTTATTATCCCGGATTCGTGCCTGGCTTTGGACTATATACTCGGCTTGTCCACCCGAATAATAGGGGGACTCAGGGTCTATCCCGAGAGGATGTGGCAAAACATGGAGAGCACCCACGGCCTTCTGTTTAGCCAGAGGGTCTTGCTTGCCCTGATAGAGAAGGGCATCTCCCGGGAGCGTGCCTACGACCTGGTACAGGGGAACGCTATGCGTGGGTGGGACGAAGAGAGGGACTTCCGGGAGCTACTGAAATCCGACGCCGACGTGACCTCATATCTATCCCCGGATGAGTTGAACGGACTTTTTGACTATGGCTACTATCTGAGATATGTGGAGGAAACCTTCCGACGCATAGGGTTATTGGAGTATAATTTAACTACGGGCCAAATAACCGTTGAGTAGGAATGTATATGATTATTGAGACCAGTCTTCCCAACCGACTCCACAAAGGCAAGGTGAGAGACACCTATGACCTGGGTGACGGGCACCTCCTCATGATAGCCACGGACCGTATCTCTGCTTTTGACGTGGTGCTGCCGACTGGCATACCGCGCAAGGGCCAGGTGCTCTCCCGGATGTCTGCCTTCTGGTTTCGTCACACCGCCGACCTGCTGGACAACCACCTCGTCGGAATGGCGGACGCCCCTGAGGTCATTGAGAAATACAAGGGGAATGCCACCTTCTCCCAGGTATCCCAAGAAATATCCCAGCAGTCTATGGTTGTCAGGAAGGCACAGCGTATAGACATAGAGTGCATTGTACGGGGTTACCTTGCCGGCTCCGCGTGGGCGGAATACAGGCGAAGTGGCACGGTTTGGGGCAAGGAACTGCCGGAAGGCCTGAAAGAGGGACAGGCCCTGCCTGAGCCGTTGTTCACCCCCACCACCAAGGCTGAAGAGGGCCACGACCAGAATATGACCCATCAGGAAGTGGTGGACATGGTGGGGGAGCATCTGGCACGGCAGTTGGAAGAGAGCAGCCTGTCAATCTACAGCTTTGCCAACGATTTTGCCCGGCAGAGGGGCATTATTCTGGCAGATACCAAGATGGAGTTCGGTATCGTTGACGGCAATCTGATACTCATAGACGAGCTCCTTACCCCGGACTCCAGTCGCTTCTGGGATGCCTCCGGTTATGAGCCGGGGCGCTCCTTGCCCAATTTTGACAAGCAGTATGTCAGAGACTGGCTCGATGCCCAGGGCTGGGACAGGGAGCCGCCAGCACCGTCCCTCCCGGAAGATGTGGTGAGTAGGACCTCGGAACGTTATATAGAAGCTTATCGCCTTCTGACCGGTGAGGAGCTTCCCAAAGCCTGAGCAACAAGGAAATTCTACCTATGCCGGAATCAAAGGGTCGCAGACGCAACAGGGCAAGGCCGTCCAGGTCGAGAAGGGGTAGCTTTACGCCTGCGACCCCCGCGGCTACCGAAACGGCAAGAAAGTTCAACTGGCCGCGATTTGGTCTCAGGATGCGTCCCAGGACATGGAAGAAGGTGCGCCGATGGAGCTTTATAAGCGCGGCGGCAATATTCGCAGCTCTCATTATCGGCAGCTTCGCGTTGTCTTCATTCCCCGGCGGTATCGGTGGTCAAGGGCAGACGGCTGCCGGTGACGGCGCTCAGATTGGGGATCACTGGCACTCATCTCTTATTATGGAGATTTGTGGAGAGACCATAGACCTCCCGGCGTCCGGTGGCGGCGTACATTCTCATGGGGTTGGCGATGGGCTCATACATGTTCATCCCTATAATCTGGAGGAAGCGGGACTCGGAGCCAACATGGGCCGCTTCTTTGACAGCTTTCCCCTCCAGGCGGAGTCCGACCGGGTAGAGACGCTGGAGGGACAGATATACCGGAATGGTGACGCCTGCCCCGATGGTACTATAGGCACAGTTCAAGTTCTGGTCAATGGGCAGGACATAACCGAGACCTTTAGAGAGTATACCCCCAAGGACGAAGACATCGTGGAGGTCTATTTCAGAGAGGTTACGGGGCAAGGACAACAGGAGTCCTGATGTTCCTGGCCAAAATTTATATAACTCTCAAGTCCACCGTTAACGACCCCCAGGGACAGACAGTCCACGGCGGCCTGAAGACCCTGGGGTACGATTCAGTGGAAAGCGTGAGGATGGGTAAATATCTGGAGGTAAAGATACAGGAGGACGAGCGCAGCCGGGCCGGAGCTCAGGTCAGCGAAATGTGTCACAAGCTACTCTCCAACCCCGTTATCGAGGATTTCCGCTTCGACTTGGAGGAATTGCCCTAGCCCCGTATGGTGCCCTTCGTACTGGGAATCTGCCCCGACCCTCTGGGGTCCGGTTCCACCGCGTATCGCAACGCTTTGGCAAGAGCTTTGAACAGTGCCTCTGCTTTATGATGAGAGTTCATCCCTGCCATTATTCGAGCATGTAGCGTCATTCTGGACTCAATGGCGAAGCTCTCCAGGAAATGCCTGACAAGATCCCCCGGCAGCGTCTCGACCATTTCGTCACCTAGAGATAAGTCCAGAACGGCATAGCTCCTCCCGCTCAAGTCAACAGCCACCATAGCCAGCGTCTCATCCAGAGGAACAAAGGCATGACCCATCCGGCGTATTCCATTGCCTTCGCCCAACGCTCCCCTGAAGGCCCTTCCCAAGGTTATGGCAGTATCCTCCACCAGATGATGCCATCCTGTGGAAAGGTCGCCCTCGGCTCGCAATGTTATGTCAATTAGTCCGTGCCTTGACAGTTGGGCCAGCAGGTGGTCCAACATTCCGTTACCCGTCAGAATATCGTATTCTCCTTGACCATCCAGGTTTATGGAAAGAGATATGGATGTCTCCCCGGTGCGACGTTCAATATCCGTCTGACGTGGCTCCAATTCGCTGCTCCTTCTGTGTTGTGGAGCGATTACCGAATCGCCCTCACTGGTCATTAAGGACACTGTTCAGAGTTTCTATTACGGCGTCGGTCTCGTGGGGAAGCCCTACGCTTATCCTAACGTAGTCCTCCAGCCGTGGGTTAGAAAAGTACCGCAAGAATATCCCTTTGCTGGCGAGTCCTTCAAAAACCTGCTTCCCTCTTCCAGGCGGGAGTTGGCAAAGGACAAAGTTTGCCTGTGAAGGGCAGGGACGCACACCCGGGACTTTCCCCAGCAATGAGAACATGCG
Source organism: Dehalococcoidia bacterium (assembly GCA_034421095.1). Lineage (GTDB taxonomy): Bacteria > Chloroflexota > Dehalococcoidia > Lucifugimonadales > JAGWBF01 > JAGWBG01. Next base: position 91,485 of record DAOUKR010000012.1, read on the forward strand.
GTCCCGTTCATCTACGATGGCATTTACCCGCTCCACCAGACCTTCTCTGTCCTCAAGGGAAGCCAATAGCGCCACCTCTGCTGCCAGGTTCACGTTGTACGGAGGCTTCACCCCCATCATCACCCTGGCAATGTCAGGACTCATTACGCCAAGTCCGATTCGCAAGCCGGCCAGTCCCGCCCATTTGCTGAAAGTGCGTAGCACAATGAGATTAGGGTATTCATGTACTAGGGGTATCATGGTCTGCCCGCAGAACTCGTAGTAGGCTTCATCCACCACAACGAGAGTCCCAGTCGCCAGAAGCTGACGGACCTGCCACTCCGGGGCCACGTTACCGGTTGGGTTGTTGGGAGACGCCAGGAAGATGACCTTGGTCCTTGGCCTCAGGGCCGGCCTCGTGGCTTCCAGGTCTATCTCAAAGGACTCATTCCGGGGAATTGCCTCCACCTCACCACCGCATATACGTGTACAAACCGAGTACATGCCAAAGGTGGGGGTATGGTCTATCGTCACGTCCCCCAGACCGAGGAACATTCGGAGAATCAAGTCTATAATTTCGTCGCTTCCATTGCCGGCCACAATGCACTCCGGCTCCACGCCCAGGTACTCAGAGAGGGTATTACGCAACTGGCGCTGCTCCGGGTCCGGGTATAGATTGTAGAGCTTGTAGCTACCCAGGGCTGCCATTACGCCTGGTGAAGGTCCGTATGGGTTTTCATTACCATTGAGCTTAATGATCTTGTGGGGTGGTATGCCCGCTCTTTGGGCCAGGACCTCCATTGGATCTACACCCTGGTATATCTCAAGGCCGCGAATATGGGGCTGCAAAAGGCCCATTACGTCAGTCATGACGCCGTTTCCCTTCGCCCCATGTCATCACGACCTGTCAAGTCGCTCAGCCTGACCTCCACAGCCCTCGCATGTCCCGTAAGTCCTTCCGCCCTGGCAATCACTGCGGCAGCCTCCGCCAAGCCATGGTACTCGTCGGGCTTCAGGCCAACAACAGGCATGGTCTTGAGAAAGTGGTGTACGCTCAGGGCAGAGCTAAAGCGGGCCGTGCCCCCCGTGGGCATCACGTGACTGGGGCCTGCCACGTAGTCCCCCATCACTTCCGGAGAGAAGGGACCCAAAAACACCCCGCCTGCGTGCCTTACCTTGCCTGCCCACGCCCAGGGTTCTTCAACCATCATGCAAAGATGCTCGGGTGCGATGTGATTGGCTAGCTCCAGGGCGTCGTCCATATCGTCTACGAGAATCACCTTGCCTTGCCGCTCCAGGGATGCTCCGGCCAGTTCTCCCCGCTCCAGTGCAGCAAGCTGTTTATCAACCTCCTTCTCAATCTCACCTACGAGGGCTGAAGACGTAGTGACCAGGATGGCTGATGCCTGTGGGTCATGTTCAGCCTGGGCCAACATATCGGCGGCGCAGTAAGCGGGACTTGCCGTCGCGTCTGCAATCACCACCGTCTCCGTAGGACCGTAAAGGCCGTCTATATCTACTTGCCCAAAGACCAGTTTCTTGGCTATGGTAACAAAGAGATTGCCGGGGCCACATATCTTATCCACCTTTGGTACGGTCTCCGTTCCGAAAGCCATAGCGCCTATAGCCTGGACTCCACCCACCCGAATGACCCTATCCACTCCCGCCAGCTTTGCCGCTGCCAGCACGGTTATATCAGGGTTCTCGCCATCTCTGGGAGGTGTAGCCAGCACTATTTCTTTCACCCCGGCTACTCTGGCAGGTATGGCTGTCATGAGCACCGTAGAGGGATATGAGGCGGTGCCCCCGGGGGCATAGATGCCCACGCGTTCGATGGGCACTACCAACTCGCCAACACCAGAGGGCAGGTCCACCCAGCTTTTACGCATGGTGGCTCTGTGAAAGTCGTCTATGCGCTTGGCTGCAAATTCCAGGGCCTGAACCAGGGCACCAGGCGCTTGCTCGTAGGCCCTGGCTATCTGCTCCTCTGCTACCTCGAGGCTATCCATCTCTACGCCATCCAGAATACGGGAGTAATGCCTGATGGCATTATCGCCTTGCAGCCGGACATCCTCAAGGATACGCTGGACTGACTCGACAGGAGACAGCCTCTCTCCGAACACTTTCTCAGTCCTGTCTATAACCTCCTGAGGCACCGAGCCCAAGTTCAGAACGTCTACCCGGAAAAGCTCCTTCCTGGCCTCGGTCATACCCCTAATCACTTTCAGACGCATTGAGGTACTCCTTTATCAAGCGTGCGGAACTTTCAACAACCTTTTCCCGGTAGGCGGCTATGTACTCTTCGGGGATTTTGTCATATATACGTTCCAAACTGTCGGGTACACTACGAAGAAACTCATCCACCGTTTCCTGGGCCTCCGGTGCGTCCTGGTACATTCTGCGTGTCGCGAATCGCAGGCGCTCCCACGTGAAATCCCGCGCAGTGAACTCGGTTACCCATTCCCTCCACTTACCAAGGGTCTCGGCGTCTATGAACCCTACGTCTACTCCCGATTCCGCACCGTCAAGGGAGGTGCGTACCTGTTCCCTGTCCCCCAATTCATCCCAGGCTAGCCGGTCCATCTCCAGTTGTAGCGCCCTGTCACAGATGTTGGCTTCTACCTGATCTTGGAACAGGTGACAGCCGTCAAAGTAGGGGCGGTACACTTCCACTATCCACGTCTCATCGGACAGGAGGTGGGTAAAATAACCGGAAAGGAAGACCTTGGTCGGGTCACTGACTCCGGAGGAGTCCACTAGGTTAGGATGAGTCTGGAAAAGGCCCTGCGCTCCGGCGCCGACGTGCTGAAAGTTCAGGGGGGCGAAATGGGTCTGGTCGCGCTTCCATTTTGTCATAATCCTGATGTCCGGGGACGTAGACCCAAGGAGGAAGCAACCCAGATGCCTGTCTATGACGGGATGGCCGACCCTGGAGGCGGCTTGCAAGGCCAGGCTTATATGGGTCGGCAAGTTTGGCACGTTAGCCTCCTCAGCTAGATTTTAGTTGTCGGTGTGTCATCCGATTTTGCATTTGCCAGAGTCGGACATTTGCGGTCTGAGTTGGTCACCTACTGGCGAGCACCTACTCACCGAATTTAACACTGATAGCCGACGACTGGGTGTTGCCCTGGAAAGACTCCATTAGCCTCTGGTAAGCCTGGCATTGGTCTTTGAAGAGATAGCTCACCTGCGATGCCGATATGTCTATTCCCCCTGCCAGGCGTAGATGGTCCACCGCGTCCAGGAGCTTTTCTTTGGGGACCAGCAAGCTCACGGCGTACCAACCCTCTTCCTCGATATTATACACCCTGGAGATAGTAGGGCCTTGCAGTCCTGCCAGGTCGGGTCTGGCAAGCACATCGGAGCTAACCTTCTCGGGAGAGGATGCCCTCACGTTGGCGGTAATCCGGTAGAATGACCCCGCCCTCAGATAGCCTTCCATTATCTCCAGGACTGCCCTAGCCAACGCCAAGCACCTCGGAGACGCTTCGAGCAACTCACGGTTACCTATCAAGCAAGCCTGGGATACCAGAAAAGTGCCGTTCTCTATGGCTCTCAACCTGTTCTCTCGAAGAGTTGCCCCACTGGCAGTTATGTCTGCTATCAGGTCGGCATAACCCGCTGAGGGTGCAGCCTCCAGAGAACCGCTCGTCTGTACGAGAGCGAAGTAGTTTATCTCCTTGCTATAGAGGAATCTTCGCAACAACCGAGGGTATTTCGTAGCGATGCGAAGTTGCCTCCCCTTCTGACGAAACTCCAGAGCCAGGTCGGCAAGGTCGTCTATAGAGTTCACGTCCAACCACGAATCAGGCACGGCCAAAACAAGCTCACAGTTGCCAAATCCCAGATTCTCTATTATGGGTATGACCGGGCTGGTCTCATGCCTGTATTCCAGGTAACGGTCCAGTCCGGTAATCCCCAGTTCTGCGCTTCCCTCTTCGACCTTCTGGGTTATATCCGCCGTGCGTTGGAATAGCACCGTAACTCCTGGCAGAGAGGGGATACGCGCCATATAGCGTCGAGCACTGGGCCTATCCACAGGTGCGCCACAGCTCCTCAGGAACGACAGCGAGGGGTCATAGAGGTCGCCGTCGCTGGGCAACGCCAGTCTCAGTGTACATTCAGCAAGACCGTTCACTGTACCCCTGACAGGCTCCTCTGCCAGTCTGCTTGAGCTTCCCCCATCGGGCCGATATGTAAGTTGGGTCAAGGCCAACTCGTTGCTAGACTTCATGTGTGGTGCTCGTTCCATCACTGCCTACTATTATGACTTCCGTCATACCTTTAGCCCTTGCGTATGAAACGCCCTGCTCAACGCCCATGCCGCATACGTCCACTTCTACAGGTGTTCCTCTGTGACGCATCTCCCGGGCCAAGCGACAGGCTTCCGCATAAGTGCCGGTGTCGCTACTCAACACTAGCACGTAGTCGGAAGCATTGTCACCCTTCTGTTCCGACTTGCCCGCCCTTTCCAGGGTATCCAATAGAGGCTCCAAGGCGTAGGCGAAACCGAGGGCTGGCATGTTGGAGTGGCTCCCCAGGGCTCTTGCCAAGCCGTCGTACCTCCCGCCGCCGCCTAGAGTTGTTTCCATGGCAGGATGACTTAACTCGAAGATAATACCGTTATAATACGCCAGGTCCCTCACCAGCCCAAAGTCCAGGACTGCAATGGTATCGTGTAGCCCGGAGACATCCAGGAGTTCCATGACTTCTGTGATTCTATTCAGCACCGCCGCGTCTAAATCGTGTGAGGTTATAAGTTCACCAGCCTCCTTGATGCAGAAATCTGGGTCCCCACGGAGGCCGGATAGTTGCTGGGCTATCTCAAGGCCACGTTGCAGTTTGACAAGGTCATCGCCCCCCCGGAACTTGCGGAGCATGCGCTCAACCACTTCTGAGGGTTCTCTCTGGCCCAATGAACCCATACTTGCCCACTGAAGAAGCCCATGCAGCAACCCTCTGGCCTGCTCTTCCTCCATACCCTCGATAGATGCGCCAAGATAGCTTTGCCTGGGTTCGACCGAAACAAGACGGATCTGCTTCGCTCTTTCCAGCGCCCTGTCCATCCCGTCATGACCACCCTTCAGGTCAGCAATGTTGCTTAGTATGAATAATATTGCTCTCTCAGACAGGCCAACAGATTCCAGGAGTTTGTGGAGCACGCCGATGTCTCCCACAGCCAGATGGTGTCCACCAAGTCCCATTCCTGATAGCGCCATGCAGCTGAGGGACAGCACTTCAGCGTCGGCTCTGGGGTCATACGACCCCATTAGCTCGGCGCCAACCTGGGTGAACTGACGAGATAGGTGGCTATCCGCTTCGTAACGAAAGACGGGGCCAGCATATTGCACGCGTATGGGCATACGATTGGTAGTGTCTTCCTCGAGGACACGTCTCAAGATGGAAGCTGTGTATTCCGGCCGCAGGCTCACCTGGTTGCCGCCGGGGTCAATGAAGGTGTACATGCGGGTTGCCAGCTCGCCGCCAGACTTTCGCAGGAACAATTCCGTCGGCTCAAGAACGGGAGTTTCAGCCATCTGGTAGCCGTGAAGGGAAAAGAATTTCCTTAGATAGTCCTGGCTTGCCCTGAGGCGCTGCCAGGACTCATGAGAGATGTCGCTCATTCCGTGGAGGTGTTGAAGCTTTTCCATATATTCGGACGCTAGTATTCTACACCAAGGAAGGACGTAGAGGAAAGGGCAAGCCGATTCACGGATGAGCCATCAGGCCGCCATCTATGTAGATGGCCTGCCCCGTGGTATAGTCGCAGGAGTCAGAGGCAAGATACACAAGGGCCGGGGCGATGTCTCTTGGATGTCCCTTCCGACGCAGGGGGATGAAACGCACCAGAAGCTCCTTCTGGGCTTCTTCCGGGGAAAGCTCTTCCGAACTGAACCAGCCTGTGCCGATGGCGTTGACCCGAATGTTGTGCCTGCCCCACTCCAGACCCAGAGCCTTCGTCAACTGGAGGACGGCTCCCTGGCTTGCGCAATATGCGGCAGAGTTCCATAATCCCCGCTCTGCCAGGCCAGATATTATGTTAACTATCCTTCCCCCACCTTGCACCATCATCCGAGTTCCAGCCGCACGGCACATCAGGAAGGCCGACCTGACGTTTCTATCCATTACCGTCTCGTATTCGTCAACCGTGACCTGGTCAAAGGGCTTCCCAAACTCGGTCCGCAAGTTGTTTACAAGTATGTCCACGCGTCCGAGGCGGTTCAAGGCTTCTGTGAAAGCCGCCTCCACGTCCTGCTCACTGGTATGGTCGCACAGGATGCCATGGGCCTCTCCGCCAAATGCGTTAGCTCTGCGTACGGATTCATCCATCACGTCGGCACTTCTCGCAGCGACGAAAACACGGGCGCCGGCCTCGGCAAGCGCCTCAGCCAGATAGGGAGTGAAGACATTGGAGTCGAGAGTGCCATCCCCGGCGACAATAGCAACCCTACCTGTTAGCCTGTACTCTTCAAGAATGGGCAACGATGCCTCCAAATATCATACTGTGGGCTGAGAGTTTACACTATCGGTATCTCAGGGGCGTGACCGGTAGGTGCGTATCCGCCGGCAAGTCCTCCACCGTCCATGATAATCATTTCCCCGTTCATGTAGTCGGAGGCATTGGAAGCCAGGAATACCGCAATAGGGCCGATGTCTTCAGGCTGGCCCAGTCTGCCTATGGGAATTACGTCCCCTGAACCCGGCAAGCTCCGTCTGAATGAGTCCGTACCCCTGGTCGGTATGAATCCGGGCACAATGGTGTTGGCGGTGACCCCATATCGCCCCAGGCTCATGGCCAGGGTGCGTGTCAGTTGGAGCATACCGCCTTTGCTGCAGGTGTATATGTAGAGGTCCCTGACGCCGCGCAAGCCGAACCCGGATGCTACGTTGATAATCTTGCCACTACCCCGGTCCACCATATATTTTGATACCGCACGTGCACAGTAGAAGGCACCGCTAAGGTTTGTATCTATGCCGGCTCGCCACTCCTCGTCGGTCACCTCCCATATCGGAGCAGGATTGTTCTCTGCCGTCCTTCCCGCATTATTTATCAACACGTCTATCCTGCCAAGCTCGTCGAGAGTTAGCGCCACCATCTGTTCCACCTGCCTGGAATCGCTGACATCCGTGGGGATGGCCAGGCCCTTGCGCCCCAGAGACTCTACTTCGGCGACGGCCTCTTCTATGGGGCCCCGTCTCCTGGCTGCAACTGCTACGTCAGCACCAGCCCGGGCGAGGGCCTGTACCATAGCCATTCCCAACCCGGTCCCGCCACCTGTAACGATAACCACTTTCCCGTCCAGGTTGAGCTTATCAAGCAAGAGTCACTCCCCATCCCCGGTCTTGACAGACAGCGTTACCTCTCCGGCCGGAAGGGTCACGCATGTGCCGTCACATTGCCGTAGTATGAGATTCCCCATCTTGTCAACATCTTCAGCGAGTCCTGCGTACAAGTCATCATGCCACCGGACCTCTACGTGAGTACCCAAGGTCTCCAGATGGCCCCGCCACTCGTTGACTACTCGATCAAGACTGGGCTGGAGCACGGTGGAATCTGTGGCACCATCCCCGGCTTGCTTGAGGGCCGGGCTTGAAGGTGATCGCAGGGGCAGGTATAGATTATCCATCTCATGGAGCAGATTTTTCAGCAAGGTTTCCAGGTCTATCTCCCTGGCCGCCTCATCATTGAGGCTTGTGGCTGCGTTGACCAGTCCGTGTGATGCGGATGGTGAGATAGACACATTTATGCCGATCCCTATAATAGCATATTGCACACCGTTATCTTGAAGTGCATTTTCCATCAGAATGCCACAGACCTTCTTGTCGTTTAATCTCAGATCGTTGGGCCATTTGATGGTCGGCTCCAGACCCGTGGTCTTCCGTATGGCACGCAGGACCGCCACACTGGATAGCAAGCTGAGGTACTGGAGGACCTGCAAAGAGGGTCGAAGAACAATTGACAGGTATAGGTTGCCGGGTTCCGACACCCACGTCCGCCCGAATCTGCCACGGCCAGCCGTTTGCTCTCCGGCCAAGACCACCGTGCCCTCCTCTACACCCTCTTGGGCTCGACGGACCGCTTCGTCCATGGTGGAAGATATGTGTCGGAAGTAGGCGATTCGTTTTCCCACCACCCGTGTATACAACCCGTCCCGGAGCATCCCCGACACTATATTCCTGGTCAAGTTACCTCCATTCACTGGCCGGCAATGCTGTGGTCCATAGTGTGATGGGGTCATCATAGGCCTCACGTTGGAAGCGCCGTTACCCGATTTGCCCACACTCGCGGACTACCCGCGACTTGGCAGCGAAATTATGGCCCTCCCCCCAATCATACGCCCACTCTCTTCATTTGATAAATACACATCACACTCTACCAGGTACTCTCCACTTTCTTCCCGTTTGTCAGTCACCAAAGCGCTGACAGAAACGGAAGCATGGGGCACGGGCTGACGGAAGACCACGTCAAAGTGCTTGAGGACGCCTTTAGAAGACCAGTCTGTGAGGAGCCGCGCCATAATGGCCATGCTCATGATTCCCGGGACAATAGGGCCTGACAGGCGCACCCTTTGCGCTATCTCAGCATCCGTGAAACGGTTGGGCATGGTCGCACCTGTGACCTCGCAGAAGGCAACTACCGACTCGTCGCTAATATCCTCCTCCATAGGGCCAATTTCATCCCCTAGCTCGACATCTTCATAGTATTCGATCTGCCCATGTGCCATATCGTCCTCTATTCTCGTGCAGCGTAAGATTCCTGGACCTCTGCTACCGTCTCGCCCCTCTGATTGGTGAACGTAGTCGCCCATACGATAAACACCATTGTCCCGGTCCGTCCGGTCTTCGGGTACACCTCTTTAAGGTAGGAAGAAGCCATCAAGGAGTCCCCGGCCATGATGGGCGCTATGGGTTCTACCACTTGGCCGGCATGGAAACGAGCTTTACCAAAATTGAGCTTGATGTCGGGGATTATCACCCTCCGAAGAAAGATGGTACATAGCGTAGGCGGCGCTATGATGGTGGGATAGCCTGCTTTTCTGGCCCATTCCTCATCGGTGTAAATTGGATTTGTCTCGCCAATGGCCTTGCAGAAATCTTGAATTAGCTCCTTGGTCACTTCAATTGGTCCTGCCTGATGGTCCTTGCCCAGAAGGGACCGATCGTAATCCAGTTCCAGCACCATTATTCGACTCCTTATTTGCCTGTTGGAGAATTACCGGGTAGAGTATCTTCAAGGCGAACAGGGGCGAATTCTCCCGACAGAAGCGCCTCCACCAGCTCTTGCTCATTCCCTATTTCTGCCTTGAAGCTGGTCATACATGATACTATGTTGCTGACCAGGTGAGCATCGCTCCCGCCTATCTCGTGCAAGTGTTGCTTCTGTGCAAGATGTAGTACCCTTTCGTTCTCGCCCTTGCGACTGCCCCCGTTGAGGGTTTCCACAATCCGTACCTCTGGGAACTCGAATCCCTGCTCGATGAACTCGCATAGCCCGATCCCAGGTCTGCCGGGATGGGCAGGAACGGTGATTGCTCCATGCTCTCTTGCTTCTCTGGTCAGCTCATGGGGGTCCATGGTCACGTCCGAGAAATCTACAGCCTTCAGCAGCCTGTCATTTACGCCGTAGACCAGGAAATGCCCAAACCGGGTATCAAGCTCAGAGCCTTTCATCACTAGCACGCCATACTGCCGGGCCAATGACGAGTAGTCCGCGTCTATATCAAATTTTCGGTGCTCAGTGAGCACAATGGCGTCTACGACGTGTCCACGCTTTCTGAGCACCTGTATCCATTTCAGGTACTGCTCCACCGTAGCTCTTGAGTCGTCGGAGGAGACGGAATGGCAGTGCATGTCTATATACATCCGGTCGGCATTACCTCCCTGTGGGTGCTCGGGGCATCACCTGCAAAGTTCAGGTCTAATAATAATGTCTAGAGGTGTGTTTTATCAATCTCCTCGGTTCATCCACCCAAACGCGTGCTCAGCCATAAGGAGAAGGTGTGTCCAAGAGTGGCGGGGTCATCCAGAAGCAGGGGGACACTGGCATTGGCCGGGGAAATCTTCACGTGTATGAACCCTGGCCCGTCCACCTCGGTGGCGGAAGCCAAGGCTCCGCGCAATCCGTCACTGTCTTTGGCCTTCCAGGTCTTGAGTCCACAGGATTCGGCCACGGCGGCAAGGTCAAGACTATCGGTGAAGGTGGGTTGACCTCCTGTAGAAGCGTAAGACTCATTGTCAAAAACTATAAGCAGCAGCTTCCTGGGCTGCAAATAACCGATGGTGCTGAGGGCATTCATGTTCATAAGCATACCGCCGTCGCCTTCCACCCCAATACACCTGCCGATTTGGCTTTTCTCCAATGAAAGGCTCAGGCCGAGGACAATGGAGCTTACAAGACCCATGGAGTCCACCACGTAGAGGTGGTTCGGCCTCTTGTCCACGTGGGCCATTTCCCGCGAAGTGGCTCCACAAGTGAGGACCACGGGGTCACCGGGGAACTCATTTGAGATGGTGCTCAGGGCATCAATTCTCTGGACTACGCTGTTCATATTGGCTCTTATAGCTGGGTGCTCTGCTTACCGGTGATTGGGTCCAGTCACTCCTTCAGATTGAGAAAGACTATGACGGGCCTGTGGGTCAGATGCGTATACTCGTAGGACCTCACGATTGCCAGGGGCCACTCTTCTACGGGCACACGGTAGTCAAGGACGAAGGATTTCAGGTTCATTGACTCCACCATCTCGATGGCGTGCTCGGAGTAGGTATGCACTGCTGCGTTGAACTCTCCGAATCCGCCCCTTCGTATGGCTAGTATGAGCATCGGCATGTGATAGGCTAGAGCAAAGGTCGTAAGAGCGACCATAGAGTTGCCAAGGCCTACGTCCTGGTAGAAAAGCACACCCTTCTTTCCACCCATAGCCAGGCCGGCCGCTATACCTATACCCTCCTCTTCCCTGGCCACGGAAAAACACTGCACCGTAGGGTGCTCCTGGAAATGCCGGATTACCGGAGAGCCATAACTATCGGGAATATGGATAAAGTAATTCAGCCCGATTTCTTCCAGGCCGTCTATCACCGCGGCGCAACCCTCTTCTCGTATCCCCATAGCCCAATCCCTTTGCGGACATCTTTGTCAAAGTCTCACAGAGAACTCAGGCCAGGTAGACCTGTAAGCCGGGTTCTGTACTCCGGTGCTTGACCGGAGCGGTGACCATCTCTCTAGGTCCGCCGTTGCCGACGGACTCAAGCGGCCAACCCGGGAACGGGCCGGGCACCCATAGTTCCCCTATTCGGCCTTGCTCCAGGTGGGGTTTGGCCGCCGCCATGTCGCCATGGTCGGCCGGACGCTCTTACCGTCCGTTTTCATCCTTACCCCGGCTGCCTCGACCCCATGGCTATGCCCAGGGTGAGTCTTGCTGAGGCGGTGTGGTCTCTGTGCCACTTTCCGTCCCCCAGACGATGTTAGAACATCATCCAGAAGCCTGGGCGTTACCCAGCACCCTGCCCGGTGGAGCCCGGACTTTCCTCTCCCCCGTCATCGGGGCAGCGGTCACCCAGCCTACCTGACCTTCAAGAATTTAGCATATACTCTGTGGGGGGTCAAGTAACCTAGCTGATGTAGAGGATTCGCCCGCAGCTGCTGCAAAGGACCGTCTCGCGACCCCCTCTGGCCCTTTGAATCTGATTGGTAGGCAGTGCCATGCGACAGCCTCGGCAGAGTCCCCGTTCAACTTTAGCGATGGCAACGCCCCCCTTTGACAGTCGGAGGCTTTCGTATAGCTTTAGCTCCTGAGATCCCACTTGGGCAACCAACCCCTGGCGGGTGGTCTCCAAGCCTGCTAGCGTCTCCTCAGCCTGCCTTCGCCGCTCCGCCAAGTCCTTCTGGTTTGTCTGCCAATGTTCCTCAGCACGATTGGTCTCGTCCTCCAGGGAAGCGACTCTCATCTGGGCCTCTTCCAGTTTCTCCATGGCATCCAGAAGGTTATCGTCCAATTCCTCCAGCCGACTCCGCAGGAATGTCGCTTCTTTCTCGAAACCGCTCAGTTCCCGAAGGTTCGTTACCGTGCCGCCGTAAAGCTTTCCCTCTATCTCCCCCAGCTTCTCTCTCGCAGACTCTACGTCCAGCTCTTGAGACCTCTGCTTGACGCGCAGCTGATTGAGGAAATCGCTCTGGGTATCAAGCTCCCTGTGGATTGCGTCCAACTCATGTCTGTTGCCTATTTCGCTGTCCACCAAGGAAATTGTACCGTTGCACTCCACTATGCTCAGGTCCAACTCCTGGAGCTCGTATAGCTGTCTTATAGTAGTCATTGCGGTTACCGTGCCAAGTGTGAGGACTACGCTTAGATGCAGGGCCTTCTTGTCTAGGATTGTAGAGAGCCTCGGGTATATTGTCAACGATACGAACACAGGTGCAATCAGGTCACATACATGATACAATCATCACAATAAACTCTTGACCAGGGGTGGCGGTTTGCTTCGCATTTACAATACTCTAAGCAAGAGAGTAGAAGAGATAACGACCCTGGAACCCGGGGTTGTCCGTATGTACACTTGTGGTCCCACCGTGTACCGCTATGCCCACATAGGGAACCTCCGCACCTATCTCATGGCCGACTGGATTAGACGTATACTTGAGCATGGTGGGTACAAAGTAATCCACGCCAAGAACATCACCGACGTGGGCCACATGCGTCAAGAGATGCTGGAGACCGGCGGGGATAAGGTCATCCTCGCCGCCCTTGCGGAAGGTAAGACTCCCGAGGAGATTGCCCGGTTCTACGCCGACACTTTTCATCAAGACGAGAGCAAGCTGAATATCCTTCCGGCCGTCCACTTTCCGTGGGCTACCGACCACGTCCAGGAGATGATAGCCGTAATAGAACGACTCTTTGAGAACGGCTACGCATACCAGGCCGGAGACAACGTCTATTTCGATGTTAGCAAGTTCAGTGATTACGGCAAGCTTTCCGGCAATGTCCAGGCAGGTCTGATGGAGGGGGTGAGGTCGGAGGTGGACCCCCTCAAGAGAGATCCCCGAGATTTCACCCTATGGAAAACCGCGGAGCCGGGCCGAGAAATGAAGTGGGATAGCCCCTGGGGTGAAGGATTCCCGGGTTGGCACATTGAGTGCTCGGCCATGTCCACCAAGTATATGGGTGAACAGTTGGATATTCATACGGGCGGTGTTGATAACATCTTCCCTCACCATGAAGACGAGATAGCCCAGAGCGAGGCCGCCTTCGGCAAACCTTTTGTGCGTTACTGGGTACACGGCCAACATCTTCTGGCTGACGGCGTAAAGATGGCAAAGTCTGCGGGAAACGAATTCATCCTGGACGACCTGGAACAGAGGGGATTCGATCCCTTATCCTTCCGCTATCTTTGTCTCACGCTGAGGTACAGGCACCGCATGAACTTCACCTTCTCGGCCCTAAAGTCTGCTGAACGTGCCCTGACAAGCTTGAGAGACCGGGTGTGGGAATGGCGCAACCTCCCTCCACTCGTCGAGCAGCCCGAGGAAGCGGAGGAGTGGAAGGCCCGATTCACTCATACCGTTAATGATGACCTTGACTTGCCCGGAGCACTTGGACTCACATGGGCTACGGTGCGCTCCGGGTTGCCGGACCAAGCCAAGCTTAACCTTCTGCTGGATTTCGACCGGATTCTCGGACTGCGTCTCGACGACGTGCCCGCCCGGTATGACCTGCCCAGGGAGATACAGTCAACGGTTGCCGAGAGGACCGGACTCCGTCAGCAAGCGGACTACCAACGCGCCGATGAGCTTCGCTCCGTCATTTCATCTCACGGCTACATGATAGGGGACGGAACGTCCGAGACGAAGATCCGTCCCAAGACGGTCATGGAGAAGCAAGAGGAGCGCTGGCGCACCGTATCCTCTTCAAAGGAGGTCGAGTCTTATCTTGAACGTACTCCGCAGCTAGATTTCTCCTTCGTTGTTACCGCGAATAACTACATTGATGACGTGAAGCGTTGTGCCCAAAGCATCCTAAGGTGGTCCGAAGGTCACGAGGTCGAACTGATAGTGGTAGACAATGGCTCAATTGATGGCACGTCGGACTGGCTTGAGGAACTTCAACAGCGAGACCCACGTGTCAAGGTCATTCACTGTGATCACGTGCTTGGGGAAGGCGCTGCCAAGAACATCGGCCTGAAGCAGAGCTTGGGACGGACTATAGTAATACTGGATACATCCGTGGAGATAGAAGGGGACACGCTGGAACCTATTGGACGCTGGCTACAGGACAGGTCAATCGGAATAGTTGGGCCTTGGGGCTTGAGGTCTGAAGACCTCCTCCACTTCCATGAGGAGGTGCAGTCGGGCGATGCGGACGCGATGCAGGCCTATTGCATCGCTTTCAGGCGTGACCTGCTTTCAACAGTGGGTCTCATGCGAGAGACGTTCCGCTTCTACCGGAATCTGGACCTGGACTTCAGCTTCCAGGTCAGGGAGCAGAACAACCGCATAGTGGCCGATGGAACACTCCCCATGATACGCCATGAGCACCGCCAATGGAACGCTCTTGGAGAGGTAGAACGGGACCAGCTCAGCTTCAAGAATTTCAAACGATTCTACAAGAAGTGGGGCGAAAGGTCCGACCTCCTGGTGTCCAGCGGAGAAGAGAGACACTCCCATTAGTGCGGGGCTATGCCATCAGAGAGACCTCTACTCTCACCTGGAGATGCTGCGCAGAGACCTCGGTATTAACATCTTGTATCATCCAATCACACGGGTAAAACATATCATTCGGAGGTGGTAACTCCATGACCCCAGAAGAACCGTACCGGCGTGGGATGGTCGTAGTTGCCCACGCCGACGATGCCGAGTATGGATGTTCAGGGACCGTGTCGAAATGGTGCAGTGAAGGGATGGAGGTGGTGTACGTCCTCTGCACTGATGGCAGTAAAGGCAGCAGTGACCCGGAGATGACCCCTGAGCGGTTAGTGGACATACGACGTCGGGAGCAGCTTGCGGCAGCCAAAGTGTTGGGAGTGAAAGAGGTGATATTTCTTGGGCATGAGGACTCCATGCTCCAACCGACCCTGGATCTACGACAGGCTATCGCCAGGGAAATACGAAGGTATAAGCCCGACGTGCTGATATGCCAAAGCCCTGTGAGGAGCCTTAACGGTACCGGCTACATAGGCCACCCTGACCATATAGCGGCCGGGGAGGCGGCGTTGTCAGCCGTGTTTCCCACGGCCCGCGACAGGATGACCTTCCCTGAGCTACTTGAGGATGGACTGGAACCCCATAAAGTGAGGGAAGTCCTGGTGATGGACCACACGGAAAAATCCGACAAATGGATTGATGTTTCAGACACTATTGACGTAGCCATTGAAGCGCTAAAGCAGCACGTGTCGCAGGTGGGGGATAATCACGACGACGGTCGTTGGATGAAAGAATGGCGGCAGAGAACGGGCCAGCACGTTGGTATGAAGTATGCCGAGTCCTTCAAGCACTTTCATCTTCACTAGGCCCGGTCCAGGCTCATCTACATCACTCGGACGGAGGAAGGACCCATGGCATCTGACATTTCCAGGACGACAGAACCCTATGTGTACGCCGGCGCCGGGGCAGGGGGCCTATATCGAAAGATTCCCGGAGAAGACCGGTGGGAAGAGCTTACCAACGGCCT
Source organism: Dehalococcoidia bacterium (assembly GCA_034421095.1). Classification (GTDB taxonomy): domain Bacteria; phylum Chloroflexota; class Dehalococcoidia; order Lucifugimonadales; family JAGWBF01; genus JAGWBG01. The sequence continues at coordinate 107,126 of DAOUKR010000012.1, forward strand.
CCCCTCCGCGCCTGAAGTCCGTGTAATCGCTATTCACCCATTCCAGCCGGACGTAGTGTTTGCGGGCACTCAAGACGGGGTTTATAGAAGCGGCAGCCGTGGCAATCATTGGAGGCGGTTGAATTTACCAGTGATGGGCAGCGTGGTCTGGTCGCTAATGTTCCAGGCCCACCGGCCCAGCGTGATGTACGCCGGCATGGCACCTGCGCAAATCTTCCGCACCCAGGACGGGGGCGATAGCTGGGAGCCACTACCAATCAGGTTGGGGCCGGATGTAGTGTCCATGTCATTTCCCACCCGTGTCATAGCCATGGCAATAGACCCAGTCCACTCCCTGGAAATGTACGCAGCTCTGGAAGTGGGAGGTGTGATTCGTAGTCTGGATGGTGGGGAGACCTGGGAAGCCATCAACAAGGGCCTGGCCGACGGAGGGGAGGACCGATTGGACCTCCACGGGGTGCAAGTGAGCGCATCCCAGCCCGGCACAGTGTACATCAGCACCCGGGAAGGAATGTTCCGCGGTGCTGACAGAGGCGCCACTTGGGAACCCATTGATCTCGCGAGTTACTCGCCAATCACCTACACCCGTGACCTGCTAATATCCCCGCAGCACCCCGACACCATCTACGTTTCCCTTGGCAGAGCGGCACGCAGCGAGGTTGGAGCACTGTTCCGCAGCCACAACTTGGGGGAGTCGTGGGAACGGGTAGACCACAATCTGACGCCTCAGAGCACCATGATGGTTGTGGCAATCAATTCGCGGAATCCTTCACACGTATTCTGCGCTACCCGTGATGGGCAGGTCTTCGGGTCCCTGGATGACGGTGCTACCTGGAAGGAATATCCTCTGCCTGAGTCCGCCAAGGAAGTGTATGCCTTGGCCGTTGGCTAGGAAAGCCAGGTCTCTTGCCTGTCTCGGACAGCGGGCTTACAATGTGATTAACGAAATTCCAGAGGTGATAATCATGTACGACAGACCCCAGCTGGGAATAGACCAGGTCCAGGCGTCCATGGACGCTATGCTTGAACAGGCCACCAGGCAGCCGGACCGGCCCGTGGCGATAGCCATCGTAGACGAGCAGGGAAACGTCCTGTCCTACGCCCACATGGATGGATGCCGGACCCTTCCGCGTCAACTAGCCGTAAGGAAGGCTTACACCGCAGCTGTTAGAACCGTTGACTCGGGGGCCTATGCCGAGTCTCTAGTGAGCGGTGGCCGGGTGGTGTCGGAGATGGGAGATGCTAACCTCGTGGCGGTGCAGGGTGGAGTAGTTATCAGCCGACCCGGAGACGGCGTCGTCATGGGTGGCATTGGTGTTAGCGGCCTATCTGCCCAGGAGGACGAAGACCTGGGGAGAATTGGTGTACAGGCGTTGAACCTGTAAGACCATTTATACCATTGTCGCTGAAAACTCTTGCGTAGCCGTCACGTCCGCCTGTGCACGCTCTCAAGCAGGCTCCGATTTCGCGTCCTTGTCCAGAAGAAGGCAAGCTTCACCCCACTGGTGGGGGCTATTCAGGTCCCATGCATCCTGATATTCGACGGGCTTGAGCCTGATTCCCTCGTCTCCCCCGTAAATGAGCATGGCCACGCCTTCACCCGAGTCCTCCACCAGGACCGCGTAGGCGGAGCATTCGCCGGAAGCCGACCAACCGGTAACGTCGCACATGTGGTCTTCACCGTAGGGGTCCGAGGCCATTACTCTGGACACCCTTATGGGGACTTCAATAGCGTCGAAGACCCTCGTAAGTGACATAGGGCAATTGGCGCTTTCCGATACTTCTACTTCAATGAACATATCTTTGGACCTCGTTTGCTTTTGAGGCGATTTTCACATTGCCCCTGTGAGAGTTCAGGCACTACCGTTCCTCGCGGCAGGCTGCGCGACGGCCAGACCTTCTATTGGAGATTCAGTTTCCGTCATCCGCAGCCCCATCTCACCGCCAAAATGGTACACCAGGCTATATGCCACCAAGTCTACGTCCACAGGCCCTCCTAGCTGCACCTTCATGGAGGTTACGTCTCTATCGGTGATGCCGCAGGGAATGATGTGGTCGTAGCCCGAGAGGTCGGTGTTCACGTTCACAGACAGACCGTGATAGGTGACGCCCCTGCTTATTTTGACACCTATGGCGGCAATCTTCTTGTCCTCAACCCAAACTCCCGTCAACCCCTCTATCAGACCGGCCGTTATACCGAAATCTGCCAGTGTCCGAATGATTACCCGCTCCAGGGTGCGCACGTACTTGACGGGACCACCCCACTCTCGTATATCCAGCACAGGGTACGCCACCAGCTGGCCGGGGCCGTGAAAAGTGACCAGGCCGCCGCGGTCTATCTCGTAGAGGGAAATGCCAAGCTTGGAAAGCTCCGCGTCATCCAGCATGATGTCGTCCCGGCTACCCCTGCGCCCGATGGTGTACACGGGAGGGTGCTCAAGGAGTATGAGGGTGTTGGGTTGTGTCCCATCTGCTACTTCCTGGGCAAGGGCCCTTTGTACTTCCCAAGACCTCAGATATTCCACAACTCCCGCTTTGACTACTCGACATGTTATCGAGGGCGGCAATATGAATCACCTCAATATATGGACGTGTCAGGCCCCATAGCCTCAAGCTGGCCCTTCACCGATTGAAGAAATGCGCCTGAATCGGCTCCGTCAACAATCCGGTGGTCGAAAGAGAGGCATATATTCATCATGGAGCGTATGGCAATAGCATCATTCACCACCACGGGCCGCTTTTGTATAGCCTCTGTAGTCAGGATAGCTGCTTGGGGATGGTTGATGATAGGCTGGGACACTATGGAACCCAGTGCACCCGTGTTATTTACTGTAAACGTACCCCCCTGGACCTCCTCAAGTGACAGCTTGCCCTGCCGAGCCTTGGCGGTCAGGTCGTGGACAATACGTGCCAGGCCAGATATGCTCAATGAGTCCGCATTGTGTATTACAGGGACCACGAGGCCTTCTGGAGCGGCCACGGCAATGCCAACGTGGATACGTTTCTTCAGTATAATCTTGTCGACGCCCCATGCGGAGTTCAACATGGGATGCTGTCTCAAGGATTCCACCACTGCCTTGATAACGAAGGGCAGGTAAGTGAGGGCCAGACCCTCCCGCTGCTGGAACTCAGACTTGATGGCATCTCGATATTTGACCAGGCTATTGACGTCCACCTCGACCATGCCCCAGGCGTGAGGTATCTCGGTAGCACTCTTCATCATGTGTTGGGCTATGATGCGTCTGACGGGGCTAAGGGATATGGTCTGGTCTTCAGATTTTTTCTGTTCCGGCTGTTCTGGAGTTGGTGCCGTCTCTGGTGGAGAGTCGAGGACCGTTCCGCCCATTCCAGCTTCAATGTAGGATAGAACATCACCCCGGGTTATGCGTCCGCCCATACCGGTCCCGGTCACCATTGCGAGGTCAACATTGTGCTCACGGGCCAAACGGCGCACGGCGGGAGAGTGACGAGTATGCTCCTCACTCGACTCCCGGACTGTGCTGACTCCCTGGGCCATTCCAGGCTCCTCGACTCCACCTCCGGTTGGACCGACAGGCTTCACGTCCTTCAACAGGTATCCGGTGGTGCCCACCGATTCCGGGGCCTTCTCTCGGGCTGCCTGAGCCTGAGTTGGCGGTCCAGTTTGAGACACTGAAGTGGGATGGGCCTCCTCCGTCTCTATCTCGGCGATAGGAGCGCCCATAGGGACCGTTTCGCCCTCTTCGGCGAGGATTCGGCTCAGCACTCCGTTGACGGGAGATGGGACCTCCATAGTGACCTTGTCGGTAACGACTTCCACCAGTGGGTCATACCTCTCCAACTTGTCTCCGGGTTGCTTTAGCCACTTACCGATTATTCCCTCTATGACGGACTCGCCAACCTGGGGAAGGTCTATCGTTATGGCCATGTCATCATTCCTTCCGTCATCACCATGAAAATAACCGCCCTTTGTCATACCCGTGAAAGCGGGTATCCACAACCTCAATGACCCTAGGCTCCCACTCTACTCGGAGTCTGCCAAGGACGACGGCTATCTTGGAAGCGATGATTAGGGAAAGGTCTCCCCATCCGAAAAAAGGGGGACTAATAAGCCGCCAGCTTTCTGAGGGCGGCAGCTATTTTGTCTGTATTCGGCATGTAGACATCCTCCAGCGTAGGTGCGAAGGGCATAGTAGGAATGTCGGGACCGCAAAGCCTGGTTACAGGGCCGTCCAGGTACTCGAAGGCCTCTTCGGCCAATAGAGCGGACACCTCGGCCCCCACGCCTCCAGTGATATTGTCTTCATGCACGATTAGCGCCTTGCCCGTTTTCTTGACCGAACTGAGGATTGCGTCCCTGTCCAGAGGCTTGAGGGTGCGCAAGTCAACCACCTCTGCGCTCACGCCTTCCTGAGACAGGGTGTCTGCTGCCTCAAGGCAATAGTGGAGCATCAGACCATAGGTCACCACCGTCACGTCGGTACCGTTTCGCTTGACGTCGGCCTCACCTATGGGGAGGACGTACTCATCATCGGGTACTTCTCCACGCACTAGGCGATAGGTCTTCTTGTGTTCAACGAACACCACCGGGTTGTTGTCCCTGATGGAAGCCTTGAGAAGTCCCTTGGCATCGTAGGGAGTCGCCGGGGCCACGACCTTGAGCCCGGGGGTATGAAAGAAGTAGGACTCAACGTTCTGGGAATGGTAGAGGCCGCCGTGGATTCCTCCGCCGTAGGGTATTCTCACTACCATTGGTACGGGCAACTCTCCGTTGGTGCCGTAGCATACCCTGGCAGCTTCACCGATGAGCTGGTTGGCAGCGGGCCAGATAAAATCGGCGAACTCTACCTCCGCAATTGGCCGCAACCCTCTGAAAGCCGCACCGACCGCAATGCCGACGATGGATGCCTCAGCGAGGGGTGTATCTATCACCCGGTCTTCACCAAACTCCTCTACGAAACCTTGACTAGCCAGAAAGACACCGCCGCGCTTCCCCACGTCTTCTCCCATAATGAAGACCGCGGAGTCCCGTGCCATTTCTTCGTACATGGCCTCCCGGACGGCCTCTATCACCGATTTTACGGCCAAAGGACCCCCTCTTATGGTGCGTAAACGTGGTCATAGGTCGTGGACGAATCGGGGTAAGGGGCTGCATCGGCGGCGTCAGTAGCCTGGTCTACCTCTGACCTTGACCAGCGCCGTACTTCTTCGTCTTGCTCCTCCGTGAGGAGTTGCGCTTCCAGAATGTAGGCACGGAGCAGTGTAATAGGGTCGCGTTTGCGGGCCTCCTCAACCTCTTCGCCGGGACGATAACGCCTGTCGTCGTCGTCGGTCGTATGGGGCATGAACCGTTCCACCTTCATTTCCAGAAGCACCGGCCCCTCGACCCTCGCATGGCTTATAGCCTCCCGGGTGGCCTCGTAAACGGAGAAAAAGTCCATCCCATCTATTATAATCCCAGGAAACCCGTATCCGGCTGCTCTGTCGGCCACGTTATCTATTCGCATTTGCTTTTCCAGGGGCACCGAGATGGCATACCTGTTGTTCTCACAGATAAAGACAATGGGTAAGTTGTGTACCCCGGCGAAGTTCATGGCCTCGTGACACTCTCCCTCACTGGAGCCGCCATCGCCAAAGTAAGACAAGACCACAGTACCCTCTCCCAGCATCTTGCATCCCAGGGCGTAACCCACCGACTGGGTCATACCCGCCGATACCACGTTAGAGATTTGTATGATGTTGTGTTTCAGGTCTGCCCCCTGAAGCGGGAACTGTCTCCCGCCACTGTAGGGGTCTCCGTCCTTGCCCATGAAGGACAGCATGGTCTCCAGTGTTGTCAGCCCGGCCGTCATCTTGAGAGACAAGTCTCGGTAGTATGGGAAGAGGAAGCAGTGACCATCCTTTTGAGCTGCCAGCAAGCTGCCCATCTGGGCAGCTTCGTGTCCCTGGCATGAAGCGGCTATGGGCACCTTTCCCTGGCGATTCAGTGCCCAAATACGTTCATCAAGGGTACGAACCAGGACCATCTTCCTGTAAAAATCCAGAATTTCTTGCCGGGTCAGCCCAAGTCCTTCGTGCCTGTAAGTGGACTGATGGTCCGATACCGATGTCTCACTGAACTGTGCCATAACTACTCCCGGCAAGCCATTACCATGAAGATGCGGCCCTCTCCCCTAGAGCGTGTCGTCAAATTTCCTTTTTCGTCATTCCAGCGAAAGCTGGAATCCAGGGCTTCCGTTATGTAATCCTGGTTTCTAATGCTCCAAAACAAGCCATCATTATGCTGTTAACGTCAATCTGGTGTTCCATGTAGAGATCATCTCTGGCACCGGACTGGCCGAACTGGGACACCCCCAGAGGGAAAGCCCGTGTACCCAGGGCGCTACCTATCCAGGCCAGCGTGTGAGGATGGCCGTCGAGCAGGGTGACCACCGGAGTTGTACGTTCAGCAGGAGATAGCACGTCCTCAAGCCCGGTGGACGCCCCACTCTGGCCGGCCATTGACTTGGAGACCGATTCCTGGAAGCGGCGAAACAGTATGTCCGGAGAAGTGACATTTACAACGTTGGCAAAGACACCCTCTTTCTGTATCCGGTGACTCGCCTCGACCGCCTCGGGAATCATGACGCCGCTGGCGAATATATTAACAACATTTTCTTCGGGCTGATATTCCGGTTCCCTGCTGCGGTCAACGAGCCGGTATGCACCTTTCAGCACCTGCTGTCTGAGATACTCTCTTTGGCTGGCGTCCTCCGGGACTTGCAAGAGCCGCTGGTCTATTCTCCTGGTTGTGAGTCGCAGGTAGAAGGACCCTTTTCGAAGGCGAATCTGCTCTAAACCATGAAGCACAATCCACTCAAGCTCCTGGGCAAAACAAGGCTCGTAAAAGGTGATGTCCGGTAGCTCAATGCCTACTGACGGTGTGATAACGGACTGATGCGCTCCACCCTCCCGACTTAGCGTGATGCCCGAAGGCGTTCCGGTGACCATGAAGTGGGACCCCATGTAGGTGTTATAGAGGCACGCCTCAAGCGCCCGACATACGAAGGGGTCGTAAAGCGTGCCTATGGGGAAGATTATCTCTCCCGACATCTCGTAGGCCAGGCCGAGCTGTCCCAGAAGCATGAAGAGGTTATTCTCGGAAATCCCTAGCTCAATGTGCTGTCCTTTCGGGGTCTCATCCCACCTTAGGATCCTGGCGATTCCGTCGTCTGGGAGATGCTCACGCTCCTTGTGACTCCACACGCCCACTTTGTTAATCCAGCCGCCAAGGTTGGTGGAGCTTGCCACATCCGGGCTTACGGTAACGATTCTATCGGCAACGGCAGGAAGTCCCCAGGCTATGTCGGTAAGTATCTGCCCGAATGCCTGCTGGGTTGAAATCGTGTTCCGGTAGGTATGCCCCAACCAGGGTGGCAGACTCATTGTGTCAGAGGAAGCCGTTGAACGTAATATTGAGCGTAGCCGCTGGCCGGTCTCAACACAAAAACGACCCTCCGGCCTTTCGGGGTCGAACCCCGACCAAATCTCGTCTTCATCTACGCCTAAAGTGTCCCTAACCTGGTCCATGTCACTCTGGGAGAGCACCACCGAGTGGTTTTGTGGGTCGCCCACTACCGGCAATCTCCATCCCTTCAACGTGTAGGCAAACACCACGCTGGGTTGCCCCATTCTGTCCGCCTCGGAGAAGGCGTTTCGGAGTACGGCAAAGTCATGGCCGCCCAGGTTCTGAAAGATGTCCTGAAGCTCCTTATCGTCCCACTGAGAGATGAGGTTGCGCAAGTCGTCGGGGAAGCGGCTGAAGTTGGGCAGCAACCCACGCAAGGCTCCTACCGGAAGCCTCAACAGCCGTTGATAGGCTTCATTGGACATATCATCTATACATTCTCGCAGCAACTCTCCTTTCGGCTCGGCGAAAGCCGCTTCGAGTTTAGAGCCATACTTGGCGTCAATCACATGCCAGCCGTTTGCGGAAAACATCTCGCGCCACAGTTGTACCCGCACCCCCGGGATAACCCTATCCAGACTCTGGCGATTGAGGTCAACTATCCAAAGCACATTGGGGAGGTCGCGAAGGTGCTGCTCGACGATGGTCTCCCATACCGATCCTTCATCCAACTCCGCATCGCCGATTAGAGCGATGTACTTGTGGGTTGGTTTCGACAGGCCCCATTCGCGTCCCAGAATATATTGCTCGGTAAGGGCTGCGAAGTTAGGGGCTATTGCCCCCAATCCAACAGACCCCGTGGAGAAGTCAACGTGGTCCGGGTCTTTGGTTCTGCTGGGATAGGACTGTAGCCCGTGAAACTCCCGCAAGGTCTTGAGATATTTCTGGTCGAGATTCCCCAGTAGGTACTGGATTGCATGAAATACGGGGGAGGCATGGGGCTTGACCGCTATGCGGTCTCCGGCTTGCATGTAGTCAAAAAACAGGGACGTCAGGATAGTAACGACTGAGGCGCAGGAGGCCTGATGCCCTCCCACTTTCACTCCATCGGAGTTGGGGCGCACGTTGTTTGCGTAGTGAATCATCTGGCTGGATAGCCACAGGACCCTATCCTGTATCTTGGCCAGGATTTCGTCCCTTCCAAGCGCAGCTTCATGTGCTCGGTTGGTGGCCGGAGTTGCCATCATGTCCTCCTTGAGTTGGGGGGACTTACTGATATTATAAACCTGAGACTTGGGTTCGTAAACGGTGCTCGTGAGCGGGTAGGGGGTGTTTCTAAAGTGTCGTCCCAACCCTCCTCTCCCTCGATGGGAGAGGATTGAGGTGAGGGTGATACCCCTCATCCCAGCCTTCTCCCACAAGGGGAGAAGAGGCTTTGCAAACATCCTCTAAGATTGCAAAACTAGGCTGTGCTAAACAGTATCCCAGTGGGTCCAAGTTCAAAAGAGCCTCAATCCCGGTTTCATTAATGGTTCTCGAAGCTGTTGAACCGTGGGTCCGTCTCAAGTTCCAGATGTGCGTAGACCTCAAGGATCGTCTGCTCAATAGCGTCCTTCACCTCAACTACGCGCACATCCATTTTCCGGACGCACTCTTTAGCTGTATCGAAACGACGATTAAACTCGTCAATCTTCTGCAAATCCTTCCTAGACATAGACCCAGAGCCTGGGAACCATTCCTTAGCGATGTTGAAAGCGAATGTGGCAGTCTCAGAGCCTCCACTGGGGCGACCATGCTCAAGCAATCGGTCTGCAAGCTTGTCTGAGCGTCCCACATACATCGGTTTGCCGTGCTCGTACAGAACGTAAATGCCCCTCGTAGGGACTTTGCGACGTAGTGCCAAGCGGTCAGCTTCAGTATTCATGCTAATGGCCTCGCAGCCCGTAAGCTTTTCCATGTATTCGGGCATCTTGTCTATCACATCTTGAAATTTAGATTTGCTCGGCATCTTAAATTCCTTCTGCAGATGCTAAACGGGGAGCGATCTTTCATAACCCTCTGCACAATACGCTCCCGTCTCTCAGGCCGCAACGCTCCCCAACAGCCGCAATGTTCGCTCTATCGAAGCTTCCCTGTTGCTCCCCGCCGGTATGGGCAAAGCCATTACCTCGGTGATGCCGGTTGCCAACAGACCTTCCAGCTTCTCGGCAACCTGAGACTCATTTCCCGACAGAACGGTCGCATCTATCATCCCGCTGCTCCACCTGCCGTCGAAGGCTTCGGGGAAGCCGGCAGTGGCGAACATACGTTGATAAAAGGGCAATTGAAGATAGCCGGACTGGTGCTGCATGGCGGCCTTCACCTCGTCGGGATTATCGTGGACGCACACAGGTGCGTGGGCAACCAGGGGCGGCGCCGGCCTATTGGCGCGCTCCGCCCCGGCTTTCATGGCCGGCAGAGCCACGTCGCGGAGATAAGCTCCCGGGCACATCCAGCTAATGGCCCCGTCCGCCTCAGCACCGCACAGCTCAAAGGACTTGCGTTGCAGGGCCGATGCCATCACCGGCACGTTCACCGGCTGGCTGATGCGCGCCTGAGCCCTGTAATAGCGACCATCGAAGTCCACCGACCCGTCGTGCAGGAGCGATTTGAGGACATGCAGGTACTCACCAAGGTGACCCAAGGGAGAGTGGAAGTCCGCGCCGTAGGTGCTCTCCTGGCTATCCCGGTGTCCTGGTCCAACGCCCAGCCGGAGCCGGCCGGGGGCCAGGTGGTCAATCACCTGGACTTGTCTCACCAGCGACACGGGGTGACGCGCAAAAGTCGTTATGATGGCGCTGCCCAGCAGAATACGTCGGGTCCGTCCTGCAGCACCTGCAAAGAGCGTCAGGGGGTCCAGGCCAATTCCTTCCGGGACCCATGCCGCGGGGATACCCAACTCCTCGGCCCTCTCTATGCCAGTCAATATTGCATTGCTGTCAGCACCCATTATTACTACGCCAACGTTCTTCTGGCTCATATTCTCACCTCTAGGGCGCTATAATACTATAATATAGCTATTGTAGCCAGACCCTGGCTCCTTTCCACTCCACATGGCATCTCCAGGGTTGTCACAACGCCTCAAGGGCTCGTCTGTATCCTTGCAGCTTGCAAAGGCGCTTGTACGAAGTTAGAATAAGCATCCCCGATATGAGTCCCTAAGGTATTAAGTGCCAGCGCAGGGTCACGGCTTTAGACACACATGGAATAGAAGAGAGACGGAGGAACCCATGACTACTTCAGAAGACCGTTTCCAAACGGGACAGGAGATGCGCTCCAGACTCGGAGGAGGAGATGGTAGAACGTTCGAAGGGTCAGTTCCTAGCGCCTACCAACTGGCACCTGACATGTATCGCATAGTCACTGAATGTCTGTACGGCTCTATATGGGGCCGTCCCGGTCTGGACATCCGATACCGTGCCATAGCCACTTTAACCGCCGCTACAGTACGCTACACTGAACCCCAGGTTAGGGCATATACACGGAACGCCCTTAACGTTGGTCTGACCCCGGAGGAGATTGTAGAGATACTTATGCAGACCGCTTTCTACGGCGGGATACCGGTCGCATACAACGCCCTTAACATAGCCAAAGAGATCTTTGAAGAAAGGGGAGTCCAATTTACTCCGCCACAAGTTTTCGACACGGTGATTGAGCCCGAAGCCCTGTACGAGATAGGGGTAGCGAAACATGGAGAGTTGATGCCCGACGTCTTCGGCTACTATTCCGTGGAGCCTACCCAGGAAGAGCATGAGATGGACTTGTTGATGCACGAGTACCTCTGGGGGGCCGTCTGGACACGGCCCGGGTTGGACATGAAGAGCCGTATCGTCTGCGTCCTGGCGGCCCAGGTTGCTCAGGGGCAATACGACCAGTTCATCCGCCGGATTATCGAAGGGGCCTTGCGCAATGGTATAGGCCGGTCCGAGCTGATGGAGCTACTCATGCACCTGGCTTTCTACGTGGGAGTTCTCCCGGCAAGGGCCGCCATGAACATAGCCAACACGGTGTTCAGATCGCCCGAGTTCTCAACGGAGTAAAGGACAAGCCCTCAGGTTACTACTCCGCCGCCCCTATCCGGCGATTCCGTGGAAGCGCGTTGCGGCAATGCCGGAGGCTTGGCGAGGAAAATTAGCAGCGCAGCCAGCAAGTAGGAGCCGGCAACTATTACGTTCAACCACCTGTAAGTGCCGGTCGCATTGCGGACCAGCGCCCCCATAGCAGGCCCCAGCCCCAGAGCGCCGGTCTGTAACGGCGATAATGTTCCGGTGATGGTCCCATAGGACGCTCTTCCAAAGTATTGTGCCAGAATCATCTGCTCAAGTATACCTATGGACCCGGTAAATATTCCCCATGCCACGCCGAAGACGAAAGCCGTCGGCAGGGAGCTTACGGTTAACAGGTAAAGGACTGTCGCCGAGGTAGAGACCAGCGCCACTATCAAGCACCATCGAGGGGTGAACCTATCTGCGAGATAGCCCCACGCCAGGTTGGATATTGCCATGAAGGTGCTGACGCTCAAGACACCGGCTGCCTGGGCCTTGGAGATTCCCACCTCCTCTTGAAGGTATAGCACCATGCTGAAGCCGATGCTGGAACCCCCCATGGTGCCCAAGGCGGTGCATATCCCCACAAACCACAAGGCCCTGGTGCGGAAGGCCTCCGAGGCAGTCCAATTGAACTCCAGGTCACTGCTCCCCGTAGTCGCCCCGCGTCCTCTCTCACCCGGATTGGGGCCATGACCGCCAATCGAAGAAGCTCCTTCCCTTGATTCCTGGTGTTTGGCCCCGTCGGGCAGCAGACCGATGTCTTCCGGGCGGCGACGCATGAGTACCATGAGCGGCAAGACGAGAAAAAAGCTAAGGGCACCGAGGTAACGATAGGCGGTTCGCCAGCTGTGGGCTACCGCGACGGCAGAGATAATCTGAATATTGATTGCTCCGGTTACCGGGCGGGACATGCCCGTCAAAGACAGGGCGATATTCCGTTTGCGCCGGAAGAAATTGACTGCTGCCGTTCGTGGAACGATTCCGATGAGGACCGGATTGCTGATACCCCGGGCCACTATGTAGGGGATAAAGAACTGCCAGATTGAGCTGCTCAGCGATAAAGCGAGGAAGCAGATTCCCACGACGGTAAGCCCAAAAGGCATCAGCCATCGGGGGCCGTACCGGTCAGCCAATCGTCCTACAACAGGACTCAGGAGTGCAGACGACCATGTTCCCGCAAGGGCTGCCAGGGCAATGGTACTCCTGTCCCACTCCATGTCCTCCAGTATGAATCCCTGGATTCCACCCAGCACTACTTGGGACACGCCTGTAGCTGCCAGGGTCCCCAGGGCAGCCATTGCCAGAATGAGCCATCCATAATAGAAGGGGGTTTTAGGTCGCCAGTTCAGAATGGACGCCACAATTGCCATGACTCTGTCATCGCCTCACGTAGCAGCAGTCCGGCGCTCAACGTACCCTAGTCAGGAGGCCCAATGAGTATGTCATTGCCCTCAATCTTTACAGGATACACGGTAAGGGGTCTGGTGGCCGGCGGAGACAGAGCATCGCCCGTCTTCACGTCGAACATAGCCCCATGAAGCGGACACATTAGCTCGTCGCCCTGTAGCTGACCATAGGACATCAGAGCGAAGGCATGGGAGCACTCTGCATCTAAAGCGTAGTACGTGCCATCCGAGTTCACCAGCGTGAAATACTCCTCTTCTATGCGAACCAGCTTTGTCTCACCGGGCGATAGGTCACCTATTTCTGCTGCCTTGACAAAATCCTCTGGCATTGCTCTCCTCTAAACTAGTTTATGGACTCTCCAGGTTCACAGGCCCACATTATAGGCTATCAAGACAAGTATTTCTACCGTACGTTATGTTAAGCCATACTACGGAACAGGTCAGTTTGCAAGAGCAGAAAGTATTGCACTGGAGGCACGTGGGTCTATGTATTGACCGACTCGTATGGAAAGGCTTAATCTGGTGCCGGTGTTGCTTCTTGGTCAGGCCAGAGAAGTGGACGCGAACGCGGGACTTTTCCAAAGGAGGCAAAATGACTCTAGACGACGTTAGGCCCTTTCTTGAAGAAAACCATAGAGGAGTTGTCACCACATTCAGGAGAAGTGGCGCCGCTCAGATGAGCATCCTTGCCAGCGGACTCTACCAGGAGTCTGCGGTATTCGTGGTCAGCGGAAATACCGCCAAGCTGGCTAATTTGAAGCGGGACCCCCGATGTACGGTGCTTACTTTGCGCCCCGACTGGTCCGAATACGTTGTGGTAGAGGGAGATGGGGAGATACACTCGTGGGACAACACCGAGCATGAGGAACTGCGCCTGCTGCTTCGCCGGGCCTATACGGCCTGCGGAGGCGGTGAGCATCCTGACTGGGATGAGTACGACCAGGTAATGAAAAGGGACCGGAGGGCCGTGGTCATGGTCAGACCTAGCCGCGTCTATGGCCTGTTGAGGTAGGGCCTAGACATCCAGGCTCACCAGCACGGCCGCATTTGCCATTATGGTGGCGTCAGAGCCGTCCTCGTTGGGAATCTCCAGCCCTCCCTTGACGACATTGATACGCTTCTGTCCATAAGGCAGTACACTCAGCACGGCCTCCCCGTCCACGGCATCCGGCTCAGGTACGGCGATGGTCACGTCTACTCGCATAGACTCCGGCCCGGCTCCAAAGCTTCGGACGAAGTAGAGGCTGTTATGCCAGAGCGCATTGGTCACCGCTCTCTGAGCGGCTTGAGTATAGTCCCGTCCGTGGAGGTCTACCCCCATTCCCATCTCTAGAAGGCATCGCTTCAAGGCCATAGTAACTTACCCCCTCGACGATAACTGATAGCAATATTCCCCATTAGATAACATGAGCCAGCCAGCGTCAAGCCGGAAACCCTGGCCGGCGTCCCGCAGGAGATTGCGAACCCCTTGAGTGCAAGCTAGAATAAGGTATTGGCCCGGAACCGACTGTTGTTGAGATTGTAGCTCTGGCATCGAGAGAGAGGTTAGTATGCTGGAAACGCCCAAGAGGGTCTTGCTGGTGACCCCTCACCCGGATGACGCTGAAGGCGGGTGCGGCGGCGCCGTAGCCAAGTGGATTAACGGTGGTGCCGAGGTGGTGTACGTACTATGTACCAATGGAGACAAGGGTACGTCGGACTATGAGATGAGTCCGGAGCGCCTGGCGGCCATCCGTGAAAAGGAACAGTCGGAGGCAGCCCACGTCTTGGGTGTCAAGGAAGTGGTGTTCCTGCGCCACCCTGATGGTACTCTCGAAGACAATCTCGAGTTTCGCGGCGAGGTGGTGCGGGAGATACGCAGACATAAACCTGACGTGGTGATGTGTCTGGACCCTTTCAGGAGCAAGAGCCATACCCATCGCGACCACCGGATTAGCGGCCAGGTTACTGTGGATGCAGCTTTCACCTACGCATGGCGACGTCACTATTTCCCGGAGCACGTTACCGAAGAGCGCCTCGAACCCCACTCAGTCAAGGAAATCTACCTTTGGGGTAGTGAGGAGCCCGACACCTTTGTAGATGTCAGTGAGACCTTGGAGCTGAAGCTACAGACCCTCCTCAAGCACGCCAGTCAGATTACCGACCCCGAAAGGGCCAGGCAGTGGATACCAACGGGCGCTCAACGGATGGGTGAACGGGCCAACCTGGACTATGCCGAGGGCTTCAGGGTGATTCGCTTTTTGCCTGACCTATTGCTGATGGAATAGACGCCATCTATCAGGGACTAGGCTACGTCTTTGATGTAGGCTATAATGCCGGTGCTTGACCAACTTTTCAGGTTCAGGAGGACGAGTTGAAAACCATTGAGATGGACTACTCCAAGCGATGCGCCGACGAACCTACCAAGGGTCACAACCGATGGCACTCGGACATACCACCTGCGGTGGAGGCGGACCCCGGGGAAGAGGTCGTAATGCAAACTCGCAACGCCTTGGACGGGGAAATCACCCCCAGATCCAGGCCTGACGACCTGCGCAATGTAAATCTCAACCTAGTGCATCCATTAACCGGACCTGTCTATGTGAAAGGTGCTGAGGCCGGAGACCTTTTAGAAGTGAATATACTGAGCATCGAGTCCGCCGGATGGGGATTCACCTGCATAATACCCGGCTTCGGGTTCCTTCGAGACGTTTTTCTTGACCCGTATGTCGTGCACTGGAACATCAATAGCAGCTATGCCGAGTCTCAGCAGCTACCCGGTGTGCGAGTGCCCGGAGCGCCATTCATGGGAACCATTGGGGTTGCCCCTTCCAGAAGCCTTCGCCAGGAGATGCTCCTGCGTGAGGATGAGCTACGCCGTCGCGGTGGAGCCGTGCTGGGGCCTGAGCCAAGCGGCGCCGTGCCCGCTACCGAGCCGGTTGCTTCTGAGGGGCTGCGCACTGTGCCGCCCAGGGAGAACGGCGGCAATATGGATATTAAACAGCTCACTGCAGGCACGCGCCTGCTGCTGCCAGTATTCTCTGAAGGGGCACTCTTCTCCGCCGGCGATGCCCACTACGCCCAGGGGGACTCCGAGTGCTGTGGCACCGCCGTTGAGATGGACTGTACCCTGCACGTCAGCTTCCAGGTCCGAAAGGGTGAGGCGGCCCGGCGCAATCTACGTTTCCCCATGTTCGAGCGAGACGATTACTTCATCAGCCCCGAGATGGCGGCTCCGCGACGCTTCCTTGCAACCACGGGCATGTGTATAGCGGACGGAGGGGTAAACGAGTCGGAGAACGCTACTCTGGCAGCAAGAAACGCCCTGCTGAACATGATTAACCTGCTTATGGAACGAGGCTGGTCCAGGGAGCAGGCTTACTGTATCTGTAGCGTTGCCGTGGACCTGAAGCTGAGCGAGATAGTGGACGTGCCCAATTTTGTAGTCTCCGCCTTCCTGCCCCTGGACATATTTGTAGGCTAACAGGCGTGGCGTTGCCTACTCTATAATCCGGGGCACAGTAGGGGCGTCGGGGGCTACTTTGATTGTGATGTCTCCCACTCCGTCGTGGCTCAGCAACATCCTCAGGCTATCTGCGCCCCCTATGTACCGGACCGCGTTGCGCTCGCCCAGATTGAAGGGGCGGTCATGTCCGGGGTAGAAGGAGCGGGAGGTATTCAGCAGCTTCTTTATACTCTCGCCCGCCTCAACCTCGTCCCAGAAAATCACCGAGGGCATGCCGGTAATCACCGAGTTGGCCCAAGGCAGGGCATCACCCGACACGGCTACGAGTCCCTGTGCAGTCTCCACCAGGACGCTTATGTGTCCTCTGGTGTGTCCCGGTGTCTCGAGAATCCGGATTCCCGGCTCTATCTCGGCTTCCTCCGACACCTCCTCCACGTCCCGATCCTGCAATGAAGCCAGGAAATACCTGGCCGTCGCAAGATCGCCTTTCTTGGGAGACGTTGCGTATTCCAGCTCTCGGGGATGCATGAGTATCTTGGCGTTGGGAAACATGTCCGTATTCTGGCAATGGTCCCAGTGGGAGTGGGTCAGGATTACCATATTGATGTCCTCTTCCCGGATCTGTGCTTGGACCAGAGCATCATGAAGATGGTTGGCACGGCCCTTGTGGCCCACGTCCACCAAGATATTGTTCTGGCCGCGAATGAGCGCGACCGTAGAGAAACCCAGGTTCCCCTGGTCAGTATTCACGTGGAAACCGGTGATGAGATGATGAATTTCAGGCATACTACTCTATATACTCCCTCTACTTGGGTGTGAGAAACAGTCCAATGCCCCTAACCGTCCATTCCTTCCTTGAACTGCCGAATCGCGTCTATGTGCTGTTGGGGGCCACTCAGCCCCGCCCTCATGGTGTTCAGGGAGAGGTGGGTTGCTCCCAGGCTTTCCCAGGCCCTTGCGTTCTTAACCCAGACCTCTGGTGAACCTTCCGCCACGCTGGACCGACCCTCAATCCCTATGGTTGAGGGGTCGCGTCCCGCCTCGCGGGCATAGTTGTGCATGCGTTCAAGAATTTCTCGGCCTTCGTCGTCAGGACTGAACTGCGGGAACCAGCCGTCCGCGATACGTCCGACCCTACGAACAACCGCTTCAGCACTGCCGCCCAGCCAGACGGGTATAGGCCGCTGCACGGGTGGTGGATTGATGCCAGCATAGGTAACCTGGTGCCAACGACCTTTGAAATTGACCACGTCTTCGGTCCACAAGGCCCTCAGCAGGTTAATCTGCTCGATACTTCTACGACCTCGATTATGGAAGTCCTGTCCAAGGGCCTCGTACTCCACGGGGTTCCAGCCGGTACCTATTCCCAACCGCAGTCTCCCACCACTAAGGATGTCCACCTCTGCGGCTTGTTTCGCTACCAGGGCAGTCTGGCGCTGTCCCAGAATAATCACGGCCGTCACCAACTCCAACCGCTTGGTGATGGCAGCCATATAACCGAAAACGACAAAAGGCTCGTGAAAAGTGTCCTTGGACGTGTAGGGGCGTTCGTTTAACCACTCATGGTGTTGAGCGTCACCCCCCAAGACATGATCAAAGATAACCAGATGTCCATAGCCAAGGTCCTCTGCTGCTTGTACAAAATCCCTTACTGCCACCGGATCGGCTCCAATTTCAGTCTGTGGGAATATGACGCCAACTTGCATGGTATACCTCCTCTTCTAGCTCATGTGATGGAAGCCCGCCTTGGGTGCGCTGACTGGGCACACTATATAATGAAAGCCCTTTAGGACGCAACCATAGGTCTGAGTGTAGCCTCTTCGATAAGATAGGTCAGCCCAAACCGAGCCTCACCTAACGCTGCCCGGATGCTATCGCCGCGAGATCAGGAAAATGCTCCAGAGGCATTACTGCTCCACTATCTTCGTACCGCTGGACCAGTGCCCGTATATCCGCTGGCACAGGCTTGGTAGTCCCTGCGGATGCGTCGTAGCCAACATAGACGGCCCGACCGGTAGTGAGCAATTGGTCCTTTTCCTGAGAGTATATTTCCATATCCATAGTAATGCTGGTGTTGCCTATGTGGGAGACCCGCATGAATATGTCCAACATATCATCCACTCTCGCCGGCGCTTTATACTCTAGCGTAACCTTGACTACTGCCGTGTCAAAATATCCGTCTTCTGCCAACTTGTAAATACTGAACCCCAAGTTACGGAAGTAGTCCGACTGCCCTACTTCCAAATAGTCCATGTAAGCCCCGTAGTATACGATGCCCTGGGCATCACACTCCGCCCAGCGAACACGCAGAGAGGTATGGAATTTGAAATCTCCCCTCGACATAGGCACCTCCTGAAGTCAAGCATCGCCTCGATACCCTCGATTGACACTTTTATGAGTCAAGGATATACTTGTGATAGTAGTAAAACAATTGATTGGTCCTCTCGCCCCGTCTCCGGTACCTATCGACGGAGAACGTAGAGCGATGGGATCAAGCTTCCCCACGCCAATCCGTCTTGCCGCAATCCCTGGAACACGTGTGGGCCTGTAGCTCAGGTGGTTAGAGCGCGGTCCTGATAAGACCGAGGTCGATAGTTCGAGTCTATCCAGGCCCACCAAACTTGACGGTAGACAGAACCGGGCCGTTCAGGGCCATCTCCTCGGCGTCCGCTCCCCCTATAGGAGAGTCCTCGGGCATCGGAATCGTGTAGCGCACCACGGCGTTGTCGGGCATCACGACGATCTCCTTCACGAAGCTCTCGATGAAGGCCCTGCGCTCCGTCAGCTCGCTCTCGTGCAGGAAGTTGCTCATGTCCAGGGCGTAGGCCGTGATGGTCTCCACGTCGTCCAGGACCTCCCTGCGCTGCGACAGCAATGCACGCGCCTCCTCCGCTGACGCTTCCAGCTTCTCCTGACGCTCCCTGTGGTCTCGGATGCGGGGCTTGAAGTCGTCGATGTCCAGGTCGGTGGTTTCCGCCAGGTCGTAGAGCCGCCCCAGCCTGCGCTTCACGTCCGCCAACTCCGCCTCGATGGTCTCCAGCTTCTGCCGCTGGTCCTTGGCTACTCCGTCCATCTCCTCGTCCACCAGTTTCACCAGCGCCCGGATGTTGGACTCGGTGAGCACGTTCTCCCGAATCTTTCCCACCACCTTCTCCTCGAAGCGCCGGGCGTTGAGCCTGGGAGTCTCGCACGTGCCACTGCCCCGCTTGAGAAGGGACTGGCAGACGTAGTAGGCGAACTTACCGCTCTTGGCGTCCTGGCCACCGAGCGCCCTGCGGCAACTTTTGCACCGGACCAGGCCGCTGAGGAGATAGGTGCTGCCGACCCTGCGAGGATGCGCCCTCCTGGGAGCGCGGGATCGCAGCTTCCGGTTCACCCGGCGGAACTCGCTCTTGGAGACGATGGCGGGGAAAGCCTTCTCCACCCGCACCGGGTCGGCCTTGTCCTTCGCGTCGACGCCCCAGACCAGGGTTCCCGTGTACACCTCGTTTCGAAGGATGATGTGGACGCCGTTCTTCGTCCAGAGCCTGCCGGTGGGATTGGCGATGCCCTCGTCGTTCAGGGTCCGGGTGATGTCCAGGATTCCCTTGCCCGCCTCCGCCATGCCGAAGATGCGCTCCACGACGGGCGCGGTCGCAGGGTCCGGTTCCAGGGTGGGCCGCTTCTTGGCCCCGTCCTGCACCATGACCTTGCTGAAGCCGTAGGGGACGCGGCTAGCGACCCAGAAGCCGCGAGACGCTGCCTCTCTCATGCCCCGGACGACCTCCTGCGCCAAGTTTTCGCTGTAGAACTCATCCACGCTCTCGATGATGCCCTCAAGCAGCCTGCCGGTGGCGGAATCGTCGGCGTTCTCGGTGATGGACACCACGCGGATTCCCTTGCGCCTGAGCATGGACTTGAAGGCGACGGCGTGCTCCCGCTTCCGGGTGAAGCGGCTGAACTTCCAGACCAATATCTCCTTGAACGGGGCCTGGGTCTTGGCTGCCTCGTCAATCATCTTCTTGAACTGGGGCCGGTCGGCGATGCGTCCGCTCTCGGCCTCGTCGATGTA
>DAOUKR010000013.1:0-1846 GCA_034421095.1 Dehalococcoidia bacterium
TGCTGCGCCTTTGCGGAGTGAAAAACATAGCAGCGGCCCTTCGCCACTACTCCTGGAAACCCTGGGAGACCCTCACTCTCATCGGCCTAACACGCAACAATTAAAAGGCCCTGCCTGGTTCGATGATCAGGTTTACTCTGACTGGTCTACGGACAACCACGTGCCAAGGGAATTCATCCTCCTTGATGGTGTAGCCAGCGGGCGTACTCTCTGTGAAGTCCTTCACCATCTGGTTCACATCGTCGTTATCGTAAGGTGAGACTGCTACCACCCTCCAGATAACGTCCTGCACCACGCATAGTCCAGTGCCGGTGTTTTCGGCCACCATTGACGCGACGATCGCGTCGTGCGCCATGCTGACTGGCACTCTTTCAACGGACAGAGTCATCGTGAGGTGCGGTATGTGTTCTCTGCCTCTGAGGTAGTTCCTCTGGGCGACGTATAGCGTGGCAAGGAACGCCGCCGCAGTGCCAGTCGTTCCTATCACCATTCCCGTCTTCCAGACGTCTATGGAGGCTATACCTTTGGGCGGTGTCTCTCCCATTGAGGTGGACCCCATTGGTTGGACAGTATTAGGCCACAATTGAGTGGGACTCCTGCACTCCTTCGGATGATACCAAGACCGGTCGGTCCGAACACCTCCTCTCTTTCAACTCCTCTACTGCAGGCTCTCCATAGAAGACCTCCGCCGGCGTTCGGTAGTCCAATGCCTGGTGCGGCCTTCGGTTGTTGTAGAACCGGAAGTATTCTCCCAGTTCCCGGCGCGCCTCAGTGGCGTTGGCGTAGGCTTTCAGGTACACCTCCTCGTACTTCACCGTCCGCCACAACCGCTCCACGAAGATGTTGTCCTGATACCTGCCCCGGCCGTCCATGCTGATCTTCACCGAGTGATCCTGCAGTATCTGCGTGAATTCCCGGCTGGTGACCTGGCTTCCCTGGTCCGTGTTGAACACCTCCGGCCTGCCACAGCCCAACGCCTCAGTCAGCGCCTCGGCACAGAAGCCCGCCTCCAGCGTGTTGGACAACCGCCAGGCCAGCACGTAGCGGCTGTGCCAGTCCATGTTCGCCACCAGGTACATGAATCCCCGGGCCATGGGCAGGCAGGTGATGTCCGCCGCCCACACTTGGTTGGGCTGGGTGATGCTGACCTCCCGCAGCAGGTAGGGATAGACCCATTGCTCCGGCGCCGGCCGGCTGGTGCGAGGCCGCCGGTAGATGGCCCGCAGCCCCATTACCCGCATCAGCCGCTGCACCCGCTTTCTGCTTGCCGGCTTGCCCTGCCGCTCCAGACAGGCTTTCATCCGCCTGGAACCGTAGAAGGGCGTCTCCAGGTACTGGCGGTCGATCTCCCGCATCAGGGACAGGTCCTGCTGTAAGGTCCCCTTGGCCCGATAGTAGAAGCTGGAGCGGCTGACGCCCAGCAACTGGCACTGCCGCACCACGGACAGGCGCCCATATCGCCGGTCCACCAACTCACGCCGCCGTGCCGGAGTCATGGACCGGACCTTTCCTCCAAGAAATCCCGCTCCACCTTCAGCTGGCCGATCTGCTGATACAGCCGGGCCACCAGGGCGTCGTTGTTCCTGCTCTTCTGGCCCTTGTCCCTATTGGTCCCGTTGCCGTGGTCAAAGATGGCGGCCGCGCCATCGGCCAGAGCCTTCTTCCAAGTCTGAATCTGGTTGGGGTGGACCTCAAACCGGGCGGCCAGTTCGGCCACCGTCTGCTCGCCTTTTATTGCCTCCAGCGCAACTTTGGCCTTGAAGGCCGGGCTGTGCTTTCTTCGCTCTCTGGACATTTCCCGCTCCTCCTCGACAGCTGTCGCTGCCCTCAGTCTAGGAGCAGGATT
>DAOUKR010000014.1:0-1569 GCA_034421095.1 Dehalococcoidia bacterium
AATGCTTCCGGAGAGATCCACACTGGCGGCGACTTGAGAGGCCAAGCGCACACCCTCCGCAAGGGAGGTGTTCATCTTCCAGTTGCCGGCGACGATGGGTGTGGGCATGTTTACGGCCCGAATTTCAGGAGTTTTCCGGCATGGGCTGTTGCCAGCATCATTACCTCGCTGGCGGGGAAGGTGCCGAGCGAACCGGTAGCACAGTCACGCTCGGAAAAAGCATCCACCCCTTCCCCTCTCGTCCACTTAGAGCGCAACATGAAGGGCACTGGATGCCAGCTATGGGCGGCCATTATGGCAGGAGTGGAGTGATCTCCCGCAACTACCAGCACGTCCGGTCCCAAGTCCAAAAGGTCGGGTATGTGGCGGTCCAGTGCCTCCAGTGCTTCAACCTTCCCTCGGAAGTTGCCGTCCTCTCCTGCAGCATCGGCAGGTTTGTAGTGCAGGAAGAAGAAGTCGTGCTCGTGATAGTGCTCCCGCAGGGTATAGACCTCGTCGGTGAAGGTACTGCCTGTAGGCATTACGCGCATACCAGCTATGGATGCTAGGCCCCTATACATGGGGTAGGCCGCAATGGCGCCTGGGTTCAGGCAAAAGGCATCACCCATCGGGGGCAGGTGAGGCAACTGTGAGAAGCCCCGAAGCATAATCATGTTGGCCCGGTCCCGTTCCGAGAGCATTCTGGCCGCCGTGTCGACGAACTGACGCACCGCCGAGGCGGTCTTCGCACCGTCCGGCGAGAGGGCCTGTGCTTCCAACGGAGGCACCCCTGTCTGCTGGGGATCGGTTTCGCAGATTTGGTCGCTCAGGCCGGGTCCCCGCAAGTGCAGGACGAACCTATAGTCCTGCACTGGGTATACTGTTGCCTCCACCCCGTCCAGTGTTATGTCTTGCAGCATATTGCAGAGGGGTGCGCTCTCTGACGTGGGGATGCGACCCGCCCGGCGGTCCGTCAGGTTGCCGTCACCGTCAACCGTGCAAAAGTTGCCCCTAGCTGCGACATCACCTTCCTGCATATCTATGTCGATGCCCAGTGCTTCGAGTGCTCCCCGGCCGATCATGTATTTCACGGGGTCATAGCCGAAAAGGGCTATGTGACCAGGTCCGCTGCCAGGCGTGACACCCGGCTGGACCGGCAATGTGAGCCCACAAGCGCTCTCTCTTGCCAAGGCGTCTAAGTTGGGGATGTTGGCTGTCTCCAGTTCCGACAGACGGGTGTCAGGGTGGGGGAGACCACCGAGTCCGTCTACCACCAACAACAGGATTTTTGAGGATGTGGTTGCAAAGGAACCTCTCAGGGCTTCGTTGTCAATTGCGCTCATGATATGTGTATACCTCTATAACTGGTGCTCTCATCCCTCGGGCAGGGCTGCGATCCCCGGTAGTTCCTTGCCTTCCAAATACTCCAAGGCCGCCCCTCCACCCGTGGAAACGTGGGTGATTTTGTCACTTATTCCCAAGGCCTCAACCACCTCAGCGGTGGAGCCGCCTCCCACAATTGAGACGGCATCGCTGGTGGCCACGGCTTGGGCGACCCGCTCGGTGCCGAGCCTGAACGGACTTCTCTCG
>DAOUKR010000015.1:0-146737 GCA_034421095.1 Dehalococcoidia bacterium
GTGCTTTCGTCGCTTCGGCCGAGCTGCTGCTCAATGTGGGCTGCATCGACGAGCGTGACGATCCCGTCGAGGGCGTATTCAGCGCGAAGCTCGTCGTCCATGAAGAACGTCTGCGCGACAGGACCGGGGTCGGCGAGCCCTGTGGTTTCCACCAACACGTAGTCGAACTTGTCGCGGCGCTTATTTAGATTGTTGAGCACCCGAATCAGGTCTCCGCGCACCGTGCAGCAGATGCAGCCGTTCGACATCTCGAAGACCTCTTCGTCAGAGTTGATGACGAGCCCCTGATCGATGCCGACCTCCCCGTACTCGTTCTCAATCACTGCAATGCGCTTGCCGTGCTCCTCAGTCAAGATACGGTTGAGTAGGGTCGTCTTGCCAGAGCCGAGGAAGCCGGTGAGGATGGTAACAGGTACTCTGCGTTGCGTGTTCATATGGAATCCTCCTTCAAGCCTTTTCGATACAAGGTCTCAATTATGCGACAGATTATTGTACACTGCTGGCTCTGTGGCTGTCAACGAGTCGAATTGACAGTAACAGTTCAGAGTTGGCAGGGTGAATTGGCGGAGCGGAAGCCGGTGAGGATGGTAACAGGTACTTTGCGCTGCGTGTTCATATGGAATCCCCCTTCAAGCCGTATTGATATAAGATATCAATTACGTAACCGACGATAGTACACTGCTGGCTCTGCGGCTGTCAACTAGTCGAATTGACGGTAACAGTTCAGAGTTGGTAGGGTGAATTGGCGGAGTGGGGCGGGACGTCTCGCCTGAACGGAATGGCATTTACGGAGTTGCGTCCCCTTCAGTCAGCCTCTTGGTCGCCGGATATGTGGGTCCAGCAGGTCCCGAAGGCCGTCACCCAGCAGGTTGAACCCGAGCACTGCGACGAAGATGGCCAACCCCGGCAAAAGCAACAGGCGGGGTGCGGTCTGCAGGTAGGGACGGGCGTCATTGAGCATGGCACCCCACTCCGGCGTGGGAGGCTGCGCCCCTAGCCCCAAAAAGTTAAGGCCGGCGATTCCCAGGATGATCCAACCGACATCCAGGGAGGCGATCACGATGATCGGACCGAGAATGTTTGGCGCGATGTGCCGTAAGATGATACGCAGGTTGCCGGCCCCAGTGGCCCTCGCTGCCGTCACATACTCCATCTGTCGCGCCCCCAAAGTGATCCCGCGAATGATGCGGGCGTGGCCCACCCACCACACGGCCCCGACTGCCAGCAGCACGTTGAAAAGACCGGGGCCCAAAGCTCCCGCCACGGCCAGCGCCAGAATCAGTGAAGGAAAGGCCAACAGCAGGTCCACTACTCCCATCAGCGCCGTGTCGGGCCAGCCGCCGTGGTATCCGGACACTAGGCCGACCGCCAGCGCGATTGTCATGCTGAGGGCCAGGGTGGCGGCGGCGGCCAGCAGGGTCATACGGGCGCCGTGGACGATGCGGCTGAAGGTATCCCGGCCCAGGTGGTCAGTACCCAGGGGGTTTTCCAGAGAAGGCGGGAGCATTTTGTCAGACAGGCTGATCTGGGTTGGGTCATCCAAGGGAAGCCAGGGGGCCGTCAGTCCCGCCAGCAGCAGAACCACCACCAGAAACAGCCCCAAGGCGGTTCCCGGCTCCCGCAGCAGCCTGGTCCACTGCCAGCGCCGCCGTGAACCGGCGTGGATAAAGGTGAGAGAGAACCGTTCCCTGACTTCTTCAGGAATGCCTATCATTAGCCATTACATCCCGTCCCGCCCGTATCGCAGACGCGGGTCGGCGATACGCAGGGCAATGTCAGCCGCCAAGTTGGTCAGGAGAACCACCACGGCAATGTAAGTTACGAACCCCTGTATCACTGGGTAGTCGCGGGTCAGCGCTGCGCCCACCATCAGCTGACCCAAACCTGGCCAAGTGAAGATGGTCTCAATTATGACGGCGCCGCTGAGCAGGTAGCCAAGGTTCACTCCGGTGGCTCCGATGGCAGGTAGCAGCGCGTTGCGCAGGGAGTGCACGATGACGACGGTCCGTTCGGGCAGTCCCTTGGCCCGCGCCGTGCGGATGTAGTCCTGCCCCAGTGTTTCCAGCATGCTGGCGCGAATCAGTCGCGTCAGCTGAGCCATCGGCGCAAGGGACAGCGCGATGGCCGGCAGCACGGCATGGGCAACCGAACCGTAGCCGATGGCCGGCAGCCAGGAAAGTTTCACCGCGAACAGGATGATCAGTCCAAAAGCCAGCGCGTAGGGTGGAGCCGCCGCGCCCACCAGCGCCGCCAGGCGTGCGATGGCATCCACGGCGCTACCTCGTCGCTGAGCGGACAGTACGGCCATGGGCACGGCGACCAGCAGTGCCAGGCCAAAAGCAGCCACAGTGAGTAGGACTGTTGGGACTGTGCGGCGCGCCAGCTGGGTGGCCACGGGCTGTTCCGTCACGTAGGAACGGCCCATGTCACCCGTCAACGCCTGGGTCATCCAGCGAACGTATTGCGCCGGAAGAGGCGCGTCCAGGCCCAGCTCGGCGCGCATTGCTGCCACTGCGGCCGGGTTGGGCATGTGGGCGGGGTTGCGCTGGCGCAGGACAATCTCAGCGGGATCGCCCGGCGCCAGGTTCAACAGCGCGAAGCTGAACGCAGAGATTCCCAAGAGGAGCAGCGGTAGCGTGGCCAGCCTTCGAACTAGGTATGCACGCATGCCGAAGAGCCTTTATCCATACCCGTTATCCTACCACCTTGCTCACTCGCTCAGTCCGACGCGGTGATTGAAGAAATAGTGGGAGGTTGGGTGGGCTTCAAAATCGGTGACACGGTCACTGAGGCCGTACACCAGATTCACATGTGCCACCGGCAAGAATGCGGCTTCTTCAGTGACCAGCGCCAGGGCCTCGCAGGCTATTTCCTTTCGACCCTCCAGGTCGGCCACCGAGACGGAGGGAGCGACTATGTCCGCGAGGCGGGAAGCGTCGTAGTGCCCATAGTTATTGGTCCCGCTGCCGCTAGCGTCGCCCTTCAACCCAGCGAACTTGCTGATGTTGAACACCGGGTCTCCACCCCCTTGCACGACAGTGTTGTACCAGCCGAAGAGGTCCCATTCGGGTTCATTGACCACCGTCCATTCTGTTATGAGCACCTGGACACTGATGCCCACGTCGGCCAGCATCGCTTGGGCGGCCTCCGCCATGATGGGCAGTTGGAATCGCTCGGGATAGCCGCCGATAACGATCTCCAATGGCTGGCCGTCCTTGTCCACGATTCCGTCGCCGTCGCTGTCGGCGTAACCGGCCTGGGCCAGCAAATCGCGGGCTTCGTCAGGGTCGTAGCCCAGCGCGCTCACGCCGGGACAGGACGCCAGGACTTCAGGGAGCAGCAGCTCTGCGAAGGTCCCGGATCCGGGAGGAGCGATGAGACCGGCGATGCCCTCCCGGTCAATGGCATGGGCCACCGCCCGGCGCACCAGCGGATCGGCCAGCGTGCCGCGCTCGAAATTGACCCACCACAGGACCAGGGAGGTGCCGATGCCCGAGGTCTGAGTATGTGTGCCCGAGTGGGCGTTGATCGCTTGCGCGCCATCAGGTGATACGTTGACGACAATGTCGACGTCTCCGGCCTGCAGGGCCAACTCCCGGCTGTTGGTGTCTGGGATGGCAACGTGATCGATGCCGGCCAGTGGGGGCGTTCCACCCCAGTAGTCGTCGTTGGCCACACTGTAAAGGTATTCCTTCTGCACGTACGCGGTGGGAATGTACGGCCCCGTCAGGGCGCGAGCAGCAATGAAATTGCCCTCGCCGGCTGCATCCGCCGCCGCCGCGTCGGTGATGGCGAGGGCGGGCAAGATCAAGAGGCCCGGCAGGGTGGGTTGTGGGGCCGTCGTTGTGATGGTGATGGTTAGCCCGTCTTCGACCGTTATGGTGTCAACGGACAATGTATCGGCCGCCGCTGGCGACAGTCGGATAGCCCTCTCCAGGGAAGCCTTGACCGCTTGCGCATCCATCACGTTCCCATTGTGGAACTTGACTCGCTCCCGGATTCCAACCCTCCAGGTCAAGGGGTCCACTTGGGTGGCTTCCGTTGCCAGCCACGGTTCGGGACTGAGGGTGGTTCCTGACAGTCGGAACAAGGTCTCCGACATTCCCGATTGCGTGCCCACGTAACCGCCCTCCACCGGGTCGAGGGGGCTGTCAAGCCAGATGACGCCGGCGTTCAGGGTGGGACGTTCCTCATCATCAGACGCTGCCGTCGGTTGGTTTGATGCTTCGGATGTCGGCGAGGGTTGCTGCGGAACCTCGGTGGGGCCTGGCGACCCGCAGGCCACCACCAGGGCCAGTAATAAGGCAAACGCCCCGGGAGCAATATACTTGATACCTTGTATCAATAGATTTGGCAAAACGATCCTCCTATTGGATTTTTATGGGCAATTGTGGTCCCGGAAATTGCGACCTGTTCTGCACCAGACCGAGGAGCCTATCACCCTGAAAGCGGTTTGTCAATCACCTTTCCGCCATCCGCCACCGCCACAATTGGGAAGAGTCATCAAGCTGAGAAATCTGGACCTCAGCGAGAACCGTTTGAGCGGGCAGATTCCGCCCGAGCTGGGCAAGCTGGGCGACCTGCTCCGGCTATCCCTCAAGGGCAATCAATCGGAAAGTTCGCAGATCAGTACGCTTTGGCCCACTCCCCTGGACTCCGGCTTCCGCCGGAGTGACGTAAGTTGTTCAGAATTTCCAAACGTTAGTATCAACACACCCTGTATTCCCCGCTGACCTCGGAATAGCGGAAGCGTAACTGTACCGTCATTATTTCTAAACAAATAATTAATATTCTTGTTGTAATATTTAGTTAGTGGGCACAGCCTGGCAGGTCAGTTCAGAGGGAGGGTGCTCCGGGCCTGAACGGTTAGGTGGCCCCCATTGAAGCGGATAATATGTGAGGATATGCGAGATGTTGCGTCTAAAGGGATGTGTCAGATGTGGCGGCGACCTGGGTATGAGCTATGAGGACTGGCAATGCTTGCAGTGCGGCAGATATTACTACATATCCGTGCCCTGGAATCCCCTGCGTCACCGAGAAGGCGCCTGGGGCAATACAAGCAAAGTCCCGAAGATAGGCGATGAACCCAAAAAGCGACGGCGGGGAAACGAGTCCAAAAAGACTGTGACCGCCGTATAAGCTTGTATATCAGGGAGGCACCCAATACGGTAAGCAGCCCGGGCCTGCACATAGAGTGCTGAGGGGAGATTCAGTTGATCGTCCTGCTAGCCATAAACCCCAGTACCCGAGAGACGGGATGGGCAGTCTTCTCGGGTGACCCCTATCCCAATCGGCCAAATGGCGCTGCCCAATGGAGGGATGAGTCCACGTTGCCGCCCTCTACGGAGAGGGTTCAGGCCCATCCCCACTGGCAGCTTGTGGATACCGGAGTAATTGTAGCCCACTGTCGAAACCGGAGGATGGTGGTTGAAGAGCGTATCAAAGCTATAGAAACGGAACTTGACCGAATATCTGAGATGTGGCCGCCCCATGGCGTGGCCTGTGGAAACCCGTTCCTCGTGCAGTTGTCCCACCAGAAGGAAGGGCTTGAGGTGGTATGCACCGCCCTGAAACGCTGGGGACAGGACCGTAGTTTACCCGTATACTCCTACTCTGTCCGGGAGATAAAGTCGGCTATACTGGGCCGGCATAATGGAGCGGGGGAGGAGTTGACCTACGCAATGATGACCCGGTGGGGATTGCTGGGCACTGAGAAAACCACCCATGAGCTGAAGGCCATCTCCGTGGGCGACTACCACCTCGTGCGTCAAAAGATGGCCACGGAAATAGAACTTTAGGGACCAACAGTCCGGTACTGTGTCCGCCTATGGCGGACGGCCATGGTGGGTGCTGAGAGGCGATGTACAGGCCGGGCCTTTCTATTCTTTTCTCGGATGGTGTACAATGTGGGAACCGCTTCTCTGGAGGTAACATGGCTACAGAACATCCGCCCCTTCAACCGCCAGGAGAATACAAGCCCGAAGAATATTACGAAGAAGGTTCCAAGGAGTCCGCGGTCAACTTCTTCGCCGACTCCCTGCACATCTACAGCAGCCTCTACAGCAGCGTCCTCTACTTTGGCGAGCTTCAAGAGGACAGAGAACCCATATTGAGAGCAAAAATCAAGCTCAGTCCCCAGATGCTCAAGGCCGTCGCCCTTCTGACCAGAAAGCACGTCAGGGAATACGAGAACTCCGTGGGGCCTATAGCCATTCCCAGCCAGGTATTGGAGGCGTGGGAAATCCAGGACGAAAAGTCGTGACATCGGAGAAGGACGTACAGCCCCTCATCAGTGCCGCTTCCCCTGAGGGGTTGGGCCTGAATCTGCTGGACGCAAGCCGCCCGCGCAGGGCTATAGAGCACGTGGGCCACAGCGAGGTCTCCAGGGTGATGGTGGACGTGCTCCGTCCGGCAGACCGGCCGCCCGGTTTCAAATGGGTCCTGACCAGGTACATACCGGTTATAGTGATAGACACCTTCGATGCTTACTGGGTGATGGAGAGGGTCATCAACAAGCTGCACGGCTTCTCCAGGACACAGGAAGAGGCCAAGATGGAGCTTATGACCAAGCTGGGAGGCCATCTTCAGCTACTGAGCTCCCTGGAATCCCCCCGGATGGCCCCAATCCTGAGACTTGAGTTGGAGTTTCTCAGGGTGGTGCTGAGTCCCGCCTAGGGGTTGTCCCGGGGACAACCTCATCTTCCCCGTCGGAGTAGACAGCAACAATACGCTACCCCCGGACTCCCATGTCTGATACAATTCCCTGATAACGAGGCGCGCTCACACCGCACCTCTACATCTTCAGACGATAGGAGTCCCGACTTGGATACTAGAGATAGCCTGAACGACCTTGAGGAGCTTTCCTGCGGCAGGACTTACGGGTTTTCCCTGGCACAAGACAGAAAGCCTTTTGACTTACCCGGCGATGAACCTCGGTGGCCCCGGGACCGGGTCTGCGACATCAAGCACGTCAAGCTGGAGCTGGTCCTGGACGTGGAGAGCAAGAGCCTCCGGGGCGTGGCTACCCACACCCTCACCCCAATCAACGATAACCTGACCACCGTCGAGCTTGATGCGGCAGAGCTTCAGATTGACTCGGTGAAGCTTTGCCCCGACGGGCCGCACCTCGGCTACTCCTGCGAAGACAACAAGCTCAGGATAGACCTGGGCACGCCCCACAACGCAGGCGAGGGCCTGACCCTTCAGATTGCGTACCGGTGCACACCCCGTCGCGGCCTGTACTTCAACGCACCCGACGCCGCCTACCCCGACAGGCTGACACAGGTATGGACCCAGGGCGAGGACGAGGACTCCCGCTTCTGGTTCCCCTGTCATGACTTCCCCAACGAGCGTTTTACCAGCGAGATTATAGTGACCGTGCCCAGCGGCTGGAACACCATCTCCAATGGGAAGCTGGTCTCGGTCAAAGAGGATGGCCCTACCAAGACCTACCACTGGTCTCAGGACGTGCCCCACCCCGTCTACCTCATGTCCCTGGTTGCCGGGGAGTACACCGAAATTCACGAGGAATGGGGTGGAGTCCCCATAATCTATTACTCGCCCCCGGGCCGGGAGGGAGATACCCGACGTGCCTTCGACAAGACACCCAAGATGATGCAGTTTTTCACCGAGAAAATCGGCGTCCCCTATCCCTGGGCCAAGTATTCCCAGGTGTCCGTGGAGGACTTCATATTCGGCGGCATGGAGAATACCTCCGCGACCACCATGACCAATGCCATTCTCCACGACGAGAGAGCGCACGCGGACTACTCCGCCGACAGCATCGTCGCCCACGAGTTGGCCCACCAGTGGTGGGGAGACCTCCTCACCTGCAGGGACTGGTCCCACGGCTGGCTGAATGAGGGTTTCGCCACCTATTTCGACCTCCTCTTCAAGGAGCACGACCTGGGGACCGACGAGTTCCGTTACGCCGTCTACCAGGACGCCAACACCTACATGCGGGAGGACTCAGGCCACTATCGTCGTCCCATAGTCCATAACGTGTACAACCATCCCGTGGACCTCTTCGACCGCCACCTCTACGAGAAGGGGGCAATGGTCCTCCACATGCTCCGCTTCGTCCTGGGAGATGATCTCTTCTGGAAGGCGATGCACCACTACTGCGTCAAAAACCGGGGCGGCAACGTCACCACCGAGGACCTGCAGCGGGCAGTCGAGGAGTCCACCGGCAAGAACGTTGACTGGTTCTTCCACCAGTGGGTATTCCGGGGCGGCCACCCCAGCTTCAAGGTGAGCTATAGCTGGGAGGAGGATACCTCAACGGCCCAGCTTACCGTTGCCCAGACCCAGACCGCCGACGACCTCACCTCCATATTCCGTATGCCCGTCCAGGTGGCCTTCGTCACCTCCGAAGGCAGGCAGACCATTCGGGTGAACCTGTCCCAGAAGGAGCAGACCCTTTACTTCCCCCTGAAAGACAAGCCCAAGATGGTGCAGTTCGACCCGGGCTACTGGTGCCTCAAGACCCTGGACTTCACCCGGCCAAAGGAGATGCTGCTATACCAGCTCACGAACGATGAGGACGTTATCGGACGCATTCAAGCAGCCCAGGGGCTGGCCGGGCTTGGCGCGCCCGACTGCATAGATGCCATCAAAGATGCGGTCCTGCAGGACCCCTTCTGGGGCGTCCAGGCCGAGGCAGCCAGGGCGCTGGGCACGGTCAAGTCCGATGCTGCCATGAACGCCCTGATTGAGTGCACGGGAGTGTCCAACCCCAAGGCCCGCCGCGCCGTGGTGACTGCCCTGGGAGAGTTCAAGGATGGGGCCGTCGTGAAAGCTCTCGTCCCGTTGCTGGAGCATGACGAGAGCTACTTTGTAGAGGCCGAGGCCGCCCGGTCCATCGCCCGTACCAAGCAGCCGGAGGCCTTTGACCTGGTATCCAAGGCCATCGGGCGTCCCTCTTTCAACGACGTGCTCACAGTTCAGGCGTTGAGCGGACTTGGGGCGCTGAAGGATGAGCGGGCCATCGCCATAGCCAAGGACATGGCCGCTTACGGCAAGCCAAACCGGGTCAGGGAGGCGGCCCTTGGGTGCCTGGGAGTGCTGGGCGAGGGGAAAAGCGACGTGGTGGAATTCGTCGCAGACTACGTGGATGACCCCTGGCTGAGGGCCAGAAACAGTGCCATCAACGCACTCCGGGAGCTTAAGGACGATAAAGCCGTTCCCGCCATCTCGCGGCGAATCTCAAGGGAGTTGGACGGCAGGGTGATACGCAGCTGCCGGGAGGCCATCGCCGCCATTCGCGAGGGGAAGGACCGCAGCGACGACGTGAAGAGGCTGCGGGACGACATGGAGAAACTCCAGGAAGAGAACCGGAGGCTGACGGATAGACTGAACAAGCTGGAGACGGGACTGGGGAAGTAGGCGCTGTAAGAATGACTTGCTACGTTTACGACGATTGACCGACCAACGGGGCAGTTGCCGTATCTTCAACAATCAATGAACGCCCAACCCCTCGGAGGGCTTTCTCAACTTGGCTGATGTGAGACCGGTGCATTGGATCAACAATCCTACGGGCTGCACTCTCGTAGATGCCTAACCTGTCGGCCAGTTCGACTTTTGTAATGCCCTGTTCGCGCATGGCGGTATGAAGGGCCAGCTTGGCTGCGATGACGGGCGGCACTGCGATTAGGACCTGTCCTTCTTTGACAGGGATGGGGATGGGGATGTCTTCATGGAATTTGACATAACCGCTCAAGGAAACGCCCAGACAAACCTCAGCCATCTCCAGGGCCTCTTCCCAAGACCAGCCGCAAGCATTAGCTCCATTTACGTCAGGAAAGTTCACATTGTAGGCTTCCCGGCCAGTTGCCCGTTCTTCCTCTTCATCGCGGACGATATTGCAGGGGTAAGCATATCGCATGTTCTAGAACTCCCTTCTATCTGTATTAGCACATATCTGTGCGATTATTAAGTGCTGTGACCGATGAACAACGCAGCGAACGGAGGTGGAGATAACCCCAAAGTAGGGCAAGCGTATCCGAAATAGGGTTGAGGTTCGGATATACTTGCCCTATCATAAAGATATCACATGAAGGGTAGCGAATTCATAAGACGGATAGAGGAGCTAGGCAGAGAGCGCGGTGTTGTGGTAAGCGTTGATGCCAAGCGTGGCAAGGGTAGCCACATCACTCTCTACTACGGCAACCATAAGACCATAGTGAAGGATAGGCGCAAGGAACTGGGTCCAGGCTTGTTGTCGAGGATGACTCGAGACCTGGGACTTGATAGGAGAGACCTACTATGAATCAGACCCAGAATAAGAAGGTTATGAGGTTTGCTTACGCCGCTGAGCTATGCCATTCGGGAACGGATGAGGTGGTTGTTTCCTTCCGTGACATCGAATGGTGTCATACCTCCGGTGCAAATGAAGCCGAAGCCTTGGAAGAGGCCCAAGACGCACTGGAGGAAGCCATAGCCGCCCTGATAGCCGACAACGAGCCTATCCCTGTGCCAAGTGAGCCTCTGCCGGGTGAGCACCTTGTTGCCGTGCCTGCTGACATGGCTGCCAAGGCAGCCTTTGCAATGGCCTTCAGGGGCAGTGGCCTGACGCAGGTATCCCTGGCTGAACGACTCGGCACAGACGAGAAATCTGTGCGCCGTATGCTCGACCCCCGTCACACCACCACTCCCAGCCGTATTAACAAGGCGCTGCGGGCCCTCGGCAGTGAGCTTGTGGTTGAGGTGCATGAACTGGCTGCTACTTAAGAGAGGCTACTGATGCCTTTGCAGAGGTGATGGATGTGAAAGGACCTATGTTCCCTCTGAAACTTGAGCGTTCCTACTACGAGAAAGGCTTCTTCAACGTGCCCGTACGCTACGATGACCTTGTGCGGAAGGAAGATGGCCCAGTGGTACTGTTGCTGGGAGATGAGAGTCAGATTGAAGGTTACGTCAATCGCTCCTCGGCGAACAATAACAGGACGGCCCGTGTTATTGGTAGGGCTGCATTGCGGGACTGGTTCAAGGAGAACTACTCCCATGGCGACACCGTCCCCATAACCTTTGAGTCCCCTCAACGTCTGCGGCTGGGATACTAAGTATGATAGATAACACATCCCAGCCCCTGCAGCCCGATCCGCAACACCGCTCGTCATTCTGAGGAGCGGAGCGACGAAGAATCTGAAATGCCTTGCACCCAGAACAAGCTAAGAGAAGGACTTTAGGCCCCTCGCTCCGCTCGGGGTGACGCCAGGCCTACGGCTCGCTTCTGTCCCAGTCGGGGAGGGCCCAGTAACCCTCGAAGGGTACCTCTACCCGGGTGGGCAGGCCTTGGGCGCGCTTGAGCCTCTGGATGTTGTACAGGTGGGTGATGTGCTCGAAATACCTGTGGCGAAAGGTGGCTTCCAGGGTCAGGTAGGACCTGGACGAATCGTCGGACTCCCAACGGACGCCCGTGGGGTGGGCTTCGGCAAACCACCGCCCCGGGGATGGCCCGGCCTCCCTGGTCTCCTTGCTGCGCAGAGAACCCACCGTCTCCCTTGAGAGTACCGTCTGGGCCACTTCCAGTCCCTGACGTAGCTTCGCCAGAATGGAGTCCAGGTCCCAGTATTTGTCCTCATCCAGTCGCCGGTCGTGGGGAGATGCGGCCAGGCTCTCCAGGTCATCGCCGTCCAGGTCCGGCAGGCCCTCCGGGAAAAGCTGCTGGCCCCACCGCAGCAAGAACCACCGGAAGTCCCCCGAGGCCATGTGGCTCAGGTTGCGGCGGATGCTCCACTTGCTCCACTCCCATTCGTCGGACTCGAAGTCAAGCTGCCTGTCGGTCAGTCCCTCCACCTCGGTGGCTATCATGTGGTAGATTGCCGACTCGAACTGCGGGAACAGGGCGGTCGCCGGAGCGTCGTCGGGTAGCTGGGAGTCAGGCATAATGCGCTCCTACACGTCCAACTCTCTCACGTTGCGGGCGTGGGTCTGGATGAAGCCCTTCCGGGGGGCCACCTCGTCGCCCATGAGGGTGGTGAACACGTCATCGGCGTCCACCGCATCCTCGATCGTGACCTGGAGCATTGTGCGGCTCTCGGGGTTCATGGTAGTCTCCCAGAGCTGGTCGGGGTTCATCTCTCCCAGACCTTTGTAGCGTTGCACCTGCACGTTGCGTTTGCCGTTCATGCTTGTCAGAAACTGGTCCTTGTCGGTGTCACTGAAGGCATACCTGATATCTTTGCCCGACTGGACCCGGTACAGTGGCGGCTGGGCAATGAAGAGATGTCCGTCCTCTATAAGAGAACCCATTCGCCGGTAGAAGAAGGTGAGGAGCAGGGTGCGGATGTGGGAGCCGTCCACGTCGGCGTCGGTCATTATTATCACCTTGTGGTATCGCAGCTTGGTGGAGTTGAACTCATCACCCTCTCCCGCTCCAAGGGCTGCTATGACGGCCCGAATCTCCTCGTGGCCCAGAATCTTGTCGGGCTGCCGCAGCACCCGCTCCACGTTGAGGATTTTCCCCTTCAGGGGCAGGATAGCCTGGAAGCTCCTGTCTCGCCCCATCTTTGCGGAGCCTCCCGCGGACTCGCCCTCCACGATATATATCTCCGAGCGTGCCGGGTTGCGCTCTGAACAGTCGGCCAGCTTCCCCGGCAGGGAGGACCCGTCCAGGGCGTTCTTCCGTATGACCAGTTCCCGGGCCTTCCTGGCTGCCTCCCGCGCTTTCTGGGCGGTGACGCAGTTATCCACGATGCGCTTGGCGTCGCTGGGGTGCTCCTCCAGGTACTGGGTCAAGGCATCTCCCACCGAGGTCTCGACGATGCTTCTCACCTCGGTGTTGCCCAGCTTGGTCTTGGTCTGGCCCTCAAACTGGGGATCGGTGACCTTTACGCTTATTACCGCCGTAAGGCCCTCTCGCACGTCCTCCCCCAGGAGATTGGACTGGTCATCCCGTACCAGGTTGTGCTTGCGGGCGTAATCGTTGATGACCCGGGTGAGAGCCGAACGGAACCCGGTGAGGTGGGTGCCGCCTTCCTCGGTGAGAATGCAGTTGGCAAAGGCGAGGACCGACTCGTTATAGCCATCGTTGTACTGGATGGCCGCCTCGACGATGGTGCTGTCCACGGCCTTGAGCATATAGAAGGGCCTCTCCTGAAGCACCTTCCTGTGCCGGTTCACGCTCCTCACCAGGCCTGTCAGGCCGCCCTCGAAATAGTAGGAACGCTCTATATCGCCGTCCCGCTCCCTTGCGTGCCAGTGGCTTATGAAGCTCACCTCAAGGCCCTTGTTGAGGTAAGCTACCTGCTTGAGGTGGCCTACCAGGTTATCGAAGTCGTAGTCCAGGTTGTTGAATATCGTCTCGTCGGGGGTGTAGTGAATGGTGGTGCCGGTCCGGTCCGCCTCCTCTTCGAGCCCGACCTCCTTCATGACGTCGGAGGTCGGTATGCCCTTCTCGTGACACTGGGAGTAGATGAAGCCGTCCCGTCGGACCTCTACACGCATCCGAGAAGAGAGGCCGTTTACCACGGAAGCGCCCACGCCGTGGAGTCCGCCGGAGACTTTGTATGCTCCGCTTCCAAACTTGCCGCCGGCGTGCAGGGTGGTCATCACCGTCTCCAGCGCGGGCCTGCCGGTGGTGGGGTGTATGTCTACCGGTATGCCCCGGCCATTGTCCGAGACCCTGACCGAGCCGTCGGTCTCGATAGAGATCCGCACACGGGTGCAGTATCCCGCCATAGCTTCGTCTACGCTGTTGTCCACTACCTCATATACCAGGTGATGGAGACCCCGCTGGTCGGTGCTCCCGATGTACATGCCAGGACGCATCCGTACGGCTTCCAGCCCCTCCAGCACCTGAATATCTTTAGCTGTATACTCTAATGTCATATCTACTCTACTTCCTCTGAGCATTGCGGCTTCTTACGCCGGTTTGATTATTATGTCTACATATAGTATACCATCAGAAGGCCCCCCACGGCCCTATCATTTATATCTGATTCGGTGACTTTATGTTAGCTTCCCGCGTTTCTTTATTAGGTAGTGTGGCAGGTGTAACAGTGTACCAATGTGGAAGGGGCTGCGCAAAGGTCTTCGCCAGGGGAGAAGGGATTTTGAAAAGCCCCTGGAGCACCAAATATCTTGTTCCCTTTCGGCCCAATGAATGTTATCATTATGGGCGATTAACACTCAGGCAGGATTTACTCAAGGAGAAACAATGGCATCGGACAGATTGACCCTTGAACTACAACCCAGAAACACCTTTGGCAAGAAGGTGAGAAGCCTCCGACGGGCGGGTATCATCCCTGTCCACCTCTATGGGCCGGGGATAGACCCCCTCGCTCTCCAGTGTGAGAGCCGGACACTGATAAGAGCGCTTGCTCAGGCCGGCGGAAGCACTGCAATATCCATAACGGTAGACGGAGATGAGCACCTGGCCTTCGTGCGCGAGGTGCAGTGGGACCCCGTAAGGGGCAACCTGTTCCACGTGGACTTTCTGAGGGCAGAGGCTACCCAACCGGTGTCGGCCGAGGTCTCCCTGGTCCTGGTTGGGGATTCTCCGGGGGCGCGAGAAGTCAACGGCACGGTGGTGCAACAGCTCCGCTCCCTGACAATTGAGGCCCTCCCCCTGGACATGCCGCAAGACCTCAGCGTGGACCTCTCCTCCCTGACCCAACCCGACGGCATCATAAGGGCCGGGGACGTCCCCCTGCCTGATAACAACACCCTGCTCACCGACCCCGAGAACGTGGTGGCCCGCATCGAGGCCCACACTGCCGTCGCTGCGGCAGAAGTGGAGCCATCGGAGGATGCACCCGTTGAGGAGGAGCAGCAGGAACAGCAGCAAGGGGAGGACTGACCTCCGAAGGGGAGAGTCCTTCCGTCTCCGGATACCCGTCGCATGTTGGGGTGAAGAAACGCAAAGAGAGGGGGTGCCACAGTGTACCTGGTCTATCTGGGTGAGTCAGGGAATACTGGCACCAGCCTTAATGACCCGAATCAGCCCCATCACGTGTACGTGGGGCTGATGGTCCACGAAGACCAGTGGAACGAGATAAAAGTGGTGTTCTCCCAGATATGCGACATTTACCTTGGTCGAAGTCTGGGCGAGGCCGGCGCGCCGGCAGAGCTGCAGGCCGCCGATATAGTCCAGGGAAAGGGCTTCTTCTCCTCCTGGACGAGGGCCAGACGCCTCCAGTTCGTTGACGCCCTCTTGGACATCCTGGTACAGAGGCAAACACCCCTTATTGCCGCCTACGTGGACAAGCAGGAGTACGCATCCGCCGGACAAGGGGACAATCGGCACCAGGGCCCCTGGGAACCTGCTTTCTCCCGCCTTGTTTTCTCCCTGGACATCTACATGGACGAGGTGAACATGGCCCTCATGTCCTCGGCAGAGATGCACAGTGGAGAACTCTGGAAGATAAAGGAACGGGCCGCCATTATCGCCGACCCGGGCAAAGGCACCGGTCCCCAGTTGATGCAGCAGCTTCTCAAGAGCGAAACGGACCTGCCCACAGGCGCTGTCCTCGAAAATATCCATTTCGTCCGCTCTCAGGATTCCCACTGCACCCAGCTGGCCGACATGTGCGCATACTTCCTGAGACGCCAACTCCAGCAACCCTCTCGGCCCAACCCCCAGTACACCGCCCTGGAGGAGGGCCACGTTCTGCAGGTACTGTACCAGGTGCAGACGTAGGTCGCAGGTCAGCTTGGCAGCGCCGAGCCGAGAAAGTTCCCGTACCCCCTGACAAACTCCTCGGAGCTGACGGCGCGCCTGCCCTCCATCTGAAGACTCTTGAGGCCAAGGATACCTCTGCCGGTCACCACTCCCGCGGCAACGTCCCGACAATCAAGGGGCACCACAAGCCCTGGCTCTCCGGGGACTCCTCCGGCCAGGGGCCTGGCCGACAGTATCTTGAGCAGCTTCCCATTCCAGTAGGTGAACAGGCCAGGCCAGGGAGTGAAAGCCCGGAGCCTGTGCTCTATCTCTTCGGCGGAAAGGCCCCAGTCGACCTCTCCGTCACCCTTCTCCAGCTTCCTGGTGACGGTGGCAAGGCTGTCGTTCTGGGGCTGAGGCGTAACCTCGCCCTTCAGCCAGAGAGGAAGGACTTCACTGAGAAGGTCCGCCCCCACACCTAACAAGACGGGAGTGAGGATTTCAGTGGTGGTCCCTGAATCTACGGGGACCTGTCTGGCTGCCAAGATGGGGCCTGTGTCCATTCCCTCGTCCAGCAACATTATAGTTGTGCCGGTATAAGCCTTCCCTTCCAGGATGGCCGTAGCAACCGGAGAAGGACCCCGATATTGGGGCAGCAGAGAGGGATGCACGTTCACACACCCGTAGAGAGGTATGTTCAGCACCTCAGGGGGCAGAATTCTGCCGTAAGCTGCCACAACAATCACGTCAGGTCTGAGGGAGGCCAATTCGGCCTGTACTTCGGACCGCCTAAAAGACGACGGCTGGAACACCCTTATGCCGTGCTCCAAAGCAAGGCTCTTGACCGGCGGAGGTTCGGAGACACGACCTCGACCGCTGGGTCTGTCCGGCTGAGTATAGACGCCCACTACCCGGAAGTCCGGCGAAAGGAGGGCTTCCAGAACGGGCAGGACGTAGGCAGGGGTGCCCATGAAGACTACACGCATATCTTCCCCGTCATTCATTCCGCTCCCCTTCTTCGTAATTACCGCCCCTATTTTCGTCATTCCAAGCGTCCCCACCTTGTCTTTCCCAGTGACATCCGAAGCGAGGACTGCCCACATGCACTATTGTACTAGAGAAACTCTAATATTTATTTTAGATAATTACTAGAACCGACACAAATATACTGGTGGATGCAAAATTGAGTTCATCGCCCATTGCATATACTCCTAAGACCTGCTATTCTCATGGCCTATCAAAACTTTTTCCGGTGGAACACCCCATGGCAGACGCTCGTGCAATAGACACATGGAAGGCCGTCCTTGGAGACTTGCAGCTTCAAGTAAACCCGTCTACCTACGAGACCTGGCTAAAGGATACCCAGGGAGTCTCCATATCCGATAATCTCCTTGCCGTGGAAGTGGCCACGCCCTTCGCCATAGAGTGGCTGGAGAGGCGCATGTACCAGAGCATACAGAGCACAGCTCAAAAGATAGCCGGCCGTCCCCTGCAGGTCCAGTTCCAGGTTAGAAACACAGCGCCAAGCGACAACAGCGAGTCGCCTGTCGCCGATGAACAGAGATCCGCTCACCGCACCATTCAAGCTCCCCAATATAAGCTCAACGGAAAGTACAATTTCAACAGCTTTGTGGTCGGCCCCTCCAACAGGCTACCATACAACGCAGCCCGGGCTGTTGCCGAAGCCCCGGGACGGAGCTACAACCCCCTGTTCATTTACTCGGGCGTCGGATTGGGCAAGACCCATCTCCTCCACGCCATCGGCCACATCTGTGTCTCCGAGGGGTTGAGCTTCATATACGTCACATGTGAGCAGTTTACCAACGAGTTCATTACCGCCATAAGGGGTAGAACCACCGAAGACTTTCGCGCCAAATACAGAAGCGTAGAGGTCCTCCTTATGGATGACATCCAGTTTATCAGTGGAAAGGAACAGACCCAGGAGGGTTTCTTTCACACCTTCAACGACCTGCATAACTCGAACAGGCAGATAGTCCTGACTTCGGACCGGCCCCCAAAGGCCCTGGCCTTGCTGGAGGACAGGTTGCGCTCTCGTTTCGAGTGGGGCCTTATCGCCGACGTGCAGCCCCCCGACCTTGAAACACGCATGGCCATACTCCGAACCAAGGCCGAACAGATGCACCTTGGCTTGGATGACGGTATCACCGAGTTCGTAGCCAAGAAGGTACAGAAAAACGTCAGAGAGTTGGAAGGGTGCCTCAATCGAGTAGCGGCCCTCGCAAGGCTATCGGGCAGAGACATAACCCTTGAACTGGCCTCCCAGGCTATTGCCGACTTTATGCCGGACCTGTCCCGGCGCTCCGCAAGCCCGGACAGAATCATGGAAGAGGTCAACAGAAAGTTCCGCGTCACCAACGATGACCTGATCGGACGAAGCCGGAAGAAGGGGATCGTGCGAGCGCGGCACGTGGCTATGTACCTTCTGCATGAAGAGCTTGGCATGAAGGACACGGAGATAGGCAGACTGCTGGGCAACAGAGACCATGCCACCGTCATAAATGCCGTGGGGAAAGTTAACTACGAGATTAACGTGGACCCCCAACTGCGGCAGGACGTTCTGGACATCAAAGAGGCCATCTTCAGCTAAGGCTAACTGCAAATTCGTGGATAACATGCCCTTTTTCGTGGATAACACTTCCCGACGTGTGAAAAACCACACTGAATCTCCGAGACTCAAAAGTTAGTATACTATTACAAATTCCCCAACTTTCCCACCTAGTCCACTTGTCCACTCCACCATCCACCTTTTCCACGTCAAGACGTGATAGAATGGTGTTGCAATGCACACCAGCGTAAGAAACATTCACGTGTAGTTATCAACATAATCAACACTGTTATTACTCCTGTTACCCTACATACATATTGACACTATGATAGATACTGCAAAGATAACTGTAAAAGCAGGCGGCGGCGGAAATGGCTGCATAAGCTTCCGCAGGGAGAAATTTGTCCCTAAAGGCGGCCCAAACGGTGGTGATGGCGGAAACGGTGGCAACGTGTACATAGTCGGCGATCCTTCGCTGAACACCCTTCTGCATCTGAAGTACCACAGCACCTGGAGGGCCAAGCGAGCGGCCCACGGTGGAAGCAACAAGAAGCGTGGGGCCAACGGTGAGGACGTCCGCATACCCGTACCCATTGGGACCGTGGTCTGGAGGCTGACTGGTGAAAACGGCAGGGAGGCCCTGGCCGACATATCCGATGGGGAGCCTATGATGGTAGCGCGCGGCGGCTCCGGGGGGTTCGGAAATGCCCGTTTCGCCACACCTACTCACCAGGAGCCTATACTTGCAGAGAAGGGCGAGGAGGGCGAGGGTGCGACCCTGCTTCTTGAGCTGAAGCTGCTGGCTGACGTGGGAGTCATAGGGCAACCCAACGCCGGGAAGTCCACCCTGCTGTCCGTATGCTCCGCCGCCAAGCCCAAGATAGCCCCCTACCCGTTCACCACCACCGACCCAGTGCTGGGGGTGGTGTCGTCGAGAAACAAGGACTTCGTGATGATGGAGGTCCCCGGCCTTATCGAGGGGGCACATAAGGGCATCGGGCTGGGCCACGAGTTCCTTCGCCATGCCGAGCGGGCCCGCTTGCTCATCCACCTCCTTGACGGCATGTCCGAGGACCCTCTGAGGGATTGGCGCCTCATAAACAGGGAGCTAATCTCCTTCGACATTGCAATGGGCAAGAAGCCCCAGTTTATAGTGGTAAACAAGATTGACATACCGGAGGTTGCCCAAGCATCTCCATCCCTGCGGGAAGAACTGGAGGCCCAGGGCGTTCCCGTGTACTTTGTGTCCGCCGCCACCGGAGAAGGCGTGGACGTCCTGCTGGGGAAGGTACTGGAAACGCTGGACGACCTGCCCAAGCAGGACCTGAAAGTGCGTTCCGGGAGGCCGGCTGCCGTTGTGCCCAGAAGGGAAGAGGCTTTCAGGGTGACTTACGAGAACGGGGCATATCTGGTACATGCGCCCAGGGTGGAGCGCCTTATTCCCCTTGCCAACATGAAGGACTGGCGGGTGATGGTGCAACTCTGGAGGGAGTTACAGCGGGTTGGCGCTGCCAAGGCCCTGGAAGACATGGGGGTGCAGCCCGGCGATACTGTGAGAGTTGGTGGCGTGGAGATGGAGTGGTTCTAGTGGTGAGGGTAGGCATAATCGGAGGGACCTTCGATCCCATCCACGTCGGACATCTGCTCGTCGCCGAGGACGCACGGGTGAGCATGGAGCTGGAGGAGGTTGTATTTATACCCACGGGCCAACC
The DNA here is from genome assembly GCA_034421095.1 of Dehalococcoidia bacterium. Lineage (GTDB taxonomy): Bacteria > Chloroflexota > Dehalococcoidia > Lucifugimonadales > JAGWBF01 > JAGWBG01. Next base: position 19,880 of record DAOUKR010000015.1, read on the forward strand.
CTGGATGAAGTCCGGGAGTACTCTGTCGCCAGCCCATCATCGTATGAACATGGTGCGTATGGCCATAGCGTCCAACCCCTTCTTTCGAGCGTCTTCTATGGAGATTGACCGGCCAGGTCCTACCTACACGGTAGACACGCTTAGAGAGATGCGCCAAGAGCTGGATGGCGAAGATGACCTCTATTTTATCCTGGGAAGCGACTCGTCCGAAAAGTTCCACCGTTGGAAGGAGCCGGAGGAAATTCTGAGGCTCTGTACCGTTGTGACGGTGCCAAGGCCGGGAAGCCCGGACCATGACCTGAGCGGGATAGACCCGTCGGGGTCCGGCAAGGTGGTGCTCCTGGAAGGACCGATGGTGGACATAAGCGGCACCGAGATACGCCGTCGCGTGTCCATGGGACTATCGGTGCGCTACCTGGTCCACGATGAGGTAGAGGATTATATACGCCGATACGGCCTGTATGGAGATGGGGAGATGAGCCAGTGACGGAGGGAGAGCGACTCCTTCGCCTCGCCCTGGAGAGGGGGGCGCTGAGATACGGCGATTTTACCCTATCCTCGGGGCAAAGTAGCAAATACTACTTCGACGGCCGCTTGCTCAGCCTGGACCCCGAGGGGGCATACCTCATCGGCAAGGCAATACTCCCCATCCTGAAGGAGGTCGGCGCTCAGGCCATCGGGGGGCCAACCCTGGGGGCGGACCCCATCGTAGCGGCGGTTGCCCTGATCAGTCATCTGAAGGCCAGCCCTATCCCTGCCTTCATCGTGCGCAAAGATGCCAAGTCCCACGGCACCGGACAGCTTGTGGAAGGCCCTCTGGTTCCGGGCAGCCGGGTAGCCATAGTGGATGACACGTGTACCACAGGTGCATCCCTGTTCCACGCCATAGAAGCAGCGGAGGCCGCCGGCTGTAGGGTGGTGAAGGTCATCGCCATCCTGGACCGTCACCAGGGTGGCAGCGAAGAACTGGGGCGCAGGGGCTATGACTTCGCCTCCCTCCTTGCCAGTACGCCCGAAGGCGAGGTGAGGGTTATGCAGCCCGAATCGGTGGATGCTCCTTCACGGTCGTCCCGGTTCTGGAATCCCCCTACTATCGAGGAACTGGCATTGGAGCAGGGCGTCCATCCGGTCAAGGACTTGGAACAGGTACTGGGCGGATGGCCCGAGGATGCCGACTTTGAATCATTCCTTGAAGCGATTAGGAACTCGAGAACGGAATGACAGCGCCGGAGCAGCTAAGCGGGAGGCACATACTTATAGACACGGACGTTTTCTCTTACATTTTCAGGGGTGATTCCAGGGCTGATTTTTTCAGGCCTTATATTTTCAATAGGACACTGGCGATTTCCTTCATGTCCGTTGCGGAGTTGTACTATGGGGCATACATAGATGGCTGGGGGGCAGCCCGTATAGTTCGGCTCGAGGACAGTCTGAAGAGTTATGTTATCCTTCAATATGACTACCCTACCTGCCAACTGTGGGGCCAAGTCAAAGCACAACGACAGGCGCATGGGCATGAAATCGGACATGCGGACGCATGGATTGCTGCAACGGCGTTGAGGCATAACTGTGCTCTGGCAACGAACAACACCAGGGATTTCGTTGACATAGAGGGGCTTGTCCTAATAGGTCCGGGCCTTCCTTGAATGTTCCTGACTGCCTCAGATACCGGTTGCTAGATTGTAATGATGTTCATGGCAGGAGGAAGTTATGGCGGACTTGAACTCATTAAACTCAATGGCCGCGTCGGTTGCCGCTCTGCTGAAACAACACCAACAGACGGTTGCAGTGGCCGAGTCCTCTTGTGGAGGGCTGATTTCATCAGCCCTGATATCCGTCCCCGGCGCTTCGGCCTACTATCTTGGCGGAGCGGTCGTGTATACAGGCATAGCCCGGCAGGGCCTTCTGGGAGTGGCGGACCATGCCATGGGAGATATGAGGGCGAGCACCGAACCCTATGCCATGATGAAGGCTCGTACTGTGCGTGAGTCCCTGGGAACGACCTGGGGCCTGAGCGAGACCGGCGCCAGCGGCCCTACGGGGAACCGGTACGGCGACTCCGCAGGCCATGCTTGCATCGCGGTGGCCGGACCCGTTGAGCGCGTCATCACCCTGGAGACGGGCGATGCGGACCGGGAGGCCAATATGTGGGTGTTTGCCAGGGCGGCGCTGGATATGCTGGAGCAGTGTGTGAGGGAGGCGAACTGACCACTTATTCCGATACTGGGCCGGAATGACGGGTTTTCAGAGGTTTCCTAGAACTCGTAGAACATACGCTGAATCTCTTTACGGTCGCGGGTGACGGTGAGGGCCATCATAAGGAGCACGCGCGCCTTCTGGGGCAACAGGTTATCGCATACTATGAAGCCCAGGTTTTCCTTCTGAGGGGTCATCACCACCCGTCCGGCGGTGGCCCGGGTAGCCATCACCACGGGGATGCCCTCTGCCACGGCTGCGGCCCCGGCCTCCTGCACCGCTGGAGGGAAAGTGCCACCGCCAAACCCGGCCAGGACCAGCCCGTAGGACCGGTTCCGGCGCACCGCGTCCACCAGCAGTCCGTCGGAGCCTGCATAGGAGTACACGATGTCTACCCTGGGAAGGGAATCCAGTCCGGAGACATCGAATGGGGTGTCGGTGGTGTGCTTCCTGGTTGGATTGCGGTAGAAAACCACCTGGCCGTCCGAGTCGGCATATCCCAGAAAGCCCAACTCGTTGGGCCTGAAGGTCTCCACGCGATAGGTGTTGGCCTTGGTAACATCCCTGGCGCACTGAATCTCGTTGTTGAGCACCGTGAGCACTCCCCTGCCGCCGGCTTCGGGCCGGGATGCGATACGCACGGCATCCAGAAGGTTGAGGTCTGCGTCGGTGCCTATGGCCGTCGGAGGGCGCATGGCCCCGGTGACCACCACGGGTTTTGAGGACTTGACCGTGAGGTGCAGGAAGTAAGCCGTTTCCTCGAGGGTTGCCGTTCCATGTGTGATTGCCACGCCGGTCAGGTCGGCTTCCTCCCGGAATATCCCGTTGATGCGCTGGGCCATGCGCAGCCATTCCGGGGGGCCTATCGCCGTGCTGCCCACGCTGACGATGTCCTCCGCCTGGACCTCTGCGATGTCGTTCACCTCTGGGATGCGGGCCAGGGACTCCTGGATGGTAAGATGTCCTCCCACCTCGGGATAGAGGATATAGTCCATGCGGTCAGGTCCGATGCCCGCAATACTGCCGCCTGTGGCGATGATTCTGACCCTGGGACGTTGGGTCGTCATGTTCATATCTCCTTCATTCCAGTTCTCTCTATTGTCGCCGTGACACGAAGTAGTGTTCGACCAGCACCGCGATTGCCAGTACGGCAAGAAGAGTACCCCCGGTAAACCAGCCGGTGACGCCCAGCCTCCACTCCCGCTCTACGATTCCGATGACGAGGCCAACGATCCCGCAGGCAAAGGCCCCGATCATCATCACCCGGGCCAGTAACAGTCGCCATTCTGCCACACCCATACTCGCCCCCTGTACCTATAGCAGTACTCAAGGTATTGTCGTTTCATACTTTACTCCAGTCCTATCGTCGTGGCAAGGCGAGGGGAGGTCAGGGCTTTTTTGTTTCCCGGTCATTCCGAATCCGCCGAAGGCGGGTGAGCAATCTAAAATTCTCGAGCAGGGGGCGGTGCGAATGGCAGGGGCTTTAGATTCTTCGTCGCTGCGCTCCTCAGAATGACAATGAAAAGACCTTGGAGGGAGAGGGGAACGAGGGGAAGGGGCTGAAGGGTGAGACACAGGCTTGAGCCATTGACCGGGATTATCCTTGCCCATACAATGCAGTTAGATACAACAGGCACACGTCAGAGAAATCCAAGGAGGCCTGAAATGGCGAAGGACAGAATCACTATCGGGAATGTGGAGATTATCTCTTTCACCGACGGGAACCTTGAGATGGACCTTTGCGACTTCTTCCCGTCTATCCCAAACGAGAACTGGAATCCCTATGAGAGTTACCTCACCCCGGAGCATGGAGTGCGGTTCAACCTGGGTTCGTTCCTGATACGCTCCGACGGCCGCACCATACTGGTGGATACCGGGATGGGCGTCAAGCCTGTGGATGCCCCGGAGACTCCCTGGGGGGAGCTTCTCGATAACCTCAAGGCCGGCGGCGTGACTCCCGAGGACATAGACATGGTGGTGATGACCCACCTGCACCGGGACCACGTGGGCTGGAACCTGCTATCCCGGAATGGAGAGTATGAGCCTACCTTTCCCAAAGCCCGATACTGGGTCAGCGCCGGGGACTGGGAGTTTTTCAGCAGGCCGGAAAACCTGGACCTGTTCGGTACCACCCGCACCTGCGTGCTGCCTTTGAGGGACATGGGGATAATGGAGCTTATGGACGGGGAGCACGCCCTGACCAGCGAGCTGACCACGCTGCCCACGCCCGGACATACTCCTGGCCACATGAGCTTGGTGATCGCGTCCCAGGGAGAAAGGGGGCTGATTATGGGAGACGCGGCCCACAACCAGGCCCAGGTCCATGAGACGGACTGGTGCTCCCGCGCCGATATAGACCATGAGCAGACCAAGATTACCCGGCGCTCCCTGATGGAGCGGCTTGAGCGCGAGGGAATCGTGGTTGCGTCGGGGCATTTCCCCGCGCCCGGGTTCGGGAGGGTAGTGCGCCTGGAGGGACGGCGCTACTGGCAGGCGCTGTAGGCCCTGTTGTTATTAAAGGACCCTTTAATACAGTGCGACACATCGCTTGTTATTAAAGCGGTTGTGTTATATGATTTTAATAACGTGACACTGTGGGCCAGTTAGTAAAGTATCCTCAAATAACGAGCCTCATTGTCGCTGATAGCCGCGGGAGCATCGGAAACGAAATGGTGTTAATGAGAGCACAAAGCTCTGAACGGACTGGCCATTATATCAGGCAGCCCAATGGTTATAGAGCATTCGCACCCAAGCCGTTGCCTTTTGACCCGCCGGTGCAAATGAGCGAGGAACTTATTAGCACGCTGTCAAAAGCGGACCAGGCCTTGGGACGGCTGGACGCCTCTGCTGACATACTTCCTAACCCGGACCTGTTTGTCTACATGTACGTGAGAAAAGAGGCCGTCCTGAGTTCCCAAATCGAGGGCACGCAGGCCTCGTTGACGGACCTCCTGGAATACGAAGCCTCGCAGGCCCGTCGAAGGTTGCAGAGTGATGTTGTCGAGGTTGCCAACTATGTTCGGGCAATGAACTATGGCATAGAGAGGCTTGGCAATCTTCCACTCTCAAACCGGTTATTGAGGGAGATACATGCCGAGCTTCTCAGGGGTGTCCGGGGAAGTAACAAGCTACCTGGAGAGTTTCGAATATCTCAAGTCTGGATAGGACCTTCAGAGAGTGACCTCTCTACCGCTGTCTTTGTGCCGCCTCCGGCACTTGAGGTTGAGCGTGCCATAGGAGACCTGGAATCGTACATATACAGGGATGCCCCTACTCCGGTCCTTATCAAGGCCGGACTGGTCCATAGTCAGTTTGAAACCATACACCCGTTCCTTGATGGAAACGGCCGCATGGGACGCCTGTTGATTACCTTCTTATTGTGTCAACAGGGAGCGCTGAAACGCCCTTTGCTGTATCTGAGCGCATATTTCAAGGAACACCGGGACGAATACTATAATCGTCTCCAGGCCGTACGAGATTCAGGAGATATAGAGGGATGGCTGCAATTCTTTCTTACCGCCGTTTGGCGTGTTTCAGATGAAGCTGCGGAGATGGCACGTCAAATCCTGGCAATGCGTGAACAGCATCGTCTCCTGGTTCAATCACAGGTGGCGGGCTCAGTACACGGGCTTGAACTTCTGGATAGTCTTTATGAGCGTCCATACACCACGGTCAACAGGACAGCTAGCCTTCTCGGAGTGTCCTACCCTACGGCAAATAACCTGGTAAACAGCTTCGCTAACTTGGGATTGGTTCAGGAGATTACTGGGCAGACGCGTGACCGCATCTTTATATATTCCCCTTATTTGGACTTGCTGGAAAGAGGGATTGGGGTCTCCCCATCTTGATGCCCCATGAAACGCCTAACCCCGTTGCCCGAATGGGTTGGGTCTGAGTAGAATAGCACAACGGTTGACAACGACCTCTATCTAGTGTGTGGGAGGCCACAGCTATGGACGTGTACCAGGCTATCAGGACTCGGGTGGCCGTGAGGAGATTCATGCCGGACCCTGTCCCGGAACCCGTAATCAAGAAGATTCTGCGGGCCGGACGGTGGGCACCCAGCCGCAGGAACACCCAGCCCTGGCACTTCATCGTCATCCGGGACGGCCATACCCTTGCGCAGCTTGCCTCCATGACCTCCGGCGGCCCCTACATAGCCGACGCTCCTCTTGCCATTGGCATAGTGATGGAGAACGCCAGGATGTCCCAGTTCGACGCCGGCAGACTGATAGAGAATATGCTGCTGGCGGCCTGGAGCGAGGGTGTAGGCACCTGTTTCGTAGGCGGCTTCGACCAAGAGAAGGCCAAGGACCTTCTGAATATACCCCAGGATATGGACTTGATAACCGTGATGCCCTATGGCTATCCCACGGAGGCTGCAAAGTCCGGCGGGAAGCGCCGAAAGCCCCTGTCGGAGAACACCCACGTGGAGCGCTTCGGGGAGAAGTGGACTGGTATATAAGGGTAGAAAACCATAGTGGAGGTACGCTAATGGCGAAGACCATACTCGAGACCCCAAAGGTTGCCGTCCCCAGTGGAATTATGTCCCAGGGAGTGAAGGTCCCGGCGGGAAACATGGTGTTTGTATCGGGCCAGGTCGGGCGCAATGCCCAGGGGGAGGTGGCGCAGGGCGACATCCGTTCCCAGACTCGCCAGGCACTGGAGAACGTGAAGGCGGTGCTGGAGGCGGCGGGGGCCACCATGGACGACATTGTGAAGGTGACCGTATTCGTGACCAACGTGACGGAGCAATATGCCCCGATTCACGAGGTGCGGGCCGAGTTTTTCAAGAAGGACTACCCGGCCAGCACCCTGGTGGAGATAAAAGCCCTGGCCGGTCCCGACCTGCTAATCGAGATTGAGGCCATCGCAGTTACCCAGTGAGGGCGTAGCCGTCGCCCTACCGGGCGGGCAGGTATTGCCTGTACCAGTCCAGGGTCGGCGTCATAACCTCGCTGAAAGCCGGCTCTTTATATACCTCGTAGTGGCCGTAGCCCTTGAGTACTACCAGCTTCTTGGGTTCTCCGGCCAGTGCGTAGAGCTGCTCCGACTCCTCCGGGGGCACCAGGCGGTCGTTATCGGTGGTGATAAACAGGATAGGACGGGGCGAAATCTTGTCCACTATCCACTCCGGGTTGAAGCCGATGGTATCGTCCACGTACTCCAGGGGTATGGTGCCGACGGCTGCGGGGTTGTTGCGGCGGGCCGCTGCCGCCAGCTCTGCCGATTGGCGGTCCGGAAGGAGTATTTCGCTGCGGTCCACCATCTCCGACTCCCCTGTGGTTGCCCTCTTCTCCCGGTCGGCTTGGGAGCGTTCCAGGAGGTCGAACCATTCATCCATCCTGCGGACGCGGCTCATCCACCGCGCCCCGTGGCCTATGCCCACCACGCTGACTATGCACTTGGCCCTCTGGTCCACGGCCCCGACCCAGGTGACGGTGGCACCACCATAGCTGGTGCCGTATAGCCCGATACGCTGGGCATCCACCTCCGGCTGCATACCGAGGAAGGTCATCGCCGCCTGCACGTCCATGACCCTGCTGTAGGGGGCCAGGCGGCTGCGTGGCCCCTCGCTGTCGCCCCAGCCCTTGTAGTCGAAGGTCATCGCTACGTAGCCGGCCTCGTTCAGCGCTCTGGCGTTATCCGGCAGATAGAGGTCTTTGACGCCGGTGTAGCCATGACACAGGAGGACGGCGGCCCGTGACTCTGCTGGGCGCAGGTCATCGGGCGTGTAGATGTCGCCACATAGCTTGACCCCCTCGCTGTAGAACTCCACCGCGCGTTTCATGGCGTCGCCTCCTCCAGCTTGAAGCTGAGCTTTTGGTGCATTCTATTGTGCTATAATTCGGGCGTGGGATTCAACTGTTATATATGATGAGTCCGGTGACGAAGGGGCTTTTGGAAGATGCTATTGAAGCGGGACCATCAGGTTTACAAGGATGGTCGCAAAATGGTAGGTAACACGTGTAACAATTAATTCCTTCCACAATGCAGAGGAGGTATGTGGGCCAGAACGAGATGGAGGCGTTATGACAGCCCAACCCAAATTGACAAAAGAAGAGATTATCAATCTGCTCGGTGACCCAGCCGATGTGGACCGTGACTTACAGAAATTCAGGGAATCGGCCCGGTCTCTATCATCGAAACACTCCAGTATGATAACCCGCTATCCAAAACAATGGATTGCAGTCTATCAGGGCAAAGTACGAGCTCAGGGCAGAACGTTTCGGTCTGTATTAGCACAAATTGACGAGAAAGGTATTCCCCGTGGGGATGTCATTGTACGTTACATAGACAAAGATGAACGTACCATGATTCTCTAAATGTTATGCTACGAGGACGGTTCGGAAACAGGAGTGGGAGACCCTATATTGAGGGTCTCCTTGCTTTTCCGAGGTTTCAAATGATGCATAAGATTTCATTTTGTGTCGACACCGGCGCTGATAAGAGCCTTCTGCTTCCTGATGATGGAATGCTTATGGGCCTCGATTACAGTAGACTCACCGGAGATAATGAAACTGTAGGGTTAGGTGGTATCTCTCATAATTTCGTAGAATCAGCGTTGATCACGTTTGCCGAAGCCGGTCGCTATCTCTACATCTACGAAACCGAACTAGATATTGCCGCACCAGCACCCGAATTGATGGGGATCCCATCATTACTCGGCAGGGATATACTCAATCGCTGGCGCATGAATTATAACCCGACAAAGGGTAGACTCACTTTCCAAGTTATATCTGCTGACATCACTCTGCCCATACAATAAAAGGGCCTGCATATAGATTCCACCGGCGTCTTGGCATACAGGTAATGCCGAGACGCCGGAAGACGTCCCCGCCCCGCCCCCTGCCTTGACCCCCCAATGCCCCACATATATCATGTATACTGGACCAGCAAAGTCGTGCATGAAGGTGGTGACACAATGGGGGAGCAGCAGCTAAGGCTATACTCAACATCGGGCATCTTGGGCTATGGATACAAGGATGAGTCCTTCCAGAGGGCGGTGGAGAGCGGTCTCGACCTCATCGCCTGCGACGGGGGCAGCACTGACCCTGGCCCCAACTATCTGGGCATGGGGAAGGCTTTCGTGGGCCGGGATGCGGCCAAGCGAGACCTGAAAAATATGCTCATCGCAGGCCACGACCGGAAGATTCCGGTAATCATAGGCACCAGCGGTGGCGCTGGGGGAGACCCCCATCTCCAGTGGATGCGGGAGATTGTGGAGGAGATTGCCAGGGAGAACGACCTGCATTTCAAGGTGGCCCTGATTCACTCGGAGCAGAGCGTGGGATACGTGTCCGAGAAGCTGGAGCAAGGCAAGGTAAGCCCCCTGTGGCCCATGTCTCCCCTCACGAAGGAAAACCTGAACAAGAGCACCAGCATAGTGGGAATGATGGGTGTGGAACCCTACATCGAGGCCCTGAGCCAGGGCGCACAAGTCATTCTGGCGGGCCGCTCCGACGATTCGGCCATATTCGCCTCCATGCCCATAAAGGAGGAATTCGACCCTGCCCAGGGTTGGATGGCGGGCAAGCTGCTGGAGTGTGGCGCAGCCTGCACAGTGCCCCGCCAGAAATATGGCAGCGAAGGCCTGATAGTGTCCGTGCGTGAGGACCACATACTGGTGGAGGCTCCCCATCCCGGCCTTCAGTGCACCCCCCTGAGCATCGGGACCTTCTTCCTCCACGAGAACGAGACGCCCCTCTATCACACCGAGCCTTCGGGCGTCCTCGACCTGAGCCGACTCCAGTTCGAGGCCGTGGACGACAGGACGGTGAAGGTTACCGGGGCAAGGTTTGTGCCCTCGGAGAAGTACACCGTGCGACTGGAGGGCGTGGAGTTCGTTGGATACCGCTCCATCTGTGTTTCCACTACACGCGACCCGGTGCTGGTAGGCTGCATAGACAGCTACCTGGACTCGGTGGGCGAGATCGTCCGCCAGCGAGTTGATGGCCTGGGGATAAGCCAGGATGATTACAAGATGGTGTACCGGGTGATGGGCAAGGACTCGGTTATGGGCAGCCGGGAGCCGGTGAAGGAGCTGAGCACCCACGAGCTGGGGGTGATTATCGAAGCTGTCGCCCCCACCCAGGATATGGCCAACGAAATCGTGGGCATCGCCCGACAGGCAGCCAAGAACGGGCACTACAACGGGAAGCTGTGCGACGAGGGATGTATCACCTTCCCCTACTCCCCTTCTGACATACCCGTTGGGCCTGTGTACCAGTTCAACATGCTGCACACAGTGGAGCCGGACAGCCCCCTGGAGATGTTTCCCATAGAATATGTGAACGTGTAAGGAGAGGGATGGCCAGAATAAGGGATATTGCCGTCACATGCCGCAGCAAGAATGCCAGCCCCTTCCTGGTGACGCTGGACATAGTATTTCCCGACTCCGAGACCTTCGGCAAGGTGCAGGCGTCGGGGGTCATAAACAAGGAGCTTATATCCCGGCTGTACAGCGTGCCGGTGGATGACGTACTGCTGGTGGAGTTTGCGCCTGCCAACGCCTTCAAGGCCACCATCCCCCGGCTGTACGGGTCCGGGGACGTGGAGGACACCGATGTCTACGGCGCTCAGCAGCACGCCCCCCTGATGGACGTAGAGGTGCCGGTCTAGGGGCTGAATTTTGACGGGCAAGCGCGGCTGTGGCTAGACCGACGTGGCATTTTGCAGGTGTGAGGGGAGGACTGTGACGGACAAGTCCCCCTGACTTTACGAGGGAGGGTTCCCATCATTGCAAAAGGGGCAAGCCCCGCCGTGCTCCTGGTGGCGCTGTCTTGTGTGGCAGTTGCTCTGCTGGTGGCCTGCACCCGACCTGCACCCACACCTGAGCCAACCGCCACGCCAACTGCAACACCGACGCCTCAGCCGACCGCTATGCCAACGCCTGAGCCGGGCGACTCGGACAGGGCTGCTCTGGTAGCCCTCTACAATACGACGGACGGCCCAAACTGGGGGGACAGTACCAACTGGCTGAGCGGCGCGCCAATTGGTGAATGGTACGGCGTGACCACGGATGACAGTGGCCGCGTCCGATTGCTGTACCTCCACAAGAACCAGTTGAGCGGGGAGATACCGCCGGAGCTGGGTGACCTTGTCAACCTGGAATCGCTGTACCTCCACGAGAACCAGTTGAGCGGGGAGATACCGCCCGAACTGGGCAACCTCGCCAACCTGGAAGTGCTGGACCTCGGCGGAAACCAGTTGACCGGAGAGATACCCCCGGAGCTGGGCAATCTCGCCAACCTGGAAGTGCTGGGCCTCTACGTGAGCCAGCTGACCGGAGAGATACCCCCGGGGTTGGGCAACCTCGCCAACCTGGAAGTGCTGGGCCTCTACGTGAACCAGCTGACCGGAGAGATACCCCCGGAGTTGAGCAACCTCGCCAACCTGGAAGTGCTGTACCTCCACTCAAACCAGCTGACCGGAGAGATTCCCCCGGATCTGGGCAACCTCGCCAACCTGGAATCCCTTGACCTATCCAGCAACCAGTTGAGCGGAGAAATACCGCTGGAGTTGAACAACCTCTCCAGCCTGGAAGTGCTGCGCCTCGACAGGAACCAGTTGAGCGGGAGCATACCGCCGGAACTGGGCGACCTCCTCAGCCTGGAAGTGCTGATCCTCGACAGCAACCAGTTGAGCGGGAGGATTCCGCCAGAACTGGGCGACCTAGCCAACTTGGAAGTGCTGCACATCGTAAGGAACCAATTGACCGCCGGGATCCCGCCGGAGTTGAGCAACCTCTCCAACCTGATAGTGCTGAGGATCAACCACAACCAGTTGAGTGGGAAGATATCGCCGGAACTGGGCGACCTAGCCAACTTGGAAACGCTTTACCTCCACTCGAACCAGTTGAGCGGGGAGATACCGGCAGAGCTGGGCGGCCTCGTCAACCTGGAATACCTGTACCTTGACGGCAATCGACTGAGCGGGTGTATACCCGATGGTCTGAGAGACGTACGGAACAATGATCTCGCGGACCTTGGTCTGCCTTTCTGTACGCCAGACCCCTGACGCAGCTCAGCAGGCGGGTATTTGGATTCCTCGCTGCGCTCGGAATGACGGCGAAGGGTCGCTGGGGATGACAATTGGAAGGCCCTAGGTACACGGATACAGAGAGGTGAGCACGGCTGCTACTTTGTAGTAAAATTGTAGTGGCAAGGTATATGCTGAAGTGGGGAGGGGGCTTTGAGCGTTCAGGACATCCTGAAGCCCGGCGAGAAGGTACTGTCCGTGTGCAAGCCCCTTTACGCCACTTCCCAGCGCATCGTCCGCTACGATGAAAGAATGCCCGGGGGGCCGGTGGAAGAGATCGCCTATAACGACCTCACCGGCGTGGAGCTGATGTGGAAGCCCAGCCATCCAATGATGATTCTGGGCACCGTCTGCGTCATCGCCGCCGTCTTCCTCTCGCTGACCGGACTCATCTTCATCACTTCGATCCCGGCCCTGATAATTGGGGTTGTGCTGCTGGTACTGGGTGCCAGAGGAGGGCCCGGATACTATCGGCTCCGTACTCGCGACTCCTCTCCCCACCCGTATATGGCGCCGGACCGGAAGCAGAGCGTCACCCTGCTCACGGTGATGGAATATCTGGGTCTCAGGACATCCCTTGAGGAGACCCGCTGGCGTATGGACTACTCCAAGGCCGGAAGCTTCCTTGCGACGGTACGCAATATAGTCGGGGACCTTCCCGAGATTGACAGCCGCTAGGAGCGACTATTCCTGCTCCAGGAACTCTCTCACCCAATCGGTCATGGACGTCCGGTCGTAGAAATTGTACATGATACCGGCGTTGAGCAGGTCATCACCCTGGAAGAACCGCTCATATAACGTCTGCCTCGCTCCGAAGGCGCTGCAGCAAGCGTCCCACGCAAGCCTGAACAGCCTCACCCGCTCCGCTGCAGACGCAGTGTCGGTCTCCAGATAGCGCTCTATCTCCGAAGCCAAGGGGCCGTTGAGGTCCGCCTCGGTGGGGAGGGCCATGAGGCTGCTGGAGCCCAGAAGGTGGAGAATCTCCGTCATCCTCGGGTACATGCGTATGAACAGCTTGCAGGCTATCATCAGCGGGGTCGTGGAGGGACACATAACACCCCACCGATCCATCGTGGCATCGGACTCGGCGGAGCGAAGGCAGGCTCTTGTGACCTCCAGGTTCTCGATAATCTCGGCCATCATCTGCTGCACGTGGGGGAGTTGGCCCGAACCCAGCGTGTGGACCATGAGGTTGGCAAGGCCCAGCATGAACTCGCACTTGACCACGTTCTTTGCCACCGACTGATGCCTGGAGTGGTTATACTGGCTTGTGTCCATGACCATGTTGTTGGACAGGTCCACGTCACCCAGCAGGAAGACCCGTTCCCAGGGGACCAGTACGTCGTTGAAGAACACTATGGAGTCCTGCTCCTCGAACCGGGACCCCAGGGGATGGTCGAAGTGGGAGCGGCCGTAGTCCAGGCTTTCCCGGCACAGGAACTTCAGGCCCGGCGTGTTGCACGGGATGGAGAAGGCGAAAGTGTACCGCTCGGCGTCGTCCGCGGGGACCCTGCGGGAGCTGGCGAGGTACACAGCAACCTCGTCGGAGAGGGGGGCTAGGGTAGCCATTACCCGGGCGCCCCGGACCACAATGCCGGCGTCGGTCTCCCGAACAATCTTGAGGGCCACGTCGCTCCTGTCGTCCTGGGGCATGGGGATCGCCGAGGGAGAGCGGGTGCGCTGCACGTTGGCAAGGGTGTGGGTGAGGGCCAGGTCGTTTTCCCGGACGTACTCGTAGTACCTCTGGATATTATCTTTGAACTCCGGGCGATTCCGGGCGAAATAGTCGCCCGCAGCGGCCAGGGACATTATGGTCACGTTGAGGAAGTCCGGCGTGCGGCCTATCATGCCGCAGGTGGCGCGTGCCCAGTGGGTCATCATAACGCGCCTCTGCTCCAGATCCTCAATGGTCCGGGGTGTGATGAAGGATAGGCCCACCCTGTCTCCGGTGGTGGGGGAGGTGTAGGTCATCTCATCCCGCAGGGCGGGGTCGTGCTGCATGTCGTAGAGGCTGGCCAGGGTGCGGACTCCGTTGCACAGTGCAGGGTGTGTGGTCACGTCCTTGACCCGCTCCCCATTGATGTAAATCTCGGCGCTTCGCTCTCGTAGCCCTGCTATGTACTCCGCACCTGTCCTGGCCGGCATGGTACGTCCTCTCCTCTACTCGTAGGGCTGCAGCTTAATCTCATGCAGGGCAGGTATCACCTCTTTACCCAGCAGCTCGATGGAGCGCATGACGTCCTTGTGGGCTATGGTCCCGTCGCTGGCTATGAGGAGCAAGTATCCTGGGCTGAGGTGCTCTATGGTCGTCGCCAGCTTCCTGGTGACAGTCTCCGGGCTTCCCACCACGAGCATGTTGAGTTCCTGAAGCGCCTCGTAGTCCATCTGCCTTCCAACCTGGGGCTTCCTCACCATCACGCTCCTTCCCAGGCTCGACTGGAATCCGGGAGGGTCGTTGTGCTCCCTGGGTCCCTTCATACGGTGGTCCTGAGTCCACAGAAAATGCCGCCCGATCTCCTGGGCCTCCTCATCGGTGTCAGCCACCAGTGCCCGAAGCTGATAGCCGAAGTGCTGAGGACCAGGCCTATAGCCGGCCTCATGGGCTGTGTCTATGTATATCTGTTTCAGCTCCTTGGTAAGCTCCATAATTGCCCCAAGGCTCATGTAGGGGTAGCCGTGCCTGGCAGCCCACTTCACACTCTCTGGGCTTCCGGCGCCTGGGAACCAGATGGGTGGGTGAGGCTTCTGCATAGGCAGCACCCAGGGGTTTACAGCCCTGTAGTGGTAATACTTGCCCTCATATCGGAAGGGTCCGGGAGTCGTCCAGCATTTGATAATGAGGTCATGGGCCTCCTCGAACCTCTCACGGTTCTCCGTGGGGTCTATGCCGCCCATAAGACTCTCGGTTGCGCCCCCACGCACAAAACCGGAGATTAACCTTCCGCCGGAATAGCAGTCCAGCATGGCCACCTCTTCGGCCATTCTCACCGGGTCGTTGATGGGGAGTATATTCCCCATAATGGCTATTTTGACCCTCTTGGTAATCTTGCTGATGACGGCGGCGTCCAGATTGGCCGATGGCTTCATATTCCAGTAAGCGGAGTGGTGCTCGTTGGTCAGTATTCCGTCTACGCCCACCTCATCGGCCCATGCGTACTGCTCATGGTACTGCTTATATAGCGCGTGGGCCTTTTGCGGGTCGAAATAGGTGTTGGGGAAACGTAGGCGCGCATCGTATTTCTCGAGGTCTTCATCAGTGATATAGCTGTAGGGCTGCTGAGTGTGAAAGTACACCTCGACCTTATCCCTTGGTGGAGTCGCGGTCTCAATCATAGGTGCCTCCTCCGTCACACAATATAGTGCCACCAAGTGGGTTGCGGTATCCGAATCCCTCGAACCGAATGTTTCTTTTGTGAGAATACCAACGTTCTACCGGGAGTATATTCACAGAAGCGATTATAGGGATGCTCCGAAACATGGTCAACACTCTAGTCCTACCCGTGCTCTTCGACAAGCTGGGGGCCACATCGCTCAGCTAACGACTCAGATGACGAACATGTCCATAAACTCGTCAACCGGCGTACCTTCCAGGCGCTTCTGGTCAAGGCAAAGCTCCAGGATGGCCTCGGACTGCCGGGCGGGGAAACGGCTCGCCAGGTTGGCCGTGAACTTCTCCACCAGCAACGGAATCCCTTCGTCACGACGCCTGCGATGTCCCAGGGGGTATTCCACCTCGATTTTATCCGTGGCCGAGCCGTCCTTGAAGTGGACCTGGACGGCGTTGGCTATGGAGCGTTTATCGGGGTCCAGGTAGTCCACGCTGTACTGGGGGTGCTCCACGACGGTCATCTTGTCCCGCAGGGCATCAATACGAGGGTCGGCAGCGACCTCGTCCTCGTAGTGGTCGGCGGTAAGGGTGCCGAAGATGAGACCTATGGCCGTCACGTACTGGAGGCAGTGGTCGCGGTCGGCGGGATTGTACAGAGGCCCGGTCTTGTCTATGATTCGAATCGCCGTTTCGTGGGTTGTGATGGTGACCGTATCAATCTCGTCAAGGCGGTCTTTCACCAGGTCATGCAGCTTGAAGGCGCATTCGGCGGCTGTCTGTGAGTGAAACTCCGCGGGGAAGGCGACCTTGAACAGGGTATTCTCCATAACGTAGGACCCGTAGGGACGGCCCACCGTGATGGGCTTGCCCTTCAGCATGACATCGCAGACCCCCCACGTCCTGGCAGTCAGGGCAGACGGGTAGCCCATCTCGCCCTTCCTTGCCAGCAGAGCGAGCCACACGGCGTGGCTGGTGGCATCAGCCGCGGCCCACGATTTGCGAGACCCTGTGTTGGGCGTGTGGCGGTAAGTCCGCAGGCTGCCTCCGTCAATCCATGCGTTGGATACGGAATTGACTATCTCACCCACGCCACCCCCAAGCATCCCGGTAATCACCGGAGTTGAGGCGACCTTCAGGAGCAACACGTGGTCCAGGCCAACCCGGTTCAGGCTGTTTTCCAGAGCAATCACTCCCTGAATCTCGTATGCTTTAATCAAGCCTGTGAGGACATCACGCATGGTGAGAGGCTTCTGACCTTTGGCCCGATTTGCCCGGCTGAGATAGTCTGCCACGGCCAGAATGCCGCTCAGATTGTCCGATGGATGGCCCCATTCCTGGGCCAGCCAGGTGTCGTTGTAGTCCAGCCACCGGACGGCGCATCCTATGTTGAATGCGGCGTTCACCGGGTCCAGCTCGAAGCGAGTCCCCGGGACCCGGGCCCCGTCGGGCACGTAGGTCCCGGGGACTACCGGCCCAAGCAGCTTGGTACATTCGGGGTAGCGTAGCGCCAGCAGGCCGCAGCCTATGGAGTCTATGAGGGCGTTGCGGGCCGTGTCATAGGCCAGGTCGCTCTCGATGATGCCATTAGCCACATATTCCGCAATGTCAACCAGTACCTGGTCGGGTTCGGGGCGAATATTGGATACCTGAGTAGTCATATCTGGACCTCCCTGAAGATGAAGCCCTTGGCCTCTCCTCTTTTCCCTGCCTGGCGTGGCGATTGTAGTGGCAACCTCCGGTTTCGTCAATGCCGTGGCGGTGCAGTGACTGCTTAGAACTCTTTAATTGAATCCGTAGTTGGTCTATGCTATGGTACGCAAGTTGGAGCAAGCGAGATCTCGGTCAAAAGGAGATGACATGAGAGGTGTGGTTTTCCTGGGCGACAGAGAGATTGAGATTAGAGAGATGCCGGATCCCAAGCCGGGTCCGGGCGAGGTCGTAATTGACATCAAGGCGTCCGGCCTGTGTGGCAGCGATTTCCAGGGCGGGTATCGTGTCCCCAAGGCCGAGAGGGGCGTCCCCCAGGGCCTCAAGGTGGGAGGACACGAGCCATGCGGCGTGATTGCCGAGGTCGGGGAGGGCGTAAGCACCGTCAAGGTCGGTGATAGAGTGATGATGCACCACTACACCGGGTGCCGCACGTGCAAGATGTGCCGGATCGGGTATACCCAAATGTGTATACATCACCATGAGACCTATGGGCGCACCGAGAACGGCGGCCACGAGGACTTTCTGCTGGTCCCCGACTACACGTGCGTACCTCTTCCCGACGAGATGAGCTTCGCAGAGGGGGCAGCCTGTGCGTGTGGCACCGGGACCGCCTTCCATGCCGTGAAACGCCTGGGCATATCGGGCATGGACACCATAGCCGTCTTCGGCCAGGGGCCGGTCGGGTTGAGCGCTACGCTGTTCGCAGCACAAATGGGGGCCAGGGTGCTGGCGGTAGACGTGGTCCCGGAACGGTTGGAACTTGCCAGGCGTCTTGGGGCTGACGTGGCCATAGATTCCAGCAAGGACGACCCCGTCGAGGCAATCATGGACATGACCAGCGGGGAAGGGGCCAACGCAACCCTGGACGCCACCGGAATTCCCCAGGTCCGTAGCAACGCCCTGGACAGCGCCATGCTTTGGGGCAGGGTGTGTTTCGTAGGAGAGGGGAACCTGACCACCTTTGACATAAGCAACCAGATTATCCACAAGCAGCTGACGATATACGGTTCATGGACCTTCAGCCTCTCGGGACTGGCCGAGGTTGCCAACTTCGTGGTCAACCGAAAGGTGCCCCTGAATGACCTGATTACCCACCGGTTCCCACTGGAGCAGGCCGCAGAAGCTTACAGGCTATTCGATTCTGGCAAGACGGGGAAGGTGGTGTTGGTGAGGGGGTGAAGGTGAGAGTGAGACGCTCCCTGTCACCCATAAACTCTGGGCTACCCCACTTCTAATACCCCTGGCTTGCAATTGGGCAGACTTCAACGTGTTCTTAAGAAGTTGCTGAAGTCTTCTCTGTTGTCTTACGCCGTAGGGGTGAGCTGCGTAGAAGTAGGCGAAGCAGTACCTCACTCGGCAAGCGAAACCAGCAGAGGCACCTCGAACGCTGGTCCCCATTCGACGTTTCCCGGGGTTTCCGACCGACACTCGACTTTGAAGTTGTAAGTTCCTGCTGAGGTAAAGGGTAGGCCAGAGTTCCTGACCCATATCCGATAAGTCGTAAAATCAACGAGGTTGACTTCGATTTCTGAGAGCGTTCTGACCTCGCCTTGTGGATCAATCACGCTAACCCTTGCCATCCCCCGCTCGCCAACGCTCGGGTCCGATCGAATAATCAGTGCCAACACATGGAACGGTAGGGGAACTACCCTGGTTGCATCAGGGGCTATTGGCTCTGGCGGTTCACTGAGTACCCTCAAACTCTCAATCACATTAAAGACCGAGAGGTTATTGGTATTTTTGTCCTGCACGAAATTCTCGCACAAAATTGACCAAACGACTCTCACCGAATTCCTCCACGTCCCTAATGTACGATCGACCCTGCATGGAAGCTTTTCAGTTCTGCCTCCGGATATAGATAAACTTTTGAATCACCCTCGAATAACGGCCCATTTGTAACAATTGGACCACCGGACCTGCTGGTTGTTTGCCAATAGGTCTGCTCAGAATCGCTGATGCCATTGTCTCCAACCGCGGATGCGAAAGAAGAGAGCACCTCACTCGACATCTTCTTGGCATACCAGCAATTGTTGGCGTTAGTAACGAACCGAGCGGCTATTTGTGCGAACTTGGGGGAGGTAAGCTCTAACAGACATAACAGCACAGCTAAGGCGGTATCTTTGGGATTCTCGTATTTAGGGTCTACCGAAGAATTCGACAGGTCCGACAAACGGCGAAAAATTGTATACCGCACTTCGACATTCTGTACTAACTCATGGTACAACCCAATAACCGCAGGTTCTTGGCGGGCCGCTTTCAGAAATAGCGGTAAGCTGCTCGCCACATTGAGCCGAACATCGAACTCTAGGCTTTCAATTTCGCTAAGTGCTTGCTCCCAGTTCATTTTCGGTCCGTCCAATATTGAGATGGCTTACCTAAGCTTTCAATGACATCATACATTTCGTGGAAGTACTCGCCGTCAGCACCCCATTGGCTAAGGACCGTTATGGTGCGGGAGGCATCATTGAGGTTAGTCCGGGTCTCTGAAACGATTCCCACATGGGAAGTAGAACCAGTGTCGTCCTGATATAAGACAACGTCCCCCACTTGTAATTCCTCGGCCGACCCGATCTGATGATAGCCGTCATCTTCAAGAATCATTTCTAAGTGGACTGGGTCAACCCATGTCCGTCTTGATGCAAATACCATCCCCAAGCATTTATATTGAGAATCCAGGGACCTATTGACTACTGTCTGGCGTTGAGTAAGCAAATCTTTGGCTGCCTGCATCGAGCTTGGAGGCCTTTGTTGGCGTTGTTCGTTTGGTATGGGTTGATTCCTCATAGTCGACAATGATATCTCCGGAGGCAAGAGGAACTCACCTGAAGCACCATACAAGACCATATTGACACTGACCCTCTGTACAAATATCAAGATTGAGACACTACCCGAAATTTATAACTAGTGGCGCGCTTGGCGGGACTCGAACCCACGACCTCATCCTCCGCAGGGATGCGCTCTATCCAACCTGAGCTACAAGCGCGTTTGGGGGGCTAGCTACCTGACATGCGTGATGTACGATGGTGCCGAGGGTGGGATTTGAACCCACACGCCCGTACGGGCACTACGCCCTGAACGTAGCGCGTCTGCCGTTCCGCCACCTCGGCCCACTTGATACAGGGACAACCGGGTACACGTTGGGAAGCTATCGCATTATATACCCGCTCCCCTGCCCAGGGTAAGTGAATGGTGGGCGATAGAGGATTTGAACCTCTGGCCTCCTCGGTGTGAACGAGGCGCTCTAACCACTGAGCTAACCGCCCCTTCTCCAGTTACAACTCACTATCAATTATATGGAGCGCCGATAAGGTATGCAAGCCCATGCAAGCTGTAGGTCGCCTCGGTGCTTGCCTGAAATGCCCCCAACCACGACTTTTAGGGACATTCAGCTAGCCTTAATATCTTGACAGCACGTCTGGCCTTTGCTAGGATTGCAAGCATCGCCTTGCGATGTATATTAGGCTACCCTAACAACCCGGCATATAAACGTGGGCAATACAAATATTATCAAGACAAACTTGAAGAATAATCAACTCCCTCCCCTCCCCGATATGTTCGACCGTTACAGGGACGGCCTGACGGATGAGTTGCAGGCCGCCATACCATGCTTGGCGCTGTCGGACCCGAGACAGGGTGACACCCGAGACGGGGAGTATGCCGTGACGCCCTTTTACCGGATGCTCCAGTACCACATGGGTTGGGCCAGCGAGGACGGGGAGTTGCTGGCCGTCCCCGTCTCCCAGGGCAAGGCCCTGCGGCCTACCCTCTGCCTCTTCGCCTGCGAGGCCCTGGACCAGGACTGGACAACGGCGCTCCCGGCTGCCGCAGCCCTGGAGCTCATTCACAACTTCTCCCTCATCCATGACGATATTCAGGACGGGGACCTGGAGCGGCGACATCGCCCTACGGTCTGGTCCCTTTGGGGTCAACCCCAGGCTCTGGTGGCGGGCAATGCCATGAGGACCCTTGCGGACATCACCGCATTGAGGCTCGTTGAGCGGGGTGTGGCAGAGGAGAAGGCACTGCGCACATCCTTTGTTCTCACGAAGGGCTACCTCCACATGACAAGGGGCCAGTGTCTCGATTTATCCTTTGAGGACAGCCTGGACATAAAGCTTGAAGAATACCTGACCATGATTTCTTTCAAGACGGGCGCCCTGATTCGATGCGGCCTGGAAATGGGCGCTTTGATAGCCTCCAGCGACGAGAACGTCGTAACGGCCTTTGCTCGATGCGGCAGTTCCCTGGGGCGGGCCTTCCAGATACGGGACGACGTGTTGGGCATCTGGGGGGATGAAACAGCCACCGGAAAGGCGGTGGGCAACGACATCAGAAGGAAGAAGAAGTCCTTTCCCATAGTGTATGCCCTGGAGACCGCCGGAGACACCGCCAGACAACAGCTGGTGGAGGTTTATAGTAAAGATGAACTGGACGAAAGGGACGTAGAGGATGTCCTGACAGTGCTGGATGACCTTGGAGTAGCCGATTATGCCCAGGAAATGACCCGTGAGAAGGCGGACCTTGCCCTTCAGGAGGTCTCCCGGGTCACCATGCCATCCTGGGCCCGTCGGGAAATCGAGGAGATGGTGGAGTTTCTCGCGGCGCGACAGTATTAGGCGGCCCTCACACCCGCCTCCTAGAGTGAAGGGAAGGGACCGCCGGGGAGTACCGAAGTCCGACGAGAGTCAAAGGAAGGAGCAAATGAAGAGAGCAAGCAGGCCAATGGAGATGTCCATCAGGTTGGCCGTTTACATATTGAAGAACCGCCTCAGGGGAAGAAAGCGTTTCCCGATGGTCACCATGCTGGAGCCTCTGGAGATGTGCAACCTGGCTTGCGTGGGCTGTGGGCGTATCCACGAATACAAGCCTGTAATGGACAAGATGATGCCCGTAGAGGAAGCGATAGCCGCGGTGGAGGCGTCCGCTGCCCCCATAGTCTCGGTAGCCGGAGGGGAACCTACCATACATCCCAAGATAGACCAGATTCTGAACGAGTTGGTCCGGCGCAAGTACTTCGTGTATTGCTGCACCAACGGCATCCTTCTTGAACGGGTTATGAAGAAGGTCCCCCCGTCCAAATACCTCTCCTGGGTAGTCCACATGGACGGCATGGAGGAGCGCCATGACGAGGCGGTAGCTCGCAAGGGCGTGTTCCGGAAGGCGCTTAGCTCTATAGAGACAGCTTTGGACAACGGCTATCGGGTGTGTACCAACACCACGATTTTTCGCGGATGTGACGTGGAGGACCTGCATAACCTGTTCCAGACCATGACCGATATGGGGGTTGAGGGCTGCATGGTCTCACCGGGCTACGACTACACCGACGCCCCCGACCACGACATTTTCCTTACCCGTCAGGAGTCGCAGGACGCTTTCAAGGAAATCCTGGACGAGGAGAAGATTAAGGGGCTGCGGATGTACAACAACCCCCTTTACCTGAACTTCCTGCGAGGCACAAGGGACTACCAGTGCACCGCATGGTCCAACCCCACCTACACGGTGATGGGCTGGAGGAAACCCTGCTACCCACTGGCAGACGAGCACGTCCAGAACGTTGACGAGCTTTTCGATAAATCTGTGTGGGACAAGTACGGCGTGGGGAAGGACCCTCGCTGTGCCGGTTGCATGATGCACTGTGGCTTCGAGTCCGCCACTATCTTCAATGCCGTTTCCAGTCCCAAGGACTGGGTGACACTGGTTAAGTCGGGTTCCATCAGCAAAAGCGGGATAACCGCGGGCTAGACATCCTCGGTGGTGGAGAGCGGTATGGGAATCACGATGGCTGTCCTAGCGTCCATGGAGCGAGAGGTCTCGGCTTTGAGGCCCCTCTGCGACGATGGGCGCGTGACGGTGCACGTTACGGGGATGGGCAAGGACATGGCATTGAAGGGCATGGCAGCCCTCCTGGAGTCCCGGCCTGTCAAGCCCGACTGCATCCTGTCCCTGGGCTTCGCCGGAGCGCTGAGGGACGAGTTGAAAACGGGAGACCTGGTGCTCTCACAACGGCTTTACGCTGTCGGCGAGGACTCCCCAATCGAGTCGGATGCCTCACTCCTGAGCTTGGCAAAGGACGTGCTGGATAGTTCAGATACCAGGAGATACGCCATCTCCGATAGCCTGACGGTTCCTCGAGTCGTCCTTGATGCCGAAGAGAAGGGCAGGCTGGCTTTCTCCATCACTTCATCGGTGGTGAATATGGAGGACTACTGGGTTGCACAGTCATCCGCCATGCATGGCATACCCTTCCTCAGTGTGAGGGCAGTACTGGACACTGCCGAACAGAGTCTGCCGCCCTTTGCGGCAAGGCTGGAGCATAACGGTGCTCTAATACGCGCGCTCCGGTTGGGGGCCAACTTGACGGCAAGGCCGGGGTATGTGCCCGGACTGGTGAAGCTTGCCAAACAGGCCGGAGTTGCCCAGAGAAGTCTGGCGAGCTTTGGAGTATCATTTCTATCCAGAATAGCAACGATAGACGGCCATACGGTTCATGCGTAGAGATGAGAGTTCTGGTTACCGGCGCGACAGGCTTTATCGGTGGCAACGTGGCCCGAACTCTTAAGGCTAGGGGCCATGAAGTAAAGGCCCTGGCGAGGCCGGGCAGCAGCACGTTAACCCTAGAAGGCACGGGAATCCAGGTAGCCCAGGGAGACGTGAGGGACAGGGAATCGGTCTCTCGGGCTGTGAAGGATTGCCAGGCAGTGGTACACTGCGCTGCCCTGTACTCTTTCTGGACGCCGGACCCCAGCGTCATATACGAGATTAACGTAACGGGCACCAAGGTTGTCCTGGAAGAGTCGTTGAAAGCCGGAGTCGGCAGCTGTGTGCACACCAGCACCGTCTCCACCATCGGCATACCCAAAGGGGGTGTAGGGACCGAAGAGATGACGCCGTCCCCCAAGGACTTGGTGGGCCACTACAAAAAGTCCAAGTTCATGGCGGAGCGGGAGGCTTTGGGGATGGTCCATCGTGGGCTGCCGGTCGTGGTAGTCAACCCCACCGCCCCCATAGGTCCCTGGGACGTGAAGCCCACTCCCACCGGCGGGATGGTACTGGACTTCGCCCGGGGACGTATCCCGGTCTACGTCAACACCGGGATGAACCTGGTGGACGTGGAAGACGTGGCAGTCGGTCACGTTCTGGCGCTGGAAAAGGGCAGGCCGGGAGAGAGGTATCTGCTGGGCAACGCAAACATGACGCTGGCCCAGGCGTTCAAGCTCATGGAAGGGGTCTCGGGGAGGAAGGCCCCGAAGCTAAAGTTGCCGATGTCTGTGGCGATAGGAGCGGGATACGTGGATGAGTATATTGAGGGCAAATTGCTGGGCAGGAAGCCCTCAATACCCCTTGAAGGCTTGAGGATATCCAGAAAGCCTATGTATGTGAATTGTGAGAAGGCGATAAGAGAGCTTGGGCTGCCCCAGAGTCCCGTGGAAGGTGCTCTGGAGAAGGCCGTGAGGTGGTTCCGGGACTATGGGTACGCATAGCTGCTCTGAAAACGTCTTCACGAAGAGTGTGTAACCCTGAGACCGATGACGGAGGTCACAGGAGACTCAGTATAAGATTGACGAGGGGACGGCATGGCTGAAGCCCATATCGAAGCAAAACAGGACATTCTGGAGGCGCTGGAAAGGACTATCCACCGCAGCCAGGAGTACCTGCTTTCCATCCAGTATTCCGACGGCTACTGGTGGGGCGAGTTGGAATCCAATCCCACCATGGAGGCGGAATATCTGCTCCTTACCCATTTTCTGGGTGTGGTAGACCGGGACCGATGGCGCATGGTGGCCAACTACATACTGAGCAAGCAACAGGACGATGGTTCCTGGGGCCAGTATTACGGCGCGCCCGGAGATATAAGCACCTCGATTGAGTGCTACTTCGCACTCAAGCTGGCGGGAGTGTCGCCCGATAGTCCGGAGATGCGCAAGGCCCGGGAGTTCATCCTGTCCAAAGGAGGCGTGCCCAAGGCGCGAATCTTCACCAAGATATGGCTGTCCTTGTTCGACCAGTGGGACTGGAATGGCACTCCGATGATGCCCCCGGAGCTTATCTATCTTCCCAGTTGGGTCCCCTTCAACATCTACGAGTTCTCCAGCTGGGCCAGGGCGACCATCGTCCCCATTACCATCATCCTCAACGAGAGGCCTCTGTGTCCCGTGCCCCAGTGGGCACAAATTGACGACCTCTACCCGGAGCCTCGGGACCGTATTGACTACTCTCTTCCGAGACCAAAGGGGCTTTTCACCTGGAGAGGGGGCCTCCATATCGCCGACAAATTCCTTCGCCTCTACCACAAGGTGTCGGTCAATCCGGTACGGAAGAGGGCCATCAGGGAGGCCATGAAGTGGGTGATTTCCCACCAGGAAGCCGATGGTTCCTGGGGAGGCATACAGCCTCCGTGGGTTTACTCCCTCATCGCCCTGAAGCACATGGGCTATACGATGGACGACCCCGTAATGAAGAAGGGGTTCGAGGGGTTCGAGGGATTCGCCATCCAGGAGGGCGACACCTGGCGACTCCAGGCGTGCGTCTCTCCTGTGTGGGACACCTGCCTGGTAATGATTGGCCTTTTGGACTCGGGTATGGACCCCCGCCATCCCGCCATTCAGGAAGCTACCCGATGGATGCTGAAGGAGCAGATACTTGCGGGCGGAGACTGGCAGGTTAAGGTCAGAGATGCCGAGCCGGGAGGATGGGCCTTCGAGTTCGAGAACGACATATACCCGGACGTGGACGATACCGCCGAGGTCATCATGGCCCTTGACATGGCCCGGCTGGACGGAACGGACGAGCAATGGAGGTCCCAGGCTATCGAACGGGGCGTGAGATGGACGCTGGCCATGCAGTGTAAAAACGGGGGGTGGGCCGCCTTCGATAAGGACAACGACAGAAGCTATGCCGCCAAGATTCCCTTCTCCGACTTTGGCGAGACTCTGGACCCGCCCAGCGTGGACGTTGCCGCTCATGTTGTGGAGATGCTGGGAAAGCTGGGGTACAGGGGAGACTTCCCGCCCATAGAGCGTGCCTGCAAATACATCAGGGACGAGCAAGAGCCCGACGGCCCCTGGTTTGGAAGGTGGGGGGTCAACTATATCTACGGGACTGGAGCCGTCCTGCCAGCCCTGGAAGCCATCGGAGAGGATATGAGCCAGCCCTACATACGCAAGGCTGTTGATTGGGTGATTGCCCACCAGAACCCGGACGGAGGCTGGGGGGAAAGCTGCGGCTCTTACGTGGACGCGTCTCTTCAGGGTGTGGGTCCCAGCACCGCATCCCAGACGGCATGGGCAATCATGTCTCTGATTGCCGCCGGAGAGGTAAACAACCCGGCCACCGAGAGGGGAATACGATACCTGGCTGATACTCAGCAGGAGGATGGTTCCTGGGACGAGCCTTACTTCACCGGTACGGGCTTCCCGGGATACGGCGTGGGTCAGAGGTTCCGAAAGCTCCCCGAACCCGGAGATCCCGAATACCAGGGATTGGAGATGCCAGCCGGGTTTATGATTAATTATCACATGTACCGCAACTCATGGCCGCTTATAGCCCTGGGAAGGTATCGAAGGCTCATCAGGAATGGGGAACCGTCGGAAGAGGCGCGACCTGGCTAGGAACAGTAAATCTAAGGATGAGAGGGGTACTATGAAAACCCAGTTGCACTGTCTAAAGATAGAAACCACGAGGGCCCCTGAATTCATAGACATCACTCAACAGGTGCGGGAGTGTGTGTCGGAGTCCCGGGTGCTCAACGGCCTTGTGGTAGTCTTTTCCAGACATACCACCGCGGCCATCAAGATAAACGAGCACGAACCCCTCCTTCTGCAAGACATGGAGCAGTTCCTGGAACGCATGTCTCCTCGCGACGGGGAGTATCGGCACAACGACTTTACCGTGCGCACAGTCAACATGACCGAGGACGAGTGCCCCAACGGCCACTCCCATTGCCAGCACTTGTTGTTGGGGACCAGCGAGTCCATACCGCTAGTTGACGGGATTATGCAGTTTGGGCGCTGGCAGAGCATCTTCCTGATAGAGCTTGACCACCCGCGTCCCAGAGAGGTGGTAATCCAGATATTGGGGGAGTGAACAGGGGTGAGTGATGGTCAACACCGTCCCACAGCTAGAGGTGGCCTACGAGCAATGCCGCCTTATCACCCGGCGGGAGGCGAAGAATTTCTACTACGCTTTCATAACCCTGCCTCGCAAAAAGCGAAGGGCTATATATGCCGCCTACGCCTTTTGCCGCCTGTGTGATGACGCTACCGATAAGGATATTCCCACCGACGAGAAGCTGAGGCTTCTTGCAGAGCTACGCTGGAGGCTGTCCACGGCCTATGAGGGCCGTCCTGATGGCCCGGTCTTCACCGCTCTTTCCCACGCCGCCAGCACCTTCGACATCCCCGAGGAGTACCTCCAGGAAGTGGTCTCGGGGGTGGAAACGGACCTTACCAAGACCCGGTATCGGGATTTCGGAGAACTGCGTACCTACTGTTACCAGGTAGCATCGGTGGTGGGTCTCATCTGCATCCAGATATTCGGTTACTCTCACCCCAAGGCGAAGGAGTACGCCATTGACCTGGGCCTGGCAATGCAGCTGACCAACATCTTGAGAGACGTGAAGGAGGACCTGGAAAGGGACCGTATTTATTTGCCCCTGGACGACCTGAGAGATTTCGGCTACTCGGTGGAGGAACTCAAGGCCGAGGAGCTCAACCGGAACTTCCGGGAACTCATGGGGTTCGAGGCTGAAAGGGCCAGGCAATATTTCGGTAGCGGCTTCAAGCTATTGCCCTTTTTGTCTCCCCGGTCCAGGGCATGTCCGGCGGTCATAGGGCAGATTTATAGCCACATCCTGGATAGAATCGAGGCCCGTAATTTTAACGTATTCGATGGAAGGGTGAGCCTGAGCAAGCGTGAAAAGTACATGGTCACGGCACGGACGTGGATGATGAGCCTGCTGCCCACAGTCTCGTCCCAGACCTAGCCCCCGGCGTGTCATTCCGAAGAGGGTGTTTGGAAAGCCCCTTCTCCCCTTGCGGGAGAAGGTTGGGATGAGGGGTATCACCCTCACCTCAGTCCTCTCCCATCGAGGGAGAGGAGGTTTGGGACGCCACTTTAGAAACACACTCGAAGGGAGAGAAGTGTAGTGAGGAATCTCAAGTGATGCCCAACAAAAAAGGAAATCAAGGCAGCCCCGACCGGAACAATATCCCAGACAGCCCGGATTTCAGACCCCGCGTTTGGTTGGGGATGGCAAACAAAAGACCCGGGGAGGTGGGATGAGCGGGGTGCCCATCATGCGCGAATCGGAGCGGGCTTTAATCCTGGCCCCCTTTGCACAGGACGCCCTGGACTCCCTGGGGCATACCCTACCTGTCGCCTACGAGAGCTGGACCGATACGCGCAGGCTTTACTCGCCGCCTGAGCTTTCCCAACGTATAAAGGTGGAAGGTATCAGCATATTGGTAGTCGAAGCAGACTTCGTGTTTGACGAGGTCTTCCAGCAGTCCGGGTCGTTGAAACTCCTGGGGTCGTGCCGAAATGGCCTGGATCACATAGATGTGGAGGCAGCCACGGAGCATGGAGTGGCGGTGGTAAACACCCCCGGCAGGAATTCCCGGGGAGTGGCGGAGCTTACCATTAGCCTCATGCTCTCCCTGGCCAGAGGGATACCGCGTCTTAGCTGCTATGTAAAGGAAGGCTTGTGGCAAGACCCCACGGAACCCTATATCTCCATGCGTGGGGTGGAGCTTCACGGGAGGACCCTGGGCATAATAGGGCTGGGCTCCATCGGGCGCAACGTTGCCAGACTCGGCAAAGCCTTCGGGATGCACGTCGTAGCTTACGACCCTTACGTTGGAACACCCGGCAGCAAGAAGGCCGGCGCTATGCTGAGCACCCTTGAGCAGGTGCTTGAATCGTCTGACTTCCTCTCTATTCACACGGCAGGCACTTCGGAGACGGAGAGGATGCTTGACAGGCGTCGTCTTGCCATGATGAAGGCAGGTTCCTACATCATAAACACTGCGGCCTATCACGTCATTGAAGAGGAAGCACTGGTGGAGTGCCTCAAGTCCGGCCATATTGCCGGCGCCGCCCTGGATGTCCACCGTACCCATCCCATACAGCCGTCCAGCCTGCTTCTGGCGCTGGACAACGTCATCCTGACACCCCATATCGGCGGTGCAACGGATGGCACTGTTGAGAAGCAGTCCTGGATTATAGTGGATGAGATACACAGGTTCTTGATGGGGCGAAGGCCGCGCCATCTGGTCAATGGCGAAGTCTGGCGAAAGGTCCGGGTGCGTCATGGGTAGCCGAGCCCTCGGTGGAAAGGAAAGGTGCATCCTTGCTCTGGACATGGGAACCAGCGCCATCCATTGCCTGTTGACCGATTCTTTTGGAAGACCCTTGACCGCAGCCAGCGCTCCCATGCGCTACTTCACATCCGAGGGCTGCTCCTACATTGCCAGAGAGTTCAGCCCGGACCTTGTGTTGGATGATATAGGTAAGCTTGTCGGAACAGTGTTGAGCAGCGGGAAGACAAAAGCTGAGGATGTCTCGGCGATTGGCATCACCAGCCAGCGACAGGGAGTCGTGTTCCTGGACGATGAAGAAAAGGAGATGTATTGCGGGCCTAACGTAGACCTGCGGGCCGTTTTCGAGGGAGCCAGGATAGACGAGAAATGGGGCAGGGAAGTCTACGCCACTACTGGGCATTTCCCCTCCATGCTGATGGCCCCGGCTCGCCTCCAGTGGTTCCATGAAAACAGCCCTGAGATTTATGATAGTACCCACAAAATACTTACCATAGCAGGCTGGATAGCTTACAGGCTTACGGGCGTCATAATGTCCGAACCGTCCCTTGAGGCGGAAGCGGGACTTTTGAATGTAACAACTAAGGAGCGGTGTCCTTCCCTGATGGACAAGTTGGGAGTGGACCCTTCTACACTGCCGCACCTATCAGTGGGAAGCGAACCCTTCGGTACTTTGGGCCAAGACTTGGCATCGGCTTGGGGCCTCAAGTCGGGCATTCCCGTAGTGGTGGCGGGACCGGATACCCAGTGCGGCCTCCTGGGTATGGGCCTGGTGGAAGAAGGGCAGGTGGGGGCGGTCATGGGTTGGAGCGGCGCATTGCAGGCCATAACCTCTACTCCGCGTCTCGACGAAGCTATGCGTACCTGGGTGGGCTGCTACCCCTTCGGAGTGGCTCATGGCAGGTCCCGGGACGCCGTGTGGGTGGCAGAAATCAACCTGGGTGATACGGGTAATGCCTACAGGTGGCTGAAGGACACTATCCTGGGCGAAGACGCATCATTTGAGGAAGCAGAGCACCTGGCCCGGGAAGCCGGAGGGGGCTCTGAGGGGGTGACGGCTTTCCTTGGCCCCGGCCCCGTAAGCTCATTAAAGGCGGGCCTCAAAATGGGCGGCCTGTTCTTCCCAACGCCCCTGAGCTTTCAGGAACCCACTCGTGGTCATCTGTTCCGCGCCGCCCTTGAGAACATCGCCTACAGCACAAAGGCCAATCTGTACACCCTGGAGGAAGTGACCGGCCATGATAGCCGGGCACTGTATCTGGGCGGAGGTATGTCGAGCAGCCGTACCCTCACCACCCTGCTTGCCAACACGTTGGGGACCCCCGTCAGGCGCAGCACTACGCCTCGAATAAGCGCCAGGGGCGCGGCCCTGGCCGCCGCCGTGTCCGCCGACTCTTCCGCTAGCCTGAAGAGGATGGCGGAAATGGCGGCCGATGATTGTGAGGAGATAGAACCCGGAAGGGCCGGTGAGATTGCCCAATACCAGGAATATTATCAGCAATGGCTGCATCTGTATAAACGTCTGGAATGGGAGTGAAGGCGGTAGCCCATTTCGGACGAGGAGAAAAGTCCATTGGCAGGGTGGCACTCGGAAAGACAGACTCTCTGGGAAGTAACCGGAGAGATGGCGAAGCAAGGCTTGGTGGCCGGCTCTAGCGGCAACGCCAGCCTTAGATTGCCCGCAGATGGTGATAGTGGGTATGTCCTCATAACCCCGTCGGGCCGGCCTTACAGGTGTCTGACACCGGAAGACATGGTGGCAATAGACATGGAGGGCGGACCGGTGGAGGGTGACCTTCTCCCCTCCTCGGAGACGGCTCTGCACCTTGAATTGTACAAGGCACGTCAGGACGTTGAGGCTATAATACACACCCACTCCCTTTACGCTTCGGTCGCCGCCGTGTCCGGCCTGGAGATACCGCCAATAGTGGACGAGATGGTGATAAGGGTAGGCGGGAGCGTGCGGGTGGCCGAGTACGCCTTCCCGTCCACTGAAGAGTTGGCCCAAAATGCCGGTCATGCCCTCGGTGACAGAAACGCCGTTCTGCTACGCAACCACGGCATGGTCGGCGTGGGCAGGACTTCGTGGGAAGCGTTGGATATGTGCCAGATGGTGGAACGAGTGGCCCAGATTTTCGTGTACTCCTCCCTTCTTGGGAGAGCCTTGACCCTGCCCTCGGAGATTATCGAGATGGAGCAAGAGCTGTACCGTATGCAGAGACTCCGCTCCGGGACGCCCCGGGAGACATAGGACATTTGAAATCTCTGAAAGATGTCATTCCGGTCGTACCTCCGGTAGATTTGCCGTGGCGAACCTTGAGCCGGAATCCAGTCCGCCTCGGGAGGATGAAGAGTCTGGATACCGGATTTCGCCAGTATGACGGGGTTGACAGGTCGCCCTTTCCGACTCATTCAGAGATGACTTTTGTAACAACGTTAGCGATACTGATTAGGGGAGAGTGAACATGATAACGGTCCCTAGCTTCCTTTTGCGCAGGCTGTATCTCAAGGGGAGCTTGCGCAATACAGACCGTCAGGTACAGTTTCAAATGGTAAACAAGCTGGGCACAGGCTATGCGAGAAAGCTCTTCCCCCTAACATTGGACGGAGAGGACGTCCCCATGGAGCATTGCTTCTTCCACGTGGATGGCGTGGAGTTCCCATTTGACGCCGTATCCGATGAAACGCCCTTCACCCTGGATTTGAACAAGACCACCACCATAACAATCAAGGGAGTGACCCTCACCAACGAGTCTCACAGGATTGAGATGTGGTTTGAAGTGCCCGGTCTGGGAGTGCTGACATTCGATTTTACGGATGTGCCCTCCGATGAATAGTCAGCCTCGCTCGCCCGTGGTGGCCGTTACGGGTGCATCCGGCTACATAGGCTCCCGACTCCTTCAAGAGTTGGAGGAAGATGAAGACCTGGCAAAGGTGGTGGCGATAGACACCAAGCCCCTGGAGGTGCCTTTCCACAACGTCTTCTCGGAGCGTATGGACGTTACCCAACCCCTGGATGACACGTTCCGGGGACACAACGTGGATGTCGTTGTGCATCTGGCCTTCACCATCAAACCCGGACGCACCAACAACGAAGTAGAAAAGATACGCCGGTCCAATTTGGACGGGATGCGCAGCGTCTTGAAAGCCTGCTGCGCCGCAAAGGTCAGAAATTTCATCTACCTCAGCTCACACACAATCTACGGGGCACACAAGAGCAAC
Source organism: Dehalococcoidia bacterium (assembly GCA_034421095.1). GTDB lineage: Bacteria > Chloroflexota > Dehalococcoidia > Lucifugimonadales > JAGWBF01 > JAGWBG01. The sequence continues at coordinate 52,691 of DAOUKR010000015.1, forward strand.
CCGGTCCCCGTGACCGAGGAGGCATCCCTCCGACCGTCGCCCGACTTCCAATATGCCTACGACAAGGCTCTCTGTGAGGGAACGGTACAGGACTTCGCAGGGGAACACCCGGAGGTCAACGTTACCGTCCTTCGTTCCTGTGTGGTCATGGGGCCGGGAGCGGATAACTTCGTGACCAGGGCGTTTTTCAAGCCGGTGTTGCTGAGGGTGATGGGGTACAATCCGCCCTTGCAGTTCCTCCACGAGGACGACCTGGCAAAGCTCCTTCACATGCTCATCATGGAGCCTCATCCCGGGACTTACAACGTGGCCGGGGAAGGGGTTGTCCACTACAAGCGGGTGGCCCACCTCTCCCGGCGCAAGCTGATTCCCCTGCCCTCTGCGATGGCCTATCCCCTGACCCAGATGGCATGGAACCTGGGCATACAGAAAGACTCTCCGGCATCGGGGCTTGACTTTATCCGCTACCCCATACTTATCAGCACAAGCAAGCTCAAGGAAGCGACCGGCTTTCGTTTCCTCTACACCTCGGAGGAAGCCCTTACGTCCTATCTCCCCGACGACAGCCCCCCATGACGCAATGGTCTGAGCACGTGCGTAACCAGTGATGAAGCTCCATCATACTGTCATTCCAAGTCCGCCGCGGTCGGACGGGGAATCTAGTGCGTTTCATTTAAGGCATCGTAGCTTCTCATGCAGGACTTTGGATTCCTTCCGCCTCAGGCGGACTACGCTCCGTTCTGAATGACAGTGGGAGCGTTTCTTTTGGGACGACACTGAAGTTATGGAAAGACCTACACAAGGGGAGAAGGGACTTTTTAGTTGCCTTGGTGACGAGTGGGAGGGACACTGGGGCGTCTAGTCTAAAGGAAAGTCCTTCCCGCAATTTCTGCCCAAAAAAGGTTGCACAAAACTCGTAAAAAAGTCGCACTGCTTTTTGCTGGGGTCGTTTGACTAGTCTCAGAAATCTCCTTAGACTGTAAGGCTGGGGAGTAAGGTTCCGCACCCTGGGGTCTGGGGTGACGGTGGAAAGGCCCTGGTATAGTACACAGGAGCTATGAAGGATACGATGGATAAAAGTGTGAGACAGCTACACCTCCCCGTGGAGGGTATGACCTGCGCCGCCTGTGTGTCCCACGTGGAGGGTGCGTTAAAGGGTGTGCCCGGCATATCCTCGGCACAGGTCAATCTGGCGACCGAGAAGGCCGCCGTAGAGGTGGACCCGGAGATTGTATCTCTTGAGGAGTTGGTCAAGGCCGTAGATGACGTGGGGTATGCCGTCACCGTGGAGAAGGCCAACCTGAACATAGGGGGTATGACCTGTGCCGCTTGCGTGTCCCACGTGGAGAACGCACTGAAAGAGGTGGACGGCGTCGTCGCGGTCAATGTGAACCTGGCTACGGAGAAGGCATCGGTGGAGTACATACCGGGGGTGGCGTCGTTCCAGGGGTTCCGTGACGCCGTGGACGACGTGGGGTACACCGTCGAGGGCATGGCCGAGGACGACTATGGCGAAAAGGATGAGTTGGAACGACTGGCCAGGGTCAAGGAGATTAGCGCCCTTCGCAACAAGCTTACCGTCTCCGCTGTTCTTGCAGTTGTCATCTTTCTGGGCAGCTTCCACTGGTTCCCCTGGGTGTCCGGCCTTATGGACCGGGCCTATTACCCATTTCTGCTGTGGGCGCTGGCAACCCCGGTGCAGTTCTGGGCAGGCTGGGCCTTCTACGCCTCCGGCTTCGGTTCACTGAGACACCGGGTCGCCAACATGCACACCCTCATAGCCCTGGGGACTAGCGTTGCCTATGGGTACAGCGTGGCCGTCGTATTTTTCCGGACCCTGTCTCCGGAGACGTTGTCCGTCCGGGGCATAGAAAGCTCCGTATATTTTGACACCTCGGCGATTATCATCACCCTCATACTTCTTGGACGCTTCCTTGAGGCCAGGGCAAAGGTGCAGACTTCCCAGGCCATCCGCCGCCTCATGGGGCTGAGACCGAACACCGCCAGGGTGGTCCGCGACGGTCAGGAGGAGGATCTGCCGGTGGATAAGGTGTTGCCCGGCGACGTCATAGTGGTGCGCCCAGGCGAGAAGATAGCCGTGGACGGGGAGGTGGTCGAGGGGTACTCTTCCATAGACGAGTCCATGCTCACCGGCGAGAGTATGCCAGTGGAGAAAGCCGAGGGTTCTCCAGTATATGGGGCCACCATAAACAAGACCGGCATGTTCCGGTTCCGCGCCACCAGGGTAGGGAAGGATACCCTCCTTTCCCAGATTATAGCCCTGGTTGAGGATGCCCAAGGTTCCCGTGCTCCCATCCAGCGCCTGGCCGACGTGGTATCCGCCTATTTCGTGCCGTCAGTGCTGGGGATAGCGGGTGCGGCCTTCCTCTTCTGGCTGCTCCTGGGACCGGCGCCGGCGCTGACCTATGCCCTGCTGGTGATGGTAGCGGTGCTGATAATTGCCTGCCCCTGCGCACTGGGGCTGGCCACTCCCACGGCCATCATAGTGGGCATTGGGAAGGGGGCCGAGAGGGGGGTGCTTGTCAGGAGGGCTGAAACCCTTGAGATAGCCCACAAGGTCAACGTGGTCGTCCTGGACAAAACGGGGACCCTCACCGCAGGTCAGCCGTCGGTAACTGACCTCATCGCCGTCGTGGGCAGCGAAGATGAGCTTCTGAAGCTGGCGGCTTCCGTCGAGCGCGGCTCCGAGCATCCCCTGGGTGAGGCCATTGTGAGGGCCGCCCAGGACCGGGGAATAGCGCCGGATGATGTCAGAGACTTTGAGGCCATCCCCGGCCAGGGCATCCAGGCCCGAGTAAACGGCAACACCGTAGCCCTGGGGAATGCGGCCCTGATGGAGGCGAGAGGGCTGCACCTGGACGGCCTGGATTCCCTGGCGGTAGAGCTATCCAATCAGGGCAAGACCCCTGTATTTGTGGCCTCTGACGGGGTGGTCATAGGCGCCATTGCCGTGTCCGATACCCTGAAGCAGGAGGCAACGGAGGTTGTCTCCCGGCTCCACGGCATGGGCATGGAGGTCATCATGCTCACCGGCGACAGCCAGCGTACCGCCGAGGCCATAGCCGGCCGTCTGGCAGTAGACCGGGTTATCGCCCAGGTACTGCCCCGGAACAAGGCCGACGTGGTAAAGGAGCTTCAGAGTCAGGGCAACGTGGTGGCCATGGTGGGCGACGGCATCAACGACGCCCCCGCCCTGGCTCAAGCAGACGTCGGCATAGCAATGGGCACAGGCACCGACGTGGCTATGGAATCGGCGGACATAACTCTCATGCGGGGCGACCTCAAAGGAATACTCACGGCCTTCGACCTTGGCAGGAGCACCATACGGACCATAAAGCAGAACCTGTTCTGGGCGTTCTTCTACAACACGGCCCTCATCCCCGTGGCTGCCGGAGTGCTCTACCCTCTGTTCCACAGTCTGGGGGGCGTCCCGTCCGGCTTGGGCTTCTTCTTTGGCGACCTGGGCTTTCTGAACCCTGTCTTGGCAGCCCTGGCTATGGCCTTCAGCTCGGTGACGGTGGTGAGCAACTCCCTCAGGCTGGGGCGGCTAAAGCTGGATTAGGCCATATACAGTTGCAAGCAAAATCAGGAGGTGTCCCTCATGGCTATAGACCCGATATGTTTTATGGAAGTAGACATACAGAATCCCCCCGGCGGCAAGACCGAGTATAAAGGTGAGACCTACTATTTCTGTGCCCCCGGGTGCAAGCGGCTCTTCGAGAGGGACCCGGAGAAGTATCTGGGCAAGAGCTAGACCGCTCCTGCGCTATCTCATATACTAGAGTAGTCCTCCCTAGGGTCATTCCCGTAAGTCCCTAGTAGGCTCGCAGGAGATGATAATGGCTAGAAACACTGTGACCTTTGCTCTGGGTGGGCGAGTTGAAATTCAAAAGCTAAACAAGGGAATCAGTGTGCTTTCTCGGCTTATCACTGCCCTCACACATCCGTCGGATGTAGTCTGGGTTGTGGAAGACCTGCAGCCTGGTAGCGCTGTGGCAACTCTCCGTGGCGAAGCTGACGACCCTGAGAAAATAGAGCGCATAGTTGACGATTATGGAAATATCGGCGGTCTGCTGGAACGTCAGGAAAGCCTACAGTACGGTAGAAGGATTGTCCAAGCCGCCAATGCAATCAGAGAGTTGGCGCAAACCGTTGAATACGTGCGGCTTGAAACTCCGGATGACGATTACACGATTTATGGTAATGGACGAGCCAGGGAGAGAAGTCTAACCAAAAGTGTAGGGGCAATTACCGGCAGGGTACAGACTTTGAGCAACAGGGGCGGTTTGAGATTCAACTTGTATGATACCGTGCACGACCGGGCAGTTGGATGTTATCTGGAGCGGGGCCAAGAAGAACTTATGCGTGAGGCGTGGGGGCGACGGGCCCGTGTCAGTGGCAGGGTATCGCGAGAACTGGCAAATGGCCGGCCCGTAGTAATCCGACAGATACTCGCCGTGGAAGTGCTTGAAGACATTGCTCCAGGGTCGTATCGCCGTGCTAGAGGGGCCGTTCCGTGGAACGTTGGAGACAAGATGCCTGAAGAAGTCATACGTCAGTTGAGAGATGCCTAGTCGACGCAAGGTAATTTATTGGGATGCGTGCTGCTGTCTTTCGTACATCAATGAGATAGCGGACCGCTTACCGATTCTGGACGCATTATTGGGAGATAGCGCCGGCGAAAGCGGAGGCATTCGGCTTTACACTTCTGCACTCTCGAAGGTGGAAGTGTCATTCTCGGTGACGGAACAGAAGAAACAAGCTCTCGACACCGAGACAGAGGGGCGCATCGAAAGCCTCTGGTCTGACCCTGATGCCTTGATCACCGTGGAGTATCATGATGGAATTGGACAGAATGCCAGAGGTTTGATTCGGACCGCCATTACACGAGGTTGGAGCTTGAAGCCCCTTGACGCTATACACTTGGCTACGGCTCAATGGCTGTCAGGCCTTGGGCTTGAGGTTGACGAGTTCCACACGTACGATGACCGTCTCTTCAGGTGGGCCCCAATCGTAGGTTTCAAAATCCTTGTACCATATACACCCCAACCCCAACTGCTTTAGATTTGATTCCAATTTTGGCAATGACTGGTCCCGTAGCTGTTTTCTGGCGGAGGGGGTGGGATTCGAACCCACGAACCCCGGAGGGTTAACGGTTTTCAAGACCGCCGCCATCGTCCACTCGGCCACCCCTCCACACCATTATCCTAGCTTCCCGCGTGGCGAGTTGCAAGTGGCCACACTAGACTAGACACCGTTCATCATGCCGTCCACAATCTCTATGGTGCGGCTACTCATGCCGGACAGGGTCACGTCATGGGTGGCTACAATCACGGTGACTTGCTGATTCAGAGAGACGTCGCGCAGTATGGTGGCAATGGACATGGCCGTGGCGGTGTCTAGCTCGCCGGTAGGCTCGTCGGCGAATACCACGTCGGGGTCGGTGACCAGGGCGCGGGCAATAGCTACTCGCTGCTGCTCGCCTCCCGAAAGCTCATAGGGCCGGTGCTTCGACCGAGACCCCAGTCCTACTATCTCAAGGGTGTCAAGTGCCCGCCTGCGACGCTCTCTCCATCCGGTCCCTCTGATATGCAGGGGTAGCTCCACGTTCTCGTGGGCCGAGAGAAGGGGCATAAGACCAAAGGACTGGAAGACAAAACCTATCTTGCTCCGGCGCAACTCCACTAGGTCGGTCTCGGAGAGGGCAGCCAGGTCGCTACCTTGGAATACTACGCTGCCGGACGTGGGCCTGTCCAGGCCGGCCATCAGGTTCAGCAGGGTGGTCTTGCCCGAACCAGATCGCCCGGTGATTGCCAGAAACTCGCCCGAATGGACATCCAGTGTGACACCTTTCACCGCGGTAACGGCCATCTCTCCGGCTCCAAAGGCCCTCGTAAGGTCATGGGTGGAGATGACAGGCGGCGAACCGGAGCTTGCCGGCGATGGGGCTACTCCGCCGGCTGGGGATACCAGTTGTCCCAATCTTCGTCGGGGAGTGTGGGGTCCTCTCATTGCTCCTCCTCGTCCTGGCCCGGAGCTTGACCCGCCTCCTGGGCAGTCCGGTCGTCTGTGCTCACGGAGTCGGGTTGACCTGATTGAGGGCCTTCCGTAACCGGTTTTATAGTTACCTGCTCGCCGTCCATATTTGCCGTTGCCAGCCCCTGAAGCTGGAGCTTGTCAACATAGTCGGTGGGCAGCTGGAGACGGCCCACGCGGTCCACCACCAGGTATTCGCGGTGAGTGGCCTCACCGGACCGGTCGAAGGTGGGCCGCAGGAAGCTCTCTGAGCTGATGCGTCCGTCTCGGATGTGAAGCACCCTGTCCACTGAATGGGCCACCCCGGGGTAGTGGGTGACTACCACTATGGTAACGTTATAGGTGCGGTTCATGTAGCGCAGTAGCTCGAAGACCTGGTCTGCCATCTGATTGTCCAACTCGCCAGTAGGTTCATCGGCCAGAAGCAACGGCGGGCGGTTGGACATGGCCGTAGCTATGGCCACTCTCTGCTGCTCGCCTCCTGAGAGTTCATGGGGGAGCCTGCCGGCCTTGTCTTTCATGCCCAGTGCATCCAACAACTCCATGCTCCAGGCGCGCCGTGGGCCTACTTCCATCCCCGCGATTGCCATGGGCAACTCTATGTTTTCCTGGACGCTGAGATATGGCACAAGGTTCCGAGCCGTAGCCTGCCACACGAATCCTACGTCCGTTCTGCGATAGTGGACCAGTTCTCGGTCCGAGATGTTCAGAAGGTCCCTGGTGCCCACCCGGACCTGCCCCGCTGAAGGACGGTCCAGACCTGACAGTATGTTGAGCAACGTGCTTTTGCCGCTGCCGCTGGTTCCGACAATGGCGATTAGCTCACCTGCCTCCACCTCTAGGTCAACGCCCCGCAGGGCTACCACTTCCAGGTCTGCCCGCTTGAAAATCTTGAACAGGTCTTGACACTCGATGTAGAGCGGGTCCGAATGCCCCCTACGAGACCCACTCAGGCGGCGGTCCTCGGATGTCTGACCGGAGCTTTGCGTTACTCTCAAGGTATACCCCTTAAAAAAGCTGACTAAGAGACACTGATTTCACCCTTACTCCCCAATACGGAGGATGCGCTGCACCTCCAGCTTTGAAGTGAGCCAGACCAGCCACCCTATTGTGCCGATAGTGACGCTGCCAAGTATCAAGTACGATATTAGAAGTGCCCCCCAGTCCCTCTCAAATACCATGGGCGGGGTGACGCGGACTCCTCCCTCAGCCACCTCCATGACCGGTAGAAGGCTGTTGCCTATCATCTGGCCCACCCACGTGCCGAGGGCAATGCCGCAAGCTACCACCAGTGCAAGGTTGAACCACACGACGCCGTTGAGTTGCCCTCTGGAAAACCCCAGAGTCCTCAGGAGGGCGAACTCGGTCTGTCTGTCCCGTAAGTCGGTGTAGGAAAATAGCATCACTCCTGAAGCGCTGGCCAACACCAACGTGAGGAACATCAGCACCAGAAGCCCACTCCATCCGGCACTGACCAGAGGCCGCTGCACCCGTTGCGCCACTATATCCGAAGCCAGAGTGGACTCCACGATCCTTATGCCTCGACTGGTAATAGCATTAGCGACGTCGGCCGAGACACGGTCAAGTTCGCCGTCGCTGAGGGAGCTATCCAGGCCGGCCCATAGCTCGTTGCTTCCCCCGATCAGTCTCTGGTCGTGCATGTTCGAGTAATGAGTATAGGCCTTCAAGTCCAGGACCAGGAAAGGCTCCCGGCGGGGGTCAAGGGTAGGGAAATAGTCGGTCACTGCAACAACGCGAATGGGCAAGGTCGTAGAAGAGATGCTTATGTTCAGGGTATCGCCCACCTCCGCCCCGGCTAAATCCAGTATCTCCGAGCTCACCAGTGCCGGTATGGGTGTCTCCGAGCCGCCCGCCCTGATTCCCCTCAGAGCGAAGCTCCCGGGTGCCCAGCTAAAGGCCGCAGACCTGTCGGCTCCGTCCAGGACGACAGACTCGCTGGACTCCCAAGCATACAGACCCGGCTTTGAATAGTCCTCTATTGCGTGCCACCCCTCAAGGGTCTGAAAATCGGAAAGCACCTTCTCTCCGGTTGGGGTGACTGCCGCTACTCCCCCCCAAAACAGGACTCCCGGCTCCGCAAAGCCGGCCCCCCTGGCAGCGACCTGAAGGGCGAGAAGCGTAAAGGGAGGCGTGACCTCTGGCAGAGGTATTGGCCTACCCCCTGAGAACCGCCTGCCCGACGTGGGCAAAGGAGTAATCTCGGCCTCCAAGCGCCGCCAGCCACTGAAGCCCAGACCCCCAATGGGCATGTCAAAGTAGAACCCCTGGGAGTCCTGTAACCTCGCCAGAAGCTGCGAGTTGAAGTCCGGCCTGCCGGGACGGACCCACAAGGACAGTGCCCTGGTATCCTGGGGCAGCGCTATGCCATCGCTATGGCCATTCATGGTGATGGACGGGCCGGGGGCGATGTCCCTCATAAGCCCTTCAAGGGATTTCCCGTTGGCGAAATCGGGGCGATGCCATGCTACGTCCTCGAAGTCCTCCGTGTCCACTGCCAGGATGGATATGGTTTCCGTAGAAAACCCGGCGTTCAACAGGCTGCCTCGGACGCGGTTCACCTCCACCGCCGTATCAATCCCGTCCGCCTCCTCCGCCAGGTCCGAGAGGCCCAGCAGAGGCACAGGTGTCCTGTCTCCGTTGTGTTCGATACGCAGGCCCGAACCCGCCGTGTACAAGGCGCGGTCTCTCTGGCTGCGCTCAAGGGTGGAACTGAAGGCGCTCCCTATAACCCCCAGAGCCGTTGCTACCATCAGCAGCACCACCAGGATGCCGGGTACGATAGGGTCTCTGGAAACGCGCCTGAGACCCTGCATCAGCCATGCCGGCCCCAGGCCCTCCGAGACACGGGCCAGAATAGCCACGACCCAGGGAAAGACCCGCAGCACCAGAAGCCCCAGGGCCAGGAGCAGGAGGACGGGGCCTATCAGAAGGGAGTAATCAATCTCAAGCTCGCCGGTCCCAAGGGAGCGCACCAGAAAAGAGCCGCGACTCTGAATTTGCCACCATACCAGCCCTATGAGCACCAGCAACAGGAGGTCCAGATAGTAGCGATGGATTAGGGGCGCTCCGGACGGTCTGGCCCCCGACTGGCGGAACTCCACTATCCCATGTCGGGCGGCCAGAAGGGTTGAGATGGTGAGCACGGCTACTGCCAGGAACGCCCCTCCCAGCCCCATAAGGAAAGCCTCAAAGGACAGGACTATTGGTACGGATTCGACACCCGTGCCGGCGTTGAAGAAGACCTGCCCCAGAGCCTTGGATACCCCCAACGCCAGGAGTGGACCCAGGAATATGGCCGGGACCGTCAGCAGCAAACCCTCCACCAGTGCCAGCAACCCTATCTGTACGGTGGTGGCCCCTCGGCTCTTCAGCATGGATATTTCGGTGGCCCGTGACTTGACGATGAGTCCCGTCACCAGGGCCAGGTAGTAAATGAGTATGGCGGTAACCAGAAAGACCATCAGGAAGAGGGGGATGCGTGCCAGAAGTATCTGTTCTTCATAGTCATCCAGGACGGTGTCCAGCCTGATGGAGGGGTCGGAATTGGCGAGGTTCGAGAGTACGTCGAACTCCACCTGGCGGATGATGTTCTGGAGGGTGTTCACGTCTCCCGCTCGCAGGCCGTGGCGGTCCAGGTAAAAGAACCAGGTGACGTCGGTGTACAACCCCGGATATGCCGCCCCCACCAGGTCAAGGATGGCGTCTTCGGACGTGAACATGGGGACGGTAGTCCACTCCCCGTTATGAAAGCTGAAGGCACGGTCCGAATCGTACCAGAACTCGTCCTTGGTGTCGGTACGACCGAAGACGCCCACGATTCTCACCGTCATCGGCACCGGGTCCGCGTCACCGGCTGCGGGGAGAACGTACATCTCGTCGCCCACGTCAAGCTCCAGCCATTGCGCTCCCCGGTCGTCTATGGCAACCTCCAGAGGCTCATCCGGCTCAGCCGTGCCGATGCTCCGAGTTGTGTAGGGCCAGTGACCACGCAGCACTTCAACGCGGGTCTCCGTCCCATAGGAGTCGGGCACAAGCCCGGTCATGTACTGAATCTTACCCCGGGGACGTATTGTGTTATCCAGTTCCAGCCGGGGTGCGCCCTCAAAGAAGAAGGTGGAAGTCTGGAAAATGTGTGAGCGGTCTTCCAGGTAAGGCTCAAAGCGCTCATACACCCGCCTGTCCACGAAGTCCAGTCCGGCCTGGTATACGGAAAATCGCCTTGAGACTGCCGAAGGATTGTCGAGGTCGTTGAACACGTCTACCGATATGTTGGCTTCCTCCGGGGTTGCATCGTTCAGGGCACGGCGTAGCGCGGCCTCCTCCAGTAGCTTGGAGAAGACCACACCGCTGGACATGAGAGCCACTGCCAGTACCACCCCCAAGAACAGGGCCGTTTCCAGCCTCCAGTTGGAGATGGTGCGGCGTACGGCGATAATATAGGCCAGTCGCAGAAGGGGCATCTTACCCTATCCCCTTAGTTACTGACTGATGGGTGAATAAACATCTAAATCAGCCTCAACTGGCATTGCCGCTTTCGCGGGGGTGACGATTGCGTAGTAGCCAGTTGCTCACACATCAGTGATTACTCCACTCTCAGTATATCAGATGCTTTCAGCCTGCGGCCCAGCACGCTAGCCAGCAGGATGCCGAGGGCAATGGCTACCATTAACTCAACAACTAGCAGAGCTATGAGCCACCCCTGTTGTGTGACTATTAACGGAGGGACCAAAGGGCTTCCTCTGGAGTCTATGTCCAGGAACCCCAGTACCCACTGGCCGAGCCAGACTCCCAGAACGATGCCGCTTGCTACAGCGATGACCGCAATCAAAACCCTTTCCAGAGCCAGAGACAGGGTAAGCTGCCGGTTGGAGAGACCCAACGCCTTGACAATGCTCAGGTCCATCCGGCCGGTACGCACGGATACAACGGCGTAGGTCCCCAGAGCCAGCACTACGGCCACCGTCATGGCCGATATGCTGAGGATGGTAAGTCCATCCCAACCGCCGCCTGCCAGGGGGTAGCGTTCGGCTACCTCAACCCTGGACTCACTGTCTCGCAGCGAGGCAAAAAAGGGCAGGCGTTCCCCTATGGAACTGACGGCCTCGCCCCGGCCGGCGCTGTCATCCATGGATAGCCAGAGTTCCCCCGGGAACCTGTCCAGCGCAAAGGGAGTGCTCTGGATATATTGCCTGTAGTCGTCCAGGGACACCAGCAAAAATGGACGCATTGAGGGGTCTATGGTGGGAAAGTAATTTGTAACGTCTCTCACCACCATGGGCACCAGGTCCCTGCCGGCTCTGACGCGCACCTCCTGCCCGACGTAGAACATGGGGCCGCCTATGGCAGGCAGTGGGAATGGCCCCTGGGGCATCATAATGCCGCGAGGGACGCCAAGGGACGACTCCAGCCATGAGAATTTGATTCCAAAACGGCCCGAGTGGGCGGCCCGGAAGGTGATTTCCATGGTGTCCGGTTCCACTTCGGCGTTGGGTATAGGTATCCAGGTGCCGGCCCTCTCGTATCCCTCAACTACTATCCCCTCGTCCGGGTTAGAGGAGGTCTTTACGGTAATGTCGTCCAGGCCGATGCTGCCCCGGGGCAGCCTGTACGCGTCATCTCCACTGATGAATATTGATACTACACTCAGGGGAGGTTCCGGGGGAAAGAATAGCTGGTCCAGCTCGTCCAGGGAAGATTCCAGAAAGACCCACTCCGGGGGCGGAGGCTCGCTGGGAGACGAAGCGCCGCCGCCGGAAGGGAGAGGTGGTGGAGGGACTGCGCTTGACGGTGTGAGGTCGCCTACGTACAGGCTGTAGTATCCACCCAGGGCGTCGGACAGGTGCATCCAGAGTTCCAGCTTTTGACGGAATAGGACCTGGTTGAAGCCGGCCACGTCTGTCCATACGCCAATGCTCTCTGCGTTCGTTGGTAGGACCACACCGTTTGCGCCGTCCTCGCTCTGCCTGAGGGGTGCTCCCGATACCAGGAGGTCCCTGGAGCGCAGTGGTCTGAGCAGGTCGGGAAGGTCCTTGCCGGCGAAGTCGTCCCTGTACCCCACCACGGTTTCGGGCAGGGTGTCCGGGTCTACCGCCAGCAGTTCGGCGACGGTCCCCGCAGGGAACCCGCCGATAAGGGTCACTGTGCTCCGGGTCATGGGGCTGACTCCCTCGACCCCGTCCATGTCGGCCAATGCACTCTGGGTCGAATTCGTGAAGGCAGCGCCACTCAGCACAAGGTCGCCGCCCACCTGGTAAAGGGTCTGCTCGCGCTGGCTTCTGGCGAGGGTTGATTGAAAGGCCGCACCGAATATGCCCAATGCCACTACCATCATGAGAATCACGGCGAGGGAGCCGTGGGGCAAGGGGTCGCGGGCTACCCGCACCAGGGCAAAGGTTGCCCATGCCGGGGCCAGGCCGCTCACCATCCACGTTAGGATTCTAATCAGGAGGGGCAGGACCCTGAGCAACAGAAAGGCCGCAGCAAGCAGCACCAGCACCGGGCCCATGAGCAAACTGGGGTCCACGTCTATTTCGTTTCTGTTCAGCAGGTCCCCTCTTATGAACCCTTCGCCGTCCTCAATCTGCCACCACAGGAGCCCCACAACCGCCAGCACCAGCATGTCAACGTAGTACCTCTGCAAGAAAGGCACTGTGGGCGGCCTTGCCCTTTCCCTCAGAAACTCCACTATGCCCAGCCGCGCAAGGCCCAACCCGGAAGCCGTCAGCACCAACAGGCTCAGAAAGCCCCCGATGGCGCCCATGATGAACATGTCCGCTGAAATTGCGACGGATATGGGGTCGCCTTCTCCCACCGGGTTTATGGTCCCTACCAGCAGGTAATGGACTATTGCCAGCGCCAGAAAAGGCCCCACCGCCGTCGCCAGAAGCACCATTATTCCCTCTCCCAGAGCCATGAGACCGCCCACTTGCAACATGCTGGCTCCCCGGCTTCGCAACAGGCTTGCTTCATCGCTGCGGGTACGGGACAACAGCCCCATGACCAGCACCAGGAAATAGAGGATTACAACCACTACCAGCGATATAAACAGGTAGAGAGGCACTCTGGCATGGGTCAGGTCGGTCTGGAACTCTGTAAGGGTCAGCGCCAATCGGCTCAGTACCAGGGAACGGGAGAACCGCTTGTTCAGGTCCGTCTCCAGCCCTACGATGGCTTCCTTGGCAGGCTCCACCTGGGAGGCGGTCAGAACGCTGGTGTCCAGGTACAGGAACCAGGTATAGTCACCTACCAGGGTTGGGTATCTGGCTCCCAGGCCGTTGAGGAAGGTGCTCTCTGGAATGTACATGGGGAACGTAACCCTCTCACCGTCGGGCACCTCCGGGTCCGGGGTGACGGCCGTGGTGAAGTAGACGGTGGATGAGTGCATCCAGTACTCTTCCCTGGTATCTATGGGTTCTGCCACCCCCACTACTGTGAAGGCGATTCGCTCGGATGGTATTTCCCTGAAGGGGATGAGGTAGGCCTGGGAGCCTACGTCGAGTCCCATTGCCAGGGACGTCTGCCTCCCTATCACCACCTCCATGTCCAGGCCGCGGTCATGGAGCACCGGAGCACTCCGGGGCCATCTGCCTTCTATTATTCGAGAGTGCTCCTCAAAGTCGGTAAGAAAGAATGGCTGTCCGATGGGGGCGTTCTCCGGTGGAGGACGTCCGTCCAGGTCATACACCAGGGGCAAGTTGGGCCTGGCCTGGCCGAGACGCTGGGTATCCCTTGTCATGTAACCCAGACGTGACTCGTTGATTTCTTCCACGGCAGAACGCAGCCTCCGATAGTCGGAGGGCCCCAGTGGCCTGTTCTGTACTACTATCATGGGGTTCAGGGATGTTTTGGGGGTGATGGCTATTGTGTGGCGAATCCCCCCTTCAGCAAGGGCGCGGGAGTAGATGGCTGCGACGGCCATGAGGGTAACGGCAGCCAGCACGCCAAAGGAGATGATGGCCAAGAGCGCCCACGACGAACGGAGCCGCCGTGGGAGAAGCCAGAGGAGCATCTTGATTAGTTGCATCACTTCTGATTGTACATTGGTATGATGCGTATAGGATAGTGCCGCCAACCCACACATACGCTCCCCTGCTGTTGTCAACGTCGGGGCTAGCGTGTATGCTGAAGTACAGAACCATCCGTATCAGAAGCTACCTCAGGAGGCCCAGATGCTCGAACAATTTCACGTTAAAGAAGAGGACGCCGTCCGCGTTGGGGAGAACGACCTCCGGACTACAGTTACCAGTATATTCGAGAAGATGAACGTTTCCACCGGGGATGCTCGGCTGGCCGCCGACGCGCTGGTAACCGCCGACCTCAGGGGCGTGGAGAGCCACGGTGTGTCAAATATGCTCCGCGCCTACGTGGCGGGCTACAACAGCGGGGAGATTAACCCTAACCCCAACTGGCGAATAGTCCGGCAGACCGCGGCAACCGCCAACGTAGACTCCGACGGAGGGCTGGGAATTATCGTAGGCCCCAAGTCCATGGAGATAGCCATCGAGAAGGCCAGGAACGTCGGGGTGGGCATGGTAACCATATCCAACGGCCGCCACATGGGTATGGCATCCTACCACGCCATGATGGCCCTCAAGCACGATATGATTGGCATTTCCATGACGGGCTGTCCGCCCTCGGTCTTGCCCACCTTTGGCGCAGAGACCAGGGTGGGCACCAATCCCATCGCCGTGGCCGCCCCTGCCGGAGTGGAGCCTCCCTTCGTATACGACGCCGCTACCAGCGTCGTGGCCGGCAACAAGATTGGCCTTGCCAGTCGGCTGGGCGTGGACCTTGCTCCCGGCTGGGTGGCCGACGAAAACGGTACTCCCCTCATGGATCCCGTTCCAATCCCGCCGGGATGGGCACCGGGGATGCCCCGGAACAACCCTCTGCTTCCATTGGGCAGCACACGGGAGTCCGGCTCTCACAAGGGCTACGGTCTTGCATGTGTAGTGGACATACTCAGCGGAATACTGTCCGGCACCGGCTTCGGGATGGTCCCCGGACGCCCCAATTTCAGCCACTTTGTGGGCGCTTATAGCATCGAGGCCTTTACCGAGGTGGACACCTTCAAGTCGCTGATGGATGATTTCCTCCGCTCTCTCAGGGACACTCCCCCCGCTCCCGGCCACGATAGAGTCGTGTATGCCGGCTTGCCGGAAGCTGAGACATTCCAGGACCGCAGTGTGAACGGTATCCCCTTGCACAAAGAGGTTGTCCAGTGGTTTCAGGATATATGCAATGAAATGTCCATTCCATACATCCTCGCCTGAGCAGGGTGCGACGTGGAGGGCTTCATGGATTCTCGAAAATATGACGTGGCAATCATAGGTGGCGGCATAATTGGCCTGTCCACCGCATTATGGCTCACCGAGCGATACCCCCGGCGCCGGGTGGTGGTGATTGAAAAGGAGAAGGAACTGGCCGTACACCAGACCGGCCACAACAGCGGGGTGATTCATTCGGGCATCTACTACAGACCGGGATCTCAGAAAGCCCAGTTCTGTGTAAGCGGAGTAGATTATCTCATCCGGTTCTGTGAGGCTAACGATATTGAGTACGAGCGATGCGGCAAGGTCATAGTCGCCACCGACGAGTCAGAGCTTGGCCGGCTGGAAGACCTCCACCAGAGGGGGACGGCCAACGGCGTCGGAGGCCTGGAGATGATAGGGCCGGAGAGGCTGAAAGAGATTGAGCCCCATGCAACGGGCATCAAGGCCCTCTACGCTCCGGGGACTGGGATAGTTGACTACAGAAAGGTCGCCAACGCATACGCGGAAAACCTGCGTGCCAATGGGGGAGAGAT
This sequence comes from Dehalococcoidia bacterium, assembly GCA_034421095.1. GTDB lineage: Bacteria > Chloroflexota > Dehalococcoidia > Lucifugimonadales > JAGWBF01 > JAGWBG01. Next base: position 68,574 of record DAOUKR010000015.1, read on the forward strand.
TCTTACCGACAGTGAAGTCAGGAATATTCGCCGGTCTGCAGGCTCGATATTCCTGGAGACGACCCAGGAGAGCCTGGAGTCCAAATACTTGATAAACTGCGCCGGGCTGCACGCCGACAAGGTGGCACGAATGATGGGAGTTTCCCCGGATGTGCGAATCATACCCTTCCGGGGAGAGTATTATACCCTGAACCCCCAGAGCCGCCACCTTGTGAAAGCGTTAATCTATCCGGTGCCAAACCCCAGGTTCCCCTTCCTTGGAGTCCACTTCACAAGGAACGCTCATGGGGAGGTGGAAGCAGGCCCCAATGCCGTGTTGGCCTTTGCCCGCGAGGGGTACAGGAAGACCAACTTCAACGCCGGGGAGACCCTGGGAACCCTTGGCTACCCGGGCTTCTGGGCAATGACCATGAAACACTGGAGGACCGGGGTCGGAGAGATGCACCGCTCGTTTATGAAAAGCGTCTTCCTTCACGACCTCCGGAGGCTCCTCCCGGAGGTTAAAGGCACGGACCTGGTCTCAGGCGGGTCCGGGGTGCGTGCTCAAGCGGTAGACAAAAGGGGCAGGCTCCTGGATGATTTCAGCATCCAGGAGACCGAAGGCGCTATACACGTCCTGAACGCCCCGTCTCCGGGGGCAACCTCTTCCCTCTCCATCGGCGAGCACATCGTTAGCCTGGCCGCCAAGTCTTTCGACCTGGGGACCTCATCATAGGCTCTTGTCATGGGGGGCCGGCCCTTGCCGCGCCAGTGCCAGGCCCCAAACGGACTCGGCGCCCCCTGCCTTGAGTACGGCGGCACAGGCCGAAACGGTGCTTCCCGTAGTCACCACGTCGTCCACTACGATGAACCTCTGCCCCTGGGCATTGCCCACACAAGCAAAGCTCCCCTCCACATTACGCATCCGCTCTTCCAGCGACAGGGAGACCTGGGGAGGCGTGTTCCTGGTGCGTATTATGAGGTTTTCCGTCACGGGCAGACACATCCTCTTGCCCACCTCTTTTGCCAGCAACTCCGATTGGTTATAACCCCTATCCCGGAGGCGTCGCTTGTGGAGGGGTACGGGCACGAGGACGGCTCCGGGCACGGTAACTGACTCCATATACTGGGCCAGAAGCTGCCCAAGGATGGGGGCAACGGCCCTGAGATTCCGGTATTTCAGACTGTGGATAGCCTCTCGCACGGTCCCGTCCATGAGGAAAGGCGCTCTAATGCCGTCTACGGCGAGAGGTCTGGCGACGCACGTCCCGCACAGGCCCGGTCTGATAGAGGGGCCCGGTTGTGCGCACGCTTCGCAATAGGGATGTGCCAGATGAGGCAGGCCGGATTCGCAAGTGGGGCATAGAAAGCTTCCGTACTTGCTGCATCCGGCACACTGGGGAGGGAACAGTACGTCCAGGGCGGATAGTCCAAGGCGCACCAGGGGATTCTTCATACCCTTACGACAAGAAGGGCACCACGGCCGAGACGAAGGCCTCCGGGTCCTCAATCTGGGGCAGGTGTCCCAGCCCCGGCAGCACCACTTTGGAGGCATTGGGCAGGTTGTTGTAAAGCAAGTCCTCACCGTCTCTCAGGCGGTCGTGCTCCCCGTAGAGCACCAGGGTTGCCGATGCCTTGACGTGGGGCAGTCGGGACATGATGTCATACCACGCCAGAGACTCCATGGTCTTGCGTACCCATACTCCGGCCTGTGCTCGTAGCTCGTTGGTCTTTTCCACCCACTCGGGCTTGGGGTTGACGAAGGTTGTAGCGGCCCTCAATTCCTCAAGGGTGCGTGGTACAGGCATACTGTTTGCGTCATAGCCGGCCGAGCCTTCCTGGATGCGCTGGGGTGCGGTGCGAGGGTCCCACACGGGAGCGCCTACCAGTACCAACCGGTCCACTCTATCGGGATAGGAAGCGGCCAACTCCGTCGCCAGGACGGCCCCCACAGAGTTTCCTACAATGTGCGCCCTGTGGATGTTCATAATCTGCATGGCGTGGTCCATGGACCGCGCCCAGTCGGGCATGGTAAAGCCCTCGCAGGGTGCGTCCGACTGGCCGTGTCCCAACATGTCAAAGGCGTAGCATGTGAATTGCTGGCCCAGAGGCTCCATCACCGTGTGCCAGGCCCAGTCGGAGGTTCCCATTGGGTGGAGGAGGACTACGGGATGGCCGCTGCCGGATTTCACAAAATGAATCCGGCCTTCGGGAGTCGGAACCAACTCTTCAAGGTCTCGCTGTACAAGCATGGAGCCTCCTTTGCTCGGAACCTCGGTTTCCGCACAGTGCTTTGACTGTCATGTTACTAACCCCTTGCCGGCAAGTCAAGGGCAGGCGTCCAGGCCCCACTTTTCTTCATTTCCGCCGCCTTTTGTCACTCCCGCCTCCTCTTGTCATTCCCGCGAAAGCGGGAATCCCTTTTGCCCCCGCAGGCGGGGGATAATCTCGTTGGCTACAGTTTCTATATGCCTGGCCCGGTCTTCCGGGGGGCAGGCCCAGCTGAAAAGGAAATGTCTCGCTCCGGCCTCCGCGTATTCTTCCAGACGGCGCACGCACTCCTCCATCGGGCCAAGCACACAGTACCGACCAACGATGTCCATGAAGTCACCGGAGTACTGGTACTGCATCCCCAGAGAGCGGGCCGCTACCTGGGCCGCCTCCTCCCTGGTATCGTAGATGGACATGAACTGGAAATTGGCCCACTGAAAACCGGAAAGGTCCCGGCCCTCGTCGACAGCAAAGGCATGAATCTGTTCCACACTGTCCCGGTATCTCTCCGGGCTGTAGAGGTAGGGAAACCAGCCATCCCCGTAGCGGACCGCCCGGCGCATGGCGGCATCACGGCGCCCGGCCACCCAGACCGGTGGGTGAGGCTGCTGGGCGGGCGGCGGCGCTATGGTCACGTCGTCGAGCTTGTAGTACCGGCCCTGGTAGTCCACGTTCTCCTGGGTCCAGAGCCTTTTCAGTGCCTCAAGGCACTCGTCGGTCCTGCCGCCCCTCTGCCTGACGGATATTCCCGCGGCCTGAAACTCCACCGGATACTCGCCCCCCACCCCTATGCCCAGCATGAGGCGGCCACCTGAGGCGATGTCCAGGGTGGAGGTCAGCTTTGCCAGGATGGTGGGATGATAGAAGGGGATGAGCACCACCGAGGAGAGAAGGCGTATTGTGCTGGTGGCCCCTGCGGCTACGGCCAGGACGGGCAGCACGGCGCTGGACGGCCCGGGGGGATTCCCCCGCATGAAATGCTCCCCCGACCCCACGTACTCGAAACCCAGTTCCTCCAGCCAGCGCGCCTCGGCAGCCGTCTCCTCGACACCCAGCCCCAAGACGGCCCCGAAGTGAAGCTCCGACTTGTGCGCTGTGGCGCAGGACTCAACCATAGCTGTACTATCTCTCCTCTGCCGAACGGTCTCTCATTTCGTGGGGATTATATCACAGGAGTAGTTCTTGACATCTTATGCGCCTGACGTCCTATCTGCCTCTATTCATTCACTAGGACGTCGACCGTGGTCCCAAGCACACTGGCGATGCGGACTAGGGCCGAGGTGGACCCCGGTTTTCGTCCACGCTCAATCTCGGAGAGGTAACCCACGGCAATACCGGTTTTCTCGGATAGTTTCCTCAAGGTCATGCCATGGTGGTTCCGAAAGGCCAGAATGGGACCCTTCCCCCGCATAATGGAGAGAGCGACCTCGTGCGGAACACGCACGCCGTCGTCCGCTTTCCGAGCGGCCAGCATGTCCTCAAGTTGGCTATTGCGCTCGATGAGAGCGTCGTACTCCTTCCGGGTCATGGTGATGGTCTTTTCTCTAGTCATAGGCCTCTCTCCTGTGTCGGATTCTCAGAACCACCATGGTTGAGGCATCCGGGAAAGAGGACGAACCCAAGGGACAAGGCCAAGCTTCGGTGGCTTGCTTGCTGCGGGTAGGCGGGCCTCATTTGTCAGGCCCGCAGGCAGCTACAAGGTGGCGGGCTTGGTGGGCCGGAAGTGGGGCATGACCTCCCGGGCAAATATCTCAATCTGCTCCTTGTACTCCCGCCAGGGTGTGCCTTCGGGCCAGTGGAGGACAATCTGGTCCAGGCCTGGGTACTTCTCCTCCATCTCCTTGAGGAAGCTGACGAAATGGTCGGGCGGCCCGCATATCCAGGCGTTCTGGGCCACTCCGTCCTCTATGTAGGGAATTCGGGTGGGAGCGCCGGGCGTACCCCAGGGGCGGCCGTTCTCGTCGGAGTACCGGACGAAGCCGAAGGGAGCGAACCACTTGTAGCGCTCGTCGTGGCTGTCCCGGACCCGGCGGACAGCCTCTTCCTCGGTATCCGCCAGGTAGAACCCCACGCTCAGGGACATGTTCTCACCCAGTTGGAGGTCGCGTCCGTACTTGGCGGACATATCTCGATAATCGTGGAACAGCTTGTCCACCAGCTTCTCCCCCGTCAGCGCCAGCATAGCCTTGAAACCCTTGCTGACCAGGTACTCCAGAGTCCTGCCGCTGGCTATGGGCTGCCAGATTTCCACGGGGCGGTTGACGGGCCTGGGGACCAGGGTGATTTCCTTCAAATCGTAACCCCGGTAGGGAACCTGGGGCGGGATCGTATAGTGCTTGCCCTGGTGGGAAAAGGACTCCTCGTTGAAAGCCTTCAGGATAATTTCTATTTGCTCCTCAAACAGCTCCCTGTTGGCCTCGTTGTCAATGACCGGTGCCCCGAAGCTTTCCACCTCCCTGGAGTGATACCCCCGGCCCACACCGAAGATTATCCGGCCTCCGGTCAGGATGTCGGCCATGGCGTAGTCCTCGGCAATGCGAAGGGGATGCCACATGGGGACGATGTTGAAGGCGGAGCCGAACTTGAGATTCCTGGTCTGGGAAGCCAGATAGGTTCCCAACAGGATGAGGTTGGGCAGGCACTCGTATCCCTCCCTCTGAAAATGGTGCTCGGCAGTCCACATGGCATAAAAGCCCTGCTCGTCCAGGAGCTTGGCCAGCTGAGTGGCGTTGTCCAAGGCCTCCACCAGACGCTCGTTGGGGTATCTGCGCTCGTCGGCGGGAGTGCCCTCCCTGCCGATGTTCTCCAGGTCAATCTGACCCACGTACAGCACCGAAAATTTATCTATCATATTGTTCCTCTCTCCATTCTAGGAAAACTCTGACATCTACAATTCCGGTCGTGCCTCCGGTAGATTCGCCGTGGCGAACCTTGAGCCGGAATCCATACCTCCAAATTCCGGCCGGTTGCAGCACCGCTAATTTTACCACAAGCCATGGTAAATCTGTACGCCCCCGTTTTCGTATGCGACCCTCGCCAGCCCCTCCTCGACCATCTCGTCGAACTTCCCAAGTCCCCGCTGGGGATAGTAGGCACGCTCCAGCTGCCCCACCACCACGTATTCCACCTCGTACTGCCTCAGCAACTCCAGTGCCCGACCCACGTCCGACGTGGAATATATCTCCTCAACGTCGGAGATTCGGTCCCTCACGGCATAGTCGTACCTCATGCGCTGCTGAATCTGGTGCCAGGGCCAGCCCAGGACGGTGGGGAGGCCGGTGTAGTTCGCTATCCGGGAACTCCAGTGATACTGCTCATTATGCGCCTCCAGCACCACCGGCGAGCCTCTGACGTGGTCCTGAAGCCACATTATTGCATCGTAGTCCCACCGAAGCTCTATGGGTTGGTCATCATCCCAGTGCACCGCCCTTGTCATGTAGTCGGCCCCGTCCAGGGTCACGGTTTGGGTATCGAACCTGTTGGAGAGGCGCGCCCTGGTTCCCAGTATGGGGTAGATAAAGCTTGATGCAAGGAGTAGGGCCAGCATAGTCAGCCACGCCCCCCTGTAGATGGACATTCCCCTCAACCTGAAGATGCCCCTTGAAGCCAGATACCACAGGATGCAGGCTGAAGCGATGGCGAAAAGTATCCACACCTCCAGGTAATACTTGAACAGGGTGTTCATCCTGCCAATGTCGTCCTTTGCCCTCACGAAATCCACCCCTATGGCAACGAGAAGGGCCATGCCAATCAGAATCAGGGGGAAGATGGCGTATGGTGTGCCCTCATTCCTGTCGCAAAGGACTTTCCCCGCCACCCAGACTGTGAGGCCCAGTAGGAGGCAGAGCAGGGCCGCAGTCCAGTATCCCGCCACGGCCAGGTATATGACCACCAACCCACCGAGGACCAACGCCGCTACAGTCCATGCCGACAGCCTCATTCCGCCCATCATAGCTGCAGGAGAGCGCCGGACCAGGGACGCAAACATACCCTTGATGTGTGCCCATGACAGGAACAGGAGGAAGGTGACTATCAGAAATAGGTACAGTCCGTGTATGCCCAGGAAGTGGTGCAACGGTGTCTGCCACTTGTTGACATCAAGACCTGTGGGGAAGGGATGGTAGCTCAGGTGGAAGGGAAGGAAGGCGAGTATACTCAGCACCACCACGCCCACCGCCAGGGCCAGAAAGAGGGCCAATCTCTTCATCGGGTCCCCTCGTACCAGGTAGACCCCGGCCCCCATGAACAGGACGGTCAGTATCACGTAGGTGGGGTAGTCCCAGCTGTTTATGGCCCAGAGGGAGCCAACAGTCACCGCCAGGGCCACCGCAGTCGAGACTAGCCACCATACACCGACAGACCTCAGTCCCACCATCAGGCTGACGGAAAGCCCAAGGGCCAGCAGGGTGAAGGGTATGACTACCAGGTGGGCGTGCAGGTCGGCAAACAGAAAGGTGAAGAACGGGAACTCGGTGATATGGTGCCCCAATTCCGGACCCGAGAAGACCTTGTCGGGCAGCCAGAAGGTGAGAGCGGAGGGGGTCACGTCGTTCATTACGGGCAGCATACGGCTGCTGCGCCAGAAGTCGAAGGCCGGGAAGGTTTCGCCCCTGACGGCACTCTTCCAACCTCCCTCCACAAGCTGCACGATTCCATCCAGGTTCCCGATTACCGCCACCAGTAGCGCCGCCATAAGCCCGGCTATGACAGGTCCCCATGGTCCTGTCGTTCCCCTTGCGTCAGACGCGGGGCGTTGTTCACTTGTGCGCCGTGGCGTAAAGGTTTCCTCGTGTGGGAGACCTGGTGTGGGGGATACGTCGCCCTCATCCCCGCCTTCCCCCTTGACGGGGGAATGTGCCTCTCCCGCGCCCGGTCTCAGGCGGCCCATTCCTGCCGTGACGTTGTATACCAGGGAGTAAGCCCCCGTAGCCGTCAGGGCGAACATGAGAGGGATTGCAAGGTTGTAGGCCACCGACGGCAGGATGCCCGTCCCTTTAATCAGGGTCGCAACGATGAATTGGCCCCAGTAGTAGTAGTTCAAGTACCCTCCGGCAAACCAGGGGTCGAAGGGCGGCATGTAGGTCGAGCGGAGGACGGCGTTCAGGTAGGCAAAGTCCATCGGCTTTTCCCCGCCCAGGTAGGGGTGCCAGAGGTCCGGGTTTGCCATTCGTACCGCAACGAACGAGAGAAAGGCGGCCAGGAAGAGGACTTCCCCTATGACAAGGAGTCGCCAGTTTCCGGCGATGAATTCCCTGAACTCCCTCCATCGGGCCGCCAGCACCAGGGCCGATAGAAAGGCAATCGTCAGTATGCCCACAAGAACCGAGAGCCGGGAGAAGCTCATCCATTCCAGGCTCGCCAGAAGCCAGGCAACGTAGCTAACGCCCAGTATCCCCAGAAGCCTTGCCAGGACTATCCCCCGGTCCGGCAGGGGCCGGAACAGGAAGATAGCCAGGGGCAGCGCCGCCAGATAGATTAGCTCAACCAGCAGGAGCCACGCCAGGATGGGAACATCGTTGGTCCAGCTATCCCGCTTTATGATGTCCGACCAGGTGCCTCCCTCACGCTGTACAGCCTTCTGCTCAGGACTCAACATCAGGCCCACCGGAGGGGTCTCCGGCGTACCCCTTGTCAGCATGGCGTAGAGCCGGGACTTGGATAGGTCGTCCTCGTTTCTGAAGAGGAGCACCTTGGGGTGGTCGTAGTTTATAACGTTTTCGTCGGCGTACCCCAGGTTCAGGGACACCGGCGCAGGACTGAGTCCCTTTAGAGACTCTGGTTCGGGGACCTGTGCACGAGTAAAGGTGTCGTCTACGAAGGCAACTCCCAGCAACTCCGGGTAGGAGGTGAAAGCCCTCTCCATCCTGTACCCCAACTCCCCGGAGAAGAGCAGATTGTAGTATCGAGAGCTTAGAGGATAACGCTCAGGAAGACGGGCCACGCTCCCATAGGTGCGGTTGCTGTAGAATATCAGGTAATCCCCACCGGACAGGTGGTCGGCGATGGTATCCATCTTCCCGTAGGTATCACCCTCGTAGATGGGTATCTGCCGCACCTGGTAGTTGTAGATATTGGGTATCCCTTCGTCCCAGTGGTTGTCGGTGACTATAACGGAGTTCCTGGGCACGTTCTCGTTTATCCAGTCCGACGCCTGTATCGCCGGATGGGAACGGGCATACACTCCCTCGAAGGCAAGGGCGTAGAAGGCGGTGGCTACCACCACGAAGGCCATTACCCCGATAACCGCACGAGGGGCATATCGGGCTAAAGACTCCCTCGTTCTTACCCCCGGCACAAGAGCGGTCCTCAGCTTGCCGAAAGGGCGGAGTGCCGGATATGAGATGACCCGACCGAATTGGGGCGACCTAGTCCAGTCCAGCATCCCAAAGAGCATCCCCGCCCCCATGAGTATCAAGAATGGTATGAGTGGGAGGATATAACGCAGGAACTTGACCTCGAAGATACCCAGCATAAGGAAATTGGGAATCACCCATGCAAGGAAAAGCATCTGCCCCCTGGGAGGGGCGGCTTTCCTGGCTATCTTGAACACGGCCAGGGCTGTGGTAAATAGCAACCCGCCCCAGGCTACGACGCCAAGGGGTAGGCCCAGTCCCCATATTGAGGTCTGCTGAAGCTCGTACAGGAACGGAGTAGACCCAACGTACTGGACGGTGAAGGGGACCTTTCCCGCCGTCCTTGCGACGTTAGTCGCCTCCCACATGAGGTCTCCCACAAATTCGCGAACGTCCAGGAGGGCGTAGGGGGTGGTAACGAAGAAAACAGCCGCCGCCATAGCCCCCGCCGCCAGGGCATGGACTCCCACTCTGTAGACGTGCTCCCGGGACGGCATGACCCACGCCCCCCCGGCAGTAGCGAACAGGCTGAACCCGTAGACCGCCAGCAAGGGCAACACCAGGGGCAATACGCTTACCTTGGCAGCGATGGTCAGACCAACGCAGGCCCCCAGTAGCAACGAGTCCCTTAGCCTGCGCCGCTCCATCACCTGGAGCATGGCCCAGAAGGATGCCATCAAGAACAAGACCAGGAGCGGCTCAGGCCTGTAGAAGTGGCTGTTCTGGATATGGACTACCGCCAGGGCCACAAGGGCCGCGGCCAGTAGTCCGACCCTCCGGTCGTATATGCGCTTGCCCAGCAGATATACGATGAACACCGTTCCCGCGTCGGCCAGGGCCATGATGCTCCTGCCCAGATAGCCCATGCTCTGAAGGGTGTTCAGGTCCGTGAAGGGTTCAAGCACGAACCGGAGGGCGACCAGAAGGTAGATAAGTACGCTTCCCAGAGAGAACCAGTGGGGGTTGAGGGGACTCTTATCGGCGTCGAAGAAGGTGCCGAGACTAGGGAGGCCCGGCTCCATCTCCGGATGTTCTCTGGTGCAGTCGGTGTAGCCTGGTGCCTCGGTGAGTACTCGGTACATGCAGTCGGCCCGCATGTAGAAGGACCGCTCATCAGGATGGAAGCCATAGCCCTGGTCCCAACCTATTCCGTAAAAGCGCAGACCCAGGGCTATTACAAGGATGAGGGGCAATAGCAACCCGGGCGATAGTGTCCTGAAGCGAGCGCTGAGACCAGGCCAGTCCATTCATACCTCGGCAAGGTGTAACCGTGTATGAATCTATTCTAACAACCCCATATCGCGATGGTAAACTAAAAAGGGCCTGATAAACAATGAGAGGTATGGGACATGGGCCGCAAGGGGTACTTTGGGTAACTCGTTCCCCTACATGTCATTTCTGTATGTGTTAGCTAATTCGTTGACAGAGCATATCAGATTTTGATATGCTCCGGGACGTTCCAAGTGACCCAGGTTAGGGGCCGATTCTATGGCAGTAGTTAGGGTAATTCGAATGAAAGCCCTGATCCTGTTGACTCTGGTCTTGGCTCTCCTGCTGTCCGTGGCCTGCGCCAGAGAGCGTACTACCCCTGTTCCCACTGCAATACCGACGGTCGCGCCTGCTGCCACTCCGGACCTGGAAGCGACGGTGAAAGCACTCGTATCCGCCGCGCTGCCCACAGAAACGCCCTCCGCTACGCCTGACATCGAGGCCACGGTCGAGGCCCGCGTAGCTGCCACGCTCGCCGCCATGCCCACACCGACTCCCGTACCAACGGCAACCCCGACTCCGACTCTCATTCCAACAGCTACCCCCACGCCAACACCTTTGCCAATGGTAACCCCGACACCGACGCCCAAGCCCGCGCCTACGCCTACCCCAACGCCGCCACCTTTGCCAACAGCTACCCCGAGGCTGACGCCGGGGACTGTCATGCTTCCGGGAAAGCAAGGCGGCGTTATGACTTCTATGGTTCCCTACACACCCAGTCACTTTAACCCCAACCGTGGTGGGTGGCTGCCCGCAGCATGGATTTCCCCCATGTACAACGAGTTGGTCCACTACAACCCCGAAACTGCCGACCCCCTCGACATAAGGGGTGACATCGCTGATAGCTGGGAAGTATCCAACGGCGGGAAGACTTTCACTTTCTTCCTCAACGAGAACGCTGCCTGGCACGACGGCACACCCGTCACCTCTGCAGATATAGTGTTCACCTTTGAGGATATAGTGAACCTGGAGAAGAACCGACCCTGGAGAGGCGGCGTGATAAGGCCCTACTTTGAGAGCGCCACAGCCATAGACGAGCACACTGTACAGGTGGACCTGAAGTACGCAGCGGCAGCCTTCTTCCCCTATCTCGCCATAGACTACATGCAGATGCTACCCAAGCACCAGTTCGACAAGGGCCTTGACATGGACCTGCTTGAGAATCGGATGGGTTCCGGCCCCTTCATGTTGACGGACTATGAACCGGACATCCATCTTGAATACGAACGGAACCCCAATTACTGGAAGCCAGGACTTCCATACCTGGACGGCCTGAAGATGTTCATCCTGTCATCCCCTGCCAGCGTTATGGCTGCACACAGGACGGGCCAGGTCCTCATGTCCCACACCATGGTCACCTGGATGACCAACTCCGAAGCCCTGCAGCTTGACGAGCAGATGAGAGGGAGCCGTATTCTGGGCAGGCCCGGCCGGCCACACCAACCTGTTCCCGAATACACAGAGGGAGCCTTTCACCGACAAGAGGGTGAGGCAGGCCATACACCTGGACATACACCGCCAGCCCATGATAGAAATAGTGACCCGTGGACAGGCTACCCTGGGTTGGCCCTTCGCACCCAACTACTGGTTCTCCCCCACCAATGAAGAGGTGGCCCAGTTGCCCGGCTACAGGCAAACCGCCGACGGGGAGAAACATCCTGACGATATAGCCGAAGCCCAGAGGCTGATGGCTGAGGCCGGATACCCCGACGGTTTCGAGACCGCCATGCTGGTCCCGGCGGGAGGGCTGGGTGAGAATGAATTCGCCCAGGTGGCGGCGGACCAGCTCAGGAGGTACTTAAACATAGAAATAGACCTCGACCTGCAGGAGCGGGCCGTGTTCGTTCCTCACCGAGACAGCAGGGACTTTGAGTTTTACGCTGGCAGCCAGGGCATTCTGATTATTGACCCCGAGGATATGTACAGCCGGATGTATCTGGAGTACGCCTTCAGCAACTACGGCCAGTGGGTCCCAACCCCCAGGTTCCTGGAGCTATTTGATGAGCAGTCCAGGGAGCAAGACTGGTACAGGCGGAGGGAGTTGACCTTTGAGGCCGCCGACATCTTCTTTGACGAGCTCCCCAACATACCCCTCTACTACGTCATGAGACCCATGTTCATATCGAGCTCTGTCCAGAACTTCAACATATCCCCCACGGCCTACAGCCAAAACTACAAGATGGAGCATATCTGGTGCGACCCGGAGTGCAGCGCCGGATAGTCCACAGGATAGAAAGGACGATATGCCCCGCTTTCCTACAGGCCCTTGTCCACCATGAAGCTGCACAGGTCTGCGGTGCGGCAGGAGTAACCCCACTCGTTGTCGTACCACCCCAGTACCTTCACCATCTCCCCTTCCATGACTATGGTGGAGGGGGCATCTATGATGCAGCTATGGGGATTGCCCTTGAAATCGGTGCTCACCAGAGGCTCGTCACAATACTGGAGAATGCCCTTCAGAGACCCATCGGCAGCCTCTTTGAAGGCTGTGTTCACCTCGTCCACCGTAACCTCTCTGGACAGCGTAGCTACGAAGTCGGTTATTGATACGGTGGCGGTGGGCACGCGGAAGGCTATGCCATGCAGCTTGCCGTTGAGCTCGGGTATCACACGGCCCACCACTCTGGCCGCTCCGGTGCTGGTGGGAATGATGTTGGTGGCCGCAGCCCTGGCACGCCGCAGGTCCTCATGTACCTGGTCCAGAATCTTCTGGTCGTTGGTGTAGGAATGGACCGTGGACATCAGCCCATGCTGAAGCCCGAAGGAGTCGTGAAGCACCTTGACCATAGGGGCGAAACAGTTGGTGGTGCAGGAGGCATTGGAGACAATCCTGTGCTGGGCAGGCTCGTATAGCTGGTCGTTTACTCCCAGCACCAGGGTTATGTCCTCGTTTCTGGCTGGGGCGGAGATGATGACCTTCTTGGCCCCTCCTCCCTCAATATGGGCAGCCGCCTTTTCGGCATCGGTGAAGATGCCAGTGGACTCCACCACAATGTCAACTCCCAACTCGGCCCAGGGTATTTTCGACGGGTCTCTCTCGGAGAAGACCCTGACATCTTTCTTGTCAATGACGAGGCTGCCGTTCCTGGCCTCCACAGTTCCAGGGTAGATGCCGTAGTTGGTGTCGTACTTGAACAAATGGGCATTGGTGGCGGCATCGGCCAGGTCGTTGACCGCAGCCACCTCCAGTTTCTGGGGATAGCTCTCGATTATGGCCCTGCTCACCTGACGTCCTATCCTGCCAAAACCGTTTACGCCTATTCGCGTTGCCATTATTCGCCTCCTCTCATTGCTCCCATTATAGCAGGGCCAGCCCAACTGACAACCTATCGAGCGAGCCTTATTATATTACGGACTTCCAGTACAAGGTTTTCCCCCTGCTCAACAGCTTCCTGCGCCTGGTCCTCACCGATTTCTTCGTAAGGAACGCTACCCGGCGGGACGCCAAGGTAGCGAGAAACCGAGTGATACCGGTCTAATTTGCCGGCCATATCTCGATAGCGGTCCAGGCCGGGGTGGACATCCGTGACCCGCATAAGCAACTCGGAAACGGAATCCTCCCGGATGAGTCGCATCCCGCGAAGGTACAGCAGCGCTTTCAAGGCTTTCTCCGCCGATTGCCGGGCCATGAAGCAGGTCTGGGAGTAGTATCCGCCCAACTCAATCCCCATGCGGGCAAAGCCCAGGTCCCTTTCGGCATGGAAAAGCCAGCGCTCGGCTTCCTGTTTGGGATTAGGCTGCATGTACAGCTACACCATCTTCCATAACGTCGGACGGCATCACATACCGATGTGCCCGTAGACCTCCCGACCGGCATACCGGGCAGCACTGCCCAACTCTTCCTCTATCCTCAGCAGGCGGTTGTACTTGGACAATCGCTCGGAGCGGCAGGGAGCGCCGGCCTTTATCTGCCCGGTATTCCAGGCCACCGACAGGTCGGCTATGGTGCTGTCCTCGGTCTCCCCGGAGCGGTGACTCATCACCCTGCCCCAGCCTGCCTCCTCGGTCATGGACACGGCCTCAAGGGTCTCGGTGAGGGTCCCTATCTGATTCGGCTTTATCAGTACGGCGTTGCTGGCACCGGACCGGACACCCCTGTCTATGCGCCTAGTGTTGGTGGTATAAAGGTCGTCGCCCACAAGCTGCACCCTGTCGCCCAGCCGGGCAGTCAGGGCCTGCCATCCGTCCCAATCATCCTCGGCCAGCCCGTCTTCGATGCTGCGGATTGGGTATTTCTCAACCAGGTCCGCGTAGAAGCCGACAAGCTCCTGGGATGTGAAGGTCACACCCTCCCGGTCCAACCGGTATACTCCGTCCTCAAAGAACTCCGTTGCCGCCACGTCCAGGGCTATGAAACAGTCCGTGCCCGGTCGGTACCCCCCTCGCTCTATGGCCGCAAGGACGATCTCCAGGGCATCCACGTTAGTGGGCAAAGACGGGGCGAATCCTCCCTCATCTCCCACGTTGGTGCTCAGATTCCTTTCCCGTATGAGCCTCGCCAGAGCGTGATAAATCTCCGCCCCGGCCCGGAGGGCCTCGGCAAATGATGATGCCCCAGCCGGCAGCACCATGAACTCCTGGAAATCGGTGGAGTCCAGCGCGTGACGTCCTCCGTTGAGGATGTTGAACATGGGCACCGGAAGGGTGTAGCTGTCCTGTGGAGCCAAATAGCGGTACAGGGCCACGTTCCTGGAGGCGGATGCGGCGCGGGCCGCCGCCATTGACACCGCCAGGATGGCGTTGGCCCCAAGGTTGGTCTTTTCAGGAGCGCCGTCAAGCTCTATCAGCAGGCGGTCTATCTCGGGCTGGTCAAAAGGCGACTGCCCTCTGAGAGCCGGCGCAATGGTCCGGTGGATGTTCTCAACGGCCTTCTGTACGCCCCTACCCTCGAACCTGTTGGAGTCTCCGTCCCTTAGCTCCACGGCTTCATGCTTGCCCGTGCTGGCGCCCGAGGGGACCATAGCCCTGCCTGAAACGCCGTCGGAGAGGTGCACCTCGGCCTCCACCGTGGGGTTGCCACGAGAATCCAGGACTTCCCTGGCGCGGATGCTCTCTATAGTAGTCATGCTCACCACTAACCGCCCCCTTGCAGTCTGCTGACGAACTCTTTTACCGCCTCGCCATTGTCAGCTACAGTCCCTGGAGGCAGCCAGTCTTCGTAGAAATTCTGGTGCAGGGCGGAAGCAATGCTAAAGAGACGGTTCAGTTCAGGCTCGTTAAGCTCGTCTCTCAACCGGTTGACGAATCCCCAAATCTCCCGGTGGGAGCTAAGCTCCACACCCTTTGAGGCTGCCACTGTTTTCACCGTCAGGGCGGCAGCGCCCCAGAACTTCTCGGAGGCCTGTACATAGTCCCCTTCCCTGAGCAACGCCTCGGCGTCCTCTAGGTATTTATCGCTGAGCTTGCTGTATTGGCCTTCTCTTTCTTGCATCTCCATCTCTCGCCCCTATCCGCCGGCCTTTTCCAGTTTGCGGACGAACTCCTTCACCGCCTCGCCATAGTCGGCCACGGTAGCCGGGGGCAGCCAGTCTTCGTAGGAATTCTGGTCTAGGTTGGAGGCAGCGCTAAATAGCAGACTCAGTTCAGGTTCGTCACGCTCGTTTATCAGCCCGTTTACGAATATCCACATCTCTCGACGGGAGCTTAACTCTACACCCTTTGAGGCTGCTACGGCTTTCACCATCGAGTCGGCAGCGCCCCAAAACTTCTCTGAGGCCTGTACGTAGTCCCCTTCCTGGAGCAGCGCCTTGGCGTCCTCCAGGTATTTATCACTGAGCTTACCGTATTGGTCTTCTCTTTCTTGCATCTCTATCTCTCGCTCCTATCCGCCGGTCCCGCGGATGAGACATCTCCCCACTGGGGTTGAGCGCAACTCCGAAAGGGCGTGGACTTCACCCGCCAAGCCCCGTACCTCACGGAGCCTAAGCAGAAGACGACAGGTCTCGCACCCGTGCAGCCTCCAAGGCCTTCTCCACCGCATCAGATGGGTCATCCGCCAGAATCATCCCCTTGTCTATACCCCCGTCCCTTGACAGGGACCAGGTGGCGAGACCAATGACGGGTATGTCCAGCCCCAGAGCATGGCCTATCTCCGAAAGGGTCCCATAGGCCCCGTCCACGGCGATAACGGCACGTCCCGTCAGTACGACGGCAACGTTGCGAGCGTAGCCCATGCCCGTGCAGATGGGTATGTCCACCCACTGGTTGGCAGCCTTGGGGTCCCCGCCCGGCAGGATGCCGATGGTAGTGCCACCGGCACCCTTGGCGCCCCTGCATACGGCTGCCATCACCCCCATGAGACCGCCACACGCCACCGTTACTCCCTTCCTCGCCAGCTCCCTTCCGACCTGCTCTGCCAGGGCTTCAATTTCCGGAGTCGCTTGGCTGCCTCCGATCACTGATATAATCATAGGTCTTCTATCTTCCATCGCTCTGAAAATATTTGGTTGCCTCTACCATGGGACCACCCTTCGCCATACCCGCGAAAACACCCTCATCCCGACATCCCCCGGCTCCGTCCCCGTCATTCCGGCGAAGGTCAGGGATGCGCCTTGGCGTGCCGGAATCCACGCCCTCCGTTCCCTGGAATGACAATGTGCATCAAGCGTTAGGAGGCACGGGTATTATACCAGATTGCTGCATGATGCGGCTAACCGTAGGTGCCTTGTCCCCAACCACTCCTGTCTGTCGGTAGACATGAGTGTCAACACGCCCTGAAATTCATCGGCAGCAGAACATCGCAGATAATGAGGCCTTTAGACCCTTCGTCCACCACAGGCTGACTGGAGGTGACATTGAGAGTGAAAAAATGAAAGTAAAGAGGATAGGGGTGACAGTTAAAGATGACCGGGGCCTGCCGGACGTCCGATTATGACCCTGCTCCGGGCAGAATGGACGACGTGGCGGCGTCCAGGGCCTCCACGATAGGGAAGGGGTATACGCCCACGAAGAAGGTCCCCAGCACCATTACAATCAGCACGCCTATTATGAGGGGCGTGGGAGAGGGGTGGTTCCTTTCTTGCGGGCCATCTTCCTCCGGATCGAGCCTTTGGCCTACTGAGTTAGGGTGGGGGCTATGGTCTGACGCCGGCTCACCCTCCATATCAGGAGCGGGCTGGATGTACATGTGCCTTATCACCACAAGGTAGTAGTAGAGGGATATAAGGCTGTTGACTATCGCCAGGCCTGCCAGCCACAGCAAACCTTCGTTGGCCGCCGCCGTGAACAGGTAAAACTTGGTGGTAAATCCGGCGAAGAAGGGCAGACCCGCCAGGGAGAACATCCCTATGGCCATGGCCGCCGCGAGGAAGGGATGCCTGTCGGCGAGGCCCGAAAAGTCGGCTATCTCCTCCTTGCCGGTCATGTTGAAGAAGGCAATTATTCCTACGAAGACGGCCAGGTTGGTGAATGCGTACCCCACAATATGCAGCATTACGCCGTTGGAGGCCAGGGGCGATGTCGCGGAGAGGGCTGCTATCCCCATAAGCAGGAACCCCACCTGACCTATGCTTGAGTAGGCCAGAAGCCTCTTGATATTGTGCTGGGCTATGGCCACCAGGTTGCCCACTGTCATGGTTACCGCCGCCATGATGGCTACGATTATCTGCCAATCGTCTATCGAGGGCATGAACGCCTCGGCAAAGAGCCTGAGCATCAGGGCAAAGGCGGCGGCCTTGGATCCCACAGCCAGGTACGCAGTCACGGGCAGCGGAGCGCCTTGGTAAACGTCCGGCGCCCACATGTGGAAGGGCACCGCCGCCACCTTGAAGCCCAACCCAACTAGAATCAGCGCCAAGCCTACCCACAGCGCAGGACTCACGTCGCCGACGTTGGCCAGGGTCGCGCTTATGTCGGCAAAGTGGGTCACGCCTATGGTGCTGTAGAGCATACTTATCCCAAAGAGCAATATGGCCGAGGAGAAGGCGCCAATCAGGACGTACTTTATGCCCGCCTCGTTGGACCTGGGGTTGTAACGGGCGTAGGAGACCAGGATGTAGAAGCTGAAGCTCATAAGCTCCAGGGCGACGTAGGCGGTCAGAATCTCCCGTGAGGCGGCCATGACGTTCATAGCCAGGACGGTGAAGAGGATTAACCCGTAATACTCCCCGGGGTGGCTCAGGTGCTTGCCCACGTAGTCCACTGAACTCAGGATGATGAAGATGCCCAGAAGGATGAAGAAGGACTTGAAGAAGAGGGCGTAGGAGTCCACCTTGATGAGGCCGCCGTACATTTCCTCGTTCTCGCCCCACAACAGCGCCAGCGCAAGGGCCAGAAGTCCGATAAGTCCCGCCACGCTGACCCAGGCCACCAGGTTTTTCCTGTTGGCGGGCAGCAGCAGGTCTATGGCGAACACGGCAAAGGCCAGGGTCGCCAGCAGGAACTCCGGCAACAGCAGGTGTAGATTGGATGTTAGGTTCGTTTCCGGCATATCAAATCACTAGCTCACGCCGGGGATGGTGCTCACACCGGCGTTGATTACGTCCATAAAGGGCAGGGGCCACACACCCACAAACAGGAGCACAAAGCCCAATAGCGCTATGGCCCCCATCTCTACCTTGCTGGCCTCGCCCAGATGCTCCCACCGGGGCGAAATGGGGCCGAAGAAGACCTTGGCAAGAAGACGCAGGATGTATACCGCAGTGATGGCGGCCCCTATCACCGCCAGTACTGCCAGGGGCAGGTACTCCTCGAACACCCCCACGAATACCAGGAACTCGGCAATAAACCCGCTCAGTCCCGGCAGACCCAGGGAGGCCAGCCCGGCCACTGCGAAGAAGGCCGCCGTAAACCCCATGCGCTTGGACAGGCCCTCCAGCACCCCGATGTCCCGGACGTGGGCGCGGTCGTAGATTACGCCCACCAGGGCAAAGAATAGGGCCGTCATTATGCCGTGGGAGAACATCTGGAGCACCGCACCTCCCATCCCCAGGGGGTGAAGGGTGGCGATGCCCATGAGCACGTACCCCATGTGGCTGACGCTGGAGTAGCCCACAACGTATTTCAGGTCCTGCTGGGACATGGCCGCGATAGCTCCATAGAGGACGTTGACGGTCCCCAGCCCTATGAGCACGGGCATCCAGGTATCCGCCCCGTCGGGCAGCAGGACCATGCCCACACGGATGATACCGTAGGCACCCAGCTTCATCAGTACCCCGGCGTGGAGCATACTCACCGCGGTAGGGGCAGCCACGTGGCCGTCGGGGGACCAGGTGTGGAAGGGCCACAGGCCGGCCAGCACCCCGAATCCCACCATGAAGAAGGGGAAGAAGAGGTTCTCGAAGTGCTTGAAGCCGTCGTTGAATTCCACGCTCTGAAGCTCTTCCAGTGAAAAGGTGGGAGTGCCCGCCTGGCTGGCTGCCCAGTACACCGCCAGGATGGACACCCAGACAAGGACGCTCCCGGCTACCAGGTACAGCACCAGTTTCATGGCCCCGTACTCTTTGGTGCGGATGAAGGTCCCGAAGTCGCTGCTGCTGCCCCACACCCCTATGAGCAAGTACATGGGCAGCACCGCAAGCTCGTAAAAGAAGAACAGGAAGAACAGGTCGCGGGTCACGAAGGTCCCGTACACTCCGGCCACCAGCATCATCAGGAGGATGAAGAAGTCCTTGGGCCGGTGCTGGATGTTCCACGAGACCAGTATGGCCGCGAACATCACGATGCCGGTGAGCAGCACCATGGGGGCTGAGATGCCGTCAAGCCCCAGGCTGAAGGAGATGTTCATGGGCTCCTTCAGCCACGTGAAGGACTCGGTGAACTGGTAACCCCCCTCCCTGTAGTCGTAAAGGGCGAAGATGACGATGCTCAGGACCAGTGTGGCGAAGGCAACGAAGGCAGAAAAAAGCTTTATCTCCCTCCCCCTGTTGGGCGGGAAGAAGGCCAGGAGCACCCCCCCTACGAAGGGGAAGAGAATGGTTAGAAATAGCTCCATGCTCTCCTACTTGGCAATCAAATGCTGGTGGTAAGCACCCACCACAGGATAGCTATCGCCACTGCGCCAACCGCCATAGCCATCGCGTAATTGTACATCCGTCCCGTCACGTGATACCGGAGGTTCAGTCCGGACCGGCGGACGGACTCGCCGGGGCCGTTCACCGCCTTGTCATTTACCACGATGCGGTCGAAGAGGGCCACAAACCTGGAAAAGACCAGCACAACCCTGTCCACACCCCACTGGTAAAGGTCGTCCAGGTAGTATTTGTTGCCGACGACCCTGATGGCGGTGGCGAAACGGTTCTTCCACGGCCCCAGGGAAATTCGTCGGTCCATGTATATATACCAACCAAGGGCAAATGCCCCCACGGCAAGGATGATGGACCCCACACCGAGGCCGGCATTGAAAGCAAACCCGTGGGGATAGTTGAAGAACAGGAAGGTTCCTATACCTCCGGTGTCGGTAATCCGTATGGCGACGAAGCCAAATATGACGGCCAGCACGGCCAGCACCGCCATAGGAGCCAGCATCACCCAGGGCGACTCGTGCAGGTGATTGTTCTCCGACTTGAGTTCGCCGTAGAAGACCACGTACAGCGCCCTGGCCATGTACATGGCACTCAGGAAAGCGGCTATCAGGGCAAAGGCCAGCAGATAGTTCTTGTGGTCCAACACGGCCAGCAGCACCTCGTCCTTGCTCCAGAAGCCGGCGAATATGGGTATTCCGGCCAGAGATAGCGCGCCCACGGTGAAGGTCAAGGCGGTAATGGGCATCACCCGCCGCAGGCCCCCCATTTTGTTTATGTCCGTCTCATTGTCCATGCTGTGCATCACGCTGCCCGCACCCAGGAACAGGAGGGCCTTTGAGAAGCCGTGGGCCAGAAGGTGAAATATGGCGGCAGTATACCCGAAAGCGCCCAGTGACAGCATCATCAGGCCCAGATGGCTTATGGTGGAATAGGCCAGGATGCGCTTCAGGTCCGTCACCACCAGGGCCATGGTAGCGCCCATAAGGGCCGTGATGAGGCCAATGGCCGCCACGACTATCAGGGCGTCGGGGGCCGCCTCGAAGATGGGGAAGGCACGGGCCACCAGGTATACCCCGGCCACCACCATGGTGGCAGCGTGAATCAGGGCGCTCACGGGTGTGGGGCCTTCCATTGCGTCGGGCAGCCAGACGTGGAAGGGGAACTGGGCCGACTTGCCCATAGCCCCCAGAAACAGGAGGAGGGCAGCAGCGGTCAGCGTTCCCTCCCCAATCTCCCCGGCACTCACCGCCGCGAAGGTGGCGGACATGTCGAAGGTGCCCACCTCTTTGAAGAGCAACAGGATACCCAGGAGCAGCCCCACGTCGCCGATTCTGGTGGTAATGAAGGCCTTTTTGGCCGCCTCCGCCGCGGACCGCCTCTCGTACCAGAAACCGATGAGCAGGTATGAGCACACACCCACCAACTCCCAGACCACGTAGAGCAGCAAGAAGTTGTCGGCCAGCACCAGGGCGAGCATGGAGGCAACGAAGAGGGCATGAACGGCGAAGTACCAACCGAAGCGGGGTTCACCGTGCATGTACCCAAGGGAATACACCTGTACCATCAGGGCCACAAGGGTGACCAGACCCAGCATCACCACTGTCAGGGGGTCTATGATTATCCCCCAGCTGAGGACCACGCCGCCGGCGGTGAACCACTCCCGACTGAAAGTGCAGGTCTTCTGGCCGAAACTAGCCGGGCATTCGGCTCCCAGAAAGCCCCCAAGCACCACCCAGAACATGGCAAAGCCCGCAGCGATAGCCAGAATCGCAAGGAAAGCTCCCTGGCCCGGCAGGAATCTGCCAAAGAGAACAATCAGAAAAAAGGCTATAAAGCTTAAGGATGGGATAAGCCATGCAAGCTCTGCTAAATCCATGCCGGGCCTGTCCAGGCCTCCTCCCGTTCGACTTTGCTCGGAGTGTACCCGAAGGGCAGCTCAATGCGTCCCCGGGTGCCGGTATATTCTTTCACCATTTCATCAAGTCCACTTCGTCCACGTTTACCGTGGACCTGTTGCGGAATATCCGCAAGATTATAGCCAGGGCAAGCCCTACCTCTGCCGCCGCTACCGTTATCACGAAGATGGCGATTATCTGGCCGGTGAAGGCCGTATGGTCCATGTGAGCGGCGGCTGCTATCAGGTTTATGTTGACGGCATTTAGCATCAACTCGATTGACATGAGTATAAGCACGGCGCTGCGCCGGGCCAGGACACCATAAAGCCCTATGCAGAATAGGGCTGCGCTAAGTACCTGAAAAGCCTCAAGGGGCATTATTCTCTATCTCCGGCTCGGCCCGCTATGATTATGGCCCCGACAAGGGCCACCAGAAGGACCAGGGATACCACCTCGAAGGGCACGGCCCAACTCGTGAACAGGGACTCTCCTATCCGGGCGAGCCCGGGGCCTTTGGGTTCGCTGGCCGGGGGAAGCTTCCAGAGAAAGGACGCCACCAGCACGCCGAAGACCACCAGCCCAGCCACTATCGCCAGGGGCCATTGGGGGTTGTCGGAAATGCGGGGATATTCCTGGCTCCGGGTGAGCATGATGGCGAAGACGAGCACGATAACTATTGCGCCACCGTAGATGAGGACCTGCACAAGGGCGAGGAACTCGGCGAATACCAGGAGGTAAATGCCAGCTACCGACACCAGTGAGAGAAGCAGAAACAGGGCGGCGTGGACTACGTTCCTGGTAGCCACTACGCCCAGCCCTCCGCCCAGAGTCAGAATAGCCACTATGACGAACAGGGGTTCAGACATATTACCAGCCTGAATGAAATGACAGGTAGAATATTATCACCGGCCTTGTAAATTTGACAAGTCATAGCGCTTATCGGTCAGGGTCTCAATTTGGCCCGTTGGGCTTTTCGTCACACTTGCTCCCGCATCGTCATTACTCTGAAAATAGCCAACCTCCCCCCTTGATACACATTAGTCCCTTGTCCATCCTCCTTAGCTTGGCTCAGTTGACATGCCGGGTTCGTGTCACTCCGAACACGCCACCTTGTCATTCCGAGTCCGCCACAGGCGGACGAGGAATCTAAAGTTGTAGCTTTGTTGAAGCCGTAGAATTTTAGATTCCTCGTCGCTCCGCTCCTCGGAATGACAATGTGCATCACGCGTCTTGCGGGGGGAGAATTGAGAGCCTGCCCCGTACTTGACCTGCCTGTCGGCAGACAGGTACGGGGGCGGAATGACGAGAGGGGAGGGCACGGTCAGTGGGGGTCAAGACTGGGGTTCGCCTGAGGCCGCCGGTTCGCCCTCTTTCTGTTCCTTGGACTGTGCTGCGGCCTTGGCCTGCTTGGCCAACTCGGTGGGCGGAATCCAACCTGTGTCTTTCTGGTAGCGCTGCCCCATCTCCAGAAGGGCAATGAGGTCCAATCGGTCACCGTTGCGTTCATACGTGCTCAACTCGTGCTCGTGACTCATAACTATGGCGTCGAAGTTGCAGACCTCCACGCATATCCCGCACAAGATACATCGGTTCAGGTTTATCTCGAAGGTCTCAACAATCTTTTTCCTGGAGCTCTTGCCCTCCTTTTGAAGAGGGTTGTCCATCATGGTAGCGCTCATGCACAGGGTAGGACAGTTCCTTATACACACCATACAGGCGGTACAGTAAGGCTCGTCCACCTTCTCATCCCAGGTGAGAGCCGGGAACCCCATGTAGCGGGGCTGGACCGGCGTGGGTACACTGGGATACTGGCGAGTGACGGGTGCTCTAAGGCCGTTGACGGTAGAGACCAGGGTTATCAACATACCCTTCAAGCTGCTCAGCATACGTTAACCTCCACTAACAGCTTCCTCCGGCCCTGTTGAAGGGCCGGGGCTTTGCTGACCCGCCTGACGGCGAGGCAGGCGCTGGCGTTGGCGCTCTGTCATGCGCCGGCGGTTGTACACCTCCGCTACCTTCCTGGCAGGAGCGGTCATGTGCCTGTAGATAAGATATCCTATCACACTCGACAAAGCCAGCGACATGAGTGTCAGGCTCCACCAGGGCCAGCCGTAGTACATGAAGACACCTGTGATAAGTATGTTGGCGAAGGACAGGGGCACTACCACCTGCCAGGCGAAGGCCATAAGCTGGTCTATTCTGAGCCTGGGGAAGGTGCCCCGAATCCAGAATATGACCAGAATGACGAAGTAGGTCTTGACGAGGAACCAGATAACCCCCACCAGAGATTCCAGCCATTGGGGAGACGCGGGGTTGACCGGCCCGTGCCATCCTCCCAGAAACAGGAGTGCGGTGAGGGCTGCGATGACAAAGGTGTTCATGTATTCGGCCAGGAAGAAGACCGACCAGTGAGCACCGCTGTACTCGACAAAAGGCCCCCCTACTATCTCCGACTCGGCGAAGTATATGTCGAAGGGTGTTCTGCCCACCTCGGCGAGGCCGGCAATCAGGAATATCACCATGCCGAGGGGCTGCAAGACCGCAAAAGGCACGTTCTGGATACCGGCTTCCAGCCTGGCCGCCTCGGGGGTGACGGACTGGATACCCGGCAGTTGGAAGTTGGTTATGTGTATCAGGTTCAGGGACTGGGCCATCATGGCCACGGCTATTACTACCATAATCACGGGTATTTCATAGCTGATGAGCTGAGCGGAGGACCGCAGCCCTCCCAGTACGCCGTACTTGTTGGCCGACCCCCAGCCTGCCAGCACCAGCCCAAGGATGGTGATTACGGAAAAGGCGATTATGTAGAAGAGGCCCATGTCAACGTTGCGCAGTACCAGGTTCTCGGCGGCGGGTATGGTGACCCAGAGCATGAAAGAGGGCACCAGTACCACCAGCGGGGCCACCCAGAAGATTGCCCTGTCCGCCGAGGACGGCAGGATGTCCTCCTTTAGGACCAGCTTGACGGCGTCGGCCACAGGCTGGAGCAGACCCATTGGGCCGGTGCGATTGGGACCCAAGCGACGCTGAAGGCGGCCCAGAAACTTGCGCTCCAGCCACGTCAGGGACAGAACCACCACCGATAGGGCGGTGAACAGGACCAGCAGCCCCAGTATTATCAGGAGGAAGTCAACTATCCTCACCGGTCTACCTCGCCCAGTACTATGTCCAGGGAGCCTAGAATAATGACCGCATCGGCTACCCAAGTATCCTTGAGTAGAATCTCCAGTGCGCTCAGGTTGCAGAAGGATGGAGGCCTCACCTTGACCCGGTAGGGCTTATCGGTCCCGTCGCTTACCAGGTACACCCCTATCTCGCCCCGGGGGTTCTCGGACCGAACGTAGACATCCCCCTTTGGTGGCCGTATGAGGCGTCTGCCCAAGGTGGACACAGGCCCGGATGGTATCTGTTCCAAAGCCTGGTCAATTATGTTCAGGGATT
The DNA here is from genome assembly GCA_034421095.1 of Dehalococcoidia bacterium. Lineage (GTDB taxonomy): Bacteria > Chloroflexota > Dehalococcoidia > Lucifugimonadales > JAGWBF01 > JAGWBG01. The sequence goes on from DAOUKR010000015.1 coordinate 93,747, forward strand.
GGTACATCTCCTCAACACGCACGAAATAGCGCTCCCACGAATCGCCATCTATGCCAACGGGCACGTCGAAGTCGAACCGATCGTACACCGAGTAAGGCTCCGCCTTCCTCACGTCGTAGGGCACGCCGCAGGCACGCAGGCAAGGACCGGTAAGGCCGTAATCCACGGCTGTCTCCGTGTCTATAACACCGATGCCTTTGGTCCTGGCAATGAAGACCTCGTTATAGGTAAGGAGCTTATCGGCCTCCTCAACGTCGGTGCGCAAGTCGGGCAGGAGATTGCTGATAAGCTCCTCGAAATCGGCCGGGAGGTCCTCCTTTATTCCACCGACGCGGAAATAGTTGTGCATCATCCGAGCGCCGCTGATAGCCTCGAAAACGGACTGTATGCGCTCCCTGCCTCTGAAGGTGAGCATCACCGGAGTCATGGCCCCGGCGTCCAATCCAAAAGTACCCAGAAAGAGTAGGTGGCTGGCTATGCGGTTCAACTCGCACAGTATAACCCGCACGTACTCGGCCCTCTCCGGAACCTCTATACCCATCAGTTTTTCCACTGCCCGGCAGAAGACCAGCTCGTTATTGAAGTTGGAGATGTAGTCGAGGCGGTCGAAGAGGGTGATAATCTGATGGTACTGTTCCCCCTCGCACAGCTTCTCGGACCCCCGGTGGAGGTAGCCTATGTGGGGTTCTACCCGCACCACCTTCTCACCGTCAATCCACAGCACCATGCGGAACACCCCATGGGTGGACGGATGCTGCGGCCCCATGTTCACCAACATCTCAAGGGGTTCGGCGTCCATATCTATGTTGTTGACTTCCACCATTTCGTACTACTCCACGAACTGTAACTCCAACTCCGTATCTTCCTCCACCCCAACATAGCCCGCCTCGGAGAGCGTCGCTTCCAGGGTCCCTCGTCCATCGCAGGTCTGGACCCAGGACATGAATTTATCTACCAGGTCATCCTGGGCATCCTTGACGGTGGGACCCTTGCCAATCAGATTGAGATTATCAACGGTAGCCAGGTAGTCCTTTTCTTCCTGGACTACTCTGGCCGGTAACGTCACCTTTCCCATCCTTTGCCTCGGTCAATGGATTCCCGCTTTCGCGGGAATGACGGGTGTGGGTAATGCAGGCCCTTAAAACTCCTGATATTCGTGGAAAGGGTGCTCCTTTCTGCCCGGGTATCCCTCAAAGCCTTCGTACAGTATCAGAGGCCGCAGGCCGGGATGTCCGTCAAATGTCACCCCAAAAAGGTCATGTGCCTCTCGCTCGTACCAGTCAGCCGCTCGCCACACTGGGGTCACCGTAGGCAGACGTGGGTTATCGTAGGGAACGTTGGTCTTGACAATCAGTTTCTGCTCGTGTTCCAGGGAGAGCAGAATGTAGACTATCTGGAAATGCTCTTTGTAGTCAACTCCGGCAAGACAGAGGAGGAGCCTGAAGGAGAGTCGTGGCTCGTCTTTGAGGATACGGCAGGCATCCGCGATCTTCTCGGGTTCCAGGGTTATCTCCGGTATATCCAGAGAGGCCCCCATCATGGGCTGAAAGTCTTTGAGGGCATCCTGTAAAAGCTGCTGCAACGCCTGAGCCCTCTCGCTTAGGGCTGGCTCTGAGTTTTTGGCCGCGTGGCCGCCATGCTCACGAGGATTAGGACTTTCCGTCACGGTCCCTGGAATCCCGCATGATTTTTTCCTGGAGCTTGAGGATGCCCTGCATCAGGGCTTCGGGCCTCGGGGGGCACCCGGGCACGTAAACATCTACCGGTATTATGTGGTCAACTCCCATGACCACCGAGTAGGAACGATAATAGGGGCCGCCGTTGGTGGCACAGCTGCCCATAGCTATGACCCACTTGGGTTCGGGCATCTGCTCGTAGAGGAGCCTTATGGGGTCTCCCATCTTCTTCACCACGGTCCCTGCCACTATCATCACGTCCGATTGCCTGGGGGAGGGCCAGGTGACCACCCCGAAGCGGTCGAAGTCGTGATGTGCCATGTAGGTGGACATCATCTCTATGGCACAGCAGGCCAGCCCAAATGTAAGCGTCCACAGGGATGATTTCCGGGCCATTGCGAAGAGTTCATCCGCCTTGGCAGTCACGACGCCGGGCATGGCCCTATCGAACATGCTGGCTGCGGGTACGTTGCCCCTGCCAACGTTTATTTCGACCATTGCAAAACCCCCTTCCGCCACCCGTAGAGTATCGCAAAGCCCAGCACTGCCAGGAATATGAGCATAGCGTAGAAGGCGATCTTATTGCCTATGAAGATGACGGCCCAAGGAAACAGGAAGACCGCTTCCACGTCGAATATCAGAAAGAGTATGGCGAAGATGTAGTAGCGGATATTTATCTGAGACCATCGGAAGGGAGCAGGCTCGATTCCGCATTCGTAGGGGGTCAGCTTGATTTCGGAGCGACGACGGGAGGAGATGAACATGGATGCACCGAACATGATAGCTATCGCTATAAACCCGATGATGCCTGAGAGTATTATCGCCGCCCACCGGAAATCAAAATCTACTGGCATGGAGGATCAATCCTTGGCTTATTCAAGTGAGTAGTTGAGCCTGGTTTGGTGGCTAGGGCTTATATCATCTTTCGACGCCCATCCAATATATCATTGGCCTGTTGGAGGTGTCAAATTGAAAGTATACAGCCTTCTGTTCATATCATCCTTCTGATACTTCCCGGCAGTCATGGTATAATGTACTTGCTCTTTTGACCGGCAGTCTCAAAATGCGATGCAAGATACCGCTATGAGTCTACTTCCTTCGTGATAAAGTGCTGAAGGTGTAACATTATCAGTCTATCTAGCAGATGGGTGGTGCTCAATGGCAACGGATGAACGAACCCTGGTCCGCCGTCGGCGGATAGAGGGGCGTATGGCTGAACAGTCGGCTTTGCTGCACCAGCTACACGCCGACTTGACCACGGGGCTTAGGCAGATCAACGCCGACTTGACCGCCGGGCTTCAGCAGGTTAACGGCCGCATTGACCAGGTCAACGGCCGGATTGACGAAGCCAACGCCCGGATTGATAGGTTGATGCTGGCTATGCTGGCAATTGGTGGTGGGCAATTTGCAGCCCTCATCGGGGTTATCGTGGCCCTGGTGGTCCGGGGCGGATAGCTCCAGGGCACTCCTGGTTGCCCGAATGGAGGGCGGGAGCGCTGATGGAGAAACGGCAGGGTCTAGTTTATTACTCACACATCGTTAAAGACGCATCGGGCAACCGGACACCTGCATAAAACTAGGGAGGATCATTATGGAAGTCCTGCTGAGCTCACCCAGGGGGTTCTGTGCTGGCGTGGACAGGGCCATTGAAGTGGTGGAACAATGCCTGAAGAGGTTCGGAGAACCTGTATACGTGAAGCACGAGATAGTCCATAACCCCTACGTGGTCTCCGACCTGGAGAAGAAGGGTGCCATAACCGTAGAGGAGGTGGAGAAGATACCCCCGGGCTCGGTAGTGGTCTTCTCCGCCCACGGCTCTCCGCCGGAAGACTTTCAGAAGGCCGAGGCCCTGGGTCTCAAGGTTATAGATGCGACCTGTCCCCTGGTGACCAAGGTGCATAACGAGGCCAGAAAGTACGCCAACGAGGGACGGAAGGTAGTCCTGGTGGGCCATCGCGGCCACCAGGAGGTCCGGGGGACTATGGGGCAGACACCCATGACTCTGATTGACGAGCGGGAAGGCATGAGCCTGGACGACTGGGACAGCGACACTCCCGTGGCCGTTCTCACTCAGACGACCCTATCGGTGGATGACACCAGCGATGTGGTGGAGGGAATTCGACGTACCTTCCCGGATGCGATAACCAGGGCGGATATATGCTACGCCACTACCAACCGCCAGGAGGCCGTCAAGGAACTGGCCGGCAAAGTGGATATGGTACTGGTCATCGGTGCTCAGAACAGCTCCAACTGCAACAGGCTCCGGGAAGTGGCCGAGGCTCATGGAGTGCCGGCCTACCTGATAAACGGGCCTGAGGACCTGGACAAAGAGTGGCTTGCGGACATCAACCGGGTGGGCATAACCTCCGGGGCCTCAACGCCGGAGGTGCTGGTGGACGAGGTTATAAAGGCGCTCCATCCAGATAAGGTAACCAGCATGACGGGTATTGAGGAGAACGTGACCTTCGTCCTGCCCAAGGAGCTAAGGGGTAACTAGAAAGGAGCGCTCATGAGCAACCCAAGGGCCGACTACTCGCCCATCTTTCAACGCAAACCCCTCAAGCTGCCGGGCAACGCGAGGGTGGCCGTATGGCCCATCATAAACGTGGAGGAGTGGGACATCGGGTCGCCCATGGCGCGGGCCGTTCTCCCGGCACCTCAAGGAGCCTCTGTGATTCCCGACATCACCAACTTCGGTTGGTTCGATTACGGGCTGAGGGTCGGGTTCTGGCGGCTGAAGCGCGTCCTGGACAAGCATGACGTAAGGGCAACGGTAAGCCTCAATGCCTCAATCTGTAAATCCTATCCCGCCATAGTGAAGGAGAGCACCAAAAGCGGGTGGGAGATTCTGGGCCACGGCTTTATCCAGAGAGTCTTGAACCTGGAAGATGATGAGCGGGACGTGATAAGGAGGTCCATTCAGCTAATCAAGGAGACCACGGGCAAGGCACCCAGGGGCTGGATGGGACCCGGGCTGGCCGAGACCTTCGATACTCCCGACATCCTGGCCGAGGAGGGAATCGAGTACGTTTGCGACTGGTGCAACGACGACCAGCCCTACCCGATGAAGGTGAAGAGCGGCAGCCTGGTCTCCATACCCTACACGGTGGAGATTAACGACATACCCATGTACCTGGTGCAGCACCACCCGTCGCCGGAGATATTCGAGCGGTCGCGAGACCAGTTTGATACCCTGTACGAGGAGGGTGCGGAAAGCGCCCGGATAATGGCGATTTCCACCCACCCCTACATCACCGGTGTCCCCCACCGCATCCGCTACTACGACCGGATATTCGAATACATCAAGCGGCACGAGGGCGTGGTCTTTATGACGGGGAGCGAAATCCTGGACTGGTACAGGGACGCAACGGCCTAGCGGGCGTCCTAACCCTCTTCTCCCTTGGGGTCGGCAGTTATGCTAATCGTTTCGTTGTGGAGCTACACCCATTTCGTTCCGCCACACGTATTCCCGAAGGGCGCGGTTGATGTCCGTCTGATACCCGCGTCCATCCTTGGTGCGTTCCTTGAACCAGGCTACCACGTCCGCGTCCAGCCGCAGCGTGATTTGTTGCTTCACAGGGCGGTAAAACAAGCCCCGCTTTGCATCCGACCAGTCGAGGATTTCAGGAATATCGGCGGTATTGATTTCGCTGTCCGGCTTGTCTGCTAATGCCAGAATCTCGGCCTGCATGTTCGATGGAAGCTTAGAAATATCCTTCTTCATAGGCTTTCCTCTCATGGCTGGTGGCTTTGCGTGCGCTGATGATGCGCCCTACCTCTTCTCCGGTCACTGGGTCAGCTTCGGGCCAGGTATGTACGACCATCAAAACTACCTGCCCAACCATACCCATCGTTCTCCACCGACTTTCGTGCGGGTACGGGTCTTCTTTAGATGTGGACAATGGGTCTTCAAACACCAGGATTGCAACCTCGAAGCTGAGGCTATGTATCCTCTTGTTTGCCTCATTCTTTTCCGGGTCCCATATCCAGCGCAACGACTTGCCTGCTAGATGATCGTTTTGTAACTACTTTATTGTAGCTACATTAAAGGTGCACGTCAAGGAAGACATCGTGGAGAACAAAGCGATTCCCGTCAGTGCCGTGCAGACGAGGCGCTTTGGCTCCAAGCACCACTTGTCGTCATGAACTATGGCGCCCACACGTTGAAGTTCTCGAAACTTGGCTCTTTAGTGTGGTTACTGAAGAAACCGCCCATCACGCTGACATATCCGGAGTCCAGGTTGTGGCGCAGGTCCAGCTTGGCAGCCAGCCGACCGTTTACGAAAAACCAGCCATCCCCCTCGAACGCGATTATCAACAGGCTGCTTCTAATCGGTGGATTCACCCCTCCCAGAGAAAGATGACCCGACGCCAAGTCGGTATATTCGCTGTCGCCAATGTCTCGGGTTTTGTGAAACCACCGTGCGTCGTTGGTCAGGCCGATAACTTCCAGCCTGTTAAACTCCGGGTTGCGAATTATGAATCCGTAGTCCCAGGCATAGCCTGGAGAACTAATGAAATCGGATTCCGCCACCAGGTCCCGCGTCCGCACTCCGCTCTGGTGTACACCAATGCGCCCAGGCTCCTTTTCCAGATCCCCGCCAGCTGGGCCATAGCGCCTGGTCAGCCGATCACCTCTGAAGTTCTCGAATTTGGTGACCGCACCGGCGACTTCATCGCCCGTAAATGCTCCGGTCATGACGGCAACGTCGCCCTCTCCGGTTACATCCGACAAATTGAGGGTGGAGACGAAGTCGCCGTTGACGAAGAGCCAACCACGTTCTTTGATGGCGACGACTCTCAGGTGGTTTCGGCCCCCGGCGCCTGTGTTGAAGGTATTCAGCGTCCCGCCGCCCAGTCGCTGGTTGTCGGAGCTTGGCGTTTCCCTCCATGCAAGATACCAACTGCGGTCGTTGGTAAGTACGACGTGGATCTGTTTGCCAGTAGAGTGGCGTCTAAGCATGAAGCCGTAGTCCCAATCGTTTGACGCCGCCGAGTAGGGATTGACGAAGGTGGCCTCCACCATCATGTCGGCGATGGAAACGTCGGCGTACTCGATTTCGATGAGATCATCCGAAGGGTCGTGCCAAAGCTCGCCGTTGATGGGGCCGAAATCGCCGGTTTGCCCCGGCGTGGGCGTGGGCCCACGGGTTGGCGTGGGTGTCGGGTTGGGTGAGCCGGCCTGAAGGGTGGGAATTTGCTGCTGCACCGTCTGCTCAGATATGGCGAAGCCCACTCCCTCGACGGGCCTCCCGCTCTCGGTTTCCTCGTAACGGAAGGTGTTGATGCCCAGGATTTGGCCGGACAGGGAGAGCATGGGGCCGCCGCTGTTGCCGGGGTTGATGGCGGCGTCGGTCTGAATCACGTTGCTGAGGCGGGTCTGGTTGTAGCGCACCGCCGACACAATTCCCCGGGTTACGGTGGCCTCTCCCGGCAACCCCAAGGGGTAGCCCATGGCAACCACCTCGTCGCCGGGCTGTAGGGTCGCCGCGTTGCCAAAGGGCAGGGACTGGAAGCTGCTACAACAAATTCGGACAACCGCCAGGTCGCGAACGGAGTCGGTCCCCAGGACAGTGCCACGATAGGTAGTCGAATCGTTCACGATAACGTCAACCTGTGCCTCACCTTCGACGACGTGATGGTTGGTGATGACGTACCCGGTTCGACCTTGGGTCTCGAAAATGGCCCCGGAGCCGGACGCCGAACCGGTCTCGATTCGCACCACCGAGGGCCTGACATGCTTCACCATCGCGCTCAGCAACGACGCCGGGTCTACGGTGGGCGTGGGTATGGGAGTCGGCGTCGGCGTTGGGGTAGGTCTAGGCGTTGGCGTCGGGGTTGGCGTCGGTGTCGGCGTGGCTGTTGGCAAGGGTGTTGGGGTAGGGGTTGCCGTTGGCAAAGGAGTCGGTGTCGGTGTAGCTGTCGGTAAAGGCGTTGGCGTAGGGGTGACTGTTGGTACGGGAGTCGGCGTGGGCAAGGCGGCGATGGTGGCGGCCATGCGGGCCTCGACGGTAGCGTCAATGTCCGGTGTCGGTGTAGGCGTCGTTGTGGGCAGGGCGGCGGCCACGGCGGCCTCGACCGTTGCCCCCAAGTCCGGCTCGGGCGTGGGACTCTCTCCGGCACAGGCCGCGACCAGCAACAGGAGCGCGAGGGACAGGGTCAACAAGCTCAGGACTTTCATGGTGTTCGTATGGCCGACATTTTAGCCCGACTTTCGCCCTGCCCGGGTCTCAACGCCTATTTAGCGGCGGATTGGGTCCTAGCTCTCGTCGGTGCGCTGGTCAAGCTCCTGGAGGAACCTCTCGACTTCCGGCGACAGAGGCGGGGGCGGTTCCTCCTCCTTTGACTGCTGGGAGGCGTCGTACTGGTCCTCCAGCTGCTTGAGGACCCCCTTGAGTTCCGAGTTGCGCTCCACGGCAGCGGTAAGCTCCTGGTACTGCCTGGTGGCACGCTCATTATCAACCAGGCGTGGCGGGAGGTTATATATGGAGCATAGCAGGTCCATCAACCGTGCCGCGCCCGCGTAGTCTTCCTCAAGCTGGACGTACTGGGGAAGGTGTACGATGAAGGTCATGTGCTCAATCCCCAGCTTCAGGGACTCCTGGGTAATCAGAGAGGTTACACTGGTAGGACCCTGATAGTTGCTCTCCCGCACGTTGACCCTCCGCGCTTCCTCCGAGGCCTGCTGACCGCCGGTGGCGCCGGAGACCAGCAAAGGCCTTGTGTGGGGCACAATGTCGTACATCCCTCCTATGAGGCAATACCGCTTTACCCCGAAAGTCTTGAGAATCTCCAGAACAGAGTCAACGTAGTCTTCCCCGAAGGCGTGGGGCTCCCGCATGTTGAAGAACAGAAAATCTGGGCCTTCTTCCCTCCGGGCGTAGCTAATGGTGCTGTTGGGTATGGTCATCTCTCGCCGGCCTGACACCATGCGAGACCGTGGACGGTAGCGGGTGAAATCGAGGAACTGCCCTGGCTTGACCAACTCGCCCAGCCCCCGGGACCCGAAGTGGCGCTCCAGACGGGACAACACCTGGGTGCCCACCCTGCCCACGTTGACCCACGGGCGCAGGATGGCGAGAACATGGGGTTCCTGCAACTCCGGTAAAGGTTCCTGAAGCTCAAAGGCGCCTATCCTCATGGGATTATCTTGACAGGAAGGCGGACTTTTTGCAAGTCCTAATGATTCGCAAAACTAGCGTTTGCAGGCGGTGTTGACTGAAGTGGGGAGCACATCTATAATGCCCCTAGCCGAACGGTGACGCTCAGCAGGAGCGGACGGCGGACCCTTTTGGAGGTGCGGGTGGATTATGAAAGCTGCACAGTTGGTAGGTCCCAAGAGGTTTGAGTTCAAGGAGGTAGAGACGCCTACCCCCAAGGACGGGGAGTGTCTCATCAAGATGGAGCGAATGTCCATCTGCGGCAGTGATATTAGACATGGGTATGGGCCTATCTACCCCGAGGAGGAGTACCCTCTGGCCGTAGGCAGACCGTGCCATGAGTGTGCCGGGGTAGTGGTGGAAAGCCGGACCGACGCCTTCCGTGAGGGGCAGAGGGTCATAGTCCTGCCCGGCAACGACATGGGCGGGTTGGTTGAGTACATTACCTCCAATCCGGGCCGGATGATTGCCCTGCCCGACCACGGAGACCTGACCGAGTGGATTATGTGCCAACCTTCAGGCACGGCCCTCTTCTCCTGCAAGAAATTGGGCAGCTTATTGGGGAAGAGAGTCCTCATCGTTGGGCAAGGGGCCATCGGCCTTTCCTTCACGATGCTCACCTCATTGCTGGGAGCGCGCCAGGTAATCGCGGTGGACATGCTGGACTACCGCCTGGAGTATTCCAGGGAGTTCGGGGCTACCCATACCGTCAATCCCGACCAGCAGGACGTGAGGGAGGCCGTGAGAGAGATTACCCAGGGAGAATGGCCCGACATAACTGTGGAGGCGGCGGGCTATCCCGATACCCTGGACATGTCCTTCCGGCTGGTGAAGCCCGACGGCGTAGTAGTGGTATTCGGGATGCAGGGCGATGACATAATTCCGGTGGACACCAGTATATGGATAAATCAGACCATGTTACGTACCACGGGAGGACGCAGCAACGACCCAATAACCCAAATCAAGGAAATCGTGGCTCTGAGGGAGCGGGGATGGATTGACCCTGCCCGCATGGTGACTCACCGTTTGGGCTTCAACTCCGATGATGTTAACAAGGCCTACGAAATGTACGAGCAGCGCCAGGACAATATCATCAAGGTGGTGATGAGCGTATAGCAATAGGGGACTGGAGAGTCTGGATACTGGTTCTCCCCGGCGAATCTTCGACTCTCCTCGGCGAGTCTACGACTTTCGCCAGTATGACGGGTGTCGGGGGAACCCACCCTCATCCTGACCTTCTCACGCCCCGGCGCATCTATGACCCACCGGGGGAGAAGGTATTTGGGGACCCTTTTCTGAAGAGCATCGCCGCCGGGCGCAAGAGCTTCGGCGTATGCAAGTTCGCTAACTCCTGCTCCACGTCATCTATGTGGAACCCTGCCGATTCTCCGGTGGCTTCTTGGGCTTTCCTGTAAAGCTCAAGGGCCTCCTGGTACAGCCTTCCCGCTTCCTCCATCCTGCCTGTCTCCCGGAGAAGACCCGCCTCGTTTTTCCGTGTATGTGCGGCAGTGCGGTAGTCCCCTTCCTCGATCGCCAACTCGTAGGCCTTCTCGAAGAAAGCAGCGCTGGTCTCAGGGTATCTGTCCCATTGCAGGAGGAGGGCCCTTATATCCCATACCGAAGGGTCATCCTGGTACTGGTCTATTGCTTGGTCGCTGTACTTCCACGACTGGATTCTATCGCCCAGATGCCAGAGGACCAGGGGGAGGCCATTGAGGACTGAGACCCTGTTGCCCTTGTCAACGGCGTTTTGAGATGCTCGCTCAAAGGCCCGGCGCGACTGTTCAAGGCGGCCTCTCCTGGGGAAGCTCGCCCCCTTGATGCCCAGATAATACCAACTCCATCCCTCTACTATGTCCATCGAAGCAACGATGTTTCTGGGCACAAAGGAACGATGGGGAAACCGGTTAAGCAAACTGATGGCTTCTTTCCAGGCTCCCTCGTGGTAGAGTCTCCGGGCTTTATCCAATTCTCTTTGCACTGTTCCGGACCGAGTCTCCAGGGTATTCTCAGGGTCTTTCGTCATTCCCGTAAAAATACTCTTTGTCATTCCCGTGAAAACGGGAATCCACCGAGCCTAACCCCAGACTCCCGCTCCCCGACGGGCTCGGGGACAGGCTTCGCGAGAGTGACCGTGGGGTGGCCCGCTCGTCACTTTCCATAGTACCCTGAAGGCCTAATAGTGGATCCCCTCGCCTGCGCCGCCGTTTACGGAAACGGTCTGGCCCGTGATGGCGCTGGCCTGGTTAGAGCATAGAAAGGCGACGAAGTATCCGATTTCCTCGGGCTGCACCAGCCGCCTTATGGGGCTGGCGGATGCGGACTTCGCCATCTCCTCTTCCAGGGTGATGTTGTTCGATATGGCCCGGGCCTCCATGAATTGCCTTCCCCGCGGGGTCAAAGCGCCGGGATGAATACAGTTAATCAGGATTCCGTCTTTGGCGAACCGGTTGGCCAGGTTCTTGGTGAGGCTGGCAATTCCCGCATTGGTGACTCCGTTGGAGTTGGCGTGCTCGCTAACTTCCCTTGCGGCCCCGCCCGCCATGTTTATAATTCGTCCGTACCCACGGCTCTGCATGTGGGGGATAACCTCTCTCATGCACCGGATGTATCCCATCACCTTGGTATTGATGTGGTTCATCCAATCGCCGTCGGTCAGGTCCTCGAAGAGGGCCGCCCTGGAGTTCACGGCGTTGTTCACCAGGATGTCCACTCGTCCGTACTCGGCGATTGTGGATGCCACCAGGTTCTTGATGTCCTCGGGAACGGTCATGTCCGCCCTCACCGCCAGCACCTTGCGGCCGGTTGTGGAGCGTAGCTCCTGCGCAGCCTCCTCCAGCCTTTCAACGTTGCGGGCACAGATTGCCAGGTCCGCTCCCTCCTGGGCCAGGACCAGGGCAGTGTCCTTGCCTATTCCCAGGCTGGCTCCTGTGACTATAGCCACTTTGCCTTCCAGTCCCAAGTCCATGCTCGCCCCCTCCTCTCTGCCAGTTGCAGACAGGTGTTATAGAGTAGTGTCGGGATACCAACTGCCCAACATGGCATCTCTCTAGTCTGATGTGGTGATTGTAGTGGTGTGCGGGAACACCGTCAAGACAGGCCCCGGACGTGGTAACACGCCCTAGTCAAAGGTGATGACGCTCCGAGCTACGTGTCCCTGTTTCATGTACTCGAAGGCGTCGTTAACCTGCTCCAGATTCAGGCGCTCGGACACCAACTCGTCCAGCTTTAGCCTGCCCTGTCGGTAAAACTCAATGTAGCGGGGCATGTCTATACGGAATCGGTTGGACCCCATAATGCTCCCCTGAATCCTGCGCTCCCGGAGCAACGAGGGGCCGTCAATCTCAATCTTCGTTCCCAGGGGAATCATGCCGATAATCGTGGCCGTGCCACCCGCAGCCAATAAAGAAAAGGCCTGCTCGGTGGTCTCCTTCAAGCCGATAGCCTCGAAGGAGTATTCCACGCCCCCGGCGGTCAGGTCTTTCACTTTCTTGACAACGTCGCCTCCCGATGCATCCACGACGTCGGTCGCGCCGAACGCTCGCGCCAGACTCAGCTTCGTCTCCACCGTGTCTATGGCGATGATACGGCGGGCACCGGCGATGACTGCGCCCTGGATGCAGTTCAGGCCGACGCCGCCACATCCGACGACGGCCACGGTGCTACCGGGTTCGATGCGGGCGGTGTTGAGAACGGCGCCCAGTCCCGTCGTCACCCCGCATCCTATCAGGGCCAGCTGCTCAAAGGGTATGTCGTCATCGACCTTCACAGTTGCGTGCTCGTGTACAAGCATCTGCTCGGCGAAGGATGATATGTGTGCAAACTGCTGAATCGGAGTGTCACCCTGGCTGAGTCGAGGCCGTTCGGCCTTGGAACGTACGACTTCAGTGCTGGAGCACAGGACGGGTCGGCCGCTCAAGCACCTGTTGCAGTGTCCGCAGAAGACGGAAAGGCAGGTAATGACCCTGTCCCCCGGCTTGAGGTAGGACACATGCTCGCCCACAGCCTCCACCGTGCCACAGGCCTCATGCCCCAGAATTACCGGCATCGGGGTATTGTATTTGCCCTCTATAAAGTGGAGGTCGCTGTGGCAAACGCCGGTAGCGCCGGTGCGAATCAGGACCTCACGGGGGCCGGGGTTATCTACCTGGACGTCTTCGATTCGTAAGGGTGTATTCAACTCTCGCAGCACTGCAGCCTTCATCATTCACCTCCTTCACCGGTCAACGTTACCCCTGTGGACGCGGGAGTCCGAGGGCAGTGGCCACCAGCTTCCGCGGGTATGACGATGGGCATTTTCATGGTGATGACGCATGGAGTTACCCAACCGGATGTTATGGCTCCTCCCAGTCCACCACGCCACCGCTTCTCATCTCATGTATCTCGTCATCGCTGTACCCCAGCTCACGGAGAATGGACTGGGTATGCTCACCCCTCAAAATACCCGGCCCGGCCTTGCCCTCCGTGTGGGAGAACCTGACGAGGGGGCTGTAACGCCAGAACTTGCCCAGGCGTTGGGTCTCCACTTCGGTGGTAAAGCCGTTCTCCCGGACATGGGCATCCTCGTTGTAGAACCAGTACATTCCCCGGTCTTCCGCCTTGACACAGGCCACGTCGGCGTCGGTGAGCAGCTTCTCCCACTCCAGGGGTTCCCTGGTGGCGAACACCCGGCCCAACTCCTCTGCAAGGTCGGCGTCATGCTCCTCCCGGGCCTCATGGGTAGCGAAGCGGGGGTCTGCAAGGAGGTCGGCCCGTCCTATGGTCTGGCACAGGGCGCGCCATTCTTCATCGTTGGGACATGCCAGAAAGACCCATCCGCTCTGTGCGGGGTAGAGGCGGTAGAGGGCGCTCAGGCCATAGCCCTGGGAGTCGGGACGCCGGCGCGGGGGCTTGCCCTCATGCCAGAAGAAGTCGTTGGCATTTGCGTAGGCGTTGGCCCCCAGCATATTGGACTCAATATACTGGGCCTTGCCCGTCCTCTCCCTGGCGTACAGACCCAAAAGCATCCCGACGGCGTTGACCATGGAGGAGTTATGGTCGGTGCTGCCGTCGTTGGCCCGGCCCAGCTTCCGCGAGGCCTCCCTAATCTCGTCTATAGTCATATCCTGGTCGGGAGGCGGCAATACGTCCCGGCCCAGCTGGGTCATTGCGCCGCCGCATACCGCGCCGGGTATGGGAGCCATGGAAGGGCGCAGGGAGTGGGGGCCGGTTGAGCCGTATCCCCCGCCGTAGAAATAGACCAGCCTCGGGTTAATCTCGGACAGCTGCTCGTACCCGATGCCCGTACGCTCCGGCGCTCCGGGGCGCATACTGTGAAGCAGGATGTCGGCTTTGGCGGCCAGCTTGTGCATAATCTCCTGGCCCTCGGGGGCCTTCAGGTTCAGGCACATCCCTTCGGTGCCGGCCATAGTCCGGTGGACGGGAAGTCCATATATCACGTGGCGGTGGTAGTCCCCGTCGGGGGCCTCAATGCGAATGACCCTCGCGCCCAGCTCCGTCAGAAGGGAGCAACCCAGGGGGCCGTTGATGACGGTCCCCAGGTCCAGCACGGTGATGCCTTCCAGGGGATACCTGGGCAGAGGGGCGTGGGAGCCGTTGGTGGGCCTCTTTACCTCTCCGTTTACCTTCCCGTTGAGGCGGCCAAGGACCTCGTCGGTGTGCTGGCCGGGGTCTGGCGCGGGGCCTTTGGGGTTGCCGGGGGTCTCCCTCATCAACACCACCGGGCCAACCTGGCGCGTACTGCCCAGCCGGGGGTCCTCCACGTCCCTAATCTGGCGGTTGTGCAACACCTGGGAATGATTCATACCCTCCTGGGCGGTCATGTACGGCTCCGCCGCCACGTTGGTTGTCTCGTTGACGAAGATGTCCATCCACTCGTCCAGGGTCCTCTTCCGGACGCTCTCCAGAACCATTTTTTCCAGTATGGCCCGGTTCTCGTCGCTGACGGCGGGTGCAGTCTTGAACCTTGGGTCTTCATAAATGTGACCCATGTCCAGATAGCCCATCATCGAGCGAAAGAGGCGTTCCATGATGTTGGCGAGTTGAATCCACTGACCGTCCCTGGTGCGTGCAGCCAGGTAGCCGTGGGGGTTGGGGCGGCCACCCCCGATGTACTGGTCGGCAGGGTACTTGTCGGGCTTACTCTCTGCCATCTGGCCCTGTATCCAGCCCACGTGGTCGAAGGGAGTAACGGTCTGGAGGAGACTGGTCTCCACCTTCTGGCCCTGTCCAGTCCTATCCCGCACGTAGAGCGCGGAGATTGTGCCCCTAATCAGGGCCATGGCGGCGGAATGGCTGGCCCCCTGGACGGCGACGTAGTTGGGGCCTTCCTTTCTGTGCAGGTTGGAGAACATCATCATTCTGCCGCTCTTGGCCGCCACCACTCCCTCGTACCCCTTGTAGTGGGCGTAGGGGCCTATGGGGCCAAAACCCGTGAGGGAGCAATAAACTAACTCCTGATGCCCGGCACTCAAGGTCTCGTAGTCAATGCCAAGGCGCTCTGCGACTCCCGGACGGAAGTTCTCAAACACCACGTCTGCGTGCTGGGACAGTCGCCGGGCCTTGTCCTGCCCCTCGGCGGTTTTCAAGTCCAGGATGACGCTCTTCTTGCCCCGGTTCCACTGAATAGCGCCGGGCCATCCACGGAAGGGGTCCCCACCCGGAGGCTCCACTTTGATGACCTCCGCCCCGAAATCGGACATTACCATCGTGGCAATCGAGCCGGGCATACCGCGTGAAAAGTCGAGAACAGTTATGCCTTCAAACACCTCTGCCATAGCTTATCTCCTTAAAAAGGGTGTTTCTAAAATGGCGCACCTATCATCCCCTCCCTTGACACGATTGGTGCATATTGTCATTCCGAGGAGCGGAGCGACGAGGAATCTAAAATCTGGGGCTTCAACAAAGCTACGGCCTTAGATTCCTTCCGCCTTCGGCGGATCTACGACGGATTCGGAATGACATATTGGGGCCTCCCCACTCATGTCACTCTGGGTTACCCCCGTTTCCGAGCCCCCGGATTCTGGCCTTCGCCAGAATGACGGCGGGGTGATGCCCCTCATACCAGTCCGCCTCCGGCGAAGGAGAAGGGGCTTTGCAATCACCCTCTTAATTTCGACTTAACTTGGTGTGCAAGGGCCCATCACGCGGCGGGGGGATTCCGCCTGTACCAGTCCGTTATCTCCGATCCGGTGGCGGCCCACACCCCCTGGCGGCGCATCATGTGGCCCAGCGCTTCATCCAGATACCCGATGCGGAAGGGCTGGCCGATAAGCCAGGGATGCAGGTTCAGTACCAGGACTCGTCCGTTCTGTTCTCCGTCACGATAAATGATGTCGAAGCTCTCCTTCAGAAGCTCCCCGTACCTGTTGATGGCAACCCGCCGCTCCGACAGGGCATTGATGTCATCCAACTCCAGCATCATGGGAAGGGCCAGCATATCACCCTGGGGAGACTTTAGGGGATAGGGCTGCTCGTCGTTGGCCCAGTCGCACACGTACCGGATGCCTGCCTGGGCAAGCAACTGGGGCGTTCTTGGAGACTCACCGTACTCGGGGCTGTACCATCCGGCCGGGGCCTCTCCCGTGGCGCTCTTCAGGGCGTCAATGGAGGACTGAATATATTCCCGCTCCTGCTGCTCCGACATGTTGGTGTTTATCATTTGTGTGACCGATATGCCGTGCCCGATTATCTCGCAGCCGCGCTCCTTGCAGTGGTTGACCAGGTAGGGATAGTTGGCAGCGGTGAGGGCGTCCATGGCTATGGTCGCCTTGATTCCGTGCTTGTCCAGCACGTCCAGGACTCGGAAGATCCCCACGCGATGGCCGTACTCTCTCTGGGAGAACCGGGCGTAGTCGGGATACGGGCGCGGACCCAGACCGCCGGATAGGTTTCCAACGGTGAAGCTGCCCTGGGGAGGGATCCATTCCATGTGCTCCAGGTTGACGATGACGCAGAGGGCGGCGCGGGCATTCTCGGGCCACCTCAGCACCCCTCTCTTTATCAGAGGGGACCAGTCATAGTGTTCGTGGTCCATCCCGAAACGTCGCTCTGCAGGCATACTGTCACCTCCTAAATCGGCATCCTGAACCCGGCAATCCGGTGCTTGCAAAGATAGCCGGGGCTTACTTGTTGATGCTCTCGGCGTGCTCTACCATCCGGTCGTAGTAGTTGGCTATGTAATACTCGGCTATGTCGTCCGCCGTTGTCTGCCATACTCCGTCGTGGGACATGATGTAGCCGAGCATATCGTCCAGGTAATTGATTCTGTGGGGCTGGCCGATGAGGAAGGGATGAAGGGCGATGCACATCACGCGTCCGCTCTCCCCGCCCTCCTTGTAAAGCTGGTCGAACTGGGCCTTGACGATTTGTGCAAAGTAGTCCCCCTCGTAGTGAAGCCTGAAGAGGGGAGCGTCGTTTAGCTCGAAGGAGTAGGGCACGGAGACCAGCTTCCTCGAATTTACCCTGATGGGCACGGGCTGGTCGTCATGTGCCCAGTCCGTGTGATAGATGAGTCCCGCCTCGGCCATTATGTCAGGGGTGCGTTCGGTTCCGGTGATGGCGGGGCCAAGCATACCCTTGAGCTGCTTCCCCGTGTGGCGCTTCAGGGTGTCAATGGTATCCCGATAGAACTCCCTCTCCTGCTCTTCGGAGTAGGTGTTGAGATAGCGGGTGTTGTAGATGCCGTGGCTCATGAAATCATAGTCGCGCTGGACCATGGCCTCGCCAACCTCCGGAAAATGCTCCAGGACCGCCATGTTGAGGGACACGCAGCACCGTATGTTATGCTTGTCCAGCACCTCCAACATGCGCCAGAAGCCCACCCGGTTGCCATAGTCGCGGTAGGAATACTCACGCACGTCGGGATAGGGGGTCCGAGGCCAGGCATTGCGCACCCCGTCGTAATCGGGAAGGTACTCGTAGTGTTCCACGTTGGGGGCCACCCAGAGGGCTACCCGGGCGTCGTTGGGCCATTTGATAGGAGGACGTTCGATAATGGGGCTGTAGTCTACTCTATGCGGTGGCAATGGCATGGATAGTACCCTCCTTGCAAGAAACTGGGCAAGAATCTCCTTGAAACCCTCACTTGGCATCCGGTGCGCCGGCGACGGCCAGCATCTCCACCAGTTCCGACGTTGGCGCAACGGCCCCAAGGATCAGGTCTACGATTTCCAGGGTGGGTTCTTGTAGGTCCGGTGCCCAGGACCCCACGCCGTCGGAGGCCATGATTACGTCAAAGTCACGCACGTTGGCATCGAAGGCGGTGTGCAGCACGCAGGCGTAGGTCACCGTCCCGGTGATAATCACGGTGCGAATCCCCCTCCGCCGCAACACCATTTCCAGGTCGGTCTGGTAGAAGGATGAATAGGCTCTTTTTATCAGTACATATTCGTCTGCAAGGGGCGCAAGCTCATCATGGGTGTCGGCGCCCCAAGAATTGGGGACCAGGGGCGGGTCGCCCGGAGCGTCCATGTAGGCCCTGTGAGTGCGGGGTACTATTCTGTGCAGCAACTCGACTTTGTTGAAGGAATCTGGGTCACGTATGATTTGCGTGTGGACAATGAACAAGCCGGCCTTGCGGGCTGCCTCCAGCAAAGTCTTCATCGAGCCTATGCGGGCCGACACAAGGTCGGGGTCCAGTCCGATGGACATCATCCGGTCGCTGTTTCGAGCATAGAACCCCTGGGAATGGCAGAAGTCATTTTGCATGTCCACTACTATCAGGGCGGTTTCCTTGGGGTCCAGGCTTAGACTCTCGCTTGCCATGACTGACTCCTTAACAGGCGTGGTCTCCGAACATCCCTGGGCGCGCTGCTTGTCGGCTCCTGCTCCATCACATTAGAAGTGGGCTAAGCACAATAATATTCTCTGGGTCTCAGAACGTCAATATCGGGAATGCGGTTTAAGTTTACCCGAGAATAGGCTAACATTGGGCTAAGCAACCATACAGGAGTATGCGATGACTGAGACAACAGAGGTAGTAATCATAGGCGGCGGCATTGTAGGGTGCGCCACCGGGTATTTTCTCGCCCAAAGGGGTGTGCAAGTCACCATCGTCGAGAGGGAAGCCGTGGGCAGCTGCGCTTCCGGATTCGCTGCAGGCCTGCTCAACCCCCTGTACGGGGACAATATTCCCGGCCCGCTGGAATCCCTGGCACGGGAGAGCTTCAATATGCACCTGAGCCTGGCTGAGGAGGTTGCGGACGAGACCGGCATTGACCCCCGGATGGAGGCTACGTCATCCATCTGGCTCGCCTTCGACGAGGCCGAAACCGAAGAGGTCAGAGAGCTTCTCCGGATAACCCAGGGGATGGAGGGGTTCCCTGCAGAGTGGTTGGACGGCGAGGACATATGGTCCCTGGAACCCAGGCTCTCCCCACGCGTGATGAACGGTATGCGTGTGGAGGGAACCAGGCAGGTATCAAGCTACGAATACACCCTGGCCTTGTCCGGGGCCGCCGAGAAGCGGGGGGCCACCATACGGCACGGCACGGTCCGGGGACTCAGACAGTCGTCCGAGGGCCAAGTCACTGGGGTAGTCCTGGAAGATGAAGAGGTCTCCTGTGACAAGGTGGTCATCGCCATGGGACCCTGGACGGGGCAGGTGCAAGGCTGGCTGGGCATCCCCGTGCCGGTGGGTCCACTAAAGGGGCAGATATTACGTCTGGAGTTGGCTGGGCCTCCCCTTGAGCACTCCTTCTATCACAGCGGGGGCGGCTACGTTTCGCCCAAGCCGGACGGCCTGGTATGGGTCGGCACCACCGAGGAGCAGGTGGGCTTCGACGACCAACCCACACCGGAGGCCAGGGAGTCCATTCTGAAGGAGGCGACTGGGGTGTTGCCCGCACTATCAGAGGCGAAGGTAGTGCTCCAGACCGCTTGCCTGCGGCCCGTGTCGGAGGATGGGCTGCCGATAATAGGCGTGGTGCCCGGCAGGGAGGGCGTGTACCTGGCGACGGGTGCCGGGCGCAAGGGAATCCTGCTGGGGCCGGCTATGGCCCGGGCCACGGCCGACCTAATCACCGACGGCCGCACCGACATCCCGATAGAGGGTTTATCGCCGGGCAGGTTCGCTAAAGTGTAGGCAGTCTACTGCAACAAGCTGTGTTTTGATAGGTAAGAAATGGGAAAGGGAATCAAGCCCCTTCGTCCGAACTGGTTGAGGAGACGGCTAGCGAAGTGGCCCTTGCTGCCATACAGGATGGGCCTAGGCTTCTTGATTGCCAAGCAGGTCTTGATTCTCACCACAAGAGGAAGGGTATCAGCAAGGGAACGAAGGACCCCGCTATGGTATGTCAGCGACGGAGATAATGTCTATTGCCTTTCGGGTTGGGGGGTCTCCAGCGACTGGTGGAAGAACCTGGAAGCCGACCCGAAAGCGCTGCTACAGATTGGGTTGAAAAGATGGGAACTCCGGGGCGAGGTCATAACAGAATCGCAGAGGGTCGAGAGAATTCTATCCGAGTTTCAAAAGAAGTACGGCCGACGGACGGTGAGCTTGTTTTACCACCTGGACCGCCTCGTTCTGGCAGTCTTCCCGAAGAACTCTCAGGTTCAGGACAACGACGGATAGACATTTCCGCATCCCTTAAAGTATACTCGTCGGCATGAGAAGGACAGAAATCGGGAGAAGAACCTGCGGGGGACCCGTATGGAGGAAATAACGCCTCAAGAGGGGTGGTTGAACACGTCCGGGCTTCGGATGCACTATCTGGACTGGGACAGCTCCCCATCAAGTGATAGGCCGGCAGTGGTCGCCCTTCACGGTCTCGCCTCGTCCTGCCACTGGTATGACCTGGTAATTCCCCGTCTAGCGGACAACTATCGTTTCATATCCCTGGACCAGCGGGGCCACGGCCTGACGGACCAGCCGCCAACCGGATACGATTGGCATACCCTTTCCACCGACGTGGTAGAGGCACTTTCCTATCTGGGCATCCGGGAGGCCGCGGTAATTGGCCACTCATGGGGCGGGTACGTGGCCTTGAGCCTGGCTGCCAAGTACCCTGAGCGGGTCTCCAAGCTGGTTATGGTGGATGGCGGGTTCATGGACTGGACACGCTGGCCCGGTGCCACGTGGGAGTGGTTTACCAGCTTGCTCAGGCCCAGGGACGTGTCGGGAACGCGGGAAGAATTCCTGGACCGTCTGCGCCAACAGCTGGCGGAGTGCTGGAGCGACAAGCTGGAAGAGATTGTGCTGACGATGGTTCGTGTTGGGCCCGACGGTTTGGTGAGGGACATTCTGGAGCCTGCCAACCACGCACAGGTGCTCGATGCCATGTGGAACGAACCCCCTTCGAGCATGTTCCACCTGGTACGCTGCCCCACCATGATAATGTCAGCGGGTCCCCGTGCGGGCCATGAGAACTCGGAGTTTTCTAGGATGCGCCGCGAGATGGCCGATGCTGCCCAATCTGCCATCGGCGACTGCAGAGTGGAATGGATACCCGATACCATCCACGACATCGGCTATCACAAACCCCAGGAGATGGCAAAGGCCCTGAATGATTTCCTCTCCCGGTGATAAAGCGCCCTGGTCGTACCTCTGTCGCCCCGGTGCGTTTCCCACGGGTATTTCATGCAGGTGTGTAAGGCAGCCTTATTGAGAAATGTACGAGTCCATCAGCGATTTCCTGAAGGACCTTAGCGCAAGCAGCCCTGCACTCTGGGCATTGCTCGTTCTGGGCGTGGTAATCGTCATGTCGCTGGGACTGTATTCCTTCTGGGAAACGGTCCTCAAAATAGCATTCCCAAGCTCCTCTCGCGCAAACAAGAATCACTGACGACAAGGAAAGACATGCTTTTCCCCAACGCGGGAGTGGAGGTAAACCCGGCGCTTCTGCTGCTGCTTGGTCTCATGGTAGGAACCTTGAGCGGCTTTTTCGGTGTGGGTGGCGGGTTCCTCATAACCGGCGGCCTTCTGGTATTTGGCGTCCCCCCTCTCTTTGCCGTGGGCACCGGCCTCACGCTGATAATGGGTTCCTCTATAATCAACACTCTGAAGCACCGCAAGGTGGGGAACGTGGACTTCCGGCTCGGTGCCCTCATGGTCATAGGGACTATACCTGCCGTGTTCCTTGCCGAAAGGGTGAACTCCCAGTTCGAGGCGTGGGGTGTGGCGGGGCCGGTCATCCGCTATATCTACGTGGTCTTTCTGGCAGCCTTAGGTTCCCTTATCCTATATGACTACTGGAAGACGCGCAGGCGGGCCGGGTCTCAGGAGGACCGGGTATCTACGGCCAGCCTGGCTCTAAGGGTGCAATCGCTGAAGATACCTCCCCATTCCATAGGGATACCGGGACTTGTGTCGCTGCCTACCTACGTGTCGCTGCCCACGTCGGGCATCCAGGGCATTTCTATATGGGTTCCCATAAGTGTGGGCTTTGGCGTCGGGTTCATGGCCGGGTTGCTGGGTGCGGGAGGCGGGTTCATTCTCATGCCAATCCTCATCTTCGTGCTGGGCATCCCCACCGTCGTCGCAGTGGGCACCGACCTGTTCCAGGTTGTCATAACCGGCTCCGTCGGGACTCTGATATACTCCCTTTCCAACAACGTTGACCTGCTCATGGCGGTAATCATGCTGGCTACCGCATCGGTAGGCTCCCAGCTTGGGGTTGTAGCCACAAGGTATGTGGAGGCGTCGAGTATTCGGTCTCTCTACGGCATCACCGTGCTTGGTGGATGTGTAGCCGTCGCTCTGAAGCAGGTATCCGAAAGCTCCGGCACTGAATTTTTTGCCACTTTGGCGTCCATCTTGCTTCTAGGCGTGGCCGGCCTCATGTGTGTAATAATTGCCACGATGATGGTGGTAAAGGCCAGGAGCCGGGAGACCACACCGACGCACGCAAGCGGAGATGATACGGGCTAGAAGCTGTCTCAGTCTGCAGGGGAGGGTCTTTTAGCTGTGGGCACACCGGGGACTTATGGAATAATATGAAATAAGTTGTAGCCACGAATAATGTGATGAAAGGGGGCGGCCAAATTGCCTAGCTACGTTCTTCTCCTCAACTACACCGATGAAGGTATGAGCAACATCAAGTATTTACCTCAACACGTGAGCGCGCTTCGGCAGGCTGTGGAGTCCGCAGGAGGGAATATACCGCACATATGTCTTACCATGGGCCAGTACGACCTTATAGCAATCATAGAGGCTCCCAGCGACCGGGCATGTGTTTCCATAGCACTGGGCCTGAGCAGTCTGGGTAACTTCCGAAGCACGACCCTCAAGGCGTTCACCGAGGAAGAGCTTGTTGAGATTGTGGATAATATCCCGTCCCTGGATGATGCCTTCTCACGAATTCTCGGGGGGTTCCGAAGTCCACCTGGGGCTTGAGTACGATGGGACAGCCTAAGTCGACAGCAGGCTGAGTACGGTTTGCTCTACCATCTCGGTAGGTACGTCCCTTCTTACTACGGCCCTTCCCACATCCTCCAGCAGTATCCACCGGATGGAGCCGCCCACAGTCTTTTTGTCCAGGGACATGGCCCTGAAGATCTGACTGGCCTCCACGTCCGGGGCTGAAGTGGGAAGGTTGAAACGCTCCAGAAGGCGTCTCTGCCGGTTCACCGCTTCTTCACTCATCATTCCCATGCGCTGGCTTATGCGGGCAGCACCCATCATGCCCACCGAAACTGCCTCGCCGTGAAGGTACTGACCGTACCCTGTAGCGGCTTCAATGGCGTGGCCGATGGTATGGCCGTAGTTGAGAAGTATGCGACGGCCCAGTGTCTCCCGCTCGTCCTCGCTCACCACCTGGGCCTTGATTGCCATACTACGCCGGATGACCTCGGTGGAGATGTCAGGCTTCATTGCCATCAGGTCCTCGGCGTGCTCCTCGAAGATGTCGAAAAGCTCCCCGTCCAGAATAAGGCCGTGCTTTATGGCTTCGGCCCACCCCTCGGCCAGTTCCCGCCTGCCCAGAGTGGACAGGGCGCCGACGTCAGCCAGCACCATCCGGGGTTGATAGAAGGAACCTACCAGGTTTTTGCCCTGGGACAGGTTCACAGCCACCTTGCCGCCTATGGAGGCGTCTACCATGGCAGCCATGCTGGTAGGGACCTGGACAAATGGCATCCCCCTCACGAAGGTGGAGGCCACGAACCCGGCGAGGTCGCCCACCACACCGCCGCCAACGGCAATCACCGCGTGGCCCCTTTCAGCCCGCCTTTCCGCAAGCCAGTTGTATATTGCTTCGGCCAGTTCGAGGCTCTTGCTCTGCTCGCCGGAAGGGACTATAAAACAGTGGGCCTCAATATTGCTCCTGTGGAGGGAACGCTGTGCCTGCCGACCGTATGAAGGGAAGACCCGGTCGTCGCTGATGATGTACACAGGCCCCGCGATTCCCAAGCCCGCCAGGTGGTCTCCAATCTTGTCCAGAAGGCCCAGCCCAACCAGTATCGGATAGCTGCCACCGGAATGGGTCACAACCGCCGCCAGGTCCTTGTCCTGCATGAGTTCTCCTCCTAGATTGCCCCCAAGACTCGGAATGGCCTCAATATCTCCTCTGCCACCTGCTCCACCGTAAGGTTATCCGTAGCCACCGTGCGGTGGGCTGCCGAGTAGTATTCCCGGCGCTGGGACTTCAGGGCCTTGATACGTTCCAGAGGCTCAGGCCCCGACAGAAGGGGGCGGACTGTCAGGGGGTTCGAGTCATTGACCACCAGGCGCCCGTATATAGTCTCCGGCATGGCGTCGAGGCACACAACATACCCTCGGCTCAGCATAAGCTCCCGGTTCTCAGGGTCAACCGGTGCGCCGCCTCCGGTGGAGATTACCCTGTGGCCTGCGGAGCAAGCATCGCTGAGGGCATCCTTCTCCAGTGCTCGGAAAGCAGGCTCCCCGTCATCTGCGAAGATGCGCTGGACGGACTTGCCAACCTTTCCCTCTATTTCCTCATCCGTGTCAATGAAATCCCATCCCAGAATACGGGCTACCTCCTGCCCGACCAGGGTCTTGCCAGTGCCGGAGAAGCCCACGAGTATGATATTTTCAGGCATATCCATTTTGATGCGATGCTCCGCCTTCCATTCACCTACCCATGCCGAAGAGGGGACTTCCTGGGGCCTACGGTCTTCAGGTATCCCTCGTAGTTCCGCCGGGTCTCTTCAATGCTATCGCCTCCGAACTTCTCCATGAAGGCATCGGCCAGCACCTGGGCCACAACCGCCTCGCCGATTACTCCGGCCGGGGGGACCTGGCATACGTCGGAGCGTTCATAGTGGGCCTGCACCAGCTCTCCCGTGTCCAGGTCAACGGAGGGCAGGGGATTGACCAGCGTGGAGATGGGCTTGACGGCGAACCGGGCCACCAGAGGCATACCGTTGGTCATGCCACCCTCGGTGCCGCCGGAGCGGTTGGTATCTCGCTGCCAGGGGCGTGACGGGTCATCCACAGGGGCGATGACGTCGTGTACCTGGGAGCCTCTGAGATTGACCGACTCCCAGCCCTCTCCAATGGAAGCGGCCTTTACGGCGTTGATGGACATGAGGGCCTGGGCTAGGCGCCCGTCTATCTTCCGGTCCCAGTGGACGTGGGAGCCTAGCCCGATTGGGACCCCGGTCGCTATCACTTCCACAACTCCCCCCACCGTATCGCCGGCCTCTTTGGCCTCGCCTATTGCGGCCATCATTCGACCCGCCATCTCAGGGTCGGCACACCGCACCGGAGACTCCTCCACCTGTTGCCAGTCAATTGGCCCGTCTATACTGGCCCAGTGGCCCCCGATGGATATTGAGTGGCTATGCAGTTCCATGCCGAACTCCTCCAGGAGCCTCACTGACACGGACCCGGCTGCGACCCTGGCAGCCGTCTCCCGGGCGCTGGCACGTTCCAGGACGTTTCGCACGTCATGGAAGCCATACTTCATCGTACCCGGCAGGTCTGCGTGGCCGGGGCGCAGGCGGGTTACACGCTTCACCTCGGCTTCGACCGGCCCGACGCTCATAGGCTCCTGCCAGTTGACCCAGTCCTTGTTCTCTATGGTCATACCTATAGGGCTTCCCAGTGTAAGGCCGTGACGCACGCCGGATATGATATGCGCCCTGTCCTGCTCGATGAGCATCCTGCCGCCGCGCCCGTAGCCGCGCTGTCGCCGGGCAAGCTGGGCACCGATGTAGTCCTCGGTCAGTGGCAGTGCAGCGGGAATCCCCTCCACAATAATCACCAACCCCTGTCCGTGGGACTCGCCGGCTGTCAGGAAACGGACCATGTTGTCCTCCTCACGGTATAGAGGGAATCCAATGCCTTACGGCAGGGCCGCCTTCGCCGCCTTCAGCATCACCTCAACGGGCGCCGATTTGCCGGTCCAGAACTCGAAGGAAGCTGCCCCCTGGTAGACCAGCATGGGCAGACCTCCCAGAGTGGCCGCACCGGACCTGGCCGCCTCTCCAAGCAAAGGCGTCTCAGGAGGATTATACACCAGGTCGTAGACCAGGACACCGGAGGGCGTGAGTTGGGCCGGAATCGGGCTTCCTTTCTCGTTGGGGCCGTGCTTCATCCCTATGGTCGTACAGTTGACCAGCAGATTGCAAGCAGTCGCAGCACGGACAAAGGCATCTTCGGAGGGAGCTAGAGGTATCGCCTCAACCCGGGGGCCGTGCTTGCCTATCAGTTCGGCAAGCTCTTGGGCACGCCGGAGAGTGCGGTTGGCTATCGTTATCCTGGCTATTCCACGCCGCGCCAGGGCCAGGGCTACGGCCTTTGCCGAGCCTCCTGCACCCAAAATTAGCACGCTGCGGCCCTCTGGTGAGAAGTGGCCGTGCTCCTCCAGCGCTCTGAGGAACCCGGATCCGTCTGTGTTGTGGCCAACGAGCTTTCCTCCCTCGTTGACCACGGTGTTGACAGCACCGGCCGTCGCTGCCCAATCGTCAATGCGGTCCAGGTGAGACATTACCGCCTCTTTGTGGGGTACGGTGACGTTGATGCCCAGGGTGTCGGGTGAGCGCAGACCGTTCACGAATTCCGGCAGCGACTGAGGCTCCACTTCCCACGCCTGATAGGTGGCGTCCAGGGAATGGTAGTCCAGGGCCGCTTGCTGGAAGACCGGGGAGATGGAATGCCTTATGGGATAACCGATGATGCCTACAAGTTTGCTCATGTCTTGTTAATTATATGAAGCGGTACTACCCCGACCTCAGGAGGCCGGTTATCTCAGTCACGTCTTCCACGCTTTCCAGGTTCCTGACCTTCTGGACGATGTCCTCAATACGACCCGGCGTCAGGTGGGGAGAGGCGTAGCGGCGGAACTTGTCCGCCATCTCGTCGTAAGTATAGGGATTGGTGGGAGCGCCCTTCCAGTCGGCCACCGTGAACGTGTGTGGCATCCCTGCGAGGGTCAGCGAGACCTCGGCAGTGGGGCCGCCGTGGTCCCCAAAGCGCTCTTTATCGGTGGCAAGGCCCATCGTTCCGGCAATTTCACGGACTTGTGGGTCCCACAGGGTTTCCTCGCTGTATACCAGGGGGTCGGCGATGTCCCGGCAGAGGGCCACGGCTGCGGAGAAGGGCAGGCTGTATTGCGCCCCGAGGATGCTGGTGGGCTCCTGGTCGTTGTGACGCTCCACCATTCTCTCGGTCCCCACCACTTTTACATGCTCAAGCCGGCTTACGTCCCACTCCTTGTCCTCTTTGAACCGGCAGATGCCCTCTATGACCGGATGGGAGGATGCGTGACAAGCATAGGCCTTTACCATCATGCCCAGGAGGAGGTAACGCTCGCCCAGGTCTTTCACCAGGGTATCCGGGTTGGGCGACGGGGAATACACCTTCAGAAAGCCACGGTCACCTTCCAGGACGGTGGAAGGGCCGGTAAAGCCCCGGGCCGCCAGAAGGGCGCTTTCCAGGCCCATCTGTCCGCCACGCCCCACGTGGAGGCGCTTGGTCATTGCGCCTTCCCTGGCGAACTCCATGAGACCCCCTGAGTGGGACCCGGCTATGCCCAGAGCGTTCACCAGGCCTTCGGCGTCCAAGCCGAGGGCTTTCCCCGCTCCCGCAGCTCCGCCGAAGGATGCGTTGGTCCCAGGGCCATGAAACCCCGCCACGTCTTCCACCGCACGGGTGGCAGCCAGCCCAACTCGGCAAGCGACCTCATACCCCAGGGCTACCGACGCCAGCAGCGAACTGCCGTGAAGGTGGTCCCGTTCCGCTATGGCAAGGGCCGCCGGGAAAGCGGAGGCGCTTGGGTGACACGACCCCTGGACATAGGCGTGGTCTGTCTCGAAGCTACCAATCATCGTTCCGTTGACCAGGGCGGCACAGGATGGCGATGTAGTCATGCTGCCGGCGAATACCGAGCAGGGACCCTGTGGGGCGGTCTCCCGGGCCACCTGCGCCACCATATTTGCCCAGGGAGTGGTGGAGCCGACGAAGCCGCTAGCCATGTTATCGAGGATGTACACCTTTGTGGCATCCACGACCGACTCTGGAAGGTCTTTGTAAGCGGTCTTTGCGACGAACTCAGCCAGTCGTCGTGTCTCGTTCATAGGTCTGTCACCTTCAACTATCTGCCCACAGCTTCTGCCGCAGCATTGGCGCCCCCGATGCGCCCAAAGACTGCGCCACGCATGAGTCCCGTCCCGCCGGGGTAGTTATGGAAGAAGAAGTCGCCCGTTATCTCGCCGGTAGCGTAGAGGCCCGGTATGGGTATGTCCTCGGTATCCCTCACCCTGGCTTCCGTGTCTATCTTGACACCTCCGAAGGTGAAGGTAATTCCACAGGCCGCCGGGTACACCGTGTAGGGGGGAGAGTCTATGGCAAGGGCCCAGTTGGACTTGGGAGGAGCGATGCCAACGGTCCTCTTGCCGTCTTTAATCGCCGGGTCAAACGCGCCGGGCTGCACCGACGCATTGAACTCCGCTATCGTCTGCTCCAGCGCGTCGTCAGGCACGGACATCTTCTGTGCTATCTCTCTGATGTTGTCGCCAACTATGGGTGTGCCGGTGGAGTAGCGCTCTTCTATCAGGTGGACGGTCTTGCTGTCAAAAATCTGGTAGGCGATGCCCCGTGGCTGGGTCAGAATCGCACGGCCCGCTTTGACGTAGGTGTATGCGCCGGTGTCCTCTCCCTCGTCAATGAACCTTTTCCCCTGAACGTTCACCATGATGGAGTAGGGATATGAAAGTCGGTTGGTCCTGTCGGTGAGGCTCAATTCGCCCACCGGGGCGGCGTTGGCGTCTATGGGAGTGGCGTGGCATCCCTGCCAGTGGCCCACCGGCATGGCCCCTATGTCCAGGGCCATGCGCAGGGTTTCCCCCGTGTTGAACCGCGTGCCCCGCACCTTCACCTGGTCCCAACCCGGCCCCAGGTAGCGGGCGCGCATCTCGGGATTGGCCTCGAAGCCGCCGGAGCCCAGAATCACTGCCCCCGCCGGAACATCCTCAGCACCGCCGGGCGTTCTTATCCTGACGCCGGTTACGCGCCCCGCATCATCCTGAAGAAATCCAATCATCTTGGCCTGGTAGGCAATATCTATGCCGGCCTGCTGGACTGCGTTGAAGAGGTAGTGCACCAGCCCCACGCCCTTGTTCTTGGCCTGTACAGCCGTACCGGGGTTGAAGCTCATCCGCTCGCCGGTCCTTGTAGACCAGACGATGCTCCAGTCCCAGACCACTCCCACGTCCGTCATCCAGGTCATGGTGGAATAGGACTGCTTGATGAGGGTCTGGGTCAACTCCCGGTTGGCCTGCCCCTCGGTCACCCGCATCAAGTCCCCAAGGTAGCGGTCCTCGTCATATACGCCCACGTCCACCAGGTCCCATTCGCTGGCGGTCATGTCCCGGCGCAGAGGCTTGATTTCCTCGATGCCGTCATAGGCGAACCTGAAGATGCCGCCGCTGAACCTGCTGTTCCCGCCTCGCTCGGACTGGGGCGCTTTCTCAAGGACCAGCACCCGCGCGCCGTTCTGCCGGGCCGAGAGGGCCGCGGTCAGGGCGGCATTGCCGGCGCCGACCACGATAACGTCGTACTTGGAGTTCGTGCTTTGTCCAACCATCGTTGACTTACCACCTTTGCGTTATCTATATCTATATTCCTTCAGATTAGGAACGCACACCCGGGCATACCTTCAACATGCACCCCAGAAGGTGTCCAAAAGTTCCTTCTCCCCCGGTGGGAGAAGGTTAGGATGAGGGGGCTATTGTCACACCGCCGGAGGCCTCATGGTGTGCCAGGGGTTATGCTGCTCGTAGGCGTGGGCCACCTTCAAGGCCACCGCATCCCCGCCGGGCCGACCCATAATCTGGAGTCCAATGGGCAGTCTCTGGGAGTTAAAGCCGCAGGGCACGGTGACTGCGGGTGCGCTGGCAAGGTTGGCGACACGAGTGTAGAGGTACGGAAGGCGTCCCACCATCTCCTTGCTGGTAATCACCGGGTCCTCCTCCACAGGCTGAGCGCACTTCCCCGAAGTGGGCAATATCAGCACGTCGTACCTCTCCAGGGCCTCGTGGACCTGCTGACGGAGCAAGCTCCTGAGCTTCTGTGCCTTGTAGTAGGCCTGAGCAGGTATGATACTACCGGTGAGGAGACCTATGCGGTTGTCGTGTCCGAAATCCTGGAGGCGGTCCCTGACCCAGTCGCGATAAGTCCCGGCAGGCTCCACGTTCAGCAGCACACCGGACATCACGCTGGCATATTCGGTAAGTGGCAGGGAAATCTCGTCCACCGACGCCCCTATCTCGCCCAGCACGGTGGTCGCCTTGACGAAGGCCTCCCTGACGTCCGTCTCCACCAGGTTGTTGTTGAGCTGCTCTGCTATCACACCTATGCGCATACCGCTTATGTTGCCGTCCAGGGCGCTCCTGTAGTCCGGCACTGGAATATCCCAGGTATAGGCGTCCTTGGGGTCGTGTCCGGCAATAGCCCCAAGGGTGATGGCGGCGTCCTCCACGGTCCGGGATATGGGGCCAACCGTGTCCATGGACCAGACTCCGGGCATCACTCCGTAGCGGCTCACCAGGCCCCAGCTGGGCCTGTGGCCCACCAGCCCGCACCAGGTGGCGGGGAAGCGTATGGAGCCTCCCGTGTCCTCACCCAGAGAGGTAGCGCAGAGGAAGGCAGCGGTCCCGGCGCCGGAACCCCCGCTTGAGCCTCCTGCGTACGTGTCCAGGTTCCAGGGGTTTCGGGGCGTGCTGAACCGGTGGGTGAAACCGGTTATGGCGAACTCGGTGACGTTGGTCTTGCCCAGAAGAATGGCCCCGGCCTTCTTCAGGTTGGCCACTACGGTGGCATCCTCATCGGGAACGAAGTCTGCCAGGATGCGGGAGCCGCCGGTAGAGCGTATGCCCTTGCTCCAGAACTGGTCCTTCACGGCTACGGGTACTCCGTGCATGGGGCCGAGATAGTTCCCCTGAGAGATGGCCCGCTCCGCTTCCCGTGCATCCTCAAGGGCCTGGTTGCGGCATACGGTAAGGTAGGCATTGAACTTGAAGTCCAAGTCTTCAATCCGCTCAAGATAGGCTTCTGTGGCCTCCACGGGGGAGACCTCCTTCCGCTCTATCAGTCGCGAAAGCTCCGTGGCAGACAGGAATGGTATATCTACTTTGTCCATACCGACTCCTTTCCTCGACTCTTATTGTCATTCCGAGTGCAGCGAGGGTTCCGGGGCGTTTCGTCTAAAGCATCGTAGCCTTGCGGGCAAGGTCCTTGGACCCCTTTCGCCTTCGGCGGGCCGCAGGCGGATTCGGAATGACAGTGGGAGCGCTTCGTTCTTGTGCGCCGAGATATATGGGCGTTGCTGGAATCATGCGAAGGCATGCTCCAGCCTTCCGGCTATTGACTCGGGGGCAGGATAATCGGCAGCGGCTCGACGCTCTCCCAGCCGGGGGGATTGATTCCGTCCAGGGCCTCAAGGAGGGCGTTGATGCTGTACATCACCTCTGTCAGTTCCGGGTCCTGTATGTCCAACCCTACGGCTTTACCCATAGCCCTTACTTCATCTTTAGTCAGGTCGGCCATGTTATCCTCCTTGCTCCTTCTAGTAGATTAGATTGATTAAGGTATAATAGGGTGGGTATATGTCCACATCATACTCTAACAAATAGGGCCTGGTGTCAAGATGGATGGACCGGAGAGGGCCAGCGACAGCATTGTCGTCAAGGACCTGGTCAAGGTGTACAAGGGCGGAGTCAGGGCCGTGGATGGCGTGAGCTTTGAGGTGAAGGCGAGGGAACTCTTCGCCTTTCTGGGGCCTAACGGCGCGGGCAAAAGCACCACAATCAAGATTCTCACCACCCTTCTCAAGCCGACCTCGGGCACCGCCGAAGTGCTGGGCATGGACGTAAAGACACACTCGGCGAGAGTCCGCAGCAGCATCGGCTACGCTGCCCAGGAGGTGGGGATTGACGAGAACGCTACGGGGCGGGAGAACCTGGTGTTGTATGGCCACTTCTATCGGCTGGACGGCAAGACGATTCGCCGCAGGGCGGACGAGCTTCTGGATCTGATGGACCTGACCGAAGAGTCGGGACGACAGGTGGCGACCTACTCCGGGGGTATGCGAAAGCGTCTTGACCTGGCTATATCAATCATTCACCAGCCCCAGGTGCTCATCCTCGACGAGCCTACCGTGGGTCTGGACCCCCAGACTCGCGGCCACATCGGTGATTACATCCGCAACCTGGTCCAGGAGTTGGGGATTACCGTACTGTTTACCACCCATTACATGGATGAGGCGGACAAGCTGTCGGACCGCATCGCCATCATAGACCACGGCAAGATTATCACTTCGGGAACGCCCCAGGAGCTTAAAGATGAGATAAGCGGGGACGTGGTGAGTCTCACCCTGACCACAGACGGCGCGGCCACGTCGGACGGCGTGCTGGACAGCAGCAGAGATATGCTCCGGCACCAGCCCTTCGTCAGAGAGATACAGGAGATTGACGGCAACCTGAACGTGTACGTGGAGAAGGGAGAGACCGACCTGCCGCGTATCCTGAGAGTCATGGACGGCAACGGTCTCACCGTACAGACCATCTCCCTTTCTCGACCCACGCTCGATGACGTTTTTCTTAAATACACCGGGCGGACCATGCGAGACGAGGAGGGCCAGCGTACCACGTGGGCCAGGATGCAGCGAGAAGTGAGGAGGAGAAAGTGAACGCTTTCTCGGATACCTGGTACTTGTTCATGCGGCATATCAAAGTGTCCTTGCGGACTCCCATCTGGCTTTTCGTAAACTTGGTCCAACCCCTGGTGTGGCTGCTCCTCTTCAGCCGGGTATTCGAGAGAATGGTGGACTTGCCCGGGTTCACCAGCGATAGCTACCTCCAGTTTTTCGCTCCGGGAGTCATCATTATGACTGTCCTGTTCGGTTCTGCCTGGACAGGCATGAACATGATTCAGGATATGGACCTGGGTATACTGGACAAGATGCTGGCGACGCCCGTGACCCGTGTGTCAATCGTGCTGGGCCAGGTCTTTGGCTCGGTGTCCACCCTGGTGGTACAGGCCCTGCTAATCTTCCTCATAGCTTGGATTATGGGCGTTGACATAGCTACCGGGTTCCCCGGCGTGCTTCTTACCGTGGTCATCGTGACCATGCTCGGACTGGGTTTTGCAGGTCTCTCCAACGGCCTGGCTATCGTGATGAAGAGGCCCGACCCCCTGATAGCGTTCATCAGCTTCATCACCCTGCCGCTGATGTTCCTTTCGTCCGCCATGGTGCCCAGTGATTTGCTCCCGGGATGGATTCAGGTGGCCAAGACCTTCAATCCTGTGAGCCATGCGGTCGAGTCGGTGAGAAGCCTGGTGATAGTGGGGTACGAGTGGAATGTGATATTTCCAGACCTGCTTATCCTTGGAGGGATTGCAGGGCTCATGGTGGTCTGGGCCACGTTCATGTTTCGCTTCCGCACCATCTGAGAAGGTGTTTCTGAAGTGGCGTCCCAAGCCTCCTCTCCCTTGATGGGAGAGGATTGAGGTGAGGGTGATACCCCTCATCCCAGCCTTCTCCCGCAAGGGAGAAAGGGCTTTACAAACATCCTCTAAGAGACTTATTAGCCCTTCTTCCAGAACTGCCATCCTCGCTTTTCGGGCTTTGCGTTTCCCTCTGCGGACGTGGCAGCCACTTCTTCTGCCTGGACCGATGCCTCGCCAGACGACGCTGCGGGTGGAGCCGGCTCCGGCTCCTCCCCCGCCGACTGAGCGGTGTCAGCCGGTGCGTCGGTCTGGGGGGACTCGTCCGATGCTGGTCCGGCAGCTCCTGTTGGAAGGAGGCGCACCTCCGGCTCCACCTCCAAATCCAGGTCGCCTCCAAACAGGTCCCAGGGATGAAAGGACTCAACGAAGAATTTAGCTTCTTCGATGGTTGCGAATCCTTTCTGGGCACGGCCGGGGTCATAGGTATTGGTTTTTGCCAGGGCGTCGAACCCGCGAGGGGTCTTGCGAACGGCTCCCACCTCAACCTCGCTCTCATCATGCAAGGCCAATATCAGACGCTGACCCATCCTGCGCTCTTGCCAGTATAGTTTCATAGCCGGGACTTCTCCTTTTCCCACTTTGATTGACTACCAATGCGGCTATCGTTGTGCCATGCCATGTTTCTGGCGCACCAGCGGCTCCGGGTTGTCGGTGACTGCGGCATCAAGCCCAATCTCTCCCAAACGCCTCATGTCAGTACATACGTCCAGGTCCCATCCGGCCACTGGCTTGCCCTGGGAATGAAACCTGGACAGCAACTCGGGGGTCAGGGTACGCCGGTCCGGGGCCAGCCAGTGGGGCTTCACCATCGGGCTCAGCCAGCGTGCCCGCAAGGGCAGGGGATGGCGGCCTGACCAGATGTAGCCCCGGGTAATCCGGGGGCCTATGGCCCTGACGAAGGCCATCGCCAGGGGATTGAAGCTGGCTACCATCGTGCTTTCCCACCGATTATACCTGCGTATTGTGTCAACTACCCTGGTTGCCAGAATCGCTACTCCAGCCCCACGAGCTTTAATCTCCACGTATATGGGGAAGCATGCTGGCAGCGCCTCAAAGACCTCAACCAACGTCGGGACCTGCTCCCCGCTGAACTGGGGGCTGTACCAGGAGCCTGCGTCCAGGTGTTTCACCTCTTCAAGGGTGTGTGACCCCACCGCCCCATGCCCGGTTGTGGTCCGTTCCAGGCGTCTGTCATGGATGACCACCACATGCCTGTCCCTGGTCAGCCTGACGTCCAACTCTATGGCGTCCGCTCCCACCTCCAGTGCCTTGCGGAAGGCAGCCAGGGTGTTCTCGGGAGCCATGCCTGCACCCCCTCGATGGGCTATTACCAGAGGGTATTCCAAGGAGCCTGGGGCGATTTTCCAGCTACTGCTCTGTCCCATGTTCAAGTGTAGTATGACGCTACTATGGCTATTACGCAATGCCCAAACAAGTATCAGAGGGAAGCGCAAAACTCGGATTATGTCTGAGTCTGCCACTCCCGCTCTTACGTCGTCCTTCCGGCTCAAGGTTCGCCACGGCGAATCTACCGGAGGTACGACCGGAATGATGACGTGACGCAGGCTGTGGCTCAATGTGTAGTTTTACACTTCCTTCCCCATGTTTGTGAGGCTTGTCAGGCGGCGCAATGGAGAGTAGAGTATCAGGCAAGCGGGGCTCGCCCTGCAACCCCCACGTTTACGAGGTAAAATCCGGCGGGAGGTGAAGCCATGCCCAGGATGACCGGTGGCCGATTTCTTGCAGAGACCCTGAGCGGGTACGGCGTAACCCATGCCTTTTTCGTGCCCGCGATAGTGAGACGGGCGTTGGTCGAGATGGAGAAAGTGGGTATTCAACGGATAGTTAC
This sequence comes from Dehalococcoidia bacterium, assembly GCA_034421095.1. GTDB lineage: Bacteria > Chloroflexota > Dehalococcoidia > Lucifugimonadales > JAGWBF01 > JAGWBG01. Next base: position 129,339 of record DAOUKR010000015.1, read on the forward strand.
CCACGGGGAGAAGGCAGCAGCCTACATGGCCGACGGATACGCCCGGGCCGCCGGGCGTCCCGGTGTCTGCATGGCCCAGACGGTCGGGGCGGCCAACCTGGCGGCAGGGCTGCAGGACGCTTACCTGGGACTGTCCCCGGTCATAGCCATCACGGGACACAGACCCCTGATGCACCAGTACCGCAACTCCTACCAGGAGATAGCCCACTTCTCGGCCTTCGAGCCGGTCACCAAGTACAACGTGGTCGTGGACAGCGTGGAGCAACTGCCCCACCTTCTACGTCAGGCGTTCAGGGAAGCCACGTCCGGCGCGCCCGGGCCGGTGCACCTGGACTTTCAAGGAGCACAGGGAGAGGTTATAGCTGAAGGCGAGGCCGATCTGGAAGTGATGGTAGAGGAGAAATTTTCACGGATCCCCGCCATTCGCCTGGAGCCGGAGGCTGAGATGGTCAGGGAGGCGGCCAGAGTGCTGTCCGAGGCCCGCAGGCCGATAATCGTAGCCGGTGGAGGCGTCACCACGTCCCAGGCCAAAGGGGAAGTGGTGGAGCTGGCCGAGATGCTCTCCATCCCGGTGGCAACTTCCCTCAATGCCAAGGGCACCATACCCGACCACCATCCTCTGTCGGTAGGGGTGGTCGGGTCCTACTCCCGATGGTGCGCCAATCGTGCCGTGGCAGAGGCCGACCTGGTGCTGTTCATCGGGAGCCACACCGGCAGCCAGGTCACGCTCGACTGGCAGATTCCGCCCATGGGCACCCCGGTCATCCAGATAGATATTGACCCCTCTCAGCTTGGAAGAAGCTATCCCAGCAGGGTAGCCCTCCAGGGCGATGCCAAGGTAACGACACGTAGGCTAATCGAAGCCCTGGAACAGATAGGCCCACGGACTGAGTGGGTCAACCGTGTACAGCAGCTTGTGGGGGACTGGCGCGCCGAGTCGGAACAGATGCTCAACTCCGATGCCGTACCCATCCGGCCGGAGCGCATCTGCAAGGAAATCACCGACTTCCTGCCCTTGGACGCCCTGGTAGTGTCGGACACGGGCCACTCCGGGATATGGACAGGCACCATGATGGACCTGAAGTCGCCGGACCAGAGCTACATCCGGTGTGCAGGCTCCCTGGGATGGGGGCTTTCGGCAGCCCTGGGGGCAAAGTGCGCCGTCCCTGAGCGTCCCGTGCTGTGCTTCTCCGGGGACGGAGGGTTCTGGTATCACATAGCCGAGTTGGAAACTGCCGTCCGATACGGTATCAACGTCGTGGTTGTGGTAAACAACAACCGCTCCCTGAACCAGGAAAAGAGGGGCACGGAAGGAACGTACGCCGGGGAACCGGGCGACTCGGACGCAATCTGGCATTTCACTGATGTCAACTTCGCCAGGGTAGCCCAGGACATCGGCTGTTTCGGCATCAGGGTTGAGAAGCCGGGCGACCTCGGGTCTGCCCTGGAGCAGGCGCTGGCCTCGGGCAGGCCGGCGGTGGTTGACGTAGCCAGCGACATGGAGGGCATAGCGGCCCCGCCATGGAGTGGACAGTAGCCGCCCCTACCATTCTGCTAGGTGATGTTTCCAAATATGTTGCATCAGGCCTCCTCTCCCTTGATGGGAGAGGATTGAGGTGAGGGTGAAGGGTGCATCATCAGTAACTCCCCCCTCATCCTAACCTTCTCCCACCAGGGGAGAAGGCATTTGGGAATCTCCCTCTTAGAACCCTACCGGCGCGCGCCGGACACAAAGCCCCCCAGTCGCTCCAGGGCCTTTCTGATATTCTCCTGGGAGTTGGCGTAGGAGAGCCGGACATAGCCCTCGCCGAATGCGCCAAAGGACGTGCCGGACAGCAGGGCCACCCCGGCCTCGTTGAGCGCCCTCTCCTGGAACTCCTGGCTGGGGATTCCGGTTCCCTTTATGCTGGGGAAAGCATAGAAAGCGCCTTCCGGCTCCGGACAGGCGATGCCGGGTATCTGACGCAGGCCCTCGGCGATAATCTTCCGCCTGCGCCCGAACTCCTCCACCATATCCCTGACTGGCTCCTGGGGACCTTCCAGGGCCTTGATGGCGGCTCGCTGGGTGAAGGAGGCGGCGCAGGAGACGCTGTTCACTGCCAGTTTCACAATATGGGGCACCAGTGGCTCGGGGAAAACCCCGTAACCCAGCCGCCATCCGGTCATGGCGTAGCTCTTGGAGAATCCGTCCAGTATGATGGTGCGGTCAGCCATTCCCGGAAGAGAGGCAATGGTGTGGTGCTCTCCCTGGTAGATGATGTCCTTGTACACCTCGTCGGAGAGGACGTATATATCATCCCGCCCCTTGAGCATCGCGGCGATGGCCTCCAGGTCCTCCCGGGACATTACCGATCCGGTGGGATTCTGGGGCGAGTTGATAATGATGAGCCTGGTGCGGGAGTTGATTTTGGAGGCGAGGTCGTCAATATCGGGATGATACCCCTTTCCCTCCAGGAGACGCATGGGAACGGCCTTAGCGCCGCAGAACCTGATCATGGACTCGAAGATTGGAAAGCCGGGGTTGGGGTAGATTATCTCCACGCCCCGTTGGGCCAGGGCCAGGATTGTGTAGAACATGATGGGCTTGGCCCCTGGCGTCACTACAACCTGATTGGGGCTAACGGCAACGCCCCTGGTCTCGCCCACGTTTCGAGCTATTGATTCCCGCAACTCAGGCAGCCCTGGGGTAGGGCCGTAGTGGGTGTAACCCTGGCGCAGCGCCTCCGCCCCCTCCTCGACGATGTGGGAGGGGGTGTCAAAGTCGGGTTCTCCTATCTCCAGGTGGATTATCTCCTTGCCCTGTGCCTCAAGTGCTCTGGCCTTCGCCAGCACCTCGAAAGCGGTTTCGGTGCCCAGGCTCATCATCTTTCTCGACACTACCATATCCCATTCCTCATCTGGTCTAACTTGAAGCATACTACATGCCTGCGCCCTAGTTTACATTATCAGGATGGTATTTTCATTATTGACCAGCCAGCAATAGGAATACTCCACGGTGGATTTCATTGAACAATCACCGGATGTTGTGTATCATTACGGGTGTGGCGCCGGCAACCGGCAACCGGATTTGAAGTATATATAGCGAGGCCGGTGGACCTGACCTCAAAGACGATGTGGCGGGACATGATTACACTTCCTTGCTCGAAGGCAACATCAAGGGAATGAAAAAGCGCCTACAATTTCTGGCGGGGGCGGCGGCGATGCTCCTGGTGCTGGCGGCGTGTGGGTCGCCCGACCCTACAGAAACCCCCGTATCCACCGAACCGACGCCCCCACTTGCTGACCCAACGGCCATCCCCACCAGCACGTCAGCCCCGTCCCCAGTTCAAGCTGAGCCGACCCCAATTCCCGCGTCTACCACTGTCACCAAGTCCGTAGACAGCCCCACAGCGGATGCGACCTATGCCACACCATCGGAGCCAACCGGCGGTCCAACTCCCGCGGCAACGAAAGGGCCTACGGTCGTCACCAAGCCTGTAGATAACACCACGCCGGAGCCAACCGGCGTTCCAACTTCCACCGTGGCTGCGGAGCCTACATCCACCCCCGGGCCAACGCCGGCTGTCCTGCCCACTGCAACGCCGGAGCCTACTCCCACCCCCGAGCCAACACCGGTCCCTCCGCCCACGGCGGCGCCAACCCATACTCCTGCCCCAACCGAGATGCCCCCGGCAGACATGGCAGGCAATGAAATCAATGACCTCGCTCACGACTTTACCCTACCCAGCGTATCGGGAGATACCCACTCGCTCCAGTCGTATAGAGGTGACAAAAACGTTGTACTGGTCTTCTACCGGGCCTTCTGGTGAACCCACTGCCGTATACAGCTCGGGGAGCTGCAGGGGGTATACAACGAGATAACCGGGCTGGATGCCGAGGTGTTGGCCATCAGCACTGATGACCTGTTGGGGGCCGGGTCCATAGCCGAGAACATAGGGATTATGTTCCCGATTCTGTACGACCCGGAGGCGGCGGTCGTGAAGGAATACGGAGTTCATAACCCATCGGACGGTGGCCGGGCAAGGGCTTCTACCTTCATAATAGACAAGGACGGGATTATCCAATGGAAATACGTGGGTCGTAATATTGGTGACAGGCCATCAGTGCAGCGAGTGCTGGAGGAGCTTGAGCGCCTTAATTAACCGACCATAGCCCCTTGAAGCGTCTCCCGTGCCTCAAAATGACTGGTCTCAGCTTGCATAATTATGTTGTCTTGACAACTTCGCCACTATGCGGTCGCCGGTGGCGGCATCTAATGCTTTGACTACATATTCAGATTTAGAGGTGTTCTGCAATATGGAAGACACGCACTCCACAAGCATGGCGCAATCCGACGGCTCACTTATCAAGAAGGAGCTTGAGGTCATTCAAGAGCTGGCATCCCAGGGGAATTACAGGGAGTTCTGGGATGTCTCTCTGCGCATAGACGAGCTTTTTATGACCACTGAAGCCCTGCCGGAAAGGGAGTTCGACCGTTTATGGTCGCAATATAGCAAAATCTGCAAGGACGTGGAGGAGAAGGAGGCGGCAAGGCGGGCGGTGGCCCAGTCTAACGTTGCAAAGTTTGAGCGGGAAATCGGGGGCCTGCGCCACGGTTATGGGGTGCCGGATGCCGAGTCACCCATCTCAAAGTATCGCTATGGCCCATTCTGGGCACGGGCTGGGGCAATCCGCAAGATGTTTGACTCAATGCCCCTCCTGGAGGAGGACCGGGAAACCCTGTGGGCAAGTTACTCAAGCGTCTGCGATGTCGTCAGAGAGGTGCATAAGGAAGCGCAGGAAGAATCGGGCAAACATCGCCAGCTAATCGAGTCAATCATCAGTGGCGCACAGTCCAGCGCCGACGCGTCAGCCACCAGAGAGGACCTGATGAGCGTGAGGGAGGTGATGCGCCAGGCCCTGGCGCTTTTGAAAGAGAGCCTCATGTTGAAAGAGGACGGGGACCATTGCTGGAACTATTGGCGTGACGTGAACGAAAAGATGGGGTTGAAACACCAGGGTATTCAAAGGGCCGCCTACGACGAGGCCAAGCAGGAAGCTAACAAGTATGTTGGCGATACCACCCAGGGCAACCCCTACGAAATATTACAGGGGATAAAGGATGTCCAGAAGAACCTGGCGAACCTGTACCTGTCCAGGGAGCAGCGAGAGGAGTTGCGTCGCACGTTGAACGACGCATGGGACCGGGCACAGGCAAGGATTGGGGAGATCAGGGATGAAAGGCGAGAGCAGCGCGAGAGGTGGGTAAAGCAGCAAGAGGAGCGAAAAGAAAGGCACGAGGAATGGCGACAGAGAATGGCCGTTAACCTGGAGCGTTGGGATGGCGACATCAAGACGGCCGAGGAGGAGATTTCCCAGCTTGAGCAGGGCATTCATGGCCTACAGGAAGAAGTCGCTCAAGCCACGAAGGCCGAATATGCCAGTGTACTTGAGAAGATGATAACCGGGAAACGGAGGGAAATCGCCAAGATTAAGGACAGGATAGCCGACTTGCATCGGAGAATCGAAGACGTGAAGGGCAGCCTGGAGCGAGTGGTCGCGCCCGAACCGGCGGCAGTCAGCCCGGAGGGCTAGGCGAAGCCCCTTCCGCACCTTCCATAGTCAGTCCATGTCGGACTCGGAATGACCGGGGGTACAGGTTCTTCTGAAAATCGAAAGCTCCGCACCAACACAATCCCCGGTGGAGAAGGGCTTTGCGAAGCTGTATAATGGGGTGCAAGAGGCCATATCCCCGGAGAACGATTTGTCAGAGCAGACAATCCTGATTGTTGAGGACGAGGAGAACCTCCTCGAGGCGCTGAGGTACAACCTGGAACACGAGGGATACCAGGTTGTTACCGCCAGCGACGGGGGGAAGGGGCTGGAGACCGCCAGAGAAGCCGACCCTTCCCTCATCATCCTTGATATTATGCTCCCAACCCTGGACGGTTTCGACATTTGCCGCCTCATCCGAAGGACCAGCGACGTACCAATTCTGATGCTGACCGCCAAGGCCGAGGAAGTGGACAAGGTGGTGGGACTGGAGATTGGGGCCGACGACTACGTTGTCAAGCCTTTCAGTATGCGGGAGTTGCTGGCAAGGGTGCGGGCAATGCTGCGCCGCCCCCGCCACAGCCGTGGGGAATCCCCGGACACGGAGGTTATCAGAGCGGGCAGCCTGGAGCTGGACCCAACCAGCCACGCGGTCAGACTCAAGGGACAACATCTTGACCTGAAGCCGCGGGAGTTCGACCTTCTCGCCCTCTTGATGGCAAACAAGGGAAGGGCCTACACGCGGCACCAGATTCTCGACCGGGTGTGGGGACAGGACTACATCGGCGATACCCGAACGGTTGACGTCCACGTCCGATGGCTTCGCGAAAAGATTGAACCCGACCCCGGCAGCCCGAAAATGATAGTCACAATTCGCGGCGTGGGTTACAGATTCCAAGCATGAGATTGCCCAGGTCTCTACAATGGCGCATCGCCCTCGCCTATACGGCCCTCATAGTGGTTTCCATGGTGGCGGCGAGCATCTACATCTTCCTGTACGTGCGGGGTAGCTACATCTCCGACCTCGAAGTCCGCCTGGAGAACGAGGCCCGGCTGATAGGTCAGACGGCCGAGAGCTACTTTCAGGGCCAGCTTGCCCCCGGAGACATCCAGGCGGCCAGCGAACGGACAGGCAACCTGCTGGACGCCAGAATCACGATTATCCGCCCGGACGGGACCGTACTGTCCGACACCTGGGACGACTCGGCAATCATGGAGAACCATGCCGACCGCCCCGAAGTGCGGGATGCTATCGCTGCCGGCATAGGCCGCAGCACCCGGTTCAGCAGCACGGTTGAAGAGGAGATGATGTATGCTGCCGTCCCGGTATACGTGGATGGCACCATCGCAGGCGTAGCACGGGTCGCGGTGCCCATGTCCGAAGTACAGTCCAAGGTAGACCGTATCCTGTCCGCACTGCTCCTGTCAGGACTCATCGTCACCCTTCTCTCCGTGATCCTGGGGTATTTTCTGGCACGACGCACGTCTCGCTCCGTCCGGTCGGTCACAGAAGGGGTGAGGCATATCACCCAGGGCGATTTGGAGCACCGGGTATACGCTCTATCAGGGGACGAGACCAGCGAGCTGGCCGCGGACTTCAACCGGATGGCGGCGACTCTCAAGACAACGATTCAAGAGCTGTCGGCAGAGCGCAACAAGCTGTCGGTGGTGCTGGAAGTCATGGCCGACGGGGTGGTGATGATTGGGTCCCAGGGCGAGACGCAACTCCTGAACCCGGTAGCCAGGGATCTCCTTAACATAGAAAGGCTGGATTTCCAGGGGCGGAGCTTTATAGAGCTATCCAGGAACCACGAGTTGCAACTGATGATTTCCCGGGCCTTTGAGACGCACCAACCCCAGTATGGGGAGGTCGAATTCTCCCAGCGACGGTTCCTCAGCGCCATAGCCATACCGCTGGTTGACAGCAACTCCCTCCCCGGCGTCCTTCTCACGCTTCACGATCTGTCTCGGCTCCGACAGCTGGACACCACGCGCAGGGAGTTCATTAGCAACGTGTCCCATGAGCTTCGCAGTCCCCTGGCTTCAATCAAGGCTTCAGTGGAAACCCTGGAGAATGGTGCCCTTGGCGAACCGGAGGTTGCCCGAGATTTCATCAGGCGCATCCACGAAGATATTGGTCGCATGATTAACATGGCAGGCGACCTCCTGGAGCTATCTCGTCTGGAGAGCGGACAGGTCCCAATACACCTGTATCCCTTGGACCTGCGGCCTCTGCTGGAGGACGTGAGGACCGGCTTCGAGAGACGTGCCGTAGCCAGGGCTATCTCAATCAACGCCACGTACGATGAAGACGTTCCCCTGGCTATGGGCGATGAAGAGAAGCTGCGCCAGGCCCTGGTCAACCTCGTGGACAACGCCATCAAGTTCACACCAGACGCCGGCAGGATAACACTGGCGACCCTGGCTGACGGGGGGTTCGTACAAGTCCGGGTGAACAATACCGGCATGGGGATTCCCCGGGAACACTTGCCCCACGTCTTTGAGCGTTTCTACAAGGTGGACCGCTCACGACACGACGGGGGCACCGGACTGGGCCTGGCTATCGTCAAACACATCGTGCAGCTTCACGGCGGTGAAGTTACGGTACAGAGCCAGGAAGGAGAGGGCGCCACTTTTAGCTTCACCCTCCCCAGAGCTCAGTAGGGCCGGAGACGCCTCCCCCGCCTGCTGTCGAAAGCACCCTCCACGGAGGGTGCTTTTCTTGTCATCTCCCCCTAAAGAAGCCTTAATGGCCTCATAACCCAGCCTTAAAAATGGGAGTCCATACTTCATATCTGAAAGGGACGGGACCGAAGCCACGTTGACCCCTACCGGGCACTGCCTCAGAGTGAATTACCGAGTGAGGGAGAGGCGGGCGGAAACAAGAACCCTTTCAATTCTCTCCTCTTCAAGGAGGCATACATGATACTGGATGCCCTGGAAAACCGGAAATATTCCAAAGAGAGGCCCCCACCGTTAGAGCGGCTCACTGATTTCATCAGGAAGGTGTTAGACGTAGCTGTACCTTGGCGAAGCACCAACGTTGATTGCCCCACCTCTTGGGCAAAGTCGGAAATGATTGAAAAGCAGGTCATTCTGGAAGACCTCTACCTGGCCACCGGCTCCCGATGGTGGACGTGCCCGAGATGTCATGAAGGCGCCTGCTACAGGCACATGTGTTTCCGGGAACAGGACGCCTGGTGGTAGCCATGGGAAAAGTTACTTAACCCATTGTTAACGGGTCTTTAACAAGTCGTTAAAGACCCGTTAAAGTCTGCCCGTTAACCTGTTTCAGACAGGAAAGAAGAAAGGAGAACGATACAGTTGAAAATCACTGGCACCAAGCTCTTCAGCGTCCTCGGTCTCTTCGCTGCACTTTTGATGGCGACCCTGCTGGCATCATGCGGCAGCGATCCGACCCCCACTCCCACTCCTACCACTCCGGCAATGGAACCGACCACGGTTATGGAAGCCACTTCCGTCCCTGCCGCTACACAAAGCCCGTCAGACCTGAGCGGGACCATCGCTATAGCCGGCTCCAGTACCGTGTTCCCCATAAGCGAGGCCATGGCCGAGGAATTCAGCAAGGCAAACTCGGGAGTCCGGGTTAACGTGGCATCTACGGGCACAGGCGCTGGCTTCCGTGCCATCTGCGCCGGAGAGGCCCAGGTCTCCAACGCCTCCCGTCCCGTCAAGCAGGGCGAGCTTGACACCTGCGCCGAAAACGATATAGAACTGATAGAGATTCCGGTGGCCTTCGATGCGCTGTCGGTGGTGGTTAGCCCCGAGAACGACTGGGCCGAATGCCTCTCGGTGGAAGACCTGGCTACGATATTCGGACCCGATTCCCACGGCGTCATCACCAACTGGAACCAGGTGGCCCCGGACTTCCCGGATGTTAGACTCAGGCTCTACGGCCCGACCACGGCTTCGGGGACCTTCGACTACTTCACCGAGGCCATCATGGGAGAGGGTGGAGCGCACAGGGGTGATATGGACCTGGCCACCGAGGACGACCCGCTCATTGCCCAGGGAGTGAACGGGACACGGGGCGGCGTCGGCTACTTTGGACTGGCATACCTGTCCCAGTACAAGGACTTGGTGAATGCAGTGTCGGTGGAGAACCCCCAGACGGGCGAGTGTGTCCAACCATCCAGTGAAGCGGTGGAGTCGGGCACGTACCAGCCGCTGGCACGCCCTATATTCATCTACGTGCGAGCGGACCTGCTGGACGAGAACCCGGAGGTGGAGGCTTTCGTGGAGTTCTACATGGAAGAGGCCACCAGCTTGGTCCCTGAGGTGGGGTACGTAGCCCTCCCGCAGGAGGCCTACGACTGGAACCTGGGACGGCTCAGCAGCCGCACCACCGGGTCGGTGTTCAAGGACGTTGCTCCCGGCACTCCGCTCAGCACGGTGCTGGGTAGGTTACAGTAGTGTCACGAGGGAATACCATAAAGCACTCGAACAGGAGGCGCCTCCAGCGTGTAGCGCGGGAGGCGCCCATTATGATAATCCTGTTTCTCTGTGCTCTGTTGTCTATCGTGACCACGGTGGGGATAGTCCTGATTCTCCTGACTGAGGCAGTGCCCTTTTTCAACGAAGTCTCAATCCTGAAGTTCCTGTCGGGAAAGGAATGGGCGCCCCTGTTCTCAATCAAGAGCTTCGGGGTGCTCCCGCTTCTCTCCGCAACCGCGTTTATCGCGGGCATGGCTTTGGCGGTGGCCTTTCCAATCGGGCTGTTAACCGCCATATATCTCAGCGAGTACGCACCCGGTCCGGTGCGCTCGACGGTAAAGCCTACGCTGGAAGTCCTGGCTGGTATCCCGACGGTGGTATACGGGTTCTTCGCCATAACCTTCATCAGCCCCATAATCATACGGCCCCTGTTCCAGACCGAGTCCATTTTCAACGCCATCAGCGCTGCCACTGCCATGGGGGTGATGCTCATACCCATGGTGGTCTCTCTGAGCGATGATGCCATGCGGGCGGTCCCCTCCAATCTGAGAGAGGGCGCCCATGCTCTGGGAGCTAACCGTTTCCAGGTGGCCGTTAGAGTCGTGGTCCCCGCAGCCCTGTCCGGTATCGTCGCCGCCGGGCTGCTGGCGCTGGCCAGGGCCGTAGGCGAGACCATGATTGTTACGATTGCCGCCGGCGGCATACCCAATCTCTCCTACAATCCCTTCGATGCCATGCAAACCATGACGGCCTTTATCATGGAAGTGGCGATGGGGGATACACCCCGGGGGACCGTTGAATACGAAAGCATCTTCGCCGTTGGCCTGATGCTGTTCGTATTCACTCTGGTTATAAACCTGCTGGCTCAAGCCTTGCTCGCCAAGTTCAGAGAGGTGTACGAATGACATCCATACCCTTCAGGGGTCGCACGGCATCACGGAACAGGCAGTTCCGGAAGGCCACCTCAGGCGGATTCGTAGCGTTGGGCATTGCGGCCACCGCCTTCGGAGTATTTGCAGTAGGTCTGCTCCTCTACAGCGTTGCCAGCGACGGGATTGGGGTCTTCGACTGGGACTTCCTCACCAGCTTCCCTTCCCGTATCCCGGAGGATGCCGGCATCAAGTCGGCCCTGATGGGGACCTTGTGGGTCATGGGGTTTACGACGCTGTTTGCGGTGCCGGTTGGCATCGGGGCTGCCATCTACCTGGAGGAATTCGCCGGCAAGAACCTCTTCACCAAGATTATCGAGACTAACATCAACAACCTTGCTGGTGTGCCCTCGGTGGTGTACGGACTTCTGGGGCTGGCATTTTTCGTCTACTGGGCCAACCTTGGCCCCAGCATCATCGCGGGTTCCCTCACCCTGGCGCTCCTGATTCTTCCCATCATCATCGTAGCCGCCAGAGAGGGGCTGCGGTCGGTTCCCCCGTCAATCCGGGAGGCGGCCATAGCCTTGGGGGCCACAAAGTGGCAGGCCGTGAGATTTCAGGTGCTTCCCGTGGCCATGCCGTCGATTCTGACGGGCGTCATTCTCGCTCTTGCCAGGGCAATAGGCGAGACCGCACCGCTAATCGCAATAGGCGCTTTCACATCCGTCTTTTTCATTCCCACCAGCCCTACCGATGCTTTTACCGTGATTCCCATACAGGTGTACAGCTGGATTACACGCCCGTTGCCGGGATACCAGGAGGACGCAGCGGCGGGAATGATTGTTCTCTTGATAGTATTGCTGTCCATGAGCAGCATAGCAGTTGTATTGCGACATATGTTTGCGAGGAGGAGAATGTGGTGATTAGTCAGCTTCCGAACTTGAAAGACATATTCAAGCCCATTCATGCCCGTGGTATCAACTCCAACCACACCCCTCCCGAGCCGGAGCAGACCACCAACAACGTAATTGAAGTGCTGGGACTCAACGCATGGTATGGAGACCATCTGGCCCTAAGGGACATCAACTTGCCAATATCACACAAAGGGGTCACCGCTGTCATCGGACCGTCGGGGTGCGGGAAGAGCACCCTCGTGCGATGCCTGAACCGGATGCACGAAATGGCGGGAGGGCGGGTAGACGGCCAGGTCCTGTTTGAAGGAGAAGACATCTATCACCGTGGCGTGGATGCGGTGGAGCTACGCAGTCGCATCGGCATGGTTTTCCAGAAACCGAACCCCTTCCCCAAGTCCATCTTTGAGAACGTGGCCTTCGGACTGCGCATCAACGGGCGCCGGGGATCATTGATGGATACCGTAGAGCGAAGCCTGCGCCGAGCGGCCCTGTGGGATGAAGTAAAGGACCGGCTTAACAAGAATGCCCTTGCTCTCTCAGGTGGGCAGCAGCAGCGCCTTTGCATCGCAAGGACTCTGGCCGTTGAGCCTGAGATTATACTGATGGACGAGCCCTGCTCCGCATTGGACCCCATGGCTACCCTGGCCATTGAGGAACTCATACGATCACTGGCACAGGAATATACCATCGTCATCGTCACCCATAATATGCAGCAGGCAGCCAGGGTCTCGGACGAGACCGCTTTCTTGACCATGGACACCGACAGGGCGGGTTATCTGGTAGAGCACGGGCAAACTCGCCAGATATTCACCAACCCGTCTGACAAGCGTACCGAAGACTACATCACAGGGAGATTCGGCTGATGGACACTCGGATGCAGGCGAGATCCGGCTTTGACCGGGAGTTGCAGAGGCTCCAGGATGAAGTGCTGATGATGGGGAGCATGGTGGAGAACTCAATCTGCAGGGCACTTGATTCTCTGAAACAGAGAGACATGGAGGGTGCCAGGCGAGTGGTCGAAGAGGACGACGACATTGACAGAAAGCGATTCGAAATCGAGGACCGCTGTATAGACCTGATAGCTACCCAGCAGCCCATGGCCGGCGACCTGCGTATCCTGGTGACCATGCTGCACGTCATCGTTGAGCTGGAGCGGATGGGAGACTATGCCGAAGGCATTGCGAAAATCAGCCTGATGATGGGTAACGATGCGCCTCTAAAGCCCCTCATAGACATCCCCCGTATGGCCGACAAGGCCACTTACATGCTGAGATGCAGCCTGGATGCGCTGGTCAAACGAGACACGGCCATTGCCAACAGGGTATGCGACGATGACGATGAGGTGGATGCCCTCTACGACCAGGTGTACCAGGACTTGCTTGCTTATATGATAGACGACCCCCGGACGATTCAACGGGCAACCTATCTGCTGTGGGTGTCTCATGACCTGGAGCGCATCGCCGACCGGGCCACTAACATAGCGGAAAGGGTCATCTTCCTGGTCACCGGAAAGATGATGGAAATCAACGTGTCCAAGTACTAGAGGCCGTCGTCAAATCGGACCGTCATTCCGGCCTTGAGCCGGAATCCAGGCGTTTTGTGGTGAATATCCACCACCTTATGGAGGTTCTGGATTCCAGCTTTCGCTGGAATGACGAAAAAGGCAATTTGCCGACACATACTAGGGCGGCGGCCCGGCCTGGCGGATGAAATACGGAGGACTCCTCTTAACGCGGTGTGGAGTCAGGTTTCAAACCTGCCCCTACCGAGCAAACCATCCAAAGTGGAACGCCACCGATTACTGGACAGAGGCTAAGTGAGTAGAAACGCCACTACTATGCCGAAACGCTGCGTTGCGGAACTGGTAGGCACCTTCGGTCTCGTCTTTGCAGGAACGGGTGCCATAATGATTGACGGACTCTCAGGGGGTCAGGTGACCCACCTGGGTGTGGGTCTCACCTTCGGCCTCGTAGTGGCGGCAATGATTTATGCGACGGGGCATATCTCAGGCGCGCACATCAACCCTGCCGTAACCCTGGGCTTTGCCATCGCCCGCCATTTCCCGTGGAAGGAAGTACCCCTCTACTGGGGTGCGCAACTCGCCGGAGCGGCGTTAGCCAGCCTGGTGTTGTGGGGGTTTTTCGGCTCGGTGGCCGATATGGGGGCAACAATCCCCTCGGAAAGCGCCTGGCAATCCCTGGGCCTGGAGGTCTTGCTGACCCTGTTTCTGATGTTCGTCATTATGGCCGTGTCCACCGACGTGCGTGCGGTGGGCCAGGGAGCGGCCCTGGCAATAGGCGCCACCGTCGGCCTTGAAGCCATATTCGCAGGCCCTGTCTCCGGGGCCAGCATGAACCCGGCCAGGTCCTTTGGTCCGGCGCTCCTGGGCTGGGTCTGGGAGAGTCACTGGGTATACTGGGCCGGTCCTGCAACGGGTGCAGTGGCGGCGTCTCTTCTCTATAGATGGCTGCGGGGTGAGGATAACTCCATGCCTGACCAGATTCGGAATTCCAAGGCTGAAGCTGGAGCGGGTGATCGGGATCGAACCGACGACAGCTAGCTTGGAAGGCTAGCGCTCTACCACTGAGCTACACCCGCTTTTTACTCCCCGGTCGGGTAGCCGCGAGGGTTACCCCTACTATCCAGTATACGGGAGAATTAGGGTTTCTTCCAGTGTGGTCTTGCCTTCGGGAATGGGTCTTCCTGGTCATCGTTTCATCACACCCCGTCACACCATGAAAGGTGTGGTAGGAACAACTATCTGCGGCTCTAAGCGTCGAAGATGTCCTTCACGGCGCAGATAAAGCCGGGAAGCACGTCCATGCCGTCGAGGGTGTCATTCTCGGTGAGGGTCAGCACCCGGTGGCCCTCCCGGTGGGCATCTACTGTCCGGGTGTCAGGATGCAAGACCCACACCAAGCCCACCCCGTACCGGAGCCACATCAGTGCCTTGTCGTTGACCTCTTGGCGGCTGTTGCTGGGGGACACCACTTCCACCACCAGGTCCGGGACCGCTTGGGCGTAGCCCGTAACCCTCGCGTCCAGGGGAATTTTCTCCGCCGAGAAGTAGGCTATGTCAGGCTCCCGCACGGTGTCCGGGTCCCGCTCCAACCACACCCCCGAGTCCGATGCCGTCAATGTCCCCAGCTTTCTGGGCCTGACGAAAGTTCCCAATAGAACGGTCAGGTTCACTACTATCTTGCCATGTTCGTGTCCAGTAGGCATGGTCTCGCACAGCACCCCTCTGATTAACTCGCCCCGGACTCCCTGGCCGTCCAGTCTCAGCAGGTCATCAGCTGTCAGCAGTTTCGCATTTGTGGTTGTCACGTTCAACTCCGTCTAACCGTCTCTTCGGGAGCAGGGACCTACAGCCGCTCTATAAGGGGTTGGCCCACCTCGATAAAGACGGGTGCAAATACCAGGGACACTATTGCCATCAGCTTCAGCAGGATGTTCAAGGAAGGCCCGGAAGTATCCTTGAAGGGGTCTCCCACTACGTCGCCTTCCACTGCGGCCTTGTGGGGGGCCGACCCCTTTCCTCCGTAGTGGCCAAGCTCAATATACTTCTTGGCGTTGTCCCAAGCGCCGCCCGCGTTTGCCATAGTTATTGCCAGAAGGAGGCCCGCACCAACCGCTCCAATGAGAAGACCTCCCAGGGCCTCAGTACCCAGGACAAACCCGATTGCCAAAGGCACTACCACTGCCATCACCCCGGGAAGTATCATCTCTTTGAGGGCGCCGCGAGTGCTAATGTCCACGCAACGGGCATAGTCGGGCCGGCCGGTGCCTTCCATTATGCCCGATATTTCCCGGAACTGTCTCCTGACCTCGTTCACTATGGAGAAGGCAGCCCTCCCAACGGCTTTCATTGTCATCGCCGAGAAGATGAAGGGGAGCATGGCTCCTATCAGCACCCCGACCAGTGTGGTGGAGCTCAGGAGGTTTATTTGGTTGTCCAAGCCTGCCGCATAGCCATAAGCGGCCAGCAGAGCCAGCGAGGTGAGTCCGGCGGAGCCAATGGCGAACCCCTTGCCAGTGGCGGCGGTGGTATTGCCAAGGGCATCCAGGGCATCGGTGCGCTGGCGGACTTCGGGCGCTAGCTGGGCCTGCTCCGATATGCCGCCGGCGTTATCTGCCACAGGGCCGTAGGCGTCGGTGGCCAGGGTTATGCCCAGAGTGGAGAGCATACCCACTCCGGCAAGAGCCACCCCGTAAAATCCGGCCAACTCAAAGGCGGCCAGAATGGCGCCCCCGATGATGAGGACGGGGACCACGGTGCTTTGCATTCCGGTTGCTATGCCGCTAATCATGGTAGTGGCAGCGCCCGTTTGGGCCGCCTCGGCGACGCGCTTGGTTGGGCCGTAGTCATAGGACGTGAAATACTCGGTCACCACCCCAATTATGACTCCGGCACCCAGCCCGGCCACAATCGCCCAGAATATATCGAAGTCGCTGACGTTGGGCGCTATCAACCCGTCGAGGTCAAGCCACAGGACCGCCACCAGCGACAGCAGGAGGACCAGTATGGCGGAGGCAAAGATGCCTCGTCGCAAGGCCCACAGAAGCTCGCCAAAGGAAGCTCTCTCGCCGCTTCGGACGACGAAGGTGCCCAGTATGGAGGCCACTATGCCGAAACCTGCTATAAGCAGAGGAAGCAGCGCCACGTCGCTTTGCCAGTCCTGGGTACTGGATACTGCTGCGGCCAAGGCTATGGCGGCGATGATGGAACCAACGTAGGACTCAAACAGGTCGGCCCCCATGCCGGCCACGTCTCCCACGTTGTCTCCCACGTTGTCGGCTATTGTCGCGGGATTTCTGGGGTCGTCTTCCGGGATGCCGGCCTCCACCTTGCCCACCAAGTCTGCGCCTACGTCAGCCGCCTTGGTGTATATGCCGCCGCCCACCCTGGCAAAGAGGGCTATGGTGGATGCACCAAAGCCAAAGCCTATAACGTAGTCTATATTCTGAAAGATGACGTAGAGGATGACCACTCCCAGGAGTCCCACGCCAACCACCGTTATCCCCATGACGGCGCCACTGGAGAAGGCGACTCTGAGAGCGGGGTTTAGCCCTCTCATGGCGGCGGCAGTGGTCCTTACGTTGGCGCGTATGGCTATGTTCATGCCTATAAATCCGGCCGTAGCAGAACAGACGGTGCCAGCCAGGTATGCTATGGCCGTTCTTGGTATCCAGGAGTCTCCCGTGTACCGGTCTATAAGCAGCCACAATGCGATTGCTATGACGATTACGAAAGGCACGATGGTAAGGTATTCTCGGCGAAGGAAGGCAAAGGCCCCCTCCCTGATGGCCTGTGCGATGGCCCGCATCCTGTCATTCCCCTCGTCAGCCCTCACCACACGCACCGCCAGGACAGCTGCGAAAATTATGGCCAGCCCGCCGGTAATGGCGGCTATCACGATGGGTAACATATTGAATCTCCCATGACAGTCTTGGGACTAGATATTGGGCACATGAGAAACTATCATACATGGGACAGGGTGTCAAGGGAATGAAGAATCGGGTATTGTGAAGATAGAGAGATATTGAGTTATAATGCAGGTCTAAGGAGAAGGGAGGAGGTGTGGAGATGGTGCGAGCCCGGGTTTATCGCCACGATGTGCGCTGTCCT
>DAOUKR010000016.1:0-1656 GCA_034421095.1 Dehalococcoidia bacterium
CTCTTCAGGGTTCAAAGTTCCGGGCAAAGCGTGGCCGTAGTCTATCTTGAGCCTCTCGGCCACGGGATGAGGGGCCCCACCCAAGGCGACCGCTAGGTCGCGGGTCACTTGAAAGCCGCCTACAGGAATAACGCTACTGTACCACGGGTTGCCGCCACGATATATGATGACGTCGGTAGTCCCTTCGCCAATGTCGGCAAGCACCACACCTACTTCCTGCTCATCCGTGCTTAGGACGGCCTCGCCGGCCGCAATAGATTGAATTACCAGATTACGTACCTCCAGCCGACAGGCTTCCACGGCGTTGCGCGCATTTTCCAGCGGACCGATATCGGCTGTGACGGAGTGAGTGTGGACTTCAAGGGTCTCAGCTTCCAAGCCTTCGGGTGAACGCACCCCGGAGAAGCCATCCACTGCAAAGTCCATGGGTATGTGGTGCAGTAGCTCTTTGCTCGGAGGAATGTCAGGCTGGCTTTCCGCCATAAGGCGTACTATATCCTCTCTAGTTACGAGGGTCCGGTCTGCACGGTGCAATACGCTATTGCCGTTGGAACATTCAATGTGACTGCCCGAGACCCCAAGATAGGCCCAGTTGGCCACCCTTCCCACGTCTCGCTGGGCTTCAATAAGCGAGCGGGCGACGGAGGACTGGGCCGCTGCCACATCCACAACCCGTCCCTTTTGTATTCCATCTGAGGCAGTTTCGCCCATGCCATGTACCAGCAGTCCGCCATCTGGTCGGACACTGGCGATGAGGGTGACCACTTTGCTGGTGCCCAAATCGATACCGGTATACAGTCCTTCTCTCGCCACTATCACTTCCCTCGGATGAGGTCTTGAGAATAACAGAGTATTTTCAAGATGCCCAACCATTGAGCTTGACTAGGGGATATAGTGCGCCTCGGGGACATACCCCGGCAGCCCTGAGGCTGGCGGTCAGCAACTCGGGGGTTGCACAAGGGCTGCGACCGACTCAAGCCGCTGGCCCTGTGGCGTACATAACCTGCACAGGTTGTGCATGAAAGTATACCGGATACTATATGGAGTGCGCAATAGATGGCAAGGGGCTGTGAGAATTGGTCAAGCCTCTGCCTAGCCATAGCCTCTCCCTAGCTGCTTGGGTTTTGGCCTTTCATCACCAGTCGACGTTGCAAGGCTATGGCGTTTCTGGTACAAGGAACCTTGCTCTGAGCCTAGCTACAACGGGAGGGAATCATGGATTTGGAGTTGCAAGGAAGGGTAGCCGCCATAACCGGCGGCAGCATGGGAATCGGAAAGGCTACTGCCTTGAACATGTCGCGAGAGGGCGCAAAGGTGGCTATATGTGCCCGTAACAAGGAGCGACTGGAGGCTACCGCCCGAGAGATAAGCGAGCAGACAGGCAATGAGGTTATCGCCATCGTCGGCGACATGAGTAAGAAGGATGATGCCGACAGGTTCATCGAGGGTACGGTGCGTCATTTCGGGAAGCTCGATATCGTCGTCAACTCCGCCGGAGCGTCTCCCGGAGGCCAGTTCCAGACCTTAGAGGACGACCAATGGATGTCGGGCCTCAACCTTAAATTCATGGGCTATGTGCGCACAGCTAGGGCTGCCCTGCCCCATCTTCAGGCAGGTGGTTGGGGACGCATTGTAAACATCATTGGCAACGACGGC
>DAOUKR010000017.1:0-1623 GCA_034421095.1 Dehalococcoidia bacterium
GCATGGGACGTTCTCCTGGGAAGTTGGGATACCGCGACCATTGTATCCTGTCAACGTGAAGAACGATGCTTCAGACCACCTTTTTCAGCAGCCTGCTAGGCCAGACTAAGAACCTGACGTTGGAACACGTGATGCCGAGGCAATGGCAACAAAACTGGCCCCTGCCCTCCCCTGCAAGTCAGGAGATGAGGGATCGCCGTGACGACAGGGTGCACTTTCTTGGCAACCTGACGCTGACGACAAATAGCCTCAACAGTAGTCTTTCCAACGGCCCCTGGGAGGAAAAGAGGGCCGCTCTGGATAATCACAGCACCCTGTTGCTCAACAAAAGGCTGCTTACTGCGTATCACGGAGATTGGGACGAAGATTCGATTGAGGCAAGAAGTCACGACCTAGCCTCAAGGGTCATCGATATATGGAAGCCTGCACAGTACTTCTTGGATAATCCACTTTGACATTACCCACCAAAATGCCTCCACTGAAAATCGAAAGCCGTCACGATCGGCGCTGCATCGCCCGTGAGGTAACTGGGAATATAAAATGTCACTGCGATCCCTCGACTACTGCTACGCTGCTTGAATGCACAAAGTCGAGCTAAGATGGCACAGGGTCCACAGACCTCTTCGCTGTTCCGAACTCCCGCAGAAAATTGGTAGAATGGCGAGCATAAGAATACACCTTGGTAAAGGAGAAACGGATGCGAGAGGCAGGTGCCCCAACGCCCACTCAGCCATCTAGACTCACTGCGCCAACCCGCTCCAGTGAAGAGATCGCCCGTCTGGGTGATGAGATATACGAGCGTGACATCCGTCCACAGGTCGAAGCGGACCATCACGGAGAGTACGTTGCCGTCGACATTGACAGCGGGAGTTGGGCTATCTCCGACGACCTTCGGACAGCAGCAAAGCGTCTGCGGGCGGAGTGCCCGAACGCTATTGATGTCTGGCTGCTCAGGGTCGGGTATCGGGCATTGCACCACTATGGAGGCCGTCCCTGGCGGAGTTCTCAGTGATCCAGGGCGTGGTGAACGCCGCCTATGAAGCAGTCATCCCCCTGACAGTACAAGGCCCGTCGGGGCAGACGCGGGACATTGAGGCCGTGATAGACACCGGCTTCACCGGATTTCTGACCGTGCCTCCGGCGCTGGTCACGGAGTTGGGGCTGGTCCTCGAGGGCATTAGCCGCGCGACCTTGGCCGATGGCAGCGAGGTAATCTTTCCTTCCTACGACGTTGCCGTGCTCTGGGGAGGCCAGCCAAGATATGTCCTGGCCGCCGCCGCCGATACGACTCCTCTCGTGGGTATGCGGCTACTGGACAGCCACGACCTGAACATTGAAGTCGTAGACGGCGGCCGCGTCGCCATCCAGGCCAGAGAATAGCGGCAGTTCCCAAACGGGAGGCGGCATAATTGGCCTGCATTACTTCCCGGGAGACTGACAGACCAGGGTCTTGCGCCACCTCCAATGGCGCTCCTGAAACTCCTGTTATAATGCCACCAGCCCAAGTTCCCGGAGGTCACGACCATGGCGACGGCCACACGATTGCAGCACACGCTTGTCGATCCCACGACGAAGCCCATTATTCCGACGTTTGTGCCGGCTCCGAGGCTGGAGTCGCTGGAG
>DAOUKR010000018.1:0-157581 GCA_034421095.1 Dehalococcoidia bacterium
GGGGAATGCCAGTTGTGGCGCAGCAAAGAGCCCCTGACCGGCCGCTCCCAGCGGCTGTGCGCCTGCCCCTCCATTGTCCTCCCTCCCATTGCACAACTTTGAAAAGGCCCTGCACCAGCATCCATAGGGATTGACAAAGGGCAAGTTGGCGTCTCCAGGCTCGTTTGGCCGGAGTACCTAACCATTTTAGACATCAAGCTATAACATCCGCATAATAATTGACCCCAATTCTTCATATAATTGTCTATACTTTTCGGCTTGAAGGGGTTAAAATAGCAACGGACTGGCCGACTGGCTCGTAAACCGCGTATCAGTCTGCCGGCGGCCTGATGACGCAAGTCCGGGTCATCAGCGCCCGGTTCAAGGAGGAGTTATGGACGAGTCGGACGAGCTGAAGCGAGAGTTGGAGGTGCTCCGGCAGCGCCTGACCAGGCTGAGCGAGGCCAGCCTGCACATAAACGAGAGCCTCGACCTGGACACGGTGCTCCAGGAAGTGGTGGACAACGCCCGGGCGCTGACCGACTCCCGGTGCGGAGTGATCACCACCTTCGACGGGTCGGGCAGGCCACCGGACTTCGTCACCTCTGGCATTACGGACGAGGAACGACGGAGCCTGGAGGACTTCGTGCCCGGCGGCCTGCTGGTCTACCAGTTTCTCAGTACGCTTGAAGAGCCGTTGCGGGTCAGCGACTTCCAGGCGTACCTGTCGTCTCTGGGCCTTCCCAGCATTCCGCCCGTACCGGCCAGTTCCTGCATGCTGGCGCCCATCAAGCACCTGGGTGAGAACATCGGCAACATCAGCCTCGCAAGGGATGAATCCGGACGGGAGTTCAGCCAGGAGGACGAGGAGACCCTGGTGATGTTCGCCTCCCAGGCGGCGCTGGTCATCGCCAACGCCCGCAAGCACAGGGACGAGCGGCGGGCCAGGAAGGACCTGGAGACCCTGGTGAACACGTCGCCGGTGGGTGTGGTGGTCTTCGACGCCAGGACGGGACTGCCGGTGTCGTTCAACCGGGAGGCGGTAAGGATCGTCGACAGCCTGCGGGAGCCGGAGCAAGCGCCGGAGGTACTTCTTGACTTGCTGACCTTCGTGCGTGCCGACGGGCGGGAGGTCTCCCTGCAGGAGTTCCCGATGGCCGAGGCGCTGAGGACCGGCGAGACGGTGCGGGCCGAGGAGATCGTTCTCCGGGTCCCCGACGGACGCAGCGTCAGGGTGCTGCTCAACGCGACGCCCATCCGCTCGGAGGACGGTGAGATCGAGTCCTTCGTCCTGACCCTTCAGGACATGACGCCGTTGGAGGAGATGGAACGGCTGCGGGCCGAGTTTCTGGCCATGGTGAGCCACGAGCTTCGCACGCCCCTGGCCACGGTCAAGGGATCCACCACCGCCCTGCTCGGCGGGCCGGACATTGATCCCGCCGTGGCCGCCCAGTTTCACCGGATCATGGACCAGCAGGTAGACCACATGCAGGACCTCATCGGCAACCTGCTGGACGTGGCCCGCATCGAGACGGGCACGCTGTCGTTCCAGGTGGCTCCCATCGGCGTGATCGAGATTGTGGACGAGGCCAGGAGCAGGTTCATAGGCGGAGGGGGCAGGGCCAACGTGCAGGTGAACCTGCCGCCGGACCTGCCCTCGGTAATGGCGGACCGGCGGCGAATCATCCAGGTCGTCAGCAACCTGCTCTCCAACGCCTCCGCCTACTCGCCCGACGGGTCGCCCATCAGAGTGACGGCAGCCCTCCAGGGCGTTTATGTCACCGTCTCAGTTGCCGACGAGGGTAGGGGCATCTCCGAGGACCTGCTCCCACACCTCTTTCGGAAGTTCTCCCGGCTGGAGGGCAAGAGCGGCAATAGCGGCATCTCCGGTTCGGGCCTGGGACTCGCCATCTGCAAGGGGATTGTGGAAGCGCACGGGGGCCGGATATGGGCCGAGAGCGACGGGCCGGGCCTGGGCGCGAAGCTCACCTTCACCATTCCGGCAGCGGACGGGGAAGGGGCTGTCTCGTCGACGGCGCTGGCAACAACCTCCACCCGCTTGAGAGGGGCCTCCACGAGCAAGGTGCGCATACTGGCGGTGGACGACGACCCGGAGGCGCTCAGGTACATTCGCGACGCCATCTCCAAGGCGGGCTACGCCCCCATTGTCACCGGAGATCCGGAGGAGGTGCCGCGCCTGATGGAGGAGGAGAGGCCGCACCTTGTCCTGCTCGACCTGCTGCTGCCGGGGAGCGACGGCATCGAGCTCATGCGGGACATCCTCAAGAAGGCGGACGTGCCGGTGATCTTCGTCTCGGTCTACGGCCAGGACGAGACGGTCGCCAGGGCCTTCGACGTGGGGGCCACCGACTACGTGGTCAAGCCCTTCTCGCCGACTGAGCTTGCCGCCAGGATCAGGGCGGCGCTGCGGCGGCAGGCCGCCCCCCACGTGACCGAGCCCACCGAACCCTACGTGCTGGGAGACTTGGCCGTTGATTACGCCGAACGGCTGGTGCGGGTGGCGGGAAGTCCGGTGCAGCTAACTCCCATCGAGTACGGGGTGCTCTACGAGCTGTCGGTCCACGGCGGCCGGGCGCTGACCCACGACCACCTGCTGGAAAGGGTCTGGGGACCGGAGAGGAAGAGCGAGCCGTGGCTGGTCAGGGAGGTGGTCAAGAGGCTCCGCCGCAAGCTGGGCGACGACGCCGACAACCCAAAGTACGTCCTCACCGAGCCCCGCGTCGGCTACCGCATGGCGAGGGGTGACGGGCGGACCGGAGGACCGTCCACGGCTTCATGAGTGGGGAACACCGTACCTTTAGCTTACATGTAGGAGGCCGTGACATTGGGACATCCCGACCTCTCCGTCGTAACCGGCGCCTTCGGTTATACGGGGAGCTACGTGGCCCGGAGGCTGATCGCCCACGGCGTGCCCGTAAGGACCCTCACCCGCCGCTCCGCAGGGAGTCACCCACTGAAGGGTCAGGTGGAGGAGGCCCCGCTGGATTTCTTGGACCCGGACGGGCTGCGCCGCTCCATGGAAGGGGCGGACGTCCTCTACAACACCTACTGGATTCGGTATGCACGCGGGCGGATGACCTTCGACCGCGCCGTCGAGAACACCGGGACGCTGTTCGAAGCCGCCGTCGGAGCGGGGGTCCGCAGGATCGTACACTTCTCCGTAACGAACCCTTCCCACGAGTCCAAGCTACCCTACTTCAGGGACAAGGCTCGGGTGGAGGAGATGCTGACGAGTCTCGGAGTCTCCTACGCCATCATCAGGCCGACCCTGGTCTACGGAGAGGGCGACCTGTTGCTCAACAACATGGCATGGGCGCTGCGACGTTTTCCGCTCTTCACCGTGTATGGCAGCGGCGACTACCCCGTCCAGCCAGTCTACGCCGAGGACTTGGCGGCCCAGGCGGTAGAGGCCGGTTCCCAGAGCAAGAACGTTATAACTGACGCGGCAGGGCCGGAGACGTTCTCCTTCGAAGAACTGCTTCGCCTCTTGGCCTCAGCGATGGATATAAGTCCACGGCTGGTTCATGCGCCGCCTGCGGTGGGCCTCGTGCTCACGCAAGTGGTCGGCCTGCTGAAGGGCGACCTCGCGCTCACCCGAGACGAGGTCGTGGGACTCATGGCGGGTCTGCTCACGTCCGAGGCCGCACCGACCGGCACGACTAAGCTGAGCGACTGGCTCGCAGAGAACGCCGACGGCCTGGGGAGACGGTACGTGTCGGAGCTGCGGCGCAACTTCCGCTTGTCCAGGCAGGGACGCAGCGTCTATAATGAGGGTCAGCATTGAAGGAGGGCTTTTCTTATGTGGGTGCCCGATCGAGCGAGAAGGATCTTGCCATCGGTCATAGTCGGCACCTTGGCGCTCTTGGCACTTGCATGCGCCTCGGAAGAGCCACCCCTGGTGGGTACATCCTGGACGCTGATTTCCGTAGGGGGTAGCCCAGCCATCGGAAACGTGGAGGTTGAGTTTTCCGAGGATAGTGGCATCAGTGGCTGGACCGGATGCAACTCCTACAATGGGAGATACAGCGCCTCCGGGTCGTCCTTCACCATAGAAGAGCTTGGCTGGACTGAGGCGGGTTGTCCAAGCCGCGAATTGTCCATGCAGGAGTCCCTGTACATTGAGCTGCTGGCCGAGGCGGAGCGGTTTGCCATCATCGGCTCACAGCTGACCATCAACAGCTCAGATGGTCAGACCATCACATTTGCCCTGAGACAATAGCCCCTGGGGCAGGGCCAGGCCGACTGGCTCATCGCTGAACTATGGACTTACGGGACTGACAAGGCCTTGAAGGGAGTCACAAGCTTCCTAGCCACAACCGGGTGGTTTGCAAACTGTAGACCAGGGCATGAGGAGTCACCCACGGACCCAGCACACGGCCGGGTGACCAACCCGGAGCGCTTTCATCCCTTGCATCCGGCCATGTTGGCAATTATCGGCCGGCTGGAGAAGGACTTCGAGGTGGAGCGTACGGAAGGCATGCTCTCGACGACGAGTTGGAGAAGGGCCTGGACCTTGCCCGTGCGGGTGTCAGATTGACCCCAAAGTACCCTGAAGCCGCGCCCATCGTCGTAGCGCTCTCGACCTTTCCGAGTCTTCATGTCCGATTCGGGCGGTGGTATATCGAGCCTTTCGGGACTGTGGCTGCGATGCGTGGGATGAATCAGTAGAAGGCGAGATCGAACGGCTCAACGATATGGTCGACGACGTAGCCGCCGGGAGGTTTCGCGAGGCTATCGAGATTCCCCCAGTATCCTTCATGGGGTCAGGTTGGAGAGAAACCAGGTTCTGGCCGCCTGACGATGGACGAAACTCAACGAGTTCCCGAAGGAGGTCTCGTGTTGACGGTCGCCCCGCCCGTGAGATGTCTGAAGGTCGTCGTCGGCTGGACCTGAACTGGAAGCCGTGGGGACACGGGGTGACCACCAGATAGCGGTCGGCCTGTTGGACCCTCAAGGAACTTGGCGTCGAGGTCCACGCTTGAGCAGCCACGTATACTGGTACAAAGTCATACCTTTTTCTCGCCGTTGAACTTTGCCCGGCACTCAGTGCAAATTCCTCGGAATATCACCTGGGCCTCGTCAACATCCCCATTGACCTGGTCCGGATTCAGGCAGGGTTTCAATCCAACAACGCACTCGACATCCTCAATAAGGTCACAGGTGCGGCAAACGAAG
Organism: Dehalococcoidia bacterium; assembly: GCA_034421095.1. Taxonomy (GTDB): domain Bacteria; phylum Chloroflexota; class Dehalococcoidia; order Lucifugimonadales; family JAGWBF01; genus JAGWBG01. The sequence continues at coordinate 5,176 of DAOUKR010000018.1, forward strand.
TGATGATGCCACCTCTCGGCAAGCTCGTAAAGCGCGCGTCCGGGGCCGATGTCGGTCACCATCATCAGTCCGTGGGTCGCCAGGGCCCCCACCACATTGTACACAGAGCCCCGTGGCAGGGGAGTGCCACGGGCATCAAGGGCTTCGACCAACTCGTCCGTGGAGAGGTGAGGCCCCGTCTGCTGAAGGACCTCCAAGACCAGAAGCCGTGGCCTGGTGGCCTTGAGACCCGTTGCCCGCAGTCTCTGGGCCAGTTCCTGTTCGTCTATCACAGCTGTGCCCGCAGCATCCATTGGTGTTTCTCCAGACCTCTTACTATCTCGATGATGAGGTCCTGGCTGGCCAGGTCCAGGTTGCCGAGCCGTTCCGCCGCCTGTCTCCCACGAGAGGCGACGCCGGCCACTCGTGTTTCCATCAGCGCTACAGCTTCCCTGTCGGCTATGTATCCCTGTGGCAATGGCTGAAGACGGCTTTCCATTGCCACGTCCCCGGGTTGCCCATGGGCTGGAAGATCAATGGTGACTTTGCGCTCCGCCACGTCGTCTGCCCACGTCCGAGCATCGTCTACGATATTGTCCAGCTGGCCATGCACTGACTGGAAGAGAGGACCTACCACATTCCAGTGAGCTTGTTTGCCTTGCAGACTCAGGTCAATGAGGTCCGCCAGCAGGGCTTGCAGCTCCGTCGCCACCTTGGTCCGGACCTCATAGCTGAGGTCGGTCGAAATAGAACCTATCATGTCCGTCTTTCTCCTTTCCCTTTTTTGGTCGCTTCTGCCGCGAGGATTGTCTACCGGAAGTTGTTTTGACAATGTCAATATATCATCTAATTTAGATATTGTCAAGAGTAGTTGGAGGCAATAGCCATCCAGCCGGGGGGCCTGACCCTTCGAGATGGGCCAAGTGGAATGTTGGTCCATCGGCACCTGACCGCTGGATACAGGCTGCCGAAGCATTCATTTGGAGGAGGACGAATCATGGTCGAAATGAGGGGAGGGGGGCCCTAGCCAAGTTACCTGTCGGAGAGGGTGTGGAGGTCGTATGGGGATTCCCGGCATCCGGATGTATGGGATTGTCGCTGCCCCGAGAGACGGTCCGGGCATTCGCCTGACCACCGCCCGCCGCGAACAGGCGGCAACTACATGGCCGACGGCTACGCCCGCGCGTCGGGAAGGCCAGGAGTGGTGCTGGTGGTCCCCGGAGTAGGTCTTTGCAACGCCAACCCCTGGGGCATATTCCGCAGCCCTTGTTCCTCTTTCCTGGTCAGCCCGGAGACGATGAAGTCAGGCCGATGCCATGCTTCGTCAAGAACGTCCATCGCTCTGTAGCGGGACCCGGTCAAGGTTCTCGCACTGTCCACCATCTCCTGCAACCCCATGTCGAAATCCAGGCTCTCGTTGATGCGAATACTGGCCTCGCTCATGCGGGAGAGGCGGTTTCTCCGTGCCTGGCCTTCGGGTTTTTCCTCCGGTTTCTCCACTCGGTTCAAGGCTGCACCCCGATCGTAAGGCTGGTTATTTTGCGGTTAGTGTAGCACGTTGCTCAGCCCTAATGAAGGAGTCGTAACCGATACTTCACTAATATTGTCACCAGAAATTTACTGACAATACACATATTATTCCCTATAGTGTTTGCTGGAGATTGGGTATATTACCGATTAGGCTGCTATTGACCGCTGTTCGAGGGCATCCCGGTGTGGCCAACCTACAAGGTGCTATCGCGGAACTACCCGGCCGGTTAGCTTCTACATTATGATCACCCCATCGACGGAGGAAAGACCCATAATCCCGGCGTCGGGGACAACTATTGGAGTCTAACTGGGGAGACAATCGTGACGGATACCGAGACCGCACCGAACTACAGCCGACGATTCTGGGCAGCTGGTGGACGGCATCTATTTCGCCCTGCCCACCCGGGCAGCTGCTACCCAGATCCACGAAAGGGTAGCGCGTTTCGTGGAGCGCATGTTTCCCGAAGGCAACAGGCCCGAACCTGTGCTGGCCGTTCCGGGCTACGTGAAAGCCAGCGACATCACGGGCCATCACCTCCAGAACTACAAGGTCTGGTGGGACGGCCACGCCGCCGCCCGCAACAGACGATGGGCTGCCGCAAGTCCCATGGGTCTTATAGGACGTAGTGACGGCAACGAGCGCCGGTCTCCTTCCTGCCCACCGATAGAAAGCCCACGCCGGGACGGAGCAGCCCTCCCGTCTCGGCTGCCGGCTCCCGGGTCTACCTGAATCAATGACCATGCCATAATTGCTATTGTAAAGTATTTATTATGATATTATAATGATTATAAATTAAACGATAGGAGGCCATCCTAATGGATGCAGGAATACCAAAGCGCTGCTCACACGCGGAAGAACGATTTCACCTTGATAATGATAAGCTGCCAGGACACGAAATCTCTTCAGGTCAAGACTGGTGGCCGAATCAACTGGACCTAAAAGCACTCCGCCGGAACTCGCCCTTGTCGAGCCCGATGGGTCGGGGCTTCAACTACGCTAAGGCCTTCCAAGGCCTCGACGTCGACGCGCTGAGAAAGGACATCGAGGAGGTGATGACGACTTCGCAGGACTGGTGGCCAGCCGATTACGGCCACTATGGGCCTCTCTTCATCCGGATGGCGTGGCACGCCGCAGGCACGTACCGCACCAGCGACGGGAGGGGCGGCGGCGGCTCCGGCCAGCAACGCTTTGCTCCCCTCAACAGCTGGCCTGATAATGCCAACCTGGACAAGGCTCGCCGTCTGCTTTGGCCGGTCAAGCAGAAATATGGCCGGCAGGTGTCCTGGGCCGACCTGATCATCTTCGCCGGCAACTGCGCGCTGGAGTCCATGGGCTTCAGGACCCTGGGTTTCGGCTTCGGCCGCCCGGATGTGTGGGAGAGTGACGAGGCCTACTGGGGACCCGAGGACACGTGGCTGGGAGACGACCGCCACGACGCCGACGGCGGACTTGACGAGCCCTACGGCGCCGACCAGATGGGACTCATCTACGTGAACCCGGAGGGACCCGGCGGCAACCCGGACCCGGCCGCGGCAGCGCCATACATTCGCCAGACCTTCCGCCGCATGGGCATGAACGACGAGGAGACCGTTGCGCTGATAGCGGGCGGACACACCTTCGGCAAGGCCCATGGCGCCAGCTCCGAGGATCTTGTTGGACCGGAGCCGGAGGGCGCCGGCATCGAGGATCAGGGTCTCGGCTGGAAAAGCGGCTTTGGCAGCGGCAGGGGCGGGGATACGTTCACCAGCGGCTTGGAAGGCGCCTGGACCAGCAACCCGGTGCGTTGGGACAACGAGTTCGTCGAGAATCTGCACGCCTACGATTGGGAACTGACGAAAAGTCCGGCCGGCAAGTGGCAATATACCCCTGAGAACGCCCTTGGAGCCGCCACCGTCCCGGACGCCCACGATGGGTCCAAGAGGCACGCCCCCATGATGCTCACCACGGACCTCTCGCTGAGGATGGACCCCGGCTATGGGGCCATTGCCAAGCGCTTCCTGGAGAGCCCGCCGGAACTTGAAGGCGCCTTCGCCAAGGCGTGGTTCAAGTTGACCCACCGCGACATGGGCCCCAGGAGCCGGTATCTGGGCCCGCTGGTCCCGTCGGAGTCGATGCTGTGGCAGGACCCGCTGCCCGCAGTCGATCATCAGTTGATCGTCGAGAAGGACATAGCCGACCTCAAGGCAAGGGTCCTGGCCTCGGGATTGTCCGTTTCCCAGTTGGTGTCCACCGCATGGGCTTCGGCAGCGACATTCCGCGGCACCGACAAGCGCGGCGGGGCCAACGGGGCGCGCATCCGCCTGGCACCCCAGAGGGACTGGGAGGTGAACGACCCAGCACGGTTGGAGAGGGTGCTGAGGGAACTGGAGCAGGTCCAGCGGGAGTTCAACAGCACCCAGGGCGGCGGGAAGAGGGTCTCCATGGCCGACCTGGTCGTCCTGGCCGGGTGCGCCGGTGTCGAGCAGGGGGCCAGGAACGCCGGGCATGACGTTCTGGTGCCCTTTACGCCGGGGCGCACCGACGCATCCCGGGAGTGGACCGACGCCGAGTCTTTCGAGGTGCTTCAGCCCACCGCGGACGGGTTCCGCAACTACCTGCAGGCTGGACACCGGGAATCGGCAGAAGGGTTGATGGTGGAGCGGGCATCCCTATTGGAGCTGACCCCGCCTGAGATGACGGTGCTGGTTGGCGGGATGCGGGTCCTGGATGCCAACACCGGGCAATCCCAACACGGGGTCTTCACCCACCGGCCGGGGGCATTGTCCAATGACTTCTTTGTGAACCTGCTGGACATGAGCACGGAGTGGCGGAGGTGCTCCACGACCGAGGGGGTGTTCGAGGGACGAGACCGCCGGACCGGCGGCCTCAAGTGGACCGGAACCAGGGTGGACCTGGTATTCGGTTCCAACTCAGAACTGCGCGCCATCGCGGAGGTGTACGGATGCGACGACGGGCAGCAGGCCCTGGTGCGCGACTTCGTGGCCGCGTGGGACAAGGTGATGAATCTGGATCGCTTCGACCTGGGGTAATCGGTGATGGCGCTCCCGGCAGTTGCGGTTCCCCATCCGCCGTCAAGGAGCGACAAGGGTTGGCCAAATCGGCCTATCCCGTGTCACTAGCCCCACCAAACTTGACGGTAGACAGAACCGAGCCGTTCAGGGCCATCTCCTCAACGTCACTTCCGGGTATGGGGCTGTCCTCGGGCATCGGAATCGTGTAGCGCACCACGGCGTTGTCGGGCATCACGACGATCTCCTTGACGAAGCTCTCGATGAATGTCCTGCGCTCCGTCAGATCGCTCTCGTGCAGGAAGTTGCTCATGTCCAGGGCGTAGGCCGTGATGGTCTCCACGTCGTCCAGGACCTCCCGGCGCTGCGACAGCAACGCCCTCGCCTCCTCAGCCGTAGCCTCAAGCCTCTCCTGGCGTTTCCTGTGGTCTCGAATACGGGGCTTGAAGTCGTCGATGTCCAGGTCGGTGGTTTCCGCCAGGTCGTAGAGCCGTCCCAGCCTGCGCTTCACATCCGCCAGTTCCGCCTCGATGGTCTCCAGCTTCTGCCTCTGCTCGGCGGCCACGCCGTCCATCTCCTCGTCCACCAGCTTCACCAACGCCCGGATGTTGGACTCGGTAAGCACGTTCTCCCGAATCTTGCCCACCACCTTCTCCTCGAAGCGCCGGGCGTTGAGCCTGGGTGTCCTGCACGTGCCGCTTCCCCGCTTGAGAAGGGACTGGCAGACGTAGTAGGCGAACTTCCCGCTCTTGGCGTCCTGCCCACTGAGCGCCCTGCGGCAACTCTTGCACCGGACCAGGCCACTGAGGAGGTAGGTGCTTCCGACTCTTCGGGGATGCGCCCTCCTGGGAGCGCGGGACCGCAGCTTCCGGTTCACCCGGCGGAGCCGGCTCTTGGAGACGATGGCTGGGAATGCCTTCTCCACCCTGACCGGCTCGGCCCCGTCCTTGGCGTCGACGCCCCAGACCAGGGTTCCCGTGTAGACCTCGTTTCGGAGGATGATGTGGATGCCGTTCTTGGTCCATTGCCTGCCGGTGGGGTTGGCGATGCCCTCGTCGTTGAGGGTCCTGGCGATGTCCAGGATTCCCCTGCCGGACTCGGCCATGCCGAAGATGCGCTCCACCACAGGAGACGTATCCGGGTCGGGTTCCAGGGTGGGCCGCCTCTTGGCCCCGTCCTGCACCATGAGCTTGCGGTAGCCGTAGGGCACCCTGCTGGCGACCCAGAAGCCCCTGGAGGCAGCCTCCCGCATCCCTCGGACGACCTCCTGCGCCAAGTTCTCGCTGTAGAACTCATCGACGCTCTCGATGATGCCCTCAAGCAGCCTGCCTGTGGCGGAGTCGTCGGCGTTCTCGGTGATGGAGACGACCCTGATGCCCTTCCTTCTCAGCATGGACTTGAAGGCCACGGCGTGCTCCCGCTTCCGGGTGAACCGGCTGAACTTCCAGACCAATATCTCCTTGAAGGGGGCCGAGGGCTTGCTGGCCTCGTCGATCATCTTGCTGAACTGGGGCCGGTCGGCGATGCGTCCGCTCTCGGCCTCGTCGATGTATTCCCGAGCGACGTGGTATCCGTTCTTGTCTGCATAGTCCCTCAGCGCCCGCAGCTGGGCAGCCACTGAAAGGTCCACATCCTGGCGGTCGCTGGAGACCCTGGCGTACAGGGCCGCAGGTATCGAATCTATTCGGTCCTTCATCATCTATTCCTCCCTGTCTCTTCCTGGCCGGTGGTCGTGCGGGAGCGCAGTCGTTCCTGTCGCTCCTGTCTGCGCCACTCCCTCTCCTCCATGTACAGGCGGATGGCCTCCCGCAAGAGCTCGCTCACGGTCCGCTCCTCTTCCTTCACTACCTCACGCAGATGCTGTGCCATCTCCGGGGGCAAGGAGAAGGTGATGGTCTCGGTGTTCCTCGATAGTTTTGGGGACATGGTTGCTCTTTCCACTACCTATTATAGCACGGTGTCTTACTCTTGTCTCTCATCCTCAGCCCTGCAGTCAAGGATGCGACGGCAAGAATCGGGCCGATGGGTCCTGAACCGGCAGCATCGCTGCCACATCGGACCGAGCAATTTGTGGTTGGGTTGTCAGGGAGGCTGATGAACATGGTGAAAGGGCCGGGGGCAAGTTCCTACGCCAGTGGACTCTATGCAACCAGAACGCTGGCCAACAGCAGCCCGAACAGCCCGGTGGCGACTAGGCCAAGGATGAAGGCCACTAGCTTCATCTTGTCGCGTTCGACACGCTCCTTCCGGCAAACCTCCTCCAACCCGGCATTCCTTTCCTGTTCCAACTCCTGTTCCAACGCAAGCTGGCATTGGAGGAGCTCCATCTGCTCCTCCAACCCCCGAATCCGCTCTTGGGCCACTTCCAGCAGCGTGCCTCGGGACTTGGCAGCCACGCCGTTCCCTGGCGGGTCGTCGTCCAGCACCACGTATATCCGGTGCCGCCTTCCGTGAGGCTCCCGTCTGACCTCGATCTCCCCCGAGGCGATCCGGCGGTTCAGGGTGGACAGGGACACCGCCAGCTCCCGGCAGGCCTCGGCCTTCGTCAGTTGTCTCATACTCTTCCTCCTTAGTTCGTTTTCATTGTTACGTCAACATGGGTCAACCCTGACATGTCATACACGTCAGGGGCTTGGCAGCGGTGACTCCGGGGCCTGCCCTCCCAGGGTGTCTGTCTATTGGCAGGGGTGCGGTCTCTGCAACAAGTTGCCACCGTTTTCGGCTTTTTGGGGCTGACAGCGTTGGTAATGGGAACTTCGTGTGTGATTAGATGCCCCCTACAGGAAGTACCGGAAACGGGGAATTGTCATTTTGCAACTGAGGCCAGTGGCACCAGGGGCCTCCGTCCGGCGGGATGAGGCGGCGGAAGTTGCCATGAGTCACCCAGTACTCCACGTTCACCCAGGGTCTGGAGGTTGGACGTGAACAGGATGGGGCGGTTTGAGCCCCCGGCAGCCCGCAGGAAGCTCTCCTCGGCGTCGGGGTTCGGTAACACGAACAGCACCAGGGGAGGCAGCCCTCCGTGGTCCCGGTTGGGCCAGCCGCTTCTGAAGTACCTGCGGTAGTTCCCCAGGCGGGCGCGCACCCGCCTGGGAGTGGTGGCCCGTCGCTCAAACTCCAGCAGGTAGGAACGGAAGCTACCCCGGTACGCCAGTTGGAAGGAGGCGTCGGGATGCACAACGTAGTTGGTCCAGTCCCAGCGATAGCCGACGGAGGAGCGGGACGTGGGCATCAGGTCGAACACCTCGTAGTCGTTGTTGTTGGAACGGGCAGCCTCGGCGCTCAGCATGGCGGCGAAGCCGGTGATGGCGTCGTGGTGCTCCATCTGGGAGGCGATGGCCCGCAGGGCGGTGCCGGCGTAGACCAAAGCTCTCGTGTTGCGTCGACGTCGCTTCCTGGCGCTCCAGCGTCCCACCAAAGGCCCGATGGCGGCCCGGTCACGCCGGGCCAGGCATCTCAGCCCGTCGTCGGTGAGGAGGTGGCGCTGCCCCTCTGAACGCACCAGGGAGTGGCCGCCCAGGGAACTGAGGACCTGGTTGACTCGGCGACGGGTAACGCTCCCCATCAGCCCGGCCAGCTGGTCGGTGGTGCACAGGGGCCATGCTGCAAGCAGGTCCAGGGTATTCTTCTCGGCGCCCGTGAGCTGGACGGCCAGGGACGACCTGAGCAGCTCCGACGGCTCCGGCATGGCGGCCCGCAGGCGGCCGGGGTAGATGGTCTCCGGGTCCGGCCTCGGTTCTCTCTCCGAGTCTGGACTGTGCCGCCGGTGCAGTTCGTCGAGGCGCTCCGCCAACCGGTCGGTCCAGGCCACGATAGCGTTCAGGGACAGACTGGAGTCCACCTTCACCGGGAGGTCCATCTCCGTGCCCTCCCCGCACTGCTGCCAGACCACGCCTTTGTGGTCTCCGGCCAGCAGTTCCTCCTCGGTGGCCACGAAGGTCCTGCGGTGATGCGTGGGGTCTCCCAGGGTGCGGACGGCCCGTCGGTTGGCCTGGTCCGAGTTGGCCAGCACCAGCGTCGCCATGGGACGCTGGTCTTGGGACAGGTTCTCCAGGGTTCTCAGCCGGTAGCGCAGGTTGGCCGAGGGCAGCGTCGGCCCCTGGCGCAGGAGGCCCACCGAGCGCCCTCCTGACAGGGTGATCAGCATGTCGTAGGGACCCTGGCGGTAGTGGTCCACCCTCACCGGCTTTCCCTGGGAGTCGGCGTCGGCGACCATGGCGGCGGCCTTGTAGAGCATCGCCACGGCGTCCAGCCGGTCGGCCAGGAGCTTGAACCACTGCCTGGACACCGGGTACTCCCGCAGGAAGGTCTCCGTTCCATGTTCGACCATCGCCCCGGCGTCTATGCCCTTCTCCGTGGGGAAGTACCGCAGATGGGGGTGAGCCCCCAGGACACTCAAGCAGTGGGGTACCGAGTCCGCCATGCCCATCTTCGCCAGCTTCTTCAACCGGTCTCGCAGGGTGGAGGCGGGGACCCTGCCGAAGCGGGACAGCTCCTCCACTGTGGCCAGGGGCGTGGCGCACAGCAGGAGCAACGTGTCCTCCAGCGCCTGGCGTCGAAGGTGGGGTGCCAGCACGGGTGGTTTGGGAGCTGGCCTCCTAGCGAGCACACCCTCGACGGCGGTGACGGCCCACGTCGCCGCTTCCAGGGCTTCCACGCTGTTTCCCACGGTGTCCAGCACGGTCCGAGGCAGAGAGCGGCCTGTGTGGCCCCGTCTCAGGAACCTCCAGAGGGTGTGGCGGGAAACACTAAAGGTCTCCGTCGCCTGCTGGATGCCCCGCCACAGAACGTAGGTACGCAGGTATTCGCGAATTGCGCCCTCAAGGTCAGGATCGAGGGCTGCGCTCTTGCCCTGCTTTCTTGTCTCTAGCTCTGCAATGGTCAATCTGCTGCTCCGTTGCACAATGGTCCAACTTCTCATTGTGAACGGAAAATTGCTCGCATGTAACGCCTTGCAAGCCCTTGTATAGAAAGCAGTTTTGTGGTAGGGGCCGGGGCTGCCAGGACCGTTTTGATGAGGCCAGCCCGCGCAATAATGTCTTGACACGAGGACTGCTCCGCAGCTTCCGTTGGAGCAGATTGCAGTCCAGTTCAAGGTTTGCGAATCTAAGTGAAGTGGATTGCCGCTACGATGGGCATCTCTGCAATCGGTTTGTCAGGTAGCCTGACGGGAGAATGATGACTACGATTAACGTAATCGGACGGGATAGGCAAGTACATCCAGGGACCTCAACTGGACACTTTGACCTGTAGTGCGCTCTATTTGAGGCGACCCCTGTTTCTGGCAGGAATACTGCGAGTATACTCGTCTGCTCAATTGGCAGGATCAGTAATTCACTGTGCCGGTTCAGGAGGACCAGGCCATATCTGTACTGCTCTCGAGGCGAGTCGGTCCGCACGAGACCTGATCTGCTCCGGTCCCCAATCGGTCTCTTCGGCGATCTCCCCGTTCATTTCTAGGTTGCTTTCTTGGAAGAGGCCTCGCTTCTCGGAGAATGGACGGTTGCTCAACTCGGGGTTGTACCCTGTAAGTGTGAGGTTTCCCAGAGTGTGCAAGAGACGGGCATGGATGGAGCTGGCGTCCGGCCCGAGTGCTCTTCGCCAGTCGTCGGTCAAATCCTGGGGCATAACGTGCTCGACCGTTAGGCCTCTCATGTCTACTGGTTCCTTGTGCGCATAGTCCTGTTCTAGCGTTTCGAGCACTAGGCGTCTTTGTTCCGACCGCGACCCTTCATACAACTCGTAGGAAGCTAGTCCCTCACAAAATTCCTTGTTCTTCGGCCAACGTCGGCGGCCTGTGGGTTGCGCAAGGGCTTGCCGCACGGCCTCGAAGACATTACCGTCGGGAACTTGGGTCACAAGTTCCATGAAGAATCGATTCGATCCGGCAGTGGGGATTCCGCAGAACAGCCGCCGCACGAGATACGATTCGATAAGCCGCAATACCCCCGACATTACGGTTGAATCCACGCCTCTTCCCCCTGCCCCCTCGTAGAGCCAGAGTACGAACGGGTACATGGTCTGGCCACCCCAGCGGTTCAGACGCTCCAGACCTTGGCGCACGGCTAAGTCTGGTTCAGCTCCCGGATCGATCAGACGCTTGTAGTATCGAGCATAGTCCGCGAGCTCGCGCATCTTGACAGCGAGCCCTTCAGGTTCCAGGCGTTCTAGGTCTTCTCTCCACTTTAGGTATATGTCCTTCTCTCTAACGAATCGACCTGTCGACATGTACTGGTATCTGAAAAAGTCGGCCAGTGAGTTGGAGTCCAGTATCGCCTGCATCGGAAGCCAGACGTTGTCGTAGAGAGACTGCTGTTCATGGGTAGGAATTCTCATGAAGAAGTAGTTTCGCAACAGGTCCGCTTGAGAGAGAGGCGCGCCCTTCCAGTTCAGGCTTTCGAAGATGCGGTACTCGTTGTCTTGATCCCCGAGTGTAATGCTGACGACCTCTACTTCGTCGAGCAGCAATCGCTCGATCCGGGTCAGGTCAATCGGTTCGTCATCTTCCTCGTCTGCACTTCTGCCAAGCGCATCGAAGAAGAATTTGAAAGCCTGACGGATGAGACTTGGCCCCTCTGCATCGTCAGAAAGCTCTTCACCATTTATGACGGCGAAGTAGGCGGCACGGTCAGCCTGGGTCGGGAGGATCTTATAGTGGTAGTCGTCCTTGGCGTACTTGTTTATGAGGCAGAGGTCGGCGATCCGCTCGCTCGCAGCCGTGTTAGTCCCACCAACCCTATCGCGCAGTGCGGCGATTATGATGGACAGAGTTGTGAGCCGCTGCTGACCGTCGATAACGATGTAGGGGGAGACGCCCTCCGGTGTTCCCGGCTGAGACTTGGAGACGATGGGGCCTAGGAAATGACCTCCAGCCGGACTGGACCGGTAGGTTTCTATGATGTCAGTCCACAGCGTCTCCCAATCGTTACGCTGCCAGCTGTAAGGGCGCTGGAACAGCGGAATCACATAATGCTGCTGTCCTTCCAGCATTGCTCGCAAACGAGTTTCTGAGGCCCTCATCTATAGATAACTCCTTTCGATTTCCTGGTAGTCTCTGAGACCAATTGAGACTTACAGTCTCGCGATCTGCACCGAGACTTGGAGTCTTGCCGGTCACACCAACTGGTCGTCCTCAGCCTCCGAAGCGAGGAGCGGGCACGCCGACCACGCTCCTTGTAGTGTGTCCATGTCCGTAATGACACGAGGCATACCTCGCCCAACGCTCGGCAAGATTGTCGTAAGCCCAATGGCCTCGTCATATCCGTCATCGCCTGGGAAGAGGAGCATGTAGTCGAAGGCGCGGATCTGGCGTTCGCGCAGGACGAGCACGGGTGGCGATGCTGGATACCCCTTCCCGGATGCTGCTGCAAACTCGATCTTGGGGTTCTTGTTAGCCGAACTGTAGACCAGGGGCCTTGCCTCCCCATCTGATCGACCGCCATCAGACCCTACTTGCGACAAATAGACGCGCTGAGTGCCGAAGTCCACCAACCGGAAGTATTCTCTGACCACATCTGCGTTGAAGTGTATTTGGGACCACCGGCCCCCCGCCTTTGGCACCTGGGCAATCAGTATGCGATCCATTCTCGCTACACCACTACCCGTACCTGTAGGGACGAGCCGAACAGGTCTACGGGTCCGAGGAGGAGAGGATATGTTGACGCGTCCCGCTTGCTGTCCCTGAGTCACACGTCGGATGAGGTTTTGCTCCGCCCGAGCCAATGCTTCATCGTCAATGCTCCTTATGGCACCTGAGTGCTGCTCCAGAAACTCGTCAAGTGCCGATACATCTATCTCCTCAGAACTGTCTGCCGATACAGTCGTGTACGCCTCAAGGTTGTTCATCAGACCGCCGGGAGTAAGGTTCCCCGAACCGACTATGAGCGTGCGACCTCCATCTGGGTACGTGAATTCAGATATCTTGGGATGAAACAAGGAGAAGACCTCATTCCAGAATACCCGCGGCCTGAAGCGATTATTCCCTTGCTCCAACTCCTGTAGGCGTTCCAAAGTCTGTCGGTTTGTTATGGCGTCAAGCCCTACGAGCAAGTCGATTTCTCCGCCACTGGTAATGAGCTGGGCGATTACTGGGTCCTCGAAGAGCCAATTCACGCCATCCCGCGAAGCGAATGCGTACACGCCTCTCCATGTGGCCGCACCTTGAGCCGCGCCGAGGATGGCTTCATAGAGATAGGTCGTGTCTACACGAGTCGGGTCCTGTATGCGGAACGCGATCTCCATGAATCTCCTCTTAGACGTTGTATGAGTGGCTCGGAACTATAGAATGGCGTGGTGGCCGTTGCGTGATCCATTGACGACGTGTTCCATATCAGCCATCAAGTCGGCGTACAACCTTACCTTGGGGCCCTTCGTCTTCGCCTTGGGTGGTTTTGCGAACACTAGCACATATTCGTGCACGTTCTTGAACAGGAAGTTCGGAGGGTACGGGTAGCTCCCGAATATAGGCCGCTGCGAGCCATAAGAACCCCACTTGCCGCCAGTGCCGTCCTTCGACCAAATCACCTCATTTATCATGACGAAGCCGACGTTGCGCAGAAGGACCGTGAAGTCCGTAGCAAGAGGAAATGTCAGGAGGCCGTGGTCGGTGTGCTGGTTGACATTGGCAGTCACTACGCAGATCTTGCGGCCCGGCATCAGCACCCGGAAACACTCCTCAAAGACTGGTCGCACGCCCAGAAGGAAGGAAGAGTAGTTGTCTATGGAGCCTAGATTGCTTTCGGACGTACCGTAGTCGGCCTTGTCCCAATAGGGCGGACTGGTGACGACGAGAGCCATGCTGTCGTCCTCTATGAACCCCAGGTTTCGGCTATCACCGTGGACTACCTGAACCGCACCTAGCCCTGTGGGGGCCTCCTCCTGACTAGGTGAAATGCTCTCCATCTCCATAGTACGTACGTAGTCCTGGTTCTGTTCAACACAGATGGCATTACGGCCTATAGGTACCACGGCGCGGGCGGTGGTTCCCGTCCCTGCGAAGGGGTCAAGCACGGTCTCACCGACGAAACTGAACATCTTGGCAAGGCGATATGGGATCTCCTCGGGAAACACCGCAGGATGGTCTTCCCTACTGGTATTGGCAATGCTCCAGACGGTCTTTGTGTATTCTCTCCACTCTTCTTTTGTTAGTCGGCTCTTCTCCTTGACCGACTGACTTGGTCGTGCGCTCATATTTGCGACCTCTCGTCCGTTGTTGAGTCCGTGGCAAGCACTGTCGTAGCTGACACGGTACGTTCGGCAAAGCGTTGAAGCTCTTCAACGAAATCTCTATTGAGACCGGCTACATCGACCAGCATTTGGTCTATGCCACGTCTAGCCTCAATGTGATCAATGGGGTTGTACGCAAGAGACACCCGACCGCGATTCAGGCTAATCGTTGGACGGGTGCTTATCGCAGACCACAAGGTTGAGCCAGACTCCGATAGGAAGTCCCTGTGGTGGTCAGCCAAAACATCGTTGCCGAAAGGAAAGTCGAGTATGAAGCGTTTCAGCACGTGGAAACCATCCCCGTGAGTGTGCCACCACCAATATGCGAGATGACTTGACAGGATTCCATATACGGCGAATGCCATTTCCGGCGTGGCACAGTGGATCGCGTGCAGGGGGTTTTTTGAAAGTGGAGCTTTCCCCGCCAGTACCGACTCTGGCGGGCGAAGGAACACGTTCAGGAAGTTGTAAGCCGTGTTTCCCACGAGAACGACGTTGTTACCGGTAGTAAGTGCTTCGGCAAGGCTCATGCGACTCACGCTGTGTACGGACTGTCCTAGTCGTTCCCAGCGTGCACCTAGGGTTTCCGTCGCCGTTGCCTGTTGGCTACCCTCCACCTTGGGTATACCTGATTGGATGTCGTAGCTAATCGGAGTAAAGCCGATGCTGTCGAACATTGCAGCTCGGCTATCGCCTCGCCACCTCCGTAGACGGCCGCTGGCCAGGACTGAATCGGTAGATGACGCATCTCGACTCCAGAACAGGATGGCATTTCGGGTCTTCACGTCCTCCCCGAATAGCGCCTGGGGCTCTCTGTCGAAGAACGCGAATTGCCACTTGCCCGGCGTTTCTTGGATCAACTGCCGGGCGGCCGCAAACTGCGGCCCTACGTTGGAAGCTATGGACAGCGGCAAGACAAGCGAGCCGGCACACTGCTTGCGGTTGCCCAAGCGCAGCATCTGTTCAAGGAAGGCGACATATACCTCAGCCGTGGGAAGCGGTTTGACCTGCAGTGTCCTGAATGGCTGTACAAGGTCTCCAAAGTGCGGGGGATTGCCTAGGTCGGCATAGGGCGGATTCCCGACGATAACGGTTGGCTCGTCCTTCATGGTGGAGAACAGCTTCGACAAGGAAACTCGCCTTGAGTGGTACTCACCGCTTCCATTGAGGGAGACCGGATCAAGGAGAAGCGTATCCATGCGCCCTAAGTTAAGTCTTAGTCGAGACCACTGCTCAACCGGAGGAGTGCTCAGGTCCGGACCGCGCACTAGGATTTCGGCAAGCAAGACGAACGCTGAGGCATCGAGGGGCCAAGCGGCGATGTCTGTACCGAAAAGGCACCTGAGCGCCAGGAGGGATAGGTCTTCGTCGCAGTGCCGACGGCCCAGTTCCCTGAGTGCTGCCCTCAGGAAAACGCCGGTTCCGCATGCAGGGTCGTAGACGGTTGGAAGGCCATCACCCTTAAGGGAGTCCAGGCAGCCCGTTACCATATAAGTGGCAACGTCATCCGGCGTATAGAACACTCCCTCGGCACGTTTTCGTACTCTGGCGGCCCGTGTCGTAGGGTCACGCATTACACTCAGCCTGCTCCCTGGACCGTGGGGATCGAGAATATAGGGCAGGAACTCGAGGCAGACCTCAGCATCCAGACCAGAAGGAAGGACTTCCTCTACCTCACGGACGTCCGTGGCTGACAGCCATTCCACCAATCCGCCTGCCTTGTCGTTCCCTAGGAACCAACTTGCTGCTTCGGGCAACGTGGCTTTGGAGTGGTGGCCGCCGGCCACGACTCCAGTCAGCCACATAGCCACCAGATTCCAGGCAACCACTACCGGATCGGAATTTGAGGGTGATGATCCACGTTGGTCCCAAGCGGACGACCTGAATGCCTCGCTAAACCTCCGCAGGTTCCCCTGATTCAGCTTGGGAGCCAGGCGCTTTACGGCTTGGCGGATCGCCTGACCGGCTTCTTGCACAGCCGTTGTTGATACTTGCGTCATACGCACTTCTCATTCAAGCGGTGATGGATAATTCGCTTCATAGTGCTCCAGCAGTCTGGCCCTGGTAGAAGGCCTCCTTGTCGACCATTCACTCTCTTGCCGATTCTGACCTGGTATAATTGTGGTACTACCGCATTATCATACCACGAGACCACGGCGGTTGATATACCGAGGCCGCCACTGCGACTCAGGCAAAGGAGAGCAGGTCCTGAGATGAGTACACAGCCTTTCGTAATCGGGTCAAAACAACCCCTGATGAAGGGGTTCGTACTCACCTACGCAGTCTCTGGTCAAGAACTGGGAACTACTGAAACGGTCCAAGCAGTTGTACGTCTTCCCTATTGCCTTTATGTTCCCAGCACCCGTTACGTTTTCCATTCTCAGGTCGATGGTGAACTAGTCGGTGTGGTCCCACAAAAGGTGTGGACCAAGAGATCTGAAGGTTCAACCATCGAAGAATCCGAACTTGTGGTACCCGAGGAACCAGTATACCTGGACAACTCTCAGGTCATTACTGAGTGGATAGGTCAGCCGAAGCCGATGACGGAAGAACTACAGGCCCTCAATATGGAGTTTGAGAGAGACCCCAACGGCTACTTTCGGTACACACGCCTGACTGTTGAATTTGATTGGCGGGTCCCCAGCGGATATGACCCATCCAAGGAAGGGAATCATGGTAAGGCTCAAGACGGTGAGCATCATGTCGTATCCGAGATCTCGACGATGGCCCTCGCCTTCGTAAATCACTTCGTCGATGTGTACCGGATTGTTACCGACGATGTATATCTAGAGCGGATACCTGTGTTGTTTGTCGAGGACATCCGCATAGGCATCCATGATGATTGCAGCATACGAAAGCACGAGAAGCAGCCGGATCGCCCATTCACTTACAAATACGGCTATCATCCGATTAGGTTCGGGATGCATGGCATCAGACCAGCCATGGTGAGTAAGCCGAGAGAAGTAGTCGAGTCCTTCCGGTCATTGCTGGAAAGCGGCTTCCAACCATCGGTTGACGAACTCCTTCGGCAAAGCGCTATGGCCGCGTTGGAACGGCACGATTCAAAGCTAGCTGTGATTGAGAGCTTCATATCGTTAGAAATGTACGTCGAGCGGTTCTACTACGACAGGCTGTCCGAAACCATGACATCAGCCGAAATTGAATACCTACTTGGCAATAGAGATAACTGGAAACTCACTGTGCGACTCAAGGAGTTGTTGCGAGAACATTGCGGAAAGGCAATTCCAGACATAGACAATAGCTTATGGTCAGAGTGGATCATGAGCCAACAACAACGCCACGCAATAGTTCATCGCAATATAGTCCCTTCTGAGGATGATGCGCAGTGCATTCTTAAGTTGAATGAATCTGTCAAGCGGGCAATGGAAGCACTCTAAGGAACACTCAAGTGTCTGGGAGACGTACTGCCTGTGTTCAAGTTCAGCCCACACCAAGAGCATCGGGGCGGGCATCGAGTATCGAGGGAGAGACACTGGGGTCGGATGAGTCGCCCACATGGTTTTTGTCCAAATCACTTGAGCCAACCCAGCACTCTCAGAGCGCATCATTGTTTCTTGAGGCCGCAGGTGACTACGTGACTCAGAAGCAGGAGGTGCAGCCGTGAACAGCAAAGATGAACAGGACAATCATGCCAATCAGATGAATCCAAACAACGATGCCTACTGGCAATCCCGGGGGTACAATGAACGGCCCGACGACTGGGAGGACCGGTTGGCTAACGAGGAGGGACAACAGGTTCAGAAGCGCCCTAGCGACGCTTCCAGGCCAAGGTAACAACCCTATAGGAAGGGAGTCTGGATTGCGCGGCTTCATCTGGACTCCCTTCAAACGTAATGACTATGGACGATTATAGTCTAGTTGACACTTCTCCCATGGACGGCCTCTACAGTGGCCGTGTCCTGCGCGCGGTGGTCCAAGCCCTCGACATCGAGGACGAAGTGCTGGATGACCGGACGGCCCGGCGTTTCTACGCTGGTGAACCTGTGAACGAGTACAACCGAAACCGGATATTTGATGCCTTCGGGCAGGCGCTGATCACCCGTGGCTTGGCACCAGAGACCTTGGACGATCTGCCCGAAGACCTCCACATGGCGGCGGCAGTGGGAATGTCGGTAATGATGGCCTGCGGGCAATGGGATCGCCTGATGGCCCACGTACAGGGCCGTTCTGGAAAGATCACAGACGTAGGAGAGGCCGGGACACAGTGTCTCCGGTTAGTCATCGTAGACCTAGCCCTGCGCCTTTTCGCACTGGCTCACTTGAACCTGGCCAGCTTGCCAGAGGTTGAGCCACCGACATGGGTGTTAGAGAACGGTATCGGCAAGATACTCCGTCAGCACCTCCGCCAGGCCGGGTTGACCCGGGACCAATTGGCAGCCCGATTGGGGGTGTGGCCCACATCCGTGGACAACTGGCTTGACGGAAGAAACCGACCCAGTGCCGGTAATGTCACCGCCTTGGCTGAGGAACTGGCGTCAGCGGGGGTCGGACGTAGTGCCGGGGAACTCCAGAGAAAGTTGAACCGTCAGTTCTCCCTAGCCGGCCTTGCGGAGTTGCTGACTGCCGGCATTGGTCGGGAACGGGTGATTGAGTTCGCAGCCAAGTTGGCCCACTATACTAGGGTATTGTCGGCGTCGCAGGACGTCCCCCGCCTCCTTGGAGACAACTCCAAGGGAGCTATACGGAACTTGCTCATTCTGGGCTGCGCTGGAGGTTCCGCGCCAAGTCTTCTGTCGTTGCTGGCAAACCGGGAACTCGACCCAGACTGGCGTCGGGACATACTGGCTGCCGCCGGTCCTTGGGAGCTCGCTTTCGAGCGCGTATCCATGATGCACACAGGGCACAGATCGGCTGCAGGTCTTGCCCAAGACATCTCGGACGTGCCCGGAGGCACCACGGAATCTGACCAATACACCCACGAGGCTCTGAGGCGGGAGGCCTCAGCTCTTGTGGACTTCACCTTGGATTCTCCGCCTATCGGGAATGGTCTGGAGCTTCATCTTGCGAAGCTGAAGGGTAGCATCGATCTGAGACGAAGCCTCGTAGGGCGCTTTCCCCAGAGTCCGCTCGCACACTACCAACTGGGGTCCCTCCTGGGAATATTTGGGGGAAATCTTGCGGACAGGAACCTGATCGACGAAGGGATCTTGGAATGCAAGATCGCTGCTGGTCTACTGCCCAACTGGGACGCTCCAGCCGTCGAACCAGGAATTATCCTGGCGAATATCGGCGATGGTCATGCCGCGCTGCGGGAACTTGATCAAGCTGAGAGTAGCCTGCCGCGACCGACGCCCCATCTACGGTTCGTAAAGGGATACGTCCTCACGACACTGGAGCGGTACTCGGAGGCACTGGAGAATCTGAAGGCCGTGATCGAAGAAAGGCCGGACTATGCATCAGCTTATGACATCGCCGCCCACTGCGCTTTCATGTCTGGGGACAGGACCAACGGGCTACGTTATGCCAAGGTGGCCCGATTACTAGGTATCCCCGCCGAATACAACGCGTGGAAGGATGGTCTTTATTCATCCCGCCCTAAGAGGGAGTGAGAATCCCATACTGGAGCCCAGCTGCCGATTCCAGAGTTTTTGACACTGGCAATCCGCTGCATGTGCGGGTCTACTAAAGCGGGAGAGGCGGCGGCACTGGGGTAAGCAAGACAGGTGGCGCTGGTGATGCAATTCAATCGAACGCGGAACCTGACCAAGAACCAATCCCAGCCCTTGGACTCGTCAACTGATGTAGTTTGTTCTTGCCAGACTCGGCTATAATCCTGAAGAGGCCGGTTTGCTTTCCCTGCACGAGGGTTGAATTGGTTTCAGCGGTCCCGATTTTGGCAACATACAATAGGAGTAGAATGTGAATAAGCCAACCAGCAACAACACGTCCCCCGAACATTTGCTATTAGCCATGGCGAAGACTTATCCGGTATTTGGTGGAGATCTAGCCCCAGAAGGATGTCAGTATGACCTGTACCAAGGGGCATGGCTTCTGGAAGGTCTTGGGTCGCTGTTCGTGGAGTCCCCTAATCGGCCTCAACCGAGGACAAAGAAGTTTGATATTGAAACAGGCGAGGATCAAAAAGGGGAGTGAGGAACTCCCGGGAAGATAACCTTGTGTTTCAGGACTGTATCAACCCCCAAGTTTTGCTCCTCGCGAGCAGATTCGATCTCTCCTGCGACTACGTCGTAGCCCAACTGCGGCGGCGAGGCACACAGTATTTCCGCCTGAATTCTGAAGATTTCGACCAATTTGCCATAGTCGCAGTTCCGAGCGAGCCTGGAGTCTATCTTGAAGCCCAGGGCACGACAATCCGGCTCAGCCCAGAGACCCTAAAGGCCGTTTTGTTCCGGAGAGCAGTGTACCCTCGAGAACCGTTTGCTGATAAGGATTCAGTCCACGAACAGTTGAGCAGATCGCAACGCTCTGCCTTCATGCGTAGCTTTATGATGTTTGACTCGTGTAAATGGATCAACCATCCAGCCGCAACATACAACGCTGAACACAAAGCTGTGCAGCTTTCGTTAGCCCACAAATTGGGGTTCAACGTTCCCCGCACTGTGATTACTAACAACTCCAATGGCATCCGGCAAGTGGCAGAGGATGATCTGACAATTGCAGTGAAGGGGCTTGAAACTGTGCTGGTGTGGCAAGGTGGTTTCGAGACGTTTGGTTATACTTCTTTGGTTGACACGGCACTTGCGGAGCAATCGCATCTCTCCTCCGCGCCTGTTATTGCTCAAGAAGCGCTAGAGAATAAACTAGACCTCAGAGTGACGGTCGTAGGTGATCAAGTTTTCTCTGCTTCAGTGACACTAGATGGCAACCCGATTCGAGGCGATTGGCGACTGGAGAAAACCGGTGCTGAGTTCACGCCCTTTGATCTTCCGCTTACTATTTCAGAAAAATGTGTTCGATTTACCAGATCTCTTGGTTTAGAGTTTGGGGCGTTGGATCTTGCACTTCAGCAAGATAGGTACTTCTTCCTTGAAATAAACCCAACAGGGGAATGGGGGTGGCTGGTAGACCAAGCTGATTTGCCAATAGACAAAGCGATCGCTGACTCTCTGCTGGACTGGCAATGAAAATGGTAATCCTTCGTGTTTTGCACGGAATGACGGGAAGCGTGTTTGAGCTCCTAAGAGCGAATCGTATAGTAAGCGGCAAAATAGTCTGCCTTGAGAAAATAGATCCAGTAGCAACTTACGGAAATGATGGGCGTTCGCAACTTTCCGAAGACATATTGATGCGGCACCTTGAACAAGAACTTAGCCGACGAACAGTAGTTGAAGAAAAGGCGAAAACGAATGTCCTCGGTATCACCTTGGCATTTAGCGCGATGTTTGCTGGAGCTGCTTTAATTTCGTCTAGGTCGGCCGTGTGCGATTTCGGAATAGACTGGCTGGCTTGGGTGCTTCTAGCGTTGTTACTCATCGGGGTGTTGTTTCTCTTGGCCGGTGGCGCCTTAGCACTTAGTGCCCTTCGTATTGCCAAGAATCATACTTGGACACTAGAGGACGAGGTCGAAAACATCACTGATGAGACCAGGGCCGTAAGACTCCTTTGGTACCTAGAATTAAACCAGGAGGGCACCCGCCTCAAGACCAATCAGGTTGACGCCAGCTATAGTTGCATACGGAACGGAGTGATCGCACTAGCAATTGCAGCATTGTTCTTTGCTTCTTACGGGCTCCAGCTATGAGTCTACATTCGGACTATGAACGTCAATCGCAATTGGGACGTGGAGTGGCAGACTTTGGTGAGTTGGCAAGGTCCAGCCACAACTCGAAGATGGTTCTGCCTACCGTCAACTTAGGCCCACCTAAGAAGATTCGAACCTGTCTTCAGGACGGTCGGCAGGTACGTTCCTTAGCTTACCAAGTCAGCATGGATGGTGGGAAGGTAGTATCCTCCGCAGCCCATTGGCACCTATTTGACCCCAATGGCGTCCAAATCGGTCACCCCTAGTACTGCAGTTTCTAGTTGCGGTTGATTTCTTATCTGGGCTTCAATGTTCGGTCCCGGGGCAGCATTGTATAGCATGGAGAAGCTCGATGGCGACATCGCTGTTATAGTCGACGAATAAGTGTCAAAAGCCCAGTCAGACAGCTTGGTCAAAGTCCTAGATTGCTTGGTTGTGCTTGCCAAGCCCAAGGCAGGATACTCCGTTCTGGTAGAATAATCCCCAGCATCTCTAAGTCAAGCTTGATGGCTCTCCTGGAGTCCCGGGCCGCAGTATCACGCCTAACCGGGTCAGCCAGTGCGGTGAGATGGTGGTGGAGGTAGGACAATGGGTAGGCCCGTCGTCATGACCTTCTACTGGCTTCTGCGCAAAGACGCCCCGGAAGCATCGTCGTCTATTCTGAGTTCTCCAAGTTCACGGCCCAAAAGTAACGAAGCTTTTCGTGGTGATTACTTCGTCGTGATACCGAGCGTAGCGAGGGGTATAAAGCCCTCGCTATTCGCGCCGTTCTATTGTCGGAGGACTTCAGATTCCTTGATGCGCTCGGAATGACAGGATGGGGCGTTCAGGATGACAGTGGGCAAGCTTCTCTCGGAGTTGGCGGAGGTTGGACTACTGAGAGGTGCCCACCCAGCCAGTCTGGGATATGTCTATGATAACGCCGTCGGGAGCGCCGTACTTGACCTCCACGTTGGCGTGACGGGGGTGGTCCATACCCACTCCCAAGGCCCTGTTAATCTCATCCCTGGGCACGGAACCGGCGGCCTGCAGCTTCTCGGCCACCTCTTTCAGGTCTTCCACCTGGAATCCGATGTGATGGATGCCGCTGTAACCCTGTCCATACTCGGGGCCGGCAACCTGGTCGTTCTTGAAATCAAGGATTGCCACGTTGATGTCCCCGTCGCTGAGGTAGTAGCCGGAGGCGTTGGGGCTGTCCAGCTTGGCAATCTCCGTGAGTCCAAACACCTCGGTGTAGAATTTGGCGGTCTTTTCGGCATCCTGAGTCGCTATAGCTATATGCTTAATCTTTGCCATGTCGAGTCCTCCTGCTGGTCTGCTGTGATTAAGGATACTACTTCTCCAAGACACTTGCCACCCCAAGGCAGCCGATAGCACCGTTTCAAGGGGTGTCCGGATTGGCGGAGGATTGATAAAAGAGATGGTAGTCGTTTAGAGGGTGTCTGTAAAGCCCCTTCTCCTCCGCCGGAGGCGGACTGGGATGAGGGGTATCACCCTCACCTCAATCCTCTCCCGTCGAGGGAGAGGAGGCTTGGGAGGCCACTTTACAAATACCCTCTAAGAGATACCTGGTGCTCACTGCTGTTATGGAAACATCCTTCCATCAGGTCCGGACTGGGGGCAGCAGTCCCAGCATCTCCCGCGCCTTGGCAGGGGTGGCGGGTTCTCTGCCGTGCAGCCGGGCAAGGGTCACCGCCCATTCCACATATTCGGCGTTGGAGCGGGGTTGGGGAACATTGGGCAGGCGTGGAGAATCCTCGAACCCTACTCTCAGGTGTGCTCCCGTAGCCATAGCCAGGGCCACTATGGTGAAGGTCTCAAGACCGCTGCCGTGGGCGAGCCAGGTGGCGTTGGGGTAGAATTCCCGTATCGTGTCCGTCAGGTAGAAGTAGCTGCGTGGCGTGGCGGGAAGGGACTGGCGGCCATTACCCCAACTGGAGCTAGGCTCAAGCAGAAAGTAGTGGGAGTGGCGTATGGTCCCCTCTCTCATAAGGGTGATGGCATTGTTCAGCATCCCCACGTCCTGCGCTGCCGGTTCCGGGAAGGTGCCCCGCGCGTAGCACGCGTCCAGCGTTGCCCGAATGTCCTCGTAGCTGTTGGGAGAGATGACGGTGCGGCGCTGCTCGGTGTCGCCGCCCTGGGGCCAGCTAACGTTATAGCCAAGATTGAGGGATACCATTTCCACCGGGTGAGGGGTCTCCAAGAGGTATCGCGTGACCGCATCTACGGTTGTGTCCGCTCGCCTGTTGGTGGTGTGATTCAGTACGAGGTCGCACCGCTCACGAATCAGGGCATCCGCCTCCGTGTACCAAGCCGGGTCGTAGCTTATGTCTCCATCGGGGGTACGAGCGTGAATGTGGGCAATGGAAGCGCCGGCGTTGTAGCAGCGAACCGCCTCGTCGGCTACCTCCTGGGGAGTCCAGGGCACGTTGGGGTTGTACTCCCGGCCACGGCTACCGTTCAGGCAAGCCTTGATGATGACAGTATCCATGAGCCTCCTCCGATTTACTCTTCGTACTTCTTGAACACCAGGCAAGCGTTCTGCCCGCCGAAGCCAAAGGCGTTGGACAAGACCACCCTGACATCTTTTTCCCGGGCCTGATTTGGGACGTAGTCCAGGTCGCACTCCGGGTCGGGGAACTCGTAGTTGATGGTCGGGTGTATGACACCGTCGGTTATGGCCCTGATACAAGGCGCAGCCTCCAAAGCGCCGGCCGCACCCAGTGAGTGGCCTATCATGGACTTGGTGGAACTTATGGGGATTTGGTACGCATGGTCCCCGAACAGGCGCTTCAGAGCCAGGCTTTCCACCAGGTCGTTAAGGGGGGTGGACGTGCCGTGAGCGTTGACATAGTCCACTTCTTCCAGACCCACACCAGCGTCCTCAAGGGCAGAGCGCATCGCCACGATGGCGCTTTCGCCTTCCTGCTCGGGCTGCACGGGATGGTAGGCATCGCTGGAGCTACCGAATCCGGCCACCTCGCACATGATGTTTGCTCCCCGATTCAGGGCGTGTTCCAGGCTCTCCATGACGAGTATAACCGCACCCTCCGCTGGGACAAAGCCGTCTCGCCTAGCATCGAAGGGCCTGCTCGCCTTCTCCGGCTCTTCGTTCCTGGTGCTGAGGGCCTTCATAACGCTGAACCCGCCCAGGCCAAGCTGACTTATGCCCGCCTCGGTGCCCCCCGTGAACATCACGTCCGCGGCACCCCGGCGTATCACCTCAAGCGCTTCACCGATACCCTGGTTCGATGCGGCGCAGGCGGTAATCACGGTGGAGTTATATCCCTTTGCGCCCACAACCCTGCTGACATTGGCCGCGGCCATAT
The DNA here is from genome assembly GCA_034421095.1 of Dehalococcoidia bacterium. Taxonomy (GTDB): domain Bacteria; phylum Chloroflexota; class Dehalococcoidia; order Lucifugimonadales; family JAGWBF01; genus JAGWBG01. The sequence goes on from DAOUKR010000018.1 coordinate 29,971, forward strand.
TGGGAAGGACCATCGGGAAGAAGAAGGGCGACATCCTCATTCCGCCTTTTTCCACCAGGACACGGCACCCTTCCTCGGTGGTGGGAAAGCCGCCGTTGCCGTTTCCCAGAAGAACCCCCACACGGTGAGGGTCCTGGGCCGTCATGTCCAGGTCCGAGTCCTCCAGGGCCATCAGGGTCGCTGCGACGCCAAGCTGGGAGAAGCGCGCCATGCGCCGGGCCTCCTTGCCGCTGACGAACTGAACAGGGTCGAAACCCTTCACCTCTCCGGCAATACGGCAAGGGAAATCCGTGGGGTCACACAGAGTCATAGGCCCTATACCCGACTTCCCGGCTATCAGATTATTCCAGAACTCATTGGCCGTAAGTCCCAGGGGGGTGACTGCTCCTATGCCCGTAACAACTGCTCTATGCCTGTACATGCCCCACCATTATACGGTCGAAGTTACGCTTCGCCGGTTATAAATATACTATCGTGGCGAAGGGGAACGATCTTGCCCCAGCTCGGGATACAACTCCGGCTCTATGCCCTTGACAACCTCTCGTGCTTCCGCCGCCACAAAAAGGGAACCTGTAGCCAGTATCAAGTCACTCTCCCCCGCTTCATCAAGGGCTAGAGCAACGGCGTTATCCACGCCTTCGACCTGGGCAACCGTTGTCCCATGTGAGAGGAAAGCCTCGGCCACTGCCCCGGTCGGGGCTGCCCTGGGATGCCTCGAGCGGGTAACGATAACGTGGGAACTCAACGGGGCAAGCTCGCCAACGATACCCTCCAGGTTCTTGTCCCGGGACACGCCGGCTATGAGTATCACTCGCTGGTAGCTGAAATAGGACGGTATGGTGTCCCTGAGCACCGATGCCGAATAGGGATTGTGGGCGCCGTCGCACACCACCAAGGGTGAGCGCCTGAGCACTTCCATCCGGCAGGGCCAGGACACCTCTCTTAACCCTTCCTCCAAGGCAGAATCGGATACATCAAAACCCTGCCCCTTCAGCACCTCGAGGATACCCACTACGGTGGCAACGTTGACAAGCTGGAAATCACCGAGGAGGGGTATCCACAGCCCGTATTCCCCCAGCCTTCCCCGCACGTCGAGACTCTGTCCCTCCAGAGAACTGCAACCCTTGCTCCAGGTGACGTGTTCTCCCACCCTAATCAGGTCTGCCCCCTTATCTTCACATGCGGACTCTATTACCGCCATAGCCTCCGTTACCTGGGGAGAAGTGACCACCGGCACCAGGGGCTTGATTATGCCTGCTTTCTCTGCGGCGATACTTTCTATTGTGTCGCCAAGCACCGACGTATGGTCAAGGCTCAGGGAGGTAATCCCACAGACCTTCAGTGACGGCGGCAGTACCAGGTTAGTCGTATCCAGCCTGCCGCCCAAGCCCACCTCCATTACCTGGAAGTCCGCACTCTCCTTGAAATGGGAAAAGGCCATTGCGGTCAGGGCCTCAAACATCGTCACTTCGCCGTAGCCCTCGTTCTCGCTGACCCATTCCAGGTCCGGCCATATCTTTTCCACCAGGCTGGCAAATTCGTCCTCGCTCACCGGTGCGCCATCGAGAGAGATTCTCTCCCGGAAGGTGTGCATGTGGGGCGAACTGAAGAGGCCGGTTCGATATCCCTGCCTGGACAGGACGCTGGCGCACATGGCGGCGGTGCTTCCCTTGCCCTTCGTTCCCGCTATATGGACGGTGGGAGTCGCAAGATGGGGATCTCCCAATCTGCGAAGCAGCGCTTCCATTCGGCGCAGGTCGTACCGGACGCGCTTCCTGCCGGTGGACACCGTTCGTTCATGGTCTATCAGACCCAACAGGCAATTCAAGGCGCTCCTGTATTCCATCAGGTCTCCATCACCAAGTCTTGCCTAATGGTCCCTTATACGACGGGGCATAGCCCCCAGGGATATTTTTAGACCATCGGAAAAACTTATGCTCTTGATATAGTCCAGGCTGCCTTCAAGGGGCCTTGGCTTGAATCCGAAGACCTCCTCAACCGTGTCGAGACTGCCTACATTGGGTATAGCAGCCATACGGAGTTGCTGCGTGGTGACGGGAGGCCTGGACAGGACAGCCTCCATGAGCCTTACCATGACCCCCATTATCGGGACCGGTATGTGCAGCTTCAGCCTCCTGACCCCAAAGGTGCCGGATATGATGTCTATAATTTCGTTATATGTAAGGTGTTCGGGGCCTCCGACTTCAATGGTCTTGCCCATCAACTCATCCCTGCCCGCTGCCCCGACCACACACTGGGCCAGCTCGTCCACTGCTATGGGTTGGAACCTGTTATTGCCTGACCCTGCAATGGGGACTGCCGGGAAGGCTCGCACCAGGCCGCCCAGAATGTTGAAGAACTCGTCACCCTCGCCGAAAAGCAGAGAGGGCCGGAGAATCGTATACGGTATGCCGCTCTTTATAACTGCCTGCTCTCCCTGCCACTTGCTGTACAAATATGGGTAGGCAGGGTCGTCGGCGACTCCTATGGCACTCACGTGGACAAAATGCTTGACCCCTGCACCCCTGGCCGCCTCCACCACATTCTCCGTCCCCTTTCGGTTCACTCCCTGGAAGGTGACGGATTTTGACTCCCTGATCACGGCGACAAGGTGGACCACCACGTCCACGTCATGGGCAGCACTTTCCAGGGAAGCCGGGTCCTCAACGCTGCCGTAGTGTAAGTCTACTTCGTACCCCGAGAGCACCCTTGCACTGGTTGGGCTACGTACGAGACACCGCACTTCCATATCCCGGGAGCACAAGGCTCTGACCACTTCCCTTCCCACAAAGCCGGTGGCACCAGTTACGAGGGCAATCATGGCACGGCACCCAACCTTTCGTCAGCGTTCGGGACAGACCCGCCTCGCCCCCCTGATTTCGCCCTAAATTCGTTGGTGCTATCCGGGTTAGCCGCCCTCGTCTTCTTCGTACTGGCCCTTCAGGGCTTCGACCACGGCAGGGTCGGCCAGGGTGGTCGTATCCCCCAGTGCCCGCCCCTCAGCCACGTCCCTCAATAGCCGTCGCATTATCTTGCCGCTGCGGGTCTTGGGTAGCTCGGCGGTGAAGAAGATGTCATCGGGACGGGCAATAGCGCCTATCTTGGTCGCCACGTGCTGTTTAAGCTCTGCCATGAGAGCATCCGACGGCTCCACCTGCTCTTTCAGCGTAACAAAGGCGACCACAGCCTGGCCCTTCACCTCGTGCTCCTTGCCTATGGAGGCAGCCTCGGCCACCGAAGCATGGTCCACAAGGGCGCTCTCCACCTCCATGGTGGAGATGCGATGTGCCGATACGTTGATTACGTCGTCCACACGCCCCAGAAGCCAGAAATAGCCGTCCTCGTCCCGCTTGGAGCCGTCGGCGGTGAAGTAGATACCAGGGTATCGGGACCAGTATTGTTGTACGAACCTTTCGGGGTCGCCATAGATGGTGCGAAGCATGGCGGGCCAGGGTTTCTTCAGCACCAGGTAACCCCCCTGTCCCGGGCCTACGCCCTCCCCCTTCTCGTCTACGACCTCGGCATCCACACCAGGGAAGGGTCTCGTGGCAGAGCCGGGCTTCAGAGTAGTAATACCAGGCAGTGGGGTTATCAAAATCATCCCGGTTTCCGTCTGCCACCAGGTATCCACCACCGGGCATCTGCCGCCCCCGATGTTCTGCCAGTACCACATCCACGCCTCGGGGTTGATGGGCTCTCCCACCGTGCCCAGCAGGCGCAGGGAGGAGAGGTCGTGCATCTTGGGGTACTCCTCACCCCACCTCATGCAACTGCGGATGGCAGTGGGTGCGGTGTAAAGTATGGTTGCGCCGTACTTCTCCACTATTGCCCAGAATCGGTCCCTGTCGGGGTAGTCGGGAGACCCCTCGTACATCACCGAGGTGGCTCCATTCGCCAGAGGGCCGTAGACGATGTAGCTATGTCCGGTGACCCAGCCTATATCTGCGGTGCACCAGTAAACGTCGTCCTCTTTGAGGTCGAATACCCACTTGGTGGTGGCGTAGGTGCCCAGAAGGTAACCGGCGGTTGTATGAACTATGCCCTTGGGCTTGCCGGTGGTGCCGCTGGTATAGAGGATATACAGAAGGTCCTCGCTGTCCATCGGCTCGGCCTCGCACTTCTGAGACTGTCCTTCAACCAAGTCGTGCCACCAAACATCCCGGTCCGGCTTCATCTGGTCGTCGGCTGTACCGGTACGGCGTACCACAATCATCTTCTCCACGCTTGGCGCTCCATCCAGGGATGCGTCGGCATTTCTCTTCAGGGGTATGACGTTACCCCTGCGATAGCCCCCGTCGGAGGTTATGAGCACCTTGGCTTCCGAGTCGTTGATGCGGTCCCTCAAGGACTCGGAACTGAACCCGCCGAACACCACGCTATGGGGAGCGCCGATGCGGGCACAGGCCAGCATGGCGATGGGAAGCTCCGGCACCATCGGCAGGTAGATGGTGACCCTGTCGCCCTTCTTGACACCCAGGCTCTTGAGGCCGTTGGCGAACCTGCACACTTCCCTGTGAAGGTCCCAGTAAGTGTAGACCTTCCAATCGCCCGGCTCGCCCTCCCACACGATGGCCGCCTTGTTGCGGCGCGGGGAGTTCACGTGACGGTCCAGGCAGTTGTAGGACACGTTTATCTTTCCACCTTCGAACCACCTGGCAAAGGGCGGGTCCCAGTCCAGCACCTTGTCCCATTTCTTGAACCAGTGAAGCTCCTCTGCGTACCTGGCCCAGAAACCCTCGAAGTCCTTACCGGCCTCCTCGTATACGCCCGGGTCCCTGACGTTGGCCTGCTCAGCAAATCCCTCAGGAGGGGGAAACCTTCGCTCCTCCTGCAATAACGCTTCGATGTTTCCGGCGTTCTCGACCATAGACGTACCTACCTTCCTTTTGACCCTCACTTCACACCACAACGGGGAGGAGGGATAAGGGGTTACTCACGATTTTTTACCATAAGCGGGGGCATTTTGTAAATGCCTCCTCAGATGGGGAAAGGAGTGCCTATAACAGGCCATCGCCTGAGCGCTTAAAGAATATCTCGAAGCGCCTGCCAAAGAAGTTGATCCTCTTCCGAGAGAAATCCGAATCCCGCACACTTCTACCATGAACAACAATGGGAACCAATATGCGGGATTGCCCCGTTACCCTGAAGCATGGACTCGTCTGCACCACGACAGCCCCGGCCTGTATCTGGCTGACAACTCGACCTGCATCAGAAACCCTCCCCTTCATCTCGATGATGAACCAGAGTGAGCTTGGTGCCTCACTAGGGCAATAGAGCACAATGAAATCCGGCTTTCTTTCCCCTTCTCCTTTGAGGAAGCATGTGCAATCGTCACAACTGATACACAAGGCCCCCTGCTCAGGCAGCCTCAACGCGATGCCTTCCGCCCTACACCTGCTCGTGATGCAAGAAGGGCTACAAGAACCGTGCAAGGCCCGTAACTCCACGAGAGGTTGCATAGGAGGCTCCTAGCCGGACCTCTCTTCAACGTCCGGCAGGGACATGGAGAGGCGGAAGGTCTCGTCTCCTATGGCCTCGGATACCCGGACGAACTCTTCCTCGGATATGCCGAATCCAGGCTCTATGGGAACGGCGCTTATGGTGGTACCGTCACCGACGCTATTATCGAAGAGATACACGCCAACTTCATCGGGCTTCAGAAGGTCGTCTTCGGTAAAGCCCAATTCCTCCCGAACCTTGGCGCTCGCTTCGGTAGCCAGCAAGTGATTGCTTGTTTGGTGGAGAATCATAGAGCTATGGGTGGTGCACAGGACTTTCACCCCTGCCCGCGCCAGCCTAACCATCACCTGAGCTATTTTCCTCTGGTTCTCCGGGTGCTGGTGAGCTTCCGGCTCGTCTATGACTAGCAGGTCTCCGGGCTGCAAGAAGTTTTTAATCCATAGGTCAAGTGGGGCAAGCTCTCCTATCATTGAGGATGCTCTCTGAAGAGGCAGCCGGACATTGCCTGAGTTGTAGATGATTATGGGAGGCCCACTTCTCATGTCACGAATGAATACCCTTCCTCGGAGCACTTCGTCTTCAAGAATTTCCAGGGCAGAGACTATAGGCTCAAATTCCCCACGTCTCTGTCGTTGAAACTGGCTTTCCAAGAGAACTTGAAGAAAGTCAGCAGCCACTCCAGTAAAAGCAGGTGTCTCCATCCTTCGTATGCCTATACTTCGGCGCATTGATTGTATAGCCAGTGAAGCAAAGAGTTGCCATCCCTGGAGAACCCCGGACCGCGCCCCCGGCAGATAATATGTCTTCCGCATAGAGAACCCATTGGCTGTTACAATACTGTCCCAAGTATCTTCTACGACTGCCTTAAAAATATAGTCCACATTCTCGGCTTCCGCCTCCTCCTTACCAATATCCGGCACTGCCCAAGAACTTATGTCAGGTATCGAGCAATCCAAGCTACTCGCTTTGCCAGTGGAATCCAGTCTATAGGTCAACAAAGCCGGCCGGTCATCCTTCCTGTTCAAATGGACGATAAGAGGCGTTTTCTCACCGCTCGTTTGCCTGATTAGTTCATTGATATCCCTACAGCCAAAGTAGTCGGTAATTTCCTCATCCAGGGCTGTACGTAGGCTGTCAAAAACTTCCTCAAGTGCATCGCTAAATATCTTCCTAAAATTCGCAGGCATTTCTTCCCAAGTTACATCCCTTTTTTCTACTTCCCTTTGGAGGGAGATAGATTGAAACCGCTCTACGAACTCTTCAAAAGCATCTACACTGTGGATTAGTTCACTATCTTCCCAAAATTCGCTTCCGTCCCAGTATCCTCGTTCATTGAGCTTCCTCATTTGAGAGATGGCTTGACACAGGACATAGACCAGGGTTGCCATGTAGGACTTGCCACTGTTGTTGGGACCTATGAAGATGGTCAGGGGCTTTAGCTCGAACTCACCCTCTTTAATGGGACCGAAGTTCTGAACCGAGAGTTTCAAGTCTGCTTGCCCGTCCATGACGTACCTCATCCGAAAATTGGGTGATTTACCATATTTTAACATACTTAGATACACAGGCAGGGTGCATGATATAATACCCGCGATATGACTACGGACACAGAAATTCTTGAGGGGCTTAATCCGGCGCAGCGGGAGGCCGTGGAGGCCATAGACGGCCCCCTGCTGATTGTTGCTGGGCCTGGCAGCGGCAAGACTCGCGTAATCTCCCACCGTGTGGCCTATCTAATCCGGGTGTGCGGCATCAGCCCCTACCGAATCCTGGCAGTTACCTTCACCAACAAGGCCGCCAGGGAGATGAAAGACCGCCTTCAACGCCTGGTGGGCACCAGGGTGGACCAACTCTCCGTTGGCACCTTTCACGGGTTCTGCGCGGGCCTCCTGCGTCGCGACGGGCGTCATGTAGGCCTGGACTCCAATTTCAGCATCTACGACGACGAAGACCAGATGGGCCTTCTGAAGCAGGCTATGGAGGATGCCGATTTGGACCCCAAGCGCTACCCTCCCCGCGCCATCCACGGAGTTATCTCCAGGGCCAAGAGCCTTCTTATAAGCTCTCAGAGCTTGTCCCTCAACCCCCAGGGTTACTTCGAGGAGCAGGCGGCAAAGGTGTACCAGAGGTATGAGGAGCACCTTGCCAGAAACAACGCCGTGGACTTCGATGACCTGCTGCTGAAGGCGGTACACCTCCTCCGCAATAACCCTGAAGTGCTCACAAAGTACCAGCGCCGTTACCTGCATATCCTGATAGACGAGTTCCAGGATACCAACGTTGCCCAGTACACCCTGGCAAAGCTGCTTGCGGAGGGGTACAAGAATATCTGCGTGGTCGGTGATGCCGACCAGTCCATATATGGTTGGCGTCACGCCGACATCCGAAACATCCTCAGCTTCCAGAATGACTACCCCGAGGCCAGAGTGATCGCCCTGGAGGAGAACTATCGCTCCACCGGCACAATCCTGGAAGCTGCCAAGCACCTCATCTCCACCAACCGGATGCGCCTTGCCAAGGACCTGTGGACCAGCAAGGAGCAGGGTCACCCGGTAGTGGTGCACGAGGTCTACAACGAGGAGGAGGAGGCCCAGTTCGTAATACGGGAGATTGGCCGCCTCACCGCCGACGAGTCCCTGAGCCCCGGCGACTGCGCCGTGATGTACCGAGTAAATGCGCAGTCCAGGTCCCTGGAGGAAGCCTGTCTCAGATACGGGATGAAGTACAAACTGGTGGGCGGAGTCCGGTTCTACCAGCGCCGGGAGGTGAAGGACGTGATGGCCTACCTGCGTCTGATAAACAACCCCTTGGACGAGGTTAGCCTCACCAGGGTCATCAACGTACCCCTGCGGGGAATCGGCCAGCGCTCGGTGGACGAGCTTACCAGGTGGGCCAGAAGCCAGGACATCCCCCTATTCACCGCAATCGAGAACCTGGCCGGGGGAGACGTTACGGGGCATCCCATGTCACCCAGAGCGGCAAGGCCCATAGCCGAGTTCGCCGGGCTTATCAGGAATCTCGTGGACAGTAGCAAGAGGCTGGACGTGGTGGAGCTAATTGACGAGGTGCTGGAGCGGACCGGATACCGGCAGTATCTCTTCGAGCGTGTGGAGAGAGCGGAGGAACGCTGGGAGAACATCATGGAGCTGCGGAATACGGCCCAGGAATTCCGTCTTATGGAGCCACCCACCGGCCTCGCCGACCTGCTGGAGCGCCTTGCCCTGGTAGCCGACGTGGACAACTATGAAGAAAGCCCCGATGCCATAACCCTCATAACCCTGCACCAGGCCAAGGGTCTGGAGTTCCCGGTGGTGTTCATGGTAGGCATGGAGGACGGTCTGCTGCCCCACGCACGCTCCCTCGACAGCCCAGAAGAAATAGAAGAAGAGCGGAGGCTGTGCTACGTGGGCATGACCAGGTCCAGGGAGCGTTTGTATCTATTGAGGGCTTTTCGCAGGGGCTTCATTGGCAGCGGTGGAGCGGGCGGCGCTTCCCGCTTCCTCTACGAGATACCGAGGCATCTCATCATCTCGGCTACGGCCCTGGATGCACCACCGAAGTCTCCCTATGGAACCTGGGAGCCATCGGTCTCCATCGCCGAACCCAAGACAGGGCCAGTTTTGCCTTCCCTGCAGACCGGGGATAAGGTGCGGCATAACACCTTTGGCGAGGGCATGGTGGTGAGTTGCGTACCTTCCAGCGACGACTATGAGGTCACCGTGGCGTTTACGGGAGGGGCAGGCGTGAAGCGACTTCTGTTGAGCTTCGCCCGTCTGGAGAAAGTGGACTAGGGTCTGTGGGCATGCGCCGGACTATGGGGAGGTGGGTTGTTCGTCTTCATCTCGCTGGGCGGCAGAATCCCGAGCAGATAGCTTATCATCCCGGGTCCGAAGCCACCCGTCTTTTCTGATTTCCATCAATATGAAGTCCAGGCCATTGCGGCGCACCTGGGTGACCGGGGCAAATCCGCACTTCTCGAAGGCACGCTGGGCACGCTTGTTCCACTCCAGGGTGTGCAGGTACAGCCGCTCCATTGAAGTGTTGGAGAAAAGGTGGTCGAGCATGGTGACCAGAGCATCGTAGCCATACCCGCGGCTCCAGTAGTCCTTGTCTCCTATCACAATGCCAACTTCGGCCTGTTTGTTCACTGTATCCATGTCATAGTACATGCAGTTCCCTATATACTTGCCGGTCTGGGTATCTATACCAAAGCGTCCCGAGGCCGGAGTGGGATACCGAAGCTGGTCTCTGAATAGCCTGAAGAAGTCCTCGAACTTCATCTTCAGGGGATAACTGGCGTCCAGTCTGGCAATCTCTTCGTCACACCGCCAGAGATAGTCCATCTGTGCATCATCAGGCAACTTGTCCCTGAGTATGACCTTTCCTCCTACAAGCTCCACTTCATACCCTCCCGGTATCAGGTGGGATTATCACGTCAAGATTTCAGGTCAGAGGCCTGTCTCTAATCATGGCCAGGGCTTTTTCCAGGACTTTGGCTTCATTCACGTAGGTGATGCTCTTCAGGGCATCCTCGGAAGAAAACCAGTGGACCTCATCGAACTCGGGGTCGTGCAGTTCCGTGCAGCCACCTTTGTGGGCCATCAGATAGAAATGAACAGTTTTATTGCAGTGGGTCCGGTCATGGGGGGAAACAAACCAGTAATTTATGTTCCCTATGGGGGCTTCTATGGCGACTTCAAGGCCTGTTTCCTCCCTTACCTCCCGCAGCGCCGTTTCCTCCAGGCTCTCTGTTTCTTCGGGGGTCCCCTTTGGAAGGCTCCACCGTGGAGGGTCTCTACGGCCGCACAATACGGCTTCTATCTTATCGCCCTCAACCCTGTAGACCACTCCACCCGCAGACACAAGCCTCTCGACTTTACGCTTGGTACCTCGTTCCTTCAACGATGCTCACCACCTTATGTACCCCACAACCCATGTCAGGAATGGGGTTGTGGGGGCATCTTGTTTCCCTCTACACGATATATGACTAAATCGGTGTAATTCTAAGTCTCCCGGCAATTCAAGTCAAGGATAAGAGGCCCGATGCGAAGGGCCAGGGAATGTGCTAATATCAAAGGCGCACAGAGCAAACGCCGATAATGCTATATTTTTTCATAGTCATGCTGATGGCTGGCGAGGAGACAAAAGATGACTCTTGAGAAAGAGGGTCTCTCCCTTTTTCAGGCTGCCCGAGATATGGGGGTGCCTTTCGACCGGGAGGTGGAGCCACGGGACAAAAGGGTGGCAGTCGCCAATGGCCTTTATCTCCACTACCTGGACTGGGGAACGGAGGGCCGACCGCCTATCCTGTTCCTGCATGGTGCCCTGCAACAAAGCCACAGCTGGGACTTCATTTCACTGTCCATTTGCGGGGATTACCATACGCTTGTCCTGGATGCACGAGGGCACGGCGACAGCCAATGGGCACCCGACGGCAACTATTCTCCGGATGCGCACCAGAGCGACCTCGACGGCTTCGTGGAAGCCCTGGGACTGGAGCATTTCATCCTTGTGGGCCATTCCATGGGCGGCAGGAACGCCTACGTCTACACTTCACGACACCCCGAGAAGGTAAAATCCCTGGTAATTGTAGACTCAGGACCTGAAATGGGAGGAAGGGGAGAATCTCGCATACGCCAATTTCGCGAGCTGCCCGACAATCTTGACTCATATCAGGAGTTTGCTAGCCGGATACAGGAGTACACCGGACGTTCGAGAGAGCAGGTGCTCGGTGCCCTGAAATACAGCATACGGGAAAATCCCGACGGCAAGTGGACGTGGAAGTATGACAAGGTGCTGCGTACTCCGGGCTACAGGCCGTCAAACTGGGATGCCGAAAAGCTTTGGGAGTGTGTGGCGAGTATCAGATGTCCTACGCTAATCGTCAGGGGCAGCGAGAGCGATATTTTCTCCTCTGAGGTGATGGAGAGAATGCTCCGGCTCATACCCCAAAGCAGCGCTGCCACAGTGCCGGGAGCGGGCCACCTAGTGGCCGGAGATAACCCGGCCGGTTTTCTTAGCGCACTCAGGTCATTCCTTGAAGAGTAGTCCGAACCTTCGTCAGTTAGCGCGAACCAGGACTTTCTCAGCTACGTCCATGCCCAGCACCACCTCTTCCTCCTCCAAGAGGAGAGTGATGGTCCCTTTGTAGTGAGCTAGCTCCTTAATCTTCAACTGTACGCCAGGCCGGAGACCGCTCTCGTCGAAGAACTTCAGCAAGAGGCGGTCTTCCTCGGGAACTCTCTCTACCATGGTAGACTCCCCAGGTTGGGTCTGGGTAAGGGATTTCATGGGCGGTTGGTTCAGGCCATCGCAATAGCCCGGTATGGGCATCCCGAAAGGATTGGTCTTGGGATAGCCCAGGGCTTCTGCCAGTTTGGTCTCAACGTAAGGGGAAATGGCGTGCTCCAGCCGATGGGCTTCCCCGTGGGCCCTGTACCAGTCTACACCCAGAAGCTCGGTGAGCATACGCTCCGCCAGGCGATGGCGTCTCACGACCGCCTCCCCCAACTCTCTGCCTCTGTCGGTAAAGTTGACCTCCTTGTCCTTGCCCACCTCAACCATTTCTTGCTTGCTCAGTCTCTTCAGAGTGCCTACCACAGTGGCAATGGACACGTCCATGACCTCGGCCAGCCGGGTTGGGAACACGCGCTCATCACGCTCTTTGAGCTTATAGATAGCTTGAAGATAGTTCTCAACTACCGCACTGACTTCCGGCTTCGGTTCACCTAATAGCATAATGTTAATTGTACCTCCTGACTCAAATAATCAGGATGTGCTGTATACCCGAAATCAATCAGGACTCACATCTCCGATATACAGCGAAAGGATAACCCTATTATACCCCTGCAGACGCCTGGGGGCAAGCTCGGCAGCCTTTAGGGTCAGGGCTAATTCAGAGAGCGTAGCAGGGTGAGTTCATCCAGCAACAACCGGGGTGTAAGGTAATTGGACCGGATGTGCCGGCGCCCCTTCCGACCCATGCCTCTGGCGATGGACGGATGCTGAAGCAAGTAGATGACCTTCTCGGCACACTCCTCGACACTGTCAATCAAAAACCCTCCCTTACCGTCTTCCAGCTGGAGGGGAATTCCACCCGCACGACCAGCCACCACTGGTGTGCCCTTCCACAGTGCCTCCGAGACCACGAGTCCGAAGCCCTCCCTTATGGACTTCTGTACGACGACATCGGAATAACTCTGGAAAGCGTTTACTTCGATGCTGCTTGCCGCAGTGAAGTTGGTAAAGGTGTGAATATCTGGATCGTCCCCGATGGCCTTCAGGACCTGCTCATAGGTCTCCAGTCCTTGAGGGTCATCCATAGCCAGATGGCCCAAGAGAGCCAGCTGAAGACCGGGGACGTGCTTCCTGACAATTCGATAGACCTCAATCAGCCCCAGAGGGTCTTTCCAAGGGTCAAAACGGGATACTTGGGTGATTAGCGGGCGCTTGATGTCTATCCCCACCCAAGTAATTATTCTTTCGCAAAGCTCTCTGGACAGCGGGATATTCTTGGGACTCAAGGGGTCTATAGCGGGCGGTATGAGAAAGACCTTCTCTTTGGGCAAGTCAGGGGAGACATACTGGTCCATGGTATACACGGTAGCGTCGTAGGCTTCGACGTAGGGCTTCAGGAAATTCCACACCTTGGGGTTAGGGTTTGAAGTGTCTATATGGCAGCGCCAGACCCATTTAGCCCTGTCCGTGCCGCACAGTGCCCGTATTGCTGCGGGTTGAGGGTCGTGGACAACTATGTAGTCGTAATCTTTGCTGTTGAGAAGCCGGGCGTTGCGGGAGTTATTCGCCAGGTATATCTCCTTGGCCTTGGCCCTCAAGTTATATTGCCCCCCTTGAAGGGCGTTATGAAATCCCTTGGTGACGTTGAAGAAGGGGTCGTCGCCTCGGATTACTGCCCACTCCGCGTCAATGCCCAGGTCGCGAAGAAGGGATATATGAGAGCGTAGAATCTCAGCGACCCCTCCCCCGTAGGCCGTGGAGTTGACGTGAAGCACTCGGGCGCCCCTCAGACCGGACGCTACAGATTCCAGTTCCTCAATCTTCTCCTCGCCTAATATACGCCTATATTTATCTATGGACTGCGTCCCGACATTTATGTTCTGTAGGGATTCCAGCCTTTCGGCACTGCCAGCTTCGGTAACTAGGCCCGGTAGAGCATCCTTCTTCCCGTTAGCCCCATTGGACGATACGACATCGTACATAGCAACAGATGGCCTGGTTACGTCGTTTGGCAATTTTACCTCCTCCTGTGGCCCCTCTCATGATTCCAAGGCTGCAATAACATATCATATCAGGTTAATATCAACCCAAACAGTACCATCGCAAGATTTGGCGAGTTTTGGTGTCTCAGAGCATCCCTCTCCCTGGGATTGAGGCTCCACATAACATATTGACTGTAGTCCTGATTGATAGGATACTTCCTTCGACAAGCGGTTATGCACTCTCAGGAGGGTCCCAATGCGGGTAGGGGTAGTTTTCCCGCAGGCAGAGGTAACGGCCGATTCGGGAGCGGTCCGTGAATACATCCAGGCTGTGGAGGGCCTGGGTTACGACCACGTCTTCATTGCCGACCACGTTCTGGGCGGAGACTCCCAGTTCCACCGCTGGATTGACGACGTAGCCCCCATCTACACCCACCGGAGCCTGGTCCACGAGCCCTTCACCCTCATGGCCTACATGGCCGGAATCACACGGAGCCTGGAACTGGTGACGGGAATTTTGATTCTTCCCCAGAGGCAAACGGCCCTGGTCGCAAAACAGGCCGCAGAGGTGGATGTCCTCAGCGGAGGCAGGCTGAGGCTGGGGGTAGGCGTGGGTTGGAACCCGGTGGAGTATGAAGCCCTCGGACAGGACTTCCATACCAGGGGAATACGATGCGAGGAGCAGATTGAGGTCCTTCGCGCCCTATGGACCCAAGACGTGGTCAGTTTCCAGGGCCGATGGCACCAAATCACCCATGCCGGCTTGAACCCCATGCCCATTCAGCGCCCTATTCCTATATGGATAGGGACCGGCAGCAATCAGAGCTATGCCCCTCCCGAACGCGTGCTCAGGAGAATCGCCCGTCTTGCCGACGGCTGGTTCGCCTACCCAAGGCTCACTCCCGACGAGGCCGGGCGTGAGGCCATTGCTCGCTTGCACGCCTACGCCAGAGAGGCCGGCCGTGACCCGTCGTCCATTGGCATGGACTGCCGCATCGGAGTTGCCGGAAAGGGACAGGAGGAATGGGCAAAGGAAGCGAAAGCCTGGGAGGAGATGGGCGCTACCCATCTGTCCGTGGAAACCAGGAGGGGAGGGTTAAAGTTCCCCCAGGAACACGTAGAGGCCATCCGACGGTTCAAGGAAGCGGTACACTAGCGCCCTTTCATCGGCTGGAAACGTTTAGTTCAGAATCGGGAGGCGACGTATGAGACTGGAAGGTAAGGTGGCGATTATCACTGGCGGGGCCAGGGGTCAGGGTGCGGCCGAAGCCAGGCTCTTCGCCAGCGAAGGGGCCAAGGTGGTCGTAGGCGACGTTCTCGACACCGAAGGAACCAGGGTGGCAGCAGAAATATCCGAGGCCGGAGGTGATGCTGTCTACGTGCACCTGGACGTGACCAGCGAAGGGGACTGGCAAGGCGCTATCGAGACGGCGGTCTCAAGGTTCGGCAAACTCGACGTGCTGGTCAACAATGCGGCAATCTGGCGGGGCGGCAACGTGGAGGAGACTAGCTCCGACCATTGGGATGCAGTGTTGGATGTCAACGCAAAGGGCGTCTTTCTCGGGACAAAGCTCGCGATCCCTGAGATGAGAAAGGCCGGAGGAGGGTCCATAATCAACGTATCCTCCACGGCAGGACTGGTGGGCAGCAACACCAGCACGGCGTACAGTTCCTCCAAAGGCGCCGTGCGGTTGTTCACCAAATCTGCTGCAATCCAGTACGGCAGTGAGGGCATTAGGGTTAACTCCATACACCCCGGTCCCATAGACACGCCCATGGGAGACCAGGTGTGGGGCACCGAAGAGCGCCGGGAGGCTTTCATAGGCAGGACTGTCATAGGGCGGATAGGAAGACCCGAAGACATCGCCTATGGGGCACTATATCTGGCCTCGGATGAGTCTTCCTTCGTCACCGGCAGCGAGATGGTGATAGATGGCGGGGTCACGGCCCAGTAGGGTCTTCCTCATTAGATTAGGGTGTGTTGAAACTACCAGTTACCCAATATGGACTGGCAACCTGGACGCCGGCAAGGGGTACCTGTTCTCCGTCATTCTGGCGAAAGCCAGAATCCAGGGTGGGAGGGATCCCGGCCTTGAGCCGGAATGACGGGATACAGACTGTGAGAAAATATATAGTCTTGCACTTCCCTTGGAGGGTCAGCGCCTTTTCAAAGACCTGACCCTCGTGTACTGCCCTTGACGCAGGCAGGGCGTGGACGTAGAATCCCATCATCCGGTGAGGTGACTAGAACCAGTGAAGGGGGTGCGCCATGCGTGGGGGTGATGCAATCGTCCATGCCCTGGAAAAAGAAGGAGTTAGCTACATCAGCGGGTTTTCCGGGGGCGGCCTGAATCCCCTGTGGCCGGCGTTGAGGGCATCGGAAACCATCCGGGTGTTTTCGGCGCGCCATGAAAGACTGGGAGTGGAAATCGCCGACGGCTACGCCCGCGCCACCGGCAAAGTGGGGGTGGCGATGACGGGCACCGGCCCCGGCGCTACCAACACACTCACGGGTATTGCCGCCTGCTACGCCGATAACGTTCCCGTTCTCCTCCTCATGGGCCAGCACCCACTGGGCAGCATGGGCAAGGAAATCCAGCAGGAGGTCCCCTCCACCATATTCGACAGCCTGGTCAAGTGGAAGGGTACAATACACCGGGTCGAGCAAATCCCTGAGACCATGCGCCGTGCCTTCACAGCCCTGCGGACAGGTTCCCCAGGACCGGTGGTCCTGGAGATGCCCCAGGACATTATGTCGGCGGAGGGTCCCGATGAGCGTCTCCAGTACCAGCCGGTAGGGCCGGGAAGGAAGGCTGCGCCGGACCGGCAAGATATAGAGAGGGCCGCTGACATCCTGGTACAGGCCAGGTTCCCAATTATGAACGCCGGCGGCGGGGCGCTATCGGCCGACGCAGCAGAAGAAGTGAGGGAGCTGGCTGAACTCCTCTCCATGCCGGTGGCAAGCACCCTGGTGGGAAAGGGTATTTTCCCGGAAGACCACCCCCTTTCCCTCGGCCTGGGGGTCTACCCCAAAAGCAGGTTCGCATCGGGGCAGGCCATTCATATAAACCGGAAGGCCGACGCCGTGCTCGCCGTGGGCAACTCTTTCAGGATGCCCAACGCGACGGACGGGCGTCCCATTCCGCCACACGTCAAGCTGATTCACGTCAACGCCGACCCGTCGGACCTGAACAAGATATACCAGGCGGACGTCGCCATACTGGCGGACGCCAAGCTGGCGTTGCGAGACCTGATAGACGCGGTCCGGGACCGACTGGGGCAGGGCAATGGCGGTATCAAGGAAGAGGTGGTGGCGGAGATTCAGCAGGCCAAGTCCAAATGGCTAGGAGAGTGGATGCCGACTTTCACCGATGAGACGACCCCCATCAACGGCTATCGGGTAATCTATGACCTCATGCAGGTCGCCGACCCTGACAAGACCATCGCCGTCCATGACGCCGGGGGCAGTCGCGGGTATCTGAGTCCCTTCTGGGTTACGACCCGGCCCCGCAACTACATCGGCATGGGCGGGATGGCTGCTATGGGATGGTCCATGGGCGCTGCCATCGGTGCCAAGCTGGGCCGTCCAGACCACCTGGTGGTGCATCTTCTCGGTGACGCCTCCTTTGGCATGACGGGAATGGAGATAGAAACGGCGGCTCGAATGGGCATTGCCACCCTCACTATAGTGGTCAACAACGGGGGCACGGGAGGCGCCCTGATGACCGCGGACCGTCCCAACGCCGCCCCCCTCAGCATGGCGGCCCTGGGCGGCGACTTCAGCATGGTCGCCAGGGGTCTGGGGGCCTACTCGGAAAGGGTGGAGCAGCCCGCCGAGCTTGTCCCCGCCTTCAGGCGGGCCATAAAGGCCACCGAGGACGGTCAGGCGGCGCTGGTAGAGGTGATTACCAGGCATCTCCCGACACCGGAGCTGTCCGACGACTGGTCGTTGTAAATCCCTTGAATTCAAGCTCCCCTGTCCTTACACGGGCCGTCTGAAGTACGCATGAGACGGAGTCATGAAACTGAGGATAATTTGACACCATTTCCCGTGGGGCATAATATGACTCAGGAGAGTCGGCCAAGTGAGGGAATCCTGGATTCCGGCTTTCGCCCGAATGACGATAAGCAAGCCACCAAGCTTAGTCCATTATTCACGTATCAGTAAGCGAGTCTGTCAAACACTATCCGGAGGTATGCACGGACAATGATGAAGAAGAGGCCCGACCAGGTGAAGAGCGCGCCCGATCAGGGGTATGGAGAAAAGGTGCCTCCCGGTCAGTTCGTGACCAAGAAGTTCCCGGTACTGACCTACGGCCCAACTCAAAAGATTGACCTGCCGACCTGGAGTTTCCGCATATTTGGCCTGGTGGAGCAGGAGTTGAAGCTTGACTGGGAGCAGTTCAAGGGCTTGCCCTGGAGCACCGTGGGAGCCGATTTTCACTGTGTGACCCAGTGGAGCGCCCTGGACAACACCTGGGAGGGGGTCCTGTTCAATGACCTCATGGGGCTGGTGAAGGTCAAGCCCGAGGCCAAGTACATCACGGCCCACTGCTACGGCGGCTACACCACCAACCTGCCCCTGGAAGTGGCCACCGAGGAGAACGTTATTCTTGCTCACAAGCAGGACGGCCTGGAGTTGCACCCTGACCACGGCTGGCCCCTCAGGTTGGTTGTGCCCAGCCGGTACGGATGGAAGAGCGCCAAATGGCTGAATGGAATCGAGTTCATGGCGGAAGACAGGCCCGGCTTTTGGGAGGTGCGGGGATACAATAACAACGCCGACCCCTGGAAAGAGGAGCGGTTCTGGCCGGAGCTTACCTAGACGCTGAACAAAAAAATACCGCCGAGCGCACATTCAAGCCCCGTCGTGGGGATGTGCTCTCGGCGGCTACGGTACAACCTCTATCTCAATGTTCCGATCTCGGAGAGACCTTGCCTCTACCACCCATTGCGTCTCTTGCCACAGCCCTTACAGAAGACACTGCACAACGGGCCGTTCTCAGCCCCACAGCGCTAGCAGCGCCACATGGCAGACATCTCCTTTCGCTGGAATGTTCCTTCAGGCTGCCTCCGCTTCCACACCCACCTCACGCACAGGCTTCACCAGGGTCCGGGTATCGTCCTGGTCCTCTATCAGGTCTTTCATCAAGCCACACTGGAGGCACCTGGTGTACTTCCCATATATGTCGCTGTCGAATATAATGTCTCCGCCACACTTTGGGCACGCCTTGAACAACATCATCGGAGTCTAACCTCAAAGGTAACACCTGTTCTCTTTAGTCAATTACATTATATATATTGACATGAGTTGTGTCAACAGGTAAGATATAAACAGGCTTAACTAAGGTTGTAATATGCCGGAGAAAAAGGCCGACTTAAAAAACCAAGATGTGCTTGAGACTGGCTCCATACCGATAAAGATGAGGCCGGAGCGCCTGGAGCTTGCCCGCAGACGGGGGCAGGCATCTCAGCCCGACAAGGCGGCACCGCAGGACGTAAGGGAACTGAAAGGCGTTTACGTGATAAGCGTGGCCGCCCGCCTCCTCGAGATGCACCCTCAGACTCTCCGAAAATACGAGAGGCTGGGGCTTGTAAGTCCTTCTCGGACCATCGGTATGCTCAGGCTTTACTCCGAGGAAGACATTCAGAAACTCAGGCTGATAAAACATCTGGAAGGAAGTCTTGGGCTTAACCTGGCCGGAGTCGAGTTCACCTTGAACCTGCTCAGCCATATACTGGATATGCTCCAGCGACTCAGCGCCATTCAAGATTCGGAGCAACTCTTCGATAGTGTCGAGCGAGAAGTGACCCAACTTTTGGAAAGGCTCAACCTTCCTCTCCAAGAGTAGTTGAGGTTCAGGCAGCCAGAGTCCGGCTATCGGCCCCCAGCCAAGCCGGTCTCCTGACGAGTGCCCTAAAGGAACGGAGCGATATGAAACAAGAGGGTAATGACGAAACGCAACTTCTTGATGGCAAGATGCCACCGGAGGATTCCATGGAACCAGGTACGTTCTTAAGCCCGGAGGCCCAGTTGGATGGCTTGAGGGCCAAGGCTGAAGAAATCAACCGGGAAAAGGACCAGTTCAAGGACATGCTGCAAAGGGCCCAAGCGGACCTCATCAACTATAAGCGTCGCAGTGAGGAGGAACGGGATGAGCAGCAGAAATATACGAGTTCCAGAATCATCCTCAAACTTCTTCCCATAATGGACGACTTCAGTATGGCCATTGGTCACGCCGCCGATTCGGGCTCGGAAGGCCCGTGGCTGGAAGGAATGAAGCTGATACAGCGCAAGCTACATTCTTTCCTGGAGTCGGAGAACGTCACCAGGATAGAGACCGAGGACAAAGAGTTCGACCCGTTCGAGCATGAGGCTATGGCTTACCAGGAGAGTGACAAACACCGGAAAGGGCAGATAATAACCGTGGTCCGGGATGGATACAAGCTACATGACAGGGTCATTCGCCCTGCCCTGGTGATACTTGCCGACGCCCCGGAGGCTTCCGGTCCCGAAGTGCAGGCCGAGACCTCTTGAAGCCCGTATGACCTGAAAGCTAATCTTTACAAGACTGACGAAGAATAAACGTATCCCCTAGGTAGGAAAGGAGTCCAACGATGCCCAAAGTTATAGGAATAGACCTTGGTACTACTAACTCGTGCGTGGCAGTTATAGAGGCCAACGAACCGGTTGTACTTGAGAACGCCGAGGGTGGGAGGATTACCCCTTCGGTAACGGCAATCAACCCCAAGTCCGGGGAAACCTACGTGGGGCAGATAGCCAAACGACAGGGAGTCACCAACCCGGAGAATACCATATTCTCCGTAAAGCGCCTCATGGGGCGGAAGTTCGACGACGCGGAGGTGCAGAGGGCCGTCAAGACCCTGCCCTACAAAATCACCCGGGCCACCAATGGCGACGCCCACGTGCACATGGGAAGCAAGGCCTACGCACCTCCTCAGCTTTCGGCCCTGGTCCTCCAAAAGATAAAGCAGGATGCAGAAGCCAAGCTGGGAGAGAAGATTAACCAGGCGGTTATCACCGTACCGGCTTACTTCAGCGACGCCCAGCGTCAGGCCACCAAGGACGCCGGACAAATCGCGGGGCTTGAAGTGCTGCGGATTATCAACGAGCCCACGGCATCCTCTCTGGCCTACGGCATGGACAAGCAGAAGGCGGACAGCACGGTTGCCGTGTTTGACCTGGGCGGCGGTACCTTTGATATATCCCTGCTTCAGATGGGGGAGGGTGTGTTCGAGGTCAAGTCCACAAACGGAGATACCTTCCTGGGTGGCGACGACTTCGACAACCGAATACTGGACTGGATGCTCCAGGAGTTCAGGCAGGAGTCCGGCATAGACTTGAGCCAGGACAGGATGGCTCTGCAGCGGCTGCGTGACGCAGCGGAAAAGGCGAAGATAGAGCTATCCAACGTATTCGAGACGGAGATTAACCTTCCGTTCATCACCGCAGATGCCAGCGGCCCCAAGCACATGGTCATGACTTTGAGCCGCTCCAGGCTGGAACAGCTGGTGTCAGACCTCCTGGACAAGACCGAGGAACCGTGCCGCCAGGCCATAGCCGACGCCGGACTGGCTCCTCAGCAGATAGATGAGGTGATTCTGGTAGGTGGCATGACACGGATGCCGGCCGTTCAGAGCAAGGTCAAAGACATCTTCGGCAAAGAGCCCAACAAGAGCGTCAATCCTGATGAGGCCGTGGCGCTGGGCGCCGCCATCCAGGCGGGCGTGCTGGTGGGAGATGTGAGAGACATCCTGCTCCTGGATGTTACGCCCCTCACCCTGGGACTGGAGACCCTGGGCAACGTGTTCACCACGTTGATACCCCGGAATACCACCATCCCCACGTCCAAGAGCGAGGTATTCACCACTGCCGCCGACGGCCAGACCAGTGTGGAGATTCACGTGCTCCAGGGAGAGCGGCCCATGGCTGCCGACAACAGGTCCACGGGGAAGTTTATTCTGGACGGCATATTGCCAGCCCCAAGGGGCGTGCCTCAAATCGAGGTGACTTTTGACATAGACGCCAACGGAATACTCAGCGTGTCTGCGAAGGACAAAGGCACGGGTAAAGAGCAAAAGATTGTCATACAGGCCAGCTCAGGAGTATCCAAGGAGGACGTTGAGCGGATGGTCCAGGAAGCTCAGCAGTACGCCGAGGAGGACAGGCGGAAGCGCGCCGAGGTGGAGACCCGGAACCAGGCCGATTCCCTGGTCAATACTGCCGAGAAGCTCCTGAGCGAAGTGGGCGACAACGCTCCCGCAGACTTGAAACAAGACGTTGAAAGCAAGATTGCAGCCCTGCGGTCTGCCATACAGCAGAACGACGTGGCACAAATGCAAGCCGGTATGAACGAACTGAACGCCGCGCTCCAGAGTCTGGGGCAGGCCGTGTACAGCCAGACGGGGGCCGGTCCTCAGGCAGGGGCTACGCCCGATGACCTGGGAGAAGGACTGCAAGGCGACAACCGGCCCGAAGGTACGGTAGAAGGCGAGTACCGGGAGATATAGATAAGATGTCCCGGAGGCTTAGCCCGCTCTGTGGGTCGGGAATATAAGCTGCTTCACTGACTCCACGCTCTTTTCAGCGAAGCTACGGGCCTCCTGCCTTACATTCTCTGGAACGACTGCCGGCACTTCCGAGTCCAGCAGTCGTTCCCATCCATATTTCTGCCGACATTCCACGGGTATCTCGTCGGGCCAATCTCTCTCCAGCATTACCCCATAAGCCAGAGTCCAGCACCGGGCCACCGCGCCCAGGTCGTATCCTCCCCCACCGGTAGCCAGCCAGGGCAGCCCCATGCGGGCGAACTCCCTGACAGCCTCTCCGAATCCTCGCGAAGAAATCTGCAAGTGGGCCAGGGGGTCGCTATGGTAGCTGTCAATACCCAGCTGTGTGACCAGTACGTCGGGCTTGAAAGCGGCTACCAGGGGAGGGACTATCTCCCGGAACGCCCACAGGTAGGTGTCGTCGTCGGTGTAGGGGTACAGGGGCACGTTAACGGAGAACCCCGTCCCCGGACCAGCGCCTGTCTCCTCCACAAATCCCGTTCCAGGAAAGAGGAACATCCCCGACTCATGGATGGATATGGTCAGCACGCGGTCGTTGTCGTAGAATGCGTTCTGTACCCCGTCGCCGTGGTGAGCGTCTATGTCCACGTAAACGACCCTAAGTCCTTTGTCCAGAAGCTGCCGTATGGCTATAGCTGGGTCGTTGAACACGCAGAAGCCCGAGGCGTTTCCGGCGGCGGCGTGATGGAGTCCCCCGGAGATGTTGAAGGCCACGCTCGCACGGTTGCCATCTATAAGCTCCGCAGCCACGACGGACGCCCCCGTACTCAGGAGAGCGGCCTCGTACATGCCCTCGTAGATGGGATTGTCTCCCCCCGCGCCAAAGCTGAACCTGGCGGGATCATACTTTCTCTCGCCAAGGCTGAAGCTCCTCACCGCCTCCACATACTCGGCATCATGCACGCTGGTTATCTCTTCCACAGTCGCCGGGCGAGGCTCTACCAGGGTAGAATTCTCGTCCTCGAAAGCATGGTACGCATCCAGAAGCTCGTAGGTATACTTCAGGCGCACGGCCCTGAGGGGATGGTCGGCTCTCAGGACGTGGCGCGACATGGCATCGTGATAAACAAAGGCGGCTTTCCTGCTCATCCCCTTGAGTCTAGTCAAATTCCCAACGATGGTCAAGGCCCCTTGTCCCTAGTCCCACAAAGGCCGTATATGTATTAGAATGTAACCGCCATCTCAGGCCCGCAAATAAATACGCAGTGAAGGGGGACCCGTGACTACCGAAGAGAAGCAGGCATACATAGACAAGATTCTCAAGGACAGGGGCTATATTCTGGAGATGCACAAAATCCTGGTGGAGGCTGACCTGGACTGGGTAAAGGCCTACGACCCCTTTATAGAGGCCACCTATATCGGGCAGCGCATCCTGGACCGCAAGACAAAGGAGCTTCTGCAAATCGTTGTGGAGGCGGCGCTAAGGGCGGACGTGGAGCACATCCAGGCCCACGTAAGGGTGGCCATGGAGAACGGCGCAACCCCCCAGGAGATACTGGAGGCCATGGAATCGGTGGTGATGCCCATGGGGATGCTCGCCTTCCGCCGGGGTCTCCAGGCCTGGGCAGCCGAGGTCGGGGCGGGCCAGCAGGGGTGAGGTATGTGCTTGGCTGGGCCATTGACGCTCTGATAGTGGCTGGCTACAATATGCGAAACAGGCACGGAATTGACCGCGGTCTGTTGAATCCAGTACGGTTCCGCTGTTGACCACTGGTAGCACCAAGTTCTATGCACGAGTAAACAGATATGACATCCAAGTCTATTCGTGACAGTATCGAGGAATCTCGAAAAGAACTGCTGGACTTGAGCTTCCGAAACCCGCTGCTGAACTACCGTTCGCTTCGCGCCCGTGGCGTGGAAATAGTGGGCGAGAGTTCAGACCAGGTATTCGAGACGTTGGTCACAGATGGAAAACCAATGTCCTTCCTTGCCAGACAGGAAGATGATGACTCTGACACCGAGTCGTGGGAGACCGGCCTTCCCACATATCTCGCTGCCAACCAGACTGACCGCCGACTCCAGACCGGCGAGTCGTCGGCAAACCTCCAGAAACGGCTCCTGACTACCTACCGTTTCGCCAATACTACCATTGAAGAAACAGGCGTCAACACCCTTTTCCTGGCGTTAGGGATGCTTCGATGGTACGAGGCTGATCAGAGCGAACAGGAGCGCCTGTCACCACTCATCCTCATTCCGGTACGGCTGGAACGGCAAGGCGTCCGTGAGCAGTTCCGGGTGGAGTACAACGGCGAAGACCTCGGGACTAACCTGTCCCTCATCGAAAAAGCCCGCTCAGATTTCGGTATTTCCCTTCCCGGACCAGATGAAATAGAGCAAGTGGCTGAGGGTACTATCGGCATCAGCGATTATTTTGACCTGGTGGCGGAACGTGTCCGGCAATCCGGGCTTGAAAGGTGGATTGTAGACCCCGATAGTATCGCTCTGGGGTTCTTCGCCTACAACAAGCTCCTGATGTACCAAGATCTAGACGTTGCAGCGTGGCCGAAGGGAGAGCGTATCGAGGACAACGAAATTGTCCTCGCTCTGTATCGCGACGGATTCAGCGAACCCGCCCAGAGCATCCCCGACGATGCTCACTTGGACAACCACCTCAGACCTCAAGACACCTATCACGTGCTGGATGCCGATTCTTCCCAGTCTCTAGCAATTCTCGACGCCATCGCCGGCCGCAACATGATCATTCAGGGGCCACCCGGTACCGGCAAGTCCCAGACCATCACCAACATCATCGCCGAGGCCGTCGGGCGAGGTAAACGAGTTTTGTTCGTTGCCGAGAAGATGGCCGCTCTAGAAGTAGTCAAACGCAGATTGGACAACATTGGCTTGGGGGACACATGCCTGGAACTGCATAGCCACAAGACTAACAAGCGCGAGACTCTCGCTGAACTGGGACGAGTTCTGGGTCTTAAAAGTCCGGCTACTGACAGCATGGAGATTGAGGACACGCTAAGCAACTTACTCCGAACCAGAAACCAACTCAACGACTATGCTACTGCCGTCAACACTCCCGTCGGGGCCAGTGGCGTCACACCCAACGACGCCTTCGGAAAACTGCTGACGTCGGGATTGGCAGCTAACGAGAGTCCCAATCCCATCTCGTGGCCACACGTAAACGGTATCAGCAACTGGACTGGAGCGGACTTTACTCGCAAGAAGGAAGTTGTGGAGGATTTACGCCTGCGTTTGCAGAGCGTTGGGGCCGTTCGCCAGCATCCCTTCTTGGGGTGCAGTCTCCGTAATCTTCTGCCCACTCCGCAGGCATCTCTGCGCGAAAATATTGAGGCCGCGACCAACGCTTTGGAAACCCTGACCGACCTGTCCGATTCCTTGGCCCGCGAACTGAACCTAGAGTGTCCGGTAGATGCCACCAAAGTCGACACTCTTCTAAACACCGCCAAGCACGTAGCAGAGGTACCGAACCTTAGTGGTCTGAACTTGACAGCGCAGCTTTGGCAGTCCCACCCCAAACAAATCGCAGAACTGATGGAGATAGGTCTCGCATGGCAGCAGATGCACTCTAAACACGAATCCTCTCTGCTGCCTCAAGCATGGGACGCCGACTTGTCCCAAGTGCGCCATGTCTTGAACACTAAGGGTCGCAGTTTCTTCGGGCGTTTATTCTCTTCAAGCTACCGGCAAGCTCGCAGTGAGCTTGCTGCGTTGCTGACCGGCGAACTTCCCCGAGATGTTGACCATCAAATCGCACTGATTGACGCCATTAGCCAAGAACAGCAGTTGCGGGCAAATTTGAGATTTGATCAATCCGGGGGCAAGTATCGGGATGCAGCATCAGCCTTGGGCAGCCACTGGGCAGGCCATAACACTGATTGGACCACCGTTGAGCCCATAACCCGGTGGTGGCTTAACTTGCAGGACGGAGTTGTACATGACCGTGTCCCACTCGATGCCGTCAGAGTATTACAAGCCTGGCCGGACGCAGGACGTTGGACCAACATACCAACTAAGATTGACCAAATTAGCCACGCTTTGAGTCGTTACCTGGATTGTGTCGGAGAATTGTTGTCGGTATTGGACATGGACGAGCAGAAGCGATTTGGTGACCCCGGCGGGTTAATCACCTTATCATTCCTTGAACAGCGCCGCGTATTGAATGAATGGGCCGCCAGGCTTCCGGAAATCCAGGATGTCATCGGGTTCAACAATGGTGCAGACGCTGCCTCGGCAGAAGGACTGGGGCCGGTAGTCATGGTTGCCGAGCAACGCCCTGACGCCGCAGTATCCCTAACAAGCTGGTTTGAGCGCGCCTGGTACGAAAGCGTTGTGGAAACCGCCTTCGCAGAGCGTCCAACGCTGCGGGACTTCGACAGCCAAGTCCACGAGAGCCGAATCGAGCGGTTCAAGGAACTGGACCGCCAATCCCAGCTCGACAATGTTACCCGTGTCACTATGACCCACATGGAAGGCCCCTCGCAATTGAACGACATGCCCCAGCGCCTTAACCGGGTCAGCACCTACGACTCCGATTCCGAGACGACCCAGAGGAGGTGGCAGGAGCAGTTGAGGTTCTTGCGTCGCGAAATCGCGAAGAGGTCCCGGCATAAACCAATTCGCCAATTGGTGCAACAGTCCGGGGAGATTATCCAGGAGCTAAAGCCCGTCTTTATGATGAGTCCCCTTTCCATAGCAACTTATCTAGCGCCGGGCAGCGTCAAGTTCGATCTTTTGATCTTCGACGAGGCCAGCCAAGTGAGGCCGGTGGACGCCTTTGGTGCCCTGCTACGAACCCAGAAGGCCGTGGTGGTAGGCGACAGCCGGCAGCTACCGCCTACCAGTTTCTTTGATCGCGCGGCTCATTCGGATGACAGCGACGACCAGAGTGAGACCGCCGACATCGAAAGTATCCTTGGGTTGTTCAACTCCAAAGGTGCCCCAGAACGGCACCTGCACTGGCACTACCGTAGCCGGCATGAGTCACTCATAGCTGTATCCAACCGAGAGTTCTATGACAACAGACTGATGGTCTTTCCCAGTCCGCACACCGACAGGGAAGCCATCGGGCTGCGCCTTCATTACTTACCTAACGCAATGTACGACCGAGGCAGAAGCGGCGTCAACCGTGTGGAAGCCGAGGCTGTCGCTCAGGCGGTCATGGAGCACGCGACTCGTTCCCCAGAACTAACTCTGGGCGTGGCTGCCTTCGGAGTGCGCCAAGCTGAGGCAATTCAGGACGAGGTGGAACTGCTCCGACGGATGGACGACTCCCGCGAGGCGTTTTTCGCATCGCATCCCGACGAGCCGTTTTTCGTCAAGAACCTGGAGAACGTGCAAGGTGATGAGCGCGACGTCATCTTCATCAGCATTGGTTATGGTCACGACGAAACTGGGCAGGTCTCGATGAATTTCGGCCCGCTTAATAGCGACGGCGGAGAACGCCGCCTGAACGTTCTAATTACCCGGGCGAAGCAGCAATGCCACGTATTCACTAACCTGCACTCCGATGATGTTGACTTGGGCCGCTCCCAGGCCTTCGGCGTGCGGGCATTGAAAACATTTCTAGCTTACGCCGAAACTGGAGTGATGCCGAAGGATGTTCCTCACGAGAGCGACTTTGTCGTTGACTCACCTTTCCAGCAAGCAGTAGCAGCGCGCCTGAAACAACGGGGCTACTCAGTAGATCAGGAAGTCGCCGCGGGTGGCAAATTCATTGACATCGGAATCCTGGACCCTGAACGGCCGGGGCGGTACATCATCGGCATTGAATGTGACGGGGCAACCTACCACAGCCCCCGCTCCGCCCGTGATCGAGACCGGCTGCGAGAGCAGGTATTGCGCGGTCTTGGCTGGAAACTGCATCGTATCTGGAGCACCGATTGGTTCCGCAACCCTGAACGGGAGTTGCAGAGGGCTATTGAGGCCATTGAGGAAGCCAAAGCCACGTCATAGTTGGGTAAGAACGTTCTTGTCGGCCCCACGCTTCAAGTCTTGCCACAGGGGATGGGTCATGCTAACATGACCTGTATGTAGCCTTCAGGCAGGATCGATGCCGCAGCACGCACAGGAGGAAGGTAAGGTATGGACATACCCATCGTCTATACTCTCGCTAGTTGAGGCGCCAGCGATAAGCTGAGGGAGTCGTGGACTCGCCAGGGTATTGCCTTTGAGGAGCGCCGGGTAGATGAGAAACAGGAGTGGCTTGATGAAATCCTGAACTACTCCGACGTCGCCCCCACCATTATCTACCCCGACGGCCGGGTGGAGATAGGGTTCGAGGGTGAGGTGGGTTGAGCGCTCGCCTGAAAGGTGGCGGCGCTGCCTTACGATATGACGCCTTGTATAGAGCCGAGGCCGTTGGTTTCCCTCGGTGAGATTCAACAACATGGACACCCAGTCGGGTAAGAGGGAGGAGACATGGCACGCGAGACAAGTGTGGTGACGCCGGAGAAGTACGCCAGTGGGTTCACCTATGAGGAGTACCTTGCACAAATCAAGGTCAATAAGAATTGGTTCGAGCAGCTTTACGACACTTTCCAGCTCCAACCCGAAGATGCCGAGTTCTTCAGGAAGGCTTCCCAAAGCCCCAACGGTCCCACCAAGATGATGATTATCGGCGAGGACTGGTGCCCCGACGTGTACAGGGGTATGCCCATGATGGCCAGAATCGCCGAGGCAGCGGATATGGAGGTACGGGTCTTTCCCCGCGACTCCCACATGGACATCATGAACGAGTTCCTGAAAGAGGGAAAGTGGGCATCAATCCCGACTGCCGTATTCTACACCAAAGACCATCAGTATATCTGCCACTGGATTGAACGACCCGAGCTGGCCGAACGCGAGATGGCCGAGATAAACGCCCAACTCCAGAGTGAGTTGCCCGACGCTGATGAGCATCGACTCAGGGCCGCCGCTCGCCCTCGAAACCAGGAGCGCTTCCCGGCATGGCAGCAGGAGTCCGTGCGAGAGATTCGGGAGATGCTGGCGCAGAGTCTTGGCTTGTAGGGCACGCTGACACTTCCTGGTCGCCCGTTCCTGGATTCCGGCTCAAGGTTCGCCACGGCGAATCTACCGGAGGTACGACCGGAATGAAGCAGGCTGTTCAGGGGTTCACTAGGGAGCCGCCGGCTCTAGCGTGAGGGTGTACCTGGCTTCGTGGTTGGTCTTGGGGGCCAGCGCCGCCACGACCACCACGACGTCGTCGAGGTCCTCCAGCCTCCGAATCACCATCTCGCCCCCGTTGTTCTCATCCAGCGCCATCTCTCTCACCCTTGTCTCGTCCCCTACTTCGACGACCTGAACGACATAGTCCTGAGGCACCCGATTATCTATCCTGACAAACCCCTCCGCGTTCCAGCCCTCATCTTCCCGCTCGCTATCAAAAAAACCAATCTCAGGCACGGATATATCGTCGAAGCAAAGCCCCATGCCATTGATTGCGTCGTCGGTAACGTAGTGGAAACGGAGGAGTACCTGCCGACCGGCATAGGGCGTCAGGCTGACATCCACGTCTCTCCAGCCGTCGCTGACCCCCGTATAGCCCGGGCCAAAGCTGTTCCCCACGGGATTTGCCGGGGAGGTCCCCGGGGCCTCAACTATGTCCCAGGTAACGCCCCCATCCGAGGAGATTTGAACATAGCCGTAGTCCCAGTCCTCCTCCACGTCGAACCATAATCTGAATTTGAGGGTCGCCACGTCCGTATCGGAGAGGTCGAGCATCCGGCTGAGGGATGAGCTTATCGAGTCTCCCCGATTGCTCCACCAGCAACTTCCACTGTCCGGTGAAAGACGCAACAGGGAGTTCTCCGCCTGCCCCTGGAAGTACAGCTTCACGTCCCCCTTAGTTATGTCAATTGAGGTGTACTCTGCCGAGTACTGGGGTATGGAGTAACTCCTCTCACCAGGCTCCCTAATTCGCGACGTGACTACCGCCTGCACGTCGTTATGGGGATAGCTGTACACTCCACCGCCAGGCTCGTCAAGGTAGTTGGCAATTATCCAGTCCCTGAAGATGTCACGGAAGTCCAGGTCATAGCCCTGGCGGGCCAAGTAAGAGTTGATGCCCCCGATGCCATCCGATTGTTCTTCTACCAGCAGCTTCAAAGCACCCGGGGGGGCGTAATGAGAGGTAAGGTAGCGGAAAAAGAGGAAGGCTGCGCCATAGTGGAGGGAGGTGGGCGAGTCGGCGGGCCAGTTGACAAGCGATGTGGTAGGAGACCTGAGAAAAGCGTCCTGACTGGAAGGTCTGAATTCCACCAGGGAGACAGCCACTTCTGCCAGCCCCTCGTTGACCCAGGTCTCCTCGGTGGGGTCGCCGTGCCAGTGGACTGCGTGCTGTAGCTCATGGGAAAGCACTGACAGATATACCGGGGAGCCTACTCTGAGGGAGCCGGCATTCATGTAAAGCATTTCGCGCTGATTGCTATGTTGGTGTACCAGGGAAGAATATTCATCTATAGAGCTAAAATAGCCGGCCACAGGCCCTCTGAGGCGAGCGTGCAGTATGGTGATGTGGGGGTCGTTGTCCACGCCGGGTGTCCACTCGGTGCCGAAAGCGGCGGTGACCCCGGGATATATCTCATCCTCAAAGACCCTTGAGGCCCTCTCCAGGTCCCTCCGGGATACGTCCAACCCGTCTTCCACGTACCAGTAGGCATGGGGACTAACCAGACGAAGGGTGGCCTCGCTGGTGTAGACCCGTACTTCCCCGACGTCGGTCAGCCAGAAGGTGTCCCGTCGCCCTTCCGTGTAGCTTACTGGAGTGGGGTTAACTATCCTCGGAATGGGCTCGGCAACCTTGCGAAGGGACCGGGCCAACTCGAACAGGTCCCGGTCCGGGGCTTCGGGGAATTCCCCATCCGTAGGTTGGGGAGATACAGGACGAGAAGTGGGACCGAAGGCAGGCGTCGGCCGATTGGTGGATGTCCCGGTTGTGTCCGGTGGCGGGGTAACGACCGCTCCCGCTGTGCCGGACGAGGGGTATGCAGAAGGGCTTGGCGTAGCTTCCGATGGTACGTGGGATGCATCCGCCGCACTCTCGAGAGACGGCTGTGGTGTGGACTGTGTTCTGGAGTGGCAAGCCACCGCCACGACCACAACAGCCGCTATTAGAAGCATCAGAAGGTATGTCTTCGCTCTAGCCTCTCGGAGGCAAGGAGCACCAGACCCTGATACCCGGTCCCTGAGTTTTATCATCTTAGTGCCTATTTGAAGGTCAGTTATACCTGTTCATGGCTTTCTCAATGCCTTCCTGAATCAGACACAGGACTACATCGGCCACGTTCCTTACTGCCTCTTCGATTACAAGCTTCTCATCTGGAGGGAAGGAACCCAAAACGTAGCTCATCCCGTCCAACTCTGGTGGAGGCTTGCCAATCCCCACCCGCACCCGTGGGAAGTCCTGGGTAGACAGTGTGGAGATAATGGACCTGACGCCATTGTGTCCTCCGGCACTGCCCTTGGGACGGACGCGAATCTTGCCGGGCGGGAGGTCCATCTCGTCGTAGATTATCACCATGTCCTGGGGCGTGACGGCAAAGCGGGTGAGCAGGTAGGCTATCCCCTCGCCGCTGTTGTTCATGTAGGTACGGGGTTTGGCGAGCACTACCGACAGCCTATCATGAACATCGGGGTGGGCCACCTCGCCCTTACCTAAGACCACCTTTGGGCGTCGCTCGCCTACTTTTATGCTCCATGCCCGAGCCATGTGGTCAATGCACTTGAAGCCAACGTTGTGGCGACTATCTTTGTACCTGTCGCCCGGGTTTCCCAGGCCAACTATGAGCTTCATGGGCTGCTGGTCAGACCTTCTGTCTCCGGCGAGAATTCTATAAGCTCCAGGAACTCCTCCTCGTTCAGCAACTGAGTGCCCAACCGTTCAGCAGCCCCCACCTTGGACCCCGGCTCCTCTCCCACCACCAGGTAAGAGGACTTTTTCGTTACGTTTGAGGATACGGAGCCTCCCAACTCTTTAATTCGGGACTCTGCACGGGAGCGGGGCATTGAGCTCAGCGTCCCTGTGAGAACAAAGCTAAGACCGTCCAGGGAAAGCTCCTTGGCCCCATCCGCTCCTTGACCGGACTCTTCGCCAGAGACCGCGTCCTGAGAGAGTCTCACGCCGGACTGGTGCAGCTTCCCGATGACCTGCAAGTTCAGGTCTACGCTGAAATATTCGACGATACTGGCCGCAATTTTAGGGCCGATGCCCGGAATGGCGGTAAGCTCCTCCTCGCTAGCCTCGGATAGCCGGTCTATGCTGGAGTAACGATAGGCCAGCAAGTCGGCTATCTCCGACCCGACGTGCAGGACTCCCAACGCAAATAGGACCCTGGCGAGGGGGCGTCCCTTGCTCATCTCGACGTGGTCCATGATTTTGGTAGCCAGCTTGTCACCCATACGCTCCAGACCCAGGAGTTGCTCCTTTGTCAGATAGTACAGGTCGGCAACGTCCTTGACCAGCCCTTTATCTATCAGAATCCGGCACCAACGCTCTCCCAGGCCGTCAATGTCCATGGCGCCCTTGCTTACGAAGTGCTTCAACAGCTCAAAGAACTGAGCAGGGCAGGTGGTGTTGGGGCAGCGATGCATAGCGTCGGCCTCCGGCTTTACGACGCCGGTGCCGCATTCGGGACACTTCTCCGGCATCCGGAAAACCCTTTCCTCGCCGGTGCGTCGCGCTGTCACCGGTCCCACTACCTGAGGTATTACCTCTCCGGCCCTTTCGACAATCACCCAGTCACCAATGCGGATGTCCTTACGGTGGATGTCTTCTTCGTTGTGAAGGGTAGCCATCTTTACCATTGCGCCACTGACGTTGACGGGTTCCAGTATGGCGGACGGGTTCAGGCTGCCGGTCCGTCCCACGTTGATGCTAATGTCCAGCAATCTGGTAGTGGCCTGCTCGGCAGGAAACTTGTATGCGATGGCCCACCGAGGCTCGCGACCGACGTGGCCCAGAATGTCCTGATACCGGAAGTCATTGACCTTTACCACCAACCCGTCTACCTCGTAGGGCAGACTGTGCCGGTTCTCAAGCCAGGAGACGTATATCGCTTCCACCTCATCCAGCGTCCGGCAGAGTACGTTATGAGGATTTATCCTGAAACCCAACTCCTTGAGCTTCTGGAGGGAGTCCCAGTGGTCGCCGGGAATGGAGCCATTCTCGGTATGCCCCTGACTGTATATGTAGATGTCCAGGTTCCGGGAAGCCGTAAGCTTGGGGTCCAGCTGTCGCACGGAGCCGGCGCCCGTGTTGCGGGGATTGGCGTAGACCGGCTCGCCCCTGGCTGCCCTCTCTTCGTTGAGCACCCTGAAGCTCTCCTTGGACATGTACACCTCGCCCCGAACCTCCAGAACTCCGGGGGCCTGCCCAGAGCCTATGGAATGGGCCTGTCCAAGCAACGTAAGGGGGATGCTCTTCACGGTACGAAGGTTCCGGGTCACGTCCTCGCCCCTGTATCCATCGCCCCTGGTAGCGCCCCGTGCCAGCCGTCCATCCTCGTAGATTAGCGATACCGCCAGACCATCTATCTTTAGCTCGCACACCAGGTCGAATTCGGAGCGTTCCAGAAGGTTAACCACCCGGCTATGCCACGCTTCAAGCTCCTGGAGATTGAACGCATTGGCCAGGCTCAGCATGGGCATGGCATGTTGCACCTGAACGAATCCTTCCGCAGGCGCCGCTCCCACACGCTGGGTGGGCGAATCGGGCGTTACAAGCTCAGGGTGCTCCTCTTCCAGCCCTCGCAACTCCCGCATGAGACGGTCATACTCGCCGTCGCTGACGGTCGGGTCGTCCAGCACATAGTAGCGGTAGTTGTGATACTCAATGTCCGCCCTCAGTTGGGCAATCCTATCACGGACTTTTACGTCTACTTCCACCATGGGGCACGTCTCTCCTTGTTAACCTCCTTAACAGTATAATATCACTCCCCCGTTTATCCCTAACAGTACATCTTCCATTTTCGCCCACTATTAGTCATAGTAGTGTAAAATTGGAGGGGACGAAAGGGAGGACAAATATCTGATGTACACCAGCGAACAAATCAAGACCCTTGCCCTGGACCTTCTGAGAGAGTTGGGTGGCTGTCCCGCCGTGTCCTTCATGGAAGGTGCGGTGGCCGACTGCATCAGAGGGTCCCTGCAGGGCACGGGTCTCTCGGTCGAGGAGGACGGTTACGGCAATTTGATTGCCCGCAACCGGAGGCCTTCAACGAAAGGTGAAAACAATCCGCCCATCGCATTCATGGCCCACATGGATCATCCGGGCTTCGAGGCTATCGGGGTCGAGGGAGGTCTGGTAATTGCCCAGGCTCTGGGAGGCGTACCCCCTGCATCCTTCTCCGAAAACGTGCCCGTACAGGTCATCCTCCCCGATGGCGAGAGGCTCACGGGAGAGACGGCAGGGGCCTGTGGTTCCCCCGAACAGCGAATGGTATCCCTCCGTCTGGCGGAGTCCCGCGCCCTGGAGTTTCCCAGGGCAGTGGTATTTGACCTTCCCGACTACCATTTCGACGGTGAACTGATTCACATGAGGGCGGTGGACGACCTGGCCGGGTGCGCCAGCATCCTGACGGCCCTGAGAATGTTGGCCGACGATGACGATGTGGGAGAGGTGTACGGAGTATTCACCAGGGCCGAGGAGGTTGGCCTCATAGGGGCACGCCTGCTGGCTGAAGGCGGCACACTGCCAAAGGATACCATCGTCGTGTCGCTGGAGGCCAGCCGTACCCTGCCCGGAGCGGCCATCGGCCAGGGGCCGGTGATACGGGTGGGGGATGCCACCTTCACGTTCGACGCAGAGGCGGAGGGAGTGCTGCTGAAGGCACGGGAGGAGTTGTCGGAGCATCAGCCCGATTTCAAGGCACAGCGTCAGCTTATGAGCGGGGGCACCTGCGAAGCCAGCGCCTTCAGGTACTACGGCTATTCCACCACCGGCATTGCCTTTCCCTTGGGGAATTATCACAATGCGACTCCCGACGGCGGAGTAGATGCCGAGTATATCCACGTAGATGACTTCACCGGAGGAGTGGAACTAATAGTCCAGGCTGCCCGCAGCGTGGGGCGACGGCGAGACTCGCGCTCCTGGCAGCGAATGAAGAGCATACCCGAGGACTACCGCCGAAGGTTATTGACCTACAGAGAGTGAACAAATGTCGATAGAAGTAGCGATTTGGCGAATTGACAAGGAACCCCATCCCATTTCTCTCGAAGGAATGGACTACGAACAGCGACTGCAGGACATCATAGGGACAGACCTTTCGATCGTTGACCCCAGCCTCATGCTCATCGGTAGAGAAGTAGCCACCTCCTACGGAGGGCGCATTGACCTCTTGGCAATTGATGCGGACGGCAACCTCATAGTAGTCGAGTTGAAGCGAGGTCAAACGCCTAGGGAAGTAGTGGCGCAGGCCCTTGATTATGGTTCCTGGGTTCGCCACATGAACTCGGAGGAGATAGCAGATATCTTCATTGACTACCAGCGTCGCTTCCTCAATATGGAAACACCGGAGGGCATTAACGATGCCCTGCAAAGGAGATTCAACACGATTCCGGATGAACTCAATTCCTCCCATAGACTAGTGATAGTAGCCGGAGACGTCGACCCGTCAACTCAGCGAATAGTCCTCTATCTTCAGGAGGAGTACAGTGTTGACATCAACGTTGTAGTCTTCCGTGCATTCCAGGATGGTGACCGTCTATACCTGACCCGTACTTGGCTAAGTGAGCCGGTTTCGCTTTCCACTGAAGCATCACCACGAGCCATCTCTAAGGGAGAATGGAATGGAGAGTATTACGTTTCTTTTGGTGAAGGGCTTCACAGGAGGTGGAGCGATGCGAAGAGGTACGGCTTCGTAAGTGCAGGAGGCGGAGACTGGTACGTGAGAACGCTTAGAATGCTTCAGCCTGGAAGCCGAGTATGGGTATCAGTGCCTGGGAAGGGGTACGTGGGTGTTGGAGAGGTTCTGACATCCGTCGAGCGCTATGATCAATTCAAAGTCAAAGTGAACGGCATTCCCACTCCACTAGCCGAGGCTGAAGTTGAGGCGCCAGACGTTCTGGATGAAGGCCATAGCGAGCACTTTGTCGGCATCAGATGGATAAAGGCCGTCGATCTTGAACATGCCGTGAGAGAACGAGGCTTCTTCGGAAACCAGAACACAGTAGCCCAACCACGCAGTGCCAAGTGGGATTTTACGGTTGAACGTCTGAAGGCTCTCTGGGGTGTGGACTAGGTAGTGTCGTCGAATAGATTCGAGGATGTTAAATCACTGTGGTGAAAATGTAATGGATGGGATATATGACAACAACGCATCGTCGCCACAACCTTTCGGACCAGGTTTGGGAACTCTTGCGGCCCTAGCACTCTCCCACCCGCAGCAGGCGGCCATCTCGCCATGCCACGGCCCCGTCTCGCACCGTCAGGAAAGTATCCAGCCGGAGCTTACCCTCGGCGGTATGGTTGGACATGTCCTGCCAGACAAAGCGCCCCTCCCTCTGCTCGAAGACCGCAGCATCTCCAGCCATGCCGGGCACCAGGGAGCCTATCTCGCCATCGAGACCCATCGCCTTGGAAGCTCGTGAGGTGCTGGAGGCCACAGCGTCCTCCAGGGGCATCCCCATAGCGTGGAACTGGCTTACCAGGTCATTTTGCTTGTAGACCACCCTGTCCGCCGGGGGAATATGTATATCGGTGCTGATGGTCGTAGGGAAAAAGTCGTGCCGCAATGCTCCCCTGGCCACGTCCAAATCACAGTGGACCCCGGCATGGGCCACGTCCAATATCACTCCCCGGTCGGCGGCGGCCTTCACCTCCGGCCTGACCTTGCCGTTGGCATCAAGGATGCCCTCCGGGTTGCCATTGAAGATGTGGGTAGCAATGTCTCCCGGTCCCAGGTGTTCCAGGATGTCGGGCAGGGGTATCGGAGTACCGCTTATATGCACCATGAGCTTGACCCCAGACTTGTCGGCGGCTTCACGGGCCTTTCTCAAGGCGTTATGGGCGTCCCAATG
This sequence comes from Dehalococcoidia bacterium, assembly GCA_034421095.1. Lineage (GTDB taxonomy): Bacteria > Chloroflexota > Dehalococcoidia > Lucifugimonadales > JAGWBF01 > JAGWBG01. Next base: position 67,227 of record DAOUKR010000018.1, read on the forward strand.
GGAGACGGCATCCACGTGCATCCTCACCTTGACCCCGATGAGAAAGCCCGGGTTTTCCTTGATGGCATCCGCCGTGCGGTCGGCGTCCACAAGACGCATGTCCCTAAGCTCGCCTCCCAGCACCGGGTTCAACAGCAGTCCGGTGGCCCCTATGTGGAGAAAGGCCAGAAGGCGGGTCCTCTTGGCGGGGAAAACATAGTCGCGCATGGCCATGTAGTTGGCCCAGCCTGCACTGCCGGCATCAACCCCCGTGGTCACTCCGGCGGACAGGCAGGTCTCGTCGGGGTTTGTGGCGCTTGTATTGCCCCCATGATAGAAATGGCCGTGGATGTCTATAAGCCCCGGCGTCACCAGCTTGCCGGTTACATCTACTGACTGAGCAGCCTGAGTGGGGTCAATCCTTTCGGCCACTGCGACCACCTTGCCATCCTTGAAGGCCACGTCCATGCGGTCGTGGATGTTCTGGCCGGGGTCAAGCAGTGTACCGCCCTTCAGTACCAGGTCGTAAGCGTGCTGTTGAGTCGCCATATACTTCCCTCTTTACGTGATTATTCAATCCCGATAGGCCGAGCTTCTACTCCCTTCCCAGGTAGTACCTCCATCTGCGGAGCTTGGGGAGGACCTTCTCGGCCAGCCGGTCAAAGTCTTCGATGGTGACCTCGGTATCCTTATCAAGATGGAAAGTCCCCCACTTTTCAAAAGCCTCTTGAGTAAAACGCTCAACCAGATGTGGAGACCTACCTGCCAACCTGCCCAGATGGAAGGCCAGCGTCACCGCGAGCTGATTGTTCACGATTCGCTCAAAGGCATCCGGGTCATCCAGGTCGTCGGGGATTCCACCACACTGAATCAGGAAATCATCCAGCACCTGCTCAAGGACTTCCGGTATATCGGCCAACTCTATCCGGGTCATGTATTCAGTCAACCGGTCGGCAAGCTCCTTGACCCCATCCTCGGGGAGAAGGTCCGCATCCCGCCCAGGCGGGTCATAGGAGTCCCTGCCCTCCGCTTCCGCCATATCAACTCCCATACGTGCGAGGTAAGCCCTCCACAAGTCTCATTACCGGCGTATTTTACCACAGGGAAGGACTTGTCAGGCGCTTCCCCTTCCGACCCATGAAAGTGTCCCGGTACCCGACTGTGTTGGAAGTGGTATACTTGCGAGTAGACAGGCTCATCATGGAGTATATTCAAAGAAGTAGTCCCACGAGCAGGAGGCGGCCAGATGGTCCTGGAACCCGGAAAGATTACAGACGAGGGAATTCAGCGGCTCAGGGAGCGCATCGGTACATACAACCGCCCGCGTCAGTACGGAGTGGGCCTGTTCAACGAGTACGCCTCCCGGGACGCCATACGCCACTTCTGTCAGGGTATCGGCGACCCCAATCCCCTCTACTGGGACGAAGAATACGCCCGCCACACCGCCTACGGCACTATCATCGCTCCTCCGGCCTTCCTCTACAGCGTCTACTGGTGCTCGGGTCGCACGGGAGGTCTCCCCGGCGTTCACGGTTTCCACGCAGGTAACGACTGGGAATGGTTCAGGCCCATTTACCTGGGTGACCGTATCTCGGTGCAGGAGCAGTTCACAGGCCTTGATGAGAAGGAGAGTCAGTTCGCCGGTCGCATTCTGATTCAGTCCAGTGTTTGCCATTACTACAATCAGAGGGGCGAGGTGATAGCCCGGTGCAGGGGTTGGCAGGTGAGAGCGGAGCGCACCGCCGCAAGAGAGCACCAAAAGTATACCTTCGAGCCCTACCGGTACACGCTGGATGAGGTACGGGCCATCGAAGAGGCAGTCCTGTCCGAGGAAGCGCGAGGCGGCACCCCCCGTTGGTGGGAAGAGGTGGAGTTGGAGGAGGACCTCAATCCTGTGGTAAAAGGGCCGCTGAGTCACGGCGACATCCAGGCTTTTGTGGCCGGGTGCATAGGGGGGCTGTCCCACGGCCTACAGCTGAGAGAGATGAAACGTCATCCGTCCTGGGGATTCAGAGACCCGGAGACGGGCGCCCAGGAGGCCATCATCCGGGTACACGACGTGCAGGAAGCGGCGGAGAGTGCAGGGCTACCCGGAGCCTATGACTACGGCTGCCAGCGTTGTTGCTGGATGGGACACCTGCTAACCAACTGGATGGGAGACCACGGTTTCGTGAAGAAGATGTACGTTGAGCTACGCCGGTTCAACGTAGTTGGGGATACCACCTGGTGCAAGGGCAGGGTCACCGGCAAACGACGGGAGAATGACGAACACCTGGTAGACCTGGAAATTTGGGGAGAGAATCAGCGGGGTGAGGTCACCACTAGGGGGACCGCCGTGGTGCGGCTGCCATCCAGAAGCACAACGTAGCGCCGGACAAGGTACTGTCTGCTGCTTCATCTATCGACTGGAGCAAACTGGCGTTTCCCCATCTCCCTCCACATACGTCGAAACCTGTCTCCAGAGCGTTCACCATAAAAAGTCCAAGAAGGCGTATAAAGAGTTCCTTCTTCCCTGGTAGGAGAAGGTTAGAGCCTGCCCCCGTATCGAGTACTGGGCAAGCTCTGAACTCGATTCAGGGATGAGGGGGCCATAGTGTCACCCTCTCAAGTCGAACGCTTGATGCACATTACATCTTGCAAGCTAACTAGGACCTGTTGACACTGATGGCAAGGGTAAGGCAACCATCCGATGGAGACGCACCCTTACAGGGGATCACCACCCGTCATTCCTGTTGTCTCGCATCTTTGCCTCCAAATTGGTTTCTTCCCTTTATACCAATCTGTCAGCGAATTATCTGACATCTACAATTCCGGTCGTACCTCCGGTAGATTCGCCGTGGCGAACCTTGAGCCGGAATCCATATCCCCGCCCCCTGGATTCTGGCTTCCGCCAGAATGACGGGTGGGTTATCAGTCCCACCCTGGTCTTCCCTTATTTGGTTTAATGTGCATCAAGCGTGTCGAGGGAGAGGACCTGCCTGTCGGCAGACAGGAGCGTGTCTCATGCCTTGTTGGACACCCCAACAAGTCGTCACCAGGGGTCAAGGTATGCGGACAGGCTTGGTCACTGCCCAGGAATCGCCGAAGGTGGGCATGAAGGTAGCGTGGTAAGGCTCCGGCCCGCCGGCCACGATTAGCATAATATCATCAGGTTTCCTGACCTGATGCACCATGCCGTCGGAGATCACGGGGTCAATGCGTTGCCGACGAGTCATCGGTCTGAGCTCCGAGACGGGGAAGCTGCCCTTATCATAGAGGAACCTCTTTACGTCCGGCTTCGACATACCCGCCTTGAGGGCGAGTTGGGCGTGGCCGCCGGTGATAATCATGGCCGGTTCGCCCTTGCCAAGATGCAAATTGTTGCTTCCCATCTGCCCGAAGTCCCGCGCCATAACCCACAGCATATCGTGAAAGTTTTGATAGGTTGTTGTGATTGTGTTGAGGGTCCCGTTGAAGGAATTGACGGTAACTGTGCTGTCCTCCCGCCGGAATCCCCTTTCCACGTGGAGAGGTTCCCAGGGGTTGCTCTCCTCATTTTCCCCGAAGCATAAAGTGTACTTGCCGGGAAATCCGTGAATTGCCTTGTCAACCCCGCCGGGCCGTGCGCCGCCAATATTCATCAGGACCAGTGACAGGGCACGGCCTATGGTTGCATTGGCCCTCCATCCGCCGCCGAGACAGTTGCGGCCACAGTTGAGGTTAATCTGATGGCGGATAGGGCCGTTGATGATGATTCCTACGCCACAGGGATTGGTCGTAGTCTGGACACCGTCCAGATTGAATTGCTCCTCACATACCGCCTCGATGGCGGCGACTAGAATGGGCATGTACTGGGGGAGACAGCCCGCCATCACACCATTGACGGCTATCTTCTCGACTGTGGCCTCTCCACCGGAAGGGGTCAGGACTCCCACTACATGGTCCTCAGGCAAGCCTGCTCCCTCTATCATACCCCACACCCTGTCCTCGGTAGGTGGAATAATGGGGAGGCCATCGCCCCAACCCTGGGATGTCACGTAGTCAAAGGCCGCATCAGGGGAGTCTCCCACGTCCACTTGCTGGGAACGTAGCAGAGGGCTGCGACTAGTCACCTGTTACTCCTGGTCCACAGTAGCTTCCCTGCGGCCTCTTCAAAGGTAATCAGGGCAAGGGAGCGCAGTTCTTCATCGGAAAGCTCCTCAATATTGGAGGGAAGGACCAATATCTCCAGTCCAGGCTCGCCCTGGGCATGGGCTATGGTGCTGGCAAGCTCCTTGAACTCCCCCGTTACCATGACCACCGAGGGGACCCCTCCCCGCTCCAGCATAATTGCGTCGTGGACACTCCACGTCGTGCAGGAGCCTCAATGACCAACGCCGACAATAGCGGCGTCCACCTTTGCCACAAGGGCATTAAGTCTGTCTTCGATGAGAGGGCCGGATAAGTCGAGGTTTACAGTCCTCATGACCTCCCGGATTTCATACTTGTCCTTGGCAATCTCCTCAAAGTGGTTCGCCATCACGTCGTAGCTGCGCCAGGCGTTACTGACAACGCCCAGGGTATTCCCGCCAAGACTCACCACTCTAGGAGCCAGTCCCGCATCCCTAACCACCGGATGCGCCGTAGGGTCGAGAATCTTTATCATCTTACCACCCATCCCATCATCCTTTGTCGTTAAATATATTATAAAGTGATTTTGTGAATCTTATCCGTCTTCTTGTGGACTCTATCAGGTTCATCTGATAGACAGGTGGGGGTTTGAGCGCTATCCTACCCTTTGCAGATGGACTGTGTCAAGCTTCTCCTTGCTCTCGCCTCTGACATCCCCTCATTGACTTTCACGTCTCGACCATTTAACCTCATACACAGATATAGAACGTACATTCTGTTTACGGGACCCGGTCTTGGGGCAGGCTGAGCACAGACAGACCGGATGCACATAAAGGATGGATAGGGTAACAACAGCGGGACAGACCCCTGTAGGTCTGTCCCGTTTTTTAACCCGCACCACAGAACCAGGTCGGCACAGGGCGGAAGTGACGACGGGGAAATAGCAGGATTAGGAAGCTTTCAAGAGAGGAGGAGAAGTATATGACGGATACCCGAACCTGGGAAAGGGAGAGGCTGGTGGAAGCCCTGGATTCCTACCAACGGGGTCTCAGCGACGCACCGCACCTCCGCAAGTGGACGGACATGAGCGTCCCGGTCGCCTCCAATGGGCCGCTCCAGAGACCGCCTCAAGATGCTCTGACCTTTGTCGTCTCCACAGACGAGGTGGACCGTCACGGAGACATTGTATCCGTGGAGGGCTGGCGTCTTGAGGCTTACAGGCAGAACCCTGTCTTCCTCTGGGCGCACAACCACACACGCCCCTCCATTGGCAGGGTCCTCGATATATGGAAGGAGGAGCACAACCTTCTCGCCACAATGGAGTTCGCTCCCACACCCTTCGCCCAGGAAGTATCTACCCTGTACCGGAAGGGGTTTCAGAGAGGGGTGTCGGTTGGCTTCAAGCCGTTGCAGTACGACATGAGACGAGATGCCTCAAGCGGCAAGATGCTGGGTATTCACTTCATCGAGCAGGAGCTTCTGGAGATTAGCGCCGCACCCGTACCGGCCAACCCCAGTGCTCTACTGAAAGCCCTGGACAACACGCCACGACTTCGGGGCTACTACCTGGACGCGGACTCGGACCACATCTTCGAGGAGCTTCTGGCAGCTTTGCGCAGCGCCAGACAATAATCTAAGTAGAGGAGGGAACCATGACCATCGGAGCATACGAGTTGGAACTTATCAAGAAGGAGGTGGCGGGCATTCGGGAGTTCTATAATGCCCGGCTCGACACCGACATACCTCCCATAAGAGAGGAGGTGGAGCGCATAGCCGCACAAGTAGGGCGTATCCAGAATATGTGGCGTGAAGGAGAGAAGCAGGCCATACTGGCGAGCTACGGCGCCCCGGACAGGCCCCGGGTCCCTTACGGCAAATACAAGGGACTTGATTTGCTGGACCTTGCCTACATGAGAAGCCTCCTCAACGCCCAAATTCGCCAGCCCCTAGGACTGAACCCAAGGATGCTGGAGGAGTGGCAATCCAACCTCAAGGCCGCCATGGATAGCACAACCTCCGGGTCCGGCGACGAGCTTGTCTCCACTCAGGAGGCGTCCAGCCTATGGATGGACGTGAATCTGGAAACCATGATTGCACCCCTTTTCTCCAGAATAGAGATGCCCTCGGACCCCTTCGAGATACCCCTGCAGCTGGGTGACGTCAACTGGTTCCCGGGGACCGAAAACCTGGCAGTCACAGGCACAGCGTTGACTACGGCCAAGCAGACACTGACCTCCTATGAGCTGGTGGGCCAGGTCCCCTGGTCCCTCACCCTGGACGAGGATGCGGTGATTGCCATGGCCCAGGAGGTGAGGGCGTCCCTCGTCCGCAATGCGGCAGAGGTCATTGACGACATTATCCTCAACGGTGACACCACTACCACAAACAACATCAACGCCGACGGAGCCACCATAGCAAAGACGGATGCAGGGAAGGGACATTGGTTGCTGGGATTCGATGGGCTGCTGCATCTGCCTATCGTAGACAACAGAAGTCAGGCCAACAATCACGGGTCTGCCGTCACCGATGATATGTTCAACGAGGTACGGGGCAAGCTGGGGAGGTATGGAGTGCGACCCTCGGAGTTGGCGTACATCATGGATGTGAACACCTATATCCGCTCCCTCACCATTGACAATTTTCGCACCCTGGACAAGCTAGGCCCCAACGCTACTCTACTTCGGGGCCAGCTCGGAGCTGTGGAGGGCATTCCGGTAATAGTCTCTGAGCAGATGAAGCTGGCCGATACCGACGGCAAGATAACCGACGGCGGCAACGTCACCAACACAGGACGGCTGCTCATAGTCAACCGTTCCCAGTGGCGTGTGGGGTTCCGTAGGGAGCTTGCCATCGAAACGGACCGGGACATTCAGAAGAGGCAGAACATCATGGTGGTCAGCTTGCGTATGGCCTTCGCCGAGCGCTCAGGCTCCCGCGCCAGTGCCACCCACACCGCGCTACAGTACGACATAACCGGCGTTGCTTAAGAGGGTGTCTAATGAGGTATGGGACATACTCCAGCCTACATCATGCCCCGGTCTGCCGTAGGCTGGCAGGTCCTTTCACCCTCACCCCAGCCCTCTCCCGTCAAGGGAGAGGGGGCATTGTCCCTTCTCCCCTGGTGGGAGAAGGTTAGGATGAGGGGGAATAATCGAAAGGCCCTGATATTAAGGCCGTCGTGGTGTGAGGCATGTATACGACGTGATATAATACCCAACACTCCATAGCAAACATCGGGAGCATCCCTGGTGCTGAGATAGGTTTACTGAAAGAGTGTTTGGATACCCCTTCATCTTGCGTTCGGTAGCCACTGCTATCCTGATGGTGGTGGTCTTCTTCGCTTTCTTTGGCTTCCTTCTTACTGACAACCTCCGAGATAACTTCCTCTCCGCCAAGTTTTACAATGACAATCTGGCTGAAAACGACGTCTACAACCGGTTTTATGATGAGGTACTCGTTGACCCTGAATTCAATGATACGACCGACGAACTCCTTGGAAATGTTGATATTCCTCAAGAAGACATAGCCGGCGTGGCACGGGAAATCATGCCTGTCTATTACCTGCGAGACCAGGTCGAAGGGGTCGTAATAGGTGCGATAGACTATCTGAACAAGGAGACCGACACCCCCGAAGTATTTGTCGAGCTTGCCCCTCCTCTGGCTAACGTCAAACCCGCCATCTTCAGCTACATGGACCGGCGCATTGACGCGCTTGAGGACGTGCCCGTGAGCACCTTCCAGGAATTGGAAACAGGGTTGGAGGACCTCTACCGCACACTTGAAATGGGGAGAATACCCACTCAGGTTCCATTTATCGAAGACCCGGATGCCCTGGTCGTTGACCATGTAGACAGAGCTATATCCGAGCTAGAAGAAGTCCCGGCAAACACCCCACAGGATTTCGAGGAGGAAATCGGAAGCATCTACCGTAGCCTGTCAGACGGGGAGCTACCAACTCGTATTCCCTCCATCGAATCCTTATCCCCCTCCCAGCGCGTCGCTGCCTACGACCTGGCTCTCCAGGAGATACGCAGAGACCCGAACATATCCGATGAAGTCAAAACGGGTCTGAATGACCAGGACGAGCAAATCAAGAGCCGACTTCGGGAGGCCGATGTCCAGGGAGCACTGGAGGTTGCCTCTGGCTCTCTGACCGCAGCCTCCGTTGGGGAATTTGTAGACGACGCCTATGACAATGCCTTTGAGGCCATCAAAGACGCGGGCATGCCCGAAAAAGCCCTGAGTGGGCTGGACGAGCAGCGGGACGTTATAAAGGGACTCCTTGGGGAAGGTAAGGTCAAGGAGTCGTTGAAGGTCAGCGCCCGAGGGCTGACAGGACCTCTCGTTGACGAGGCGCTGGACGAGCTACGGGAAGAGCTGGATGACCGGGAGCGCCTTGACCCAATAGCTATCGCCGCCGAGCACTCCGACCAGAACAAAGAGCAGTTCCTGGACGATTTGGACGCCTTTCGGGAAGTCATAAACCGGGGAGAGACAGTGGTCTGGATTAGCCTCGTCGTGTTGGTCCTTGGCATCCTTCTCATGATGGCTGTCCATATTCCCCGTCTGGCTTCCAGCTTACGGTGGCCCGGCATTACCCTGCTCCTGTCGGGTCTGGCCATTCTCATAGTCAGCCCGGTATCAAATAGCCGGTTGGAAGGCCAGTTCAATGACCTGTTAGACCAGGTAAACACTACGGGCTCGCCGATTCCGCCTTCAATGATAAATATTGCCAGCGACGTTCTCGCGTCCATGGCCGCGGACCTAATCGGCGGATTTATACTCCCATCCATCATCGTTATGGTCGTCGGTATAGCGCTGCTCATAACCTCCTTCTTCATACGGTTGCTGCGCATCCCCTTCGTGAGCCGCTAGACGGGATGGCTATTCACCCTAGCCTGTGGCCAACTCCTCCTGTATACTTGGTAACAGTCCAATGGCGTTCCGGGTGATGAATGCCGGGAGGGTAATAGCTTATGGCAGCGTCAGGTGAGGGTCCGTCGACCCTGGATGAGTTCAAATCTCTCGTGGAGCAGGCCGGGCTGGGTCTAGGCCAAGAGGAGCTTGAGAATCTCAAGCCCTTATACGACCTGTATATGCAACACATTCAGCCGTTGTATGATGTTGATTTCAAGGCCGAAGAGATGGGTGTGTCCTTTCATCCCGATTGGCCTTCCCAGTAGGAACCCGTGCAAAGCCACGTCACCTCTACGGAGCTATGCCGGGAATAGCCCCAGGCCGGGAGTTTATCCCAGCGTGAAACAAAACAGAGCGGCCGGGCTCCTGAGGAGCGGGGCCGCTGGCGGAGCGGCCCACTACCGGTCGCTGCACGGACATCATAGCTCGCCCTGTGGAGGGCGTCAATCCCGGGCGACATCTTCTCAGGACATTTCATCCGTTCCCCCTCCCCTTTTGCGTCTGCCTGGGACAGACAGTGAAGAAGGCACTTCGTAAACATGCCATCGGACTCACCGGCGCTCCGCCCTGAATGCGCAGTAGGAGCCTAGAAGTGACATTATGGGGGCTGGCCTCCTCCGTTGGGGACGACGTGAGTTGAGCATTGAGTTGCCGCCGTTCAAAACGCTCCTTCTGATGGAGTGATACAGAGGAGGGGGGTTGTCCCTGGCAGATGCACCCTATGAAACACAAGCGCGCAAACACAAACACGGTGGAGGGAGAGGTATGCCGGCGAGGACGGGAGAGGAATACATAGCGGGGCTGCGCGAGTTGGCTCCAGAGGTCTATATCGGGGGGGAGCGAGTGAAGGACGTGACGGCGCATCCCGCCTTGAGCAACGGGGTGCGCACCATGGCCAAGCTCTACGATATGCAGCACGACCCCGCTATACGAGAAGAGATGACCTACATCTCTCCCACAACAGGGGACCGGGTAGGGAGGTCCTTCATCACTCCCCAGACAATCCAGGACCTGGAGCAACGACACGTCATGATGTCTCACTGGGCAAAGGCCAGTTGCGGCACAATGGGTCGTACCCCCGATTTTCTCAACGTCAGCATGATGTCTATGGCGGCAGCCGGGGACTACTTCGGCGAGAACCGGCCGGAATTCAAAGGGAACATCCAGAGGTACTACGAGCACATACGGGAGCATGACCTGGTCCTCACCCACACCCTGGTCAACCTTCAGCGTGGCCGCTCTCCCTTGGCCACGACCCTGGAGGACCAGACGGAGGTAGCCCTGTCATTGACGAAGGAGACGGACGCCGGAATCATAGTGCACGGTGCCCGTGTCCTGGCTACCCTTGGCCCGCTATCCGACGAAATTGCCGTGTATCCTGCCAGGTCCCACAGGCTCCCCAGGGGAGCACCGGAGCGCTACTCCTTTGCCTTCGCCATACCCTGCAACACGCCCGGTCTGAAGTTCCTCTGCCGCGAGAGCTTCGACCTGGGCCGGTCCCACTTCGACCATCCCCTCGGCTCTCGCTTTGAGGAGATGGACGCCATAGTTTTCTTCGACAACGTACTGGTACCCTGGGAGAGGGTCTTCCTGCTTGGGGACGTGGAGCGGTGCAATAACATGGCAATGATGACCAACCAGTACACCCATTCCGGGCATCAGGTGGTGACCAAGAACGTGGTCAAGTGTGAGTTCATATTGGGGCTTGCCAGCCTAATGGTCCATACCATCGGCTCCGGCCAGCTGCCCCACGTGCAGCAGATGATAGCTGAGGTCATTGAAAACCTGGAGGTTACCAGGGCTTGTCTGCGTACCGCCGAGGCCGATGCTGAGGTGGACCATTGGGGCGTCATGCGCCCGTCTCCATTTCCTCTTATGGTAGCCCGCAACCTTTTTATCCGAATGTATCCCAGAATGGCGGAGATTCTTCACCTGCTGGGTTCCAGCAGCCTTATGGCCCTTCCCACAAAGGCTGACCTCAATGGGCCGTTGGCCCCTGAAATAGAGCGTTATCTGGAGACTGACACCGCCTCCGCCGAGGAGCGAGTGAGGCTGTTCCGCCTGGCATGGGACATGTGCTGTAGCTCCTTTGGCTCCAGGCAGGTGCTATACGAGCGCTTCTTCCAGGGCGACTCTACGCGCAACGCCGTCATCCTCTACAATCTCTACGACAAGGAGAAGGCCACCGATTGGGTACGGGAGTTCCTGGAGCAAGAATAATAGATGTGCTGGACGGCTCAGAAGGTGGGTAACAAGTCCCTTCTCCCCTAGTGGGAGAAGGCTAGGATGAGGGGGAGCCATCGCACCTGCCCGCCGAGGCGGGTCACCCTCACCTCAATCCTCTCCCGTCGAGGGAGAGGAGGTTTCAAGTCAATTCCTTTAGGAACACTCTCTCAGACCGTAATACCGGTGAAGTTAAAGCTTCCCAGCTTGAGAGCGGGCACCAGGGTGGCAAACCCGTACTCGTTTAGCACTAACTTCCTGTCCTTGCCTACGGCCTCCACACCGGCCAGGGCATCTAAGTAGGACTGGGTGAACCTCAGATTCTTTACCGGATAGCTTAGCTCGCTATTTTCTATGAGGAACACGCCGTCACGGGTCATGCCTGTCATCACACACCCTTGGGAATGTACCAGGCGTGTGTAGAAGAATCGAGTAATGTATAAACCACGTTTGGTGGATGCGATCATTCCATTCAGGGTATCCTTCCCTTCCCTCATAAACAGATTGGTCGCCAATGGCCCTCCGGTGAAGTAGGCCTGATGGCCCGTGGACGCTATGCCCTCCTTCCCGGCGGTGTAAGAGCTATGTACCGGGCTGCCGACCACCCCGTCCTTCACAATGTCCACGACCTGACGGGGTACGCCTTCGGTGTCGAAAGGCACAGGCCAACCCTCTGGGTTGGTGCCATCATCCCAGATGGAAACAAGGGGACTCATAGCGCTCTGGCCCATGACTCCGTTCATCCAGCTTCGGCCATCCTGAACAATCTGAGCGCCCATGCCATATAAGCTCATGCTCTCGAGAATGTCATCCACGGCGTATGGGTCGAGCACTACGGTATACGTACCCGGCTCCACCGCACGGGGATCGCGTCCACGTACGGCCTTGTCTATGGCATCGTCGGCCAGCAGTTCCACGTCAATATCCGAGAGTCGCCACGAGCCCCCCTTTGCCCATCCTGCCGAGGTGTCGCTCATAGTGGTGATAATCAGTCCCGCGAAAGTCCCGGCATGGTAGGCCCGTGCCCCCTGGGTGCTCATCACGGCTATCTCCTGAGTCCCGGTGCGATAGGCGCCCGACGCATTTAATCCCTGGTCAGCGGCTTTGCGGCAGACAGTGCCCACAACCTGGGCTCGTGCCTTGGGGCTACAGTTGGCGGTGGACTCGTCATAAACTGTTACCACCTGCGGCGTGCCCGGAGTAGGAAGACCGTTGAAATCCGAGTCCTCAGGCGTCAGAAGAGCGCTTTGCCGTGCCTGCTCCACCATCTTTTGCAAGCCGTCGTCGCTCAGGTCGTTGGTAGTAGCCCGGCCCTGCCGTTTGCCAACTACCGCCCGGACGTGGAGCAGCGCGTTGCTATGAGATACGTTCTGATGGATGGAATTGCCGGCGTAACGAGTCAGTGACTGGTCCTGGACGTTCAAGTATACGTCAGTCTCATCGGCCTTTGACAGGCTCAGGGCCTTTTTCAGAATGGCCTCGCAACTTTCCTGTCCAATCATCTCAGCACCCCCACCCGCACGTTTCGGAATCGCGCCGGAGCGGCCCCGTGCCCCGTGTGTCCTATCTGACCGGGCTGACCCTTGCCGCAATTGGGAGTTCCCCACATCTCCCAGTGGCCCTGGTCACACACGGCGTCACAGGAACCCCAGAACTCGGGTGTAATGCCGGTGTAGGTACAGTTCCGCAGCATTTTCCCCAGCTTGCCATTCTTGATTTCGTAGCCCATCTCGGTCCCAAACTGAAAATTGTAGCGTTTGTCGTCAATGGACCATGAGCGGTTGGTTTCCATGAAGATGCCGTTCTCCGTATCGGCGACCAGGTCGTCCAGTTTCCAGGTCCCCGGCTCCAGGCTCACGTTAGTCATGCGAATCAGGGGAATTCGGTTCCATGACGCGGCACGCATACATCCGTTGGAGCTTGACCCCAGCACGGACGCAGTTTCGCGGGACATGAGATACCCGACGAACTCGCCATCCTTGACAATGGGCGTTGAGCTTGCCGGCACCCCTTCGTCATCCCAACCGAAAGTGCCCAACCCGGGGTTGCGCACGCTGTCGGCGGTGATGTTGACGTACTGGGAGCCGTATCGAAAATTATTGAGCTTATCGGTGGTCAGGAAGGATGTCCCTGCATAGGCAGCCTCGGAACCCATCACCCGGTCAAGCTCTATGGCGTGGCCGCAGGACTCATGGATTTGCAGGCCCAACTGGGAGCCGCCAATTATTACCGTGGTGGTCTTGTCGCTGGGGCATGGGTCGGCGGTGAGCAAGGCCACGGCTTCAGTGGCGGTCCTTTCGGCGTTCCCAATGAGATTCATGTTGGTGATGTACTCCCAGCCGGCGCACCCCTGCTGTCGGCCCTGGGATTGGGGGTAAGAGCGGCGCTGTATCTCATTGTTGCTCACGGCAGTGGCCTGGATGCCGCCGCCGGCCTCGCAAATCGTTTGCTCGACGTGTGCGCCTTCGCTGTTGCAGAAGGTCTTTCTCTCCTTGATGAAAATCAGGCTACCCTGGCGAGTCCTGATACCCTTGACCAGGGACATGGCCTGGTCTGCCTCCATGAGAAGCCGGAGCTTTTGCTCCGAGGAAATGGTAAAGGGGTCAATCTCCATCGGTGTAATGTATGTCCCACGGCTGGTCACCGGCGTCCCCAGGACCACCCCTCCTTTTCCGAGAGAAGGTACGGGAGGCACAAGGGCTGAGGCTCTGGCGATTTCCGTGGCCAGAAGGGTGACACGGTCTACCTCAGCAAGGGAAAAATCGTGGCTGGAGGCGAATCCCCATGAGCCGTCCACCAGCACCCGGACGCCAAATCCCTGGGACTGGTCTATGCTCAAGGTCTCCATCACACCGTTCTTGACAGCGTAACGCTCCTGGTCCGTATTGACCACTCGAATGTCGGCGTACTCGGCACCCCGGATGCGAGCGATGTCCAAGGCTCGTGCCACCAGTTCGTCCAAGAGTACCACCTCCTTTTGCGAAAGGCTGCTGCGATGTACAGCTTGTCAGACACACGAGAAATAATACACTATGCTGCCGGCAGAAGTACAATTCTTCTCCCCCTCATACCAGCTTTCGCAGACCTCCCGCCTGCCGAAGGCAGGCCCCTTTCACCCCGTATTTGATACGGGGTGAAAGGGCATCTGCATCATCCTCGCCTCAATCCTCTCCCTTGCCGCGTCAAGTAGAAAAACGAATTTTATAATTTATCAAAAATTGACCAAAATATGACTTGAATTTTTTTTGGGGGCCTTGATAGATTGACCTTGATGTTGTGAGGAAGGGCAGGCAGGTCAATCTCTCGTGGTGTGGTGAGTGTGTGGGGTGTCCTTGAGTGGTGAGGGGAGTGGGTAGACCTCTCGTGATTGTGGTGAGGTAAGACGTGCGGGGTAATCCTCCTGTTCGCATCACATACGCCTGGAGAAATTCCATTGGCGTCAATTTTGGCAAACCCGTAGCGTAATGCGTTCATACGGGCTAGCCGCAGGATAAACGGCTCTCGTCTTGGGGTACTCAGACGACATGTCTCTGTCATGCAAAGGGTCTGCTACATCCTGTGTCTGCATCCCCGGGGAGCCATCAAATTTTCCTCGGCCCGTGTCTCTGAGGGCTAATTCCAGGAGAGGGACTGAAACACGAAAGTGGAAAAGGTTCTTGAACGACACCTATATGTCCCAGCGGCCCTGAATCGCAGAGGGGAAGCGACAATGGAGAAAGAGCCTCCCTCAAGTCAATCGAAGGGATTCTCACACCGTCCGGTGCTTCTCCGCGAAACGGTCCAGTATTTGGTGGTGCAGCGGGGAGGGGTATACATAGACTGCACCGTTGGCGAAGGGGGCCACAGCGAAGCTATCCTCCAAGCGTGCCTGCCGGGAGGCTGGCTCCTGGGCATTGATCAGGACTCTCAGGCCCTCGAACGTGCCCGCCAACGCCTGGAACAGGTCTTTGACCCCCAGAGAGCCGAAGGCCTTCAGAGACACGGGCCCTCCTTCACCCTAGTCCAAGGCAGCTACGCCCGGCTGGAAGAGATTGCCCGCAGCCTGGGATGCCTGGAGCCGGACGGAATACTGCTGGATCTGGGCCTGTCGTCTTTTCAGCTGGAAAGCGAAGGGCGTGGATTCAGCTTGCAGAGGGATGCCCCCCTGGATATGAGGTTTGACCCGGATACAACGTCCTCGCCGGGCGCAAAACAGGCTCTGACCGCCGCTGATGTCGTTAACAACTACTCTTTTGAGGACCTGGTCAGGGTTATATCGTCCTATGGTGAGGAGCCCAGAGCCAGGGCTATCGCAAGGGCCATAATACGGCAAAGGCCGCTGAGAACGACCCTTGAATTGGCCGAACTGGTGACTGGAGTCGGTGTCGGACGCAGGACCAGACCAGGGAGAGGTCGAGGGAGCGGCAAAATTCATCCGGCGACGCGCACATTTCAGGCGCTGCGCATAGAAGTGAACTCGGAGCTAGACAACCTGAGGGCCGGCCTCAAGCAGGCCATGAGCATACTCAAGCCGGGAGGGAGGCTTGTGGTAATCAGCTACCACAGCCTGGAGGACCGAATAGTCAAGGAGGCCTTTTCCCGCGAGGCCAAGGGATGTGTGTGTCCGCCACGAGTGCCCGTATGCATCTGTGGGCATACACCTACCTTGAAGGTCTTAACGAAAAGGGTGGTCAAGCCGTTGCCGGAAGAAGTACGGATTAACCCGCGCAGCAGAAGCGCCCGCATGAGAGTGTCGGAGCGCCTAACCTATGCCATAGAGCAACCTGAAAGCGCAGAGATGTGAGATATGATGAGCGACACCCCAATGCCCTCTGTGTACGCAATGCTCTTGGTGATTATTTGTAGAGAGGTGGGAGTTGGACAGAGACTTATTCTACACAGCCATTGATCTTGGCACTAGTAAAGTGTGTACCACAATAGCAAGAATTGGGCCGGAAGGCGAATTAAAAGTTCTGGGGATAGGCATTGTCCCATCTCAGGGTGTGCAAAAGGGCCGGGTTGACAGCCCATCCGATACCCAGAACGCTGTCAAGGCGTCCCTGGAAGAGGCCCAGCGTTACCTGGGCAAGGGAATTACTTGGGCATACCTAAGCGTTACGGGGGACCATATATCCTGTCTTAATACCACCGGGAGTCTAAACGAACCCACAGGTCATGGAGCTATCTCCTCCGAGGACGTGCAAAACCTGATTCAGTCCTCCTATCCGGACGTGGCTGATAGCAAGGAGGTGCTGCACGTCATTCCTATGACCTACGAAGTGGATGGACTGACCGAGGTGAGGAATCCGGTGGGTCTGTACGCAGACAGGGTGCGGGTAGATTCCCACGTCCTGCTTGGCGACGCACCAATCCTGAAGAATCTGGTCAGGTCGGTAGAGGAGTGCAAGATTTCTGTGAGAAGCCTGGTGGTCCAGCCCTTGGCGGCTGCCGAGGCAACCCTGACCGAGGATGAGCGGGAGATGGGCGTGATGCTCCTCGACATCGGAGGCGGCACCACCGACATGGTTATATTCAGGAGCGGAAGCCCCTGGTACACGTCGATAATCCCAGTGGGCGGGAACCTTATCACTAGAGACCTTTCCGCAGCGCTGGGGGTGCCATCCTACGCTGCCGAGGACCTCAAAATCAAGTGGGGCCATGCCATACCTGATGAGGTGCCATCGGACCAAGAGGTGCCTATTCCGGGCTTCCAGGGGCAGCCACCCCGCACGGCGCTACGCCGGTACATGTGTATGCCCATTAGGGAGCGTCTCTTCGAGACCCTCAAGTTCGCCCTGGTTAGGATGCAAGGCGCCGGGCTGAGGCAGTTGCCCCCCGGCGGGCTGGTGATAACGGGAGGCACTGCGGAGATTCCGGGACTCCAAGGCATGGCAGAAAAAATGACAGGCGCTCGGGTAAGAATCGCGTCCCCAATATACATCCCCGGTCTGCCTTCCGAACTAATGAAACCGACCTACTCTGCCAGTGTCGGTACTCTTCTGTGGGGTATGAAACATCAGGGAGAGAAACGGCCCTACGGAAACGGCGACAAGACGCTTCGGAAGAACAAGCCACGGATTTCAATGTTCAGGAAAAAGGCTCAGGAGACCCCTGTCTAAACTAAGGCAAAGAGCTTGCAAAAGTGGATGGAATCTATATTCATCATTTGAGAAGGAGGGACTCATGGTATCTAGCGAGAACATTTTCCAGGAGGAAACGAGGGGTCGGGAGGACCTCGGGTCTGAACCCAGGTACTCGGAGGGCGTAAGGCCGCCCGGGATGCCGGTTATAAAGGTGTTAGGTATTGGCGGCGGCGGAAGCAATGCCATAGGGCGCATGTTCAAGGAAAAGTTGGCCGTGGCAGAATACTACGCCATCAATACCGACGCCCAACACCTCTTCCGATGCGACGTGGAGAACCGTGTAGCCATTGGCCAGAGCCTTACTCGTGGCCTCGGCGGTGGCGCTAATCCCGACGTAGGACGGCAGGCTGCAGAGGAAAGCCGGGATGCCCTGGAAAAGGTTATGGACGGCGCAGATATGATCTTCCTGGCCACCGGCATGGGCGGAGGTACTGGTACGGGAGCGGTGCCTGTGATTGCCCAGATTGCAAAGGAGACCGGCGCTCTCACGGTTGCAGTGGTCAGCAAGCCCTTCGGCTTTGAGGCCTCCGTACGGCGCAAGAATGCCGAAGAGGGTATTGCTCGCTTGAAGGACCACGTGGATACAATGATAGTAATTCCCAACGACCGTTTGCTCCAGATGGACAGGAACACGGAGCAGACCTATACCTGGGAAGACGCCCTGAAGATGGCGGACTCGGTGCTTCAGCAGGGAATCCAGTCCATGGCCGACGTAGTAACGACTCCCGGAGAAATCAACGTAGACTTCGCCGACGTAAGGA
This sequence comes from Dehalococcoidia bacterium, assembly GCA_034421095.1. Taxonomy (GTDB): domain Bacteria; phylum Chloroflexota; class Dehalococcoidia; order Lucifugimonadales; family JAGWBF01; genus JAGWBG01. Next base: position 85,318 of record DAOUKR010000018.1, read on the forward strand.
CAATCCTGACCAACGCCGGCCAGGCCTGGCTAGCGATAGGCAGGGGCAAGGGTGAGGCCAGGGCTAAAGAGGCGGCCAAGCAAGCCGTTAAAAGCCCCCTCTTGGACATCGAAATTGCAGGGGCCAAGCGCGTCCTCTTCGTCATCACCAGCGGCCCCAACCTGAGCCTGAAAGAGGTAAATGAGGCCGCCGAGGTTATCTACGAGTTGACAGACCCCGAAGCCAACGTCATTTTCGGCACCACCAAGGACAAGAAGATGGATGACGAGTTGAAAGTGACTATAGTGGCTGCCGCATTCCCCCTGACTCAGGACGGCACGGAACAAGGGGGCGAGGACCTGCGGAAACTTCTACGTGAAGCCTCACCGGAAGATGCGGAGAACCTGGAAATACCCAGCTTCCTCCGAAAGCAGGCCGCTCAGAGAAATAGAGGGTTTTTCAGGTAAATTGATTACTTGACTCTGGCTGCCACCCTTTGGTAAGTTCCACCGTGAGGAATGTTCCCGGAGGATTTGGATCTATTCATCCATCTATATGTGGGTTAAAGTCGCCGGGAATCCTGCAGAGGCCGCCCAATCATGGGCGGCCTCTCAATTTATCACCTGTCAGGTGCGGACATTTGCACAACGCCAGAGGCGTCCCACCAGAATAAAAGAACAAGGAGGAAACCCTATGGGAGCGTCAGCTATTTCTCACATAGCTATATGCGTCGGGGATGTTGACCGGTCTCTAGCCTTTTACCGGGACATGTTGGGCTTTCGGGTAATATCGGACCGGGTCCAAGATACCACCACCGGCGGCCTACCCCATGTGTACAAGAACAGACACAACCGGCGACGCATAGTGAACCTATCCTACGGTGAAGGAGATGCTGCTCCACGAATCGTGATGACGGAACATCCGGGAGACCCACCCGAGGGGGAGGCCATCAAACTGGACCAGATTGGCATCAGCCACATCTCCTTTACCGTGCCCAACGTGGCCGAACTCACCCGTGAGCTTCTGTCCAGAGGCGCTCGAACCTCCGGCCCGCCGGACGCATTCAAGGACGCCTCGGGCCGTACCCGCACGGTGTTCTTCCTGGACCCCGACGGCATATTGGTACAGTTCGACGAGGGCGGTGATTAGGCCTGACCCCCGGCAGGGGTCAGCGGGGCATCAGCCATGACTCAGACCAGGCGAGGGAGCATGTGCTCCCCTCTTGCCCACCCCTGTCCTGGGGAAAGGGCCTTCCTGAAGCCACTTTGCCGTTTATAGACAACTGTGCCTTCCTTGCCGGAATCATAACGGTGTACACACTGTGGGGTCGCCCCGGGAGCGAACCGGCTTCCATGTGCATGACGAAGGGCTCACCGAGGTCGTACCACGTCATGGAAATTTCCTCGTCCCTGGAAACCGCCTTCTCAGTAGAGAAAGACCGGACGTCACCATGCCTGGAAAAGGCTGCCTCGATGACTGGTATATTCTGGTCGGAGAAGCTTGTGGTGGTCTCTATCTCTCCCTGGAACCAGCGGACCAGGGCTATATTGTCAGCATAGATTCTGGGCTGATTGTTGGTTAGCTCACCCTCTATGAACAGGACGTGCCCCGGCCCCGCGGGAGACAGCAGGACCCTCCAGTGGCTGACCCGCGACGTCAGCGGGCCGCCCTCCGTGTTGCCAAGGCGCATGAAGGAGTTCTCCCCCGTCATTCGGACCTCATTGGGGTCTACAGGACTCACCATAACGTACCTCCTTGAGAGTATTCAAAAAAACATTCAGAGGAAGGTGGCCGGCTATCGGGGCCTCACCCATGTCTCCGACCACGCAAGGGAGCAGGAGCTACCAGTGTGGCCGCCCAACTCCATTGGGAAGGGCTTCCCCGAGGCTTCCCTACCGTTCACGACCAGCCGCGCCTTTCCTGCCGGGGTTAGAACGCTGTACACCCCATGAGGACGACCCTCAATGACAGTGCCCGGCGCAAAGCGGATTACGAACGGCTCTCCGCACTCGTACCAGGTCATGGAAATATCCGCATCCCGGGATACGACCCTCTCGGTAGCGAAGGAACGGATGTCTCCATGCCTGGAAAAAGTCGCTTCAGACACCGGTATAGTCTGGTCGGCAAATACAGGGTTGATTCCGATTTCGATTTCCTCCTGCAACCACCGGGCCAATGTAATATTATCTGAGTAGATTCTCACCTGGTTGTCCGTTACCTCGCTCTGTATAAAGAGGACATGTCCCGGGCCGCCCGGCGACAACAGAATTCGCCAGTGGCTGACAAGGCCAGTCAATGGGCCGTCGTCCGCGACTCTGAGTTGTATGAAAGAGTTTTCCCCTGTGAGACGGATTTCGTTGGGGTCTACGGGACTTACCACGGCGTAACCTCCTGAATGGGAGTTTTTGACCTATGCTATGGCAGTAGATAGCGCTGTTATTTTAGCCCCTGGGTCTGTCAGGCGCAACCGGCACGGGCAACCCATAACTAATCAGGTATGCCGTAGAAGAAGTCCGGGGGTATCCTTTCCTTTGACGGCACGGGAGGGTATCCGCGTATAAAGTGCTCCCGGCCTATGACATCGGCCAACACGCCACCAGGCAGCTTGTGATAAGGCCGCTCAGAACTCATCTGGGTACGATGGCATAGCAAGCAATTCAGCTTTCGCTCAATGCTGTCTGATACGTCCATTTCCACGTGTACCAGGTCCGGGTCTACGCCGTCGCCTTGACGGGCCTCGTCGGGGAGGGGTGTGTCTATGCCAGCACACCGTAGCTTCAACGCCATCTCCATCCTGAACCCCTTTGGACGAACACTGTAGAACAACCTCGTCGGAGTGTGGGGAGCAAGCCCGGCCTCAACCTGATGCTTGAAGCGTTCAGGGTCCCCCGCGATCTCAAAGGCGGCGGTGGCGTGGTTGGAAATGGCGATATGGTCCGGGTGGCCGTAGAGACCGTCGGAGCCGAAGGTCAGCACCACCTGGGGCCGGAACCGGCGCATCTCCTCCACCAGACGCTCCACGACCTGGTCGGCGTCGGCGTTGATGAAGGCGTTGGGGTTGCGGTTGGCATCGGTCCCGGCCATGCCCGAGTCCCTGTAGCCCAGTACAATAGGCTCCTGGATGCCCAGGGTCTCGCACGAACAGCGCAGCTCATCATGACGCACCTGCGCCAGGGTGTCAGTAGTCGCCGAGCCGGGTTGCCTGATTTCCCCTTCTTCGCCCCGGGTGGCGCATACCAGCCGGACCTCCACTCCCCTTGCCGCATAGGTCGCCAGGATGCCGCCCACCGGGAAGGCTTCATCGTCCGGGTGGGCGAAACAGGCGAGCATCCTTAGTCGTCCCATGATTCCTCCTGTTTATTCCTGACCAGGCGCCAGGTCAGATTCGCTTGATGTTCCTTGCCTTCAGTACAGTGCATAGTTTGGCTTATGTTACTATCTGCCTTTGGGGGCTCAAGAGCCTGGCCGGGATTCTGGGCCTTGGAATGGTCCAGTAGAAGAGTGCGGCCAGGCCGTACATCACGGCTATGGGGATAAGTGCCCAGAAGTAGCTCTCCTCAGTATGGACGAATATCCATCCCATCCACAACGGGGTGAGCATGGACATCAGCTGGTCAGGCAAGTGTTGCCAACCTCTCAGGGTGGCAAAGCTCCTGCGCCCGAAAAAGTCACCCAGGATGGCCCAGGCAAGGGGATTGGCGCTTTCGGAGAAGGCGAGGAATATGACGAAAACGCCCAGCTGCCACAGATGGCCGGTGCTGTACACCATCACCACCACTGCCAGGATGCCGGAGAGCATGGCGACTGCGCTTATCCTCTGCTTGGACCATCTATCCCCCATCCATCCGACGCAGGGATTGAATACCAGGACGCCAAAGCACATCAGGCCCACGAATAGCGCCGCGGTTGGCTCGCTCGCCCCGCTCCAGACCATGAGCGGGGCAAGGTGGAAGGACATACCCGCATGGACGGAGTTGCGCAATCCCACAGCCAGGACAAGGAGCCAGTATGAGCGGGTTCTCAGCGCTTCCTTCGTGGTGAAATCCGCATCCCCGGATGCCCGGCCTGTCGGCGCCCCTACCGTGGCCAGGCCGGACCCTTGAGAGGTGGCCCTATCTCGTTGCCCCTGCTCCTCCCCAGCCCCAAGCTCCCGGGACCCGGAGGAGGGTGGGGTCTCCGGGCGGACGCCGTCTGGCAGCAGGCCCATGCTCTCGGGAGACCGTCTTACCAGGAAAGACAGGGGGACCACTATCGCCAGTATGGCTACACCGGATGCCAGGGCCGAGGTGCGCCATCCCAAGCCCAGGCTGAACACCATGACTCCCAGAAGCGGGGGGATGGCCGCACACCCCAGTCCCTGCCCGGCGGAGACCAGGGCCATGGCCAGGCTCCTCTTTCTTCGGAACCACTGGTTCACCGCCGGTATGGAGGCGTTCTCATATCCCGCGCGGACTCCCAGGGAGATGAGTCCGACGTAGACCAGCATGAAGTACAGGTAGTTATGGGTGAAGGCTATGAGGATGAATCCCAGGCCCGATATTAGCCCGCCGGCCGCCATCAGCAGCCCGCCGCCGAAGCGGTCGGTGAGGTAGCCTACCAAAGGCCCGTGAAGCCCTCCCTCCAGTCGCCCCAGGGTCTCCGCCAGGGAGATAGCCGTCCTGTCTATTCCCAGGGAGTTCTGGATGGGAAGGACGTATATTGTGAAGCCCCTGTTGAAGGTGCCGTGTTTCAAGGCGCTGACAATCAGGCTGATGGCCACTATCCACCAGCCGTAAAAGACTCTGTTGGGTCTTTTCAGTGCGCCTTCAGGTGCTGGCTCATTCACTATACGACGGATATTCCAGGGACTCTTGTCCCGCTTACCTGGTGGGTTCCATTATCTGGACATCGAGGCGAGCTATGTGGGTGAGAACGTGGTCCAAGACCGCCTTCCACTCAGGTGCCGAACCGAAGGCAGCCTCTTTGGCCTTCATGTCCTCTGCATCATTGAAGCTTCGTATCCAGATGAACTGGTTCTTCTGCTCGTTCACCCACGTGCCCTCAATCTTCATGCCGTGCTTTTCCATTATGGGGATGGAGGTCTCGTGAAAGAGCTTGACCCACTGGTCCATCATGCCCCGGTTGATGGTGTAAATGCGCAGCTGGGAAATCATGGTTTTACCTCCCTGGTCCAATTTCGGGTCTCCGGTCTCTCAGAAGGTGTTTCTAAAGCTGTTGCCTTAAGACTTCCTCTCCCTCGACGGGAGAGGATTGAGGTGAGGGTGAAGGCATCGGAACCACGCCCCTCATCCTAGCCTTCTTCCACCAGGGGAGAAGGGACTCTTTAGACCCATCTCAGCGCTTCAGGAACTCGACTATTAGGGGGTTGACCTCCTGGGGTCTCTCCTGATGCATGAAATGTCCCATCCCCTCTATGATTACCTTCTCCAGACCGCCTGTGAAAAAGCCGTCCATATTCTGGAAGGTCTCCAACCTCCTGGGGCGGTCCCTTGTGCCGTGCAACGCCAAGGTAGGCACGGTTACAAGTCCGTTGGCTGAACGCTCTTGAATGTCCTTGAGGGCCGGGTTGTGAAGGGAAGGGTTCTGGCTGTAACGATAGTAGCCGAGGGCCGCCTCCACGACCCCGGGCTTGCGGAAGGTCTCCTTGACGCTCTCAAGCACATACGGGGGAATATCCCACTCCGGCGAGGCGTCCCGCCACCAGTCCCCGATGAAAGCGAAGTCATCATGGGGCAAGGTGCGCTCGGCGGCGGGCAACTGGAAGTAGAAGCCATGCCACGTTCCCTTAAGATAATGGAAGTTCGCACTCTCGGAGACGGTTGCGCCCCTGTGAGCTGCGGCTATCGTCACCAGCTTGACAACTTTGTCCGGCTCCAGTATCGCCGCACCATAGACGGCGGTGGCACCCCAGTCGTTGCCCACAAGGAAAGCCTTATCTGCACCCAGAGCGCCGATTAGTGACAGCGCGTCTCTGGCCAGCTCGGCCGTCTGGTAGTTGCCATTCGCCGGGGCCTCGGTGGGTGCGTACCCTCGCATGAAGGGCGCTACCCCTCTGAACCCTGCCTGGGCCAGATCCGGGAGCAGGTGGCGAAAGGAGTAGGCATGGTCAGGAAATCCGTGCATACACAGCACCAGGGGGCCTTCACCCATTTCCAGGAAATGAAAGTTGATGTCGTTGGCCCTTACGGAACCGGTCTTGATCTCTGCCACGTTCCCTCCCGGCACATTTCTAGGTACTCATCATCCCTCGTCATGGCCTTCCGACAATCCGCTCAAGGCGGCAGAAGGGCCTGGGGTGAAGGCTACACCGATGCGATGGCCTCGATCTCCACCAAGTATTCGGGGCTGGCCAGCTCGGAAATTACCAGCAGTGTGCTGGTGGGAGGGTTGACCGAAGCGAACAGCTCGTCTCGTACCTTGCGAACTGCCGCCGAGTACTCGATGTTGGTAATATAGGTGGTGGTCTTGACCAGATTGCCGAGGCCGTCGCCGCCGGCAGACTTGACTGCGGCTTCCAGGCTCTTCCAGACCTGCCTCACCTGGGCCTCAGGGTCACCCACGCCCACGATATTCCCGCCCGTGTCCCTGCTTACCTGACCTGCGATGTAGACGGTGTTGCCCACCTTCACCACGTTGGTAAAGCCGTTGGGCTGGGCCATGGTATCCGGGTTGAGGTATTGCTTGCTGGTCATGGGCCCTCCTCGTGTATGCTGAAATGGCTTGGCACATATTATCACGTCTCCAATGGAATTTCCACATCTCCCACACGGGGTGGGGTGATGACGTGGGAGGGCAAGGGGTCACTTTACGTGTGGTTAGTTCTCCATAATAATGGGCGTGGCGAGGCAGTATGTGATACAATGCCTACTCCCACCTGTGAAAGGAGAGTGATGCTGCCATCTGAACGACGGGAACGGTTTCGTGGTGTCCTGGCTGGAACCGAATGTGTCCATCCTGCCTCGGTGTTCGACCCCATGTCGGCGCGAATGGCCGAATCCCTCGGCTTCGAGATAGGGATGTTCGCCGGCTCCATCGCCTCGGCAACGGTCCTGGGTGCACCTGACCTGGTTGTCCTCACCCTCACCGAGTTCGCCGAGCAGATACGGCGCATTACCAGAGCCAGCGACCTGAGCTTGATGGTAGACGCCGATCACGGGTACGGCAACGCCCTCAACGTGATGCGCACCGTTGAGGAGTTAGAGGCCGCAGGGGTCTCGGCCTTGACCATAGAGGACACGGTACTTCCCGAGCCTTTTGGCGGACAGGCGGAGAGAATGGTCTCCATTCCCGAGATGGAAGGCAAGCTGGGGGGTGCCCTTGAAGCGAGGCAGGACCAGTCCCTGGTCATAATAGGGCGCACAATCGCCTTGCAGAACGGAGGGATTCACGAAGCGGAGGTGCGGGTCAGGGCTTATGAGAGGGCGGGCGCTGATGCCGTCTTCCTGGTGGGTATCAAGACCCGGGAAGAGGTGGAAGCCGTCCACCGGGCGACTTCCCTGCCCATACTGCTGGGCAACGCTCCGTCGTCGCTGGGTGATAGGAGTGTCCTGGCAGCCAACGGAGTCCGCATTGCCCTGCAAGGCCACCTGCCCTTCTACGCAGCCGCCAAGGCCGTTTACGATACCCTCAAGCACCTCAAGGAAGGGGGTTCTCCGGCGGACTTGAGCGGAAATGCGGCTTCCGAGGAGATTCTTACCGTCGCCCAGAAGAGGGCCGACTACTCCCGCTGGCAGCGTGAGTACCTGAGATAGAGGGTCCCCTCTTCCGGCGGTTCGAGCTATGGTTAAATCCCTTGACCGTGGGACGGTCCGGGCATAAAGTTATCAAGCTATATCCTTGGCCTGGCGTTAGGGCAGGCTTGCAACAGGGGGTACGACAATGGTGAGGATTGCTGTGCTGGACGATTACCAGGATGTGGCCCTGAAATATGCCGATTGGAGCGTGCTTCCATCGGATACGGAGATACGGGTGTTCAGGGATCACCTGTTTGACGAGGATGCCATAGTCGAGCGGCTGAAGGATTTCGAGATAGTCATGGCTATGAGGGAACGCACTCCCTTTCCCCGGAGCCTGCTGGAGCGGCTCCCAAATCTGAAGCTGTTGACCACCACGGCGATGTTGAACAGGGCCATTGACGTTGAATCCGGTATGGAGTTGGGTATCACGGTGTGCGGTACCGGGTCGGTCCCTTCCCCTACGGTAGACCTCACCTGGGGTCTGATTCTTGCCCTGCTCAGATACATTCCCCAGGAGGACAGGGCGATACGCGACGGCAAATGGCAGACCAGCATGGGCATTGGACTGCAAGACAAGACCCTGGGCGTTGTGGGTCTGGGCAATCTGGGCTCTAAAGTGGCCGTTGTGGGAAAGGCCTTTGGGATGAACGTGATTGCGTGGAGCCAGAACCTCACCGCCGAAAGAACCGCCCAGTTCGGCGTCACCCTGGTAACCAAGGACGAGCTATTTCCCCAGTCCGACATAGTAACCGTTCACATGGTCCTGAGCGATAGAAGCCGGGGACTTGTCGGCGCGTCGGATCTAGCGAGAATGAAGCCGACGTCCTACCTGATTAACACATCTCGAGGCCCCATTGTGGACGAAAAGGCTCTGGTGGAAGTATTGGAAAGGGGGGCCATTGCAGGGGCAGGGCTTGATGTCTTTGACCAGGAACCCCTGCCTCCGGACCATCCCCTGAGGCATCTGGAGAATGTGGTAGTGACCCCCCACATAGGGTACGTGACCACGGAGACCTATGAGGTCTTTTTTAGAGATACGGTAGAGAACATTCAGGCCTTTCTGGAAGGACACCCCATCAGGGTGATTACCACCAGTAGCTAGGACGGAGGTATAGAAATGGTGCTCCCCCTTGAGGGTTATCTAATGCTGGACTTGAGCCGCCTGGTGCCCGGGCCGATGGCAACCTGGATGCTGGCGGACCTGGGAATGGACGTGCTGAAGGTGGAAGAAATGGAGGTCGCCCGCGCAGGCCGTGCCAGGGACTCCTTCTCTCCCATCGTGGACGACCCCGACAGAGAGGCCCGCGCGATGGCATGGAATTTCGTCGGCCGAAACAAGCGAAGCATACCCATCAATCTGAGGTCGCCCGAGGGCCAAGAGATATTCCACAAGCTGGCAGCCAAAGCCGACGTAATCTTCGAGAGCTATCGCCGGGGTGTGGTGAACCGGCTGGGGGCTGACTATGAGACGGTCAAGGCGATAAACCCCCGCATCATTTACTGTAGTCTCAGCGGCTACGGCGCAGAGGGCCAGTATGCCGACTGGCCCGGCCAGGAGCTTAACGCACAGGGTATGTCAGGGGTTGGTGCCCTCGTTGGTGACCCTGACACCGGGGAGCCTGCCTACATGCACTTTCCACTGGTGGACACCTATGCGGCTGCCTGCGTTGTAATCTCGATTCAGTCCGCCATTCTTGCCCGTGAGCGCACGGGGGAGGGTCAGTTCATTGACATCTCCATCACCGAGGCGGGCGTATCGCTGATTAACCAGGCCAGCGTGGGATACCTGCGGGACGGCTACGTGCCCAGCAGAAGCGCCGTTACCGGCATTTCTCCCCTCAGATGCAAGGACGGCAAATATCTCACCAACGCCTCCACGGCGGAAACCCATTTCTGGAACCGGTTCTGTCAAGCAATTGAACGCCCCCAATACGAGAACGTGTTCCCCATCCCCTTCGACCAGCGTGCTGCCGCCGCCGTGAACCCTGAAATTCAGGGCATAATCAAGGATGTGAAAGAGGTGATGCTCACCAAGACCCGGGACGAATGGATGGAGATAATCCCCGTGGACATATCCGTAACGCCCCTCCTGGAACTGGATGAGGCCCTTGAGGGAGAGTATGCCAGAGACCGAGGACTGCTCTGGGAGATGGAACACCCGGTTGCGGGTAAGGTGAGGCAGATAAACTCACCCTTCCGGCTGTCCGAGACACCGCCGAAATTCCGTAACTTTGCCCCCATGCTTGGGGAGAACACCCTGGAGGTCCTGGAGGAACTTGGCTACGACCAGTCCTCAATCGAGCGCCTGGAGCGGGAGGGCATAGTCAGGGTGAGCCGCTGGAGTCCGCCGGAGGGGTATTGCACTTAGGTCGTCCCCCGTAGCCGTGGGTCGAGGACATCTCGTATGGCGTCGCCCAGCAGGTTGAAGCCAAACACCGCAAGGCTTATGGTGAGGCTGGGAAAGACCACGAGCCAGGGAGATACCGACACCAGCTCGCCACCGGTGATGGCAAGCATACTACCCCACGAGGGGATGTCCGGGGGAGTTCCCACGCCCAGGAAGCTGAGGGATGCTTCCACCACGATGGCCACGCCGAGGTTTGCGGTGGCGAATACGATGTACGGGGCCATACAGTTGGGCAGAATGTGACGAAGTATGATTCGGGAATTGGTGGCCCCCAGGGACCGGGCTGCAAGTATGAAGTCCCGCTCCTTTATGGCCAGGGCCTGGGAGCGAACGATGCGAGAGGCACCTGGAATAAATATGACTATCAGGGCCAGGATAACGTTCTGCAATGAGGCGCCGGCGACGGCCACTATCGCCAGGGCCAGGATGATGGCCGGAAAAGCCATGAGGGTATCTACCATGCGTTGGAATGTCAGGTCTACCAGACCGCCAAAGTATGCGCTGACAATGCCTATTAGCGCCCCCGCAGTTACTCCTATGCCCACACTAATCAGGCTTACATAGAGGGAAATCCGCGCGCCGTAGACCAGCCTGCTAAGGATGTCCCTCCCAAGTTGGTCGCCGCCCAGCCATAACCTTTTCCCGGTGCTCTCCCGGCATGACGTCTCATCTTCACAGACAGTCCCGGGCCCGGCATATTTGTAAGTGACGTGCACTTCCCTGTCGTCAAAGGGAGCTATAAGGGGTGCTATGATGGCTACGATTACCAGCGCCAGAAGTATAGCACCGCCTACTGCCCCCAGAGGCTTCCTGCGTGCAAAGCTCGCAATCAGCTTTGAAAGGTCATGCCCCCGGGCCAGGCTTGTGCGTGCCGTCGTTCCCAAGAGGGATGCGCTGCTCATCTTTCTAAGCATAGCGAATCCTCGGGTCCACCCAGGCGTACACCAAGTCAACCAGCAGATTCACCGTCAGCACTGCCAAGGCAAAGACCAGAACAATCCCCTGGACCAGCGTGTAGTCCCTTGCCAGGATGCTGTCTATCAGCAGCGAGCCGATGCCGGGCACCACGTAAATCCTTTCTATAACTATCGTTCCCCCAAGCGAGACGGCAAAGGACCATCCGAAGACGGTAATCACGGGCAGAAAGGCGTTCTTGAGGGCGTGGATGAAAACGACCTTCTGCTCCCTGAGACCCTTGGAGCGGGCCGTTCGGATGTAGTCCTCGCGCATGACTTCCAGCATGGCAGAACGGGTTACCCGGGCCACTAAACTCACCTTGAAAACTGCCAGAGTCAAGACAGGAAAGACCATCTGCTGTATGTTTTTCCAAGGGTCTTCCCAGGGAGAAGCATATCCCAGGGGAGGAAACCAGTTGAACAAGCGCACCAGAAGATATATGGTCACGATTCCAATCACGAAGATGGGTATGCTGATACCCGAGAACGTGAAAATACGTGCGCCATAGTCTATGACTGTGTCCTGCTTAATCGCCATCAGGATGCCTATCGGCACCGCAACTATAATGCTTACAATAGAGGCTAGAAGGGCCAGTTCGATGGTGAGAGGGTATCGGGGGCCAATCTCAGAAGTCACCGCAGTACCGGAGAACAGGCCCTTACCCATGTCTCCATTTAGCAATCCCCACACCCAATCACCGTATTGGACGTGAAGGGGCCTGTCCGTACCTATCTCCTGACGCACCACCGCCAGGTCTTCATCGGTGAACTCCCCACCCCCCTCGATTCCTGCCAAGATGAGGATGGCCGGGTCGCCGGGAATGATGCGCATAACCAGGAAAACCAGGAGGGTAACCAGGAGCAATGTGGGTACAAACAGGAAGGCCCTCTTGGCGACGTATACGTGCACTCTTTACCCTCCTAGAGCGTGTGCGAAAAGTCCGGTTTTGCCTCCCTGCTGAGGAGAGGGACCGGAAGCGGTTATATGCCCCCTCCCAACCTCCCCCTCAGGTAAGGGAAGCAACCCTTCACACACCTTTCCAGGCTTGGGTGGGCTTGGGTCTGGACCCAAGCCCACAACCACACAGCGCTACTGCTCCAGCCACAGGTGCTCCCACTTGTTGATGGTTTGACCCGTGTTTGACACAACGTAGGCTCCGGCCTCAGTCCTGATTCTGTTATTGACGAAGAGCCCATCGGTCTGCCAGTTAGTCGTTACATAGGGGTCCTCTACCTCAAACAGGAAGGTCTCCATTTCCCGCAGTATCTCTATTCGCCTCTCTACGTCCTGCTCCCAGGCCTGCTGTTCCAACATCTCCAGGAATGTGGGGTTCTGCCACCGGGTGAAATTCCTGGTTCCAGGCCCATATATGGCGGTCACCCAGTCATCGGGGTCTGCGATGTTAACTGCGTAGCCCAAGTTTGCCAGGTCGAAATCCCCCGACGCCATGCGCCCAATCGCGGTAGGGGTGTCCACCACCTGCACCTCAATGTCAAGCCCCAGGTTCCTCCTCATCTGTTGCGCCCACAACTCGGTCAGGTCAGACCAGTCCCCGATGGTCGAGGCCAATACGACCCTCTTGCCTAGGGTGGAAGGAGGGTCGTATCCCTCGGCCTTCAGCAGTGCGATGGCGTCATCTATATCTTGTTGTTTCGTTCTTGGGCTCGGTGGGTCTTGCCAGCCTCCATAGCCTGGACGTACCACCAGCTCCTCCAGGGTGCTGCCATAGAAGGACTCAGGCGCGAAGGGGGCTCCTATAGGCTTCTGCCCCTTGCCGAAGGCTTCGCGTATCTCCCACAAGTCGGTGGCCAATCTGAGGGCCTTTATTATGTTCAGGTTGTTCCACGGCTCTTTCTCCACATTTCCGAAGAAATGCTGTCCCCCGGTGTTCCTACGCCAGTACACGGTGTACTTGCCTTCCAACTGTTCTCCCAATTGCACGGCCGCCTCAATGGACAGGCTTCCGCCTATGTGGACTCTCCCCGTCGAGTAAGCTGCGGCAATGGTGCCCGGGTCCCTTATAAAGAAGGACTCTATAGTGTCGAAGTAGGGTCTCCCTTCCTTGAAGTAGTTGGGGTTCTTTTTGTGCTTCCAGACGTCGCCCCGCCGGAATTCGTCAGGAAGATAGGGGCCGCTGCCGTTGGCGTTTTCCCACAGTTTCAGATCAACCCTTGCATCAAGGGTGTGCTTGGGGAGCACTTTCATGTAGTCTACGGCCAGGAACTTGATGAAGGAGGCTGAGGGGAACTTCAGGTTCACCCTTACAGAGTTGCCGTCCACGACCTCGGCACTCTCTGTGGACGGCCTCAAGAGCCCTGTTCTCGGCCTGGGTCCTGGCTCAATCATTCGGTTGATGCTGAAGGCCACGTCCTCTGTCGTGAGGTCGGTGCCATCGGCCCATTTCACGTTCTCGCGAATTTTGAATATGTAGGTCAAGCCACCATCCAGCACGTCCCAGCTTTCAGCCAAGTCACCAATCACCTCAGATGGACTAATGGGGTTAAACTCCACCACCTGGTTGTAGAGGGGACTAAATCCCCACTGGGCGCACAGAGTACCAGCCTGATGGGCGTCCCAATGTTCTGGAGCACAGGCGTTTATATGCCGGAATTCTCCACCCTCTACTCCAGCAACGGATGGAGTGGGAGTTGGTGCTGGAGTGGCAGTCGGCGCAACGGGCGTGGGAGTTGGGGGCGCCTGCGCTAGGGGTGTGACCGTTGGTCCGCCGACCGGTGTTGGAGTGGCTGGGCCGGGTGCTGAGGTTGGCGTTGCGGCGGGTTGTGGTGCCGTCGTCGAAGTGGCCTCAGGTACAGGAGTATCAATAGGCTGAGGTATGGGAGTATCTGTGGGGCTAGGTGTTTCTTCATCTCCACCACAAGCGATGGCTATTATGAGGAGTAGCATCATTGGGAGAAAAACGATGAAATTGGGTTTTAGGAAACTACAGCCCGACATATTTGCACCTCCCGCCTTCACTAAAATGCCACTGAGGATTCCGGGTAACAAACCAATTATCAGGTTAGAGAATACATAATCATTATCTACAATGTCAATAGATTCCCAACTTCGTGACGAAAATCACAACATTTAGATGATAAAGGTTCGCCTTATATAGTGGGGTTACGTCCATAACATCAGGATGAGGAACTGCGCAGCCCTCCGTCCTTATGTGATGTTAGGGGTACTCATCTGGCCCTATCTGGACAGGCCGCGCGCCTCCAGGGTGTCCTGGGTGTGGACCTTTCCGCCGAACCCTGCGTATGTCCCTGAAGAGGTCTGCTTCAACTGAACGTCCTCCGAGTTGGGCTGCCAGGCTACACAGATAACCTCTCCTGAGGTCGAACTACAGATGATTATCGACGAACAATACATATCTTTTCAGCAGGCTTGCACAATCTATGGTAGGGTTGAGACAGGGGAGCTAAAGGTAGGGGGTGTCTCTGTCCGATCCATTACAATGAAGTCGGCGAATGTGGGGCTGAAACCGCTAACGCCACCAACTCAATTCTGAGTCTCATGGACGTGGAGGTTAACGCGGATGGAGAAGAAGATGCGTCTTTGGTGGAGACGGGGGAGGGTCGAACTCCCCGTCCAGAAGATACCTTGGGGGAATGTACTACAGGCTTATTCAGCATTTTGCTCTCGCGCCCCTGAGCTTCTGCTGACGGAATCTCCGAGGAGCCAACCGAATCGTCTTACGCTGTCCATATCGGTGTCAGAACAACGGCACCCTGGATTTATGACGCCCGCATCCCCACCTCCAGGGTTAGTAGGGGCAGACGCAGCCGTCCTGTTTAGGCGGCTAGAGCGAGTGCTCTGTCGTTGTTGTTGCCAGTTACTTTTTTGCCACCTGTTTTTCGAGATGGGTGGCACCTCGGCCTGCAATTCTCCAGAGTATTCCCCTGTCGAACCCACGCGTCCCCACGTGGCTGCATGTATATTATGCCATAACATGCCGACAACGTCTATATGGCATCCTGGAGGATGGCGTTCTTGTAAATCCAGGATTTCAAACGGAGATGATACCCTTTTCGGCAACGTGGCATCTGATGAGAAAGTTGATTACGCCTCCTGCGATACCTTTGAACGCAAGGGTGTGTAGGGGTTACGGCATGCTCAGCCCGGCCTCAGCTGGGGAACACCTGCCGATTGCAACGCAATCATGTTATAGTAGTATGACAATGCAGACGGAGGTCTGATCGTGGCCTGCATCACAGTGCGGAACCTGGACGAAGGATTGAAGCGGCGGCTTCGTATCCGGGCAGCCGAGAATGGCCGGTCTATGGAGCAAGAAGCCAGGGATATTCTGAGAGCGGCGCTAGACCAGGAACCCTCAACTGGCAGGGATTTGGCCAGCGCCATTCGCGCCCGGTTCGCGCCTCTGGGCGGTGTTGAGCTAGACCTGCCGCCCCGTGAACCTATGCGCGAACCACCTCAGTTGAACTGAGGTGGCAGATATGATTGTCCCTGACACCAATTCAGGGTACCTCATCGCCAGACCTCTTGAGGATGCGGAATATAGTGCGCTGACTTAGCTCGAAGCGGGCCGCAGCCTCCGATACCGATAGACCACCCTCCTTCAGGGCTGCCACCACTCCTCGGTCCCTTTCTTTATGTTTCTGTCGCTGGAACCAGACGGGATCGTCGTATTTGCATTGGGGCAATGGGCATTGCAGGCAGGAAGGGGACACCTCGCAGCCGTCATCACGGTACGTATAATGCTCCGGGACCACATCTACCAGAGTGGCCGTACCTCCGTGTTTCATCTCCTTGACCTCGTCCTAAATTTCATGGAGAATTATAGAACAATAGTTCTTCAGAATCAAGGTGGATGTGACGTTTGACTGTCAAGGATGCTCTTGCTATAGTCTCCGGTAAGGCTGTAGCCGGACATTCATTCAGGCATCAATAGTTGGAGTCCCGACCGTTGAGGAGATGTGACTGTTAAAGTGAAGTTGCGGCTATGGGGAGTCGTCCCGGTTTCTTTGGTTGTGATTGCCGCGCTTGCCGTTGCCTGCCGGCAGCCGGCTCCTACCGATATTCCCGTTTCAACTCCGGCCCCTACGAATACTCCCGGTCCGACCTTCACGTCCGCACCGTTACCTACTCCCACTGACGAACCAACTAGCATACCGACCCTCCCTCCCACTCCGATACCCACCCTTATGATGACACCCACGCCCACCACTTTCCCAATACCAACTTCCATACCTGTTCCTATATCCATCCCCACCTTGACGCCAACCTCCACCGTCGCTCCGCCGGCGCCGATCATACTCACACCGGTCCCAACTCCTGAGCCTACTGCTACGCCCCTTCCCACACCAGTCTTGACTCCGACTCCGACACTTGCAACACCACCCACAGAGACTTACAGTCACGACCGTCTTGGATATACTGTCGCATATCCCGATAATTGGACCATCAGCACCGGCGACCCGACTTTTGTAGAGTTGGTGCCCGGCGAGGGGGGCGTTGTCCAGATACGTGGCAATATAGGTGGGCCGACCACTCTTGAAACACTTCTATTGCAACTGCTTATGGATTTTTCATCTGTCTCCAGCTTCCGTGAAGTAGCCGTGACACCCACAAATAACGGCAGTCCCGGCTATCTCATCAGTTTTGAGTGGTCCTCCGACGATAGAGATTTTCGGACCGATTACATGTTCACGGTCAAAGGGGCGAGATTTTATTCGGTAGCGGCAAGTTCCGTCAGGGAATCATACGACCTGCACCGATCGGGTTTCCAGGAAGTGATAGATTCCTTCGAGACGACCCTGGCTCCATCGGTTGAACCCATTGATACTGGCCCGGGAATTGATGAAATACTGGACCATATCGGCGACAAGGTTACCCAGATAAGAGGCCTGTCATCTCCCTCTGAGCTAAGGCACGAATTCCAGACTCGTGAAGAATTCAGCATGATGGCGAGTGATGCGCTGATTGATGATGAAACGCTCCGCGAGACCGAGCGACTGAAGGGGCTTTGCGTAGTGTTGGACCTATGCGCCCCCTCCGATGACCTGCTGCAAATCTCTCTGAGCATTGGAAGAGAGGGCGTCCTGGGGTTTTACGAGCCGGAGGATAGGGTTCTTACTTTGGTGACAGGCACGGATGAGGCGGGTCCTCTGACATGGCTCACCTACGCCCATGAGTATACCCATGCCGTCCAGGACGAAGAGTTTGACCTGTCTGTGATAAGGTCGGAGGAGGATACCTTTGACTCATCAATGGCTGAACTCGCTCTCATAGAAGGTGATGCCGCTCTTACCGAGTATCTGTTCTACGAGACCTTGCCGCCGGAGCAGCAGAGCGCCTTGGCTGTATTGCTTGAGGGAAGGACGGCAGAGTATTCAAACTCTCAGGAGGTGGCCCAGGCCCCACGTATAATTAGCGAAACCCTGGGCTGGGAATATGACGCCGGTCTCGGCTTTGCCTTCCGTCTTTACCTGGAGAACGGCTTCGATACCATTAACGCGGCCTTCGATGACCCTCCCAGGTCCACGGAGCAAATTATCCATCCTGAGAAGTACCTGGCAGGAGAAGCTCCCCATCCCGTCGAGTTGCCGGATTTGGCGACTGCCCTGGGAAACAACTGGTCCCTGCACGACACCGGCGTACTGGGAGAGCTTCTTACGAATGTCTACCTCGATACCTTTTTGACGGACCAAGTGGCGAGGGATGCGGCGGAAGGGTGGGGGGGAGACCGCTATGCTCTACTGAAGAATGACGAGGCCGAGACACTTCTGGCCCTGCGCTTCTCCTGGGATACTCCGGCAGATGCCGCCGAATTCTATCAGGCCTACGTTGACCTCGCAGCGGAGAAAGGCCGGGGCCAGTGGGAGTTGGCGGAGACCGGCCAAGGCCTACAACTCTGGGTCGGTGAGAGTATCAGCGTCCATCTGTCCCTTGAAGCTGACAACACCCTGGTTGTAATAGGCCCGGACCGTGCCACAGTGGATGCCGTGGTGGATGCGATTTCAGGCCCCGACGTTCCGAACTAGGCCCGACTATGCCCCGCAATGGGATACCTGCGTTCATCCGCCGGCCTCGGGGGTGTGTCCACAGAGTGTTGCCATACGGCCTCGGCACATTTATGGCATTTTCGGGCCAGCGTTGTTAGAATGAATTTACCAGGCCCCTAGAGAGTTGATTCCTATGTATGATCGTATCTTGGTCCCGCTGGACGGGTCTTATCGTAGCGAACAAGTCTTACCCTATGTTCGTCAATTGGGGTTGGAGTTGTCGATACCTTTGACCCTCATTCTGGTAGTCGTACCGCCCCCTTCCAGCATCAGTCGGGACCTAAACCCAAGTCTGTACCAACATGAAACGGTAGAACACCAGACCGAACATGCTGGTTCGTATCTAGGTACTGTGGCAGAGGGCCTTCGCTCCGAAGGACTTTCGGTCTCTACGGTCATACCATCGGGTGTCCCCTGGCAAGCGATAGTCGAAGAGGCGCAGCAAACGCCGGACACTCTCATCGCCATGTCCGGCCACGGCCGTTCGGGGGTGGCCCGATGGTGGCTGGGTAGTGTTGCCGACCGGGTACTCCATCTGACAACTGGCCCACTATTGGTGGTGAAGTCCCATCAGGACAGGGAAACCCCTCACGCGGAAGAATTCAACCGGGTCATAGTGCCGGTGGACGGGTCCCTCCTGGCTGAGGCAGTGCTGCCTCACGTGACCCTGATCAGCAAAGGACTGAACTTGGCTGTAGACCTGGTAAGGGTTATACCCACCCATGAAAACCTCCGCCTCGCTGTTCCTCCCGGCCTTTTCAGCGGTGCATCAGCCGATAGTGCTTTGAAACAGGAGACCGAGGAAGCAGCCGAATACCTTGAGCAGCTAAAAGAGAGCCTGTTGAATCAAGGGGTGGGCAAGGTGGATGTCCATCTGCTCCATGGCGACCCCGCGTCCTCAATCATCAATATAGCCAGCGAGACCCGCGACCGGCTGGTGGCTGTGACTACTCACGGACGTTCCGGTGTTGGCCGTTGGATACTGGGCAGCGTAGCCGACCGCATAATACGTTATTCCGGCGACCCGGTGCTGCTGGTCCGTGCCGCTGAATCAAGGACATTCACAGGTTAGGCCAGAAGCCCAACGGGCTGACGTATGGGTAGACGTCTCAAACAAGCCCTGGAAACCCTCCCTCAGAGCTTTACCGGGGGACCGGCACCCCGGGAATCTTCAGCCTGATACGGCCCAATTTATTGAAGGTGGTGAGGTACATAGTCTTCCAATCTTCATCACCCCATCCCACGTTGGTTACGTTGTTGCCTTCACCAGTCAATATGGTCCCCAGATGTTTACCGGAAGGGTCTATAATCCATATTCCTCCGGGTCCTGTGCAGTATACGTTTCCCTCAAGGTCCACCTTCATACCATCAGGGACGCCCGCCCGCTCACCTTTCAGCACACAGAAGACCCTGTCATTGGTCAACGTCCCGTCGTCCTGTACGTCGAAGGCTCTTATATGCCTCTCAACGGAGTCATTTACGTAGAGGATGCTCTCTCCAGGAGAGAAACACAGGCCGTTGGGGATAGTACAATCGGTAACCACAGGGGCGATGTCGCTCAAATCCGGGGAGACCCGGAAGACACCTCGAAATTCCAGCTCTTTGTGGGAGGCAATCAGAAGCGGGTCGGTAAAGTATATGCTTCCGTCGGACTTTACCACTACGTCATTGGGGCGGTTCAACCGCTTACCATCGTACCGGTCGGCCACCACAGTGACAGTCCCGTCGGATTCCAGGCGCGTGACACGCCGGGTTGCGTGCTCACAGGCTACCAGCCTGCCCTGTGGGTCTCTGGTGAGTCCGTTGGCCTCGTTTGAAGGTTCCATAAACAGGGATACACCCTCCCCGGATGCCCACTTCATCCTCCGGTTCTGGCCGATGTCGCTAAAGAGCAGGTATCCACCCTCCTGCCACCACAGTGGACCCTCGGCAGGCCACCAGGGGATCCCGGGGGTGCCTCTGTCTCCACCGAAACCGTCACCCAGCCATTCTACCTCCAGTTCCAGTGACGACACTATGCGTGATAACTCCTGAGCGTTCTGCTCTATAGCCATGGCAACCTCCTTAACAACACAATTTCTGATTGCAAGCGGCGTATGCCCTCTTCCAGTCCCTCTTCCTGGGCCGAATGAGATTCAAGCCTTGTCCTAACAGGGGTTATTCTGCCTACGGCACAGGCACGCCGGGAATCTTCAGCCGGATGGAAGCCAGTTCGTGATAGGTGGTGATGAACAGGGTCTTCCAGTCCTCGCCGCCCCAACCGACGTTGGTGGTCTGATCAGACCCGGTCAAGATTGTTCCCAGGTGCTTGCCGTTGGGGTCCATCACCCATACTCCCCCTGGGCCCGTGCAGTATATGTTTCCCTCAACGTCTACCTTCATGCCGTCTGGCGACCCCGGCCTGTCACCGGATAGGTCGGCGAATACACGGTCACTGGCCAAGGCCAGAACACCGCTTTGCTGAACGCCGAAAGCCCTTATATGCCTCCTACGGGAATCATCAATGTAAAGGACACTCTCATCCGGGGAGAAGGCCAGACCGTTGGGCACTATGAAGTCTCTGACCAGCAGGGTGATGGTGCCCAAGTCCGGGGACACCCGATATACCCCGGAGAAGTCCAGGTCCAGGCCCACGTCCGGCGCACCGGGGTCGGTAAAGTATATGCTTCCATCCGACTTGACCACCACGTCGTTGGGCCGGTTCAAACGCCTGTCCTGATACCTGTTGGCTACAACCGTGATGCTTCCGTCCGGCTCAAGGCGAGTGACACGGCGACTGCTGTGTTCACACGCTATGAGCCTGCCCTGCCGGTCACGAGTGAGTCCGTTGGCGTAGTTGGTGCCCTCGCTGAACAGGGTCACGCCCTCCCCCTGCGCCCATTTCAGCCTCTGGTTGTGGCCTATGTCGCTGAAGAGCAGGTATCCGCCTTCCTTCCACCACAGAGGCCCTTCGGCAGGCCCGGTGCCGGGGTCGGCAGGTGCGCCCCGGATGCCTAGCCCGCTGGCCAGCCATTCCAGGTCCTGGTCTTTTGACACGATGCGCTTAAGCTCGGGTGAGACCTGTTCTATAGGCACGACAACCTCCTCTTGTTGCATCTATTTCTCGAGGGATGGTAACTGGGCAGATAAACACTGTCAAGGGTCTATCTGAGTCCTTCGGGAAGGTCAACCGTCATCGTCCTTCCGTTCACGTCCACATTTACCACCACGTCATCCAGGGCTGGTATCAGTATCTCCGAGCCCTTATGGAATACTACGTACACGTCATTGCTGCCGGTGGCGAGAATCTCGGTTACCTGACCAAGATACTCGCGCTCCTGGGTATATACGCGAATACCTATGATTTGAAAATGATAATATTCGCCCTCGGGAAGCTGAGGGACCATGTCCTCGGGCACCAGAAGCAGACTGCCCCGCAGGTTTTCGGCCTCGTTGCGACTGTCAATGCCTTCCAACTTCAGCCCGATTCTCCCCTTTGGCAGTTCGCGCGAAGATTTTATCTTGTGAGGCTGGTCGTTTATATATAGCACTCCCCCGGAGGAGAACCTGCCGGGGGAATCGCTGATGGCCTCTATCTGGAGTTCGCCCGTTATACCCTGGGGCGACAACACCCTGCCTACCAGGACCAGCCTCCTGGACGTGCCGTCTTTATCCATGAGCCGAACCTCGCTATGACCCAGAGAAGGTTTGAAGCACCGCATTTCTGACAAGTGAACGACGTTAGGTGGACTCAGAATGGCAGAAAATAACGCGGAGGTCTCCGAAAGCTGCGGTATGACTATAAGGCAGTAGGCGTCTGGGAAAGTGAGAGTGAAGGTAGGGATTGTTTTGGATATTAACTATGCTAAGGTAAAAGTCAGACTATCTCGAGAATAGCCCTCGTCCCGTTCTTTACGGATGCTACCCGGAGGAGCACTCGCATTGCCTGAGCAACACGGCCCTGTCTTCCTATTATCTTTCCCTTGTCCTCGTCGGCCACCTCCAACCTCAGGATTACCCTCCCATCCTCAATCTCCTCGGTGACCTTCACATCCTCGGGCTTGCTAGCCAGGCTCTTGGCTATATACTCGATTAGCTCCTTCATCCCTCTTTTACCTTTTCGTATATTCCATTCCAGTTGAAGATTCTCTCAACCGGCTCCGAGGGCTGGGCACCCTTCTTCAGCCATGCGATGGCCTTTTCCTCGTTGAGAGTGACCTTCGGGGGGTCGTATAACGGCTCGTATTGGCCTATCCACTCCACGTAGGCCCCGTCCCTCGGTGCTCTGGAATCGGCCACCACAATCCTGTAGGACGGCTGACCTTTCTTTCCTACTCGTCTCAGTCTAATCCTTAGCATAATCCGACTACTCCGCCCCCTGAATCAAGTCCAGGGTATTTTCCAACCTGATGCTTGGGATTTTAAGCCTCTGAAGTAGGGTTGTCAACGCTGGTACGGCTCTTTCACTCACCGGAAACGGGACGCCCCACAATTTCCTTCCCCGCTCCGCCCTGCCCGAGCCGTCAGGCGACGTGTTTGCCCCGTTCTATACCTTCCCGCATTCGCCCATACTCCGAGGAGAACTCCGCTCCGACGATGAGGATAAAAGCGGAGACGTATATCCACACTAGCAGGGCGATGACCGAGCCCAGCGAGCCATAGACCTTCTCGTAGTCGGCGAAGTTGTGCAGGTAGAAAACGAACAAGTTCTTGGAGATTTCGAAGGCGACTGCCGCCAGTATTGCCCCGGGCCAGACGTACTTCCATCGGACCGCCGTATTAGGCAGGTACTTGTAAATCAGCATGAATATGCACAGGCTGAACACAAAAGGCAAAGCTCTGATTACTACATTGATGACATTATTCTCCAGGAAAATCGGGCGACCTACCCCTGGCAGGTCTATGTTGCCCAAAGCCTCGATGGCGTTGGTGAGGGAGACCGAGGTGAGAAACAGCAGGCTAACGCCCATGGCCATGGCCATACTGCGTAGCTTCGATACGTAGAAGGGCCGGTCCTTGTGGACATCCCACGCACGATTCACTGCTCTGGTGATTCCGCCGAAGATAGCGCTGGCCGTCCAGAACAGCCCCAAGATACCCAGGATTCCCAGAGGGCCTCGCAGGTCTGCTATGGCTTCGACGTTGTCTTCCAACTCATCGGTAGATGCCGGCAGATGAGTGTGGAAGAAGTCGAATAGCTGCGCTCGCACCGATTCGGATTCGATGAACATGCCAAGAAGGGCTATGAGACCTAACATCAGGGGAAACAAAGACAGGATGGCATAGTAGGCTACCCCGGCCGCCATGTGGGTTGCGTCGTCGTCGCTCACTTCCTGAGCGGTACGGACAATCAGGGCTATCGCCGGAATTGCGAGGAGCCTGTCAACTACAGGCTGCGCAGTCTGTCGCAGGTGGGTTGCCTTGTAACTTGTCTTGCGAGCGATGCGGGCGAACAGTGCTATCACCGGAATTTCAAGGAACCCGGCGACCATCAGCTTCGACGTCTCTCGTGGGTCCCTCGCTTTCCCGGCGGCACGGAGAAGTGGAGCTATCACTGGAATTGTGCGGAGCCCGCTCTTAGCAGGCTCCACATTCCGTTGTAGATACCTCACCCTGGCCTCAATTTGGGTGTGGGTTAGCTGCTTTGTTCCCTGTCTCGGAAGGGCGCTCTTACCACCACCCTGACGCCGCTAATCGTGCCTGAAACGGCGTTGGTAACAGCACTAACGGTTGTTTCTCCGAAGGAGCCGGCCGCGCTCACCGCCCCGTTGGCCGCCGCCGATGCGGCGTCGGTGCCCCTTACCCCGATGCTACCCGCGCTGTCAATAGCCGACTCCACCGCATTCCGGGCTACGGATGCAACGTCCCCTCCAACCTCTGCCGTGCCTTTTATCAGCCCTCGAGCGCTGTCCTCGATAGCCTGTACCAGATTGCCACCCATTTGCTGGGTGCCGATTATCGTCCCGTTAATGGTATCCCTTGCGGCAGATGCCAAGTCTCCCCCGACTTCCCTTGTGCCGTGGATTGCACCCCGGGCAGAGCTGAAGGCGGCCTCCTGTATGGTGGTGGATACACCGCCGGTGGCCTCTATAGCCCCCTCTACGGCGTTCCGGGTCACCGATGCCACGTCGCCCCCAACCCCCGCGGCGCCCCTTATCAGACCGCGGGTGCTGTCCTCGATGGCTTCCATCACGCTGCCGCCCACCTCGTGAGTGCCTGTGACGGTCCCTTTAATGGTATCCCTGGCTGTGGCACCCAGGTCGCCGCCCACTTCCCTGGTACCCTGAATGGCGCCCTGAGCTATGCTAAATGCCATGTCCTCGGCCCTTAGACCGATGCTCTTGGTGGTCGTCATCGCCCCTTCAACGGCGCCCCGTGCCACCGTGCCTACGTCGCCCCCCACCTCACCGGTGCCCCTCACTGCGGCCCGTATCGTATCGCTCATAACACCAACAGTGACCGTGCTGACCTCCCCGGCCCCGCGAATCACCCCTATGATAGTGCCCTTGGCCGTGGTGCCCAACTCGGTCCCCACGTCGTTGGTGGCTTGTATGGCACCCTTAATCACGTCGCCAACCAACCCCTCGAACTCGGTCACAGTCTCCCTGGAACCTCGGAATGCCCCGACCGTGACCCCGCGGGCGGCATCTATGGTGCTTTCCACCACATCCCCAGCCCCGCTAATAGTCCCCGTTAAAGCCTCTCTGATTGACCTGCCCAGATTCCCCAGCGTCACGGCTGTACCTCCTTAATTCATGTGCCAGCCCGCATGGCAAAGTTGCTTCCCCATATCATACCATATCGTGCAGACCCCCTGCCTGCTAAAACCACCGCATTTACAGCGGTTCTCCCCAGAGGTCCACCCACCGTTTGTAAGGATTATAGTCAATCGGCTCGATGTCTACTCCTTCGATGGCGTCAATATCATCTTCGTCTTCGATGTCATCAGGCTCAGCCTCGCCTATAACCGTAATCTGGTGTATTGTCCCGTCAGCCCATCCGTGAGGCGTATGCCAGGTATCATAGAGATTGGTTGCAATCTCTTTCGCCTTTTCCGGGGAGCGTGCTTTTACAAAGAAATCACCGTACACGGACGCTCTAACTTCCACTTGCCATATCTTCATTACCGAGTCTTCCATGTCAACAACTCCCGTCGCGAAATGTAGAGACGGCATTATCGCGCCGACTGCGCCGATTTGCAAGAGAGAAATAGACTTAATTATGCCACTTGGTTGAAGATATTTGATATATGGTATTCCAAGAACTCTTTATGGATGGGATGCTTCGTTAGTTGCAGAGGTTTGCTATCGTATCGGGCGACTCTCCCAGTGCTCAATACAATCAGTTTGTCCGGGTCAACAGCGATTACTCCGAAATCCATCATTGCGTGATGATTAGGACATAGCACCATCATGTTTGTCTCTTTATCAATCCCGCCATGCCTTCGCCCCAGAGGTCTTACGTGATGGGACTCCGCATATCGGCTGCCACTTGGCAGTTTGAATGAAAACTTACATATCTGACATCGGTAATCATAGAGAGATTTTAGAAATCTGCTCAGCGCCGAATCACGTATTATTCGGTTCACTACGCTTTGTTTCCTTCGGGGAATGCCGGCAGTTTCATCTGTGAGGCTTATCACCGGCTCGATAATCTCAGTTCCTTCTTCAAGGTCAACCGCTTGCTGATTCCTGGCAAGGTAAAAATTTTCCCTCCATTGGTAAAAGCGGTCTATTCCCTGTGCTTCCCAGAATTGCACACCGGGCGTGAACTCTGACCCCGAAACGGCTCTCACGTAGTCTATAAAGACTGAGCTTGTCATGTGCATCAACCCACGGGCTTGAGTCTCCCGCAGGTCTATGTCCAGTTCTTCTTTGTAGAACCTCCTGATGCTCTGAACCAAAGATACTCCTTCACCTTTTAGCCTTCGCTCCAATATCTGCAAGTAAAAATCGAAGCCCGACTCCACAGCGTCAGGATTATCTCTCCAATTGACTCGTTCTAGAAATGGTCGTTCCATTTCGGTTTACCCCCCCTCATCCTCCAAGGAGACCCCGGCTTGCCCCGTCCCAACGACAGAAGCCCCACCGGAATCGGTAGGGCTTCCACTGCGCAGGTACGACATCCGGCCCGGGCTCATGGGGCATTCCGGGCTTGCTGTATGCGCCAATGTCTACCCGCCTCCATCCCAGAGGACACGGAGCGCTTTCAAGATATTTATCCCTGGGACAACCCGCTCAACAGGGACCTACCGGGCTGGGGGATCTCACCCTTCCCCACCACGGCTCCGCGCCATATATGATCATTGCTCAAGGGGTGTGAGGTCCAGGTCGGGCGGGGGATAATCAGGTAGCTTCCAGACGATATATTCCTTGTCGTTCAGCTTGTGGTAGTCGTTGGCGTTGCGAATGCCCTCCTGGAACGCCACCTCAAACTTCTCCCAGTCCTTGGCCTTGATCCCCTCTTCCATGGCGCCTAGGTCGTCCTTCATAAAGGTATCAAGGTGCTCCGTATATTTGGGTCGGGTGATAGTTCCCAGTTCCATCAGCACCTTGATTTCTCCCAGCTGGAAATCGGCCATGACCCAGTTGCCTGCCTTTGCAGAGTAGTAGAGCTTCCAGTACCTCTGGCCGACCTCCGGCATGATTCTCGCCAGGCCAGGCTGTATAACTGCCAGGTCGTCAATGGAGAGGTAGGTCTTTCCGCTCCAGCCTACTGGTTTGTCGGAGTCCGGGGTAGTCATATCTATATCCTCCTGAATTGGAATCGTCACTCCGGCGAAGGCCGGAGTCCAGAATAGAGCTCCGGTTTCCTCACACGTCTTTCCCCTCATCCCAGCCTTCTCCCACTAGGGGAGAAGGAGCAACGCCCCCTCGCCCTTGACGGGAGAGGGTTGGGGTGAGGGTGAACAATTGTAAACGGTCCGGCAAAAACCCATACAATTATACACCTTATTCCCCCTTCTCGACTATCTTCCGATTGATAAACCATACAGGCCATCGTATAATGGTGGATAAAGCCTGCCCTGGCGCTAGGCTGGGGTAAGATGCCTAATTCCGGTGGAGGAATAAGAGATGGCAGATACAGGTACGTGGAGAGTCAAGGCGGGACTGGCCCAGATGCTCAAGGGCGGGGTTATCATGGACGTGGTCAACGCAGAGCAAGCCCAGATAGCGGCTGACGCAGGGGCCGTATCTGTCATGGCCCTTGAGCGTGTTCCCGCCGACATACGCGCCATGGGCGGTGTGGCACGCATGGCGGACCCCACCAAGATTCAAGAAATTATTGATTCGGTGACCATTCCGGTGATGGCCAAATGCCGAATCGGGCACTTTGTGGAGGCACAGGTCCTCGAGGCTATGGGTGTGGACTATATAGACGAATCAGAGGTGCTTACTCCTGCCGATGAGAGTCACCACGTTTGGAAACACAACTTCAAAGTCCCCTTCGTTTGCGGTTGCCGAGACCTGGGAGAGGCTTTGAGGCGTATCGGCGAGGGCGCGGCCATGATACGCACCAAGGGCGAAGCCGGCACCGGCGACGTGGTTGAGGCCGTGCGGCACATGCGGACGGTTATGGATGCCATACGCAGGTTGCAGAACATGGCCGAGGATGAGTTGCCCACCGCGGCCAAGGAGTTGGGCGTGGACATGGACCTGCTGATGGAGACCCGGAATCAGGGGCGGCTGCCGGTGGTCAATTTCGCTGCGGGCGGGGTGGCGAGTCCCGCCGATGCCGCGATGATGATGCAGCTGGGGGCTGACGGGGTCTTCGTGGGCTCCGGGATATTCAAGTCCGGGGACCCGGCAAAACGAGCGAAAGCTATCGTGCAGGCAGTTACCCATTATAATGATCCGAAGATAATCGCAGAGGTGTCCAGGGACCTGGGTGAGCCTATGGTGGGCATCGGTGTGAGCTCTCTGAGGGCGGAAGAATTACTCGCGCCCCGTGGGAACCTGTAGACGCACACTCAAGACCCCCTCTCCCCTTGGGAGAGGGCTGGGGTGAGGGAAATTCGTAAAGTAGGAGTCCTGGCTGTACAGGGAGATTTTGCCGAGCATATCGCCGTCCTGAAGCGCTTGGGTGTGGACACGGCGGAGATCCGGTTGCCTCGCGACTTGGATAATGTGGAAGCCCTCATTATGCCTGGTGGCGAGAGCACCACTTTCAGCTATCTGATGGACCTCTACGACCTTAAAGGGCCGATCAAGAAGATGGCCGGTATGGGAGTCCCCATCTGGGGCACCTGCGCCGGCATGATTATGATGGCCAGAGAATTGACCGACAAGGAACCTACACCCATGGGGCTTATGGACATCCTGGTGACCCGTAATGCCTTTGGCAGACAGATAGATAGCTTCGAGGCAGACCTGGAAATCAAGGACCTGGGTGAAGAGGCCTTTCGCGCCATCTTCATCAGGGCACCCGTCATATTGGACGTAGGCCAGGGCGTGGATATACTGGCCCATCTCCCTGACGGAAAGCCTGTGGCCGTGCGGCAGGGCAACCTCCTGGCTACCGCCTTTCACCCCGAGCTATCCCCGGACACTCGATTGCACCAATATTTTCTGAACTTGAAACAAGCCTGTCCCGTACCGGGGTACGGGAGTGGTGTTATCTAAGGGGACGATGCAGCTTCGACCTACAGGCGATGTCCTGAGACGTACCCTGAATCCCGTGGAGGCGCTGGTTTGGTAGCTGTAGACAAATGGGTTCAGGATGACCTGGATGACCTTCTCGATGCTCTGCCACCCAGAGTGAGTGACCCGCTCAAAGCGAGGGATGACCGCAAAGACTTATTGGAAGTAATCCTCGACTTGGGACGCGCCCCCGAGGCACGATTCCTCTCCGGCGATATAACCCTGGACCCCAGGGAAGTGGACGAGAATGACCTTCAGTACGTAGCGGCAAGGGTGAGCGAGTTCGGTGGTGACAATCGGGCGGGCATTCCTCGCACGTTGCACCGAATATCGGCTATAAGGAACCGCAAGTATGGAATCGTCGGCATTACCTGTCGTGTCGGTAGGGCCGTGTTCGGGACCATCGGGATTATCGAGGACCTGGTATTCTCCGGGAAGAGCATTCTACTCCTGGGCAGACCCGGCGTCGGAAAGACCACCATGCTCCGGGAGGTAGCCCGCGTCCTGGCGGATACCGCAAAGAGGCGAGTCATTATTGTGGACACCTCCAACGAGATAGCCGGCGACGGCGACATACCCCACCCGGCCATCGGCCACGCCCGCCGGATGCAGGTCTCCACTCCCGCCCAGCAGCACGCCGTGATGATTGAGGCCGTGGAGAATCACATGCCCCAGGTGATAATTGTTGATGAAATGGGCACGGAATTGGAGGCTGCCGCCGCACGGACCATCGCCGAGCGGGGCGTCCAGCTTATCGCCACCGCCCACGGAAATACCCTGGACAACCTGATAGTTAATCCGACCCTTTCAGACCTGATCGGAGGCATCCAGTCCGTAACTCTGGGTGACGAAGAGGCACGGAGAAGGGGCACCCAGAAGACCACCCTGGAAAGGAAGGCGCCCCCCACTTTCGACGTGGTGGTGGAGATTCAAAGTTGGGAGCGGGTTGCCATTCACGATGATGTGACCCGTGTAGTGGACACGTGGCTCAGGGGCTATCCCATTACGCCGGAATCACGATGGCTTGACGAGTCCGGCCAGGTGAAGAAGGCCAAGGAAGTAAGCTCTAGCCGCGAGCCTTCCAGCGCCCAAACCGTCCAGCAATACGCGGATGCCAGCAACGATCTTGCCCTGGATAAAGCCGATGAGACCCGGATATTTCTTTTTGGAGTGGGCCGCGAGAAGGTAGAACAGGCGGCAGAATCCATAGGATTTCCGGTAAACGTGGTGAACGACCTCCGTGGGGCCGACGTAGTCCTCACCACCAAGACCCACTACAGGCGCGGCTCACAGCTAGTGAGAGCAGCCGAGAGGACGGGCAAGCCCGTCTACGTGCTCAGGAAGAACACGGTGCCCCAGGTGCACCAGTTTCTCAGGGCAGTGGCCGGAAATCAGGATAACGACGGCGCAGTGGGGGTTGCCCTGGAGGAGGCCCGCGAGGCCGCACAGCGAGTAATTAACGGGGTGAAGTCAGTTGACTTGCACCCCCAGCGGGCCTACATACGCAGGCTTCAACACCTCCTGGCCGAAGAGTACCAGGTGGCCTCCGTAAGCAGTGGCAGGGACCCCAACCGGCGCGTCACCTTCCACAAGGCTTAGGGCCGGCTTTTTGGGCCTGTTCATCGTTTTCGAAGGCGGTGAAGGTGCTGGCAAAAGCACCCAGGCCCGCATGCTGAGCCGACGCCTGACCCGCGAGGGCTACCAGGTTGTGCTGACCCACGAACCCGGCGGGACTCCCTTGGGGGAAGCGGTGCGGCGGTGGCTCAAGACCCGCCCAGGCCTTACGCCCACTACAGAGCTTATGCTCTTCACCGCCGCCAGGGCGCAGCTTGTGGAAACGGTGATTTCTCCCGCCCTTGAGTCCGGTCGGATAGTGGTCTGTGACCGCTTTGTAGCATCCACGGTGGCGTATCAGGGCTGCGGGCGTGGGCTGGACCTGCAGCTAATCAACCGGCTGAACAGGGCGGCCACCCACGACCTCTTCCCGGACCTGACAGTGTTCCTGGACATGGAGGTAGAGTCTGGCCTGGCCCGCAAAAAGGGCCATCTGGGTGGGCAGACTGGTGAGCGAGACACCTTCGAGTCCGAAACCCTGGAGTTCCACCGTAGGGTAAGGGAGGGCTATCTGGACCTGGCATCCTCAGAGCCTCCTGGCTGCTCAGGCAGGGAGGGCTGGCTGGTGATAGATGGAACCCTGCCAAGGGATACCATTGCGTCCCGAATCTGGGAAAAAGTCCGGCAACTCCTTGACGACAGGCCCGCCGACGCTAAATGACCCCGTCCTCCCGTAGTTGGGCTATTTCCGATGGCTCCAGCCCAAGGACTTGCCCATAAACCAGGTCATTGTCATAGCCAAGGGCCACCGACCCCCTCCATACCTTGCCCGGAGTCAGGGAGAACTTGGGCGAGATGCCCGTACCCTTGACCCTTCTGCCCAGTTGCACGTCATCCCACTCGATGTGGGTGTTTCGCATCTGAAAATGGGGGTCCTCGGCCATGTCCTTGGGGGTCATTATGGAGCAGCAGGCCACCCGCCCGGCGTTCATGGTGTCCTCTACTTCCTTCACGGTCCGCTCCTCCACCCAGCCTCGCAGGATGGCGTCGAACTCAATCCCTCCCTGTGACTCCACCTGGCGGTGGGCATTCCGCCATTTCTCCTCCGTGGGGTCAAGGCCCAATACTCGGCATACGCGGTCGAAGACTACCCCGACAGCGGCGATGATAACCCAACCATCCTTGGCCTGATAGGTGTCGTAGGGTTGAAACAGCCCCGCCTTGTTACCGGCGCGTTCTCGGACTATTCCCAACTCGTTATAGGCCACCATGGTGCCGGCCAGGATGTGGTGGATGGCCTCATACTGGGCAAGGTCAATGACTTGCCCTTTCCCTGTGCGCTGGGCATAGATATATCCGGCCAAAGACGACCAGAGGCAGAAGAGGGCAGTGATGTAGTCTGCCGTCCAGGGAGTCGCCTTCACGGGAGGATCAGGTTCGGGGAAGCCCGTCAGGTTCATCATTCCGCCGAAGGCTTGCCCTATGAAATCGTAGGATGCCCTGCCCAGATAATCGGGGTGCCCGTCCTGGCCGTAGCCCGACACGTGTGCAATGACGATGCGGGGATTGACTCCGGTCACGGTCTCGTCGTCCAGTCCCCACTCCCTGTATGTCCCGGGTATGGAAGATTCCATCCAGATGTCCGTATAAGAAATAAACTGAAGGAACAACTCCTTGCCCCTGGTTGTGCTCAGGTCCAGGGTAACGTGAAAGATGTTGCGACGGTCCTGGACCCAGCCGGCGGCAACGGACGTGCCGTCGTTAGCCTCAATGGGAAACTCCAGATTCCTCCATACGCCGTCCCCTACCCCAGGCCGCTCAATCTGGATTACCTCTGCGCCCATTTCGGCGGCCATCTCCGCCGCAAAGGGCTGGGCAATTATGGTCCCGGTGGATAGGATACGCACTCCCTGGAGAGGACCGAAGAGCTCGGGAAGTAGCGAAGGCCTCTGCTGGTCCATACATGTCCTCCTTGCCGTTTGTTCTCGCCCTAGTATAGCGGCTGGCCCGTTGAGCATCAACGGAAGGGGTATACTTGACACCAATAATGGTGGGCCTCACCATAACCTGATAGGACCTGTTCGCAATGCGATCCGTCACCCTATAATGGGGGAGACCATCTCTCCGTCATTAGTCCCGTCGTGCCCACAAACTCTTCTCATTGGTGGTCACAGGCGCAAGTAATATGAAACACCGGGGCCTGATAGCCTTCTTCTTTCTGGCAATAGCCGTATTTGCCGGGCTGGCGCTCTACGGAGACCTGCCGGAGCTTCTCCACCAGGTCTCTTCCTTCTCCGTAACCTACTGGCTCGCGGTACTTGGCCTTGCCCTGGCCAACTATCTCCTTCGACTGGTGCGCTGGCACTACTATCTCAGGGTGTTGGGCATCCGCATAGGAAGCGGGGACAGCGTCGCCATATTCATGGCCGGCTTGGGCATGGCAATAACCCCCGGGCGTGTGGGTGAGTTAGCCAAGTCCTATTTCCTCAAAGATAAGATGGGCGTTCCAGTGGCCCGGTCCTCTGTTGTCGTGATTGCCGAGCGCATTACGGACCTGATAGCGGTGTTGCTTCTCAGCCTCTGGGGGCTGACGCTCGTGCCCTACGGCTGGGTAGCAGCACTGGTGGTGCTGGCGGCATTTGGAGCCTTCATCCTGCTTGCGGTCACCCCTTGGGGAAGTGAGAAGATGCTCCGTCTGCCCGTAATCCGACGGTGGAGTCCTTTCTTGACCACATCAAGGGACGGGTTTCGACAAATATTCTCGATAAAACCCCTGGCTATAGCGGTCGTGCTGGGTATGCTGGCCTGGTTTGCGGAGGGGTTCGGTCTCTGGCTGGTGCTGCGCGGTCTTGATGCGACTGGGTCCTTGGGACATGCTATCTCCATATATGCCGCGGCAACCCTCCTGGGTGCTATTACGCTGCTCCCCGGGGGACTGGTGGGCACAGAGGGCGGCATGGTAGCATTGCTACAGCAAGTGGAGGGCATGACCAAGACCCAGGCTTCTTCAGCGACCTTTATAATCAGGATTTGCACCCTCTGGTTCGCCCTGCTAATAGGACTTCTGGCCTTGATATACGTGCAGATATTTATGCCCAAAAGAGCTTCCCCTGAAGAAATTGCCGAGGAGGTTGGCCCTTCTCCCCTTTATTCCGACCCACCCGGAGAAGTAAGCTAGGGATGATGAGAGGGAGTAGGTATGGCAGGTAAAGACCAGGCTGCCGGGCCTCCCGTCGGTCACTCCAAGGGGGCCGGTGCATTGCTTCCTGGTATCTACGTCATTGCCAGGAGTACGTTGCTTGCCATGCGCCCGGTGCAATGGACCAAGAGCCTCCTGGTGTTCCTGCCTCTCGCCTTCTCCGTGGGAGAGCGGTGGTCATGGAACGAAGCGTCCCTTCTGTCCGAGTTCCTTATTCGGGCCGTCGAGGGCGCACTTGTCTTTTGCGCCCTATCGGGGGCCGTCTACATTATCAACGACATATTCGACCGGGAGAAGGACAGGAATCATCCCCGCAAACGCAGGCGGCCCATAGCCTCGGGACAACTTCCGGTTGCCGTAGCCGCCACCGTCGCACTATTATTGTTGGGGTTGTCCCTGGCGGGCAGCTTCCTGCTGGACACAGGCTTCGGAATAGTGTGCGTCGTGTACCTAGCCATGCACCTTGGCTACTCATCCCTTCTCAAGAGGATAATCATTCTGGACGTGATGATAGTAGGTGTAGGGTATCTGATACGGGTAGTGGCGGGGGCCTTTGTTATAGACGTAACCGTCTCGCCCTGGCTGTACACCACCATAGGGTTGGGAGCACTGTTCATAGCCCTGGGGAAAAGGTACAGCGAACTCAAGTCGGCCGGGAGCAACGCAGGCGACCAGAGGGTGGTCCTGGACCAGTACAGCCGGGAGTTCCTGAGCCAGGTAATCACCGTCACCGGCGCCGCTACCCTGGTGACCTATGCCCTCTACACCTTTACAGCCAGGAATGTCCCCGACGACCATAGCATGATGCTGACGGTTCCCTTTGTCATATTCGGTCTTCTCCGATACCTGTACCTGGTAAATCAGACCGACGATGCCGAAAGCCCGGAGCTGGTAATAATCAAGGACAAGCCGCTGCTCGTAGACGTATTGCTCTGGGCGGTAACTGCGATTGTAATTTTGACGGTGAGTAGATAGCCGGGTTGTGTTGCAGCTTCACCTTGACACACCTGGGGGGAGCCAATACAATAGCTTGCAGAGGATGATGATGGATTACGCAATTCTTAAAACTGGAAACAAGCAATACAGGGTCAAGCCCGGCGACGTGATAGACGTTGAAAAACTCCCAGTTGAAGAAGGCTCTTCAGTCGAGCTCACCGACGTGCTGGCGATTTCCCAGGACGGCGAGGTGACCTTGGGCACACCTCTGGTCTCCGGTGCCAGTATCCATGCCCACGTGAGAGAGCAGGGCAAGGACGATAAAATTATCGTGTTCAAGTACAAGCGCAAGGTCCGCTATCGCCGGAAGAAGGGCCACAGGCAGCCCTATACCAGGCTGGCGATAACCTCTATATGGTTGGGTGACAAGGAAATAGCCGTCCTGGAGGAGACCGAACCCCAGGCTGCCGCCTTTGAGGGGACCTTTGTAGACGAGGTCGAGGACGAGCTTACGGACGACGTGGAAGACGACGAAATTGACGATGACCTCAACGACGAGTTGGCGGATGACCTCGAAGATGACGAGGCCGACGGCGACTTGGAAGATGAAGCCGCAGACCAGGATGATGATATTGTTGACGGCCCCACGAGTGAGCTTTCGAGCGAACCTGAGGACGATGCGACGGAGGGGCCTGAAGGCGAAGACGCAGTTGAGGCCAACGATGGACCCTCGGACGAGGCCCGAGGTGGAGGTGATAGGTAATGGCCCATAAAAAAGCGGGGGGCAGCTCCCGTAACGGTCGCGACAGCAAGTCCAAGCGCTTGGGTGTAAAACGTTTCGACGGGGAGCACGTGAGCGCGGGCAGCGTTATTATGAGGCAGCGGGGCACCCAAATCAGGCCGGGCCGCAACGTCGGACTCGGTAGAGACTTTACCCTGTTCGCCCTGTTGGAAGGCCGGGTCAAGTTCGAATGGGCGGCCAAGGGCAAGCGCCGGGCAAGCGTTTATCCCGTGGAGTCCCCAGTAGATTCCAAAGTAGGTTAACATAGATGAAGAAGGATATTCATCCCCAGTACTACGCAGCCACCGTCACCTGCTCATGCGGCAATACCTTTGTACTTGGGGCCACCAAGCCCACAATGCGGGTGGAAATTTGCAGCAAGTGCCACCCCTTCTATACCGGTCAGCAAAGGGTGGTGGACACCGAGGGCAGGATTGAGCGGCTCAGGCGGCGGTTTAACTTGCAGTAACCCCGTGTAAACGGACGTATCCGACGCATCTAAAGAGGGGGTGAGTGCCCCGGCGCCAGGCCGGGAGTCGCCCGCCCCCTTTATCTATGTCTGTCTTGTGAAGGAGAGTGGGGTTTGTCGGATCAGAGGTTCTTTTACGGCGGCCAGGCCGTCATCGAAGGGGTGATGATAAGGGGGCGGAGCTATTACAGTCTGGCCGTCCGCCGTCTCAACGGCGACGTGCACACAATTGCCGAACCTCTGAGCCAGATTTACACGGGACGGCTCAGACGTGTGCCTTTCCTTCGGGGGGCGCTCGTCCTGCTGGAAACCCTTGTGCTGGGAGTCAAGGCGCTCAACCGCTCGGCCACCATGGCCATGGAGGACCAGGTCGGGAAGGATGAGGAGGTCCCCGGCTGGCTTATGGCCGCCTCCCTGTCCGTCGCATTTATTCTGGGCATCGGCATCTTCTTCATCATGCCCCTATTTGTGACCCGCACCTTTGAACACAGCATATCTTCGGACATAGTGAGCAACCTGATCGAGGGAATCATAAGGCTGGTGGTGCTGGTAGCCTACATCGGGGGTATCGGACTCCTCAAGGACATAAGGCGCGTCTTCGCATATCACGGCGCTGAGCACATGGCGGTACACACCCACGAGGCCGGGCTGCCCCTGGAGGTAGACAACGTCAGGCGTTTCCCGACGGCCCATCCCCGCTGTGGCACCGCCTTCCTGCTGACCGTGATGGTGGTGGCCATCCTGGTTTTTGCCTTCCTGGGAAGGTCCCCACTGTGGTGGCTGATCGTCTCCCGTATCGTGTTTATCCCGGTCATCGCTGCCGTAAGCTACGAGGTAATTCGATTCAGCGGCGCCCACCAGAACAACCCTCTAACCAGAATAACCACCTATCCCGGACTGCTCCTCCAGAGCCTCACCACACGCCAGCCCGACGACGACCAGATAGAAGTGGCCATCCATGCCATGAAGACGGCCATAGCAGCCGACGAAGGCAGGCAGCCCGTCAGTCCAGACGAAGAGATGGAGACTGGCCCTGACAGTGCCACAGGCCAGGTTGAGGGCGGAGGTCAGGCCGTATCGCCGCAAAACCCTTGATGTGTGGTACTATAAAGTGGTATTAATGGATATGAGGACAAGGCATCGCCGGACCCTAGAGCGTATCTTCGCAAGGCCCACACCATCCGACATCAGGTGGTCGGAAATAGAGGCCTTGATGCGAGCGGTAGATGTAGAAGTCTCAGAGAGGACAAGTTCACGGGTAGGTTTGAAGAAAGGAGAGGAACGGATTGTCCTTCACAAGCCGCATCCTAGCCCAGAGATTGGCAAAGCTGCGGTCCGAGCAATCGCCCAGTTTCTTGAGGCGATAGGAGTGACACCATGATGGAATACAAGGGTTACCTCGCCACAATTGAATACGACGATTCGGTGGGGCTGCTTCATGGCAAGGTCGTCAATGCTGGTTCCTATCCGATAGTGACTTTTGAGGCCTCTGATGTAGAGGGGCTTAAACGCGAGTTCCAAACATCCATTGAAGATTATTTGGCCTGGTGCAAGGAAGATGGTGTCGAGCCTCGGCGACCATTCTCAGGTAAATTGAACCTGCGATTGGGGGCAGAACTTCATCAGCGCGTGGCTATTTCCGCTGCTCGAAACGGTATGAGTATCAATAGCTGGATAGTGGATGCACTCGAAAGAGAAGCAAGTCCTCTTCCAGACTGATTGCTGCCGTGAGCTACTAAGCGATTCAATCCAACGGCGCACGGCAGAATAATCCGCTAACCCTCTCCCACCCATAGGGCAAGCCTTGCGCCCGGATTCATGCCTTCTGCGTCAGGTATTCCTTTACCAACTCAAGGGCGGCCCTCGCCGTGTCCTCACGGTTGGCGTTCCGGTCGCCGGTCCAGCGTAGCTCCCTGGTCGCCTCGTACCCGTCGCGGGCAGCCACACCAATATAGAATAGTCCGATGGGCCTGTCGGAAGAGCCTCCTCCGGGTCCGGCGACCCCGGTGGTGGACACCCCCACGTCCGTGTCCAGGAGATGCCGGCCCTTGCGCGCCATCTCAAGGGCGGCGGCGGGACTCACCGTACCCTCCCTCTGAAGCAACTCCTCCGATATACCCAGGACTCGGGCCTTGGAGCCTCCCGTGTAGGCAATAACCCCGCCATAGAAGTATCGGGAGCTTCCCGGAACGCTGCACAGCATGGAGCCTACCAGCCCTGCAGTACACGCCTCGGCTACGGCGATAGTGAGGCCCTTATCCCTGAGCAACTGCCCTACTTCTTCCTCTATCGCTGGCATCGTTAACTACCTTTCGCCCTCCCGTCGGGTGGTATAAATGGGGTCTTTCCAGAACTCTGGAGGGCCTGAGAGTAAAAATGGGGTGGAAATGGAGTCCTGGGAGGCCGGTGGCGATTCCGGCAATTACCCCGCCTTAAACCCAATTACCGCCACCGCGCCAAACGCTCCGATGCCAGTCTGTTCATACTGACTCCGGCCTCGGCTGCATCCAATGCAAGAGCGCGGTGAGTTTCAGGCGGAACCCTGATAGCCAGATGCCCACTGTAGCTGCGAGTGGAGAGCGGCTCAGGAACCACGTCACCATCGGCTAGTAGGTCTGCTACAGAAAAATCCACAAGATCGCGGATGCCAGCCAATGCTTGCTCGGCAGTCTCGGCCAAGTGACTAAGGGAAGCAAACTCCGTACACAGGCCCACGAACATTTCATCCTCGTCCGACCAAGTCACCCTGTAGATATAGCGGTCCTTCAACTCAACCATTACCTAGCCTCCAGTTTCTCTATTGCCTTCAATACTTGGCGAACCTGATATGGCTTAGCCATGCCCCGAATGGCTTGAATGTTCACCCGTGGGTCGCCTTGCCAGGGCATCCTGTAGACCAGATGGCTACCCCGTTGCCGGGGCTCGCCGAAGTAGCGGTCACACAATCGCTTGAGGTCGTTAAACTTGACGCTCCTAGGGTCCCGTCGGATTTGGTCTAGCAGTCTTTCATACATACATGATAGCACTATTGATATCATTTGTCAATGAGTTGCGGAGAGGGTCCGTAGCTGTAGTCGCCGGTCTGCAAATACTGTTTTGTGCCTGGAAGTGTCTGGAAAATGTCGGCATTTTAGTTGGCATTGACCTCAATGCTTTCACTCATTCTGGCTAGATCTGAAGCGTCGACAAGTGTTATCGGTTTGCCACAGCGAATCCGCCTTCTTGTCGTCCATGGTGGATGGCATGACCCGGTGCTCACTCACCCATTATATCAGAGGCTCGTCAACCGGCCGGCTGGGCCTGTCCTTCTTCCAACGCCGTCCAGCATGGCAAACACCCGAAGAACATGAAACTCAGACCATACCCTGCCCATAACAGGAAGTCCGGGCTGCCTCCAACGTAGTCCAACACCACTAAACACAGGAGTGGAAAGGCCTGGACCAGGGCACTGCCTCCAAAGGTGACCATGTACCGGCAATCAACCCGATGGAATAGGATATAGAGCGAGAAGAGTAGTGCGATTAGCCCCGTGGTAACCATTATGAACACCGGGGACAGGTCCCAAACCGATGTAAAGCCGTCCAGCTTGCCGGCTGCGTGTAGCGGGGCGAACCCCTCAGGATCATAGAGATAGAAGGGCAGCGTGACCGCCGTCAGTGCGCCTACGGCGATAGCTGAATACGTGGCAGCCTGTCTCCAGCCGGATGTTTGGACGAGGGTCGAGAAGACAATCGGCAGGATGAATAAGTAGTTGGAACGGGAAGACAGGGCTATCCCAAGGAACAGGGCGGACGCTATTTTCATGGGGGCAGAAGTGCCTTGTTGCCCGACGGTTTTCATCAGCCACAGCATCGCCACGAACACATAGATGCCATTGGCAAGACGGTCCACTCCGGTGACCACTTGCTGCCATACCATTGGGCTCAGCACCAACATCATCAGGACCATGCCCAACGCCGACCGGCTATCCTTCAGATATGACCAAGCGACTATGAACAGCACCGCCAGCCAGAATAGGTTCTGATAGGCCGCGTGCCCGATGGCGACGAAGGGTAGGGCTAGGATTATGGCGCCAGGCATCGGGACGGGTGGGTTATCCAGGTATGTCCTCACGTAGTAGGGATAGTTTCCCCTCATCAACTCGCGGGCGGTGATGTCCAGTGCGTCATCGGCATCACTCCCCCCACTGAATGTTTGGGGGTCATTGGCTATGGGATACACGAGCGAGAATACAACGGAGGTCACCACTAGAACTGATACTGCAACGCCTATCACCAGTCTTTTGCCAAGCTTCGGCAACACTCTTGGAAGGATGTACTTGCGGGCTATCAGGAAAAGTCCAAAGGTGGCAACCAGATAGGCAATGACCATGAAAGCGCTGGTGTACTTCATAACCACACCAACGGAGGGCAGGGCAACGCAGAGGACAAACCCGAGAGACAGGGCTAGGGTTCGATGGTTAGTAAATGTGGACAATTTGTCGTCAAATGGGGCTTGAAACAGGATTCCCAGGTACCGGAAAAAGAAATGGAGCGGAAGATGGGATTCGAACCCACGACCCTCTCCTTGGCAAGGAGATGCTCTACCACTGAGCCACTTCCGCTCGCGAGTCTTGCCTGGCCATGCCGGATGGTGGTGCCGAGGGTCGGAATCGAACCAACGACACGCGGATTTTCAGTCCGCTGCTCTACCTCTGAGCTACCTCGGCCGGATGGCATGGGGTATAGCCGACGCTTTGGACGCCTGTGTTGACCATATAATTGTAACCGTCCGCAGGCGGCCAGTCAACCGACACCGCCGAATCGCCAGGGCAATCGCAAAGCTCCCCCCTCTGGCGTGAGAGGGTTGGGGTGAGGGGATCCTCCGGCTTCAGACAAGGCCATAGATTCCGGCCCCTCTTCGTCATTCCGGCCTTGAGCCGGAATCCATACCTCCGGCTTCTGGATTCTGGCTTTCGCCAGAATGACGGAACAAGAGGTGTTTTGTTGACGGGCCACCGGCTTCGTGATATTGTATGGTTCGTTTTCAGACTTACCCTTGGGGAAGGCAGATGCGAGACCAGGTAGTAGGCCTCTTTCCGAAGGAAGGGAACGTGGTTGATGCCGCAAGTATGCTGCATCACATCGGATACTCTCCCTCGGACCTGGACCTGGTCAGCATGGATCGGGCGGATGACTCTGCCCTGACTCACCTGCTGAATCACGTCCGCTTGGGGCGGTTGTTGGAAAGACCGGAGGGGGTATGGCCGTGGGCCATACGAGGTGCTCTCATCGGCTCCCTGGCAGTGGAGGTCCCGGTGCTCATCTGGGTATTTCTCGCCTTTGACTCATGGGGACTTCAGATGTTTCTAGCCAGCACTCTATGGAAGATCGGGACCCTTCTGGGAGGAATGCTGGGAGCGATTATTGGCCTGGACCGCGGCCTGGAACCCAAGGTAGCCCATCGCTACCAGGAGCACCTGGCTCTGGGCACAAGGGTACTGGCGGCACGGGTGCGCCACAGCGACGCCCCTCAGACTCGCGCCATTTTCATAGAGAGCGGGGCCTTTGACGTGCGGAATGTCGAGGGCAGATTCATCGCCAGGAAGTCATCCAATACCAGGCAGGCGGTGCCCGACCGGGTGGGCAATGACTCCCAACGCCCGGAGACTCAAGCCCGCTAGAGACATCTGTCGCGCCGACAGGCGGGCCGATGCGTCAAAGAAAGGAGGAGACCTTGCCGGGGGCACTCTATCGTGCATCTCAAAGTGTAATTGAAGAAGACCTGTCCAGCATGGTGCTGGCAAGAGAAGAGCTTCCCCATGAGATCAGAGAGCTTTATCCCTCCAGAGACGGCTTGCTGGACAACGAGACCATGGCCGAGCAAGGGCTTCCGGGCACAACTACGGCGGACATCAGTAACGCTGGTCGTATCACAGGCTACATCCGCGAGTTCGTTACCCACGTGCGGCCCGGTACTATCCAGGAAGGCTCGGACGTAGCGGTAGCAACCATCTCTCACCTCTTCAATAACAGTCTTGAGGTGTCATTGTGGATGACAGAGAGGTTTCTGGGAGACTCCCAAAGGGCCGTTGGGAAGGAACTGGGCCAGGGGCAGAAGCTTGTAAGCGTGGAGCAGCTACAGTTTGACAGCTTCTCCGATGAGACTGTGGGGCTTCGCACATTACAGACCACGCCGGCCGGGCTTGTCTCTTCCACCGTTGTTGACTTTCGCATTGGGCGGCTCCTGGGGGTTGCCTACCTGGTATCGCTGGGCGACGTGAAGCGGCAGCAGCTTGTTCAGCAATTGGGGCTGGAGCTTGAGCGAAAGATGGTCAAGGTCTTGCTGGACGCCTTCTAAACTATGGCCCATGAGGGAAGAAGCGTCGAGGACTCCGGTGCAAGCCCGAACAGGCCCAGGCCCTCAGGCATACAGACCTTTTCATCCCTGGCAAGCAAGGACTTCCGACTGCTTTGGACCGGCGGAATCTTCAGCCAGATGGCTTTCTGGCTTCAGATATTGTCGCTGGGATGGCTGGTCTGGGAACTCACCAAAGACCCGGACACGGGACAGGGTTCCGCTCTGCTATCGGGGACCGTATCCGGCTTGCGGGCCTTGCCAACCCTGGTATTAAGCCCTTGGGCCGGGGTACTCCTTGACCGCATAGACCGCCGGAAGTCGTTGATAGTCGTCCAGTTCATCCTGGGCGTATTGGCCATCCTGTTCGCCTACATGGTGGCATCCGGCTCGGCGGAAGTCTGGCACGCTTTCGTCTACTCCGCCGTCACCGGGGTCTGCTACGCGCTGGCTATGCCAGCACTTCAAGCCCTCATCGTCAACACGGTCCCGCCCCACAACCTGGGGAACGCCTTTGCCCTCAACGCCATGACGGTCAATATCATGCGGATTACCGGGGCGCTGCTTGGGGGGCTGCTGATTACGACCGTGGGGATCAAATGGAACTTCTTCGTGGAGAGCGGGGCATATATCGGGCTGGCACTCCTGCTAATACCCTTGAAGACGCCTTACCAAGAGCCGTCTACCGCCCGGGGTTACTCGGTGCTGACCAATATGAAGGACGGTATCAGCTACATCTGGAGGGAAAACCGAATCATATTTCACCTCCTGGTGCTCAACATTATCCTCAACCTGGTATTCATACCCATCCCCAACCTTCTGCCGGCCTATACCGGCGAAGTGCTCGGCTCCGAGGCCGACGTGGGAGGATACCTCATGGCTGCCCAGGGAGTGGCGGGACTGACGGCTACCATCTTCATAGCCTCATTGGGTTTCAGGTTCAAGAAAGGCAAG
The DNA here is from genome assembly GCA_034421095.1 of Dehalococcoidia bacterium. Taxonomy (GTDB): domain Bacteria; phylum Chloroflexota; class Dehalococcoidia; order Lucifugimonadales; family JAGWBF01; genus JAGWBG01. The sequence continues at coordinate 128,270 of DAOUKR010000018.1, forward strand.
ATAGGCCTGATAGCGCTGGCAACGGGCTGTGCCGCCATCCTGGGACTTGCCCAGTCCCATTGGCTCTTTCTCTCCCTGGCGATGATGGCCCTCATGGGCGTCTCCCAGACCAACTTCATTGTGAGCAACCAGACCCTGGTACAGGGCATGATTCCCGACACCCTGAGGGGACGGATTACCAGCATCTACACGCTGATGATGGGGATAAGCCCCATTGGCATTTCCCTCATCAGCCTCTTCATAGAGATGTACACCGCTTCGGGGGCGCTCACCATCGTGTCGTCCGTGGGTCTTGTACTGGCACTCTGCTTTCTCGTCAGCTTCCGGCAGGTGCGTCAGCTGGAGTAAATGGCAGGCGTGTGCTTGACACCGATAGGTGCCGCCGGTACACTGCCCACGGTACGGTAAGGAGAGGTATTGATTGAATGGCAAGCGAACCCACACCCATATCTCAGACCGAGGGACCTCTGGTCATCCTCCTAGGAGGGGTCTCGGGCACGGGGAAGACCACACTAGCCAATGCGCTGGTCAGAGAATTAGGCCTCTCTCACCACCTGAGCACCGGATTCATCAGGGCCTCGATCGCCCATCTGCTTCCCCAAGGGGATGCCCGACTTCTCCAGAAGCACACTTACGACGCTTACGAGGCGTTGCCTGTCGGAGACCCGCCGAGGAGGGACGGCATCCCCGCAGACAGAAGCCCGCTTCTGGAAGGGGCCATCAGGCAGTCAATTCTGCTCAAACCCGCCATAGAATCTTGCATCAGAAGGGCCGTTCGGGAAGGGATAGGCATGGTCCTGGAGGGCAGTCATTTTATTCCGGGAATCCTGGACCCAGAATCCACCGGCGCCAACCTCATGTGCGTGCTGGACGTGCCGGACAGGGACGCTCTGAAGCGTCGCGCTCTCAGCCCCAACCATTCCAGGCGCAGGCTCTCCGACCTGCAACTGGACCGCCTGATTGAGCTGCAAGAGGGCATCCTCAGTCTAGCGGGAGTTCACCGCCGGCCTGTGATTGTCAACGACGACCTGCCCAAGGCGGTCAGCGAGGCCCGGTCTTTGCTGATAAGTGAATGAATATCTAAACCAATCTATCCAGTCATTCCCGTGAAAACGGGAATCCACCACGCCTGACATTGGACTCCCGCTTTCGCGGGAGTGACGATATGGGTAGTAACTCATTCACGCCACAGTAATAGGGACCCGGGACCAAGAGTCGTAAAAAGCTAGCTCCACGTCCAACGGGGCAGACGCTTCTCGGCGAAAGCCTGTATCGCTTCTGCGTGGTCGTTGGTCTCAGACAGGGTCCGGAAGGCCAGGTGGACCTGCCGCGCCGTCTCCTCGTAGGTTGCATCCTGGGCCTCGTTGGCTAGCCGCTTGAACATCTGCTGCGCCAGGGGTGGAACAGCCTCGATGATTCTGTTGGCCAAGTCCAAGCAGGTGGGCAGCAAGTCCTCCCCTGAGACAATCTCATCCAGGAGACCTATCTCCAGGGCTTTCTGCGCCGGGATAATCTCGCCCAGAATTCCCAGCTTGTAAGTCTTGTTGTAACCCAAAAGCCGGATGAGCAGCCCCAGGCTCCCGTCATCGGGCGGGAGGCCCCGGCGAAGGAAAATCCAGCCGATACGGGCCTCGTCGGAGGCTATGCGGAAGTCACAGGCTGCGGATAGGCCCACGCCGGTGGTGATACATGGCCCGTTGACGGCGGCTATGGTGGTCTTGGAGAGCTTCCATAGCTGGTAGATGACGCCCCGCCCGTAGCTGAGATGGGGCGTCAGGTCCTTGACCGAAGGCGGGACGGCCTCCAGTGCCTTTGCGCCTCCCAGGGCCGCCATCTCCTTGATGTTGGCCCCCGAGCAGAAGCCGCGACCCTCTCCGGTTAGGACCAGGGCCCGTGTCTGGGGGTCATCCTCTACCCGTTTTAGCTCCTCGGCCATCTCGTGCATCATCTGGAAGTTGATGGCGTTAAGGGTCGGAGGGTCGTTGAGTCTCAGGATTTCTACGTGGCCCTGCCGCTCCACCTTGATGAACTGGTACTCCCTTGCCATGGTCCTCTCCTTTATTTTATGACGCCACGCCTGATTAGCTCCGCAACCTCAGTGTCCCTGATGCCCAGCACATCCTGGAATATGTAATCGTTGTGTTCACCCATGTCGGGCGGGCGAGTGAGAGCCTGGGGAACCGTACCGGAGAACTTCCACGGGAGACCCATCATTATGTATGGCCTCCCTTCCTGGTCTTCCGCCGTTTCAAAGACGTTCCTGTCGTGGAGATGGGGGTCGCCCAGCAAGTCCTGGGCGTCGTAGCTGGCAGTCGCCGGAACCCCGGCCTCCTGAAGCAACGTCATAGCCTCCTGGGCGTTCACCCCTACGCTCCACTCCGACAACATCGCGTCGAGGGCGTCCTGGTTCTTCCACCGGAGGTAACGGTCGGCGTACCTGGAGTCTGTCAGCCAGTCCTCCCTGCCAACCACCGCGCACAGGGCCTCCCACTCCTCCTGGGTCGCCACCGCTATACTTATCCAGCTTCCCGGCTCGGTACATGGGTAGACGTTGTGGGGTGCCATGATGGCATCCCGGTTGCCCTGGCGCGGCTGGTCGTGACGGTTCACCATAGCATCCAGCAGTGCCTCACCCACGAAAGAGGACACTACCTCCCTGCTGGAGCAGTCTATCCATGTTCCAACACCCGTCTTTCTGAGATGGTGGATGGCGCTCAGCAGGGCGAAACAGGCCGTCGTCCCGGAAATCAAGTCCGCCGAGAGGCGAAGCTCTACGGGGGGGCCGTCCTCGTAGCCGCTCAGGTAGCTGGCACCCCCCAGCGCACCGAAGACGGCGGCGAGACCCTTCCCGTCCTTCTCGGGGCCGGAAGCGCCGTGGGAGGACATGGAAAGCATGATGAGGGCCGGGTTGATACTCTTTAGCTCGGAATATCCCAGGCCCAGGCGGTCCATAACCCCCGTCTGGAAGTTCTCTGCCACCACGTCGCTCACGGCCACGAGTTTCTTTACAAGCTCAACCCCTTCCCTGTGCTTCAGGTCTATACACACACTGCGCCTGTTCACGTTCAGCTCGTTGAGGGTGTTCATCGTCTGGCCGGACTGGGACACCCGGGCCATGGGGCTGCCGGTGCCCCGGTAGTAAATCGGGCGGGTTGTGGTCTCGATTCGTATACATTCGGCCCCCATCAGCGCGCAAAGGAGGGCGCAATATGGCCCCACGCCAATCCAGGTGAACTCGATGATGCGCACTCCACTGAGGGGTAGGTCAGACACGCTATGCCTCCATCAGTCTATCTCACACTATCTCGGCTTGCGCCAGCCTGGCAAGCTCCCTGCGCTCCAGGCCCATACGGTCACAGTAGATTTTCAGGTTATGTTCACCCAGGGTCGGGGCGCGCTGCTCAGGCACGCCGGATACGCCCGAGAACTTGTAGGGGAGGGAGGGGATGCGGGTTATCCCGGCAGCGCTGGAACCGCGTACCTTTGTAAAGAACCCGCGCTCCTTCTCGTGCCTGGACCGGACAACGTCCGTGGGGGTAGAGAACATTCCCACCGGCACCCCGTAGCGCCGGCCCAGACGGTAAATGTGGGCACGGGTGTACTTGGTGGTCCAGCTCTCTATACCCGGATTGATTTCCGCTCCATGCAGCCGACGCGTGGCACGCAGGCTATATTCCTCCTTCATGGCCCAGGAGGGGCTTCCCATCATCCGGACCAGGCTATTCCAGTGAACGTCCTCGTGGGCCAGTATCTCCACGTAGCCGTCCTTGCATGGGAAACAACCGCCGTAGGGGAAGTCCTGGGTGTCGGCGGTCTCCAGGAACCCGTAGTTGGCGTACATGCCTACCATGTTTCGCTCCAGGGTCAGATGGGCCTCCTGCTTGGACACATCTACGTGTTGTCCCTGGCCGGTCATGCTGCGGGCAAGGATGGCGAACATCACGGCCGTCGCTGCTGTAATGCCACAGTAGTAGTCGCCCACGTGGCCGCCGATTTTCAGCGGGGGCCGGTCGGGATACATCCGCCGGGACAGGCCGGTGGGGGTAATCCACCCGCTGCCGCCGACGTGGGTCGTGTTCAGATTGTGGGCTTTCCACCGGCTATGACGGCCATCCTGGCCAAAGGGTGTGATGGACGCCATGACAAGCCGGGAATTCAGGCTCGCCAGCTCGTCATAACCCACGCCCAAGCCCTCCAGCACCCCCGGCTCCATGTCCTCTATCAGAACGTCCGACTCCGCCACCAGCGCCTTCAAGAGGTCGCGTCCCGTTGACGTAGTTATGTCAAGTGTTATGCTGGCTTTGTTGGCGTTGAGGTACTGGAACAGGAGGCTTCTGTCGGGGCCGGGTATGTCCTCGGCAAAGGGTTCGCTGTGCCGGGAGGGGTCGCCGCGAAAGGGAGGTTCAATCTTGATGACCTCGGCACCGGAGAAAGCCAGCATTCTCCCGCAGAAGGGACCGGAGACCATGGAGGCAAGCTCCAGCACCCGGATGTCTGAAAGTAGGGGCAACCCCACGGTTTCTGCGGCCTCCTCACTAGATATGAAGGCTCCCCGGTGCGGCACTGGCGGCCATTATAAGACTCGCCCATATCAAGGTCAATACAGTACCTTCTGCTCCATCAAGCGGCGACGCTCCTCGGCGGAGAGACCGAGAAGCTCCCCGAATACGTAGTCGTTGTGCTCTCCCATGATGGGTGCATGACGTCTGATGCGCCCCGGAGTGCCGCTGAGCTTGTAGGGGATTCCGTAGAGAGGCTCCGTGCCTAGCACCGGGTGTTCCACGTCGACGTAAGCCTCACGTGCCTGCAAGTGGGGGTTGAAGTACCGCCCCTCCTGGTTCAGACAGGGCATGGCCGCTACCCCCGCACCCTGAAGGGTCTCCATGACCTCGTAGGCATCCCTTCGGGAGGTCCACTGGGCGACGTGCTGGTCAAGCTCCTTGCGGTGGAGCACCCTCTGATATCCATCCGAGAAACGTTCCTCCCACGCCCAGGAGGGGCTGTCCAGGGCGGAGCGAAAAGCCTCCCACTCTTCCTGGGTACTCACCGCTATGGATACCCACATGTCGTCCCCCTGGCACGGATAGATGCCGTGGGGTGCCATGAAGGGATGGCGGTTGCCCTGGGGCGCTGCAATGCGACCGTTCATCATGTAGTCCATGGTGGCCACACCCATCATCGTCCCCACGGCTTCCCACATGGAAAGGTCTATGTACTGGCCCTCTCCGGTGCGCAGGCGATGATGGAAGGCCGCCAGCGCTGCAATCACGCCGTACTGGCTGCTGCTGGGGTCTCCCTGGACGTGGTTGAAGCCGCAGAACTCATCGCCGTCGGGGTCTGCGCCAATGCTGTCCAGCCCAACCAGGGCACCCGCAGCGTTGCCGTATCCCCGCAACTCGTTGCGAGGCCCGTACTGGCCGGCCAGGGGGCAGGAGACCATGATAACCTGGGGGTTCACCTGACGAAGATTCCGGTAGTCCAGCCCGGCGGCTGCCAGGGCGTGAGGACTCATGTTCTCCACCACAATGTCGCTGATGCTCGCCAGCCTCTCCACCACCCTCCGGCCCTCGGCATGGCTTATGTCAACGGTTACGCACATCTTGCCGCGGTTGACGTTGTGATAAAGGGGATTCTGCTCCGGGTCGGGGGTATCGCCGATTATGGGGCGGCCCTGCCGGGCTGGGTCGAGCCTTCGGCGGGACTCCACCTTGATAACCTCTGCGCCCATGTCGGCCAGGACGTGGCCCAGCACGGCCCCGGCCCACACCCAGCCCAAGTCCAGCACCCGAATCCGCTCCAAAGGCAAAGGCTGCATATTCTATCTCCAGCCTATATCACGGCCGACTGGCGTAGCTTGACCAGCTGACTGCTATCGTATCCCAGCAGCCCGCAGTACACGTCCGAGTTGTGCTCGCCCAGCAGCGGTGCAGGACGGAGGACCTCCCAGGGGGTCTCGGAGAACTGGTAGGGCTTTCCGGGGTATTTCAGGGCCCCTGCTCGTTGGTGCTCCATCTCGACGAAGAACCCCCGCGCCGCCAGATGGGGGTCGTTAACGAAGTCGGCGATGGTATTCACAGGGGTGAAAGGGACCCCGTAGTCATAGAACAGCTGAGATAGCTCACCCTTGGTCCGCTCCTCGAGCCACGCCCCGATGTAACCGTCCAGTTCATCCGCGTACAGCTCGTTCATCTTGAGGCGGTCCTGAAAGCGGGGGTCCCGTCCCCAGTCCGGGTCTCCCATCATTTCCAGGATACGGTTCCACTCCCTCTTGGTCATGGCCTGCATCCGAATTTCCCCGTCCTTGCAGGGAAGGATGGTGTTAGGATAGGGGCCTCCACGAACACGACGGCCATGTCGTATGGTGGTACGAAGCCCGAAGAGCCACTGCACTATACCCACTCCCGCGTGGAACGTGGCCCAGGAATCGGCTTCGGCCAGGTCAATATGCTGGCCGGTCCCGCCTAGGTCACGAGTCACCAGGGCAATCATCACTGCCATCGCCCCGGTAACGGCCACCTGGTAGTGTCCAAGCATCTGCGGGGTATTCAACGGTGAGCGCTCGGGCAGGCCCAGGTGCATGACCACGCCCCCTAGAGAGGCGGCGTTAATCTCGTAGCCCTTGTAGTCACGATACGGTCCCGTGCCACCGTACGGGGACAGGGAGAGCATGATAAGGTCGGGGTTGGTCTCCTGCAGGTCCTGGTAGCCCAGTCCCATCTCCCCGGCTACGGGCGGGGGATAGTTCTGCACCAGAATGTCCGCGGAGCTTACCAGCCCCTTCAGGATGCCCTTGCCGCCGTCCGAGCACGGGTCCAGGGTGATTCCCAGCTTGTTCATGTTCAGGTAGAGGAAAAGCCCGCTCTTTTCAGGGTCGGGTTCATCTCCCGGAAACGGACCGTAGTGGCGGGAGGAATCACCGAAGCCGGGCCGCTCCACCTTTATGACCTCTGCACCCAGGTCGGCCAGGAGCTTGGTCGCATAGGCGGCGGACACCATATCCCCCAGCTCAATTACTCTCAGACCATTTAACGCTTGTAGAGTCATCATTGCAACTCAAAACGCTTTCGTCATTCCCGTGAAAACGGGAATCCAGACTCCCGCTTTCGGGGGAGTGACCAAGAGCACTGTAATCCAAATGCGATAGCCCAAAGTAGAATATTAAGCGATGTCCTCTTTGACACACGTAGGGATGTATGATAGACCTTACTCAGATCAGGTTACAAAGGGAGTCCAGTCATGGAAAAGTATAGCACACAGGACGATGAGGGCGAGGACTATGACCAAGTATCCGGCCATCATTGATGGAGAGCGGGGTGCCTATGGTGTTGTTATACCCGACCTGGGAGCCTGTGGCATGGGAGCAACGGTTGATGAAGCTCTGGCCGACGCCACTCAGGCGCTGCCTGAGTATCTAGCGATATTGCGTGAGCATGGCGAGGACATTCCTCCACCCAGCGCGTTGGAGGACATTGCGCTGGCCCATGGCGAGATGCTCGCCTACGTAATCTTGGAGGAGTAGGCAGGGCAATGACGGAAAACTCATAGTGTGTTATATTGAACATCGCCAAGTTTATTGAAGGTCGAGTTTAGACGGCAGGCTCACAGGCCCGTGCTCTCTGGAGGGCAGCAGGACCGTCACATAGCCCAAGGCCGTCATCCGCTCCCGCTGGTCCTCGGCCCACACGTCCATCTCCACAACGTGCTCGCCCTCCTGCACACGTTTCCCGCTGACCCTCCCCTTGACCCACACAGTATCGCCGTGGTAGCCGAATCGTCGTATCTGGCAGTCCAGGGTATACAGCCACCCCTCGTCACCCATCCAGTTGGTAATTCCGTGAGCCAGCCAAGCGATGCGCTGAGCGCCATAATCGTAGGCCATGGGATTGCCCGTCTTCCTGGCAAAGTCATCATCCCAGTGGACGGCCTCGATGAGGTCGGGAATACCGGAGGAGTTGGGTATGTATGCCCGGGGATGTTTCTCCCTCCATTGATATGCCAAACGGTGGGCGCCGTGGAACTGCATGGCTATACCATACCCCATGTTCCAGTTCATTATGTCGGTCGCCGTAAGGGGACCTTTGACGACCGGAATAATCTCATCGCCTACGGCCACGTCCTCCCAGTACCTTGGGGTATCGCCCCGCCTCTCCTCTCTCTGGTAGTCGGCGTCTACCCGGCTGATGTCCTCGGCAGAGTAGGTCTGGCGGGCGATGTCGGCGTACTTCTTCCGCTCTCCCCACCTCTGTTGACGGCCTCCCCGTATGGTCTTCTGGTCGGACACGACAACCTTGTCGCCGTGCTGGTTCCAATATTCCGTCCGAATGACCTCGATGATGATGCGCCCGGCGAACTCGCTGCGCTTCTCGATGTAATCGGACCTGAAGCGTCGGGCTGTGAGCCTATCGCCGGAGTATATGGGCTGCAGGAATTGAATAGCATCACCCGAATACCAGCTATGGATGCCGCTGAGGGGGTCCCTGGCCATTTCCCGCTCCTCCCGGGTGCGCTCCCTCCCGGGGCCTATACCCATGGTGCGGTAGAACACCGGTGGGGCCATGACCTTGCCCCAGCGGGTCTTGCCGACATACTCTGGGTCGCAATAGATGGGGTTGTCATCTCCCATGCCGTGAGCGAAATGCCGGATGCCGTCTGCCGACGCCTCTTCGTTGTAGGGGGCGTGGACCGGCAGTTCCGCTCCGATGCGGCTGCGAGCCAGAGCCAGCAACTCATCGGTGATTACTCGCTCCTCCTGGTGCTCAAATACTTCTTCCTCGGCGGGCTGTTGGGCCATCAGGGAGACCTCCCGTGTCTCACTACTCAAACGGGATTATAGCTGCTCTCCCCGGCCGGTTCAACTCTCCCATGGGAGGTCAAATGGCCTTTCGATTTTCAAGAATTCACGCGTCATTCCCACCTGTCCCGTCATTCCCGTGAAGACGGGAATCCAGACTCCCGCTTTCGCGGGAGTGACGAAAATTACCCGCAATATAGAAGAATCGAAAGACCCTGTGAGAGGTTGACAGTTATCAGAATAGGGGGTACGCTACACACCATGTAGCAGACATCATCCGGTTAGCTGTAGGAGGACGAATGGCGACAAAGAAGATCGGCCACTATGTAACTCGCCCGGGAAAGAAACTGGGAGACCCACCGATAACGTTCCCCGTAGCAGAAGACCTGGAGACGGTTCCCGGTATTCCTGTCCGTGAAGAGGACTTGAACTTCTTCAGCAGGGAGGACCCGCTGGAGAACATGTCCATAACGGAGAGCGCCTCCTTTGCCCGTTTCCGGGAGATTCGTGAGAGCTACTCCGAAGAGGCGAAGAAGCACTACCAGGACCATCGGGATGCCATGGAGCCGATCACCGAATATATCAAGGCATCCGGGGACCTCCCGGCCACCGGGACCCCGACCGGCGAAGACGTGACCGAGGTCATACGCCGGAAGGCCAAGGAACTGGGCTTTGCCGAGGTGGGCTTTACCAGGTACGACCATCGCTACAACTACGCCAGCGGGAAGAAGATGGTGAAGTACGACCTGCCCCACGCTATATGCCTGGCCCTGGAGCAGGATTACTGGAAGACTCAAACCACCCCCAGCATACACTCGGAGGAGACCCACAACGGCTCCTACGAGCGCCAGGGTCCCCTGACCAGGGAGCTGGTGGACTTCATTCGAGACCTGGGGTATCGCTGCCAGGTATCAGGGCCTTCCTTGAGCCACGGCCCCTCAATACCCATGTTTGTGGCGGCCGGCCTGGGCCAGCTTGGAGCCAACGGGCAACTCCTGTCCCCCCATTTCGGCTCGTGGGCACGCTTGCACCTGATTCTCACCGACGCCAAGGTAACCTACGACAAGCCGGTGGACTACGGCATCCATGCCTTCTGCCAGATATGCCAGGTCTGCATAAACCGATGTCCGGGCCGCGCCCTTATGCGCGAGAAGGTCTGGTACAGAGGCGTGGAGAAGAACAAGCTGATATTCAAGCGCTGCCAGCCGATAGTGGCCCGTTACCTCAGTTGCGGCGTATGCATGAAGGTCTGCCCCATTGGAGCCTACGGTATGAAGCCGGTAATGGAGCACTACGTCGAGACCGGAGAGATTCTGGGCAAGGGCACCCACAACCTGGAAGGCTATACCCTGGGCGACAAGGGCTACTTCGGCCCCGGCGAGCTACCCCACTTCGACGCTCAAACCTTCAAGATGCCTTCCGGCAGGGCCGAAGACTGGATGCTCCTTGAGTTCCGGGACAAGCTGATGGAAACCAAGGACGACGTGACCATAGACAAGGACAAGCTCTGGGAGGAGTTTAGAGACCAGGTGGAGACATCCATATCGCAACGCGGGGTTTCCGACATGGCGATGGATGTCCGGGTCATGGAAGAGTAGAGAACCGATTCAAGTCGTTTGGTAGGCAACATTCAGGCCGTCCCAATGCTATAGGGACGGCCTGAATCTTTGTTATCCAGCTACGGGGCGCGACGACACCAGACGTCGTCTAGTTGCTACAACTCTACCCGGTAAACGCGAGCGGCCGTGTCATGGAACATGGCGGCCCTCTCGGTGGCGGAGTAGTCCTTGGACAGCCGCTTGAAGGCGTTGTACATCACGTTGTAGGAGTATGACACCTTGTCAACAGGGAAGTTGCTCTCGAACATGCACCGGTTGGGGCCGAACTGCTCGATGCAGTAGTTCATCAGGGGAGCCATAGACTCTGCCAACTCCTCGGACCCGATTGGCTCATTCCGGGTGTGCCAGTCGAAACCGGTCCGGGGCATTCCGATGCCGCCCAGCTTCATGTTGACGTTGGGACACTCTGCCACAGCCGCAATGCCATTTCGCCAGATAGCCAGCACCTCATCGTCCCGGTTGCCGTAAGGCCCGACCCGCAGCAGGCCGCCTATGTGGTTCAGGATGATGGTCAGGTCGGGCACGGCCCTGGCGAAAGCCGCCAACTCCGGTAGCTGGGGAAAGAACATCCAACCCTCCAGGGAAAACCCCATACGCGCCAGCACTCTTGCCCCTGCTCGAAAGCTGTCACTGGCGAGAATCCCTTCCGTGTTGTGGGCTGCGGTGTTTTCTATCTCCGGGTGGGGGTCCCAGGTGACGGAGTGCCGGATACCCCGGAACCTGTTGGGGCTGGCTGCCTGCAACGCCTCCAGCACCGGCTCAACTCCCTCTCCCAGACTCAGGTTGGCGTTGCCCACGATGGCCGCGGCGGCCCGGCCGGGGCCGTAGACGCCGCTTGCGCTGGCGGCGGCAAGACCCTGGACGAACTCGACCTCACCAACGGGTCTCATCTCTTCCGGCCCGTCGGCGCGGTACATCGCCCTCGCTTCAACGAACACCGTGGAGCGTACGTTGTGGCCGCTGTTGATGTCGTCAGCCAGCTCGTGGAGGAGATACCGTTGGTATGGGATGCGCTCGTACCGAAAGTCCCAGAAGTGGTGGTGAGGGTCGCAAATGGGAAGATCCGGCTCCAGAGTGGGTTCCTGGGTTAAAGCAAGCCAGTCAGGGCCTCCAAATGGCATAATAACACCCCCATCGGGATATGATGAGTATTTCAGTTGCGGAAAGTGGCGCGCCCGGCAGGACTCGAACCCGCAACCACTGGGTCCGAAGCCCAGTGCTCTATCCATTGAGCTACAGGCGCAGTACGCATCTTGAACATCAAGCCTTGGCATCCCATGGACCGGAAGCACCCGGCTGTTGTCCGTCCATGGCGAAGGTGGGGTGAGCGGTGGGATTCGAACCCACGATCTCCTGAGCCACAGTCAGGCGCCTTAGGCCCCTTGGCTACGCTCACCACAATAGTATCCGACTGTGTCCCATATAGAAGTCTAAGGGAAACCACCCTCTATAGTCAACAGCTACCTATTTTCGGCAAGCTCCAAAGCCAGGTTTACCAGCGTCCGAGTGGGCACTCCCGTCCCGCCTTTCGACAGGTATCCCTTCTCTGCGCTGCTGAAGTAGGTCCCTGCAATGTCCATGTGCGCCCAGGGGGTGTCTTCGGCGAACTCGGCCAGGAACTTGGCTGCCGTGATGGATCCTGCGGGCCGGCCTCCCGTATTCTTGATGTCGGCTACATTGCTCTTTATCAAGTCCTTGTAGTCATCGTACATGGGCATCTGCCATATCCTCTCGCCGGCAGACTCGCCCGCCCTAATTAGCTGGTCCACCAACTGCTGGTTGTTGCCCATCACGCCGCTGCAGGCGTTGCCCAGGGCCACCACCACAGCCCCCGTCAGCGTAGCTATGTCCACCAGCCTGGTTACTCCGGCCTCCCGTGCATAGTGCATGGCATCAGCCAGCACAAGCCTTCCCTCGGCATCGGTGTTTATCACTTCGATGGTCTTCCCGCTCATGCTGCGGACTATATCCCCCGGACGTTGTGCCGAGCCTCCGGGCATATTCTCAGTGGCGGCGACCATGCCGGTGACGTTAATCCTGGGTTTGAGCCGGCCAATGGCCTTCATAGCGCCAATGACCGAGGCTCCGCCGGCCATGTCTCCCTTCATATCCTCCATGCCTCCGGCCGGCTTCAGGGAGATTCCCCCCGTGTCGAAGGTGATGCCCTTGCCGATGAAGCCAATGTTGTTTGAAGGGTTGCCGGGGTCGCCATGATGCTCAAGTATGATGAGCTTGGGGGGCTGGTCGCTTCCCTTGGCCACACCCAGAAGCGCTCCCATGCCCAACTCCTCCATGTGCTGGCGGTCCAAGACCCTTATGGTAAGTCCCTCCTCCTCGGCCACCCGGCTGGCTATCTCCGCCATTTTGGTGGGGGTCATTATGTTGGCAGGCTCGTTGACCATGTCCCGGGCGATGATAGCTACCTCGGCCATGAGGCGCCCAAGCTCCAAGCCTTTCTCCAAGTCGCCCAGCTTGGCGGAGTCCTGCTCCACCACTAGCAACTCTTTGAGGGTGCCTCCGTCGTCCTCCCCACCCTTCAGGTAGTTCTTGAAGCTGTAGAGGCCCAGTATCCCGCCCTCGGCTATGGACTGGCCGACAGACCTGGCATCCAGCCCGGCTATTCCGGCACCGTGGGCAATGGTGGCAACCTGCTCCAGACCCCTTCTGCCAAGATAGCGGCAGGAGCTTGCCGTTACCTCGCGGACTGTCTCCTGGGTGAAGTTTTCCTGCTTGCCCAACCCGGCCACCAGCACCCGCGACGGGCCAATCTTTCCAAAGGTGTGAACAAGGGTATTCTCACCCTTCTTGCCCTTTATCTCACCCTCTTCGATGAGCTGGCTGATAGCACCGTCAAGGGCACGGTCCACCGCTCCGGTAGCGCCGCCGGGCTGCGCCACCCCCTCGAACAGGTTGACTATCAAGGCCGGCACCTTTATTTGAGTCACGTCGTCCTGTACTACCTTTATCTCCATGATACCTCCTTAACTCCGCTCTCTGAGCTTTTTTATTTATCAACGTTACCGGAATACAACCCCTCGCCGTCCGTCATTCCGACCCCAACACATGTCATTCCCGCCCCAATTCATGTCATTCCCGCCCCAATTCATGTCATTCCGAGGAGCGGAGCGACGAGGAATCTAAAAAGCCTCGCGACCGAGACGACAACGCAGACATACAGCGTCTTATCTCTTGCACTACCCTCGCAACCGCCGGAGAAATATCGCCCGAAGTGTCAAAGGCAAAATGGTCTCGCCCGATGGGCTGAACGGCAGACCGCATCCTGCGGTACACCCGCCAGTCTGCGTCGGCGTTGTCCTCCCGGTCCATCCCCCTTGAGCGTCCTTCCAGTCGCCGGTATACGACATCCGGGGGAGCGTCCAGGTACACGAGGATTAGCCCCGCCCCTCGCCCCTCGGCGATGCGGTACAGACTCTCCCTGTGGCCCTCGACCAGGTTAGTTGCATCCAGCAGAAGGGGCACTTTCTGCCCCAGCAGACCGTCAATCAAGGAGTGGCAAGCTCCGAAGAGGCGTCGGTTCTCGGAAGGGGTGTACCGGGGGACAGGAAAGAGAACTTTCCGCATAACGTCGCTTTCCAGCACTAACAAAGGCACTTGGCTAACAATTCTGCGACTGAAGTAGGACTTGCCGGTGCCGGGGAGTCCACTGACTATCACCAGGACCGGCCTTTCTGCCGGCATCGGCATCTCCGGGAGACTGGCTCTGAGCCTCTCCACTTCCCTATCTGCCGACGAGAGAGGCTTGCCCTGCTCGTATGTGTTGCTGCGTGTTCTCAGCATAGCCGACCTTTGCCTAATTGCTGTCATTCCGCCGCCCCTGGACTCCAGCCCTCCACCCTCAGAGGGTATTTGCAAAGCCCCTTCTCCCCTTGCGGGAGAAGGCTGGGGATGAGGGGTATCACCCTTCACCCCAACCCTTCCTGCCCGCCGAGGCGGGCCCCACCAGGAAAGAAGGAATCTTGAAAACACACCCCAGGATTATTCGTCGGCATAGAACGCCAGACCCAGAAGGCCGGGGCCAAGGTGAGCACCCATTACGGGAGTGAATTCGCTGATAAAGATCTCCCTGCAGTTGAACTCAGTTTCCACCCGATGGTACAGGTTCCTGGCGCTGTCAGCGGCGTGGGCGTGCATGACGTTCACGTGTGCGGGCCTGTCCTCGACCCGGTCTTTCATAACGCTCACCAGCCGCTCCACTCCCTTGTCTCGACTCCTGGGCTTGTCCAGCACTCTGGCCTCTCCCAGCTTGAGCTCCGTCAGAGGTCTTATGCCCAGAAGCGCCCCTGCCCAGGCAGCCATCCTGGGTACTCTGCCACTCCTTCGAAGATAGTGAAGGGTATCCAGGAGGGCCAGCAGATTCACACGGGGTATAAGCTCCTCTACCTTGCCGACCACCTCTTCCAGGTCTGCCCCGCACTGTGCTGCTTTCGCTGCCTCCAGAGCGATGAGGCCCTCCGCACCCGCCGCCGCCCTGCTGTCAATTACGTTTATGCGACAGCCGGGCATTTCCTCTTCGGCCATACGGGTGGCTATAGTAGCAGACTGGCAAGTGGAGCTAAAGTTGGCGGAAAGGACAATGCACACCACGCCATCTGCGACGGTGAAGGCGGACTTGAAAACATCGAGAAAACTCACCGGCTTGGGAGAGGAGGTGGTAGGTATCTCATGGTCCTTGTTGAGGTAATGCTGGTAGAAATCGGCGGGATTGATGTCTATCCCATCCCTGAAAGACCGGTCCTGGATTATCAACTCATGGGGGACGACGTATATGTCCCACTTGTCCAGCAGTTCTCGCGGCAGACAACTGCTGCTGTCCACCACGACAGCTACCTTGCGTTTGTGAACCAATGGGTTACAACCTCCCCTCCCACTCCGATGGAGAGATGGGAGTGCTCATTTCTCTCCAACCTTGATTGCAAGATAGCAGGACTGAGGAGGAAGGCCACGGAAGCCAGGGTGATAAGAATCATGGAAAGGATGCCAATGCTCATGGGAACGGCCACCACGGTGAACACCACCAGTAAAGCTGTGGATACGGTCAGCAACCCAATCTTGAGCAACCTGTGACCCAATTTCAGAAAGACCCCGGTGGTAACTGCCAGGGCCAGGAATACCAGGGCCCTGTCCGCATCGGCCTCACGTACCTGGGGCGTGTTGGCCGCCCAGAAGCCGCCCTGCCAATTGGGGAACAGTATCCATGCGGTGAGGAAAGGGAAAGGCAGAGCGGTGAGGGAGGCCAGCAGCCAATCCTGACGCACTACCCTGATAACCAGGTTGCCCATTATCCAAAGGGAGAAGGGTATGTAAGCTATGATGAGCATATATATAGGCAGGCTGAAGGGCAAAGCTCCCGTGGTGAAGAACTGCCATGCTCCATAGCCCAGGGTCATAAGGGCCATTAACCATGAAAGGACCGGGGCCGCCATGGAATATCCCAACCAGGTGTAAGTCCACTTGGGCCTTCCCGCCTTCCAGCCCCGGAGGGTGACGAAAATAACGGCGATTAGCAATATGCCCACGAGGAAGAACTTGGTCCAGAGATGAAGGGCGAACAGGGACGCCAGGAGGAGATGGGGCAGAGCCGCCAGTAGTATGTCCCGCCAGGAGCCTCTGCTGTGGACCGAATACATGTCGCCGGCTATTGCGTCGGGATGTCCCAGCTCACGCATCGCCTGAGACCGGGCCTCCTCATAGGTGAGGCCCTCCTCCACCAGCTCTTCCGTCTTCTCTTCCAGGTGACTCTGAAGCTCTAGGACAATCTCCCTATTGGTATTGGGGTCAAGCCGGAGCTTCCTTGTCAGAGCATGGAGGTAGCTCTGAAGCTCTCCATCCACTTGGGACCTCCTCAGGGAGGGTACGTCTAGGACACGTGGGCCGGCATTATGGAGTCCACCGCTCTGGAGAAGCGTCTCCACTCATTGAGGCGTTCTTCCAGGACCTTTTCGCCTTTGGACGTGATGTGGTAGAACCGTCGAGGCAGCACCGAATCCACTTCTTCCCAATATCCCTCGACCAGCCCTGCTTTCTCCAGCCGGTGCAGCGCGGGGTAGAGGGTGCCTTCCTTGAAACGGAAATACCCGCTGCTGCGTTTCTCCATTTCCTTGACTATCTGATACCCGTACATAGCCTCCCCGGCCAGCAAGGACAGGAGAAGTGTCTCGGTATTTCCTTTTAGAAGCTCTTTCTGGGACATAATTACAGTTACTTACAGGCGTTTAGCGAGATTTTATACCAGTGGCTGGGTACAGTCAACCCGTCAGGGCGGTTTGCTAATGACTCTTCAAAAGTTATCGCCAAAAATCAAGCCCCGCCAATTGGCAGGGCCATGAGGGTCACGCCAACAGCGGGGAACATTGGGATCAGCATAATAGGGCAAGCCGAGTATGTCAAGTTTTTGCAGAGAGACCTTTCAAAAGGCCCCGCCTAGAATAGGTTCCCCACACCTCAGGGGTAGAGATCAAGAACACCAAAATGCCGGAGTTAGCGTCTCTAAGGGTTCAATTCAGCCCGTTGATAACATTAAGTATAACAAAGAGTATGATAATGGCGATGGTCGGCGTGAGGTCAAATATTCCAATCCGGGGGATGATGCGCCTGAGGGGAGCCAGGATAGGCTCGGTTATCTGATACACGATGGCAATCAATGGGTTAAGTTGGCTGCCGCCGCCCATGGGAATCCAAGACAGGAGCACCCTTGCGAATATCCCCGCAATCAGTACCCAGACCAGCACATTTATAAAGGTTATGACAAAGTCCACTATCCACCCAACTCTATGGATTTTTCGTAAGCCTCTATGACGGCGTTGATGACGTTAGCCCTGAAGCCGCCCTCTTCGAGGGCCAGCAGCGCCTCGACAGTGGTGCCGCCCGGCGAGGAGACCATGTCCTTTAACTCCGCCGGATGCCTTCCCGTCTCCTTCACCAGGCCGGCGCTGCCCAGTACCGTCTGCAAGGCCAGGGTCCGGGACATGTCCCTGGGAAGGCCCAGGTGGACCCCCGCATCTATAAGGGACTCTATAAAGAGGAACACGTAGGCCGGGCCGCTGGCGCTGAGGGCAGTGGCCATATCCATGTACTTCTCATCCGAGACGTATATCTCCTCGCCCATGGTCTGCAATATAGACCGGGCCGATTGGCGTACCCCTTCATCCACCCCCTGAGAGCACGTCCAGAGGCTCATTCCCTCGCCAATCTGGGCCGGCGTGTTTGGCATCACCCTGATGACCGAGTCATGGCCCAGCCCATGAACTATGGCGGACATCCGGGCGCCGGCGATGATGGAAAGGACCGTCTGGTCCCGACGCAGGCTGCCGCCAAGCTGTGACATCACTTCGGACAGGTTCTGTGGCTTGACGGAGAGCACCACCATGTCGCCCTTCTCCACAGCCTTGAAATTATCTGTGGTGGAGAATACACCGTAACGCTCATGAAGCACCTGGCACCGCGCCTCCAGGTATTCTCCCACCGATATATCTTCTCGGCCGGCAATGCCCTTCGCCAAGACACCCCCGATAATCGCCTCGGCCATGGTACCGCCACCGACAAAAGCTAATTTCATGGTCCCCCCAAACCCGAATGAATATCTTAACTAGCCCCACCATTCATTCCCGTGAAAACGGGAATCCACTGTGCCTCACATTAGACTCCCGCTCCCCGATCGAAGGCGGGGACAGGCTTCGCGGGAGTGACGACACGGTTTAGAAACTCACTCACGTATCAGTAATTATAATAACATCACATCAGGAGTTGCCACCAAACCAGAATACGTATTGGAAACCCGCCACATGGTCAGGAAAGGCCCTTCCCCAGGTAGAGGGTCACGGCCAGACTTATAGCCTCCAGCATACTCCGGTGCTGGGCGATGCCCTTTCCGGCGATGTCGAAGGCCGTGCCGTGGTCAACCGAGGTCCGCAGGAATGGAAGCCCCAGATTGGCGGTGATGCTTTCCTCGAAACCGTGTACCTTGACGGGGATGTGCCCCTGGTCATGGTACATAGCCAGGGTCACGTCGTAAACTCCCTGAATGGCCTGGTGGAAGACCACGTCGGCAGGGATGGGTCCATAGGCATCTATACCCTTCCGGCGGGCTTCCTCCACGGCGGGCGCGATATGCTCAGCCTCCTCGTTTCCCAATAGGCCACCGTCGCTGCCGTGGGGATTGAGGGCAGCCACCCCGATCCGCGGGCTGGGTATGCCCCACTGACCGAAGCTTCTGTGGGTAAGCTCCAGCTTTGCTAGAATTCTGTCCCTGGTCACGTAGTCGCAGGCAACCCGCAGAGAGCGATGAGTGGTCAGATGCACCACCCGAAGCCTCCCCGACATAAGCATCGTAGCCACGTCCTGAGCACCGGATATTTCCTGGAGAAGCTCCATGTGACCTATGGACTTGTATCCGGCCAGGCTCGCCGCTTCCTTGTTCACGGGGGCGGTAGCCAGAGCGCTCACCTGTCCGTTGAGGGCCAACTCGGCAGCCCTTGAAACCCACTCCATAGCCGCCTTGCCGCAGATGGGAGAGACCTTGCCCACCGTTATGTCCCTGGGGTCAAGGTTGTGAGTATCCACCACGTCCACCACCCCCGGCGAGGTGCCCGCCTCCACCGGCGACTCCACCTCACGCACTTCGAGCAGGCCCCCCGTGAGCTTCACCGCCTGCTCCATAGACCAGGAATTGCCCACAACCACGGGGCGGCAGGTCCGGTACACGTCGCCCGAAGCCAGGGCCTTGGCAATCACCTCGGGTCCAATGCCGCATGGGTCGCCCATAGTTATAGCGATGACCGGCTTCGGAGCATCAACCATAATGCCTTCCTCCATCGCTGATATTATCTACATTCCGCACTTGTTCAAGGGCTTGATTATACCACTATCTTTTGCCCAACCTACGCCCGTGAAACAGGTATAGCTCGGCATATCCCGCATAGGCGCCAAAGTGGTCCAGCGCCCACTCGAGCATCGCCCTGTCCGGGGGCGGCTTCTGCCCCTGCTCCGGATCGCCCGAAGGAAAGTACCACTCCCAAAGTGCCCTTCTCACCCAAACGTCTATGGGGAAGGCTTCCAGTTTATCAAGAGAGTGCAACAGCACACAGTCGGCTATCTTGGGTCCCACACCGGGAAGCTCCATGAGTTGTTCCTTGGCTTCCGGGTAGGGCATCTTTCGCAGGGATTCCAGGTGCAAATTGCCCCCGGCCACCTTGACGGCGGCCTGGGCCACGTAGGGTGCCCTGAAGCCCAGCCCAAGGGCACGCAGGGAAGCCTCGCCCGCATCCGCCAGCCGCTCAGGAGTGGGGAAGGTGTGTCGCACGTAACCATCCAGAATCAAGGGCTGGCCGAAGGCATCGGACATGGCCTCCATATTGGCCTGGATTCGGGCAAGGTTGGAGTTTGCCGAGCAAATGAAGGATACCAGGCACTCCCAGGGCTCTACGCGCAGCAACCTCAGACCCCTGTACTTGTTGACCATCTCCGCCACCCTGGAGTCCTTAGTTATATCACGGTAGATGGCCTCTACGTCGTCGTCCAGGCGGAAGTAGCCGGATAGGAGACTCTCCATGCGTTCAAGCTCGACGGTGGGCGATGAGTGGACTTCCACGCCAACCGGGGGATGACCGGTTGTGGGACTTGCGTGCTGCCTAATCTTTATGAGATTGTCCCCGACTACGCCCCAATGCCACCCTCCGCCCGATGGGTCCGGAAGCCATCGGTGCGCCTGACCACTGAGCACGCTGGAAGCCAGGTCGAAGGGTTGTCCGATAGATAGCTCCATTATCCCTTATCCGTCCTCTCAGCGCCTGGAGCTATCTGTTGTTCTTGTGTTCCGAGTCATTTCCCAATCCACTCGGCAGCATATTCCGGGATAGAGCTAAGGGGCGCCAGCTTGACGGTACAGGCAGGGATGGACTCTAGGAAGGCTTTGCCATAAGTCCTGGCAATTATGCGCTTGTCCAACACTACGATATTCCCCTTGTCCTGGCTGCTGCGGATTAGCCTTCCGATGCCCTGGCGAAAGCGCAGGAGTGCCTGGGGAAGGGCATATTGAAAAAAGGGCTCTTCGTATTGAGCGGACCTAGCGGCGAATATAGGCTCGCTGGGGACGTGGAAAGGGAGCCTGGCCAGGACCAGGGCTTTCAGCATACCTCCGGACACGTCCACCCCCTCCCAGAAGCTGCTGGTGCCCAGTATCACGCTTTTCGGGTTTTCGCTGAAGCTATGGAGTATTTGCCTCGGGGAGCCGTCTATGCCCTGGGCCAGCACACGTATTCCCTCGCCTTCCAGCGGCCCCCGCACGGCTCGCGCAGCGCCCCTCAGGGCTGCGTGGGAGGTGTACAGCACAAGCGTGTGACCCTCCAGGGCCTTGACAAGTCCCGTAAGGGCCGTCTCCATCGCCTGCTGGTAGCCCCATGCGTTTGGCAAGGGCATATCCTCGGGTATGAGGAGGAGGGCGGCCCGGCTGTAGTTGAAGGGCGAGCCAACCAGTAGCTCCACGCTGTCCTCCAGACCTACCCGCTCCCGAATATAGTCGAAGTTGCCCTTGCGGTCGGCCTCGACACGGGCGCTGGTGCTCAACGTTGCGCTGGTGAGGACTACCGAGCTTTTCCGGGAAAAGAGGCGCTCTTCCAACTCCGGCCCCACGTTCAGAGGGGCGGAGTGCAGGACTATGTAGGAGCGGTTGGACGAGTCGCCCCGGCCTTCCTGGACGCGGCTCATCCAGTCTATACGACGCTCTTCGGCGGGGGCTGCCAGCAAAATCTTGAGTCGCTCCTGCAGCTGTACCACGTTATCTTGCCATGCGGAGAGATCCATTATCGTGGCATCACGGTTCACCGAGCCTTCAAAGGACGAGGTTTCCAGGAAGCGGCACAGTCGGCCAGTCTGACTTATTCCCTCAGACAGAGCCAGGTCAACGTTCTCCCACGCTATCTCGATGCCCGACCAACCCGGCTGAGCCCTGGTACTACGGGTAATGCTCAACTGCGACTGGTCACCATCCGCCTCAGAATGTTGGGCCAGGAAGGTCTCCGCCACACTCCAGAGCCTCTCCCAGCTATCCCTCACCCGTCTCGACCACTGGGTGTCAAGCTCCGTCACCATTTCCTCACCCTGCTGTGTCTGTACGCCGGACGTGGACAAGGTTTTGAGCAAAACCCGGACTTCTTCCAGCAAACGCCTCAAGGCGTCGGTCTCCTCGCCAAGCATGTTCTGAGACACCTGGAACCCCAACTGTCTTGTAGCTTCTTCCTCCAGATGATGTGCTTCGTCAACTACCAGACGATGATACTCGGGCAGCAACCCTCCGCCCAGAGCCAGGTCGGACAGAAGGAGGGCGTGGTTGACCACAACCATGTGGGCACCCTCAGCCCTGTCTCTGGCAGTCCGCAGGAAGCAGGATCCTTCCCCTCGCATACCCGGGCACATGCCCTTATCACTTGCGGAAATCCGGCTCCAGGTGGCTGCATCCTTGCCGGAGAGGTTAATCTCGTTCCTGTCCCCCGTGCTGGTGTCGCGAAGCCAGACCAGGGACTTACTCAAAAGCCTGGCCTCATCCCCGGACAGGCTCTCTCCGTTGGCCATCTGGTTCCAGCGCCGAAGGCACAGGTAGTTGGCCCGTCCCTTGAGCGGCACGGCCTTGAACTCGCCCTTTGGGATGATGCCCTCCTCTTCCAGCACCCCTACCAGTGCGGGGATGTCCTTCTGAAGAAGCTGCTCCTGGAGGTTGATGGTGTTGGTGGACACCACTACCCGGGCCCCGTGCTTCAGAGAGTAGAGGACCAGAGGCAGCAGGTAAGCCATGGACTTGCCCACGCCCGTTCCTCCCTCGACTATCAGGTGCTCGTCGTTATTGATGGCCCCGGCCACTGCAAGCAGCATCTCCACCTGCTGCGGCCTGTGCTCGAAATCCGGAAAAGCGCGGGAGAACAGCCCGTCAGGCCCCAGAAAAGCCGCCATATCCTCTTCGTCAACCGGCTTTATATCCTTGCTATGCCTTACTACCCTGTCGGACCGCCCCAGCCGATTGCCCAACCCGTCCATATCCATCCCGTTAAGCCCGGCCTGAGAGCCCTGTAATGCCTCGTCACCGGGTGGCAGCGCCCCAAAGAGCCTCCCGACAGGCCAGCGGGCGCGGGAAGCCAGATGGTGGATGTAGGATGAGATTGCCGGGTCAAGACATCGGGCTTTCTCCAGTAGACTCAGAAATACCTGGTGGGTGGCATGTGCATCGGATAACGCCCTGTGTTGCCGGGTGTGCTCGGCCTCCAGCTGCACGGCAAGCCTGGAGAGGGAGTAGGCTATGGAATAGGGCAGTAGTATGGATGCCAGGTCCCAGGTGTCGTAGGACTCGTTGTTTAGCTGGAGTCCGTGCTTGGAAAGGAAGCCCAAATCGAAGGAGATGTTATGCCCCACTATGGGGTGGGTGCCTATGAACTCCTCCAGGTCCCCCGCTACGGCGGCAAAGACCGGAGCCCGGTCCACGTTCTTCTGAGCTATCCCCGTGAGCCTCTGTATGAACGAGGGAAGTTCTCTGAAGGGGTTCACCAGGGTCTGAAACACGTCAATGACGTCGTGACCCTGAAACTTCACCGCTCCTATCTCGATGATGGAGTCCTGGTCGGGGTTCAGGCCCGTAGTCTCCAGGTCCAGCGAAACGTAGGTCCTGTCCAGGGGAGACTCCAAGGGGACGTCCAGGGCTTGTTGACGGTCCTGGGCCATCATCAGTTACCCTCGTCAACGGTGAAAGGCTCAGGGACCGGCAGCCAGGACCCCTTCGGGTCCCGGTTGTTCCGGCTCAGGACGGCGGGATAAAAGCTCCCGGTGCGCAAGGCGTTCATAAACTCCGCTTCGCTGCTAATCTCGCTTTCAAAGGAGGTGATGTACCGCCCAAGGCCATGCTTGGAGTGGGCATCGCTGCCGCCGGTGACCTTGAAATTGAGGTGCTGGGCCACTCGCACGGCGAACTGGTTCTCACGGTCGGAGGTCCCGCCATTGGCCACCTCGATGGCGTCCACCAGCCCGAATACTGGGTGTTTCACGGCTTCTTCTACCGTGGACGGGACGGCCGGCATATCCTTGTATATGAGGGGCTTGACAAATGGACGAGCGTCGAACAGTGCCCGGAAGGGGTGAGCGCTTACAATGAAGCCACCCACCTCGTCCACTGCCTTGCGCAGTTCCGGGGCGTTGCATATTCCGGGTAGATAGCTATTGAGGCCAAAGGCCAGGATGTGGCCCATGTCGGTATCCACTTCCATAGCCCTGATGAGTACCAGGTTGTGGCGGGCGGCGAAAGCCTGGAACTCGTGCCGGTCCCAGGGACCGCTGTGTTCAGTAATACACAGACCGAAGAGGCCCAGACGCTCCGCCTCAAGGACCATATCCTCGGGTGAGAGATTACTGTCGCTGCTGCCCTTCGTAGTATGGACGTGCATATCAAACAAGCGTGCCATGCGCTCCTCTTAGCCAATGGTCGGTAAGCTATCCCATTGTATCGGCGAAGGCTAGTCTCGTCAATGCTAGGGACGCCTATGGATTGACAGGCTAATGTCCTCAAAACATAATGGAGAGTACTCAAGCGTACCTACGCCACAGGAGATGTCACCAGCAATGAGGCCCGTCCCGAGCGCAGCCGGCGGGGCTGAAGAGTCAGGTCTCCTCACCGACTTGTATGAGCTTACCATGGCCCAGAGCTACTTCCAGCATGGTATGTCCGCACCTGCCACCTTTAGCCTCTTCATACGCACCTACCCCGCCAATCGTTCCTACTTCGTTTCGGCAGGGCTTGAGGACGTGCTCAACTACCTGGAGGGTTGGCACTTTCCGGAAGAGTCCATTGACTACCTTCGCTCCACCCGCATATTCTCCTCCGGCTTCCTTGATTACCTATCGGGTCTCGGGTTTACCGGCGACGTGTGGGCCATCCCAGAAGGCCGGCTGTTCTTTGCCGACGAGCCGGTGCTGGAGGTTACGGCCCCCGTCATAGAGGCCCAGGCCGTGGAGACCTTTATCATCAACCAGATGAACCTCCAGAGTCTCATTGCATCCAAGGCCGCAAGGTGCGTATGGGCGGCCAGGGGCAGATCCCTGGCAGACTTCTCCCTGCGCCGTACCCACGGCACGGATGCCGGGATGAAGGTGGCGCGGGCCAGCTACATCGCCGGCTTTCAGTCCACCAGTAACGTCCTGGCCGGCAAGCTCTACGGGATACCGCTGAGCGGAACCATGGCCCATTCCTACGTCAGCAGCCATGAGTCGGAGATTGATGCCTTCCGCAACCTTGTGAAGAGCTTCCCCGAAAGGTCAATTCTCCTCATAGATACCTATGACACCATTGCCGGGGCGAGAAATGCCGCCGAGGTCGGCAAGGAAATGGAGGTCTTGGGGCAATGCCTGCAGGGCGTCCGGCTGGACAGCGGAGACTTCGACAGCTTGAGTAGACAGGTGCGGGTAATCCTGGACCGGCCGGGCCTGCAATATACGAGGATTGTCGCCAGTGGGGGCCTCGACGAGTCCGATATACATGACCTGGTCAGCGGCGGCGCTCCAATAGATGTCTTTGGCGTGGGCACCAAAATGGGTGTATCTGCCGACGCCCCCTGGTCGGACATGGCTTACAAGCTGGTTGAGTACGATGGACGGCCCGTGCTCAAGCTGAGCACCGGGAAATCGTCTCTTCCCGGCGAGAAGCAGGTGTTCCGGCTGCGTGACGACAACGGGGACTTTTCCGGCGACATCATCGCTCTGAGGGGTGAGCGCGTCGAAAGAGGAGAGCCTCTGCTGTGCAAGGTGATGGAACAAGGCAAGGCCATTCGGCCGCTGCCGTCACTGGATGAGATAAGGGGACGCTTCAAGGAGGACTTCGGCCATCTTGACGACAGGTTCAAGGCTCTGCAGGGGCCGCCTGCGTATGAGGTGGCCCTGAGTCCCCGCGCCAGGAAACTGTATGACCAATTGACCGTAGAAGCGCAGAGTCAGGAAAAACCAAATACCTGAGGGCCGGACAAGAGGATGGATATGAAAATAGCGGTTTGCATAAAGCAGGTCCCTGTAGTCTCCCGAATCACCTTCGATTACGCGAGCAAGACCATCGTGAGGGAGGGAGTGCCGCTGGAGGTGAACTCCTTTGATCTGCTGGCCGTTGACAAGGCCGTGGAGCTTGGGAAGGAGACCGGGGCCGAGGTGGTCGTGTTCACCATGGCCCCGCCCCAGGCGCGGGATGCCCTTGTCCAGTGCCTGGCTATGGGAGCCAACCGGGCCGTCCATCTCACCGACAGGGCCATGGCCGGCTCGGACACCCTTGCCACTGCCCGCTGCCTGGCCCTGGCGCTGGAAAGGGAGGAGTTCGCTCTGATTTTCTGCGGCAGGAACAGCACGGATGCCGAGACGGGTCAGGTAGGCCCGGAGATAGCCGAGCTACTCCATATACCGTACGTGGGCAACGTCAGGAGGCTGGACTACTCCGGCGATGTGGGGTGCATCGTGGCGGAGCGCGCGACCGACGAGGGACATGAGGTAATCAGAAGTCCTCTGCCAGCCCTGGTGAGCGTGACCGAAGGCATAATGGAGGAGAGGTTCCCTTCCCGGCAGGATATGGAGGCTGCGCGGGCGAATCCGGCCATAGAGGAAATGAGCGCACCCCAGCTTTCCTCCGATAGCTCCATCTTTGGCGCTGCCGGCTCCCCCACGTCGGTGGCCGAGATTCGCCTCATAGAGTCGCAGCGTCTAGGGATAGTCATTGAGGAGGACGACCCCCAGATCGCAGCCCGGAAGCTCATGGACGGCCTGGCACAGCGGCCTGAAAAGGTTGATTCAGTTGATTCAAAGAACGCCGTCCCCGCAGGATGGAACAGATACCCCGGCCAAGTGGACAACGGGGTCTGGGTGGTTGCGGAGAGGGTTGGGCCTGGCTTGCGCAGGGCCACCTTTGAGCTTCTCGGCAAGGCCAGGGAGCTGGCCGAGCATACCAGGAGCGAGGTCACAGCCATCCTCGTAGGAAGCGACGACGAGAAGGACGTCAAGGCCCTGGCAGCTTACGGGGCAGATAAAGTGCTACTGATGAACGACCCCTCTCTGGGCCACCCGACCAGCATCGCCTCGACCTCAACCCTGGCCCGGGCAATTGCCTCCGGGAACCCCTACGCCGTCCTCTTTCCATCCACCGCCAACGGCCGCGATTTGGCCTCCCGCGTGGCCGCCAGGCTGAATCTGGGGCTTACCGGCGACTGCATTGACCTGGAGATAAACGAGGCGGGAGAGCTGGTACAGCTAAAACCCGCACTGGGAGGCAACGTGGTAGCCCCCATCCTGTCCAGGACCCGTCCCTACATGGCAACACTCCGTCCCGGCCTGCTGACCCCGGTGGAGCCGGACTGGGGGCTGGATGCCCAGGTGGAGTCTTTGGCCCCCCATGACGCGGGCGGTCCCGACATTGAGATGCTGGACGCCCACGTCCAGGAGGACGCGGGGGGGCTGGAACTGGAGGCCGCCAGGATTGTGATGGCGGTGGGTATGGGAATCGGCAGCCCGGAGAATCTGCTCGTCATATACCGGCTGGCCGAGTCCATAGGCGCAACCGTGGCCGCCACCCGCAATGTCACCGACGCAGGATGGCTCCCCAGACAAGTACAGGTGGGCCTGACTGGTCGGGCCATTGCTCCCGAAGTGTACATTGCCGTGGGCATAAGAGGCGACTTCAACCACACGGTGGGCATTCAGAAGTCGGGGACCATCATAGCCATCAACAACAACCCCAACCCCCGGCGCAGTCCCATTCTCCAGGCCGCCGACTTCAGCGTCATAGGCGACTGGGAGACCTACCTGCCGCCGATGATTGAAGCCCTGAAACCCTGGCTGGAGAAATCCTAAAGAAAGCTCCAAAAAACGTCATTCCGGCCTTGAGCCGGAATCCAGTCCGCCTCAGGCGGATGAGGAGTCTGGATACTGGCTTTCGCCAGTATGACGGGTTGGCGTATCGCCGTTTCCGCTTATTCAGAATTTCCCTAATCTGGTGAAAGAGCCATGGACGTGTATCTCAAATGGGCCTAGACTTCTCCAGCGAACTGCCCCTGTGGCAAATACTCCTGCTTGCGGCCATCTCCTTCCTGGTGGGGATCCTGGGAGGGTTCGTCGGGCTGGCTTTGGGCACAATGCGTCTGCCCGCCCTTCTCCTCATAGGTGTACCGCCCACCACTGCCGCAGGGACCAACATACTGGTGAGCACCCTGAGCGCCCTCGTAGGGGGTTATCGCCACGTCGTCGAGGGGCGTGTGGACTGGCGCATTGTGGCCCTCATGGGTATCCCGGCGGTCGTGGGGGCTTTTGTGGGGGGCTTTGCAAGCTCATCCTCCATCCCAGAGGGGGCGCTCATTCTGGTGGCCGGCATGTTTGTATCCTGGCAGTCGGTGGAGTTTCTGATAAGGATACGCCAGGTCGCCGGCTACTCCGCGGGGCCGGGGCATGGCCTGTTCACCCTCCGCAGAAACGCCATTGAGGCGCTCATCGGCCTGGTGGTGGGTCTGGTGGGCGGGGCCGTGGGGTTAATCCTGGGCAGCGTGCGGCTTCCCCTCATAATTCGTGTGCTGCACGTGGACTCCCGGATGGCCGTCGGGTCCAATATGGTCATCGGGTCCTTCATGGGAGCCTTCGGCTTCATCGGGCATGGAATCAAGGGCGAAGTGGACCTGCCCATTCTCATAGCTATGGGACTGACCGGAATGTTGGGCACGTATATCGGTGCCCGACTTACGGGCCGGGCCAGCATCAATGCCCTGCTGATAACCATCAGTGTGGTGCTGCTGATTGTTGGCATACTGCTGATTCGCGACGGCATCACCCGCTGGTTGGGATAAGAGACCCCGCCAGAAAAACCCCACCAACGGGAGAGGACTATCGCATTAGAGATAACGCCTTTGTCATTCCAGCCTCCACCTTCGTCATTCCGGTCGTACTTCCGGTAGATTCGCCGTGGCGAACCTTGAGCCGGAATCCAGGACCCTTAATCTTGAGAGCAGCCCCTTATTCCCGTCATTCCGGCCTTGAGCCGGAATCCAGGGTCCTGAATCTTGGGAGCGGCCCCGAAACCGGCTACTATTGGACTTCTGCTTTCGTCGGAGTGACGAATGACGGTGTGCCTCCCAAATCCAAATGCGATTGCCTCGCCAACGGGAGAAATAATATTGACAAAGAATCAAGTGGAGATTATATTGATTCTCAGGGTAGGGTGTCCCCATTGTGTCCCTTGCCTCGTAAAGCCCTGAATCGCAACATTAACAGCCAACTCGAAATCGCACCGTATAGTCATACCCGTACATCTGCCGGAAAGGAGACATACCGATGGCTAACAACGACATAGCTCTAATGGCCCATCTGATGCGCCGCGCCGGATTCGGAGCGACACGGGAAGAACTGGAGGCCCGCGCCGCCAGAGGATACGAGGCAACGGTAGAGGAGTTGCTCCACCCTGAAGAGCAGGCGCCTGTTGATAAATACGACTTCCTCCGGTATCACTCGTGGGCATGGAAACCGGGAACGTTGACGGCCCCGGGCTCCGGCACCTGGATGTACACGATGATTAACACCAGGCGGCCCCTGGAAGAGAAGATGGTCCTCTTCTGGCACCAGATATTCGCAACGGGCGTCTCAAAGGTAGACCACTGGGACGAGATAGAGGACATGCTGGACCTGTTCCGTGAGAAGGGAATGGGCAACTACCGGGACCTGCTGGTAGAGGTTGCCAAGAGTCCCGCCATGATTTACTGGCTGGACAACAACGAGAACCACGCAGAGGCCGTCAACGAGAACTGGGGCCGGGAGCTCCTGGAGCTCTTCAGCATGGGCGTGGGCAACTACACCGAGGTGGACGTCAGGGAGTGCTCCAGGGCCTTCACCGGCTGGAC
>DAOUKR010000019.1:0-150775 GCA_034421095.1 Dehalococcoidia bacterium
GCTCATCCGAAGCTTTTGTACCAACAACCGGTTCGGGCCTCCAGTCCGTGTTATCGAACCTTCACCCTGGCCATGGGTAGCTCACCCGGTTTCGGGTCTACTCCATGGGACTAATCGCCCTATTAAGACTCGCTTTCGCTCCGGCTCCGGGACTCCAGTCCCTTAACCTCGCCCCACATAGTAAGTCCCCGGATCATTCTTCAATAGGCACGCCGTCATCCGCCTTTCGGCGGACTCCGACCTGCTGTAGGCCCACGGTTTCAGATCTATTTCACTCCCCTCCCGGGGTGCTTTTCACCTTTCCCTCACGGTACTGGTACACTATCGGTGGCCAAGGATATTTAGCCTTGGAGGGTGGTCCCCCCAACTTCCCACAGGATTTCCCGTGTCCCGTGGTACTCAGGGAATACACCAAGAGCCTTATCCCTTTCGCTTACAGGGCTTTCACCTCCTATGGCGGTCCTTTCCAGGTTCCTTCAGCTAGAGATAAGGTTTGTAACTCCTTGCTCCCTTCCGGGGTTGGAGCGGGTGTCCCCTATAACCCCCCTATGACATAGGCCCCCAGACCACTAAGTCATAAAGGTTTAGGCTCATCCCCTTTCGTTCGCCACTACTCAGGGAATCTCGGTTGATTTCCTTTCCTCGAGGTACTTAGATGTTTCAGTTCCCTCGCTTACCCTCCGCCAGAGGCGGATGATCCGGCTCAACACCGGACCGGGTTTCCCCATTCGGGCATCCCCGACTACGCCCGCTAGACGGCTCATCGAGGCTTTTCGCAGCCTTGCCACGCCCTTCTTCGGCCCTTGGCCCCTAGGCATCCACCGTAGGCCCTTAGTAACTTGACCCACGCTAGGAATTCCAAACTATGCTGTGTCCTATTCTCTTTTTAACGTGCGTAGCGGCGGCTGGGTCGTTCCCAAGCCGCCGCTCAGGCTTCCCAACCTTGATATCTGCTTCAGAAGTGGTTCATCTTCTTCAAATATCCGCTTATCCGCTACCTTAGGCGTATCATTATAGTCCCTCTTGATGCCGCCGTCAAGAGCTTAATTCGGCTCTGGAGTCCTTTTGTTCCCGGAGAATCCCCAATTGCAGCGTTCTGCGCCGATCAAACCCACTGCCTCGAACTGGCGTAATCAGAATAGTAATCGTGCTATGTTATAATTAGCAGTATCAGGGAGAAATCTGCTTATGAACAATCGAGACACTGAGGCCGCCTGGGCCTACCACGACAACACGAAACACTCCCTATGGAGCATACACAACGATGCCCATTACCTGGATTTTGATAACCAGCCCCTCCCCTTCAAGATATACCCGGACCTGGAGCCCATCCCTTTGCCCGAAGAATTCCCGTCGACGGAACCCCCCGCCCTCTCCGCCGTGGGCTCAACGGGCCTTGATTTTGACAGGGACTGCCTGCCGGATTTAAGGACCCTCTCAAGCATTTTCTATCACTCGGCCGGTGTCACGAAGCGAATTGCATATTCGGGTGGGCAGATGCTCTTTCGGGCGGCAGCCTGTACGGGCGCTTTGTATCACATTGAGCTATACCTGGTATGCGGCGACCTCCCGGATTTGGATGCGGGAATATATCACTTCGACGCCCATGACTTTGCATTGCGAAAGCTGAGAGAAGGAGATTACCGCGGCAATCTGGTGAGTGCCACTGGGAATGAACCTGCCACAGCAAGCGCGCCTGCGGTGGTGGTCTGCACGGGAACTTTCTGGCGTAATGCGTGGAAATATCGGTCGCGGACCTATCGTCATTGTTTCTGGGACAACGGGACTATTCTCGCCAATCTACTTGCCATTGTAAACGCCCACAAGATTCCGTCCAGGGTTGTGGGTGGATTCAAAGACAGCCAGGTAAACGAGTTACTGAGTCTCGATACGCACCGTGAGGTCGCCCTCAGCCTCGTACCCCTCGGGCACAATGGCGGCCTGCCTGCCCAGGCAGCACGTGAAGCTCCACCCCTCACTCTGAACACCGTGCGCCTCTCCAGGACCGAGGTTGACTATCCCGAAATCAGGACAATGCACGAAGCTTCGTCCCTCGCTACGGGAGCGGAGACTGCGGCATGGCATGACGGCCCCACACCCGTAACCGCCATGCCCGACCCTTCCGGCCAAATGTTCGCCCTCCGTCCCCACGATTATGATGAGATGCCTGCCGATACGACTGAACGGGTGATTAAACGTCGAGGCTCAACCAGGCAGTTCCTTCGCAAGGCCATCAGTTTTGAACAGCTTTCCACAGTGCTCTGCCAGGCCACTCGCGGGGTCCCGGCGGACTTCCTCAACCCCGGCGGAGTGACGATGAATGACCTCTATCTGGTTGTGAATAGCGTGGATGGCCTGGCACCCGGGTCCTACGTCTTTCATCGCGACAAGAATGCCCTGGAGCAATTGGATGAGGGTGACTTGCGACAGGCCGCCGGATACCTGGGGTTGCAGCAAGCGCTGCCCGCCGACGCCAGCGTTGACGTGTTCTTCCTGGCGGACCTGGAGCCCATCCTCGAGAGATACGGAAACCGGGGATACAGGGCAGCCGAATTGGAGGCAGGCATTATCGGGGGGAAGCTATATCTGGCAGCCTACGCCCAGAGACTTGGTGCCTCCGGTCTCACCTTCTTCGACGACGACGTAACCGCCTTTTTCTCACCCCACGCCGCCGGGAAGAGCGTCATGTTTCTGGTAGCACTGGGAGTACCCCTGCGACGGCGAAGGGTGCGGGCATAACCCATCCCAGACCCTCCTGGAC
Organism: Dehalococcoidia bacterium; assembly: GCA_034421095.1. Lineage (GTDB taxonomy): Bacteria > Chloroflexota > Dehalococcoidia > Lucifugimonadales > JAGWBF01 > JAGWBG01. The sequence goes on from DAOUKR010000019.1 coordinate 2,762, forward strand.
TGCCAATCACATACATAAAGGAGGTGTAGGCTTTGCTCTCTCCGGAAGATGCCAAGAGGCTAAAGGAAGCAGAGACCCGATGGCGAGATGCCAGTGCCTCTGCTCCCCAAAGGAAACTGGACTACAAGACCCTCTCTCAAATACCGGTTGAACAGGTCTATACCCCCGGCAACCTTGAGAAGACGGACTACATACGGGATATTGGTCTGCCAGGCGAGTACCCCTTCCTGAGGGGAGTCCACCCTGCGGGGTACAGAAGCAGACTGTGGACGATGCGGATGTTCGCCGGGTTCGGTACGGCCGAGGAGACCAACTCCCGCTTCAAATATCTCCTTGAGAATGGCCAGACCGGGCTCAGCGTCGCCTTCGACATGCCCACCCTTTACGGTTACGACACTGACGCTCCCCAGGCGGCTGGCGAGTTTGGCAAGTGCGGTGTGGCCGTCTCCTCCCTGGCAGACATGGAGCTACTCTTCGATGAAATTCCCGTGGACCGTATAACGACGTCCATGACTATAAACAGCCCCGCCGCTATTATATGGGCGATGTACATAGCGGCAGCCGAAAAACGTGGCGCGCAGATTGATAAGTTGGGAGGGACAATCCAGAACGATATACTCAAGGAATACATAGCTCAGAACGAGTATATCTTCCCTCCTGAGCCTTCCATGCGCCTGGTGGTAGACACGGTGGAGTTCGCCACCAGATATATGCCCCAGTGGAATCCAATCAGTGTCAGCGGCTACCACATAAGGGAGGCAGGAGCCACCGCGGTCCAGGAGTTGGCCTTCACTATGGCAGATGGCTTCGAGTACGTGAGATGGTGCCTCGAGAGGGGTTTGGACATAGACGAGTTCGCTCCCAGGCTGAGCTTCTTCTTCAACGTGGACAACTACTTCTTTGAGGAGATTGCCAAGTTCAGGGCGGCACGCAAGATTTGGGCCAATGAAATGAAAGAGACCTTCCACGCGAGCAATCCCCGGTCCATGTGGATGCGCACCCACGCACAGACCGCCGGCTGGACCCTCACAGCCCAGCAACCCCAGAACAATGTCGTCAGGGTAGCCTTGCAGGCCCTTGCTGCCGTCCTTGGGGGCACCCAGTCCCTTCACACCAACTCCCTGGATGAAGCCTGGGCGCTGCCTTCCGTTGATGCCGCTCTCCTTGCCCTCAGGACCCAGCAGATTATTGCCCACGAGACAGGTGTCACCGATACCGTGGACCCGCTGGGGGGGAGTTACTACCTGGAGACTCTGACCAGTCAGGTTGAAGAAGGAGCCTACGGCTACTTTCGCCGCATAGAGGATATGGGTGGTGTTATAAATGCAATCGAGACCGGCTTCCTGCAACGGGAGATTGCCGACGCCGCCTATCACTACCAATTGGAGGCGGACCGCAAGGAGCGCATAACCGTTGGCGTCAACGAGTATGTGTCCGGGGAGACGCCTGATATTCCCTTGTTGAGAGTGGACAGGACTGGAGAGGAATACCACGTCCGCCGCCTCAAGGAAGTACGACGCCGGAGGGATGGCCGAGACGTGAAGGAGAAACTGAACGCCCTGGAAGAGGCTGCCAGGGGTTCCCGGAATACCATGCCACTGCTGGTGGAAGCGGCCAAGTCTTATGCCACCTTGGGAGAGATGATGGATGTATTCCGCCAAGTCTTTGGCGAATACCAGCCATCCTGGGGTTACTAGGCGGGGCTACCCAACCGCATCCGTATTACCGTATCGGTAATTATATGGTCAGTTTACATATATAGAAAGGCCGTTTGATTCCGTATTATCACACGTTATCACTTTGACATATCAAGTTACCGTCATTGTCGTTGACATCCGATTGCTTCCTTTGCTACACTGGAGCCCTGAAGTTGTTCTTGCTCCCATCCCAAACAAGGAGGAACCATGAAAATCACGCTCTCGATAATTAAAGCTGACGTAGGATCCGTCGGCGGGCATACAAAGCCCACTGAGAAGATGATGAATGCGGTGCGGGCAGAGTCCCAGGCCGCTATCGAGAAGGGCCTCATAGTTGACGCCTTTGTGTCCCACACCGGGGACGACATTGCCATCCTCATGTCCCACACCCGTGGCCCCGACGACGTTGACGTTCACCAGTTCGCGTGGAGCGCCTTTATAAAAGCCACCGGCATCGCCCAGCAGTATGGCCTCTACGGTGCTGGACAGGACTTGCTGGTGGATGCGCCTTCAGGAAACGTTCGCGGCGCAGGGCCGGCGGTCGCCGAGATAGAGTTCAATCACGACCCGGTCAAGACCAATAGGGTCCGCCCTGCGGAGTCCTTTATGATGCTGGCAGCCGACAAGTGCGGCCCGGGGGCTTATAACCTGCCCATGTTCCTGGGATTCGCCGACCCCATGTATTGCGCCGGACTCATGCTGCCCCAGATGATGAAGGGCTTTACCTTCCACGTCATAGATATGAACAACACTGAAGGGGACAGCATCATCGAGCTTAACGCTCCGGAGGACTACTACGGCCTGGCGGCGCTCCTGCGGGATAATGAGCGCTTCGCCATAGACGGGATTTATTCCCGGACCCACGAAGAGCAGGCTGTATCAGTCTCGGCCCAGCGGCTGCACAACATCGCAGGCTCCTATACTGGCAAAGACGACCCGGTAGCGATTGTGCGGAACCAGGGTATTTTCCCTGCCCCTGAGGAGCTCAGCTCTCCCTACGCTAAGGCCCATTTTGTGGGTGGCGACGCTCGGGGGTCCCACGTAATGCCCCTAATGCCCGTTCCCTTGAACACGGCGGTAACAGGAGTGTACTGTCTGCCTCTCGTCTCCTGCTCGGGATTCTCCCTTGATGCTACAGGCCATTTCTCCGACTCTTTCATAGACTTCTTCGACAACCCTGCATGGGACGTGGTACGTCAGAGGGCGCAGGAAAAGGGCCTTGAGATGAGGAGCCAGGGGTGGTCCGGTGCGGCGATGCTGCCCTATACCGAACTGGAATACAGTGGATTCCGCACCACCGTGACGAACCTTGTAGACAGGTTCGCTTTCAGGAATGGCAAGGGAGCAGGCATCCCGGCAGAAAAGGCGACCGCCGACTAGAGCCTGTTCACATAAAGAGGACTGAAGGGGAGCCTGCTGAAGGTCATGCGGGTCTCCATTGCAGAAGTATCGTTGCGGCGGCCGAAGCGGACGATCGGGTGACAAGGTTGGGCCTTTACAGGAGGCAGCGGCGATGAGTAACCACGACGTCATGGGAGAGACGCTGTATGAAGCCCGCTTCGACCCGAAAATCTCCTCGCATGGCAGGGTGACGGTCTCGCTATGGTTCCTCGTCGCCGTGGTGGGCATCCTGTTCATCCCGTTCATGCTCTTGTTCAGCCTCTGGTACTACCCGGAATACCTCCGGCGCATCTCCGCCCGTCTCACCACCCACGCTGTAGAGATACGTAAGGGCGTCTTCTTTCGCAAAGAGTCCACCATTCCCCTGAACAGAATTACCGACGTCCGCCTGCACGACGGCCCGGTCATGCGCCACTACGGCCTGCGGGGGATACGTTTGGAGACTGCCGGCCAGTCGGGCCAGTATGCCAGCAGTGAGGGAGACCTGGTGGGTGTGATTGACGCGGTCGAGTTCCGCGACTTGATACTGCGCCAACGGCAGAAGGTCTTGGGAGGCGAGGAGGCCATCCCTGCCCCCGCAGGACCGGCTGGCTCCGCACCGGAGATTTTGACCGAGATTCGAGACATTCTCGCCAGAATCGAAGCCCAAGGCCGTCGGGACGCCTGAAGTCCCTCCGAGAGACTAGGCAGATTAGGGTCTGTGGGGACCGACTCTCGCGCTCCCACAGACCCTATGACTTTACTGGGCTTCAAAGGAAAGATAGAATATACCCTGATGGGTTCCAACAAGACCGCAGGAGTCACTCGGGGTTTGAACGACAACGACATGGAATCGAAGGCATCTCATAGGCTGCTGGTAGCGACCAGAAATCCGGGCAAGGTAAAGGAGTACAGGCAGCTTCTCCGGGGCATCCCCTTTGAGGTTACGTCCCTGGATGAGGTCGGCATTGCGGACGAGGTGGAAGAGACAGGCGGCACCTTCGAGGAAAACGCTTGCATCAAGGCGCGAGCATACGCCGCCTCAAGCGGCCTTCTCTCACTGGCCGATGACTCCGGCCTGGAGGTGGACGCATTGAACGGCTCCCCCGGCGTGAAGTCGGCGCGGTACGGTGGCCCCGGGCTGACCGATGAGGGCCGCGTGGCCCTTCTCCTGTCGAACATGCAGGAGGTAAAGTGGGAGGACCGGAGCGGGCGCTTCAGATGCGTAATCGCCGTCGCCCGGCCCTCCGATGAACCGGAAACGGTAACTGGAGCCGTGGAAGGGGTCATTCAGTACGAGCCTAAAGGAGATAACGGCTTCGGGTACGACCCGGTATTTTACCTGCCCCATCTGGGCCTGACCATGGCAGAGCTATCCCTGGAAGAGAAGAACGCTCTAAGCCACAGGGCGCAGGCGGCGGGCAAAGCGGTAACTCTATTGAAGGCTTATCATCAATAAGGACTCAGGACGATAATGCAGAACACGGTCAGAGATAGTTTTGGCAGGCCAATCAGGGATCTGAGAATTTCAGTTACCGATAGATGCAACTTTCGATGTCCCTACTGTATGCCTGCCGAGATATACGGCGAGAAATACGTGTTTCTCCCCAGGGCGGAGCTATTGACCTTCGAGGAGATTGCTCGGCTAACCCGTCTGTTTGCCGACCTGGGTGTGACGAAAGTGAGACTCACCGGGGGAGAGCCTTTGGTAAGAAATGGACTGGAGAACCTGGTTGGACTTCTCTCCGGGATAGACGGCGTAGACGACCTGACACTAACCACCAACGGGTATTTGCTGGCCCAGAATGCCCAGGCCCTCAAGGATGCGGGACTCCAGAGGATTACCGTGAGCCTGGATTCCCTGAACGAGGAAGTGTTCAAGGAGATGAATGGCCGGAATTACGGCACAAAGCGGGTGCTGGAAGGGATCAAGACGGCTGACAGTGTTGGCCTGCATCCAATCAAAATCAACGCCGTAGTCCAGAGGGGCGTGAACGACCATACCATCGTTGACTTGGCCAGGTATTTCAAGGGCACCGGCCACGTCGTGCGGTTCATCGAGTACATGGACGTGGGAAACCTGAACGGGTGGAAGCTGGACCAGGTGGTCCCCGCAGACGAGATTGTCGAGAGAATCAACGCCGAGATGCCCTTGGAGCCTATTGAGGCCAACTACAGGGGAGAGGTAGCCCTGCGCTACCGGTACGTTGACGGCGGCGGCGAAATAGGAATTATCGCTTCAGTTACCAGGCCCTTCTGCGGAGACTGCACCAGGGCCAGGCTTTCAACCGATGGCAAGCTGTTCACCTGCCTGTTTGCCAGCCACGGCACCGACCTTAGAGGCCCCATGCGGAGCGGGGCCACAGATGCCGACCTCAGAGACCTGATAACGGGTATCTGGGGTCGCCGGGAGGACCGGTACTCCGAGCTAAGAGCTTCCGCAACCTCCCAGGACGATGGGGCAAAGAAGATAGAGATGTACCAGATTGGCGGGTAGTGTGAACGGCTAATCTCAGGAGCAATGGCTTGCCACAGGGAACGAAAGTGACCATCTACACCGACGGAGCGTGCATCGGGAATCCCGGTCCCGGAGGCTATGGTGTAGTGCTGCTCAATGAAAGCCATCGCAAGGAGCTATCCGGTGGCTACCGCAAGACCACCAACAACCGCATGGAGATTCTGGCGGCAATCGTGGGCCTGGAAGCCCTCAAGGAAGAATGCCGGGTTACCCTCTACAGCGATTCCCAATACGTGGTCAATGCCGTAGAGAAGGGCTGGGCCTGGAAGTGGGAAGCAAAGGGCTGGAAACGCAGCAGGGACGCAAAGGCGTTGAATCCCGACTTGTGGGAGAGGCTTTTGAGGCTTTGCGAATACCACGACGTGGAGTTTAGATGGGTCAGGGGCCACGCCGGCAACAGGGAAAACGAGCGCTGCGACCAGCTGGCTACCGAAGCAGCCCGCCAACGGGAGTTGCCCGTAGACAAATGGTATGAAGCCACGTTGACCAGACGTTAGAATAAGAGGTGGCTATGGACAATAGCACCAGTAATGATACCCCTCCAACCGGCCTCACCCATCTTGACGAGCAGGGGCAGGCCCGTATGGTGGACGTGGGCTGGAAGCCGGATACGGAGCGAGAGGCCGTTGCCCGCGGCTTTGTTTCCATGCAGGAAGAGACCCTGCGCCTGATAAAAGAGGGCCTGGTGAAGAAGGGCGACGTGTTCACCATCGCCAGGCTGGCCGGGATTATGGGGGCGAAACAAACCTCCCAACTCATTCCCCTGTGCCATCCCATACCCCTCGATCAGGTGGTTGTGGACCTCCAGGCGGATGATGATAAATGCGGCGTCCAAATCACCGCTACTGCCAAGACGGAGGCCAAGACCGGCGTGGAGATGGAGGCCCTTACCGCCGTGTCGGTGGCCGCCTTGACCATTTACGACATGTGCAAGTCGGTGGATAGGGGTATGCGCATCCAGGATATACGGCTGGCTAGGAAGCGGGGCGGCAAGAGCGGCGAGATAGTCCTGGAGGGGTAGGCTTGGAGGTCGTACCCGGCATACACAAAATAGACGGGACATGGGGCGGCAATGTCTACCTTCTGGTGGACGATGACGGCTTGGATCTGGTGGATGCTGCCCTTCCCTTCAACACGGGAAAGATACTGCGCTATATAAATCGGCTTGGCAGGGACCCGTCCGAGCTTCGTTATCTGATACTCACCCACGCTCACCCCGACCACACGGGGACGATTCCTAACCTTAGCAGCCGTGCAAGCCTGAAGGTACTCGTTCATCCTCAAGACACGAAAGTACGGCCCGATGGCCGTCGCTGGTTGTACTTTCCGGGCCGCTATCTGGTAGCGGCCTACTGGGACTTGCCTTTCTTCCGCAGGATTTACGCCCAGGAGATGGTCGAGGAGGGCCACAGGCTTCCCATTATGGGAGGTCTGAGGGTGCTGCATACTCCAGGCCACACTCCCGGAAGCATCGTGCTTCACCTGGAGGAGCGCGGGGTCCTGTTCACCGGCGATATACTCCTGAGCGACGGCAAACGATTCACCAGGCCCATTCCATTTCCGGGCACTAACTTCAAGGAATACCGGCGCTCAGTTGAACGCCTGGCCCGGATGGAGTTCGACGTGGCTTGCGTGGGACACGGCAGGCCACTGATGAGAGATGCTACAAGCAAAGTACATGAGATGCTGGAGAACTACTTCTGGGCATCGCCCTGGTGGACCCTCATGCGCAGGCTATCGCCCTTCCACTAGCCTGCGCATTCGGAAATATCGCCCACAGTGGAACGCGGTCAGTCTTTCCTCGCGAGGATAGCCAATCGGCTGTCGAAGGTGTAAGGCTCTTCAGACATATTCCCATAGGTGGCCTCTGCCTTGAGACCGGCGCTATCAAGCATCCGAGCAAGCTCGGTGAGTGTATAAACTCTCAAGCTGCTATGTGCCTCGCTCAGATGTCCATCGGGGTAGAAGGCAATTTGGCGAGCGTTATTCCGTCCGGTCATAGGGTCGAAGGTCCGCTCCTCCAGGACCCGCACATCTGCCGGAGTCTCGTACCAGTCCCGGCTGCGGAAGATACGCATCAGGTAATCCCGGCACAAAAGCTCCATCAGGAAGAGCCCTCCCGGCTTCAGTGCTCTACCGACTCCGTTAAGCACCTTCTGGTCCTCTTCATCGCTCTCCAGATAGCCGAAGGAGGTGAAGATATTTATTATTGCATCAAACTCATCGATATAAGGGATGTCTCGCATATCCCTGCACTCCAGGCGCACTTGCAGGTTCCGCTCTTGTGCAGCACGGTGGGCCATTTCCAGGTACAAAGGGTCCAGGTCCAATCCCGTCATCCAATAGCCACGACTGGCAAGCTCGACCAGGTGGCGGCCATGTCCACAGCAGAGGTCCAGTATTTTGCCATCCGAAGGCAGCCCTAGAACCCTTTCAATAAAGTCTACCTGAAGAAGGGTCTGTTCAGGAGTAAGGATATGGCTGTAGCTATCAAGATACCGCTGCCCGAAAAAATTCTGATACCACGGCCCTTCATTCATATCTATAGGCATGTCTACAAGCCGTGCCGGGCCTCGTAAGCAGCAATTTTGTCCTCGTGCTGCAAGGTCAAGCCGATGTCGTCCAGGCCGTTCATCAGGCAATAGCGACGAAACTCGTGGGTGGCCGGGTCGTTGTGCACTTTGAAGGGGATATCAAGACCCTCTTCGTCTGCCAATCGACAAGTTTCCAGGTCAACGGTCATCTCGTACCCGGGTGTTCCTTTCGCTTTAGCCATAACCTGGGCGACCTGCTCTTCATCAAGGAGGACGGGAACGATGCCATTGTCAAAGCAGTTCTTCTGGAATATGTCGGCGAAGCTAGGGGCAATAATGGCCCGGAAGCCGTAATCTAGCAAAGCCCAGGGTGCATGTTCCCGAGATGAGCCGCAGCCGAAGTTGCGGCCGGCCACCAGAATACGGGCGTTCTGATAGCCGGGGACGTTGAGAACGAAGTCGGAGTTCGGGCTTCCATCCTCGTTGAAACGCCAGGGGGTAAAGAGAACGGAGCCAAATCCCGTGCGCTCAATGCTTTTCAGGTACACAGCTGGAATAATCTGGTCTGTGTCCACGTTGGCCCTCTCCAGAGGGGCGACTATGGCGTTCAATTTCACAAAAGGTTCCACGGTTCTCCTCTCAATTTATCAAATGTCTTGCCAGATGCTTTGGATGTTCATCTCAAAGCCCGGTAATACCGCCTCACCCGACACGGTCGCCGGGTTTTGCAGGACCTCGACAGCTGTACCCGGCCTGTAGACGTGGACACGCTTCTGGAATGGGTCAACGAGCCATCCAAGCCGAGCACCGTTTTCCATATATTCTTCCATCTTTTTCTGAAGGCTGACCAGCGTATCCGACTGGGAACGAAGTTCCAGAACAAAGTCGGGACAGAAGTGAGCAAAGGTCTTCCGCTCATCTTCCGTTAATGCCTGCCAGCGCTCCTGCCGCATCCATGAAGCGTCGGGAGCGCGCACGGCCCCGTTGGGCAGCCTGAAGCCCGCCGATGGTCCGAAGGTAATGCCCGTTCCGTCTTGACGCGCCCAGAGGGTCAATTGAAAGTATAGTTCTCCCTCTTGCCATCCGGTCAGAGAAACCGCTGGAGGCATAACTACCAACTCCCCCTTTGCTGTAAGCTCGAGCCGCAAGTCACCGTTGTCGGATGAAATCCTGATGAGTTGCTCATCCGTTATTCCAATGGCCTGCAGGTCCAATATCAGGGGATTCGGCAGATAAACACCTCCCTGTTCCGGGGTCAGCGCGATGTCCCTCGGAGCGACCTTATCCGACCAGAACTCATAAAAACTTTTGAGACGGTCCGCCACGTGTTTTTTCTTTAACGTCAAAATCTCATCGGTGCTCTGGTCAGGTGAGAACTTCATTCGGCTTGTTGCCGAGTTGCAGAAATTGCACGCAGTAACAAGGTTGTCAGGGGAATTCGCGCCGCCTGAACTGGTGGGTCTCAGATGGTCAACGCTCAATTGTCGCCATTGGTGGAACCCGTTCCCATCGAATCCGCAATAGACGCAGACGAAACCATCCCGCTTGAAGACCGGGTGTCCATAGTCTCCGAGGGCAGTGTCAGATAGAGTGCTCATATTCCGACCCTCAATCTCGGTTTGCCTGGAATTCTACCACTCCCGCGTATCCACGAAATGGCCGGCGATAGCCGCCGCCGCCGCCATTTCCGGGCTTACCAGGTGGGTCCGTCCACCCTTGCCTTGACGATTCTCGAAGTTTCGGTTCGAGGTCGAAGCACACCTCTGGCCCGGCTCAAGAATGTCTGGATTCATCCCCAGACACATGGAGCAGCCGGCCTCGCGCCAATCAAGCCCGGCGTCCTTGAAGATTGCATCCAATCCCTCGGACTCGGCCTGCCTCTTGATAGCGTTTGACCCCGGCACGACCATTGCATAGACGTCCGGGTGCACCTTGCGGCCTCTGACAATCCTGGCGGCGCTTCGCAGGTCCTCGATACGGGAGTTAGTGCAGGAGCCCAGAAATACCCTGTCAATCTTGATGTCCTGGATTGGCGTGTTGGGTTCCAGGCCCATGTATGCCAATGCCCGCTCCCCGCTCTCCCTCTCGCTGGGCATGGTGAAGGAGGACGGGTCCGGTACTCGCCCCGTTATTGGGGCCACCATCCCCGGGTTGGTTCCCCAGGTCACGTACGGCTCCAGGGATGCGGCGTCAATTTCCACCACCTTATCGTAGCTTGCTCCAGGGTCGGTGGGGAGAGTCCGCCACCGTTCCACGGCTGCATCGAATTCTTCACCCTGAGGTACTTGGGGACGGTTCCGCATATAATCAAAGGTGATGTCATCGGGGGCGATCATGCCCGCTCTGGCACCGCCTTCTATGGTCATGTTGCATACCGTCATTCGTCCTTCCATGGAGAGTGAACGTATAGCCTCCCCGGTATATTCAATTACGTGGCCTCTTCCACCGTCAACGCCAATCTGACCTATAATACCCAGTATCAGGTCCTTGGCCGTGACGCCCTGGGGCAGAGGGCCGTTGACACGCACCTCCAGGGTGTCGGGCTTGGTCTGAGTGATGCATTGGGTAGCCAGGACCTGCTCGACCTGAGTTGTACCTATGCCCATCGCAAGAGCGCCGAAGGCCCCGTGAGTGGAGGTATGGCTATCTCCACAGACAATTGTCTTACCGGGTTGGGTATAGCCCTGCTCCGGGCCTATGACGTGGACTATGCCCTGACGCGGGCTGTACATGTCATACAAGACGACTCCAAACTCGGGAGCATTTCGGGAGAGGGCCTCCAGCTGCTTACGGGACATTTCGTCCGTAATCGGGAGGGAACGGTCCCACGTGGGGGTGTTGTGGTCGGCCGTTGCAACGGTAAGATCCGGTCGCCTTACCTTGCGGCCTGCCAGCCGAAGCCCCTCAAAGGCTTGAGGCGAGGTAACCTCATGGACCAGGTGGAGGTCAATGTACAAGAGGGTGGACTGTCCAGGCTCCTCATGCACCACGTGGGCATCCCAGATTTTTTCGAACATCGTCTTGGGCGGCATAAAATCACCTCTTTCATTCATGAGATATAAGGGGAGTCGGTAAGCAGGCCAATCCGTCTGTCAAGGCCATCCTCATGCAGGCGGCCACGATTGAACAAGGGCAGGGACCCGCAGGCCCCTGCCCTTGTTTGTTGCTAGTCCGGTGTGGTAAGGGGCGCAGGTACAACGTTCGCCAGGCCCTCCTGGGCAATGAGCCTATTGACGGCACTCAGGTACGCCTTGGCGCTTGCTACGATTACGTCGGTATCTGCGCCACGGCCCATGAATATCTTCCCGTCTTGCTCCACACGGATAACCACCTCGCCGATGGAGTCCTGACCTTCGGTGACGGACTGGACGTTGAAGTCCACCAACTCGGCGGGGACCCCCGTTGCGCGCTGGACGGCCTTGCATATAGCATCCACAGGTCCGTTGCCCGTGGCAGCATCGCTGTAGACCTGTTCGTCAGGCCCAATAACCCGGACCGTGGCGGTTGCTATGTCGTGGTCTCCGCCGGAGAACTGCACGTGGTCAAGGATATAGGTGATTGTCTCGGAAGCAACCCGTTTCCCCTCTGCCATGAGGGCTTCCAGGTCCCGGTCGGTGACCTCCTGCTTCTTGTCTGCCAGCACCTTGAATTCCTCAAATACCTGGTCCATGTCTTCTCGGGAGAGAGTGTACCCCAGTGCCTCAAGGCGCGACCGGAGTCCGGCCCGGCCACTGAGCTTACCCAGCACCAATGTAGTCCCGGGCCAGCCGATAGAAACCGGGTCCATCAGCTCATAGGTGGTACGCTCTTTGAGTACTCCGTCCTGGTGTATTCCCGAAGCATGGCGGAAGGCGTTCTCCCCCACTATGGACTTGTTGGGTTGGATGGACATTCCGGTTATGCGGCTTACGAGGCGGCTGGTGGGGTATATCTGGGTAGTGTCTATGTTAGTCGCCACGTTGAGATGGTCCTTGCGAGTCTCTATCGCCATGATAATCTCTTCCAGAGAAGCGTTCCCTGCACGCTCCCCAATGCCGTTGATGCAGCCCTCTACCTGGCGTGCCCCCGCTTCAATTGCGGCGATGCTATTGGAGACGGACAGGCCCAGGTCGTTGTGGCAATGAACGCTGAGGGTTGCCTTGTCAATGTTGGAGACGTTAGCCTGAATGTCCTTCAGGAGTTGGGCGAACTGTGAAGGAATGGCGTAACCCACGGTGTCGGCTATATTCACCGTAGTGGCTCCGGCGTCTATTACTGCTTTCAGCATTTGATAAAGGTACTCTGGGGTGGTCCTGGTGGCGTCCATGGGAGAGAATTCTACGTTGTCACAGTATTTCTTCGCCCTTGCCACCATGGACACGGCCATATCCATCACTTCTTCGCGGTTCTTGCGAAGCTGGTGCATAATGTGAATATCGGAACTGGATAGGAAGACGTGGATCCGTGGGTTCTCCCCTTCTTTCAGGGCCTCCCAGGCCTGGTCCACGTCAACGGGGTGTGCCCGGGCCAGAGAAGCTATGACTGGCCCCTTGACCTCTCTGGCAATGGTTTTCACGGCCTCGAAGTCGCCGCGAGAACTGGCGGCGAATCCCGCTTCGATAACATCTACCCGCAGGCGGGCCAACTGCCTGGCGATCTCCAGCTTTTCGTCCCCGGTCAGGCCGATGCCTGCCGACTGCTCCCCGTCTCTCAGGGTTGTGTCGAATATAGTTATCTGGTCTCCAGCCATTGTATGTGTCTCCCTTCTGATGTAAGTATTCGGTTTCAATTGTCTTGGAGGGTGTTTGTGAAGGCGTTCTTAGAAATACCCTCTTAACCCAGAATGTGTTGGGACAGTTCAGAAGGGGACCGCAGGTCAGCGTAGTCCGTCGTCCCAAGCCCTGCCAGGACCCGGGGGCGGCGGCGAACTACGCTCACCTTTACCTCCTCGCTCACGTCTTTGCCTCCTTGCGGTAAGCTCAGCTACTCTACCGGGTTCATCCAGGGCATCATGCGCCGGAGCTCTTTGCCAATGTCTTCAATCTGGTGCTCGTTGGCCTCCTCGCGCATCTGGAGGAAGCGTTTGCGGCCCTCATCGTTCTCTGCCATCCATTCCCGTGCGAAGGTGCCGTCCTGGATGTCTCGCAGAGTGCGCCGCATATTCTCCCTGACGTGTTCATCTATGACGCTGGGGCCACGGCTGTAATCACCGTATTCGGCTGTATCACTTACCGAGTAGCGCATGTACTTGAATCCACCCTGGAAGATGAGGTCAACTATCAGCTTCATCTCGTGCAGACACTCAAAATACGCCAACTCCGGCGGATAGCCAGCCTCTACCAGAGTCTCAAAGGCCATTCTGATTAGAGAGGTAACGCCGCCGCAGAGGACGTTCTGTTCTCCAAAAAGGTCTGTCTCCGTCTCATCCTTGAAAGTGGTCTCCAGTACGCCTGCGTTAGTGCATCCGATGCCCTTGGCATAAGCCAGGGTTATCCCCTTGGCGCCTCCCGTGGTGTCCTGCTGGATTGCCATCAGGGCCGGGACTCCAATGCCATCCATGAACATCTCGCGCATCCTGTGGCCGGGCGCTTTGGGCGCTACCATCGAGACGTTCACGTTGGCGGGGGGCACGACAGCCTTGTAATGAATGCTGAACCCGTGGGCGAACATCAGGGTAGTGTCGGGTTTCAGGTTGGGTTGGATGGACTCTCTGTACACCGTTGGCTGGACGTGGTCGGGAATCAGGACCATCACCACATCGGATTCCCGGGTAACTTCGTCCACGTCGGCCACTTCCAGGCCTGCCTGCCTGGCGTTCTCCCGGCTCCGGCTGGTTGCATGAAGGCCCACCATAACTTTTTGGCCGTTGTCTTTCAGGTTCAGGGCATGACAGTGGCCCTGGCTTCCATAGCCGATTATTCCGATGGTCTTGCCCTGAAGTATGTCCAGGTCTGCGTCCTGGTCGTAGTAAACGTTAGGCATGGTGCTGGTAACTCCTTAGTTCAGTTTTTGGCTACCCTGCGCTCCCGGTCTCGGCCCACTGGCGCGACATGGGACTGACCTGTAAGCGTAGTAGCTGTTAGCTACGGTCACCGCCACTTGCACCGTTGGTCTGGACCGTGGCCCTCTCCCCCCTGCCCTCCGGCGTGCCACGAGACATGGCTATCCGTCCGGTACGCATCAACTCCCTTACTCCAAATGGGCGAAGGAGGTTGTAAAGGGCATTTATCTTATCCTCCTCCCCGGTGGCCTCGATAATGAGTGACTGGGGGCCTACATCCACTATGTTGGCCCGGAATATGGTCACCAACTGCATGATTTCGCTGCGAGTTGTGGCGGAGGAGTGGACTTTTATCAGCGCCAGTTCCCGTACCACGATGTCGTCTTCGTTTAGCTCGGATACCCTTATAACTTCAATGAGCTTGTTGAGCTGCTTGGTGACTTGCTCGACGGTGTCCTCATCTCCCTCCACAACGAAAGTCATACGGGAGAGATGGGGTTGCTCACTTTTCCCTACAGCCAGGCTGGATATGTTAAACCCTCTCCTGCGGAAGAGACTCGACACCCGGTTAAGGACGCCTGGGCGGTCCTCCACCAGCGCGACGATGGTATGGCGGGGTGTCATCGTTACCACTATGCTCTCCCTTCGGCCTGGGCAAGGGGCGAGTAGTCCATATAAGGCTCCTCTATCATCTCAGCCAGGCTCTCTCCGGCGGGTATCATGGGATAGACATTTTCCTCGGGTTCGACCATGAAGTCTACCAACACGGGGCCGGGCTCTTGCTCTGCCCATTGAATGGAGGCTTCGACCTGAGCCTTGTCGGTAACTCTTATGGCCGGGATGCCGTATGCTTCTGCCAGCTTTACAAAGTCGGGATTACCCGTGTAACTGGTGGCAGTGTAGAGCTTGTCGTAGAAAAAGTCTTGCCACTGGCGGACCATGCCAAGGAAATTATTGTTCATAATGGCGAACTTCACGCCAATATTATTCTCCACGGCGGTGGCAAGGTCGCACAGGGTCATCTGGAACCCACCGTCCCCGCAGATGGACCAGACGGGCTTATCGGGATTCGCCACCTTGGCTCCCAGGGCCGCGGGAACCTCGAAACCCATTGCTCCAAGTCCGCCCGACGTTATCAGGTGGTTGGACTCCTTGAATGCGTAGTGTTGGGCCGCCCACATCTGGTGCTGCCCTACCCCGGTTACGATAATCGCTCTGCCATCGGTAATTTCACAGAGGGACTTGAGGATAGATTGGGGAATCAGCTTGTCCGTTTCCCTTATCCTGTGAGAAGGGTGCTCGATTCTCAAATGCTCGATGCGCTGTACCCACTCGGGGTGAAGGGACTGCGGCACTTGGGGCAGCAGGGCACGCATTACCCGCTTGATGTCTCCCACGATGGGCACAGTCGCCCGGACGTTCTTGCTAATCTCGGAAGGGTCCACGTCCACGTGAATGATCTTGGCGTCCGGTGCAAAGGCACTGATTCTACCCGTGACTCGGTCGTCGAACCTCATCCCCAGGGCAATGAGCAGGTCGGCCTCATTTATGGCCATACTTGCGTAGGCCATGCCGTGCATTCCGGGCATACCAACATTCAGGAAATGGTCCGTTGGGAAGGAACTGATGCCCAGGAGAGTGGTGATTACAGGTATCTGGGACTTCTCCGCCAGTTCCCTTATTTCGTCGTAGGCCCGGGACAGTATGATGCCGTGCCCTGCCAGAATCAGCGGCCTTTCGGCCTCGGCAATGAGTTTGGCGGCCTTTTGCACCTGGGAAGGATGTCCTTCCAGGGTAGGCTTGTAGCCCGGCAGGTCCACACCTTCAGGGTAGAAGAACTCTGCCGTCTCGTTTTGAAGCACGTCCTTTGGTATGTCCACCAACACTGGCCCCGGCCTGCCAGTGTTGGCAATGTAGAACGCCTCTTTGATAGCGGCGGGAATCTCCGACGCTTCCATAACCAGGTAGTTGTGTTTTGTCACTGGCAGCGTTATCCCGGTGACGTCCGTCTCCTGGAAGGCGTCCCGGCCGATAGCGGGCCGCGGTACTTGACCGGTTACGGCTACGATGGGTATCGAGTCCATCTGGGCACCAGCGATGCCGGTCACCAGGTTGGTAGCTCCGGGGCCTGAGGTAGCCATGCACACTCCAACCCTGCCTGTGGTCCTGGCATACCCGTCGGCGGCCATAACCGCCGCCTGCTCGTGCCTCACAAGGATGTGACGCAACTGGGGATACTGATGCATGACTCCATACAGGGGCAATATCGCGCCCCCAGGAAGCCCAAAGACTACGTCCACACCTTCACGGAGAAGGCTTTCACATACTATCTGCGCGCCGGTCAGCTTCATCACACTACCTCTGTACACTGAATAAAAAAGGCCCGCCCCTTGCTTGTTTAAGAGACGGGTCTGGCTTCCCGCGGTACCACCCTCATTTCCCGATTAGCCTTCGCATAATCGGAACACCTTGGGGACTGTAACGGCGTCCACCGCCACACCCTACTCCGTCCCTACCACCCCCGCTTTTCCCGCTCCATTTGGAGAGGAGTCAAGCACGGGAGCCAAGGCTTTCAGGTGGGCCGCTCCGGGGCGAGTTCGGGGCCATGCTGTCACCGGTTTTCACCGTCCACCGGCTCTCTAGGGCAGCGTACTCCTACTACTCCCCATCCAAGCGGGGCCTTTAATATTTTAGGGCAGATTCTACCAGCCATGTACCAGATTGTCAATAGTGAAACGCCCATTCGCTTTAGTCCTGGTTACAGCGGTTGAATCCCTGGGGCATTTATGCTAATCTTCGGGCTGAATCGCCGTAGCAAAGCCTTACCTCGAATCGAGAGGACTGGAGAGTTGGTCCAGCAGAAACAGGGACAATACGATGCGATTTACGGGGGCGATAATCCTGTCATCAGCCGGGCTAAGTCCGTAGCGATGCGCCTGTCGGAGCGGGCACGGGCTGTTGACCAGGCGCGAGAGCTACCCGTGGAAACGGTCCATGACCTCCATGAGGCAGGGCTTCTCACCCTTAATATTCCACGCGTCCAGGGTGGAACGGAAGCTGACCTCGCTACCCAAACTGCCATCTTTGAGATTATCGGAGGGGCATGCGCCTCCACCGCCTGGTGCCTTGGCAACCACATCACGACCTGCTTGATTGTTCAGAATTTGCTGGGCGAAGACTCAAGGCCGTATATCAAAGCCGTCGTAGAGGAAGGGGCCATCCTGGCCCATGCCCAGATACCGGCGGGGACAACACGCGCCGTTCCAGGCGGCTTCGTGGTCTCCGGGCGGTGGCCTTTCGTAAGTTTCTCCCACAGGGCCCGGTGGGCTTTTCTGAGCACCCTTGTCCAGGGTCAGCCGCCGGGCTGGACGCCTACTAAAGCAGTGCCGGACCCGCCCGAATTTCATAACCGTTGGGTCGGGGTGGGAATTGGCGACTCCGGCGTAAGTGTTGAAGATACCTGGCACGCAATGGCCGTGCGCGCCTCTATGAGTAACGACGTTCTTCTGGACGAGGTGTTCATACCCTTGGACAAGGCCCCGGTTTTTAATCGGCCACCCCCGGAGGTGCCCTGGTTCATGGACGCCCCGCCGGCGCTGCGCATACCTTCCAGGTCAACAAGCTGGATTGCGGCCATAATGCTTGGGGTCGCCCGGTCGGCTCTCAGCGATACCATTGAGTATGCCAAGGGCGGCAGTATGTCTTTAAGTGGGCAGCCCAGGGGTAGTATGCCCGGCAACCAGTTCGCCATAGCGGATGCGACGATGGCGGTAGAGTCGGGCCGCGCCTTCCTGCACCAGGAGGTGGGGAATATAATGGCCAAGGCTCAAACGATGGTGCCCTTCAATGCCGACGATGTAATCCGGGCACAGATGGCGACGTTAGTCGCCCGTGAAAACGCTCAAAGGGCAGTGGAGCGTTTGTTCTCCATTCGTGGGGCACATGGCCTCTACGAAGCCCACGACTTTGAGCGCTACTACAGGGACGTGCGAATCGGGACCCTGCACGCTTCTACGGCACCCGACCTGGTACGCGAGTTGATAGGCAAGCATCTGTTTGGCATTCCAGCCGACGTTCAGCCCCGGTGGATGTAGATAATGTAGATAGAGAAGTATGGCCTATCTTACCCAATATCAATTATCAATAATGTTTCCGGGAGGCAGACTATGACTCTGAGTTCGGATGCCCTCACGTCCAAACGATTGGAAGTTGCGGGCAACGTTGATGATGCCATTGAGGCCTGCTATCAGCAAGGATGGACCGACGGGCTTCCCGTGATACCACCTACGGAAGAGAAGGTACTGCAATTTCTTGATTTCGTTGGACGGCATCCTTCGGACGTAATTGGTGTGGAGCCGGTGAGGGGACGGGTGATAACGGCGGAGAAGGTCGCTATCAACGCGGTGATGGCCGGGTGCCGCCCAGAATATATGCCGGTCATTGTTGCCGCTATGGAGGGTATGGTCCGGCCCGAGTTCAGCTTGCATGGAAGCTCCGCCAGCACTATGGGGTCGGCACCTTTGCTGGTCATCAATGGACCAGTCCGGCATACTCTTGGGCTTGCCAGTGGGCACAACATCTTCGGTCCCGGACCGGACCGAAGGGCTAACGCAACCATAGGAAGGGCAATACGATTGATTCTGATTAACGTGTTGGAGAACCACCCGGGTGTGCTGGACCTCTCCAGCCTGGGTCATCCCGGCAAGTATACCTACTGCATAGCCGAGGACGAGGAGAACAGTCCCTGGGAGCCTTTACACGTAGAGCGTGGGTTTCCCCCGGAAGCCAGCACGGTTGCCGTGTTCACTTCCCTTGCCCCTACGCAGGTTGACATGGTGGGAGCGGGAACTCCTGAAGAGGTTCTCACTGCCATCGCCGACACTATGCTGGGATTGGGCCATAGTCACGGCGAGATATTGCTGATTATGTCCCAGGAACACTCAGGGTTTATGAAAGATGCCGGGTGGAGCAAACAGAGGGTGAGGGATTTCCTGTTTGGGAAGGCCCGAAGGACAGCCGGGGAGTTGGCCGCTACCCACAAGGCCGAGATGCCCTCGCCGGGCTCTGAGAACGAGATGATGCCGGTGTGCCTGGCACCCGAGTCGGTGATACTGCTAGCTGGCGGCGGGTCAGGGGGAGCCTGGTCTGCCCTGATACCCCGCTGGGCAAGGGGAACAAACTCTCTATCGGTAATCACGGAGATTGACACAAGCCGTATACAATAGTCCGCCTGCAAGTGCTATAATGTTACAAACAAAATGAAGGGGAGGCAGAACATGGTCGTTGAAGCCACAAAGTTCAAGCTCCTGGACCCCACTGTAGAGGCTCTGCCCGACAGCACTCTCCTCGCCCCACGTCCCGATGACCTGAACGGGAAGGTGGTAGGGCTGCTCGCCAACGGCAAACGCAATGCCGACGAGTTGCTGGATGCGGTGCTCTCACTAATCCAGGATACCTATGAGATTAAAGAGGTAATCCGGCTTAACAAGCGAGACCAGTCGCGCCCGGCTCCCCAGCCCATTATGGATGAACTGCTGGAGAAGTGCGACTTCGTGATAACTGCCACAGGTGATTGAGGCTCTTGCAGTTCGTGCAGTGTGCACGATGCGATAACGGTAGAGAAAGCAGGCAAACCGGCCGCCGCTATATGCACCGAACCTTTCACCAATACCGGCAGGTCTATAGCAAAGATAAGGGGCATCCCCGATTACCCCTTCGCAGTTGTGACCCACCCGGTGGGCAGCCTGGACACGGATGGCGTCATGGCCAGGGCCAGGCAAGCCCTCCCCAAGGTGATGGAAATACTCCTGACCAAATAAGCAACGAAAGTTGCGCAAGGGTCTTCAAGAGCAGGTAGCAGAACAATCTTGCCCGGCGGCACTTGCATAACGCTGTTTAAGAGAGGTCTGCCTCGTTTGGGCAGACCTCTCTTAAGTTACACGTTCATGGTGGGGGGATAGCATGAAAGGACCATTGGAGATGTCAGGTGGAAGGGGCCACTAAACCCCAAACCGGCCTCAGAGAAAACAGGGGATTCATACTGGGGAGCCTATCCCTCGGCCATGGCATATCCCATCTGGTTGACCAGGGGTTTCCTCTCCTTCTGACGGCAATCGCCGACTATATGGGACTTGGCACTATCCAAAAGGCCGCCCTCTTCGCAATAAGGCAGTCCGGCTCCAGTATCACAAGCCTGGGAGCCGGCCCCTTTGTGGATGCGCTGAAACCCTACTGGGGCCTTATACTAACAGGTTGCATGATCTGGGCCGCCGTCGCTTACTCCCTCGTTGGAATCTCTCCCAGCTTTGTCGTGCTGGTCATAGCCGTGCTGTTCATCGCCATACCCGGCGCTCTATGGCATCTGCCGGCGGCAGCCGCTATCTCCCAGCGTTTTCCCGACAGACGAGGCTTTGCCATCTCGATGCACGGCTTCGGGTCGAACATCGGCAACGCCCTGGGGCCTGTGCTGGCCGGTGCGCTCCTGGGAATACTGCTCTGGCGGAATATCTTCTTCATCTACGCCATTCCTGCCATTGCCCTGTCCATATTTGTATGGTGGTCTCTGAGGAACGTGGGAAAAGAGGGTGGGCAGGAAGGGCGGAAGGACCTCCGAGCACAACTTGATGGTGCCCTGACGCTCCTCAAAAACCCCGTTGTTCTTGGGCTGATATTGGCGGCCTTGCTTCGAGGAATGGGCCTTAACGCACTTTTCAACTGGACACCCTTCTACTTGAAGGATGAGCTGGGGATGAATTCCCTGGAGGCGGGGGTTCACTACGCCCTTTTGACAGGCATGGGGATAATCTCAGCCCCCGTTATCGGCGCCCTCTCGGACCGGTTTGGAAGGAAAGCAATCCTCGTACCAGGTATGACTGTGGCGGCTTTTCTGTCCATGCTGGTGGTCAGCGTGGGTGACAGCTTGCTGCTAATCCTTGTCCTGGCGGGAATAGGACTCTTCACCTTTGTGCTGCACAATATCATCCAGGCAGCGGTGTTGGATGCGGTGGGCAGAGGCACGGAAGCAACGGCCACGGGGCTGCTCTTCGGCGTTACCGGGGTGCTGGGTGGTGCATCCCCCTTCCTTGCCTCCCTCATAATTGACCATCTGGGAGGATTGGGGTCCATATTCTATTACTCCGGGATTCTCACCGCAGTCACCGCAGTCATCGTGTTTATGATACCGTTGCGTAGCGGGAGAAGAACCCCAACGGCTACCGGGGCCTGACGGACTTCAGCCTCTCCTCGTACTCGTGTACAAATTCCCGTTGAGGTGGACTCTCCACCGAGCCGGGCCTCAGAGCGCGCAGGTGTCGTATAGCATCCCCGGCGCTGTACCCTTCAACGCACACCAGATAACAAGCCAGCACCGTACCGGTCCTCCCCATCCCGGCCCTGCAAGAGACTGCGACCGGCACGTCGCTCTTAATCCGGTCCTGAATGAAGTCAATCATGCGGTCAATCTGCGAGAAGGTGGGAGGATACATGTCGGGCACGAACTCAGCCATGTCAACCAAGCCGGCAGCGTCGCCGGACACGGTGCGCTGCTCCATTCTCACAACGGCTCCAACGCCTTTATTCTTGAGATATTCGAGGTCTTCCTCGCAGGTGGGTCCCATAGAGCCGGCGAGCTTGCCCGGAATCACCCAGCTAAAATTCATTGAATATCTCCTGAGTCCATATCCTGGCTATCTCTCATGCGCCGATGGAGGTCATTATTGATGACGATGCCTGGAAACGCTAATCCCAACCTTCTCAAGGGATTTACATAACTTAGGGAAGGCCACGAGGATTTTAACAATTGCCGCTTTCCTCTTGCCAGGCTAGGGCTGTGGCACGAGCGACGGCGGGGGCCACTTTTCTGTCCAGCGTCCAGGGTATAATCCGTTCCGCGGTGGGCTCCTCTACAAGCTCGGCCAGCGCTCTTGCCGCCGCCAGCTTCATTCCCGTGGTAATCCGGGGGGCCCTTGCGTCCAGGGCGCCTCTGAGGATGCCGGGAAAAACCAGGCTATTATTGATCTGGTTGGGGAAGTCACTCCGCCCGGTGCCGACCACGACGGCCCCCGCCGCAGCGGCCTGGTAGGGCCATATCTCCGGAATGGGATTGGCCATGGCAAGGACGATTGACTCTTCGGCCATAGAGCTAACCATGTCAGGAGTTACGGCATCAGCTACCGAAAGGCCGATAAACACGTCGGCTCCCCTCATTGCTTCGGCCAGGCCACCCTGAATATTTCGCGGGTTGCTAATCTCCAGCATAGCCGTCTTGATTGGGGTCAGGTCCGTTCGCCCCCGGTCTATTATTCCCCTGCTGTCAACTAGAACCACGTCTTTGGCTCCGTATTCGACCAGGAGCCTGGTAGTGCCAATGCCGCCAGCACCCGCACCCGAGAAGACTATCTTGACATCCTCCATCCCCTTGCCGGTTACATTGAGAGCGTTGATTAGAGACGCCAGAACAACTATGGCAGTGCCATGCTGGTCATCGTGAAAAACGGGTATTCCCAAATCTTGCAGACCGTCTTCAATGTCGAAGCATCGAGGGGCTGCGATGTCCTCCAAGTTAACGCCTCCGAAGGACGGGGCCAGAATCCTCACGGTTTCAATAATTGCTTTATCGTCCTGAGTAGCCAGGCAGATTGGGAAGGCGTCTATGTCAGCAAGGTTCTTGAACAGAATTGATTTGCCCTCCATGACGGGCATAGCAGCCTCGGGACCTACATTACCAAGGCCCAGTACGGCAGACCCATCGGAGACTACGGCTACACTGTTCCCTTTGTTGGTCAAGGAGTACACTTCGGACTTATCTGCCGCTATACGGAGGCTTACCGAGGCAACCCCTGGAGTATACGCTATCGAAAGGTCGTCCATGGTCTCTACCGCCATCTTGGAGGCGATGCCCACCTTCCCTCGACTGGCCCTATGTCGCTTGATTGCTTCTTCTCCGTAGTCCACATTTACTCCTAAATCACATATCTAGCAGATGCAGGGCCAGGCTGGGCGCCACTATTGCCATCAAGTTTTCCACATGTGCTGGGCGATGTCATTTGTTGGAAAGGGTACTTCAAGCATACTGACCCGCATTAGCGGAGACGGACCGGCATTCTGAGCACACACCCGCCACGGTGAAATTGTCCAGGTCAGGCTCAAAGCCGAACTCTTCTACAAGTCTGGAGCGGAACTCATCGAGGTAGCTGGGGCTAAGGTTGAATGCTTTCCCACAAGCTTGGCAGACCATGTGATGATGGCGGGCGTTGGGGTCGGTCAACTCATAATGCAGCCGGTCGCCCATTCCCACCTCGGTGACCAGGCGGAGCTTCTTGAACAGGTGGAGGGTGCGGTAGACAGTGGCGATGTCCATGTAAGGATAGGCCTCCTTGGCCCGACGGTAGACCTCGTCCACATTCATGTGTCCCTCACCCTCTGCTATTGCAGAAAGGATAATCAACCGTTGGGGCGTGAGCCGCAGCCCTTGAGACCTTACCACGTCGAGAATATCGTTGTAGGTGCTCATGTAGCCTCGCCAATTGCAACCGCCACTCTTCACTACAATCTAGCCCAGTTACCCTTTACTGTCAAGAATCCCGGCGGGCACTTCTGCAAGGCCGGATGCTTTCCGGTGTTCGGCCAGTGTAGTATGATTTGGGTTGCAATGCACTTGCTGAAAGGGTAGGTGGACGCTTACCCAATAGCACCAATAAATGAGGAGGCTAGGAATGGACTATGAGACTATACTGCTTGATATAGATGGCCCCATAGCAAACCTGACCATCAACCGTCCGGACGTGCTCAACGCAATCAACCCCAAGATGGCAGAGGAACTTGCCTCTGCCGTCACCGAGATAGAGAACCGAGAGACGGTGAAAGCTCTGGTTATCAGGGGCGCGGGGAGGTCTTTCTGTGCGGGTGCAGACCTGGGGTCCTTGGGAGATTCTTTCGACAACTATCCCGCAATGAGAGCTTTCATGGAAGATGTTAATGCCCTATATCTCAGGTTCGAGGACCTGCCTGTGCCCATAATAGCCGTGGTACACGGCTATGCCCTGGCCGGAGGGCTGGAGATGATGCTGGCATGTGATATGGTCATCGCTGCGGAAGACGCCCGGATAGGTGACCAGCATATCAACTTCGCACTCATGCCCGGAGCAGGCTCATCACAACGCCTGCCCCGAAAGCTGGGCGTCCAGAAAGCTATGGAGCTTCTTCTTACGGGCCGGTGGCTGTCCGGCAAGGAGGCGGCCGAGTGGGGCCTGGTACTCCGGGCAGCGCCGGCGGACCAGCTGGATGAGGAGTTGGAGAAGCTTCTTTCCGGTCTGCGTGACAAGAGCAGGCCGGCGTTGGGCTGGATAAAGCGCACTGCCTTGCAAGGTCTGAACATGGCGCTGCGAGACGGGATAGCTCTGGAAATCCGGGCCTTCGCCCAGTACGTCGCAACCTCGTCCCATCCCAGAGAGGGAATACAGGCCTTCAAGGAAAAGAGGCAGCCCAGGTTTTAGAGGTCGTTGTCGCCCGCATAATCGGACCTGAAACGAATCACCATCGGAGGTAGGACATGGAACTGGGACTCAAGGGTAAGAGCGTCATAGTCACGGGTGGAGGCTCCAATATTGGCAGGGCCATCGTCCACGCCTTCGCCGCCGAAGGCTGCAACATAGCTATAGCCGACATTGACCAGGCCCAGGGAGAGAGGGTGGCAGCGGAGGCGACGAGCATGGGAACCGGAGCCCGGGTCATCGTTATCAAAACGGACGTGTCCGACCACCAGCAGGTTGAGACGATGGTATCCCGTACCATACAGGAGTACGGGGGTGTGGACGTACTGGTGAATAACGTGGGATGGACGGTAGACAGATTGTTCATGGAGAAACCCCGCGAAGAATGGGAAAGGGAGGTCAGGCTGAACCTCTGGAGTCCGATAAACTGCATCCGTGCTGTGCTCCCCCACATGATTGAGAAACAAGCAGGCGCCATTGTAAGCATCAGTTCCGACGCGGGTCGCATGGGGGAGTTCCGTGAGGCGGTGTACTCGGCCTGCAAAGGCGGTGTGATTGCCTTGAGCAAAGCCGTGGCCCGGGAGATGGGTCGCTACGGCATCCGAGTGAACGTGGTATGCCCCGGACTGACCGTGCCCCAGTCGGATGAAGAGATGGGCCAGGACAGCATGTGGCTCCAGATGAGGGACATATTCACAGACGAGGTGTTGGAGCGAGTGAAGCGGGGCTACGTGCTGCGTCGCTTGGGGACCGCCGACGAGCTAGCCAAGTCGGTGGTGTTCCTTTCCTCGGATGCGGCGAGCTTCGTAACCGGCCAGACCCTCAGCGTCAGCGGGGGATATACCATGATGTGAAAATATCAAGCTGATTATGGAAAAGCAGGCTCTATACACAATGAGAAGTCCCTGACAATGACGACACCTATCCATGGCCTGCCTTTAGCCTTTGTCCAGCTCCTTGAAGAACTGGTCCATGGGCTTCACTTCCTGCCCGCCCTGTACCATGTCCCGGACGCTGACCTGCTCCCGCTCCAACTCATCTTCGCCCACAATAACCACGTAGTGGACACCCAAAGCATTAGCTTGCCTCAGTTGCCCCCTGAGACTCCTTGACCCGCTGCTGAGGATGGCGCGAGCTCCTGCCTGCCTCATCTTGAAGGCAATATGAATCGCCGCATCCCTGGCCCCTTCTCCGATGCTGGCCACCAGGTATTCGGGCTTGGGCTCCTCGGGGACGTCCACCTCCTGCCGCTTGAGGTTGAGGACCAACCGCTCCATGCCCGTCGCAAACCCTATGCCGGGGGTGGGTCTGCCGCCTATCTGCTCGACAAGAGCGTCGTAGCGGCCACCGCCAAGAATGGTGCTCTGGCCACCTTCCTGAAGTGGCTGAATCTCGAAAACGGTGCGGGTATAGTAGTCCAGACCACGTACGAGGCGGTGGTCCTCTTTGTAGGGTATTGCCATAAGCGCCAGGTAACGCTGCAATTTATCCCAATGGTCCTGGCAATCGGGACACAGGTGGTCCGCCGAACGGGGCGCATCATCCCCCAATGCCTGGCAGGTGGGTTGCTTGCAGTCCAGCAGTCTCAGAGGATTACGCTCCAGCCTCGTGCGGCAATCCGCGCATAGCCGCGAATAATGGCCGGAGTAGTAGACCTTCAGCTTCTCTACGTAAGCCGGACGACACTGGGCATCGCCGATGCTATTGACCAGCAGAGAAAGCCCCTGCAATTTCAGTGAGGACATGAGTTGCCAGCCAACTTCTATGACGTTAGCGTCCACTGAGGGATCACTGTCTCCCAGGACCTCGACACCGAATTGATGGTGCTCTCGAAAGCGTCCGGCCTGGGGCCGCTCATAGCGGAAGACCGGGCAGAAGTAGTAAAGTCGCACCGGCTGGGGGAGGTTGTGCATACCTCGTTCCAGATAAGCACGACATACCGGGGCAGTCCCCTCAGGTCGAAGTGTGACGGAGTCCCCGCCCCTGTCCTGAAAAGTGTACATCTCTTTTTCGACGATGTCCGTACCTTCACCCACGGAGCGGATGAAGAGCCTTGAGTCCTCGAAGACAGGGGTATCCAAGCGCGAGAAGCCATGTCTACGGCAGATGTCCACCGCCTTGGCCTCTATGTAGCGCCAGTATTTCTGATCTTCCGGCAGAAGGTCAGCCGTTCCCCTTGGTGCCCTGTACTGCATAGGAATTCTCCACATGGTAGGATACAGTAGCAGCTAGGCTGATGTAAAGCGGGCCAGGCAGAGGGAGACAGACGTGCTAATGAGAACGATGATTGGCATTACAGTCCTGGTACAAGTGGTTCTACTGATGTCATTTGGGTGCGGCCCGAAGCCTCCGGGTATGCCCCTGTTGGACGCCATAGACCAGGACAATGCGGACGTGGTGCAGGACCACATGGATTTCGGGACGGACCCCAACAAGACGTTCATCCCGCCTGGAATCCCATTCGCCGGGGCATCAGCACTGCACCTGGCAGTCCTCAAGGACAACCGGGAGATTGCAAAGATTCTCCTGGACAACGGCGCGGACATAAACATAATGGCAGAGGACACGTTTCAGGGGACGCCCCTCGAGTGGGCGGCCTTCTTCGGCATCAGGGATATGGCCGTGTTTCTGGTAGAGTCGGGGGCGGACCTGAATGCCAAGAACGCCTTCGGGACTACGCCCTTGGACGCCACTGTTTCCGACAACACGTTCGTATCCAGGGATGACCTGGAGGAGTTTAACGATAACAGGGCCTTCATCAGGGAGTATCTGATCGCAAAGGGCGGCAAGTCCAGTTTGCCGGCCATGTCCCTGTTGGACGCCATAGACCAGGACGACGCGGACGTGGTGCGGGACCACATGGATTTTGGAACGGACCCCGACAAGACGTTCATTCCTCCTGGAATCCCATTCGCCGGGGCATCAGCACTGCACCTGGCAGTCCTCAAGGACAACCAGGAGATTGCAAAGATTCTCCTGGACAACGGCGCAGACATAAACATAAGGGCAAAAGATGCGTTTCAGGGGACGCCCCTGGAGTGGGCCGCGTTCTTTGGTATCAGGGATATGGCCATGTTCCTGGTCGAGTCGGGGGCGGACCTGAACGCCAAGAACGCCTTCGGGACTACGCCCCTGGACGCCACCGTTTCCGACAACACATTCATATCCAGGGATGACCTGGAGGAGTTCAACGAAAACAGGGCCTTCATCAGGGAGTATCTGAGCGCAAGAGGTGGCAAGTCCGGTCAATGACTACTGACCGACGCGGCCGGAACAAGATGCATATATGAGTTCAACGGACGGGACGCAGGTACAGAGATACCACGGGCTTGATGGTCTCAGAGGGTTCGCCATGCTGCTGGGTATTGTCCTGCATGCGTCGTTGCCCTACTTCTCACGTATAGCCGGATTCGAGCATTCTTGGCCCGCGGACGACGACCAGTCCGTTCTGCTGTTTCTGGTGTTCGACTTCATCCATACGTGGCGAATGCCAACCTTCTTTCTGTTGTCCGGGTTCTTCGCCCACCTGGTGTTGGACCGCCGTTCCACGTCGGGTTTCATTCTTGACAGGCTGAAGAGAATTGCCCTGCCCCTTGTATTATTCGGGGCGGTGATGGCGGTAATCATCCCGCCAATATGGGTCTATGGGTGGTACGGCAACATATCTCCCGACGTATTCCGGGACGCACTGAAGGAGAGGCAGGACCTTGATTCCAGCGGTGAGCTGGTAGCCCACCTATGGTTCCTCTATTACCTGTTGCTGATGTACGCTGCGCTGATACTCCTCAGGTCGTTGGGCGGACTGTGGAAGGCACGGACGGGTATCCGCTTTGCGTCCCCGCTTCCTCTGGGCAAGTACCTCGGGAACGCCGTCTACATGCGTATACCACTGCTACTGATGCTGGGAGCGGTGCTGCTCCTCTTACTCCGGGAAGGCAACGAATCAAAACCCGTCTGGCCGCTGAACGTTCCGGACGTGCTATACAGTATGCTGTTCTTCTTCTACGGTTACGGACTCTACGCCCAACGGGAGCTTATTGACAGGTTCAGGGGGACAGCAACCCTGGTCATGCTGTGGGCGCTTGCCGTTGCCGTTTTCTTTGTCCACCTGGTACTGATTGGAACTATAGACGAGATGTCGAAGCAGGGCGGAGATGAGGAGACCATTGAGTTCCTTGAGTTGGTCGGCGTGGTCTTCTACGGGGCCTCGGCGGTACTGTTCAGCGTAGGTCTGGTCGGGGCCTTTGAGGGGTTTCTGAGGTCACCGCGCCCCTGGGTCCGATGGCTTGCGGACTCATCGTACTGGATATACATTATCCACCTCCCTGTGGTGGTTTTCCTGACCTTCTATCTCGCCCACTTGGACAGGCAGGGCTGGCTGAAGTACCTGACGGGCTTCAGCTGGAGTGCAGAGTTGAAGTTTCTGGTGGCGTGTGTCGCGACCGGGGCCTTGGGGATTGTGACGTACAGGTACCTGGTCAGGTACACGCCCCTTGGAACACTGCTGAACGGGAAGAGGGTCAGGCCTTAGTCCAGCCCTAGCAGCCAAATTGCCCGGCAAGGTCGCCGGTGAACTGTACGCTGGTGCCGACCATGATGCCCTTGGCAGCCGCCTCTCCGGCATTGATTTCCAGAACGTATTGCACGGGCACTGCTGGGGAGTACCGGGGCAGCTGGCTCGTGGTCTGGCCCGGCTCCGGTGGCGGTACGTTCAGGCTCGCATCGGCTACGGTGCAGTCCGCGCTAATCCACAGTATATCCAATGGGAAGTGCATGTTCCTCATCCAGAAGCTGTAACGGTTCTGCTGCCGGTAAACGAACAACATCCCGGTGTCAGGGGCAAGGTAAGGACGGTCCGACAGGCCTTGTGCCCGCTCCTCAGGGGTTAAGGCCAACTCAACGGCAAACTCCGTGGTGCCTATTCGGACCACTGGCCCGCTTTCACGTGGGCCCTCTTCGGTGGGTTCCTGCGGCTCAGATGGCTCCGGAGTGAGCGTGGGCTGGAGGAGTGGTCCGGCTTCAGTCGCCGGCACGGTCGTAGCACTTGGCGTGGGGTCCGGGGCTGTCACAGTCTCAAGGGCGGCAGTCACAGTTGGCCCGTAGGCTTCCGGGGTTTCCGGGATGGATGTGGCCTGGGACAATTCGGCTTTTGCGGTCGGCGCTACCGTGACACTCCGCGCCGAGTCGGAATCAGCAGGGGTTTCAAGGGTGGCGGTCACCGGCGGCTCGTAGGCTTCGGGGGTTTCCGGGATGGTCGTGGCCTGGGGCAACTCGGGTTTTGTAGTCGGTGCGACTGTAGCACCCCGCGTGGCGTCGGGGGTCTTCGGGGTTTCAAGAGTGGTGTCAGGCGGAGCGGTCGCTGCTCCCACGCAAGCCAAGCTCACAGCCCACAGCAATAGGACTACAAGCCACTTCATGGGCTGGGACCCGGCCCGGTGAAGTTGAGTAGAATCCGGCATTCGTCAGAGGTTCGCTGTGGGAAGGTGTACATAGCTGTGGGTGTTGTCGGCAAACCAAGCCACCACCAGTTAGTCTCGCATGAATGGTCTGGCAACAAGGCATAAGAAGCCTGTCAGAAAACGTTGCCACATCTTCGGGTAGTAGTAACAAAAGTCCCGCATATCATCCCGAACTGCAATGAAGTATAAATCTGGTTCGGGACGACTAGAAACCCTTATGAAGAACTCAGGATTCGCCCACCTATTGCCGGCCTCATAAAATTGCAGGAACCTAGAGGCGACGGAGGTTCCCAAGAGGTTGTCCACATCCTCTGGGCTGAATGGCTGAGCAAGAACCCCAGCATCCGTTGCCTCCTTAATCCGAGCTACAGCCCTGCGCTCAGCCATACTTACCCATAACATGATCAGTCTCCTATTCCTATAGTTGCCTAAATAACCCCACTATTGCCCCTCCGAAGCCAGCGATATTTTCTCGCTGTGGCGATTGGGAGCCATTTCCCATCCGAGACCCATAAACCCGCCCATTACTCCGCCAATAATCGCCCCTGCTATGACCCCGTGCATTACCGCCGCACCAACGGCCCATGCCCAGGAAATACTTGCTAGCAAAAACATACCACCCACTACTAGCAAACCGCCTAACATATCTTATTCCCCCTCCATCGCCTGAAGGTCATCTGAGCATTCTTCCGTATGTAACAAGTGATGCAGCCACTTCCTTACATTCCCCACATGCGCTTGTATCCCAAGATGCACAAAAAATCTCTGCGTCCCTGGTAAAACCATTAGGCCGTTCTTCGAACATCGCTTCCCTAAGAGCATATCCTGCTCTCCCGCACAAGGTGGTTACGCCCCATCCCCAGGGATGTGAATCATGCACTACCACAATAAAGTGGAGTTTTGTACGATCGGCACTTCCTCTATCGCTGCTAGGCCAAAATAGCTGGGTCACGATTGTTCCTCCGTTCTCACTCCCCCTCCATCTCCGGGGCGAAGGTCTCAGCTGCCTGCTACTGCCACCCCAACAGCGCGTGGTCGTAGATGTCCGTGGTGATGCCAGCGTTGGAGCGGCCCAGCTTCTTGCTCACCATCGCAATACTCTCCCCAGTCTGTAGCATCATCGAGGTGTGGGAGTGGGGACGGGAGTAGGCGTGGCTGACGACGTATACTGCTCGCAGTAGCCTTTGACCATTGGCCCTGCGTACTCCGACAATGCCAAACCCATCGCCTCACGTATTGCCATTGGTAATTCCCCATGCCTGACCGTGTAAACGTCGTCAGGGATGCTCTCAAAGTCCCATCCCGCCTCCTTCCAGTCCTGGCAAATTGCTTGGCGGTCATCGGCGGTCAAGGGGCGTCCCAAATCGTCGCCGTATACTGAGAGGTTCAGGTCTAGGGCCGCCTCAATCGCCATCACCTGGTCAGTTGTAAACTCGTATGACGGGGTCGGTGTGGGCGCCGGCGGGTCAGTGACCTTGTCTGGGGAGTCGGTGGTGCAGGCGGCCAAGACCAACACCATTAGGGCTATCAACGTGATGATGATAAGTCTGATTTTTCAGAGCCTCCTTCTATGTCCAGA
Source organism: Dehalococcoidia bacterium (assembly GCA_034421095.1). Classification (GTDB taxonomy): domain Bacteria; phylum Chloroflexota; class Dehalococcoidia; order Lucifugimonadales; family JAGWBF01; genus JAGWBG01. The sequence continues at coordinate 34,399 of DAOUKR010000019.1, forward strand.
AACGGACGATGGTCACCACCACTCCCAGGCTGACAATTTGGAGTTCTGCCGGGGCTCACCGTACTCAGCATCCATTGGGTTAGATGGGTTCAACTTAGCAATGTCGGCAAAAGGGCCAGGATCGGGGAGTGGCAGGTACGAAACGAGGGCTGGAGTCGGAAGCCGGCATTCAGCCCCAGATTCCCACTGGGTCCTCAGGGAGCGGTACTAAACTCAATCAACTCTCCGGGGTTGACCTTGAACCCACTGTCACCCGGCGCTGACTGCCGGGAGTCGTCCGGCCTGTCGGGACGCTTCACTACCCGCACGCCCAGGGTTGCAAGCATGCTGTCCAACTGCCTGATGGAATCGGTCACTGCCCTGGAAGGATTGGGAGCGCGGGAAAGACGCATCCGAATTTCCAATAGCTCATTGGTGAAGGAGAGGGCCATTTCGACGCCCGAAAGGTTCAGCCCCAAGCCGTCCACGAAGTGCTTGATTAGACGCAGCCGCGCCACGTCCTCGTCGGAGTAGGTGCGCAGCGTTCCCATGCGCAACGGTTCGATGAAACCGGCCCGCTCGTACTTGCGCAGCGTTTGCGGGTGCATTCCCAAGGTCTCCGCAACCACGCTAATCAGATAGATGCCCCTGGTTTGCCTCATTGAACCCTACCCGCGTTTCTCTTGGTTCATTTATACACTGTTTGAGAGCCAGTTGTCAATTTTGTATCCACTTTATTTTTAGATATAGGCAACTACTTGACATGAATCATATCAACTGATATACTCGAACCGTATTCTTTTGGAGGGAGGTCAGACCATGACAACGGCAGAGGTCCTGAAGCGGAACCGCCAAGCGGACGTTGTGGAGGGCGGCCTCAACGCCACTTCCACCCAGGAGATCGAGGCCATCCTGGAAGAGGCAGAGCAATCCGAGGCCCAGTCCAGGACAGGTCAATGGTACTATCGTGTGCCCTGCGCCGGCGTTCGATACTACTCATTCTCAGCCGACCCGGTTGGCCGAGAATCCTAACTCACAGATACCGATAGCACAAGATTAAGAAACGGAGGAAAGAAGGATGATGCAGAGAAGGGACCCATTCAATGACCTGCGGCATATGCAGAATACCATGGACCGGTTGTGGCAGAGGTTCGGGAGCAACCCCGGTGGCTCTTCGGATAGCCCGGACATCGAGGCGTGGGCCGTTCCCCTGGACGTATTCCGAAAAGGGGAGGACATTGTAATTCGCGCTTCCATGCCCGGGGTTTCTCCCGACGACATGCAGGTATCCATCGAAGACAACCTGCTAACCATCAAGGGACACACAGCCGAGGAACATCAGGAAGGTGACGCAGTATACCTGATGCGTGAGCGACGGGCAGGCTCCTTCCATCGGGCGCTGCGGCTGCCCGACTCGGTGGACGCGGACAAGGTGCAACCCCTCTATGAGCACGGAGTCCTGACCATAACCGTACCAAAGGCTGAGGCCAAGAGGGCCAGGCAGCTACAGGTACAGGTGGGCGGTGCGCCGGTCGTTGAAGGAGGCTAAGCCTGCCGTACATGCCCCGATCGCCGGGGAAAACACCAGGGCGGCACTGGTCTGAGGCCGGTGCCGCCTCTCTGTCAGTGGCGTCCTATAGGTAGCACGAAGTGCCGGGAGAGCATATTAGCAGCGGGTTATGAATGACGGCAACTACCGTTAATCATAGTGGGAGGGAAACCATGTCTATGCTGAGAAGGGTGAGCTGGATTGGGGTGGCTGTAGCTATGGTCCTGGGTGTGGGGATGATTGTCATCGGCAGCATATTTATATTTATGGGTGTGGACGCAAAAGGGGAAATCCAGGAAGCTTTGCGCAAGGAAAAGGTAATCACCAGCAAGGACGCTACTCTGCCCGGTGTTCTGGTGGAGGACGTGGCTACGGCCAGGGCACAGCAGGACGTTATAGAAGACCATACTTTCGGCAGGTTTGGCCCTTATTCGGGCATGGAACGGGATGACCCCAACAGGGACGTTTACATCAAGGGGCTTACCCTGCGTAATGCTTTGAACCTGGCTATCGTGGGATTCAGCCTTGGCGATCTGGCAATCGGGTTGGGGGCGGTGACCATCGTGTTGGGCTTGATAACTACAGGTCTGGCCATTCCGATGCACATCCTGTTCTTGAGAAGGACATGAAGGCGAAGCTACAGGAGTGGTCCGATCCTGGCCGGACCACTCCTGTCGGCAAGGTCTGATAAATATGCCATGCCAGGGCGTGCCGCGCTTCCTGGGAAGTCCAGATTAGAGACGATGACGTTCACCCTTCTGACACAATCGACACGCAACAGTTAGGTGCTCGTGGAGAGTCCTTTTGGACACAGTAGGATGGGTGGACGAATTGGCCGTAAACCCAGCAGCCAACCAATTCCTTTTAGGCCTACTCCTCTTCTACAGGGTACAGCACAACCCGCACGTACATGTCGGGCGTGAAGTAGCGTTGGGCGGTGGCGGCCACATCGTCCAGGGTCAGCGCCTCCAGGGCTGCATCGAATCCGAGAGTCTCGGTAAAGGCCTCACCCCGCTGCACTACGGCCCGTATCTGTCCCACCCAGAACCCGTTCTCTCTCAGGTTCTCTTGTCGGGAGGTCCGCATCTGCTCTTTGACCGTGTCCAGGTAGCTCTGCTCACCCCCTTCTCGGATCCACTCCACCTCAACCAACACCTCCTCAAACAGCTCCTCAACACGTGTGGGGTCGCTGCCGAAGATGACGGAGACCAGGTACTCGGTGTCCGGAAGAGTGGAACTGCCCGCGTTCACCCCAATGAAGTAGGTACCGCCCAGCTGCTCGCGCACACGCTCTCTCAACCGGATACCCAGCATCTCGCCCGCCACGTTGAGGGCCAGCGCCTCGTCACGGGTCCAGTCCATGTCCCCGGCAAAGGCAAGCACCGTGTTGCTGCGAGGCTCAATGCCACTGTGGACAACGCGGTTTTCTACGCCGGACGGCGGGTCTATGTTGTGGTCAACCCAGTCTTCCGCTTGTCCGGTTGTGGGCAGGCTTGCGAGGTACGTGGCGGAGAGCGACCGCAGGTCTTCCCAATCAAAGGCCCCGACTAAGACGAAGGTTGCGTCGCCAAGGTCCGAAAAACGGTCAGCATAGACCGCCTGCGCCCGTTCCTTGCTCAGCTCCTCCAGCAGTTCGACCGTGAGAGGCCGGCGGCGGAAGTGCTCCTGCGCCAGTACAGTCCTGGCGGTGTCGAACAGGACCGAGTCCGGCTGGGCGGCGTTGATCTCGGCGATGCTCTGCAGCCTCGCCTGATATCTGTCAAAGATGGCCTGGTCCAGCCTGGGTTGGGTTGCATAGAGTGTAATCAGCTGGAACAGCGTCTCCATGTCCTCCGGCGATGCTCTGCCTGAGAACCCTTCGAAGAGTTCTCCAATATATGGGGACACTGAGACCCTCTTGCCGGCCAGCAGCTTGTCCAGGGCCACGTTGTCATGGGGGCCAACGCCGCTGCCAGCAATCATCTGTGCGGCGTGGAGGGCGGACACATGGTCCTCGTCTGCTACCAGGGAGTGCCCGCCGGGGCTGAAGGCCATGAACTCCACTTCATCGTCGCGAAAGTCGGTCTGCTTGGCAATAACCGTTATCCCGTTGGACAGAGTCCATTTCTGGGCGTCAATGGACTCGATATGCTCTTCGGCGGCAATGCTGCCAGGGGTGGGAATCGCGTCCAGCAGCGGGACATCGTCAAGGACGTCTGTGTAGGGGGCCACCTCCAGGGTGGGGGCTGCTTCCAGCAGCGCCAGGGTTGCAGCGCTCAGGTCGCTGTCCGAGGCGCCCTCGGTCTCTGCAGGTCGCACAACCAACAGGGCCGTGTCCTGGGACTTGGTCCACGACTCTGTCACTTGAACGAACTCTTCCAGTGTGATCTGTGGCAGCACCTCCTGGTACAACTCCCACTCGGCCTCGATGCCGGGAGCCGGCGTGCCGCTCAGGAAGTGGTCCACGTACTCGTTGACGAAGTTCTGCGAGGGTACCTGGTCCCGCTGCTTGTACACACTCTCCACTGATCTCAGCAGGTTGCTCTTCTCGCGCTCCAGTTCACCCTCGGTAAAGCCGTGCAGCTTGACGCGCTGCAGTTCCTCCAGCATGACCTCCAACCCCCGCTCGATTCCGCCCGGCGCCACCCACGCTGCGAATCGCTGGATGTCCAACGACTCCACGTATGACGAACGAAAGGCCTGAGCACTCAGATAGGGTGGGTCTTCAACTTGGCCCCGCTCGAAAAGTCTCGCATTCATCATCATGAAGGCGAGTCCTTCGACTACGAACCGACGGAACGCCGCTTGGTCTTGGCCCATCTCCGGGTCCAGCTTTCGAATTAGTACGAACTGGGTGCCAGGGGACTCGGCATCAGTGAACACATTGATCCAGGGTGTTTCGTGGCCGGGGACGTCGACGCTAGGCCGGTCGGTCTGGGCGCCGACAGCGGCGCTCTCCTGGCTTGCCTCACCCTCGGGTGGCGGCGCAAAGTGGTGCCTCACCTTGGCCTCCATCTCTTCAACGTCGAAGTCGCCCACGGCCACCACGGCCATCAGGTCGGGGCGGTACCAGCGCTCGTAGTATTCTCTCAGGAGCTCCGCTGTAGCGCCCTCAACGATCTCCGGGAGGCCAATGGGAGCTCGGTTGGCATAGAGAGAGGACCCGAATAGAACCTCAAGCAGGCTGTCCTGAAACCTGGAGCTAAATCCCTGAGAGAGGCGCCACTCCTCCTGGATCACGCCGCGCTCAAGTTCGACCTCTTCAGGGTCAAAGGAGATTCCGTAGGCCCAGTCGCTGAGAATCCGGAAAGCCGTCTCAGTAATTTCGGGGTCGCCGGTGGGGAACTCCAGCCAGTACCTGGTGTCGTCGAATCCGGTCTGGGCGTTCACGTCAGGGCCAAATATGTTTCCTATGGACTCAAGGTACTCCACTATCTCCTGCTTGGCGAAGCGGTCAGTTCCATTGAACGCCATGTGTTCCACGAAATGTGCAAGGCCCTGCTGGTGCTCTTCTTCATGGACGGAGCCGGCCCTGACCACCAGGGCAATTTGCGCCCGGTCTCGCGGCTCCTCATTGTGCCTGATATAATAGCTTAGGCCGTTGGAAAGGGTGCCGCGGACCACCTTGGGGTCAAAGGGCAGGGAGGTGTCCGGTGCCGGGGTTGGGGTTGGTGTAGGCTCGGGTGTCGCTGTGGGAGCCGGCGTTGGAGTGGGCGCCGGAGTTGGCGTGCTTACTGCCGGCGTGGGCGTTGGTTGGAGCGTTGGACTGGGCGCCGGAGTTGGCGTGCTTACTGCCGGCGTGGGCATTGGTTGGAGCGTTGGACTGGGCGCCGGAGTTGGCGTGCTTACTGCCGGCATGGCTGTGGGTTCAGGAGTGGCACTAGCCGAGGGCACCGCGGTGACGGAGGTCTCCTGAGTTGGCGTGGGTGTGGGTTCCCGATCGCATGCCACCAACGCAGACGTCATCAGGGCAATCAATACGGCGACTACCGCTGCCGCGGGCCTGAGTTTTCCGCCCATATATCTCCTTGTATTCCGGTTGCGACTCTAGTGCTTCCGCCCCCGTGGATTTTGGGGAGTTGTTTTTTTCTTGCGCTCGGCACAAATATTGCCTATCCATACCTCTGCTGCTGCAGATTGGATAGGCTTAACTTCTATCTTACCATCTACACGTTAGTCTGGCAAGTGCAGTGGCTTTCTGGATGCGGATGCCTAGAACTTAGAGGCATCGAGGAGAAGGTGGCACAGACGTCCTGGGCCGGTCCGAAATCCTGTCGGAGGATCAGCGTTGGCTTGAGTCCACTGTGGAAGATCGCCCCTTCTCTACAGGGACAAGCCTGGACCGGACCCGCAGCAATGCTGACCGGGTGAGGCGCGTGAACTTCCGGACGAGGGTCGATAGTTTTTCCGCCCCCACGCTCCGCGATACGGAAATTGCGAGTCCCAGGTGCGCTGACAGGCTGCCGGGCTACATCTCGATAACTTCGGTATCTACCGGAAGCTTTAGCCCACTAAGCTAGACAAAATGAGGAGTTTTGGTGTCCAGGGTAACTCTCACGTCCGGGTCGAACTGACCTCGGCTCGGTGATCTTCCATCAAGAGGGCCACATCCTTAGGGCCGATGCCCCCGCTCTTCTGGCGCTACGTAACCTCGCCCGTCAATTGACGTTCAAAACCGCAAGAGACAGGGCTACGAACCCGGCGACCAGCGTGGCCCACACCCCGCCAATTAGCACGTACATGTTGTTGAACCTGCTGTTCATCTCTGAACGGAGGCTACTAAATTCTGCCCGCAGCGATGTCACGTTCTGATTCAGATCGTCCAGGCGTCGGTCCACCTGCTCGTAGGCACCCTCCAGCTTGCTTACTCGCTCTTCTAGCGCCATATCCCTGTCCCTTATTATAGTCTGTTCAGTATAGCACACCCGCGGTAAGGAATGATATGACGAAACCAACTGTGATACACTGTACCCCGATTGATGAGACGAGATATGGCTGGGCAGTGTGAGAAGGTGCAGATTTGAGGTATGACGTCATCATAGTTGGGGCGGGCTCTGCGGGATGCGCTCTGGCGGGACGCCTGGCCGAGGACCCCCGCCTGTCGGTGTTACTTCTGGAGGCCGGACCGGACTACCCGGATTTCGCACGTCTGCCTGATGACCTGAAGCATGGGGATAACATGAACTCCAGCGCGGAGCGTGCATTGGATGGCCCCCATGTTTGGGGGTACGTGTACACGCCCAACGAATACCAGCCCGAACCCATGCCCAAGGCCCGGGGCAGGGTAGTAGGAGGCACCAGCGCCATCAACGGCCAGGTGGCCGCCCGTGGAGTCCCGGAGGACTACGACCAGTGGGCATCTTGCGGCAATGACGAGTGGTCTTTTACCAAGGTACTACCCTATTTTCGGAAGCTGGAAACCGACGTGGACTTTCGGGGTGATTTTCACGGCTCCAATGGCCCCATTCCCGTGCGCCGCTACAGAAGGGATGAATGGCTTCCTACAAACGAGGCCTTTTATCGTGCGTGCCTGGAGGAAGGGTTTCCCCACGACCCCGACCAGAACCACCCGGAGTCCACGGGCGTGGGGCCTCTCCCAAGGAATATCGAGAAGGGTATACGCATCAGCACGGCGCTGGCCTATCTGGCACCGGTACGTCACCGGCTCAACCTGACGATCAGGTCTGATGCGGTGGTGAGGCGCGTTATCTTTGATGGCAACCGGGCGACCGGAGTAGAAGTCGAAAGCGGCAACCGGGTGTTCCTAATAGAGGCGTCCCAGACTATTCTCAGTGCAGGCTCTATTGGCTCTCCCCATATTCTTTTTCTGTCCGGCATCGGCCCGGAAGAGCAGCTGAGAAGCTTGGGTATTCCTGTGGTGCACAACCTGCCGGGCGTGGGGGAGAATTTGCGGGACCATCAAACCCTGTCAGTCCTGTTTCGGGGGACAGGGCCGCCCAGCGAGCCATTGTCTCCCATAGTCCAGGTTGCATTACGCTACACGGCCCCAAATTCCAGGGCATTTAACGATATGATTCTTGAGCCTATGCGTATTGTGCGCGGGCCTCTCCCGCACCACATCTACCGTACCCAGGCCCAGGATGACGACCTGTATTTCAGCATCGGCATCGCTCTCAGGAAAGCCACTACTGCCGGTCAGATTCGCCTCCGGTCCAAGGACCCCCATATTCAACCGCTCCTGGATTACCGGCTCCTGTCTGACCCCTGGGACCGTGAACGGCTCCGTCATGGGGTGCGGCTGGCCGTTCGGCTGTGCCAGCGTTCGCCTCTGAGGGATTTCGTCGTCTCACTGGTGTCGCCAACGGAGGAAGAGTTGGCCGATGACGATATGCTGGACTCGTGGATGCTCCGATACGTCAGGTCTCAGCACCACGACGCCGGAACGTGCAAGATGGGTCCTCCGTCCGATCCCATGGCAGTGTTGGACCAGTATTGCCGGGTGCGTGGGGTGGAGGGCCTGCGCGTGGTTGATTGTTCAGTGATGCCCGATGTCATTCGGGCCAACACTAATGTCCCTGCCATAATGATAGCGGAGCGAGTGGCCGACTGGATAAAAGAGGGGCGCTAGTCTGAAATGGTGAGCTATTCAGGCGAACTGAGAAATTCGAGGACAAGCCTGCTGTAAATTTCCGGCTGCTCGAAGGCCGAGAGTACTCCCGCCTCCGGGATAATCTCTACGCGAGACCCATGAATTGCCTCCGCCTTTTTAGGTAGACCTCCGACTACATATTCCGGGCCGACCTCGCCCGATATTAGCAACGTGGGAGCCTGAATCAGATGTAAACGGGTGTTGACGTCATACTTGAGTTGACCCACTTTCAGGACATCCAACCACCATTGCCTGTGGTCCTCGAAACCCCGGATGTTGCGCTCAATGGCGATCTCCCTGATTCCATCCTCGAGGAACATGAACTCCTGGTTGGGTTCGGTCCGTTGGAACCACTCTTCGTAGGGCCTGTCCAGCCTTCCCTCCACCGCCTGGAACCGCTCCAGCCAGTACCTTTTCGCCTCAACCCTGTTCCAGTGGGTAAAAGCATCCAGCACCAGCTTGGCTATCCGCGAAGGCCACGTAGTCGAGAAGTGGACGTTCATTTGTGTGCTGCCGCTGCAACCCACAAGATGGGCCTTCTCTATGCCCAGCTTATCCATGAACTCCTTTTCCGCATAGGCAAAATCCGGGATGTTATATGGAAGAGATGGCGTGTCCGACCTGCCCCAGCCTGGCAAGTCCAGCACGTACACGCTGTATTGTTCGGCAAATGCGTCGAGAACGCGGGAGAACCACCAGGAACTCCGGCCAAAGGAGTGGGTCATAGTGACAGGGAATCCCTTCCCTTTATGCACGTAGAATAGTTTGCCATCATCCAGGTTGATGTACCGGCCCATTCTTCCCCACTCTTCGTAATCAATTACAGGGAACTCCATAACTTCCTCCCCTTTCGATATATGGCGTGTAACCGATACTATTCGGGTGTACGACTATCCTTTTCCCTCTAAGTTGGAGACCACCTCTCCGCTGCCTGGATTCTGGCTTTCGCCAGAATGATGAAGAGGGTGAGCCAGAATAACTGTGGAAGGTGTACACCCGGAGGGGTCAGGAACCAGCTTTCGGCGACCTTTGCATAACCCTCCGTCATTCCGAGCGTAGCGAGGAATCCGGGGATCATGCCTCCCGCCTGACCGCCTGCAGGGCTGTCGTTTGGCAGACAGTCAACGCTGGGAAGGGGTTCACCGTCTGGGCTTTGAGCCAACTGTTCAGTACAGGTGACAGGATACTTTATGGTCGTTGCCCATGTCCTTTGTCACCGGCTCTTCCACAGAGCATTTCTCCATGGCAAAGGGACATCGGGGATGGAACCGGCAGCCCGAGGGTGGGTTTATGGGAGATGGGACCTCTCCCTGAAGAACAATCTCCTCCCGCTCCACGTCGGGATGTGAGGGAAGCGCCGCAGCGAACAGCGCCTTTGTGTAGGGATGCAAGGGGTTCTCGTATAGTTCTTCCGTGGGGGCGTATTCCACTATCTGACCCAAGTACATCACGGCGGTCTGGTGAGCCATGTAGCGCACCGTAGCCAGATTATGGGCCACCAGCAGGTAAGCTACGTTAGTCTGCTCCTGGAGGTCCACCAGAAGGTTCATCACCTGGGCGCGGATGGATACATCCAGGGCCGACACCGGCTCGTCCAGAATGATGAGCTTGGGGTAGGATGCTAGGGCACTGGCCACAGCCACACGCTGCCTCTGGCCGCCACTGAACTCATGGGGGTAGAGATTGCCTTGCTCCCTGTGGAGGCCCACCTGTTCCAGCACCTCCGCCACCCTCTCGTCCTTTTCTCTTCCGGAGACGCTCCTGTTCACCACCAGGGCTTCGGCTACAATATCCCTAACCTTCATGCGTGGGCTTAGTGAGGACCAGGGGTCCTGAAACACCGCCTGGACCTGAGTCCGGTACTCTCTGAGTTCCAAGCCTCTGAAGTCCTGGATGTCCTTTCCGTCCAGGAGAATTTGCCCCTCTGTGGGTCGCTCCAGGCGCAGAACGAGCTTGGCCGTGGTGGTCTTGCCGCAACCCGACTCCCCCACCAGTCCCAGGGTCTCCCCATCATTGATGGAGAAGTTGATCCCATCCACCGCTTGCACGTAGCCAATGGTCTTCATCATAATCAGACCCTTGGTGACAGGGAAGTACTTCTTCAGGTTGTCTACGCGTATCAGTTCGCTTGTCATGTTTGCCCTTGTGGGTCTGTGCCCGTCCAGGTTGGGTCCAGCATCCAGCAGCCGGCCAGGTGGCCTTCCTCCACATCGTAGGAAGGAGGGTACTCGCCGCGACAGCGCTCCTGGACGTGGACGCATCGGGGAGCGAAACGGCACCCCGGCGGCAGGTCATACAGGGTCGGAGGCTGTCCGTCTATGGAGTAAAGCCGGTCCGTCCGCTCCATCTGTGGCACCGAGTCCATCAGGGCCCGGGTGTAGGGATGAGTGGGCTTGTTGAACAGGTCCCTCACGTCCGCATGTTCCACAATACGCCCGGCGTACATAACTGCCACCCGGTCGCACATACGAGCCACGATTCCAAAGTCGTGTGTGATGAAGATGATGGCCAGGCCAGTCTCAGCTTGTATCTCCTTGAGCAGCCTCAGATACTGAAGCTGGATGGTCACGTCCAGGGCGGTGGTGGGCTCGTCGGCGATTATCACCAGGGGTTCGCAAGAGATAGCGATGGCCCCGATGACTCGCTGCTTCATTCCCCCGCTCATCTGGTGGGGGAAATCGTCAAGGCGGCGTTGGGGCGCTGCAACCCTTACGCTCCTCAGAGCTTCCATTGCCTGGCTCACAAGTGATTTGTGACTACCCCGGCGGTGGGTCCTCAGTGCCTCGATAATCTGGTTGCCAATAGTAAAGACCGGATTGAGGGAGGTCTGGGGGTCCTGGAGAATCATGGAGATTTTGCGACCCCTGATGTCCCGCATCTCCTTATTGCTTTTGTTTACGAGGTTTTCCCCATCCAGGACGATTTCACCCTTCACTATACGGGCTGCGGGCCGCGGGATGAGGCGCAACAGGGAGAGGGCGGTCATGGTCTTGCCGCAACCCGACTCGCCGACGATACCCAGGGTCTCGCCCTGCCGCAGGGTAAAGCTGACCCCATCCACCGCCTTCACTACGCCAAAACGTTGGAAAAAGTAGGTGTGAAGGTCCTTAACTTCCAGGATTACGTTGCCGGTTTGTGTGGTCATGTCTGTTGCGCCAGCCCTGGTTTGGGGTTCAGGTTACTCCTGATGTCTCTTGGAGGCTCCGATGCCTGCTACTTAATCAGGCCGTACAGCCTCCCTGCATTCTCACAAGTAATCTTGCGTCGTACCCGTTCATCCAGGCCTGCCAGGTCTTCATCCAGCAGCTTGAGAGAGTCGGGCCAGATACCGTCGGGATGGGGATAATCGGAACCCCACACGATGTTGTCCTCACCCACCAGATGGACCATGTCAGCAATGGTGGACTCGTGCTGAAAGGTAGTAGTGCCCTGGCGTCGCCAGTAGTCGCTGGGTTTCATGGGGAAGAGGTGACGGAACTGGTCTTCGTACTCGTCGTCCATACGGGTCAGCATGTAGGGTATCCAGCTTACGCCACATTCCCCCAGCACGAACTTGAACCCGGGATACCGCTCCAGTGCTCCCGAGAAGATAATCTCGGTGAGGAACTCGGCGCCCACCAACTGAAATAAGGTAATCAGGGAGGCCACCCACTGGTCGCGATACTCCTCACGCATCTGGTCGTTGGAAGGCTCTCTCAATGGAAAGCCCGTGGTGTGGAAGGACAGAGGCATGTTGCACTCATCGGCGGCGGCCCACAGGGGGTCCCAATCCCTGTGCCAGATGGGCTTCACCGCGTTGGATACGTCGAAGTCCGCCCCTCTGAGGTCCAGCTTGGCGGCCCGGCGCAACTCAGCCGCAGCAATCTGCGGGTCACTGTTGGGAATGCACGCCAGGGGCACAAGTCGGTCAGGGTTGGTCCTGCGGAAATCGGCGGCCCAGTCATTGTAAATCCCGTATACCAGGGGGACCAACTCGGGGTCCTCGATGCAACCGCTGATGGTCAGGATGCCATAGATGACTTCAGCATCAACCCCGTCTATCCCCTGGTCTTTTATACGCAGTTCCGGGGTCGAGGGATGAGGCCCTTCGTCGTAGAAGCCCACCTCCCACATCCGGTCTATGTGCTTCGACGTCCCTTGTTGCATGGGCGTCATATCGCCGAACCCGCCCATGGGACGGGTGAGTATGTCCACTCCCTCGACGTACCACCTCTTGCCGTCCTTTGTGTCCAACACCTGGGGCACCTGTTCTTTCCACTTGGCAGGTGCGTTGGTCACGAAGAGGTCGTGGGGCAGCCACTTCAGATCAATGTGTCCGTCGCCGGAAATAACTTTGTACTCCATGTCGTTATCCTCCAGAGAGTCGGCTGGGATACTCAAATCCGTACTATTTATGTGAAAGGTGCGAGCCTATCCTATCGTAGAGGCGAGTATACCACCGCTCTTTAATAGCGTCAATTCTTCCATGAGCTAACAAAATCGTATCTCAATAGCTGAGAATCCACCATGCTTCGAGGGTAATTGCACTGGTATATCTGCGTCTAGGCTCAACTTGACACCGGCACACGCTGGGAATACTGTTCGACGAGTGATGCGGATGTTGGAGAGGAGTTTATGGTAGAATATGATAAGCAACAGGGTGAATCCAGGACATTGGACATGCCAGTTCATCCCGGGAGGGTTTGGACAGCCGGATTTTAGATGCAATGCAATGAAAGGGGAGTGATTTGAAGGGCAATGATGAAGTAATAGGGGCTTTGAACAATGCCTTGGCCCTGGAACTGACCGCAATCAACCAGTATTTCGTACAGGCCAGGATGTGCAGAAAGTGGGGCTTTCACAAGCTGGCAGCTAAGCAGCATACCGAGTCCATTGGAGAAATGAGGCACGCTGAAAGTCTGATTGACCGTATCCTGTTTCTCGACGGGACTCCAATAGCCCGTTATGACACCATTCATGGTGGGGCAGATGTCAAGGACCAGCTGGAACACGACTTGGAGCTCGAGTTAGGCGCGGTAAAGGCCTATAACGATGGCATAGAAATCTGCCTTAAAGCGAAAGATGCGGGTAGCAGGGAGGAGCTGGAACACATTCTGATGATGTCCGAGGAACATGTGGAATGGCTGGAGTCCCAACTCAACCTCATCAAGGTAATAGGACTGGATAACTATCTGGCCGACCAGATTGGAGAAGAGCCAGGTACGTCAGAGGACAGCAATTAAGTGTCGGTGGATCGACAACGTCCCTCTCGCATCCTCTACAAGGGAATTCATCCAGAGAAGATGATATGGCTGATATGCAGCGAACATTGAGCAAAACCGAACGCAACCTCTGGAATGCCATCGTCAGCGAGGCAATGGCCCAGTTGAAGTACAACGCCTACGCGCATAAGGCCCTCCAGGAGGGACACCCGGAGGTTGCCCAGATATTCCAGGAAGTATCAGGGGCCGAAAACATCCACGGTATGAACCACCTCCGGGTATCCGGGGAAATCAAGGACAGTATCGAGAACCTGAGGAATGTGGTCACGGGAGAATCCAAGGAAATCCTCACCATGTATCCCCGCTACGTAAAGGATGCGCTGGACGAAGGACGCACCGATGCCGCCGAAACCTTCATCATGGCCATGGACCGGGAAAAGCACCATCTGGAGGTCTTTACCTCCGCACTGGATGAACTGGAGGCAAAGCTGGCTCGGAGTGGTGAGACCCGGGAGGAAGGAGCAGCTGCCCCAGCTATTGGAACCCTGTCCCAAGACAAGCCTGTAACTACTGAGCACGAGTTGTCCCCCACCTACGCCGCTGCCCGGAAAGAGGTTGAGGGTGAACGCTGGCGTGTGGCATCTCTGGGCCGTGTCCGGGAAGTGGTATTTGGTGGTCAGGACGGCCTACTGAGCACCATGCTTCTCGTCACTGCGGTGGCGGCATCTGGCGTCGGCAACACGACTGTGCTCATTTCAGGACTCGCCGGTGCATTGGCCGGAATGATCTCCATGGCTACCGGAGCGTTCCTGGGGTCCAGGGCGGAACAGGACGTGCAGATGGCCGAGATAGCCAATGAAGCCCGAGAGTTGGAGGAGCATCCTGGCGAGGAGCTGGCCGAGTTGGTCGTACTATACCAACGGGAGGGCCTGAGCTTCAGTGAGGCCCAGGGCGTGGCCGAGCATATCGCCGCCGATAAGGACCTGTGGCTCCGTACCCTTGTAGAGAAGGAGTTGGGACTCAGCCCCGAGATAACCTCAAACCCCATCAAAGATGCTATTACAATGGGTGCCGCTTTCATTGTGGGTGCGCTGATTCCCATACTGCCCTATTTCTTCGTACAGGGTAACATAGGCATTGCCGCATCCGTATCGGCAACCCTGGTGGGGCTATTTGTCCTGGGCATGGGCAAGGGACGTATAGTGCAGAAATCGCCGCTCCTGCAGGGATTGGAAATTCTGCTCATAGGAGCCGCAGCAGCAGGGGTGGGATTCGGCCTGGGTGAGGGCATACCACGACTAATCTAGCAACGTTATGACCCGTGATATACTGGACATCAACAATGAGCCAATAGGAGAGCGACCGTGAGCCAGCTGTATTACGACGTATTCCCTACGGAGGTTGGATGGGTAGGGGCGTTAGTGTCCGACAGGGGCCTTTGCAGGATGGCACTCCGGTCCACGCCCCAGGAGGCGTCCGATGAGTTGGGACCCCAGGGAGTACAAGCTCAACACGACCCCGATGCCTTGAAAGCCATACGTCACGATGTTGAGGCGTATCTCAAGGGAGAAGAGAACGCCCTTGAGAATATAACCCTCGATCTCGAGGACGCACCGCCATTTTTCAGGGCAGCCTGGGAGGCGTGCCGTAAGATACCTCGCGGCGAGACTCGCAGCTATGCCTGGCTCGCAGCAGAGGCAGGCAGGCCGGGTGCATTCAGGGCCGCGGGGCAGGCTATGGCCAGGAACCGCCTCTCAATTGTAATCCCTTGCCACAGGGTCATCGGAAGCGATGGTGGATTACACGGTTACGGAGGCGGGCTCGATAAAAAGGCGCATCTGCTGGAATTGGAGTGGCAGACCTGTAATAGGCAACCAATCATTGATGCCTGAATAGGCCTACTATAGTTGCCGCAAGTTTGGGTTTCCGACTATTCGGCGGATGCCCCAGTGTCTTCTAACCCTCGGGGCTGCCTTGCCTGTCTCACGCCGGACTTCAAAGATGCCACGGACGATCACGGTCCTCCTTTCCGTCACTCTGCTCCCTTTTTCGTCACTTCGGCTCCTTATTCGTTACCTCGGCCCCCTTTTCGTCATTCTGGACGTACCTCCGGCAGATTCGCCGTGGCGAACCTTGAGCCGGAATCCACTGTCCACGCCTGGGAACTCCGTTGAGACCAATCTGCCTGTCGACAGACAGGAGGAATCTCGACAAATGTGGGCTATCGGCTGGGTAGAAAGAAGGGTACGTGCAGATATGACCCGGTTGGACACAACCTGATGGCTGGTAGACAGGCAGTGTAGAATAGGGGCATCACAAGACTATATCAGGTGGGAAAGCTTGCATGGAGGAGCGGAAAGATGGACCTTGGAATTAAGGACAGGGTGGCAATAGTAACGGGTGGGAGTCGTGGACTGGGAATGGTTGCGGCCAAGGCCCTGGCCCAAGAAGGGGTACATGTATCTATATGTGGCAGGACCAAGAGCCGTTTAGATGAGGCCGTGGAAGAGTTGAAGACCCTTGGCGTGCCGGCCATCGGAGTCGTGGCGGATATAGCCGAGCCGTCGGGAGCGCAAGATGTATATGATGCCACGGTGGCCGGGTTGGGACCTGTGGACATAGTGGTGAATAATGTGGGCGGGCGTCGCGGTACGACAATTACCCAGACTACGGAGGAGCAGTTCAAGGCGGGGTTTGAGTTCAACTTGTACGGGGCGATGAGGCTCATGTGGCTGGCTATTCCCTGTATGAGGGAGAGGCGTTGGGGCCGGATTATAAACATCTCCTCCATATATGGCAGGGAGTACGGCGGCTCGGTGGACTACATGTCCGCAAAGGCGGCCCTCATCGCAGCCACCAAGCACGCCGCCGTCGAGTTAATCACGGACAACGTGCTGGTCAATAGCGTAGCACCGGGGTCTATTCTCCATCCCGACGGCCCCTGGGACCTGTTCATCAAGAATCAGACGCCGGAGGTGGTTGAGGAGTTCATCGCCCGTAATCTGCCGGCTGGGAGGTTCGGCTGGCCGGAACCTATTGGCGATATTGTGGCCTTTCTGGCCTCCGAGCGGGCCAGCCTCATCACGGGCGCTTGCATCAACGTGGACGGGGGGCAGAGCAGGTCTTTGATATAGACCCGCCTTTCTTCATCTCAAGGGTCTTGACATAACATTATCAACGGTTGGGCAGGGGCATTCAGTCATTCTGAGAAGCGCCCATCTCGGTGGGCAGGCCCCGGCTTGTCGCAGGCTGGAGCGACGAAGAATCTAAGGTATGTTTATAAAGCCCTTCTCCCCGGCTGGAGGCTGGCTGGGATGAGGGGTATCACCCTCCCCTCAATCCTTCCTGCCCGCCGAGGAGGGTCCCATCGAGGGAGAGGAGGCTTGGGACGCCACTTTTAGAGCACTTTCTTAGACCCTTTGCTCCGTTCAGGGTGACAATTATTTGACCCTGGATTACCCAACAACCACCCTTGCACTCGGGGCGACTCTGTAATATCATTACTCCCCACCATGTTTACCCATCTCCACGTACATACAGAATACAGCCTCCTGGACGGCGTCAGCCGCATACCCAAGCTGGTGAGACAGGCCAGGGACCAGGGTATGGATGCCCTTGCCATTACCGACCACGGCTCTCTATACGGCGTTGTGGAGTTTTACTCGGAATGTATGGAAGTGGGGATAAAACCCATCATCGGCTGTGAGGTTTACGTCGCCCACAACAGCCGTCACGACCGGGGACAGTCGGAAAGAAGCCCCTTCCACCTGACCGTTCTGGCCAAGGACAATCGCGGCTACAAGAGCCTGATGAAACTGATCACCCAGGCCCACATGGAGGGCTACTATTACAGGCCCCGCATTGACAAGGAGCTGTTGGAGCAGCACCACGAGGGTTTGATAGTCCTCTCAGGCTGCCCTACCGCCGAGGTCCCGCGTCTCATCAAGGAGAACCGGCTGGAAGATGCCAGGGAAGCAGCCCTCTGGTACAAGAAGTTGATGGGTGCGGATAGCTACTTCCTGGAGTTGCAGCGTCACGAGCACATTGCCGAGCTTCCCACCATAAATGAGGCGCTGGTACAAATTGGGAAGGAGTTGGATATTCCCTGCGTGGTTACCAACGACTGCCATTACGTCCATAAAGACGACTCTTCCTTGCAGGACGTACTGATTTGCATTCATACCAACACCACCATCCACGACGACAAGCGTCTGAAGATGGATGACGATTCCTTCTACCTCAAAAGCCCCGAGGAGATGTACGAGCTATTCCCGGATTTTCCCGAGGCGCTGAGCAACACGAAGCTAATCGCCGACATGTGCAACGTGAAGCTGGCAACGGATGAGCTTCACCTCCCAACCTATCCCGTGCCCAACGACTCCGACCCGGATGAGTATCTCACCCAGCTGTGCTGGGAGGGGTACAGGCAGCTTTATCACAAGCCCTCCCCTGAAGTCGAGGAACGTTTGAAGTACGAGTTGGAAGTCATCAGGCTAACCCAGTTTGCCAACTACTTCCTGGTGGTGTGGGACATAATCTCCTTCGCTCGCCAGAGCAATATTCTCTTCGGTGTGCGGGGCAGCGCCGCCGGCAGCCTCGTACTCTATTGCCTTGGCGTGACTGAGGTGGACCCCCTTGAACACAGGCTGGTCTTCGAGCGCTTTCTCAACGTTGAACGTAAGGAGATGCCCGATATAGACATGGACTTCCAGGATGACCGGCGGGATGAGGTCCTCAGCTACGTCACCCGCAGGTATGGGCAGGATAAGGTGGCCCAGATAATCACCTTTGGAACCCTGGGAGCCAAGGCCTCTCTACGGGACGTGGGCCGCAGCCTCGGCATGGGATATGCCGACGTGGACAGGGTAGCGCGCCTGGTGCCATTCAAGTCTCGAACCCTTGAAGACGCCCTCTCAGTCAGCCAGGAGCTCAAGGACATCTACCAGTCTGACGAATCCATCCACAATCTGGTTGACACTGCCCAGGCCCTGGAAGGTACTGTCCATCACGTAAGCACCCATGCGGCCGGTGTAGTCATATCCAGCGAGCCACTTACGGAATACGTCCCCCTTCAGAGACCGGCCAGGGGTGATGAGAGCAGCGAAATCGCCATGACCCAGTATGCTATGGACCCGGTAGCCAAGCTGGGGCTGCTGAAGATGGACTTCCTGGGTCTTACCAGCCTGACCATTCTGGACCGGGTGGTCAAGATGGTTGAGCAGACTAAGGGCATCACGATAGATATTCACCGGCTACCCCTGGATGACCGTAAGACCTTTGAGCTACTGTCTTCCGGTGATACTACGGACGTGTTCCAGCTTGAGAGCGCGGGGATGCAGCGCTATATCAAGGAACTCAAGCCTTCCTCCCTTGGGGACATAGCCGCAATGATAGCTCTCTACCGCCCAGGTCCCATGGAGCATATTGATACTTTCATAAAAGCCAAGCACGGCCTCATGCCCATAAAATATCCCCACCCCAGCCTTCAAGACCTGCTGGAGGAAACCCACGGCGTGATAGTCTATCAGGACCAGGTGCTTCTCATCCTCCAGGCTTTCGCCGGGTACTCTCTGGGTCAGGCTGATATAGTCAGAAAGGCAATGGGCAAGAAGATAGCCGAACTGATGCGTCAGGAACGGGAAAGCTTTATCGAGGGCGCCGTGGGGAAGGGTTTTACTCATGAACTGGCACAGTACGTATTCAACCTTATAGAGCCTTTCGCAGGCTACGCCTTTAACAAAGCCCACAGCGTGAGCTATGCCCTCATCTCCTACTGGACGGGCTACTTCAAAGCCAATTTCCCGGTAGAGTACATGGCCTCGGTGCTTAATTCCCGCCTTGACCATCCGGACAAGACGGCCAGCGCCATTAGTGAATGCTTCCGCATGGGCATACCGGTCCTACAGCCCGATATAAACCTCAGTGGGGTGCATTTCACAATGGACAAGAACGAGGAAGGCACCCCTACCCTGCGCTTCGGACTGACGGCGATTAAGAACGTGGGAGAGAACGCCGTCCGTCCGATTGTGGAAGAACGGGAAAAGGACGGTCCGTTCAGCAGCATAGATGAGTTTTGCAGGCGTGCCGACTTGCGCGGCCTGAATCGTCGTGCTATGGAAAGTTTGATAAAAGTGGGCGCCTTCGACCCGCTGGGAAACCGAAACTCTCTCCTGGACGCCACAGAGCAGATACTCTCCTTCGCCCAGAAAGAGGCGCACAGGCGGGAGAGCGGCCAGTCCAGCATGTTTGACGGTCTCCCTCATGTTGCGGAAGTAAGCCCGATAGTCGGCATATCACCCAATGGAGAGGATGTATCGCCCAGAGAAAAAGTGGCGTGGGAAAGGGAACTGCTTGGCGTTACCTTATCGGAAAGCCCGTTCAAGTCCCTGGCTTCGGTCAGCACGGTTGACGCTATAACGTCCAGCGACCAACTTGATGCGGAAATGGATGGTCAGCGAGTAACTGTGTTGGGCCAAATTTCCAGCGTATCAGAGAGGATAACCCGCGACCAGCGGCCCTACCTAATCACGACAATAGAGTTGGTATATGGGACCGTCGAGGTAATCGCCTGGCCGGATGTCCTGGAAAAGACCCGGGACATCTGGCAGGAGGGCAATCTCCTGCGGGTGTTGGGAAGGCTCAGGGCCAGGGGCGACGACCTATCGGTACACTGTGACCAAGTAGAGATATATTCCGAGGATACGGCAGTGATACAGGGTGATCATAGAGACAACAACGGTGCATGGGGAATACAGTCAAATGGTGAGGATTCCAAGCCTGCGCCGACGACCATGCAGCAGACCGGAAATGTAGTTATGAGCATGGCGGAGACAGCGGAGACAAAAGAAGCCGGAGAGGATGCCCACCTTCTCCGAGAAGCGATAGGCCTCCTGCTGGAGTACCCTGGCAGTATGGGAGTTCATCTGGAAGTTACCACCGGCGGGAAGCGGGTGCTCATGGACCTTCCAATGGTAACCACAGGCTACTGCCCGGAGCTTCACGAGCGCCTTGAGGAGCTGCTTGGCGCGAATACGATATGGTTAGAAGAATGGAATGGCCTCTCTAACTAGCATCTTGTAGTCGTCAGTAGAAAATTCTGGAGGTGTACATGCCTGAATATAGCATGACTCCCGAGGAGATGCGAGCTTATCTGAATGAGACCCATGTTGCACATCTTGTTACCCTGAAACGTGACGGGTCGCCTCATATAGCTCCACTCTGGTACCAGTACGACAACGGTAATCTATACATGATTACTGGAAGCTCCGTCTTGAAGACCCGAAATATAAGGAGGGACTCCAGGGTAGCAGTGGCTATCTCCACCGATCAGGAGCCTTACAAGTACGTTCTCCTGGAGGGCAGCGCTGAGGTAAGTAACAGCGGCGTTGAGCAATTTACTCGCTCCTTGTGCATCCGCTATCGGGGACAGGAAGAAGGGGCAAAGATGGCCGAGGAATTGCTGAGTGACGAGGACACCGTAATTCTGATAGTGCATCCTACCAAGATAATCACCTGGAAGGATGGGTAGGAAGGCGTCCGTCCTCTTGGAGGTTATTCTTCAAAGTGGTCTCAGCCTTGTCGCTATCTAGGGGCTGAAGGGAGGCAGGACACCCTTGAGCCAGGGGACCAGGTCATCCAGCACGTCCTGGCTGATTTCGTGTCTCATGGGGTACTCTTTATATTGGGGCTGATACCTCTCTGCCTCCAGGAAATCCCGTGCCTGTTGGGCCAGGGCCACTGGTGCTATATCGTCGTAGACGCCGTGAGCGATGAAGATGGGCTGGGTGCGCTGGGGAGGCAGGCCGGCTTTGAGCACCTCCTGGTCCGGCATGGTGGAGCTTAGTGCGACCAGGCCTGCGAACACGTCGGGTTTGCCAAGGCCACATCGGTAAGTCATGCCCCCACCCTGAGAGAATCCCATCAGCAGAACGCGACCCGAAGCCACGTGGTATTGCTCCATTACCTCATCGAAGAAAGTGTCAAGAAGGCCCACGGAACGTTGAGCATCCTCCTCGGTACCCTGCCCGCGCGGGGGCGTCCAGCCGTAGCCTGTCGTCCCGAGACCTATACGGAAAGGCAGCGGAGCGTTGGGGCAGGCGTAGACGTAGCCTTCTGTGTCTATCGTGGGGCACAGTCCGGCCAGGTCGTGCATGTTGGCTCCGAAGCCGTGCAGCAGAACAATCAGGGGATAGTCGGCTTCGGGTCTATAGCCGTCCGGGTGTATCGTGAGATACTGGAGGCTCTTGCCCTGGTATCTGTTGGCTTCCATAATCAGCCCATAGCTCCTTTCCTGGAAAATACCGTGGCACAATGGGCCACACTATATCATAAGAACCTGGAGAAGGCAGTGACCCCACACTTGTGGAGAGGAACGCTATGCTGCCATGCCGCCGTCAATTCCGATGACTTGGCCGGTGACGTAGCTTGCCCCGTCGGTGCACAGGAAGGTAACGACCTCGGCCACGTCTTCGGGTGTGCCGAATCGGGACATTGGGATATGGGCCAGAATGTCCTTTTGAACATCCTCCGGCAGCTTCTGTACCATATCTGTGGTGATGTATCCGGGAGCTACGGCGTTCACGGTAATGTTCCGAGAGGCTACCTCCCGGGCCATTGACTTGGTAAACCCGATGATGCCCGCCTTGGAAGCCGCATAATTGGCCTGACCAGGATTGCCCGACAGTCCCACCACCGACGACATGTTGACAATCCTTCCACGACGTTGGCGAATCATGTGGGGAAGAGCGCTTTTCGTGGCGAGGTAAACACCTCTCAAGTTTACGCTAATCACCTTGTCCCAGTCGTCAGCACTCATGCGAAGCAGAAGCTTGTCTCTGGTAATGCCCGCATTGTTCACCAGTATGTCCAGCCCGCCCCAGTTCTGGAGTATCACCTTTACGATGGAGTCTACCTGGTCCTCCTGGGACACATCTCCGCCTACGGCGAGGGCTTCTCCGCCTTTGGCGGCGATGGCGTCCACTACTGCGGCAGCGGACTCCTCTCCGGTGTGGTAATTGACGGCGACCTTCGCACCGGCCTTCGCCAGGCTGATAGCGATCACCTCTCCAATACCCTTGGAAGCACCGGTTACCAGCGCTATACGGCCTTCCAGATTCAACTACTACCCCCTAGACTGAGTTACCGCTCCGCAACGCAGCCAGCTCAGTTCTCATGCCTTCAACCAGATTAAGCTCCACGCATCTTCTGGCAGTGTCTATGGCCCCGGCTATTCCCTCAGCCTTGGAGGCTCCGTGACCTATTACTACCGCTCCATTCACGCCGAACAGAGGGCCGCCCATCTTCTTGGGCAGGTTGTTCACCTCCCAGATTTTCGACACAAGAGGCTCAAGGGCGGCATTCGGCATTGTCCCCTCCAGGGCCTTTCTCAGGTAGGCCGCCATCGTGGCACCCAGTCCTTCGGTGAACTTCATGAGAATGTTCCCTACGAAGCCGTCACAGACAATGACGTCGGCCTTGCCGGTGAAGAAGTCCATACCCTCCACGTTGCCCACAAAGTTCAAACCGCTCTCGCTGAAAATCTGGTATCCCTCCCGTACCTGCCGGTTACCTTTAGCTTCTTCCGACCCCACGCTCAGGAGCCCTACTCTTGGATGCTCTATATTCAGGAAACGATGGGCGAAGACACATCCCATAGCGGCGAAGTCGAGAAGCTGGGAGGGGCGGCAGTCAACGCTGCTGCCCATGTCTACTACTACCGTGTTTGGTGCCAGTCCCAGGAAGGGACCTCCAAGGCAAGGACGCTCAAGGCCCTCCAAGGTGCCCAGTATTAAGGATGCGCTGGCCATGGTGGCCCCGGTGGACCCCATTGAAACCAGGGCGTCAACCTGGCCGTCTTTCAGCAAATGGGTCGCAACCACCACCGAAGCCCGGGTCTTATGCCGAATGGCCTGAACAGGATGTTCGTCCTCTATGATCTTCCCGTCCGACGGCACTATACTGATCGGCAAGTTATCCTCACCGTATTGCCGTAACTCTCTTTCCACAGCTTCCTGGTCTCCCACAAGGACCAACTCTACGGGATTCAAGTGTGCAGCTTTCAGTGCTCCACCGACTATTTCACGTGGGGCGTAGTCTCCGCCCATCGCGTCAATCGCTATGCGAATGGGAGCTTTGGGAGAGTCCCCTGCTCCTGTACTCACGTGTCTCTTCCCCTTTCCACGTAGTTGATTATCCACGGAGACACATAGAGACCTTTTCAATGAATCCAGGTATCTACATGGATGTATGTGACAATCATCCGCCCTGGGCGGATTGAGTAATAGTAGCCACTCCGGTGATTAGCTCCTCGCCACGGCTATTGCTCAGACCTACGGCGCACTCTATCAGACGCGAACCGGACTCTGACTCATCCTTGACTACCCTTCCCCAGGTCCGTACCGTGTCTCCAGGATAAGCAGCACCCTTGAACCTTACTTTCAATCTTCCACCGTCCAGCCAGCTTCGGCCAAAGGCGAGGGTCATCATCTCGGAGATATAGGCAAGTGTGAGCATACCGTGAGCGATGATTCCCCCAAACCGGGTTGAGGAGGCGAATTCGGGGTCCAGGTGCAGGGGATTGTGGTCACCCGAGGCATGGGCGTAGTCGGTGATCCTCTTTTGGGTTATGGCTTTTTCTAGTGTAGGCAGGGTCATCGAATTACCTGAAACACTCATCTCGCAATCATCTCTTACCCCGGTATTAAAACGGTACTCTTGCCGCTAACCACAGGCTCGTCGTTGGCTCCATAGAGTGTGAAATCGAATGTCAAGAACTGCCAACCACCCCGGAGCATGGGCCGGGAAGGCCTGGCGATGCAGGACACTTCTTCCCCATGCCGCACCATTCGCCTGCAATCAAGCTCCTGGGCCCCGTGAATAGCACCCGGAGGCAGAGACAACTCTTCCAGCAGCGCACCCAGCGCGCGGGCGGCCAGAGCCAGGGGAGGCACCGCGTCTACCTCCCCGTAAATTTGGGAACTGTCTTCCACGGCCCCAAGGTACTCTTGTACGAATTCATCATCCACAACCCACCGGCCCAAATTTAGCTCCTCGCCCGGAGCAGGTAACATATCCCCAACCCCTTATTTCACAAGTGATGTCCAATATAATAGCACAGCGGGGAGCATCAAGGTGTTGCAATTGGATTCACGTTTATCCACTTTTGTGGAAGATTGAGTGGGTGAGGGCTATCGCACATGGATTGCACCACTCTTGGCCGCTCCTGAGAAAGCGGGAGTCTAAGGTCAGACGTGGTGGATTCCCGTTTTCACGGGAATGACGAAAAGAATTTTCATGCCAATGATAATGTATATCAAGTGTTCAAGGGGGATGAGGTTATGCAGAAGCCTCAGAAAGCGGGAATCTGCCTGCTATAGACCCCCGCTCTCCCCGGCGTCCGCCAAAGGCGGACGACTTTCGAGGGAGTAAAGGCTAGGGAGTGGACGTATCAGCGTAGAAATGGAGGGAGAAGTGGTGTGGTGACGAGGGGGAACAGTGGGTGGAGGGAGAGAAGAACGAGGCAGCGACTGCGGATGCCTTTATCCGCCCGGGCCGAAGGGCAGGGCTTGGGCTTCCACCTTTGCCCAGGAACCCTCTTCCTCGGCGAGGCTGATTTGCGTCCCCACTTCGGCGGCTTCCTTCCTCACGTAGCCCAGCCCAATTAGCTCACCGGTTGTAGGCACTTTTACCACCGATGTAACCTGGCCCACTTCCCTGCCTTCTTTAGCCAGCTTAACTCCTGCTTCTATTCTGGCATCGGGAGAGAAGCTAAAGGATACCAGGTGCTTCTGCACCTTCTGGTAGGTATCCAGCCGAGCAATGACCTCCTGCCCGATGTAGCACCCCTTTGTAAAGCTGATGGAACCCCAAAGACCCGTTTCCAGGGGGTTGTAGGACTGTCCAAGCTCCCCATCGTGCCCGGGTAACGCTCTCTCCACCCGCAGCACCTCGGATACCTCCATGCCTACGGGTGTGGCCCCAACGCCAATAATCTCTTGCCACACCGCTTCGGAGTCATGCGTCTTGACCATTACCTCAAACCTTGTGAGGTTGGCCAGGTCTCGTCTTACTATGTAGCCCTCCGCTCCGGCGATGGCAACCCTGGCCGACTGGTAGGGCGCGAAAGTATCCAACTCAATACCCGCAAGGCTGCCAAGGATGTCCGGGGCCTTTGGCCCTATCACAGAGACCATTGCGGTGTTGGAGGTGCCGTCCTCAAACTCCACGTCGTCCACAATGGTATACTTATCAATCCACTCGATTACACTTTGGCTGGCCTGGGGACCGGTGAGGAGTAGAATATAGTCGCCGAGGTTGAGGACTGTTATGAGGTCCAGTATTCGCCCCCGGTCGGTGGTGAGGACAGTGGGTGCACCCTGCCCCGCCTCCAGGGACACGACCGCGTTAGTGGAGAGACGGTGAAGCAGGTCCAGAACATCTTCCCCTGTGCCTTTGACCCTGCCCATGTAGGAGGAATCGTGGACGGCAGCACCATCACAAGCGGCCCTGTACTCCGTGAGTAAATCGCCGTAAGAGGCGGGCAGTTCCCAGCCCGCCCAATCACCGAAACTAGCGCCTTGCCTGGCCGCAACGTCGTAGAGGGGTGTCCGCCGCCCTGCCATGAGTCCCTCCGATTCTTACTTGGCTAAGATTAATTACGTCGCCTGTGCCGGAACAAGGCGACGTACTGAGGTCCACTGAAAGGCTGCTTCAAGACTAGACGCCGAAGGAGTTACCGCAACCACAGGTCTTGGTGGCATTGGGGTTCTGGAACACGAACCCCTTGCCGTTCAAACCGTCGGAGAAGTCAAGCTCTGTGCCGGCGAGAAAGATGTAGCTCTTCTTGTCTATGAAGACTTTAACGCCGTTGTTATCAACGACTTTATCATTGGGGCCTGCCTCTTTCTCAATGCTGAGGGTGTACAGCAGACCCGAACAGCCGCCCCCTTTGACACCTACTTTCACGCCGAACTCATCCTCCAGCCCCTCTTTCCTGGCGAAGGTCGTCAGCATTTTCGCTGCCTTCTCAGTAATACTGATGGTTAGCGTACCGTCCTCAGCGTAGTAAGCTGTCGTCATGGCGTCCTCCCGTCGGTCCTTGGCGCGCTGCCACTGCTAGTTGGTGCAATTATAAATCTCTATTGGCACACGAGTCAAGATTGGCGGATGATATAATCTTACGTTGAAATGGCCTCCACCCCTTGAGGGCCATCTAACGAGTAACGCTTACCCGGAGGTTATATACGATGATGGAACATTCAGGGCCGCTGAACGGCGTGAAAGTGCTGGACCTTTCCACCATAGTCGCCGGAGGGACCGCTACCAGTTTGATGGCGGATTTCGGAGCGGAGGTAATCAAGGTAGAGCGCCCCGGCGGAGGAGACCCCCTCCGCAACTGGGGTCCCTTTGTAGATGGAGTGTCACTCTGGTGGAAAGTCCACTCCCGAAACAAGAAGTCCGTCACCCTGGACTTGAGGCTCCCCCAGGGCCAGAACATACTGAAGGAGTTGGCAACCCAGGCCGATGTGCTGGTAGAGGGCTTCCGGCCGGGTACTCTTGAGGGATGGGGAATTGGCCCCGATGACCTGTCCCGGGTCAACTCGCGCCTGGTGGTGGTGCGTTTCTCCGGCTTCGGACAGACGGGGCCTTACAGAGACCGCCCCGGCTTCGGGACCATCGCCGAATGTATGAGCGGCATGATTGGCATGACCGGGTTCCCGGACACCCCGCCAGTCCTCCCCCCAGTGCCCATGGCAGATGAGGTGGCGGGAACATTTGGAGCCATGGCCGCAATGATGGCCCTTTACCACCGGGATGCCCTGGGCGGCAAGTCGGGGCAAGTTATTGACATGAGCCTCTTTGAACCCTTGTTCCGTCTGTGTATTCCCCACGTGACCATCTATGACTTGCTCAACATCGTGCGAGAGCGCGTGGGCAATGATTTTCCCGATGCGGCTCCTAGAAACCTCTACAAGACGGGCGATGGGCACTGGCTGGGCCTTTCCGCCACGTCTCAGAATACCTGGGAAGTTCTGGTGAAGGCCATGGGGTTGGCGGAGCTGCTGGATGACCCTCGGTTCAAGGACAATGCTTCCAGGATGGCCTATCGTCAGGAACTCAACCAGGAGCTTCAGGAATGGATTGGCTCACGGCCCCTGGAACAGGTGATGGAGACCATCGTGCCCGCCGGCGGCGTGGTAGGCCCGGTCTACGATATGTCCCAAATCGTCGAGGACCCCCACTACCAGGCACGGGAGGACATTCTCGAAATTGAAGACCCTGAGCTGGGGCGGACCAGGATGGTGGGTGTAGTGCCCAAGTTCAGTGAGACGCCCGGTGGGGTCTCCCATGCCGGGCCACGCTTGGGGGAGCACAACAGTCAGGTGTACGGCTCCTGGCTGGGCTATGACGAAGAGAAACTGAGAAGCCTGTCGGAGGAGAAGGTTATCTAGGGCAGGGCCGTGTAGTTGATATTTACTTACTGGATTCCTACCTGCCGGTTAATGCTTCGGCATCGTTGATGTACTGGACAGTCTCCCTTATATCCCGAGCTAGCACATCCTCTGGCTCACAGTTCCCATCATAGAAACATTCACCATGCAAAATGTGAGCACGGGCGCTGTATCGGGTCTCCAGCGGGTCAAATATTTGGTCTTCTCGGCGTAAGAAGCGTATTCCTCTCGTCGTCTGCCCGGAAGTCCGAGGTTCTCTCCCTGTTCGCGCAAGAATCAGAGCGTCGGTAGCCCGTTTGGTGGCACACCAGGCCTTCTCCGCCGCATCTCGTATATCTCCGGCTTGGAGACGTTCCAATGCTTCACCGTGAATAGTTCGAGCATCGGCGAATATCGCTGCTACACGTTCGGGTATCTCCGCCCCAATTGTTACCATCTCCATCTCCTCATTCTACCTGCAGACATCCCCCTGACAGTAGTTTGTTCTGCCCTTCCACAAGTTGCCGGAGACCACCATTGATGTGTTAGTCATGGCATCGTAGTGGCATTATAGCAGGTCTTGGCCTGTACACGCTATTTTTGAGGCATGCAGCGTTTGGGTGTTGGAGTGCACTCACCATTTTCGTTATCATGGATGCTATCTATTGACTTGTGGACGTAACCCGACAATAATACGGTATCAAACCTTTGCAGCACGAGGTGCTGACGTGAGGAGGGTGCCTTGATAGAAGACAAAGGGTTGCTCATGGAAATGCTGAGACGTATGTTGCGCATCCGCTACCTGGAAGAGGAAGTGATACGGATGGTCGAGCGGGGCGAGATGATAGGGGCCGCCCACTCCTACATCGGTGAAGAGGCGGTGGCAGTAGGAGCCTGCCTGGCCCTACGGGACGATGACTGGATGACGGGCAACCACCGTTCTCACGGCCATCCCATTGCCAAGGGCGGCGACCCCAACAAGGCCATGGCGGAGCTTCTGGGGAAGCGCACGGGCATGTGCAAAGGCAAGGGCGGCTCTATGCACCTGGCCGACTTCAGTGTGGGCATACTCGGAGAGTCGGGTATTCTGGGGTCATCCATCCCCACTGCGGTAGGCGCTGCCCTTGGCAGCAAGCTCCAGGGCAACGACAGGGTGGCGGTGGCATTCTTCGGTGACGGCGCCAGCAACGAGGGAGCATTCCACGAGTCCCTTAACCTCGCTGCGGTCTGGAAGCTCCCGGTTATCTTCCTCTGCGAGAATAACCAGTACGCCGTGACCAGCAGCTTCAAAGTTATGGTGGCTACCGAGAATATCTCGGACCGGGCCGCGGCCTACGACATTCCCGGTGTTCTTGTAGACGGTCAGGACGCAATTGCCATGTACGAGGCCATGTCCGAGGCGGTAGCGCGGGCCCGGGCAGGACAGGGACCATCCCTGATAGAGGGAAGGACTTACCGCTACCATGACCACTCCTTGGGTCTGGGCCGTATAGTCAGAGTTACCTACCGCGAGGATGAAGAGGTCGAGCAGTGGAAACAGCGAGACCCCATTGACATCCATACACAGCGCCTCATCTCCCAGAACATCGCTACCCAAGGGGAGGTTGACCAGTTGGATGCGGAGGTCAAGAAGCAGATAGAGGATGCGCTGGAGTTCGCTCGCCAGAGTCCCTACCCCGACCCGTCGGAGCTATATGACGACATGTTCGCCAATCCCATTCCCCTGGAATGAGTGATAGCGACGCGCGATCCCGGCCAGTCCATTCTCCAAAAGAGTAAGTAGACCTGAAGGAGGAAAGTATGACTCAGACGGCAGTGCAGGCACGGCAAATCACTCTGACCCAGGCACTAAACGAGGCCATGCGCGAGGAGATGCGCAGTGACGAGCGGGTGTTCATCATGGGTGAGGACATCCAGACTGGCGTATATGGTGCTTCCGCCGGCCTCGCCAACGATTTCGGTATGGAGAGGGTCCGGGACTGTCCCCTATCGGAGAACGCCTTCTTCGGCGCAGCGGTGGGGGCTGCCGCGGTGGGCATGAGACCTATCGTTGAGAGTGCCTTCTGTTTCTCCTGGGTGGCTATGGACTCCCTGGTGAGTCAGGCGGCCAAGATGCGTTACATGTTCGGCGGCCAGGTCAACCTGCCGATAGTATACCGCCTTTCCACCTACTACGGCGGAAACATGGCCGCTCACCACTCGGACCGTGCTCACCCCATCTTTATGAACATCCCCGGCTTCAAGGTTATTTTCCCCAGCAACGCCTACGACGGGAAGGGGCTTATGAAGACGGCCATCCGAGACGACGACGTTACCATATTCTGTGAGGACCGCACGGTCCTTGGCGCCCGGGGTTTCGTGCCTGAAGAGGAGTACACAGTACCCCTTGGCGTGGCCGACATCAAGAGAGAAGGCACCGACGTTACTATTGTCGCCATAGGCGGCATGGTGCCACGCGCCCTTGAGGCCGCCGGGAAGCTCGAGCAGGAGGGCGTATCGGTAGAGGTGGTGGACCCACGCACACTCGTCCCCCTGGACAAGGCAACCATACTGGAATCGGTAGCCAAGACGGGGCGGCTCGTGACGGTGGACATGGCTCACAAGACGTGCAGTGCCGCCAGTGAGATTGCCGCCATGGTGGCAATGGAAGGGTTCTGGTCTTTGCAGGCGCCCATCCAGAGGTTGGGGACAGCCAACGTCCACATCCCCTTCAGCCCCGCCCTGGAGCCGCTGTGCTACCCCACCGCCGATACCATCGCCGAAGGCGTCAGGAAGACCCTGGAGTAGCCTCACAAGGGATATAATAGGGTAGCTTGTGAACACAAAGTGCAGGGGCGAGAGGTGTCTCGCCCCTGTGACTGAATCCCAATGGATAGGGCTTCTGCACTTGCAAGGGAGACAGGCAGAGCTGCAGGCTCAATACTCACGGGAGAAGGAATATGCCTACTGAGATTCTATTGCCCCAGTGGGGCATGGAGATGCAGGACGGTACTATTGTCAAGTGGCTGAAAAAAGAGGGAGACACCATCGAGGCCGGCGAGCCTCTGGTTGAAGTGGAGACCGCCAAGCTGGAGACGGAGATGGAGTCCATTGCCTCAGGGGTGGTAGCCCAGATTCTAGTACCTGAAGGTGCAACCGTCCCAATCCGCACCGTGCTGGCCATCGTGGCTGCTCCGGGAGAAGAGGTGTCTCAGCCCGCAGGCACGGCGCCGAGTACACCGGCCCCTGCCGCCGGACAGGCCGCCCCGTCGCCC
Source organism: Dehalococcoidia bacterium (assembly GCA_034421095.1). Taxonomy (GTDB): domain Bacteria; phylum Chloroflexota; class Dehalococcoidia; order Lucifugimonadales; family JAGWBF01; genus JAGWBG01. The sequence goes on from DAOUKR010000019.1 coordinate 65,400, forward strand.
GCACCCGCCTCCCGTCCATCCGGCGGCGAGGTAACCGTCCAGGTGGTGCCGGCGGCGCGACGCCTGGCACAGGAGCGCGGCATTGACCTGAGCCAGGTGCAGGGCACTGGCCCCAGGGGTAGAATCCTGATTGAAGACGTGGAAAAGGCCTCTGCTCCCGCCCCTGCTGCTTCCCCAGCCCAGACGGGTGGGGAGGTAACCGTTCAGGTGGTGCCGGCGGCGCGACGTTTGGCACAGGAGCACGGCATAGACCTGAGCCAGGTGCAGGGCACCGGTCCCAGGGGCAGAATCCTCATCGCCGACGTAGAAAACGCCATAAATTCACAGCAAGCCGCGCCGGCAGCCCAGATTGTCCCCATAAGCGGGATGCGGCGGACCATCGCTACCCGTATGCTGGACAGCGTGCTGACTACGGCGCAAGTCACCCTCACTACAGAGGCCGACGTAACGGATGCGATGGCCCTGCGTCAGGGTTTGACCCGCCAGATGTCCGACGGGAGCCTCAGCCCACTACATCTGATTGTCAAAGCTGCTGCCCGGGCCCTGCAAGAGTATCCCCGGATGAACGCCATCCAGCGGGAGGACGAAATAGAACTGGTGTCGGAGGTCAACGTGGGGGTGGCCGTGGCCCTTGAGGAAGGCCTGATAGTAACTACCATACGCCAAACCAACGAGAAGGGACTCGCAGAGATAGCCAGAGAGACCCGAGAGCTAGCGAACAGAGTCCGCGAAGGAAAGGCGTCCTACGACGATGTCACGGGAGCTACCTTCAGCATCACCAACCTGGGGGCATACGGGGTAGACGCTTTCACTCCCATAATAAACCCGCCCCAAATCGGCATCCTCGGGGTTGGCCGGGTAGTTGAGAAGCCCGCCGTTCATAATGGCGAGATAGCCAAACGGTCTATGATGTACCTTAGCCTCACTTTCGACCACAGGGTGATAGATGGAGCGCCGGCTGCGGAGTTTCTGCGCATACTGAGGGGGCACCTGGAGGACCCCTGGTGGATGGTCGCCCCCGTCTAGCTCCATCAAGTCCGGATTAGTCACAGGTACACGGACGTGTTTGACCGAATAGTTCTTCGTGTCCCTTTGGCTCTATGGACAAATTTCGAGGAGACTTGCCTTGGACGCAGTTGGCATCATCGCGAATCCCGCTGCGAGCAAAGACATCCGTCGCCTGGTGGCTCACGGCAGGGTAGTGCCCGATTGGGAAAAAGCCAACATAGTACGCCGGGTCTTGTTGGGCATGGAAGCCGTGGGACTGCGCCGGGCGGTTGTCCTGCCAGACCCGTCTCGCCTCTGCCAGAGGGCGCGGGACGACGCTCAACTTTCCCTGGAGTTGGAAGTGCTAGACATGCCCGTATTCGGCTCCACCGAGGACTCGGTACGGGCTGCGGCCATGATGGAGGAGATCGGGGTGGGATGCCTGGTTACGCTGGGCGGCGATGGCACTAACCGGGCCGTGGCAAAAGGTTGTGGCCGGGTTCCCCTGGTCCCCATATCAACGGGGACCAATAATGTCTTCCCCACCATGATGGAGGGCACCCTTGCAGGGCTGGCAGCCGGCGTAGTGGCACGAGGCCTGGTAGACCTGGAAAAGGTCACAGTCACCAGCAAGAGGATAGAAGTGTATCTGAATGGGAACTACCGAGACCTGGCGCTGGTGGACCTGGCCGTTTCCAAGGAACGGTTCGTGGCGACCAGGGCCATCTGGGACATGGACACCATACATGAGGTGTTCCTCACCCGCGCCGAGCCGGCCAGTATAGGCCTTTCCTCCATCGGTGCTAGACTTCATCCCCTTTCGATTACGGACGATGCCGGGTTGTACTTTCGTCCCGGCAACGGCGGCACGTCTGTGGTGGCCCCTGTGGCTCCGGGTATGGTCAGGGCGGTGCCCATTGAGGAATGGCGAGTCCTGCCCCTGGGCGAGCGGGTAAAAGTAAACCGTAGCTCATGCACTATCGCCCTGGACGGTGAGCGGGAGTTCAGCGTTCTGCCCGGCCAGGAGGTAGAGGTGGTGGTGAATGACAACGGGCCGAGGGTGGTAATGCTGGAGGACGTTCTTCGCGAAGCCACCAACCAGGGCGCTTTCACCGCACCGGCTGATTGAAGCACCCTACCGGAAGTAGGGGATGACGTACTTTCCGAAGAGCTTGATGGAGTCCATGACCCTTGAGTGGGCCAGGTTGCCCATCTGCATGAAGCACAACACCTGGTCTATCCCTACCTCCTGGTACTTCTTCATCACCTTGATTACCGTGTCCGGGTCGCCCATGGCGAAGGCGCCGTTGTTTATGTGGTCCTCGGCAACCTTGTGAGTCCGTTCCTCCTGCACCGCGCCCACGGCAAATCTGTATGAGTCAGGCACGTTCACGCCCTGCTCGTGCCAGGGGCGATAAAGCTCCGTGGACTTATCTACGAACCACACGCCTTCCGGTCCGGCGACCTCTCTGGCCTCCTCGTCGTTCTCCGCACAGTGGGTCAGGCATAGGGCCGCTATCTGGTCGTTCACGAACGCGCCGACAGGGTGGGCCTGTTTCACCCCCTCCCTGTACATGGCTACTCGTTCTTCCATTTGCTCATACCCTCCCAGGTTGAAACACAAGGCCCCCAACCCCATCTGTCCGGCCCGCTTGAAGCTGGTGGGCTGACTGCAAGCCACCCAGAGAGGCGGATGGGGTTTCTGTACCGGCTTGGGTATGACGGAACGAGATGGAATGTTGAAATAGTGGCCCTCGTAGGAGAAGGGGTCCTCTGTCCACATGCGGGGAATAATGGTGACGGCCTCTTCCCATTGAGATTGGGTCACCTCAGGGTCAATCTCGAAGCCCCCCATCTCTATTAACGTGGTAGACCTGCCGGTGCCAAGGTCCATGCGGCCATCGCTCACTATGTCCAGCACCGCCGCCCGCTCGGCGACGCGAATGGGGTGATTGTACCGATAAGGAAGCAGCGTCACCGCGTGCCCGATGCGTATTCTCTTGGTACGCTGGGAGATGGCTCCGTAAAGGACTTCGGGTGCGGAGCAATGGGAGAACTCTTTGAGAAAGTGGTGCTCAACCGTCCAGAAATAATCAAATCCAACGTCGTCGGCTAGCTCCACCTGGGCCATGACCTGCTTGTAGCGGTCATATTCGATGCCTGGATAGTGGGGTTCCGGAATCTGAATCTCGTACATCAATCCGAACTTCATAGCGTTTCCCCCTTGGCAAATAGGGATGCAAGCACTTATTCCTCAAGTATGATTACAAGGCTGTACTGTACTCCCTTTGGAATGGAAGGTCAATAGCGGCGAATCGTGGGGGCTTTTGAAGAAGACCCTGGGGTCAGTATTGACAATGCTGAATATCATCCGTTAACATACTTTCGACATGTTCGTACCCCAAAGATTCCACACGGGCTTCACCTGAGCGGATGCCTGGTTAGAGGCGGAGGGTGCCTCTGTCGGCGTCCGGTCCGGGTGAGTCTTCGTTCCCCGTCTTCATCAGCGTAGCGTCATCTCGAAGGTTAGCTACCCCCCACAGTAAGACCCCCAGCGCGCCCTCCTGTTCCCGCCGGGCTTGCACACCGTGAGTGCTGCATGGGACTTGCCTCAGCCGCCCGTGTGCAACCTTGCATTTCACAGAATAATTGTTTGCCTAGGAGAGCGCGTGCATGTACCAGCTGTCAATTATCAGGCGATTGACCGCCATGACCTCGGCCATCGGTCTCAGCAAATCATATCTGGTATGGCTCCTTCTTGTCTCCTCACTCGTGGCTATGCTGGTGCTGGTCTCCTGCGGTGGGGACGGCGATTCACCGGACGAAGTCCTGTCCATAGGAGGCATTCCCGACCAGGAGGCCGCTACGTTGAATCGGAGATTCGGCCTGGTTACTGATTATCTGGGCGAGGAGTTGGGGGTAAAGGTGGAATATGTGCCCAGTGTGAACTACGCCGCCCTGGTGACTGCTTTCGAGAAAGGCGATGTCCATCTGGCCTGGTTCGGAGCGCTCACGGGGGTCCAGGCCAGGGCAGTGGCTCCGGGTGCTATGGCCATCGCTCAACGCCCACGGGACACGGGGTTTCATTCCGTTTTCGTTTCACAAAGCGAACCGGGCACAGAGGGCCTGGATGGCCTCAAGGGTAAGACCTTTACCTTCGGCAGCGAAAGTTCCACCTCGGGCCATCTTATGCCCCGGTACTCCCTTCTTCAAGCTGGAATAGACCCAGAAAAGGACTTCCAGGGCGCTCCCGGTTACTCAGGTTCCCATGACAAGACCTGGAAGCTGGTGGAAGGAGGGACGTTCCAGGCGGGGGCGCTGAGTGAGGCGGTCTGGGAGAAGGCGGTGGCGGAGAACAGGGTGGACACTTCCAAGGTCCGGGTGATTTACACAACTCCGGCTTACTACAATTACAACTGGAGCATAAGAGGGGACTTGGACGAGACTTTCGGGGATGGATTCACTGGCAGGGTGCAGGCCGCATTGCTGGCGATGGACTCGGAGCAAAAGGAGATTCTGGATATGTTCCAGACGGACAGTTTTATAGAGAGCAGCAACGACAACTACCGGAATATCGAAGAAGTAGCAAGGAATCTGGATATTATCAGATGACTAACTCTACCAACGGTCACAGGCCCATGTTCCTGCTTGAGGGTGTGGAGAAATCATATCCTCGGTCCGTGGCGCTCGTTCCGATTTCGTTGGAGATACGTTCAGGAGAGCGGGTCGCCATCCTGGGTCCCAGCGGCAGCGGCAAGACCACGCTGCTTCACATCATGGGCGGGGTAATCCAGCCCGACCAGGGAAGCATCCTCATCAATGACCGTCCCCTGAGCAGCCTGCGGCCGGGACGCGAGCTCGCCAGCCTTGTAGGGATCATACATCAGCAGTTCGACCTTGTGCCTCACCTTTCAGTGATGCACAACGTCATGGCCGGAAGGCTGGGTCAGTGGGGCACTCTGCGTTCCCTGTTTTCGCTCGTCTCCCCAAGGGAACGCCACCTGGCAGTGGACGCCCTGGGGAAGCTGGGTATCGCCGATAAGCTATATGAGAGGACTTCCAGACTATCGGGCGGTGAGCAGCAGCGAGTGGCCATGGCTCGGCTGTTGGTGCAGACTCCGAAAGCGATTCTGGCCGATGAGCCGGTGGCCTCCTTGGACCCAGCCAGGGCGGAGGACCTCATGCGCCTTCTGACCGATATAGCTCGTGAGTCCGGGAAGACACTGGTGACGAGCCTTCATTCAACTCAGCTTGTCCGCACCTACTTCTCCAGGGCTATTGGGCTCCGAAACGGAGAGCTTCAGTTTGACCTGCCAGTTGACGACGTGACCGATGATATGCTGGATGCCTTATATGATATCGCGGGTCTGAGAGTTGAGGGCTAGGCCGGTCTTTCTGGAGAGCAGGGGCCTCCTGACCTTGCTGCTGGTGGGAGCTCTCGCCTGGAGTTTATCTGCGGTTGATTGGAAGGGTCCGCTGGTGCAAACCGGGGGTGCCGAATCCGCCCTGGAGTTTTTTGGTGCACTCGGCAATATCGAGCTTTCCCCGTTCTTTCTGAAGCTTGCCCTGGAAGCCTGTTTGTACACCGTCGCCTATGCGGTGGCCGGGATTACCCTGGCCGTTGCCTTGGGGCTTCCACTGGGAATAATCGCCTCAGGTACGCTGGCAAGGTCAAGGAAGGTGCGAACTCCGGTAGTCCTGGGCACCCGGGGGTTCCTTGCCTTCACACGGTCCATCCACGAACTGGTATGGGCCTGGCTCTTCGTTGCTGCAATAGGTCTCTCTCCCATGGCGGCCATTCTGGCTCTTGCCATCCCCTACGGCGGCATTCTGGGCCGAATCTACTCGGAGATTCTCAACGACGTCCCGGAAGCTCCTTTGCGCTCCCTGAGGGCCTCCGGCGCATCCGAATGGCAGGTATTGCTCTACGGCAGGCTCGTCATGGCTATCCCGGACATGCTTAGCTACTCCTTCTATCGGTTCGAGTGCGCTATCCGTGCCGCTGCTATTATGAGTTTCGTTGGCATTGCAGGGCTGGGTTACCAGATACAGTTGTCCCTGGACGACTTGCTGTATGGTCAGGTGTGGACCCTCCTCCTCTTTCTTGTGGCCTTGATTGTGCTAGTGGACTCCTGGAGTACCGTGGTACGGCGGAGACTGGTGTCATGAGCACGGACGCCGACCGCCAGCCTGCTCCAGATGGACAAGTATCTATCGCCCGGCCCCCCATCGGCGTGGTCGGGCTTTCCGTCATTGGGTTTATCCTTCTGGCCTGCGCCTCATGGGGGTTCATCCTGTGGGGAGGGGATAGCGGTTTCGAGAAGCTATTCTCCGGCGAGACCTGGAAGGATGCCGGTGGATTCATCGGGAAGCTCGCCGGGAAAGGGACGGAGGAGAGGGCGGCCTTCCTGCAACTTGACAGGTGGGGCCATACCGGGAAGCTGGCCTATGAGACGTTAGCCATGAGCGTTCTGGCTATTGGATTCGCAGGCATAGGGGTCCTGCTCACCTTCTTGCCCGCAGCACGCAACGTGGCTATGGGTGAACTGTCTCCTACTCGTCGTGGGTCGGCAGGGTTGAGGGCCATGTACTTCCTTGTCAGGGGTGTTTTCATCTTTACGCGGGGTGTCCCTGAGTTGGTATTGGCGATGATAATAGTCTTTTTCCTGTCCCCCGGCATATTGCCCGGCGCCATTGCTCTGGGGCTGCACAACTACGGGATACTGGGCAAGCTCTCTGCGGAGGTTGTTGAGGACCTGGACACCCGCCCCGCACGTGCTCTGCGGGCCTCGGGGGCCGGTAGCCTCCAGATGTTGGCCTACGCTATCATGCCCCAGGTGCTTCCCCAGTTCATCACCTATCTGCTATACAGGTGGGAGGTGGTGATACGCACCACCATCGTGGTGGGGTTTGTCAGCGCAGGCGGGTTGGGCCACGACTTCCGACTGAGCATGAGCTTTTTCCACTACACCGATGTGGCTCTGCTGCTAATCTGGTACATTATCCTGGTGGTTTGTGTGGACATCCTCTGCTCCTGGCTGCGACAGCGAGTCCGTGGGTGAAACTTTCGTGAGCAGAAGATGAGAACTACAGCTGGTGAATCGCAAGGTTCAGTTCATAGCTATTAATATGTCCTGATGCCGGGAACCTTGGTGCGCACGCTGTATAATGATGTCCGAGCCGTTGCATAGATGGTCTGGTTGTCCTGACCGCCGAAGGCCAGATTGGCCGGTGTCTCAGGAAATCCAATAGTGCCGACATGGTCCCCACCAGGACTGACCACCCATATCCCACCGGGGCCGGTGCAGTAAACGTTGCCCTGAAGGTCAACCTTCATGCCGTCAGGTAGGCCATCGGCGTCCCCTGTCATGTTTATGAAGACTCTATCGTTGGTCAGGGAGCCGTCGGACTGCACGTCGAAGGCCCGAATGTGACGGCGGAAAGTGTCGTTGACGTATAGGATGGACTCGTCGGGAGAGAAGGCCAGGCCATTGGGAGTCTCAGGGTCGGATATTAGCAGTGTAAGCTTGCCATCCGGGTCAGCACGGAAGACACCGAAGAAACCGAGTTCGCTGGTCTCTTTTGTAATGCCAAAGTAGGGGTCGGTGAAGTATATCCTGCCGCTGGAGTGCTCCACTATATCGTTGGGGCTGTTGAGACGCTTACCCTGATAGTTGGCGGCCACGGTTACCATCTGGCCGTCGGCGGCCATGCGAGAGACCTGCCTACCGTCGTGCTCGCAGGCTACCAGGCGTCCCTGGCGGTCGAAAATCAGGCCGTTGGACCGGCGGCTGGGTGTAAGGAAAGCCGTAATGCCGCCAGGGGTCCAGCGATAGATGATACCAGGAGGAATATCGCTAAACAGGAGGTAGCCATCGGGGTGCCACACCGGCCCCTCGGTAAATTGAAATCCCGTCGCCAGCCTCTGCGGCTCCTGTTGATCAATCAGGTCAGACATCTGTGCCATATATTTCCCCTCTCAAATACAAATACATGCAGTGGCAGGTTTAGACCTCCGGGTAGGAGACTGTTTTCAGCCATAGCGGTTGTGGGAGCGACTCCCTATCCAACCCAGGGCTTGAGCTTGATTTCGTGCAAAGCGGGAATGACCTCTTGGCCCATCAGCTCGATGGAGCGCATCACATGCTCGTGGGGCATTCCGCCCTCATTCCCATAGACGTGCAGGTAGCCGGGGCTGAGTCCGTCTACAACCTCCGACAGCTTCCTGATGACCGTATCCGGGCTTCCCACTATGATGTTATTGAGAGCCTGAAGTTCCTCGTAGGTCCGCTTCTGTCGGAGGCCTCCGGCCCCAATTCCGGGCTGGGTCGCCTTTACCTTGACGCCCTCACGGGACTGATAGCCGGGCGGGTCAACATGCTCCCTGGGCCCCTTCTGACGACCGTCTTCCGTCCACATGAAATGGCGGCCAATCTCGATGGCCTTTTCATCGGTATCTGCCACAAGCACCTGGAGAAGATAACCGAAGTGTCCGGGCCCCGGCGTGAACCCCGTCTCCTCGGCAGTGTCTATGTAAATCTGCTTCAACCACTTGGTCACGTCCACCAAGGCCCCAAGGTTCATGTAGGGATGCTGGTGCTTGGCTGCCCACACCACACTTTCCGGACTACCAGTCCCGGGGAACCAGATGTCCGGGCGGGGCTTCTGCATGGGCAAGACCCAGGGATTCACCACCCGATATTGAAAGTGCTTGCCTTCGAATCTAAACGGTCCCGGTGTGGTCCAGCATTTGATGATGAGGTCGTGGGCCTCCTCGAACCTCTCCCGGTTCTCCGTAGGGTCTATACCTCCCTGGAGACTTTCGACTGCCGTACCGCGCACGAAGCCGGAGATAATCCTGCCGCCAGAATAGCAGTCAAGCATGGCAATTTCTTCGGCCATCTTGACGGGGTCGTTGATGGCGATGACGTTCCCCAGCATGGCAATCTTGACTCGTTTGGTGACCTTGGAAATGACGGCGGCGTCCAGGTTGACGGAGGGCTTCATGCACCAGTAGGATGCGTGATGCTCGTTGCTCATAATGCCGTCGAACCCCACCTCATCGGCAAGGGCGTACTGTTCGTGGTACTGGTTGTACAGCACGTGGGCCTTCTCGGGGTCGAAGTAGGTGTTGGGAAAGCCAAGTCGCCCGGACTCGTACTGTGCGACGTCTTCATCGGTGACGTGGCCGTAGGGCTGTTCGGAGAACCAGAATACCTCTACCTTGTCGTGGGGTCGGGCTAGCTGGTCAACCATAACCGCCTCCTTACGAACATTTGGGGTCAGGAAGCTATGTTCCCAAACCCGGCTTTCTCTAGGTAAGCCCTTAAGAACGTCATTCCGGCCTGCGCCGGAATCCAAAGATTAGGAGAGTCTGGATACTGGCCCCGCATCAAGTACGGGGCAGGCTTTTCGCCAGTATGACGGGTTGACGGGTCGCCGTTTCCGACTTATTCAGGCTTTATCTATCAAGGGGGATGGATATGACCCCTCGTCTCCTTTGTGACGACAGAGGCGCACAGATGTGCGCCTCTACTAGAGTGGTGAAGCCTCACTTGACCTCTCTGGCAGAGCGCCAGATATGCCCTGCGGCCAATATCTACCAAATCCAGGGCTTGAGCTTGATTTCGTGCAAAGCGGGAATCACCTCTTGGCCCAGCAGCTGAATGGAGCGCATCACATCCTCGTGGGGCATTGGCCCTTCATTGCCGTAGATATGGATGTAGCCGGGGCTGAGTCCGTCTATAATCTCCGACAGCTTTCTGATGACCGTATCAGGACTCCCCACTATAATGTTGTCAAGCTCTCTAAGCTCTTCGTAGGTCTTCTTCGTTCGGAGTCCCCCAATCCCGATGCCGGGCTGGGTTGCCTTCACTCTCACTGCTTCGCGGGACTGATAGCCGGGCGGGTCCATGTGCTCTCTGGGGCCTTTCTGGCGGTGGTCCTCAGTCCACATGAAGTTGCGTCCAAGCTCAATGGCCTTCTCGTCCGTGTCGGCCACAAGAGCGCGGAGAAGATAACCGAAGTGGCCGGGCCCCGGCGTGAACCCCGTCTCCTCTGCGGTGTCTATGTAAATCTGCTTCAGCCACTTGGTCACGTCCACCAACGCTCCAAGGTTCATGTAGGGGTGCTGGTGCTGGGCCGCCCACACCACGCTCTCAGGACTCCCGGTCCCGGGGAACCAGATGTCCGGGCGGGGCTTCTGCATGGGCAGGACCCAGGGATTCACCACCCGATACTGAAAATGCTTTCCCTCGAATCTAAACGGCCCCGGTGTGGTCCAGCATTTGATGATTAAGTCGTGGGCCTCCTCAAACCTCTCCCGGTTCTCCGTAGGGTCAATGCCCCCTAACAAGCTCTCGACGGCCGTACCCCGCACGAAGCCGGAGATAATCCTGCCGCCGGAATAGCAGTCGAGCATGGCTATCTCTTCGGCCATTTTTATGGGGTCATTGATGGCTATGACGTTCCCCAGCATGGCAATCTTGGCTCTTTTGGTGACCTTGGAGATGACGGCGGCGTCCAGGTTGACGGAGGGTTTCATGCACCAGTAGGAGGAATGATGCTCGTTGCTCATGATGCCGTCGAACCCCATCTCGTCGGCTAGGGCGTACTGTTCGTGGTACTGGTTGTACAGCACGTGGGCCTTCTCGGGGTCGAAGTGGGTATTGGGGAAGCCCATGCGCCCGGACGCGTATGGCTCGATAGTCTCGTCGGTGATGTGGCCGTAGGGCTGTTCGGAGAACCAGAATACCTCTACCTTGTCATGGGGTCGGGCTAGCTGGTCAACCATAACCGCCTCCTTGTTGGTATTGGTGATTGGATATAGTATACCCGATTACAGCCTTGACAGAAAGTCCACAGTAACGTTCAGGAACTCCTGGGGCTGCTCAACGTGGGGAGAATGTCCGCTGTTGTCTATCACACTCAGGGAAGAACCCCGCAATGACTGGTTGTAAATCTCGCCGCACTCAACGGGAACTATGGCGTCCTGCCGTCCCCAGACCACGAGTGCGGGGACGCGGACAAGTTTCAGATATTCCGGGAGGTTGGGATTGTGCATGTAAGGCTTCCACAGGAGGCGAGAGGACATCTCCCTGTTTCGCCATACTATCTCTTGTTGCTCTTGGCTCAGCTCACCTGCTTCGGGCATCTTGGTGATGTCGTGCCAGCTTATCTCCTGGACCTGCTCCCGGCTTATCATGAACATTTCGGCGATTTGGCCCTCTCTCGGTCGGACGCCCAGGGCGTCCAACAGGACCATGCCCTTCACCTTGGATGCACTCATGGCGCCTATCTCCGCAGCTATCCAGCCTCCCATGGAGTGTCCAAGAAGGGACGCCTGGTCCAATCCAAGCGATTCCATGAGGCCGATGTAGAAATGGGCCATGTCGTTGATGGTACTGACCCAGGACTGGGGCGTGCCGTTGTAGCCCGGATGGGAAGGAGCATACACGGTGAACTGTTCTGACAATGCCTGGTGATGGGGCATCCACCCGGGATTGCCGTCTTCATTATGAAGAACCAGTAGGGGTGCTCCATTCCCTCCCTTGAACATCTGAGTTCTCAGCCCTGCCACGTCCACAAACTCTTCGGTCACGTTCGGTGCAGTCGTCATTTGATTCGGCCTCCGTAAATTGTAAAGATGCCAGTTTCGCTCCACAGACACACCGGATGCGGCAGCATACTCGGCAGTGTGAAAGACATTTCAGACAGACTGAAGTTTGCAATAGTGGGGGGTGTTTGTCAAGAGTATCACCGAATTCAGAGTAGGATAGGCTGTTGCTAAACACAGGCATGAAGAATATGATATGTACTAGCCGCGCAATCCATGCTGGCTAACCCCGCTATGATTCATCGAGCTGAGGCGCCCGAATTAGCGTCGTGCCACCTATTTCTGCGAGTTGGGCGCATGGGGACGTTTGCTGGCATAGGTGGATCGCTGGGCAAAGACCCTCGTCGTTACAGGTGAGTGAGTTTATCAATCCTCTAAAACTGGTCCGGGGCACCTTTTATGGCTGGTGGCTGGTAGGCCTTGCGGCCCTTGTCATGGCCCTGGGCACCGTGCCCCTTTTCCAGGGCATGACCGCCTGGTTCCCGGTATTGGAGACCCGTTTTGCCTGGAACCGCACACAGCTGGCCTTGGCCTTCTCCTTTTCACGCGTGGAGGGTTCCGTAATGGGGCCAATATCGGGGTATCTCATCGAAAAGCTGGGGCCCCGGCGTATGGTCTTTATCGGTCTACTGGTCCTGGGGGGAGGGTTCATACTCTTCAGCCTGGTACAGGAGCTTTGGCAGTTCTACCTGGCATTCATAGTCATTAGCATGGGTGCCGGTCTGGGCACTTGGCTTCCCATGATGACTGTGTTGAATAGCTGGTTTATCCAACGGCGGTCTATGGCGATGGCGATAGCCATGGACGGCTTCTACGTGGGCGGGGTGCTGTTCGTGCCGTTGCTGGCCTGGGCCATAAACCCCGAAGAGTTCGGCCCAGATCGCTGGCGACTTGCATCCGCGGCTATCGGCATAATTGTCATGGTGCTGGCCCTGCCCATCTCCCTGCTGGTCCGTAGGAGGCCGGAGGACTACGGCCTCCTGCCCGACGGGAGACCACCCACCTCTACGACGGTGGCCAGAGGGATTGACCTGCCATCCTATGAGGAACCTGACTACACGTGGCAGCAGGCTGTTCGGACCCGGGATTTCTGGCTGATGTCCATAGGACATGCCTGTTCATCCATCGTAATTGTGACCGTGACGGTGCATCTGGGTTCCATGCTCAACCTGGACCGAGGGTTCCCCCTGCAAACGGTGGGGTGGGTTGTGTCAATATACACGGCCGTAAGCGCTGTGTTCACCCTCATAGGTGGCTACATTGGCGATAGAGTGCCCATACGTCTGGCCCTTTTCGGGTTCTCGGCCATCCAGTCGGTGGCTGTCATAATCATTCTCCAGGCGGACAGTGCATATCTGGCTTTCCTTTTCGCCGTACTCCTGGGCATTGGTTTCGGTGGACGTACCCCACTGACCACCGCAATCCGTGGTGTCTACTTTGGGCGCAGGTCATTCGCCAGCATCACCGGCGTGTCAATGATACCGATGAACGCCCTCCTGCTGGGAGCGCCTCTTTTCGCCGGCTATATGTATGACACCACCGGGAGCTACAATATACCCTTCATCACCATAGCCATAGTGAGCTTCTTTGGCTCAAGTCTGTTCTTGCTGCTGGGCGAGCCGAAGCCGCTGTCGCCGCCCAGAGATACTACACCCACCCGCATGGGCGCACGGGAAAGCGATTGATGATTGGGAGGGCTATACCACGCCCCTTTCCCTCTGCCCAGCCTTCCTATCGGGTGAGCAGGACGGGACTGCCGGGAGGTTGTTTGTGGTAATTTTGTGGTAATGTCATGTTATGGAGCGAGTGCCCTAGTTGGCAGACGTAAGAGAGATTATTAACCCTCTGAGGCACGTGCGCGGCACGTTCTACGGTTGGTGGCTTGTAGGCGCGGCCACTACGGTAATGATTATGGCCTCCGTGCCCCTCTTCTACGGCCTGACCGCCTGGTTCCCGGTATTGGAGACCAGGTTCCAGTGGAGCAGGGCGCAACTGTCCCTGGCTTTCTCCCTTTCCCGGGTTGAGGGGTCGGTCACGGGGCCACTGGGAGGGTATCTGACAGACAAACTTGGCCCCCGGCGGATGGTCCTCATCGGACTGCTGTGTTTGGGGGGCGGGTTCGTACTTATGGGCCAGATACAGAATCTCTGGCAATTCTACCTGGCCTTTATAATCGTGAGCACCGGTGCGGGTCTCGGTACGTGGCTCCCCATGATGACGGTGCTGAACAACTGGTTCCTCAGAAAGCGGGCTACGGCTATGTCCCGGGCTATGGCGGGGTCTGCGGCAGGCGGGATATTGCTGGTGCCGCTGCTGGCCTGGTCCATAGACCCCGAGCACTTCGGCATTGACAGATGGCGCGCCGTGTCTACTGGCGTAGGTGCTGTAATCATGTTCTTCGCTCTGCCCATATCCCTGGTGATACGCAATCGGCCCGAGGACTACGGGCAATATCCCGATGGCATCCAACGGAGCCAAGCATCGGCAACCCCGGAAGGAACGGGAACATCACAGCCCGCTTCAGATGCGCCCGGCCTGACGTGGCAGGAGGCCTTGCGGACCCGGACCTTCTGGCTGATGACAATAGGCCACGCTTGCTCGTCCGCGGTGATTGTAACCATATCGGTGCACCTTGGCTCTATGCTGAACCTAGACCGGGGCCTTCCCTTGCAGACGGTGGGGCTGGTGGTCTCTACCTATCTGGGCGTTGGCGCTCTATTCAATCTGGTAGGCGGCTACATAGGAGACCGTCTACCCATACGGATGGCGATTTTCGGGTTCTCAGCACTCCAATCCGTAGCCCTTGGAGTGCTCCTCCTCACCAACAGTACACCGTTGGCTTTTCTCTTTGGGGTGCTTCTGGGTATCAGCTTCGGGGGGCGGTCTCCCCTTACCACGGCTATCCGGGGCATCTATTTCGGGCGTCGCGCCTTCGCCAGCATCATGGGCATGTCAATGGTGCCCATGAACGGATTCATGATAGCCCTGCCTCTGTTCGCCGGGTACATGTTCGATACTACAGGGAGCTATAACATACCATTTATGGTGCTGATTGTGCTCAACCTCGTAGGGTCTTGCCTTTTCCTTATGCTGGGCGAGCCAAGGCTCATGTCGGCAGCGCCAAAGACGGCCCGACAGAGCGGTACCTAGCGGCACAGGCCCTACATTCTGTCCCTACTCGTCAGACTTGGTCAGTAGCCGGCGGACCGTTGCGAAGATGTCCTCAAACATCGGTCTGGTGAGACGCCCCGTCTGGGTGTTCTGCCGGCTTGGATGGTACGATGTGACCAGGGTAATGGCGTTGGGAAGACTATGGATAGCGCCGTGCCCGAAGCGAGGCCGGGGTGTTGGCAGGCGGGAATCGTGAGCGCCGCTGGATTCCCATGCCGTCAGGTAGGCGTCAAAGGCGATTTTCCCCAAGGCCACAACTACCTGGAGCCTCTTGAGTAGGCTTAGCTCCCGTAGCAGGTAGGGCCTGCAAGCAATAAGCTCGTCCCGAAGGGGCTTATTGGCAGGCGGAGCGCATCGTACGGCTGCCGTGATGTATACGTCCTGGACTGTCATGCCGTCGTCCCTGTGGCGTGAAGTAGGCTGGCTGGCAAAGCCAAACTTGTGCAGGGTTCCGTACAGCCAGTCCCCGCTGCTGTCGCCTGTGAACATGCGGCCCGTTCTATTTCCTCCGTGGGCTGCGGGAGCGAGACCCACCAGCAGTACCCGTGCCTTCGGGTCTCCGAAGCCGGGCAAGGGCCGGCCCCAGTATTCTTCCTCCCGGTACATCCGCCGCTTTTCCCTGGCTACGGTCTGTCTATACTCCACAAGGCGGGCACAGTTAGTGCAAGCGGTGACATTTTGATTCAAGCTCTCGATGGCGTCCATGTTTCTACCCCTTGGGAGACCGGTTGCCCACTACAAGTCTAATCCCAGACTCCTGTGGGAACGTGAGGAAAATGGCAAGCGTACTTTGCCCGCTATCTGTGGGAGGAGGCCAGGCTGGCTCGTGACAGATCGTCTCCAACGTGTGCCTGAATCATATCCAGCACCTGGAAGTCCCATTCGGAAACAAAGGTGATGGCTGTTCCGGTACGTCCCATCCGCGCTGTCCTGCCGATGCGGTGGATATACTCCTCCAGAGTTTCGGGCATGTCGTAGTTTATGACGTGGGACACGGCCGGAATATCCAGCCCCCGCGCGGCAACGTTGGTGGCGACCAGGATGCGAAGGTCCTTCGACCGGAAACGGGTCATAACAGCGTCCCTATGGGACTGGGGCATGTCACCGTGGATGGCCTGGGCATCGTAGCTACGACTTCGGAGATAGGCTACCAGCCTGTCAACCCCCGCCTTGGTCCTGCGGAATATTAGAGCTTGGCTGATTAGGCCGGGTTGTCGCAACAGCTCATCAAGAGCGGAGGCACAGTCTCTTTCTGCTATCTCGTAATAGACCTGCTTTACCTGCTCCACCGGCTCGGCGTCCCCCCCTATTCTGACCCAGGAAGGCTCCCTCAAATAGCGTTGCGCTAGCCGCTTTATCGGGCCCGGGATGGTAGCGGAGAAAAGCAGGGTTTGCCTGGAACGAGGAGTGTAGCGGAGAATGTATTCCATATCCTCGGCGAAGCCGATGTCCAGCATCTGGTCTGCTTCGTCCAGGACCACAAACCGGACCTTGCTAATATCAATGGTGCCGCGTCCCATGTGGTCTATCAGGCGACCGGGGGTGGCCACGACGATGTGGGCACCACGATTCAGAGCCGTCATCTGGCGGCTCATAGCCTGTCCTCCGTAGACCGCCACCACGCGTATGCCACAGAACTGCCCCAGGCGAGAAATCTCGCCCCTGACCTGCACCGCCAACTCCCTGGTGGGCGTCAGAACCAGGGCCTGGGGTTCGTGGATGTCTCCGTTCATAGCTTCCACCAGGGGAATACCGAAAGCTGCGGTCTTACCGGTGCCTGTCTGGGCCTGGCCGACCACGTCTTTCCCTGCTCGTACCAGGGGGATTATCTCCTCTTGAATGGCCGTAGGAGCCGTGTATCCCATGTTCTCTAATGCGCGCCCTATCGCTGCCGATACGGGAAGCGCACCAAATGATAGCTGCTCGTGCCGGGGTTGGGGTGAGGAAGCTGTTGACCGGGACGGGCGGCGCTTCTTGGGGTGAGGGGGTCTGGGTGACGATTTCGAGGCTCGTGAGGGGGAACCCGATGCATCCTGCGGCTTGCTCTCCTGAATGGGAACGGGTTTTGCCGGAGGGCCGTCGTTGGCAGGGGGACCGGTGGGTGGTGATGGTGATACTTTTGGGTTGTTGGTGGTCAAGATGCCGTTGAGTTTACGAATTAGTGTGCCGAGAATGGGTGTTACCTCCGATGGTGTGGTCTGGTGGGAGGGCCGGGAACAGGTGAGGGAGCGGAATACACCTGCGGGTGACGCCCCATAACCTAATCCTACTTATAATCCTGGCGCACCCTACCACTTGTGAAAATCTTAACATAATGGGTGAGATTTGTACAGTGCAGGTGATTCTTGGAGCGACAGGTTGAACGGCTGAAGTGATGGTGGTATGGTTCTAGTTGACCGAGATTCCTCCGGCATCCCCAACGCGAAGTCCAACGAGTCCAGCCACGCCGATGACCTATGAACAGAGATGAAGTCCTCAACACTCTAAGGGCTCACAAGCCGGCTCTTGCGGAGCGT
Organism: Dehalococcoidia bacterium; assembly: GCA_034421095.1. GTDB lineage: Bacteria > Chloroflexota > Dehalococcoidia > Lucifugimonadales > JAGWBF01 > JAGWBG01. The sequence continues at coordinate 82,689 of DAOUKR010000019.1, forward strand.
TTCGGCATAACCGGGCTTGCCCTGTTCGGTTCCTTTGCCAGGGACCAGGCCAACGACAAGAGCGACGTGGACATCCTGGTCCGGTTCGACGTGCCTCCAAGCTGGCAAAACTATTTCGGAGTTCAATTCTACCTGGAGGACTTGTTGGGGCGACCGGTGGACCTGGCAACTAACGAGAATGTACGTGCCGAGATACGTCCGTATGTGGAGAGGGACGCGATAAATGTCTAATGACCAGCACGAAGGTCGCGAATGGCATTTCTACGTTCAAGATATGCTGGATTTCTGTGAGAAGGTCTTGTCGTATACCGATGGACTGGACCGAGATGCTTTCATAGCCGATGGCCTTACTTATGACGCCACTCTGCGCAATATCCAACTGATTGGTGAGGCGGCTGCCCATATCCCACTCGAAGTGCGCGAGTCCTTTCCAGATATTCCTTGGCGAGCTATTGTAGGAACTCGCAACCGCTTGGCCCATTCCTACTTACACATCAGTGACAGCGCTATATGGTCCATAATTCGGGATGCCATCCCGAACCTGCTGCCCCAGTTGCGACGTCTGTTAGAAGCCGCTCAACAGGAGTCTCCATGACCTCCCCTCCCTCCCGACAGATCCAATGGGCCAGCCGCGCTGAGCGCCTATGGAGCGAGTATGGGAATCACGCATCCGGCAAGGCAAACGGACCGGCCTCTGACTTGACGGACGCGGTTCCGCTATAATTTGGGGGGACGACCGAATAGGCACTTCGGGCTTTTGAGGGCAATTGTTTGTTACAGGAGGTCAGATAAAGATGCGAGCTATAGATATGCATGTACACGTGCCGCGCCAGCCGGGTCTGCCTGAGATAGGCATTGAAGCACAGCTACAAAGGTACTTTCGGGTCACGGACCCTCCCCATGATGCCGAAGATATGGCGGCCAAGTACAAGGAGGTGGACATCCTCGGAGTCATATTCTCCGTTGATACTGAGACATCTACCGGCGAGCCGCCGGATACCAATGACTATGTGGCAAGCATCGTAAAAAGCTACCCCGAACAGTTTGTAGGTTTCGCCAGCGTTGACCCCTGGAAGGGCAAGGCTGCGGTGCTGGAACTTGAGCGTTCCGTTAATGAGTTGGGTCTAAAGGGACTCAAGCTGCATCCAGTGCATCAGGCTTTCTTCCCCAATGACACCCACTTTTATCCCCTGTACGAAAAGGCCTCTGAGCTTGGTATACCCGTGCTGTTCCACTCGGGCTTTGCCGGGGCTGGTGCCGGCACGCCGGGCGGGTCTGGGCTGAAGCTGAAGTACAGCGCTCCCATACCCTGCATAGATGACGTTGCCGCCGACTTCCCGGAGCTCACCGTAATCATGGCTCACCCGGCCTGGCCCTGGACCGATGAACAGATAGCCGTTACCCTTCATAAAGCCAACGTTTTCCTTGACTTGTCGGGTTGGCTGCCCCGGTTCATTCCGGAGGTTCTTGTCAGAGAAGCTAACACCCGTCTTCAAGACAAAGTCCTCTTTGGCTCCGACTACCCGTACATAACGCCCGACCGATGGCTACAGGGAATGGAGGCCTTGTCAATGAGGGATGAGGTGCTACCGAAATTCCTCCTGGAGAATGCCCGTAGGGTCCTGAAGCTGACCTGAAGCAGGTATGATGTATTATGGGGCGTATCAGTCCATGGAAACCTCATCAATACGGCGGGCATCCTCCTCGGAAAGCTCCAAATCGGCGGCAGCGGCGTTGGCCTCTAGCTGTTCGACGCTGCGGACCCCCGGGATGACCATTACCTTGGGGTCCCTCAGTAGCCATGCCAGGGCCACCTGGGACGGGGTCGCTCCGTATTGCTGGCCCACGCAGCTCAGGACATCTACGATGGCAGGCGCCCGCCGCAAGTTGTCCCGATTGAAGATGCCGAAGTTGGCCCGCAGGTCATCAGGTATATTACCGGAGCCGTACTTGCCGCTGAGAAGTCCCTGGGCAAGCGGGCTGAAGGCAATAATGACCCGTCCCTCTTGGTGAGCGTGAGGGAGAAGCCCGTTGGCATAACGACGCTCCAGAAGGTGGTATTCCACCTGGTTGGAGATGACCGGGCTGCCAAGGGCGGCCTCGGCGCGCCGCCACTGGCTAGGGCCGAAGTTGCTCACGCCCACCTGGTGGATTTGGCCTTCGCTCATAAGCTTCCGCAGCGCGTCCATGGTCTGTTCAATGGGAACGCTGTTGTCAGGTGCATGTAGCTGATAGAGGTCCACACTGCTCATGTTCAGGCGGCGCAGGCTGCGCTCCGCGGCCCACTTGACCCGGTCGGGCTTCAGGGGTGGGGCCACCTTGGTTGCTACTACTACCTCATGCCGGCGTCCCTCCAATGCCTCACCGAGTATCTCCTCCGACCGGCCGTTGCCATATACCGCCGCAGTATCAAAGAAGTTAATCCCTAGCTCAATGGCACGATGGACAATCCGCAGCGCATCCTCATGCTGGATCTCCTTTCCCCATCCCCAGCCGGGTTCGCCAAACTGCCATGCTCCCAGGCCTACGGCAGAGACCTTTTGTGGACCCATCATAATGTATTTCATACTCGCTCCTTGTTGGCGAATTGGGGTGCTACAGGTGTCCTTGTGCAGGCTAACTATGACAACTCGTATTATCCCGATAATCTTGGCAGAACACAATAACCGTGGTGAGCCGAGTGTGTTGACCCCCCTCAGGCTCCTATGTTAACCTTTACATTACACACATTGCAGTGTAGAGAGTTGGGCTGTGCCTTGAGGTTCCAACTTGTCATCGTCATTGCTTGTCTCTGAGGGATTCTAGAGCCGGAAAGTGGAAATACGGGGGGAAGCCATAAGCTTCGCCCCCATTTTTGGTTCAGGGCGGGACTAGGACAATAGCGGGAGGAACATCCATGCCTGGAATGGACCTGACAGACCGGGAATTGCTTAACATAATACAGACGAAATTCCCACTGGTTGAGCAGCCCTACGAAGAGTTGGGCAACAGCCTTGGGGTAAGTGAAGAGCAAGTGATTGACCGTCTGGACGCCCTCCGCAGGGATAACGTGGTAAGGCAGATTAGCGCCATCTTCGATACGCGACGCCTGGGCTACAAGACCAGCCTGGTGGCTATGGCCTACGACCCTCGCAAACTGCATGGCGGTGCGCTGAAGATTAACGAGCATCCCGGGGTGAGCCACAACTACGCTAGGGAGGGGTCTTTCTATAACCTGTGGTTCACCCTTGCAGTGCCGCCCGGAGACAGCATTGAGACGACCGTGGACCGTATGGCCGGGGAGACGGGCGCCGAATCCGTCCGGGTCATGCCCACCATCCGGTTTTTCAAGATAGGGGTCAACTTTGACATGGTGAAGGAGAAGGGCGCGGCCTACCAGTATTACAGTCCCGACGGGTATAATGACGAGGCAAAGCTGAAGAACTGGAACGTTCCTGTCACTCTTAACGATTTCGACATACGGGCCATCCGTGAGCTTCAGGAAGACCTTCCCATGATTCCCAGGCCCTTCGATGACATGTCCCAACGTTTGGGAGTGACCAACCTGGAGCTTTTCGACGTTGCCGCGGAGTTCGAGGAGCGGGGAATCATGCGCCGCTACAGCGCCGTCCTGCATCACAGAAGAGCCGGTTTCATGGCGAACGGCATGGGAGTGTGGAAAGTGCCTCCGGAGCGCTCCGAGGAAGTGGGGAAAAAGATGGCCGCACACCCCGCCGTGACACATTGCTACGAGCGTCCAACCTTCCCAGATTGGCCCTATACTCACTTCACCATGATTCACGCCACCTCCAAGGAAGGGTGCGAAGAGGTGGTCGGTGAGATTTCCGAAGCTACGGGAGTAACCGAACACTTGCTTCTGTACAGCACCCGCGAATACAAAAAGACCCGTGTCAGGTACTTCGTTTAGGCCTGCCTTGAGCAGGACGAGTAAGGAAATTGGTGATGCCCGCATATTATCCCGTATTTCTGGACCTGAAGGGGAGGTCATGCGTCATTATAGGCGGCGGAGAGGTGGCCGAGCGCAAAATCAGGAGCCTTCAGGAGTGCCGGGCCAAGGTAACGGTCATAAGCCCGGAGGTTACTCCCGGCATTGAGGAGATGGCGGGCAGAGGTGAGTTGGAGTGGATTCCCAGGGAGTATTCCCAGGGCGATTTGCAGGGAGTTTTTCTGGCCATCGCCGCAACCGACCAGCAGAAGGTCAACGAGGCCATAGCCTGTGAGGCTGAAACGGAAAAGGTTATCCTCAACGTGGTTGATAACACCCCCTTGTGTACCTTTATTGCCCCTTCGGTCTTGAAGCGTGGCGAAGTCACAATGGCCATATCCACCGGCGGTGCCAGTCCGGCTCTTGCACGCAAGCTGAGGGAGTCCCTGGAACACAGCGAGGCGCTTGGCTACGCCTCTCTTGCCGAAATCCTGTCTTCTGCGCGAAAAGAGGTCAAGCGCCGGGGCATGGAGGTCCATCCCGACCGTTGGCAGGAATGCATCACCACAGACCTGGTGGCCCTTGTGGAAGCCGGCAGGTCACAGGATGCTCTCGATAAGCTGATGTCCATGCTCATTGCGGGCGGTCAGGAAGGGGCAAAGGTGTCGTCCTGATGGCCCTGCAGAGCGCAAATAGACGTGCCCTTGTGGGCACAAGGGGCAGCAGCCTTGCATTGCTTCAGACGGATGAAGTCCTGGACAAGCTCCGGGCCGTCCACGCCGACGTTGACTTTCAGGTGCGCACTATTAGCACCGTCGGCGATGTCTCATCTGAGGCACCCCTGGCGAGTCTGGGACGGGGTATTTTCGTCAAGGAGATAGAAAGGGCCCTCCTGGACGGGAAGTTGGACATGGCCGTCCACAGCTTGAAGGACATGCCCACCTATCTCCCCGACGGCCTGACCATAGGTGCGGTGTGCAAGCGCCGTGACCCGAGGGATGTTCTGGTGGACCGATGGGATTGCCCCCTGGTCCGGCTTCCCCCCGGGGCCAGGATTGGCACCAGCAGTCCCCGTCGCGCGGCCCAGCTTATGGCTCTCCGCAGGGACGTTGAGGTGCTGCCCATAAGAGGCAACGTCGACACGCGGCTGCGAAAGGCAGCGGGAGACCAGTACGACGGTGTTGTTCTGGCCGCCGCCGGAATCATGCGTGTGGGTCTTGAAGGAGAAGTTACCGAGTACCTTTCTACCGATGACTTCGTACCTGCCCCCGGCCAGGGCGCGCTGGCCGTAGAAGTGCGTGACGACGACGAGGACATGCTGGCCCTACTGTCCGCCGTCGAAGACCGGCAGACCAGGTGCGCGGTCACCGCGGAACGGGCCTTTCTGGAGGCTCTGGGTGGAGGATGCCAGGTTCCCGTTGGGGCCTATGCCTTGCTCGAAGGTGATAACATGGTGTTAACCACCTTCCTGTCCTCTCCCGATGCCAGCAGCGTGTTCAAGACCAGGGTACAGGGCAGGGCCGGTGACCCTCATGGGTTGGCTAAGGACGCGCATCGCCAGCTTATCGAGAGCGGTGCGGGCGCCCTTCTCAGGACGTAGCTGAACTGATGACTCACTAGTTGGTGTGTAAGCAAATTGCCGGGTATAGTTTACCTGATAGGTGCAGGGCCGGGAGACCCCGGCCTGATAACGGTGAAAGGACTCAGCCGTCTTCAGAAGGCTGAAGTAGTCGTATACGACCGTCTCGTGGACCGGCGCATACTGGGCAGGGCTGGAATGGGGGCTGAGTTGGTCTACGTGGGCAAAGGCCCCGGCCAACGGGCTATGGAGCAAGAGGAGCTAAACCGTTACATCGTGGAGAGGGCCCTGGAGGGCAAGGTGGTCGCCAGACTCAAGGGCGGTGACCCTTTCGTATTTGGACGCGGGGGCGAAGAAGCTCAAGCTCTTGCCCTGGCGGGGGTCGCCTTTGAAGTGGTGCCGGGTGTGACCTCGGCCGTCGCCGCCCCTGCCTATGCCGGCATACCCCTGACTCACAGGAACATGGCCTCCTCTTTCACTGTGGTCAGTGGAAGTGAAGACCCCGACAAGGACGAGCCGTCCGTTCAATGGGGTGCTCTGGCTCGAAGCGGCGGCACGCTGGTGGTCCTGATGGGATGGAGCGCTCTGGAGAACATAACCGGTACGCTCATCAAAGAGGGCATGGAACCATCCACACCCGTTGCGTTGGTGCGCTGGGGCACGGAGCCTTACCAACGTACCGTGACTGGCACGCTGCAGGACATAGCCCGACGGGGCGTGGATGCCGGGCTATGTCCCCCGGTAGTGGCGGTCATTGGACCGGTGGTGGACCTTCGGGAAGAGGTACGCTGGTTTGACAAGAAGCCCCTTTTCGGCAAGCGAGTCCTGGTCACTCGCTCTCGTATCCAGATGTCCGTACTGTCTGAGATGCTGGCCGAGGAGGGGGCCGAGCCTATCGAATTGCCAACCATCGAGTTTTCGGACGTGGACGACTATGCCCATCTGGACAGCGCTATTACTCTTATGCACTCCTATAGCTGGGTTATCTTCACCAGCGCCAACGGCGTGGAGGCGTTCTTCGGCAGAATGAAAGCTCTGAAACGCGACTCCAGGACCTTCGGAGGCGTGAAGGTCGCCGCCATAGGCCCGGCCACGGCAGAGGCCCTGGCACGGTGCGGTATAGTGGCCGACCTAGTGCCCGAGAAATACGTCTCAGAGGCGATTGTTCAGCGTATGGAACCCCTGGGCTTGAAGGGTGCTCGTGTTCTTCTGCCCCGGGCCGACATAGGCCGTCAGGATCTTGCCGACGGCCTGGCTCGTTTGGGGGCACAGGTCGAGCAGGTATGCGTCTATCGCACCGTCGTGCCCCAGGACTCACGGGAGAAGGCACTGAGTCTGCTCGGAGAGGGCAACATAGATATGGTCACCTTTACAAGCTCATCTACGGTCCGCAACCTGCTGGACATTCTGGACGGAAACGGGCTTTTACTTCAGGGGGCCAAGGTAGCCTGCATCGGCCCCATAACGGCAAGGACCGCCCGGGAATTGGGTCTTCAAGTGGATATTGTAGCTCAGGAGTACACCATCCCTGGGCTGGTGCGCGCCATGAGGGAACACTCTATGCCCAAGGAGGTAGGTTAGAATGGCGATCTTTCCCCAAGTTCGTCTACGGAGATTGAGGGAGCTTGAGTCTCTGCGAGTCCTGTCCCAGGAGACTCGCCTTTCCACCAGTGATTTCATCTATCCGATTTTCGTCACTCACGGACGAGATATTCGAGTAGAGATTGAGCCTATGCCGGGCTGCTACCATCTCTCGCTGGACCACCTCCTGGCGGAGGTTACGGAAGTGGCCGAGCTGGGCATCCCGGCCGTCCTCCTCTTCGGTATACCCCAGACCAAGGACCCCCTGGCCATGGAGGCCTACGACGAGCAGGGAATTATCCAGGAGGCCATAAGGGTCATCAAACAGGCGGTCCCACATCTTCTGGTGATCACCGACGTCTGCCTCTGCGAATATACGGACCACGGCCACTGTGGGGTTGTAAGAGATGACCGGGTTGACAACGACAAGACCCTCGAGCTCCTGTCCAGGACGGCCCTTTCCCACGTGCTGGCCGGCGCCGACGTGGTAGCGCCATCCGCGATGATGGACGGACAGGTTGCCGCTATACGCACCGGCTTGAACGAGAGCGGGTACAAGGACGTGCCTATCATAGCATACGCCGCCAAATACGCCTCCGCCTTCTACGGCCCGTTCCGGGTTGCCGCCGAGTCCACCCCCCAATTCGGCGACCGGAGGAGCTACCAGATGGACCCCGGCAACTGGCGCATGGCTATGCGGGAGATTGAGACGGACATCGAGGAAGGCGCTGATATTGTCATGGTGAAACCCGCTCTGGCCTATCTGGACGTTATAGCCAGGGCCAAAGAGCGGTTCAACCACCCCATCGCAGCCTACAACGTCAGCGGCGAGTTCTCCATGGTGAAAGCTGCCGCAGCCAACGACTGGCTGGATCAAGAGCGGGTGACCCTGGAGATACTCACCGCTATAAAGCGCGCCGGCGCCGACATCATCATTAGCTACCACTCCAAAGAGGTGGCCAGGATACTGAACGAGACTGGCGGCCTCTAACGGAAAGGGTGAATGGGAGCGGCACCTGACCGAGGCTTGACCCTCTTGGGCCGGTAATATATCCTTCTGCGTGGACATTGTGTTGCTCACCCGCGCCATAAGGAGGTATGCAGATATGGGACGACTGGATGGCAAGGTGGCCCTCATCACCGGGGGCGCGAGAGGCCAGGGAGCCGTTGAGACTAAGATGTTCGTTAAAGAAGGGGCCAAGGTGGTCTTCGGTGATGTGCTTGACGACGAGGGAAGGAAGGTCGAGGCCGAGGTGCAGGAGACTGGAGGCGATGCTACCTACGTTCATCTGGACGTGACCAGCGATGATAGCTGGCTCCATGCCATAGAGCTTGCCGAGACCAGGTACGGCAAGCTGGACATCCTGGTAAACAATGCGGCCATCATCCGGGTCCTCTCCCTGGAGGAGACCACCGGAGAAGTCTGGGACCGAATCATGGAGGTGAACGCCAAAGGGGTGTTTCTGGGCACCAAGTACGCGATACCGGCCATGAGAAGGACTGGCGGAGGCTCCATAGTCAACATCTCCTCCGTGGAGGGCATAGTGGGCCGCAAGCACACCACCCCGGCCTATGGTTCCTCAAAAGGGGCAATTCGGGTCTTCAGCAAGGCGACGGCCGTCCAGTACGCCGCCGAGAACATAAGGTGCAACTCCGTCCATCCCGGACCTGTTGACACCCCCATGCTTCACAGCGTGCTGCCCGAGGCTGAATCTCGCGACCGGCTGTCCAGTGAAGTGCCCCTGGGCAGAATGGGCACCTCCGAAGAAATAGCCTACGGTGTTCTCTACTTTGCCTCCGACGAGGCATCGTGGGTTACCGGCACCGAGCTTGTCATTGACGGCGGTATAACGGCCCAGTAGAAGGACTACTATATCCAACGAGAACCGGAGGGAGGACGGTATGAAGGTAGACTTGTATACGCTACCCGGGTGATTTAGCTGTCGGACGCTGGAAGCGTTCCTATCGTCCAATGGCGTTGACTACGAGCACCACGATTTGGCTACGGACGTGGATGCTCGCGAGTATCTTCAGAGCCGTGGAGTCAAGGCCGCCCCAGTTACCATCGTGGACGACGAGGTAATCATCGGCTACTACCCCAAGAAGCTGCTCCCCGCGCTGAAGCTGGATGTCAGAGTAGACTTGGGAAGCAATACGGAGTGGCTGGCGGGTAAATACGACAGAATCCTCGGTGCGACCATACGGGCCACCGGCGAGCTATCCCGCTCCCACCTGGAGCAGGAGGTCCCCTGGCGTCCTCAGACCCTTGGGGAGCTTATCATCCACATACTGTCCTTTCCCGAGTTGGCGTGGCTCAGCCACGTGCACGGCAGCATGAGCACGGAGGATATGCGGGAGTCCAACGAGCGTCTCCAGGGCATTGTCGCCGATGCTGAGGCCATCGCCCGGTACGGCGAGGACGTTAAGCGTAACGTTGTAGAGTTCCTCAGGAGCAACGATACAGTCTCCTTCGAGAGGGTCGTTCCGGCCCACTACGGGGGAGAGGTCACGGTGATTGAGTTGTTGAACATAATACTCAGACACAGCACACATCACCTGAACCAGGTCTACTGGTTCATGGGTGAACATCTGGGAGTCGCCCCCGGAAGTCCGGCCACCGAGCAGGACCTTGAGGGTATTCCCACTCCCGTGGAGCTAATATAGGGTACTGTTGCGTACACAGGTATAAAGGGCTAAAATGTCACTTGCGCAAAGTTCAAGTCTTGGTAGGAGGATGCTTCAATGCTGAATAGCTTGTTCAAGGTTGTAAACAGGGTCTTTCCGGCCAGCGTTGCACACGCACACTGCGACATACCCTGTGGTATTTACGACCCCGTATCGGCCAAAATTGCCGCTCAGACAGTCCAGAAGATGGTCATGCGTATCCAGGCACTCGAGGAGGGGGACAGCCATGCGGCCTACGCCAATACCCTGGCCCGCTACATAACAGTGAAGGAGCAGCATGCCGACTTGTGCAAGAAGGAGCTGGATATCCTCTGGCACGATTACTTCAATCCGACCCACCTGGAGAGGTACCCGGACATCCACACCAAATTCTGGCAAGCCAACAAGCTGGCTGCTCGCAACAAGCAGAACGTGGACATGGACGCAGCCAAGGAGTTGGTTGGGGCCGTGGATGAAATAGCCACCATATTCTGGGCCACCAAGAACGTGACCTACAAGGACGAAGTGGCAGACGTTCGCTTCGGCACGTAGGAGGACGCCCCTCCCGCGATGCTCCGAGGGTAGCAAGTTTCATGGTGCTGCCATGAAAAGACCCTTCGCCATTCCCGCCTGCCCGCCTCTGGCGCGTGAAAACGGGAATCCCAGCCCCGCACCATAGGCTCCCGCTCGCACCGGCGGGCGGGAGTGACGGTGGGGTGGTGATGCAGTATTTTTACCCCCTTGATATGGCCTTCAAGGCGCTCCTGAAATTCGGCCCAGCCTACAAGTTGGCCGAGTTCCTTACGGCAGTGCGCTTCGTGGTGCATGGCGACAGTATGCAGCCCAATTTTGCCAGAGACCAGTACATACTGGTCAGCCGGTTGTCCTACATGGAGGATGGCCCGGCAAGGGGAGACGTGGTGGTGCTGCGTCACCCTCACCAGTGGCACAGGAATTACATAAAACGCGTCGTCGGACTGCCGGGAGAAGATATCCGTGTCGAAGGTGGGCGCGTCTTCTCCAACGGCCAGTTGCTTGATGAGCCTTATCTTAAAGTCGAAGGCGATTCCTTGAATGCGCCCTCGGCGGATGACGAGGCCAGTGGGCAGTTGAACGCCTCCCCATCGGTTGGATTTCCAGGGGGGCCGGACGAACAGGTACACGAGTGCGTCCTCGGGGACGGCGAGTATTTCGTGATGGGCGATAACCGTGCCCATAGCGACGACAGCCGCTCATTTGGCCCTTTGGACAGGGAGTTAATAGTTGGCAAGGCCTGGATTCGCTACTGGCCGAGAGGCGACTGGGGTGTGATTCGTTGGTCTAGCTAATACTTGAACTCTTCCCGAACCGGGCTGAAGATGTCCAGCACCTTCGTCGTTGCGTTTCCCGCTTTCACCCAGTGCTCCACGCCACCGGGAATGATATAGACCTCGCCCGGTCCGAGCACTTTCAACTCTCCCCCCACGTCCATCTCCAGCTCGCCCTCGGTCACCATACCGCCTTGTTCATGGGGGTGGGTGTGCCTGGGGACCTCACAGCCCGTGTCTATTTCCACCAGCGACAGGAGCATATTGGCTCCCCAGAAGGTGCGCGTCCTGACTCCGGGTGCCAATTCCTTTTCCAGCCGTTCCTTCGGGTCATGGTAATACATAGCCCCTCCCCATAGCATCGCTTCCTAATTCAGACCCATTGTACCACCGATTTCAAGGTTGGACTGCTGCGGTTGTGATAGTTGTAATGGCCCGACGGCTGGGGTAGAATGTGTCCACCAGAACAGGGACATCGGCCCTGGGTTCCCACTATAGCCATATTCGACGTGGAGGCTCCTATGGAAAGCTGTGAGACTAACTACGACAACAGGTTCACCAGCGCCTTTGGATTTCCCTCGGAGAGGGCAATGACAAAAGTGAAGGACTCGTTGACGGAGCCTATCAAAGAGTTCATCGCCGAGTCCCCGTTTCTCGTTATGGCGACAAGTGACCGCAGTGGAAACTGTGACGCCTCGCCCAAGGGTGGCAAGCCCGGTTTTGTCAGGGTTCTCGATGACCGCCGCCTGCTTGTACCGGACGTGGCGGGCAACAAACTCTTTCAATCCTACCAGAATATGGATGAAAATCCTCACGTTGGCATCGTCTTCTTCATCCCGGGCCTTAACGACGTGGTGCGTGTTAACGGGCGTGTGACGATGGTCACCAGGGAGGAGTTGGACCGCCACAGCGTCGAACACACTATGCAGAACCCCGACGGTGACAGGGGTGTCCAGCAGGGTATCGTGGTCGAAATAGAAGAGTCCTATGGTCACTGCCCCCGCGCCCTCAGCTACTCCGATTTCTGGAGCCTGGATGAGATAGAGCGCAGGAAGGGTTCTGCCCACTCCGTGCGTATGCCTCCCGCCCCTAGCGTCCCTCAACCGACGGCGTAAGTCCCATGTCATTCTGAGGAGCGAAGCGACGAAGAATCTAAGGTTCTTGGCCTGAGATGCGGCCTCGACCCGCACAAGGACCTTTAGACCCTTCACCCCCTCCAAAACGACAATTGCCCCTACCCACGTACCTACAGTAAGGAGTCATCATGGACAGAACGGATATACCCTTTCTATCGGCTGCTGGGCTTTCCCAGCTTATCAAGACCGGTGAGGTCTCCCCTGTAGAGGCGGTGGAGGCCTACCTGGAACGCATTGACCGGGTGGACGGCAAGCTGAACTCCTACATCACCATCTGTGGAGATGAGGCCCTTGAGTCTGCCCGGGATGCGGAGAGTGCCATAGCCCGTGGCGAATACATAGGCCCAATGCATGGAATTCCTGTAGCTGTGAAGGACCAGTTCAACACCAAGGGTATCCTCACTACCTGCGGCTCCCGAATCCTCTCGGATTTCATCCCCGGCGAGGATGCTACCGTCATAACCAACCTGAAAAAGGCGGGGGCAATCCTTCTGGGCAAGCTGAACATGAGCGAGTTCGCCATGGGGGATGCCTTCTACCACCCTTATGGCACGCCCCATAACCCCTGGGCCCTGGACCGGAATCCCGGCGTCTCCAGCAGTGGCTCCGGGGCGGCTACCGCAGCGTTTCTCTGCTCAACCTCCGTTGGTGAGGACACAGGCGGGTCCATAAGAGGCCCTGCCTCCTACTGCGGTCTTGTGGGTTTGAGGCCAGGACAGGGCAGGGTAAGCCGGTACGGGATGCACGGCTCCATCTGGTCAATGGACACGGGAGGCCCCATATCAAGGACCGTGGAAGACTGTGCCATGACACTGGGAGCCATCGCCGGTTATGACCCCAAAGACCCCTATACCTGGAAAGCTCCCGTTCCCGATTATGGGCAGGCCCTGGATGGGAGCGTCGCTGGTGTGAGGGTGGGCGTGATACGTGAGTGGGTTGACAACGATGTTGTGGAGCCTGATGTCCGGGATGCGGTTGCCAAAGCCGTTGCGCTCCTTGGAGACATGGGGGCACTCGTAGAGGAGGTCTCCATACCTCTGGCAGTCCACGGCGCAGCCATCTTCACCCCCATATCCCACATAGAAGGGGCTTCCGTTCACTACCGGTGGATTAGAGAGCGCCTTCAGGACTACGACCACAATATCCAGATACGTCAGCTGGCGGGCAGCATTTTGCCGGCCCAAGCCTACCACAAGGCGCTGAAGCTCCGGTCTCTTCTACGCCGGCAAGTCCTGGAGACGCTGGAGCGAGTGGATGTTCTGGCCCTGCCAACCTTTCCCCATCCGGCTACCAAGATACCGGCAAGTGCGGGCATCAATAGCAAAGAGGAACTGATGGCTGGCTACTACGGGCGCAGGTCTTTCACCTCCACCTCCAATCTGTCCGGCGTTCCCGCCATCTCCGTGCCTTGCGGTTTTACCTCCTCCGAACCGCCCGAGCTGCCCATAGGTCTTCAGCTATTGGGGAGGCCGTTGGAGGAGGGAACGCTGATGAAGGTGGCTTATGCCTACGAGCAGAACACTCTCTGGCATGACAGAAGGCCGCCGATATAGTCGCTTACGTCTTCTCCGCTCAAAACTCCTCATGTTCATTGTCATTCCGAGGAGCCGAGTCCGCCGAAGGCGGAAGGAATCCAAGAAGGGTCTGGAAAGCGTCATTCCAGCCCACGCCGGGATCCGCCCTATGCCTGGATTCCGGCCCCGCATCAAGTACGGGGCAGGCTCTGCGCCGGAATGACGAGCTTGCAGGGATACCCTGGTTTGAAGTGGCGCGGCTAAAAGAGCTTGCCCGGGTTCATGATGTCATGGGGGTCGAGGGCTCGCTTTATGGCCCTTGCGACCTCGAAACCCACCCCCATCTCCCTCGGTAGCAGATGGGTGAGCTTTACGCCGACGCCGTGACAGTACTCCATAGCGCCGCCCATGTCCTGGGCCAGGGTCAGCACCTCGTCTACGGCCTCTGCCATGCTGTCCAAGGACCCGTCGGTCATCTTGCCTGCCGGAACCATCAGCATGGAGAAAAGCTCTGGCTGAGTCCAAATGGCGTACTCCGTCACGCGTATTCCCCGACTGGACAAAAGTTCATCACAGCGTCGGCGGTAGTCCAGCACCCTGGACACGGGAAGGGCCATGTGAAGGTAATCGAAGCCCCTGCCGCGACGACTTTGCCATCGGACGTTGCGGGGCTTGTCCAACATCTCCCGGCGATACCATTCGCCACTGCTGTGGCGATTCTTCCAGTACTCCAGGGTCTCCTCTGCCCCCATGTCCTTGCCGCCAAAGTCGCAGCAGACCCGCAGAGACCGGTCTTTTTGGGCCGACACCCCCTCCCTGTAGCCCTCGTACATCATGTAGAGACGTACTTGTGCGCCGGGGTGCACATTTTCCCCGTGCTCCTCCGTCAGGTCCACCAGGGCGGGACGCAGACCTAAAGCGAAAAGCTCGGCTACGGCGTTGAAGCCCTGGTCGAATGAGTCGAAACCCACGGTGGCGAAGGCCCGTTTCTCCGGCTGACGGAACACCCTCAAAGTTGCCTTGGTGATAATGCCGAACACACCTTCTGCGCCCACAAAAAGGTGGTTGAGATTGGGGCCGGAGGAATATTTGGGGACGGAGCGAGTGTTGAGTACCTCCCCGTTGGACAACACCACCTCCAGGCCCAGGACCTGCTCGCCCATCGGTCCGTAGCTAGCGGCGCGGTAGCCCACGCCGTTGGTGGAGATGGTCCCGGCCACCGTTGCTATGGGCACGCTCCAGGGGTCGTGTCCAAGCATCAGGCCATGCTGCTGAAGAGCATTCTCCAGGTTCTCCAGGATGGTTCCGGCCTCTACCAGCACCGTCATGTCTGCAGAATTTACTTCCAGCACCTTGTTGAGACCTTTCAGGTCCATCACTATCCCGCCCCGCACGGGCAGCGCCGCTCCCATGACTCCGGTGCCTCCGCCATAGGGAACAATTGGGACTTTATGCTCCGATGCCAGCTTGACTACTTCCACCACCTGGTTGACGGAGCGGGGTACTACTACCACGTCGGCAGTGTGTTCGAGGCTTGGGGCGGCCCTGAAAGCACGGGAAGGCGTCAGGGCGTCTGTGGAGTAGCGCTCCAGGTCATATTCTTTGGTGGAGAGGTTGTCCTGGCCTAAGACGCGGGTTAGAGATTCAACAAGCGCCGCATCAAGCATCTTATTTGTACTTCCATAAAGTACCCTGGGGAGTGTCTTCCAGCACCACTCCCAGCTCATCCAGGCGAGACCGTACCTGATCGGCCATTTCGTATTGCCGAGCGGCCCTGAGGTCTGACCTCATGCTGACGAGGAGGTCTATGAATGGCTTTGCCTCCCCCTCCGCTCCTTTCTTCTGGGGCCGATGGAAGGTCAGCCCCAGGACACTCCCCAGCTTCTCAAGGGTCTTCTGGGCCTGGCTAACCCCCTGGCCGGACTCCATGGCCCGGTTTATCTCTCGGGCCAGGTCGAAGAGGGCGGCCAGGGCTTGGGGTGTGTTCAAGTCCGAGTCCATTGCCTGGAGGAACCGTTGCTTGTAGGGCAGAGGGTCGAGGGCGCCTGCTGAGCTTTCCGTGCTCCCGCGCATGACGTTCCGGAGACGCTCGGCTGCCCTTTCGGTGGCTGATAATCCTTCTTCACTATAGGTCAGGGGGCTTCGGTAATGGGAGCCGAGGAAGAAAATGCGAAGGGCGTCCGGGCTATATTGGTTCAGGGCATCTTGCAGGGATACCAGGTTGCCCAGGGATTTGCTCATCTTGTCCTCGCCCATTTGAAGGAGACCATTATGCACCCAGTAGCGGACAAAGGGCGTCTTGCCGGTGTAAGACTCGCTCTGGGCGGTCTCGTTTTCGTGGTGGGGGAAAATCAGGTCCAGGCCGCCGCCGTGGATGTCCAGGGTTTCACCCAGGTACATCAGGGACATGGCGGTACACTCTATATGCCAGCCAGGCCTTCCAGGCCCCCACGGACTTTCCCAGGAAGGCTCCCCGTCCTTTGCGGCCTTCCACAGGACGAAGTCCATGGGGTGCTCCTTTCCGGCACCCACTTCCACCCGTGCCCCCGCTATCATCCCTTCCAGTGTGCGGTGGCTCAGCTTCCCGTAATCTCCATCCTTGGTGACGCGGAAATACACGTCCCCATCGACGGCGTAGGCGTACTCCTTCTCGATTAAGGAGCTTATCACTTCGATGATATGGGGTATCTCTTGGGTGGCTCTGGGATATACACTCGCGCTCTTCACGTTGAGGGCGCCCATGTTGTCCATGAACTCCTGGATGTGGCGCTCTGCCAACTCCTGAGGGCAGACTCCCTCCTCCTGCGCCCGTTGGATAATCTTGTCGTCTACGTCGGTGAAGTTCTGGACGTGTTCCACCTCGTACCCCTGGAACTCCAGGTAGCGACGCAGGACGTCGAAGATGACGTAGCTCATGGCATGTCCCATGTGGCAGGGAGCGTAGGGTGTGATCCCGCACACGTACATCTTCACCTTATCGCCGGCGGGAACGAATTCTTCGTCCCGTCCCGTGATAGTGTTGTACAGCCTCATGCTGTCTCCTCCAACAAAGCCACCGCATAGGCGGCCATGCCTTCTTCCCTACCCACGAAGCCCAGATGGTCGGTAGTAGTGGCCTTGATACTTACACGGCCTTCGGGAAGGGAGAGCGCGGCGCCTATCTTCTCTTTCATGTTCTTGATATGTGGGCCGAGAACCGGCCTTTGAGCCAACATTGTAGCATCAATGTTTACAGTCCGCCAACCGCCCCCGCGAGTAAGCTCCGATACTGTTGAGAGTAGAATAAGGCTGGAAATGCCCTCATAGCGGGGGTCACCGGAGGGGAAATGAACACCTTTGTCGCCCAATCCCGCGGCGCCAAGCATTGCGTCCATGATAGCGTGTACCAGCACGTCGCCATCGCTGTGGCCAGAAAGCCCCTTGTGGAAAGGGACCTCTACGCCCCCCAACACCAAGGGTCTCCCCTCCTTCAGAGGGTGGGCGTCGAATCCTATACCTACCCTTGACGCCACTGATTGCCCTCCTCGGGTTGCCCTGTGGTATGGTCCATTGCCCTCAAGAATGTCTCGGCTACGGCCAAGTCTTCGGGCGTAGTGACCTTGATGTTGCTGTAGGAACCCATGAACACCTTGACCTTGTGGCCCAGGCTCTCGACCATAGAGGCGTCGTCAGTGACCGTCTTCTCACAAGTACGGTGGGCTTGAAGAAGCAGGTCATATCTGAACACCTGGGGCGTCTGGACCATCCAGAGAGTATCCCTGGGTGGAGTGGACTCCACCAAGTGTGAGGAAGATACTATCTTGATGGTATCCTTGCAAGGCACTGCCGCAACTGCTGCCCCTGTCTCCTGGGCTGCATCCAGTCCCCGCTCCAGAATGTCCGGGTCGAAGCATGGACGTGCGCCGTCGTGGATTACTATCCAGGGGTTCCTTCCATCGGGAAGGCGTTCCAAGCCCAGCCGTACCGAGTCCTGGCGGCGCTCCCCACCCTGGCAGACGGATACCACCTTGCGCCAACCCCGGTCTTCTGCGAGGGCCTGGCCCCTGTCCAGGTTGTGCGGGGACAGGACCAGGACTATGTCACGGACGAGAGGGCAACGTTCAAAGGCATCTACCGTGTGGGTTATGAGGGGTAAGCCAAAGAGGGTGGTAAATATCTTGTCTACGTTACCCATACGGCGGCTCTCTCCCGCCGCCACGATAATTGCCCCCAGGTGAGCGGGTCTGGACTCCTCTCTATCAGGACAAGACATCCCCGCTCCTACCCCACTTTGAGGTGAGCGAAGATAATGCGCCCAGCTGCGGTCTGCAGGACGCGGCTCACCGTCACATCCCGTAAGCTGTGCAAATGGCGCTGGCCGCCTTCTACTACTACCATGGTGCCATCATCAAGGAAGGCAACGCCTTGGCCTACCTCTTTGCCCTCCTGGACGATGTTCACAGTCAGGTTTTCGCCGGGGAGCACCATAGGCTTCAAAGCGTTGGCTAGCTCGTTTACGTTGAGCACCTGAATGCCCTGAACCTCGGCCACTCTGTTCAGGTTGAAGTCCGTAGTCAGAATGGAGGACTTCATAGATTTGGCAAGCTTCACCAGCTGGCTGTCCACCTCTGCACCTTTGAACAGCTCTGCATCCAGGATTTGAATTGGCACGTTGGTTTCCTTGCGGAGCTTGGCCAGTGCCTCAAGCCCATTACGTCCACGGGCTCTCCGCAATGAGTCGTTGGAGTCGGCGATGTGGCGCAATTCATCCATCACGAAGCCCGGTATGATTAGGGTGCCTTGAATAAACCCGCTCAGGCCCAGGTCTGCGATGCGGCCATCTATTATTGCACTGGTATCCACCAATATCCGGCCGTTAGATGAATTATAGGAAGAAGAGTCCGCCAGGGCCTTGGGCAAGATGTAGCTCATCTCTCCGGACCTATGGCTCCCCACCCACATCCCGATTAGCCCCAGAGAGAAGCTGATAATTAGAGGAATGCCCCAACTGAACCATCCGTCCAGATTAAACAGAGGGATGGAGATGAGCGCAGCTATCACCAGCCCTACCACCAGACCGGCAGTGGTTGTTATAAGGGTGGCAAAAGGCATTTGGTTCGGCATATTCAGGACTTTGTCCAGCGGCCTAAAGCCTATGAATGTTATCGCTAACCCCCCGATTAAGAGTTCGCTAGGTATAGAGACAGAACGTTAGTGTGATATTAAAGTGTAAATTATAGACTGCCACATGATACATGATACCATAAAGCGCAACGTCAAGAAAGACGGGGTCCTTCTCAGGATCTTTTCGTTGTCATTCTGAGGAGCAAAGCGACGAAGAATCTAAGAAAACCCTGAACAACTTACGTCATTCCGGCCCTGAGCCGGAATCCAGTCCGCCTCAGACGGATGGATAGTCTGGATACTGGCTTCCGCCAGTATGACGGGTTGACAGGTCGCCCTTTCCGACTTAGTCAGAGTTTCCTCAGATATTCCCTTACCCGTTAGTAGTACAGGGGGGTACAAGGTCAGTCTGAGTTCAAAAGGCGCTTCACGGTTCCGATAATCCTGGGAGCGTCGGGTATGTATACTCCCTCAAGGGGCTTGCTGTATGGCACTGGTGTATGGGGGGCAGTAACCTTCGTTGGAGGAGCATCCAGATAGTCGAAGGCCTCTTCTGCTACTGCGGAGCAAATGTCGGCAGCCACGCCACAACGGGGGGTATCCTCGTCTACCACCACCATGCGGTGGGTCTTCCGTACCGAGTCCAGGATGAGGTCATAATCTATGGGTGAAACGCTCATCAGGTCAACTACCTCTGCATCTATCCCCTCTGAAGCCAGGGTTTCCGCTGCCTCAAGGCACACCAGGGTCATTCGGGACATGCCCACCAGGGTAATGTCCTTCCCTGGTCTCACGATGCGCGCCTTGCCCAGAGGTATAGCGTAGGAGTCCTCCGGCACCGGGCCCGTCTCCGGGTAAAGCATTTTGTGCTCGAAGAAAATTACTGGGTCGTCGTCCCGGATGGCAGAGACCAGCAGTCCCTTGGCCGTATACGGGTCGCAGGGCACCACGCCTTTGATGCCCGGTATGTGGCTGAAGATTGAGTAAAAGGACTCGGAATGTTGGGCGGCCGAGCCTGTTCCGGCGCCGATGCGGGTGAGAAGGGTGAAGGGGACCTTGACCTGTCCCCCGTACATGTACCTCATTTTGGCGGCATTGTTCAGAATCTGGTCCATGCACACCCCTATGAAATCCACGAACATAAGCTCGGCAATGGGGCGCAGACCAGTTGAGGCGGCGCCAATGGCCGTGCCCACAAAGGCTGCCTCGGAAAGGGGTGTATCCAGGACCCTCTGAGACCCGAACCTCTGTATAAGGCCCACCGTGGTCTTGAAGGCACCACCCCAGGCGTCCTGAATGCCCAGATGCTCCCTTCCCGCACCCCCGGCGATCTCCTCCCCCATGATAATCACGTTGGGGTCCCGCTCCATCTCCTGCATCAGAGCCTCGTTGATTGCTTCCCTGTAGCGAATCCGCCTGTCTGTGGTGGTAGTCATGGCCTCTCCTTCCATTAAGAGATGTACCTATCCTGTCACGGAAGAGGTCAGGTAACTCTGAAAGCGTTAGATAGCCATGTTAGCGCCCCGCTTCAGTTCCGACATTGGATAGTCCACGTACACGTCGGTGTATACCTCTTCCCCCGGTGGCAAGGGGCTGGCATCGGCGAATTTGATTCCATCCCGGATTTCCTGCTCAATCCTTCCGTCAATGGCATCCAGCTCCTCCTGATTTATGACCCCTTCCTCCAGGACCCGCGTTCTGAACAGGATGAGGGGGTCGCGGCTGCGCCAGTGGGTCTCCTCTTCCTCGGTGCGGTATGTCCGGGGGTTATCGAACACGGTATGGCCGTAGTAACGGTAGGTCTTGCACTCCAGGAGGCTGGGACCCTGGCCGGAGCGTGCTCTCTCCACAGCCTGACCCGCCGCCTCATAGACGGCGAACACGTCCATACCGTCTACCACAATCCCCGGCATGTTGTATGCAGCCCCTCTGTCGGCCACGTTCTCTATGGAGAGAGCGTACTCCACCGGGGTTGACTCGGCATAATGGTTGTTTTCGCAAGCGAAGATTACAGGGAGCCTCCATACTGATGCCAGGTTCATGCACTCGTGGAGCACACCCTGGTTGGCGCCGCCGTCACCGAAGAAGGCCACGGCAACCTGGCCGGTGGCTTTGAGGGAACTTGTAAGGGCTGCGCCCACCGCCAGGGGCACACTTCCCGCCACGATGCCATTGGTCCCCAACATTCCCTTGCTCATGTCGGCGATGTGCATGGAGCCGCCCTTGCCCTTGTTGGTGCCATTGGAGCGGCCAAATAGCTCCGACATCATCAGGGTAGGGTCAACGCCCTTGGCTATGCAGTGGCCGTGGCCCCGGTGGGTGCTGGCAATGTAGTCCGTGTCCTTCAGGTGGGCGCATATACCGGTGGGGACCGCCTCCTGTCCTGCCGACGAATGCACGGACCCTGAGAGGGCGCGCTGTCCCATCTCGTAGATGCCAAGCTCCTCGAAATTGCGGATGGTGACCATAGTTTCGTATAGCTTGAGAAGGGTCTCTCGAGTCAGGTCCATAGCGGCCCCCTTGGGTCTTGATATGAGGTCTTGAGGGTTGGTGAAAGGTCTTTCAATGCCACAATCTTAAGCACGGGCCGCAGGGTATGTCAATAGTGAAGGAATCAGCCCCTATGCCCCGGGCTTCCTAACCCTGACTTCCTCCTCCACGCCTACCCCCAGGCTGTGGGCCGCACTGCCGTTCCTCACCGATAGCTCCAGGGTATCGTTGCTACCAATGATAGCCAGAAGCCACTCGCCCTCTGCATAGGAACGGCTTATCCCTGGGATGCAGTGTTCTTTGATTCCGACGGTTATGGCGTGCCCCCGGGACAGCAGGGATGCGGGGATGTCGGTTATCAGGTTGCCGAAACGGTCCACGTGGACCACCCGGCCGGTCAGGGTGTCGCCCCTCCATTGGGGCTGCGTGACGGGTAGGTAGGTGAGCAGGTGAATCTCCTCGCCCAGCCGGTCCTCCGGGACCCCCAGGGAGAGATGGGCGGCCACCGGTGCGAAGACATCACGGCCGTGAAAGGTGGAGCTAACGGGATGCAGCCAGAATTCGGGATTGTTGAGTCGGTAAGCCCTGTAGCCATTAGGTACTTGCATCCGGGAGCCGGTTGATGTCTCCGGCTCGTCGTGAAAGCCTTCCTTGAGGACATAGCTGAAGACGCCGTTATCCGGCCCAAGGAAGTAGGCCGACGGGGTAACAAGGAGGAGGGCGCTTCGGGACGTGCCGACTCCGGGGTCCACAACGGCCACGTGCAGCGTTCCCTTGGGGAAGAACCGATGGCTGCTTCCAATGATGAAGGCCCCCTCCAGGATGGACTGGGGTTGCACGTCGTGGCTGATGTCTATGATGGAAGCGTGGCGGTTGATGCTGTGTATGACGCCCTTCATCACTCCCACGTAGGGGTCTTGGGTGCCGAAATCGGTGGTGAGGGTTATGATGGGTGAAATATCCATTGAGCTTGGGAGAAACGTTTCAACCGGCGCTCGATGCTACACGAATCTGACGCTTATGATGGACATAATCAGAAAGACCGCGGCCAGTGCGATGGTAGACTGAAAAAGGGTTTTTTCCATGCCCCGACGAGTGCGAAAGGTAGTCTGGGTGCTGCCGAAGAACCCGGAGCCTGCCTCCCGCACCTGTAGAAGTATGACCAGCACCAATATTATGGAGATAAGTATCTGAGCTATGTTGAGAGCCAATGCCTTTCCCCTATTTAAGAAGCTTTGGCCGCTTCCAGTTTTTTCTTGACCAACTCGTTGACCAGAGCCGGCTTGGCCTTCCCACCGGTTATCTTCATCACCTGGCCCACCAGGAACTTGGAGGCCGTGTCTTTACCCCCCAGGTAATCGGAGACTGCCTGGGGATTGGAGCCGATGGCCTCCTCCACTGCCGCTTCCACTGCCGAGGAGTCGTTTATCTGCACGTAGCCACGCTCTTTGACAACCTCCCCCGGTGGTACGCCGGTTTTGAAGGACTCCTCCAGCACCGCCTTAGCCAGGGTTGTGCTCACAGTACCGGATTCTATCAAATCTACCACTTCCGCCAGGTAGGAAGGAGTTACCCTGGTGTCGCTTATCTCAATCCCGTTGAGGTTGAGGAGGCGGCCTAGCTCAACCGTTATCCAGTTGCTTATGGACTTGGCCCGGCTCTCCGGCCGGGGCGTGCCGTCAGGCGTGCCTGCAAGACTCAGGCACTCCTCAAAGTAGTCTGCTGTGGCTCTGGAGTCGGTCAGCAGATTTGCGTCATAGAGTGGCAAGCCGTACTCCCTCACGAACCGGCTACGCCGACGGGCGGGTAATTCGGGCAGTCCGGCCCTTATTTCATCAACCCAGGCGGGGTCAATGGTCAGGGGTGGTAAGTCTGGGTCGGGAAAGTAGCGGTAGTCGTGGGCGTACTCTTTGCTCCGCTGCGAGATGGTCACGTTCCGTTCCTCCACCCACCCTCGGGTCTCCTGAACTACATTTCCGCCGTCCTCTACAATCCGGGTCTGCCGGTCCACCTCATACTTCAGAGCGTTGTAGACGGCCCGGAAGCTGTTCATATTCTTTACTTCCACCTTGGACATGAGATCTGTGCTTCCCAGGGGCCGGATGCTCACGTTGGCGTCGCATCGAAAGCTCCCGTCCTGCATGTTACCGGTGGATACCTCAAGGTACTGGAGGATGGAATGCACGGTGTTAAGGTAGTGGCGAGCCTCGTCAGGGGAGCGCATGTCCGGCTCGCTCACTATCTCCATAAGGGGCACCCCGGAGCGGTTTACGTCCACCAGGCTATGGGGTCCCCACTGGGACTCTCGGACGTGCTGGAGCTTGGCTACATCCTCCTCCAGATGCACCCGCGTGATTCCTACTTTGGCGGTGCGGCCGTCCGTTACCACATCCAGACAGCCTTCGGAGGCTATGGGGGTGTCGTACTGGGAAATCTGGTAGCCCTTCATCAGGTCGGGATAGGGATAATTCTTCCTGTCGAACTTGGTGTGGGAGGAAATGCGACAGTCCAAGGCGAGGCCCGTCATGATGGTGTACTCCACGGCCTTCCTGTTAATCACCGGCAGCACGCCGGGCATTCCCAGGCATACGGGACACACCAGACTATTAGGTGGCGCTGTCTGGTACTCCGCACGGCAAGAGCAGAACATCTTGCTCTCCGTTAGAAGCTGGACGTGGACTTCGAGGCCGATTATGGTTTCGTATTCCATGGCGTTTTTCACGTTCCAGTATAACAAGCCAGGGCAGACAGTGGCAACGAAATTGGGCTTACAGTTCCTCCTGCTTCTCAGGCCAGGCGTCCCGCCCAATGAGAGGGACGAAGCGGCAGGGACCTAGGACATTTACCGTATGGCCTTCACTGGTCCTGACTACCTTTATAAGCTGCTGCTCATCTTGAGTCCCTACGGGAATCACCATTCGACCGCCTGCAGCCATTTGTGCCATCAGAGATTGGGGCAACTTGGGAGACCCGGCTGTGACCATGATTGCGTTGAAAGGCGAGTCTTCAGGTGCACCCATGCGGTCGTCAGCCAGTCTGACTTCAACGTTCTTGCATCCCAGGGAATCGAGAGTTGTGGCGGCCCCTCGCGCCAGATTTGAGATTCTTTCCAGAGTCAGGACCGTTCCCTTGGGCAGGAGGCGGGAGAGGATGGCTGCCTGGTAGCCGCTGCCCGTACCCACCTCCAGCACTTTCTCGTCGCCCCTTAGCTCCAGCATACTGGTCATCAAGGCGATGATGTAAGGTTGGGATATGGTCTGACCATTCCCTATGGGCAGGGCCACGTCTTTGTAGGCCATGTGACGTACTTCAGAGGGCACGAAAAGCTCCCTTGGTACCTGTTCCATAGCCCCGAGGACCTTTTCGTCGTGTATTTCCTTTCGCAGGTTGTTGAAAAGGCTCCGTTTCTCCCTTCCCATGCCCACTTCCATTGCCGTCATCCTCCGCTCACCTTCACTATATCACCGCAAGAGGCGACTAACAACTTGTGTGCCCGCGTTGGCCAGGACCTTTCAATTCTCGAAGCTAAGTGCAATGCAGGCCCCCGCCGCGTGTCATTCCGAACGGAGAGCAGTCCGCCTGGGGCGGAAGGAATCTAAAGGCTCTGCCCATATAGCTACGGTGCCTTATATGAAACATCCTGGATTCGTCGCTGCGCTGGGAATTGTAGATGTCAGATAATTCGCTGACAGATTGGTATAAAGGGAAGAGACCAATCTGGAGGCAAAGATGCGAGACAACAGGAAAGACGGGACGATAGAAAGGAACTACATACAGAAGTGGCGGTTTCTCATCAGAGAGTACCAACTGGTCAAGGCGAAGAAGCATCCCCGGTTCCGGTTCGTCCAGGACTTCTACGCCTTTCATGGCACCAACCGCCAGACCTTCGCCAAGTACTACAACCGCTACCTGGAGGAAGGAGGCGATGGGGCCCTACTGCCCCACAAGCGAGGTCCCAAGTGGAGGAGTCGTCGCACCTTGCCTTACATAGAGGAGAAGGTGCTGGAACTGAGGCGGAGGGGTATCAATCGGTATGAGATATATGGGATACTGAAACCCGTACTGAAGAGCCACACGCCAGCGCCCTCCACCATCTATGCCATAACCAAGCGTCATGGCCTGAACAGGCTGAACAGACCGATGGAGCAGTCGAAGCGAAGTATCATCAAGAGCCGTGCCGGGGAGTTGGGTCATCTGGACTGTCACCACCTGAGTCGAGACCTGATGGTGGGGACCAGGAAGCGCTACTACCTCGTGTCTCTGCTGGACGCCTGCACCCGCATAGCCTGGGCCGAGGTGGTAGAGGAGTTGAAGAGCCTGGACGTGATGTTCGCTGCCCTCAAGAGCATCAACCTGCTGAATGCAGAGTACGGGATAAGGTTTGAGGCTATCCTCACTGACAATGGGCCGGAGGTGGCCTCTCGCGGCAATGTTGCCCAACATCCCTTTGAGAGGATGCTCAGTGAGTTGGGGATCAAGCATCGCTACACCAGGCCCTATCGTCCCCAGACCAACGGGAAGGTAGAGCGGTTCTGGAGGACCCTGAATGAGGACCTGATAGAGGGGACCACCTTCGAGTCGGTGGATGAGTTAAAGGATGAGTTGATGCAGTACCTCATTTACTACAACACAGCAAGGCCCCACCAGGGACTACAGGGTAAGACTCCTCTCCAAGCACTGGAACTTTTGTCAACGAATTAGCTAACACATACAGGAATGACAGCGGACGAGTTTCCTTTGGGGCGACACAGGAGGTCATGCAAAGGTTTCCCCGAAGCGGTAGTGATGAAAATTACCACCAAATATTAGAAGGACCCGAATCCCCCGGCCAATTCCGGGGTATCCGTTGATTTTTCCGCCCAAAAGCTGTTTAATATCACTAATTGGAGAATAGCTTCAACCTAGGAGGGGGGAATATGCTGAGCATTACCCTGTTTTGCCCTCACCATCTTCAGGAAGAGACCATAGAGTTGCCGGATAGCTACCGGTATTTCGAGGGCGAGATACAGTGCAGACCCAATCCCAGTTCCGGTGTGAGACCCCACCCCCTTGAAGTCTGGATTATCCGGGGTTTGTTAGTTGACGTCGAGCGTTCCAGGCATTACGGCTTCACCTCCCCGGGAGAAGAGTCGCCCTTTCGAAAGGGCTAGCGGCCTGCCCGCTGTGGCCCTTCGGTGCCTTGGACTCTGATAGGGTGCGCAGGTGTTCCTGGAACTCCTGATAGCTACCGAAGCCGGCCATCGTCCTTATGAAATCTCCCAGAGAGTCTGAGGTATCCCTCAATCGCTGGACCTCGTTACCTATGGGACTTACGGAGGCCGGGCTGGCGGCGTAAGTGCCGTGGAAGGCGAAATACGCCTGATTCAGCTTGCGAATTTGGAAGCCATTGTCCACAAATAGCCGGCGGCGCTCCTCCATATACGCCTCTGCATCCTCTACCCTTCCCTCTGCAAGCAACTCGTCCACTCTCAGCCGGGTCTCGCGCATGTCCCGTGGGAAGTCGAAGGCCAGTTCATCAGGCTCTTCATCGGTGGACGTGCTTTGGGGAGGCATCTCCAGCTTCTGTCCGGTTATGGACTCGTAGACCCTGCTTCCCAACTCCCGCCCTGCGAGATCGGCTGCCGTCTCGTTGAGGGTGTTCATATCGCTGCTGCTGAAGATGTTCCAGCCAAGAGGACGGAAAAACCAGTAAACGTGAAGCCACTCGTGGGCCGCAGTGATGGCGGCGTGGCCCAGGGACGAGTCGCCTCTGACCATGGTTGGATAGGTTGCTATGCCACCGATGCCTGTCACCAGAGCCGAAAGGTTCTGTTCACGGAATATCTTCTCCTCCAGAGCGTCCATGTCCTCGACCCTCATCCCGGACTTAAGGAGCACCGTCTGTTTTCGCTCTATCCTGTCCCTGGGGGAGATTACCAGGACTCTGGGAGGACTCGTCAGGGCTACGTCCACGGGAGGAAATATCAGCCCGATGCGGGATGAGAAACCCTCCTCCACCAGGACGGCGCTAATCTCCGACTCCAGGGCCTCCTCGGCTTCCGCCCTGATGTTGGATAGCCTGTCTCTTGCGTCGTCCAGGCGATTTTGCAAGTCCTCCGCCCTTTTGCTCTGATACGCGGTCCCGGGCGAGTTGAGGTGCCCGGTCTCATAGGATGGACGAGCTGTAATATCCACCAACGACCTTTCCAGGTCCCGTATCTCCTGCCCAATCCTGAAGAACTTCTGTAGCTCATCCAACCTCTCCTGATGGCTTCCACGGTTCCAGGGTAGCAAGCTCCCCAGCTTGCGTATCCACTTGTCCGGAAAGTTGGAAATCTCCCACGTTATGAGGTCAAAGAGGTAGGGCGATGCGGTCACCTCCACAGGAGAGGAGTGGGACTCTCCTCCACCTATGAAGAGGATAACCAGCGAAAGGAATACAATGAGGAATGCTTTCTTCAGGCGACGCATCTGTACACCTGATTCCAGCATATCATAACGGATAGTTTGAGGTGATGAGGTACTCCGGGTTCCCATTGCGTTAATGACGTGCTTTTGGCTAAAATAAGGCATTGGAAATTGGTGGACGATGGGGAAGGTCGAGATATAATGTTCAGGCCCTTCTCGTTATTCACCCGCGTTTAGAACTGAAGGGGAAGGTGATACTCATGATTGACATCGGTAAGCTACGCAACGTCGCGATTCTGGCTCATGGTGGAGCGGGGAAGACCTCGGTTGCAGAAGCCCTCATTTTCAACACCAAAGCCACAACCAGGCTCGGCAGGGTAGAAGATGGCAACACAGTATCGGACTACGAGCCTGAGGAGGTGAAGCGCACCGGCAGCATCCAGACGGCCCTTGTCCCCTGCAATTGGAATGACCACAAGGTAAACTTCCTTGATACCCCCGGGTATGACGATTTCATTGGCGAGGTCATTTCTGCGCTGAGCGTAGTTGAAGGGGCTGTCATAGTGGTGGCGGCCACCTCCGGGGTGGAGGTGGGCACGGAGCGAAGCTGGAGCAGGTGTGAAGAGGAAGGTATTCCACGTCTGATTTTCATTAACAAGATGGACAGGGAGAACGCCGATTTCTACCGCTCACTGGAGAGCATACAGGCCCAGTTTGGGAGAAAGTGTTTGCCCTTGCAGATACCCATAGGCGCAGAGCAAAGCTTCAAAGGGTTTGTAGACCTCCTCCGACTCCCTGATGAGGTCCCCGACGAAGTGGCCGAGCAGGTTGCGGAGGCCAGAGAGCGCCTCGTAGAAGGGGTTGCAGAGACCGACGACGACCTGGTTGCCAAGTATCTTGAGGGGGAGGAGATTACCCAGGAAGAGCTTGCCCAGGGTATAAGGAAGGCGACATTATCGGGTGATATAGTGCCTGTTCTGGTTGGGTCATCCATGATGAACATAGGAGTGGTGGAGCTTCTGGACGTGGTTGTGGATTGTTTGCCGTCTCCCCTGGAGGGTAGGCAAGTATATGCCACCAACGTAGCTACCGGAGAGTTGGAGGAGATAGACCACGACCCCGCAGCGCCACTTGCGGCTTCCGTGTTCAAGACCACCGCAGACCCCTTCGTCGGCAAGCTGTCCGTCTTTCGGGTATATGGAGGCACCCTGCAAAGCAACTCCGAAGTTTGGAACCAGTCCAGAGAGCAGGGGGAGCGCATAGGACAAGTGTACGTCCTCCGGGGAAAGAACCAGGACCAGGCCCAGGAGATTGGGCCGGGGGACATTGGGGCCGTGTCCAAGCTGAATGCCACAGTTACGGGGGATACCCTGTGCCAGCGAGACCACCGCATAGTCTTTGAGCCTGTAAAATTCCCCGTAGGGTATTACACCATGGCTGTTTCTCCCAAGACCAAGGCCGACGTGGAAAAGATGTCCTCGGCCCTCAGCCGCATAGTCGAGGAAGACCCGAGCCTCCGTGTCACCAGGGAACCCGACACCAGTGAGACCCTTGTCTCCGGCTTGGGTGATGCCCATATAGAGGTCAATATGGAGAGAATACGTCGGAAATTTGGTACCGATCTCGAGCTCCGGCTACCCAGGGTCCCTTATAAGGAGACCATAACCTCCGTAACCAGGGCCGAGTATAAACATAAGAAACAGACCGGCGGGCACGGCCAGTATGGTCACGTCCTTATACGCCTGGAACCCCTGGACCGAGGAGAGGGATTCGAGTTTGGAGAGGAAGTGGTCGGAGGCTCCGTCCCCAAAGAGTACATACCCTCAGTAGAAAAAGGAGTAGTCAAGACTCTCCAGGAGGGTGTGGTAGCGGGCTTCCCGGTGGTGGACGTGAAGGCTATCCTCTATGACGGCAGCTTCCACGACGTGGACTCTTCCGGCATCTGCTTTGAGATAGCCGGCTCCTATGCCATGAGAAAGGGCGTAAACGAAGCCCATCCAATCCTCCTTGAGCCCATTATGAAGCTTACCGTCACCGTTCCCGACAACTTCAGTGGCGAAATAATGGGTGACGTAAATAGCAAGAGGGGCAGGATTATGGGCATGGTCCCTGAGAATGGGGAGACAGTTATTGAGGCCGAAGTACCCCAAGGAGAACTGCTTCGCTACGCCACCGACTTGCGAGCGTTGACCCAGGGTCGTGGCAGCTACGTCGTGGAGTTCAGCCATTACGAGGGGGTGCCTCAAAATATCACTCAGCGTGTGGTCGAAGAGTCCAAGAAAGCCTGAGAGGTCGCAAGAGCGTAATGGCGTAATAATTTCCTAAAGCTGTGTGAGGGCTGTGCGCAGGGGTGAGGGGTGTCTGTTCCTTGCCCCTGCGCCGTCTAGCGCGACGGCAGAGCCTTTAGTTCCTTCTCCCTTTTGTGAAAGAAGGTTAGAGCCTGCCCTTAGCTTGCCGAATGGATAAGGGATCGCCCTACTTTGCAGGCAAGGCCATAGATTCCGGCTCATGGGAGCAAGTAACAAGAGAGGTCAAGAACATGCTGAACCCCGTAGCCGGGGTTCTTTGTGTCCTTGTTGCAGTAGGAATATAATAGGGAAATCCTATGGTGAGTAGGTAGCTTGCCTGATGCCGTGTCGGTTTTGAGAAGGAGCGGTGAAAAACATGCCGTCAAAGATAAAGCCGAGGACAATCGGAGAACTCCGGGACAGCGGTTACAAAGTCCTCTCCGTCCGTGAGGAATTACGCAAAAACCTGGTGAACAAGCTGAAGAAGAAGCAGGACATGTTTCCTGGCATAATCGGCTTCGATGAGACCGTGCTGCCCCAGTTGCAGAACGCCATACTGGCAGGACAGGATATAGTCCTCTTGGGCGAGCGTGGCCAGGCCAAGTCACGCCTCATTCGCCACCTGGTGGGCCTGCTGGACAGCGAGATACCGGTGATAGCCGGGAGTGAGATTAACGAAAACCCTTACAACCCCATCACCAAAGCCTGTCAGGAGAGGCTGAAGCAGTATGGGGATGACGTGGAAATAGACTGGGTGCCCAGAGAGGCCAGATATACGGAGAAGCTGGCGACCCCCGACATCTCCATAGCGGACCTTATAGGCGAGATAGACCCCATCAAAGTCGCCGAGGGGCGCTATCTATCCGACGAGCTTACGATACATTTTGGCCTCATCCCCCGGTCCAACCGGGGCATCTTCTCCATCAATGAGCTTCCGGACCTTGCGGAACGAATACAGGTGGGCATGTTCAACCTGATGGAGGAGCGGGACGTGCAGATAAAGGGTTACCGCATCCGTATGCCCCTGGACGTGTACGTGGTAGCCACCGCTAACCCCGAAGACTATACCAACCGTGGCCGAATTATCACCCCTTTGAAGGACCGCTACGGTGCCCAGATACGCACCCACTACCCCAGGAACATCCATGACGAGATAACCATAATGGAGCAGGAGCGATCCCGATTCCCCAGCGAGCGGGACATATCCACGCCCCAGTATATGAAGGAGATTATAGCCGAGATTACCTCCCTCGCGCGCCGTAGCTCCGACATCAACCAGCGCTCCGGCGTGAGTGTCAGGGTCTCCATTGCCAACTATGAGACGGTGGTCAGCAATGCCCTGCGCCGGGCCATTCTTCAGGGCGAAAAAAAGGTGAGCCCACGAATAAGTGATCTCCCATATATATTATCGTCCTTCGCAGGCAAGATAGAGCTTGAGACTTTCGAGGATGGGCGCGAGTACAAAATAATGGAGGACTTGTCCAAAAAAGCCGTCCTCAACGTTTTCAAGATGTATTTTGACGTAGGCGAGTTGGAGACAATCGTCCAACAGTTCGACGAGGGTGCAAGGGTGGAAACCGGGAGTGATAAACCGTCCGATAGGTATGTAGAGTTGCTGGAACGGATAGAAGGCCTCTCCGACGCTGTGAACAGCCTAGGGGCCGGCGGGAGGTCAGAGCTTGTCGCTTCCGCCGCAGAGTTTGTACTGGAGGGCCTTCATCTTAACCGCAAGCTAAACCGGGATCAGGTGGAGAAGGGATTTCGCTATAGGAGCTAGAAATTGCCCTTTTACAGGTATTCCCTTTGGGATGGCACCCAGCAGATATTCCACATCCATGAAGAAGACTTGATGGAGCAGCTCTCGGATGAACTGGTCACTCACGGAGACATATCCAACGCCCTGAAATCCATGGCCCAAAGCGGTCTTCGAGGAAAATTCAGCGAGAGCACCCCGGGCGTCCAGGATATGCTTCAACGTCTTCGTTCCATGAAGCAGCAAGCCCTTGACAAGTATAATCTGGGCCATATTCTGGACGACATCGTACAGAAGCTCGATGATATTGTCCGGCTGGAGCGAATAGGAATAGACAATCGAGTTTCGGACGTTCGCAGCCGCTTGCTGCCTCCTGTGGACGAGGATGGTACTCCTTCTCACCAGGGGGCAGAGAACGGCTCTCTGCCCACACGGGAGGAGAGCGAGCGACTCCTGCAACGTATCGAAGAGATAGCTGACAAAAGTCGGGATTTCCTGGATAACCTTCCCGGTCAGCCGGCACAGGCCATCGAGCAGCTAAAAGAGTACGAGTTCATGGACGATGGTGCCAGAGCCATGTTCGACGAGCTTCTGAGGTCCTTGCAGAGGCAGGTCCTGGACGCATACCTCCGCAATTTCTCTCAGAACCTCGGCTCCATGGGTCCCCGCCAGCTTGATTCCCTCAAGGATATGCTTCACGAGCTTAACGGGCTTCTTGAGGAGCATCTTGACAAAGGCGAGCCCGCAAGCCGTCCTCTCTTTGACAGGTTCATGCAGAAATACGGGAAATTTTTCGGCGCCAGTCCTCCCGCCAGTGTGGAGGAATTGGTGGAGGCTCTCCACCAGCAGATGTCCCAGATAAATTCCCTTGTGAAAAGCCTTTCACCTGAGTTGCGACGCGAGTTGCGTGAGGCTCTTGACTCCGTCTTTCGTGATGGTGGTCTGAAAAGCGAGCTAGAGCGTCTTGTCTCCAATCTTGAACGTATGAGGCCTGAAGATACCGTATCCGACGGATTCAACTTTCGAGGAGACGACCCGCTGGGTCTTGGTGAGGCCCTGGAAATAATTCGGCATCTCCAGAATATAGAAGAGCTAGAGCGTCAGATGAGCATGGACCAGCAGGGAGGAGGTCGTCTCCTAGACGGTGTAGACCCCGGGCTGGTGCGCGAGCTTCTGGGTGAGGAGAGCTACCAGGAGATTGAGCGGCTGAAGAGAATCGCGGAAGTGCTGGAGGATGCGGGGTACATCCAGCGTGTTGGTAATCGCTTCGAACTGACACCCAGGGGCATACGCAAGATAGGGCACAGGGCGCTCAATGAGATTCTCTCCTACGTAAGGAAGGACCGCCTCGGAAGCCACTTCTCCAATGGTATCGGGTCTGGCAGCGAGCACACGGAAGATGCCAAGAAGTATGAATACGGCGACCCCTTTGACCTTCACATCCGGCGCAGTATGATGAACGCCGTTCTTAGGTCCAAAGCGGAAGGCTCGATGTTGGTCTCCGGGTCACCCGTCCGAATGACTCCCGATGATTTCGAAATACGCCAGACGGAGCTAACTTCCCAAGCTACTACGGTCCTGATGCTGGACCTGAGCCTTTCAATGGCTATGAGAGGTAATTTTGTAGCGGCCAAGAAAGTAGCTCTGGCTCTTGATGACCTGATACGGACCCAGTTCCCCAAGGATGTACTGTACATTGTGGGGTTTTCCACCTATGCCCGGGAAGTGAAGCCGGAGAAGCTGGCCCATCTGTCTTGGGATGAGTTTGACCCCTATACCAATATTCAGCATGGCCTCGTAACGGCCCGCAAGCTCCTGTCCAGGGCCCAGGGGTGCACCAAGCAGATAGTGATGATTTCCGACGGCGAGCCAACGGCCCACATGGAGGACGGGCAAATATTTCTCCAGTACCCCCCCAGCCCGCGTACTATCCAGGAGACCCTTAAAGAGGTGAAGAGGTGTACCCGCCAGGACATAAAGATTAACACCTTCATGCTGGAGCGGAGTCCCTACCTCATTGAGTTCGTGGGCCAAATGACCAGGATAAATCGAGGTCGTGTGTTCTATACCAGTCCTGACAAGCTGGGGGAATATATTCTGGTTGACTATCTCACCAACCGACGCAGGCAGTTGGTCTAGCCGGAGTGGAGACGAGCAACGCATCAAGCTCGGGCCTTCCAGATTTTGAAAAGGCCCCGCCCACTAACCATTGGAAAGCCCCGTCTTCACGCCCATCTCGAACACCCCGCCACGTCATTCCGAACCCCAGTCTCCAGTCATTCCGAGTCCGCCCCACCACGCCATCCCACTAAATACCCTCGTCATATCCGCGAAAGCGGGTATCCACCTCCGTCCTCTCAGGTATCATTCCGAAGGAATAGGAGTTACGCACTTGCATGGGAGTTACACAGTTGGAGCCAGCTTTGTATCCAAATAGACTCTGAATAAGCGGAAATAGCGATCCGCCAGCCCGTCATACTGGCGAAAGCCAGTATCCAGGGTTGGAGTGGATTCCGGCTCAAGGCCGGAATGACGGGTATAGGAGACCGCCTCCAGCGGATGGCTGCCTTACCCCAGCCATTTGTGTCAACACGTCCTGGATTCCTTACTCCGTTCGGAATGACAGTGCCACGTATCTTCGTCACAAGTCACGCAAAGGTCTCCTTGTCACGGTACTGACGGGGCTAGGCAAGTTGAGTTTTTGCTTCATCTCCCGTACAGTAGCTTTGCATTATGTCGGGAAATGGTATAATAAGGTTAAGCAAACCAGACTACGAGAAAGGGTGAGAGGCAGGGAGTAAGGATATATAACCATGAATACTGTGAAGACCTTCGTGTTAATGTTGGTTCTGAGTGGAATACTGATTCTCGCTGGTGGCCTGACGGGTGGCATGACCGGACTCATCGTCGCAGTCATCCTCTCCCTGGGCCTTAACTTTTTCACCTACTGGTCCAGCGACAAGCTTGCTCTACGCATGGCAGGTGCACACGAGGTGACCGAGGCACAGGACCCGGAGCTGCACCGGATTGTGGACGAGCAGACCAATCAGGCTGGCATACCAAAGCCCCGCGTGTACATAATCAACAGCGACTCCCCCAATGCTTTCGCTACTGGCAGAAATCCCAAGAATGCAGCCATTGCCGTGACGACCGGGATCCGGAGGCTCCTTAATCGGGATGAGCTGAGCGCGGTCATAGCCCATGAGTTGGCCCACGTTGGCAACAGGGACACCCTGATAATGACTATGGTAGCTACTATGGCCATGGCCATCGGCTTGATGGCTTACATCGGCTATTTCATGTCCTTCTTCCGAAGGTCGGGCGGCTACGGTGCTTTAGCCGGCATTGGTGGGATGCTCATTGTTTGGCTTGTCTTGCCCTTCGTGGCCACTTTGGTCAGGATGGCTATCTCCCGCTCAAGAGAATACGAAGCTGATGCTACGGGCGCCCGAACGTCCCGCAACCCCCACGCCTTGGCCAGCGCCCTGGAAAAACTTGAAATGGGCACACAGAGAAGTCCAATGCGGGTAAATGAAGCAACGGCACACCTCTTTATAGTCAACCCCCTCAGTGGCGGCTCATCCCACGGCCACACCCACAACTCCCTGAGTGGGGGAGGGTTCTCCAGGCTGTTCTCAACCCATCCTCCCATACGGGACAGGGTCAAGCGTCTCAGGGAAATGAGGATAAACTAGTGAGGGCCGAGCTTTGAGGCCCCGAACTGTCCTGGTGACAGGAGGCGCAGGCTTTATCGGCTCCCATCTGGTGGACAGGCTCCTCTCCATGGGCCACAGAGTTGTGGTGGTTGACGACCTGAGCACCGGCAGGCTTCACAACCTGAACAAGAACGCAACCTTCTACCATTCCGGTGTGACCTATCCGGGCCTGAAGGAGATATTCGAGCGAGAGCAGCCGGACATCGTCAACCATCATGCGGCCCAGATAAGCGTTACCCAGTCGGTGAAAGACCCGATAAAGGACGCCGAGGTCAATATTCAGGGCACGTTGCGGATCATTGAGTTGGCTCGCCAGAACGGGGTCGAGAAAGTCATCTTCCCATCGTCCGGTGGGACCGTGTACGGAGAGCCCCAGTATATACCCTGTGATGAGAAGCACCCCATCAACCCCATCTCCCCATACGCCCTGTCCAAACGCGTTGCCGAGGAATATCTTCAGCTTTACTACCACATCTACCGGCTTGACTACGTTACCCTGAGGTACGGTAACGTATATGGCCCTCGCCAGGACCCTCATGGAGAGGCCGGTGTGATAGCCATTTTCACCAAGGCAATGCTGGAGGGAAAACGGCCTGTGATATATGGCACAGGTGAGCAGGAACGGGACTTCATATACGTTGATGACGTAATTGACGCCAACATTCTAGCCATGGAGGAAGGTCACGGAGAATACAACGTTGGCACCAGTCAGGGGATCTCTGTCAATCGTGTCTTCGAGACCCTGAAAGACATCATAAAGTACAAGTGGGGACCCGTTTACGGCCCGGCGAGATTGGGAGAAGTATTCAAGATTTGTCTCGACAGCTCGAGTTTGGGGAAACAACTGGAATGGACTCCGCACGTATCCCTGGAGGAAGGACTGACTCGGACTGTCGAGTACTTCCGAAAGGCTGCGTAGACTCCATCCTATCCGGAGGCGTGAGGTAACAGCTTGCGGACTGACTACGACGTGGTGATTCTGGGGGGTGGAGCCGCTGGGCTTAGCGCCGCCATCTATACCGGCCGGGCTATGCTCAAGACCCTTATCCTGGACGGAGTGGGCTGTGGAGGCCAGATTCTGGTCACGGACGTGATTGAGAACTATCCGGGGTTTCCTGATGGTATAAAGGGCCCCGACCTCTCTCGACTCATGTGCGAGCAATCCGCAAAGTTCGGCGCGGAAATGAGGCACGAGCAGATTACGGAGGTTGCGAACCTGGACCAATCTTCCAAGGTAATCCACACCGACAGCGGCTCCTATTCCACCAGGGCCATCATAGTCACCACGGGCGGTTCCCACCGCAGGCTGGGGGTTCCCGGGGAAGAGGAATACGCCGGAAAGGGTGTATCATACTGCGCCGTCTGCGACGGGAATTTCTTCAGAGGCGAGGACGTGGTTGTGATAGGCGGCGGGGATGCAGCCCTGGATGAAGGCAGCTATCTTGCGGGTATCGTGAATCAGGTGACCGTCATTCATCGGCGGGACCAGTTGAGGGCCAGTCCCATCCTGCAGGAGCGGGCTTTCGACAACCCCAAGTTCAAGTTCCTCTGGAGCCACGTGGTAGAGGAAATTGTAGGCAACGGTGTAGCGAGTGCAGTGCGCGTTAAAGACCTCAAAAGCGATAGTGTCTATGATTATCCTGCCGCCGGAGTGTTTATCTACGTGGGATTTCAGTCTAACAGCGATTTCCTGAAGGGCCAGTTGCCCCTGGATGGGGCGGGCCACATCTACACCGACATAAATATGGCAACCGACGTTCCCGGAGTCTATGCCGCGGGGGACATAAGAGTGAGCTCCTACCGTCAACTGGGGACTGCTGTGGGGGACGGCATAACGGCCGCTCTGTCAGCATACAGGTACATCACCGGGGGATAACCTGCCCCCGCTGGAAGGGTGTCTAATGAGATATGGGCACACTTCTCCCTGCCTGCTGTAGGCGGACTCCAACCAAGAGACCTTCGCGTAACCTTAGTCATTCCGGCGAAGGCCGGAATCCAGGGCCCTACTCAAAGCTGGGAGATACCCTCACCCCAACCCTCTCCCTCTGGGAGAATGGTTTTTGCAAATGTTTCAACCAGGGGAGCAGGGACTTTGCAGAGTGACGGGTGCTAAGTTGAGGTGAGAATTGAATCGGTATTTCTTCGTCGTTGCCCTGGCCCTGGCTGTTGCAGCTAGCGCGGCCTGCAATGATACCGTGCCCACGCCAACTCAGACACCAGTGCCTGAGCTTACCGTGGCACCTACGGCTACACCTACTTCGACTCCGGTCCCCTCGCCCATTTCAACTGTTACTCCAACGTCAACTCAGACCCCTTTCCCGACAGCTGCTTCTACACCGACGCCGACCTCGACTTTCACCCCTACCCCGACTGCTCAAATGCCAACTCAGGCAACCCTTCCCACAGCCTCCCCTGCACCGACGGCCCAGTCAGATACCGCCTCCGTAGGCGAGCGTGTAGACTGGGTCACGTGTGGCCCGTTCGACCTGGAGTGCGGCTTTGTGGAGGTCCCCGCGGACTACCGGGACCCGGAGGCAGGCAGTATCCGAATCGCGGTCAACGTGCACCGGGCCACGTTACCGAGCGAACGGATAGGCTATCTTCTGGTGAACCCTGGCGGTCCGGGTGAGAGCGGTGTGGAGTTGGTCCACTATCTCCCCCTTGGGATATTCACCGATGAAATCGTCTCCCGCTTTGACATCATCGGGTTCGACCCCAGAGGGGTCGGGGATTCCGACCCCTCCTTCGCCTGCGGAGTTCCCGGCGAGCAGTTGGCGCTGCTTGCCACGATAGAGGAGCGCATAGACACTCCCGACGAGATAGCCGCTGGCGAGGCGGCCGCCAACCTTTGTATCGAGTCAATGGGGCCGGTCGGCGCCCTGCTGCACAGCCAATACGTTGCCAACGACATGGATGAGATACGCAAGGCCCTGGGCGCCGACCAGGTCTCTTATCTGGGATTCTCCTATGGGTCGGCTCTGGGAGTCTGGTATGCAACCCTATTCCCGGAGTCAGTCAGGGCGATGGTCCTTGACGGCGCCGACAACCCGGTTGACCCGGCCTCCACCCAGCAGGAACGCATTGACGAGGCAATCGAGGAGGTCGCGCCGATTGAGGACTTGCTCGGGCAAGCTCTGGCGGCGTGCGACGACCCGCTTTGCCCGATATACAACGACGGCGACCCGTTG
Organism: Dehalococcoidia bacterium; assembly: GCA_034421095.1. GTDB lineage: Bacteria > Chloroflexota > Dehalococcoidia > Lucifugimonadales > JAGWBF01 > JAGWBG01. The sequence goes on from DAOUKR010000019.1 coordinate 121,320, forward strand.
GGCTACTTCAAGCAGGCTGTCACTAAGCTTGACCTCGTCAACGCTGCGATGGCTCATCCCGTGGCAGGTGTCTTTGGGGTGGTTTCGACTCTGTATAGTGAAGAGACGTGGCCCGACCTGTGGCGGGGCCTGTTCGAGCTCAACGAGAGGGATGACCCGTCTATTCTGGTCGAGTTCGCCGGCATACAGTTCGGCCCGGACCCCACCGCTGCCCGCTTCACTACCCACGTCAATTGCCTGGACGGCTGGGTACTTTATCCGGAGTTGGACCGGACCACTCAACTGGATGACTCGGTAGTCATTGACGCCATCTCTGAGGAGATGTTCCCGTTGCTGGAGTTGATGGACCCCTCCTTTCCCAGCGCCTGCCTGTTCTACGATCAATTCACCCCCGACCCCTTCTATGGCCCCCTCGACGGCGGAGGCGTGCCAATACTGGTAATCGGCAACCACGCCGACCCCTTCACTCCCTTCAGCGAGTCCGAAGAGCTGGTAACCGAAGTCCTCAGCAACGGCTACCTGCTGGAGACCTCTCACTTCTCCCACGTTGTCTATCCTCACAACGAGTGCATCAACGACCACATTCACAGCGCGCTGATAGATGGCGTATACCCAGCCGAGCGGCGGAGCCTCTGCGAACGGGAAGAGTGAGGCCACCGACTCCACGTTACAGCAGCCTCACCACCTCTCTGCCCAGAAGCGTAATGCTGGCTGCGATGACCACCGCCAGGATGACACGACGAAGGAACTGGTCGTTCATACGCCCCACGAGCAGCGATGCCATGCCAAATCCCAGGACTCCGGCGGGGGTGAGGGCAAGAATCAGCCACACACGCTCAAGGGTGAACAGCCCGGTCACGGCGTACAGAGTTGTGGCGATGGCCGCTATCGGCAGATAGTACAGGGCCATGGACGCACGTATATGGCTACCTGCCCAACCTTGATTAAGCAGGTACAGGGCCACCAGTGGGGGGCCTATCCCGGTTCCGATGACGAGCAAGGACCCCACAAATCCGACCACCGGGGTTAACACGTTGCCGTGGGGAAGAGGGCGCCCCATACTGAAGGCACTTGGGACGGCCAGGCAGAGGATTACGCAGCCTATGATTAGGCGCAGAGCACCGGGGCTGGCCGAGTTTAGTATTAGCACACCTATGGGCGCAGCCAACAGCCCTGCTGCCGGCAGTGGAATTGCCCTTCGCATTGGTATGTCCCGCCTGGTCTGAAGCAGGACCAGGGTCAGTATCGGTATCGCAATGCTGTTGATTGTCACGACCACCGACTGGGGGTCAATCATCAGAAGCAGGACGGGTGAAACCACCATTCCGATGCCGATGCTAACGAGGCCCATGACCAGCCCGCCCGCAGCCATGACCACGATAGCGATGAAGACCTCAAGGCCGGAGATTAGCAAGTATATAGCCTCTGAGGGGACATCCAACAAGCAGCGGGCAGGACGCAGTTTGTTCCTGCCCGCTCATTTGTCGCCACTCCCTGAAATTCCACGCCTCAGCCTAAACGGGCGAGTTGTGTTATTGGGAAAGGGTGATGCTACAGGTTGAACTGGGCATCAATGAAGTCTTTCTCTTTGATGTAAATCTGGATGCGGGTGCGTTCCGTCTCCAGCACCATGATTCTGCCCTCGCTATCCACATTTACTGCCACGGGCCTCTGGAACCACTGCTCTGGAGTCATGTCTGTCCTTCGGCGGGCCTTCCGGTAGTCGGGATTTGCGTTCACCACACCTTGCGCCCAGGGTGACAGGATGTCCGCGTCCCCAATAAATGAGGTGATGAATGTCCCATCGTCCTGATAGATATTGAGTCGAAGGTTGCCCCAGTCCACGACGTATACGTCGCCCTGGTCGTCTACGGCTATGTCGCTGGGGCACTTCATGTCCCCGTCACTGGTCCCGGGACTGCCGAAGGTAGCCAGGTACTCGCCATCTTGAGTGAGCTTCTGCACCCGGTCGTTCTTCCAGTCGGCCACGTACACGGAGCCATCATTGTCTATGGCGATGCCCCAGGGCATATTGAACTGGCCCGCACCGCTGCCCTGGCTGCCCCACTTCGCCAGGAATTTGCCGTCTCTGGTGAACTTCTGGACCCGGTGATTAAGGCTGTCCACGACATAGAGGTTGTCCTCCCCGTCGAAGGCGAGCCCGGAAGGCCCGTCCAGTTCCCCGTCGCCGGAGCCCTTCCTGCCCCAGCTGCCCTTGAAGTCCCCGTCTTTGTCGTACATGAAAATCCGGCTCACGTAGTCGTCGGAGATGTACACGTTCTCGTCGCTATCGGCGGCAATGGAGGTGGGCCAGGGAGACTCGCCACCGGCGAATCCGTGGCCCCGGTCCTCCCACAGCACCTTGTGGTCCAGGGTGCACTTGGTTATTCCCTGGCTGGGGGAATACTCATTGCCCCTGTTCACCACGTACAGGCTTCCACCTGAACCCAGGGCGAAACCCACGGGCGCGATAAACCCGTCTCCACCTGCGCCACCCCTGCCGATACAGTATTCGTAGTTGTAAACACGGCCTGCTACGTGCCTTGTAAGCATCTCTATACCCCCTTCTGGAGGAGTTAAGTCCTTGCCTTATATTACCTTGTCGTAGATAGGGGCCCAATGTCCGATGGGCCCCTGCAAAGTCGTTGCACTGATAGGCCGCGCGGCTCTACAGGTTGAACTGGGCGTCTATGAAGTCCCTTTCCTTGATGTAAATCTGGATGCGGGCGCGTTGAGTCTCGCTCACCATGATTCTGCCTTCGTCATCCACGTTCACGGCCACGGGCCTCTGGAACCGCTGCTCGGGGGTCATGTCGGTCCTTTTCCGGGCCTTTCGGTAGTCGGGATTGGCGTCCACCACGCCCTGTGCCCAGGGTGACAGGGTGTCCGCGTCTCCTATGAAGGAGGTGATGAACGTCCCGTCGGCCTGGTAGATGTTGAGTCGCAAGTTGCCCCAGTCGGCCACGTATACGTCACCCTGGTCGTCTATAGCCACGTCGGTGGGACGGTACAGGTCTCCGTCACCGCTTCCCGGGCTGCCGAAAGTGGTAATGTACTCGCCGTCGGGGGCAAACTTCTGGACCCGGTCGTTCTTCCAGTCGGCCACGTACACGTAGCCATCCTTGTCTATGGACATTCCCCAGGGCATGTTGAACTGGCCCTCACCGCTGCCGTAGCTGCCCCACTTGTCCAGTAGCTTGCCCTCTCTGGTAAACTTCTGGATGCGGCTGTTAAGGCTATCCACGATAAGGAGGTTGTCCTCTGCATCGAAGGCAAGTCCCGAGGGGCTGTTAAGCTCCCCGTCCCCAGACCCCTTGGTGCCCCAAGTCCCCTGATAGTTCCCTTCCCGGTCATATACGGATATACGGCCCGTGTAGTCATCGGAGATGAACACGCTCTCTTCGCTGTCAATATCCACGGAGTTGGGCCAGGGAGACTGGCCGCCTGCGAAGGTGAGGCCCCTGTCCTCCCAGATTACCTCGTGGTCCAGGGTGCACTTGGTTATGCCCAGGCTGGGGCTGAACTCGCTGCCTCTGCTCACCACGTACAGACTCCTGTTGGACCCTACCGCGAAGTCTATGGGTATGATGAATCCCGCTCCCCCTGCGGCCTGCCTGCCTATGCAATATTCGTAGTTGTAGGTACGACCTGATACATGCCTGGTAAGCATATCTGCCCCCTCAATGGAGAATCTATACCCTTGCGCCTGTTCGGCTGCCGGGCGGCGACACTAAAGATTAAACTGCGCCTCTATGAAGTCCTTTTCCTTGACGTAAATCTGGATGCGAGCGCGTGTGGTCTCAAGCACCATGATTCTGCCCTCGTCGTCCACGTTCACCGCCACTGGAGCCTCGAACCTCTGCTCAGGCGTCAGGTCAACCCTTCGGCGGGCCTTCCGGTAGTCGGGGTTGGCGTCCACCATCGCTTGTGCTCCGGGTGGCAGCCTGTCCGCATCCCCTATGAAGGCGGTGAGGAAAGTTCCGTCGGAGTCGTAGATGTTGAGTCGCTTGTTGCCCCAGTCAACGATGTACACATCCCCTTCGCTGTCCGTAGCCACACTGCTGGGCCGTTTCACTTCTCCGTCCCCAGTTCCGGGGCTGCCGAAGGTAGCCAGGTACTCTCCGTCCGGGGTGAACTTTTGCACCCGGTCGTTCTTCCAGTCGGCCACGTACACGTTACCATCTTTGTCTATGTTGATGCCCCAGGGCATATTGAACTGGCCCGGGCCGCTGCCCTGGCTGCCCCACTTTGCGAGGAATTTACCATCCTTGGTGAACTTCTGAATGCGATTGTTGAGGGCGTCCACAACGTAGAGGTTATCGTCCTTGTCGAAGACGAGGCCGGAAGGCCCGTTAAGCTCTCCGTCTCCGGAACCTTTCGTGCCCCAACTATCCAGGAAATTACCGTCTTTGTCGTACGTGAATATCCGGCTTACGTGATCGTCTGAGATGAATAGTTTCTCGTCGCTGTCAACTCCAATGGACCCGGGCCAGGGTGACTGACCGCCGGCATATCCGACGCCCCTCTCTTCCCAGACCAACTCGTTGCCAAGGGTGCCCTTGGTGACACCGTGGCTGGGGTTGAACTCGTTGCCCCTGCTCACTATATACAGGCTCTCGCCGGAGCCCAGGGCAAAGTCCAGGGGCGAAGTGAATCCGTACCCGCCGATTCTGGCGATGCAGTAATCATAGTTATAGACACGGCCTGCTACATGCCTTGTAAGCATCCTTTACCTCCCCTTTTGCTCGCCCAACATAAAGCTGGGGGAAACTGGGGGATGTATCCCCAGTTCCCCCGTCTTTTTCTTACATATCCCTTCGGCAGAACCTCTGCCCGGCTTGCCCGGACTATCTACTTGGCTATATAGTCCAGCCTCTCGAAGTTGCCGCCTACTATCGGGTTCGGGTCCAGGCCAAGCCAGTCCTCAAGCAGCGTTGAGTACACGCCCCGGAAGTCTATGTTCGGGACCAGGTCCCCGAATTGCAGGTCCTCGGCCTTCCTGGAGGGATACTCGCCATGGTAACCCGGCACTACGGGGTCACCCACTGCGAAGGCCACTCCGCCCGCACCGTGGTCAGTCCCTGAGCCGTTGTCGTGTACCCGGCGACCGAACTCGCTGAACATGAAGACCACCACGTTGTCTGAGGCGTCGTGCTCCCTCAGGTCCTGGTAGAAATCGTAAACCGCCGCCGACACTTCCTTCCACAGCTGGGCATGGGTCCCCAGCTGGCTGGCGTGGGTGTCAAAGCTGGCATGTTGGGTGTAGAAGACGCGGGTCCCGAAGTTGGCCAGATGCGTCTGAGCTATGTCTCGCATCTTCCTGCCTATGGGGCTGGCCGCATACTCCACGGTGGACTGGTACATGTCCGGGGCCGTTCGCAGGATGTCCGCACCCTTCAGTGCGTCCAACCCTGTCTGGCTCAGGTAGTCCATCACGTACCCCGTCCCCACTGTGGGGCCGTACATCCTCTCGAACCTCTCGAGAGCTACCGCTCTCTGGTCTTGCTCAAGGCCCGTCAGGATGCCATAGCTGGCCAGGTCTGAGACAGATGCTACCGACACACCGGGCATGGCCAGGGCCCTGGGGAGGCCGTTACCGAAGTTCACGGCGGTCAGCACGTTGTCCTTGTTGGGGTCAAGCTCCTTGGTTGCCCGGCCAAGCCAGCCCTCCGTTCCGACCTTGTCGGGTTCGCAGGTGTGCCAGATGTCCATGGCCCGGAAGTGGGAGCGCACCGAGTTTTCCCAGCCGACGCCGTGGATTATGGCGAGCTTGTTCATATCCCACAGGTCCTTCATGGGAGCCATGTTGGGGTGCATCCCATACTGGTCGTCTATGGGTATGATTTCCTCGTCGGCGATGCCGACATAGGGCCTGTTGTCCTTGTAGAGGGGGTCGGTGTAGGGGATGATGGTGTTGAAGTAGTCGTTGCCCCCGGTCAACTGTAGGATTACCAGGACTGGGTCTTTCTTGTTGGACGTCATTTGTTCTCCTCCTCTTTCATGCTCTAGCCGAATTGGTATTCCCTGGAGGCAACTATCAGACCCAGCATGTCTCCCACTCTTCGAGCTGAGGTGCTGGCCGCTTCCTCCGTATCCCAGCGCACGTCGCCTCCCTGCTGGGCAAGGGTCGTTAGCTCCTGGCGAGTCTGCTCGGTGACATCCAGTGGCCCCAACAGGTCGAGGCAGTTCTCCACAAGGTCTCCGGCAGACATGGCGCCCTTGTCCTTCACCCTGCTGATTATGGACTGTACTCCCGGCATGTCAATGTTAGAGAACCTGTCGGCGGCGAAGTTGATGCGCCTCACCAGTGCACCGCTATCTATCCACTCGGCCCCTGTGTGCCACCCCTCGACGCTGGGCGGGTTCATGATCTCCTGCCCCTGATACCCGGGCTCTTCGCCTATGGGCTGCAGGCCGGGCCTGGGGAACTGGAAGTCACCCACCATTCGCATGGTCCCCACCACGATTTCGAGGGGGCTTTTTACTTTGGCCCACCTCACCGCTTCCTCCTTGAAGAAGTCGGAGTTGAGCAGCACACGCATGGTAGAGCGCATGTCAAAACCGGAGTTTACGAAAGCATCTCCTATGATATTGATGGCGACCGGGTCCCTAGGCGGCGTGACTTGCCAGGCCGGGACCTGGACCTCATCTGCTACGAAGAAGTTGTACAGGTGCCTGGCAATGAACCGGGCCGTCGCAGGCTGGCGCACTACTATGTCTATGATGTCCTCGCCATTGAAGCGGCCGCGGTGTCCGAGGAAGACCTTCTCGGTGTCGTCGTGGTCTTCGGGCCTGTACTCAAAGTTCCAGTAGAAGCGCCCCAGGGGTTGGCGGGGTATCTTGTGCCTGATGGTCCAGCCGGTGAAGGCCCTTGAGCACTCGTAAACGTCCTGCTCGGTGTAGTTCCCCACGCCCATGGAGAACAACTCCAGCAACTCCCGCCCCCAGTTCTCGTTGGGCTGGTCCTTGTGGTTCTCGTTGTTGTCCAGCCAGTAAATCATGGCCGGGTCTTTGGCCAGCTCCACCAGAAGGTTCCGGTAGCTGCCCAAGCCGTGAGTGCGGAACATGCGGAACTGGCGCTCCAGCTCCGTGGGATTGTCCACCTTGGAGTTCCCCGTGGCGAACAGGTGGTGCCAGAAGAGGGCCATCTTCTCTTCCAGGGGGCGTTGCGTCTGTATCATGTGGTAGACTACCCTGGACCTGCCGTTGGGCGGAGCGCCGGGAATCTCCAGGGAAGGATAGTACCGGAACAAGATGTCCGTATCTACCGGAGGAACGCCGAACGTCTCGGGGTCTACCAGCTCCTCTACCGTCGCTTCATAGCCTTTGGCTACCCGCTTTTCCAGCTCATCCCGGGTAGCACCGAACCCGGCTCGCCGCATCAGGTGAGCCATCAATGCAATATCCGTATCAGACATCCAACTGCCCTCCCTTATCTTGAAATAGCGCAACCGCACTGCAGTTGTCAGGCTGCAAAGAGGAAAGCAACGCTATTTTAATATAGCCCACTTTTCTTTGTCAACACAGCCTGATTTTAGTATGATAGCCCTCTTTTTGTCAATAATGAATATTTGTTGGTAGTGTATCCAACGTTCTGAGGATTACCACAAAAATGCCCTCGTCATACTGGCGAGAGCCAGTATCCACCGCCCCGATGCCTCTGGACTCCCGCATTCTGGGACCTTTGAGTAACCGTCATTCCGGCCTTGAGCCGGAATCCAGAGGCGTGTACAGTGGTCAGTGGCTTGGAGTCCGGGGAGCGCCCTCATCCCAACCTTTCCTATTCACCGAGGCGGGCCACACAAGTTGCGCAGGGGTCTCCTAGAGCGGGAGTGACGGTGTAATGGCCCGAAGATCCCAAAAACCGCTGCTAAGAGCGCGATGCCAGCGTGGCGAGAAAGGGGTTGGCAAGGGTAACGGTCTTGCCAACGACCGGGTGGCCCATCACCTTTCTGATGACTTCACCATGCCAGTCGAAAGAGGCGCCCCCCGATTCGACCAGCTCTTTGTATATGCCGTTAGTGGCAATCCCGTCCATCAGAAAGTCTATTTGTCTGTCCCTCAGTACCTCGAAGACCCTCCGGGCCGAGTATCCTATCTCCATTTCCCGGGATAGCAGCGATTTCCACCCTTTCTCGTAGCTGCCCAGTTCCTTCGCCGATAGGTCGTTCCGCAACAAGCCCCTGTGCAGCGCCTCTGCGGCCACCTCACTGGCCAGTAGTGCGTAGTATATGCCGCCGCCGGTGGTCGGTTTCACCTGCCCGGCGGCATCGCCAACTACCAGGAGCCTTTCTCCGAAGGTCCGCCCAAGGGGCCTGAGTGGGATGCCCCACTTTGCCGGCTCCTTGACAACCGACTTTACCCGCCCCTCCGCCTTGAGCTTCAGCAGGAACCTTTCCAGGTGGGTCTGAGCGTGGTGGCGACTGAGCAGCCCGGCCAGGGCCTTGCCCTCTGACGTGGGTACCAGCCATGCAAAGAAACCGGGCGCTATGTCCCGGCCAAGGTACATTTGTATCCCGTCCAGGTCGGGAGCCGTCACCTCTGCCTGCACTCCGGTCACGAAGTCGCCCACCTTGCCAAGTCCCAGTTGGCCCGTCAACTCCGACCCGAAGCCGCTGGCAATCACCAGTGACTTGCTTTCCAGGGTGCGCTTCTCTGCGTCATCGGTTATGTGTACCCTTGCCCAATCTCCGTCGGTGGATACCTCGGTGACTCGGTAGCCCAGAAGATATTCGGCACCGGCCCGCCGTGCCTTGTCCGCAAAGGAGGATACATATCTGACCCGGTCTATCACGTGGGCCTGTACGTCCTGACTGATGAAGTCCACGCACTTCCCGCCCGGCGCGGTGACCCTGGCGTACCTGGCATCTTTGTGTACCAGGGACCTGTCTATTGGAAACTGCTCGATGCACGCCCGGCCAACTATACCGGTACACAGCTTGTCGCCGACGTGATTCCTTCGGTCAATAACGGTTACGCTATAGCCCATGCCGGACAACTTGTAAGCGATGTTATTGCCGGCAGGTCCGGCCCCTACCACTATCACATCGCGCAAGTCCTGCTACCTCCCGGGCATATCATCCCGTCATTCCTCCCCATCACTTCAGGCCCTTGACGAAGTCCAGCCATACTCTGGCACAAGGCACAGGCAGGATGTGCTGTACGAAGCCGGCTACTCCCGGGAATAGTACCAGCCGTCCATTGGCGAAGAGCTTGGCCGCTTCCCGGAAATCTCCCAGTACCTCACCCTGGAGGTGCTCGGCCGCCAGTATCAGGGTGGGAGTGAGGACCCTCTTGAGCATTGGCCGAAGATCGGTCCCTGGAGCGGAGCGCTGGAAGTCCGCAACCACTTGGGGCGCAGTCGCAGCCATCTGGGAGGCGTACCACCTGATATAGGCGGGGTCCACCATCTGGGGGTCAAGACGTCTGGAGATGGTCCTCTCGACCCAAACGTCCACTCCCTCCTTGTCTATCAACTCTGCTGATTCCAGGTGGTGGGGGTCGTGAAAATTGGTGGGAGAAGTACATGCGGTCAGGCTCAGCAACCGGTCCTGGTGTAAAGTGGCAAATTTCATTCCAATGGTGCCTCCAACGGTCTCACCAATGAAGTGAAACTTGTCCAGGCCGAGGCCGTCCGCTACCTGGAGTACGTCGTTGGCGAAGTTGCCCAGGGACCAGGGGTATCCTGGCCCTGGCACCGTTGACTGTCCCATGCCCCTGGCGTCGAAGCGGACCACTCTATAGTGGGCGGCAAGGACCGGCACCCAGGCATACCAGAGGCGATGGTTCTTGGCCATGCCGTGGTGTAGTACCACCGTCTCTGCTTCCTTCCAGGGTTCGGTGAAATCGTCTATGGTGTAGAATATCTCAGACCCGTCATTTAGCCGCAGCTTCATCGAGGCCTCCACCTGCTGAGTTCGTAGCTTGTCTCGCCTGTGTTGCCGACGTTAACTATACCCTGACGGCCAGTGGGTGTCCACCTTCTTTTACTTTCCTCCAGAGGATTTCCCCTTTCCCTTTCGTATGCACGCAAGCTATTCTCAGCTATAATGAAGGACGGAAAATTCTTGTACGTGGAGGTAGCTAGATGGCATCGTTAACCCTGGCGGAGGCCGAACAGATACTTGCGGCTGCGAAGGCAAAGGTACTGGCTATGGGAGCCAGAATGAGTGTGTCTGTGGTAGACCCCAGAGGCGACTTGATTACAATGTGCAGGACGGATGGGGCCTCGTGGCGGACGCCGCCCATATCCCGTGGCAAGGCCGTGGCCGCCGCTTGCTTTGGCAGGCCAAGTGGTGAGCTAACGGAAAATGCCCAGTCCCCCGTATACCGGGCCCTGATGGCTATGGAGGGGGGCCACATGGTCCCTGGTCAAGGTGCATTGCCTGTATACAGGAACGGCGAGCTGATTGGGGCCGTGGGAGGCAGCGGCGGCACCGCACAGGAGGACGAAGACGCGGCCAGGGCCGGGATAGAGGCCCTTGGGCTTTCCAGTTCCCCATGACAGCCTCCGGGCTTATAGGGAGCTAATTTGCATCAGGCGTTTTGTAGGGAAAGATTGAGAGCCTGCCCTGTACTCGACACGGGGGCAGGCTCTTCCCTTCCTCCATCAATGAGCCCTTTGCAAAACCCCCTCTCCCTCTGGGAGAGGGCTGGGGTGAGGGTATCACCCAGCTTTGGGTAAGGCCGTAGATACTGGCCCCCTACTTGATACGGGGGCCGGAACGACATGTTCGGAGGGGTTTGCCCTCTACTCTCAGAGTAGCGACGAAAGGCGTGGGAGCCTACTATTGCGTCATCTGGGGGGTGTCCAGGCGACTATTGACGTACTCCTCTACCCTGTGCTTGAACTCATGCAGGACGGCTTCACCTTCGGAGTCGTCGTTGACCTCGCCCATCCTTAGCTTCTCCTTGAACTCCTCAAAGAGCAGGTCCTCGGCCTTGCCGTGGGGGAAATGGAAGAAGTCGCTATCAAACCTTGGTAGCTCTCCGGGCCCGAAGTAGCCCAGCTCTCGCAGGTTGTATCCCTCCAGCAGATGAGTGCCCTTGCCCAGCACCTGTCCGGTGGTGGCGTAGTGGTCCATCACATTTTTCATTCCATATCTCTGGACGGGACAGGTCTTCATGCACACGCCGCAGCTATCGTAGCGCGCCATTACGGGATGGCAACGTCTGAACATCACCTTGTACTTTTCCGTGCCCCTCCACCAGATTCGTTCCCTCAGCAAGGCGCGGCCTGGGCAGCGGTTCACGCATACCTGGCATACTGCGCAGAAGGCGTTGATGCCGTAGTCTATAGGCTGATCGTGGGTCACCTCGGCGTCGGTGGTTATCACCATGAGCCTGGCCCTGGAGCCGAAATGTGGTGACAGCAGTTGCCCGTTGGCACCCAACTGTCCCAGCCCGGCCTGTACAAACATGGGTATGAATACGGTGCTCTCCACCAGGGGATTATGGACTTGGGCACGGTAGCCCAGGCTCCTGATATAGTCTCCCAAGTCCAGGGCCAACGCTCCCATTATCCTGTAGGTGCCGAAGTGGGGCCCCTCGGCCTCAATGCTGGGCGCCGTTTGAGTAGGCTCGTACGTTTGCTCGTAGGCCAGGCAAATAGCGTGGGGGAACTTTACCCAATCCCTCTTGGACTTGAAAGCGTAGCGCTTGTCGAACTTGGTAATCCCCACTTCTCCGAACCCCAACTCCCTGGCCTTGTCCTTGATTAGTTGAGTGACGTCTTTGCCTGGTACCGGCTCCTCCGTAGGCTCCATGTCCCCGGTATTCATGGACTCTCCAATGATGGCCTTGTGCATGGAGTCGTGCATCTTGAGTTCAACCAGGAATTCTTCAGGAGCAACCGACTTGAGCCATTCAAAGTCCGCGGTGTACTCGACCGTTTGGCTCTCCAGGGGGTACTCCCTGCTGTAGAACTCCACCTCATGGGGATTCTGGATGACCCCTGGGGCAGTTTCCAGTTCCTCAGGTACGTTGATAGTCGTCTCTTCGTCGCCGTATCTTCTTCCGGGACGGGTTATCGAGTGCCCGATTTTCAGCATAGTCCTTATCTCCTTTACACGAGTTACGGAATTCTGCCCCTGAGCGGACTCCGACGGTCTCAACATTCCAGTGATTTGATTCGTATTCTGATGGCAAGTCCTTCCATTGTCAAGGGATTTTGCGGCGTGGAGTTGAGTGCGAAACTACACATTTCTGCCAGCCTACGGCAGGTCTTTGGCCTGCCTTAGGTGAGTCGTCATTCTGGCGAAGGCCAGAATCCAGGGATTGGGGGTATGGATTCCGGCTCAAAGCCTGCCCCGTACTTGATGCGGGAGCCGGAATGACGAGGTAGGACCGGAAAGATGGGATACCTCAATATTAGTTCCTGCGCTCCCATAGAGAAAAAAAGTTGGGGGACTGCTCTTCCAGCGCCTCTCTAAGCTCTTGACGGTCAATCAGTTTGACCACCTCGTGCTCTTCGGATATCAGCCTCTCCAGTATATTGGAGTATTCGAGGACAATGTCTTGGTCGGCGTCTTCTCCCAGAAGGGACCGGAACGCAGTTGAAATCTGCTGAGAATTCACGGAGAGCGCCGCCCCACTAATGATAAACACGGCTACGGTTGGGAATCCGTCTTCCGTTTCCGTGTTGTCCAACCTCTCCAGGATAGCCAGCATCCCCATTTCCCTGACGAGCTCCTCCACCCTCAATGGCAAATCTATGAGGTGGGCGAAAGGGTATTCGGTGGACTCTCTAAGTGTCTGGCTAAAGGTTTCTTCTACCCTGCTGAAGAAGGAATGACCAAAGACCTCCGACGTGTTTAATAGCCTTACTTGCAGCTTCCCACCTCTGAAGTCTATGGCCAGGAAATCCTTGAGATGGGGAAAGATGCAGAGGCTAATATCTGGCCGCTCAGGGCCATGCTGGCCCAGGTCAAACAACTCTTCCATTGGCTCACTTTCTCATCGGCAAGTGCAAAACTCAATTCGCCCAACCCCGTCACTCCCGCGGAAGCGGGAGTCCAGTATGCCGAATGGTGGTTTCCCGTTTTCACCCGCCAGAGGCGGGAATGACGATGGCTCAATTGCGAGCCAAACCCCTAGTCTTTCACTTCCCACGCTATAGCTGCAGTCTATCTATTCGTATTTTACCATAGGTGCTACACTGTACAAGAACATATTCCGCAGGTGAGATAGGGTCTTTCAGTCCCTCTGGACGTCCCCAGGGGACACCCCGTCCCCCATAAGGAGACCTTAGCAACCCCCTCTCCCTCAGGGAGAGGGCTGGAGTCGTAGACTCGCCGGGGAGAGGTGAGGGTCAAGTCCTTGTAAAGGCCAAGTAAGGGGATGAAGATGGAGCGTCACCGGCCCAGTCAATCCCGTCCCACTTGATACGCTTGATACATATTGTCATTCCGAGCCTCCCCACCATGTCATTCCGAGGATCGGAGCGACGAGGAATCTGAAATTCTACGGGTTCAACAAAGCTGCGGCTTTAAATCCCCTCCGCCTTCTCCGGCCATAGACGGACCCGTAACGACGAGTGCCGGCGCAGGCAGTAGCAAGGAATCTGAGGCGGGCCCTGACAATGAAAGGTCATCTGTTTGACAATCTGGGTGAGGTGGCTGCCCTCCTGAAGGAAGGGCCGACCGGTTTGCTGCTGGACCTGGACGGCACCATATCGGAAATAGTGCCCCAGCCCGACGAGGCCAGCGTTAGCCCGTCCATCGTGGCGGTGCTTCGGGAGCTAAGCCGCTCCCTCCCCCTCGTGTCCATAATCACCGGGCGCTCCGCCGGGCAGGCTAGAGACATCGTAGGAATTGAGGACCTGGTTTACGTGGGCAACCACGGCCTTGAGTGGATAATTGGTGGGAGGGCAATCCTCGCCCGGGGGGCACGCTCGTACCTGCCCTCGCTGAGGCGACTCCTGGCACTGCTGAGGGAGAACCTCCCCTTGGAGGGCCTCTTTTTCGAGGATAAAGGAGGCTCCTTTGCCGTGCACTACCGCCATGCACCCGACCCTGACCTGGCTCGTGAGCGCATATTGAAGGCTATCCTGGAGTTGGCTCAAGGGGAGGTCAGGACCTTGATGGGAAAGGCCGTTGTGGACGTACTCCCGCCGGTACATCTGAGTAAGGGGACCGCCGTTGTGTCCCTGGCAAAGGAGTATCGCCTGCACGGTGCCATCCTCATCGGGGACGACGTTACGGACTTGGACGCATTTCGGGCCGCCCGCCAGTTGTCGAGTCGGGGAGGATTTGCCTGCATATCCATCGCCGTAATAGGTCCCGACTCTCCGCCTGAGTTGCAAGGCGAGGCTGAATTCACTCTGCTAAGCGTGGCCGAAGTGGAGCGGTTCCTGGTGTGGTTGGCCGAAAAAACAGACTTGGGTCCTGGCCCTTCGCCGGAATTGTCCAAGGCCTTGTGAAGGTCACGTAAGGGGATGAAAATGGAGCGTCACCTGCCCAGCCAATCCCTTCCCTCTTGATACGCTTGATGCATATTGTCATTCCGAGGAGCGGAGTCCGCCTGAGGCGGAAGGAATCTAAAATTCTATGGCTTCAACAAAGCTGCGGCCTTGGGGAAACTCTGAAAAATGTCCATTCCGGCGTAAGCCGGAATCCAGACCGCCTCAGGCGGATGGAGAGTCTGGATGCTGGCTTTCGCCAGTATGACGGGTTGGCGGATGGGTATTTCCGCTTTTCAGAGGCTTGCTAAATCAGGGACTTGATGTCCTCCAACTGGCAGATAATCCAGTGGAGTATATCTTCTCTCTCGACAATTTGGGCCAGCGTCGCAGCCCGTTCTGCCCTTTCGTCGTCGCTCATGGTGATTGCCTGATACATTGCCGCCATGGTGCCCTCAATGTCCGAAGGAGACACGGCCAGCGCCCCCGGCGACAGTTGTTTGTATGCCCCGGTAGTCTCCGAAAGAATCAGTACGCCTCCCCGGTCATTGACCACTGGTCCCTCCTTGGCCACCAGGTTCATACCGTCAATGACCGAGTTCACCAACATCACGTCGTATAGCTTCATGCCGGCAATGGCCTGAGTGTAGTTATTCTCGATGAAGGTGGACACGGGCTGCCATTCGGGGGTCCCAAAGGCGGAGTTTATATTCTGAATGACGTGGTGTATTTCATCCATGTATCTCTGGTATTGCCTTATGTGGGTGCGCGAGGGGACGAGAAACGCCAGGAAACTGACACGGCCCTGAAGCTCCGGATACCTGGATAGCAGCAACTCGTAGGCCTTGAAACCTCGCACCACGTTTTTGCTGGGCTCAGCCCTGTCTACCCGTATCATCGTTTTCTCGTTGCACATGGGCTGAAGCCGTCTCTCGTAGTCCAGGGCCCTGGGTGAGTTGGCGATTCGTCTTATCTCATCCACGCTTATGGAGATGGGGTAAATGCGTACCTGGGTCCGATGGCCGTCTCGACGTATCTCCCGGCTGTTGTAGTCTATCTCGGCTTCGGGCAGGAATTCGGCGCAGGTGTCCAGGAAGTTTCGCACGTCGTGGACCGTCTGAAATCCAACTATGTCCGCCGCACACAGCCCTTCACAGATTTTCTTGATCATGTAGGAGGGTATGAGTTGCCAGTATCGCGGCGATGGCCAGGGGATATGGGTGAAGTGGTGGATCGTGGAGTCCGGCAAGGCATTTCTGGTGTACTCGGGCACCAGGTAGAGGTGATAATCGTGGATCATGACCAAGGGCGGGCTGTCGGCTTCCTGGGCTTCCTCAATCACCGCCTTGGCAAAGGCCTTGTTTACCTCCACGTACCCGTCCTGCCAGGCCTCGTGGACGTTGGCGTCCAGGTTGGGATTGTATGGAGAGTTCCACATGTAATGCTGCAGGAACCACAGCAGGGGATTGCAAAAGACGTTGTAATACCTGTGGTAGACCCTGCGGGGGGTTACGACGTAGCGGAGGTAAATCTGCTGTCCGGGTAGGGGAGACCGGATTCTGTCTCCCGCGCTGTTTTCCGATACTTTCCTGTCTCCCTCGCCTATGGCGCTGGCGACCCATGCAAACTCTACCATAGTGCCAAGGGAGTTGAGGGCAGTGACCACTCCTCCACTGCCTCTTCGTGCCTCAATGCGGCCGTCGGGGGTGATCTGATGCTCTACTGGCCCACGGTTGCTGACGAGTATGAGGCGTCTTTTGGACAGGACTTCGTCGCATAAGTCCTTTAGTTGGGCCCAGCGGGCCTCCTTCTGATCTACTGCCATGGCCATGGCTCCCACATCACGCCGAGCCTTGGCCCGATGTCAGGCCACTACTGGCGTTCTATCTTAAGCCCATCTGTTGCCGAACTGGAAAGGGTTAAGGTGTCGAATAGATGGATGATAATGTGACCTTAACACCTCCATGATGTCTTGTCAAGCTAACCGCCCTTGCCGCCGCCATCCCTTTCGACACACTCCATCACCTATATCCACACTTTTTGTTACGGTTCCGTGTAAGAGCACCTGCAATTACACGCTGTCAGGGCTTGGAGCAGCCTGGTCCAGGGCTTCGTTCCGGCGCCAGTCCACGTACATCACCCGGTGACGGACCAGCCACTTGCCATCCTGCCGCACGAACTTATCGTTGTACCGAAGTCCCCCGGTCGACATGTATTGGGTCCCCTCCAGGGTGTACAGGAGATAGTCTATGGCGTAGGTCTCCACCTCCGCCGTATCGCCCTGAATATCTATGAGCTGGTCGCCCATGAAATGGGTCGTGCCCTGGAAACGGTCTATGCGGCTCAGGCTTTCGATGATGTTGCCAAGGCCGGAGGATACGCGCCCCCTGTAATCGGCATAGGCATCGTCGGTAAAGCAGGACCTCACCAGGTCAAAGTCCCGCCGGTCAAGACCTCTGGCGTACCGAATCATAACGTCGCGAATGGCGGCCATGTCAGCCAGTTCCTGAAGCAAAGGATCAATTGCCATGTTGACCTCCTTGAGAAATATAGTGATTTGGGAAAGCTACTTGAACCTGGGCATCACCTTTGCGGTGAGCAGCCGTATGGAGTTTATGACCTGCTCCGAGGGGATTCGCCCGCCAAAGTTCAATTCAAGTAGCAGCCCGGATATGCCCAGCCTATCCTTGTATTCCTGGACACGCTCCACCACGTAGTCGGGGGTGCCGTAAATTACCCTCTGGCTCAGTACGTCTTCGTAGGGGACGCTGGCCAGATTCCGGTTAAGCTCGGCGCGCTCTCTGTTGGCCCCATGAGCGACCGCCAGCTTAGAGGTGATGTCCAGCTTGTGCCGTGTGCTGGCTTCAGGTTCCGACCTTGCCCGCTCGGAAGTCTCCGCCACGTAAGCGGGGATACGGAGCATTACGGCCCCGGTCCCTGGGTGTCCCGCTTCCTGCCATGCTTTCCGAAAGGACTTGATATACTCCTCAAGTCTGTCAATCCCGGAGGCGGAAAGGACTAATATGGGGTATCCCAGCTTCCCGAAAGCCCCGTATGTGTCCTCGCTGCCCGCGGCGACCCAGACGGGGGGATGGGGCACCTGATACGGTCTGGGCACCAGGCTCACGTCGTTGAACGTCCAGAATCTCCCCTCGTGGCAGAAAGTACCCTCAGTCCACGCCTTCTTGATAACCTCCAGGCCCTCGAGAACTCTATCCCGACTTTCATCATAGGATATATTGTAGCCCTTGTAAGCATTGAGCAGGGGGCCGCGCCCGATGCCGAGGTCGAAACGACCCCTGCTGAGAATATCCATTGTCAGGGACTCCGCCGCAATGTCCAGGGGGTTGTGCAGGGGCAGCACCGCCACCCCTATTCCTATCCTTACCGAGGTGGTGCGGGCAGCGACGGCCCCCGCAATGACAAATGGGGATGCAAGGGGCGAGTTTTCCAGGTTGAAGTGGTCTTCGGCAAGCCATACGGAGTCCATGCCAAGACCCTCGGCTGCGTCTATCTCCTTCAGGGTCGCTTCAAAGACCTCTGCCTGGCTAATGTCAGGGCGAACGTCGAACTCGGTGAAATACCCGAACTGCATGGCCCCTTTCCTCCTGGTAAGCTGGCATTACCATGACAATCTGTCCTCCTCTCCCCTTCGCAGACCTTTGCAAAACCCCCTCTCCCTCTGGGAGAGGGCTGGGGTGAAGGTATCACCCAGCTTTGAGCAACGCCCTGGATACTGGCGAAAGCCAGTATGACGAAGGTTACGCTAAGGTTCCCTTGTGGGGGAGGATTGAGAGCCTGCCCTGTACTCGATCCGGAATGGGGGTATCACCTCTATCCTTCATCCCTGTCTTCACCCGTCAACCTACCTGGTGAATCGCTAGCGCTTCAAGCACAACGCCCTGAGCATCAAGGTGGCAACCCCTTTGTCCAGGGGGTGGTTATTGTTGCCGCACTTGGGCGATTGTATGCAGCTTGGGCAGCCGTCATTACACGGGCATTCTGAGATGACCCGCAGAGTTGCACTCCACAGGTCTTCGATAATCTGGTATCCCCGCTCGGCGATGCCTATACCGCCGGGGTGTCCGTCATAGATGAAGACCTGGGGTTTTCCCGTGTCCGGGTGGAGGGGCGTGGAGACACCGCCTATGTCGTTCCGGTCACACATGGCAAAGAGGGGCAGCACCCCGATGGCGGCGTGTTCACCGGCATGGAGTCCCCCTGCAAGGTCCCCTCTGACTTCCCTGACACCCTTCAGGAAATCCTCGGGCGCGTCGAACCACAGGGCCACGGTGTTGAAGCGTTGAGGCGGAAGGTCAAGGTACTCCTCACCGATGGTCTCTTCTGTGAAGGGGACCTTCTTCTTGAAACCCAGCACCTGGTTGGCAACCTCCACGTCTCCCAGGTACACCCCCACTCCCCCCGCGGTCCTTGTCCGTCGGACCCCACGAATCCTTATATCGGTCACGTCTCTGGCATCAGTGTAATAGGCCCCGTCGTTGGGTACCACGTAGGCTCTCCTGGCGACCGGGTCCAGACGGTTTACGAGATACGGCTCTCCCCTGTGCAGGTAGACGGCCCCGGGGTAAAGCTGGTAATAGGCGGAAGCCTCGTCCACGGTCTCCAGTACCACGCCTGAGCCTTCGTCCACCACAACGTAGTTATGGGGCGAGGTGGAGCGTATGTTCACCTCCTCTGCCGGATAGGCCACGTCCGTGGTGATATACCACTTGCCCCCTGAGCCTCTGACCAGCCGCCTGCCTTCCAGGTCCTCCAGGGACTCGGCAAAGCCGGTGCCAAAGAGGTCGGCGTCACGGTGGGTCAACGGAGATTCATAGGCGGCACACAGAAGATGGGGCAGCAGGACGTGGGGGTTCCCAGGGGAAAGCAGGGCACTCTCAACCGGCCGGCCAAAAAAGGCCTCCGGGTGGTTCATCAGGTACTGGTCAAGGGGGTTGTCTTGGCCCACCAGTATGGAGAGGGACTCATCCCTGCGCCTTCCGCTCCTGCCGGCCTGCTGCCATGCGCTGGATATGCTGCCCGGGTAACCGGTTATCACCGTTGCATCCAGGCTGCCCACGTCAATCCCCAACTCGAGGGCGTTCGTAGTGGCCACGCCCATCAACTCACCGTTGAAGAGGGCCTTCTCAATTTGCCTTCGGTCTTCAGGCAAGTAGCTTGCCCTGTAGGAGCTTATCCTGTCGGCCAGGCCTGACTTCTTCTCTTTCAGCTGGTCCCTGGCGTAGAGGTACACCAGTTCCGCAACCCTGCGGGTCCTCACGAAGGTGATTGTGCGAATGCGACGACTCACCAGTTCTGAGAAGAGGGTGGCAGCCTCGGAGTTGGTGCTTCGCCTGGTTGACTTGGCCGTGTCCACTATCGGAGGATTCCAGAAGGCAAACTGTTTGCCCCCGTAGGGAGCGCCGTCCTGCTCAATGACTCTGAAGGGCAGTCCGGCGAGCCTCTCCGCCAGTTCTCCCGGGTTGGATATGGTGGCAGAGCAGAGGACGAACTGGGGCAGGCTGCCATACGTCCGGCAGATGCGCCGGAGCCTCTTTATCACGTTGGCGACGTGGGAGCCAAAGACCCCCCGATAGACGTGGGACTCGTCCAGCACCACGTATCTCACCCCCTGGAGAAACCGGGACCACGTCTTGTGGTTGGGCAGGATGCCCAGGTGCAGCATATCCGGGTTGGTGAGCAATATCTGGGCGGACCTTTTGATGGAGGCCCTCTCCTCCGGTGGAGTGTCGCCGTCAAAGATGGCCGCATTGAAAGGGAGCCTGTCGGACTCTGAGAGACCATGGCCCAGTTCTCTCAGCCCCTTGAGTTGGTCCTGGGCCAGGGCCTTGGTGGGGTATATGTAGACAGCCTTTGTTGACTTGTCTGCCAGGAGGGAGTCCAGCACCGCCAGATTGTAGCACAGGCTCTTGCCACTGGCGGCCGGGGTAGCCACAATCACGTTCTCGCCGTCCTTGAGGGCGTCAATGGCCTGGGCCTGGTGGCTATACAGTGGCCAGAGGCCTTTGCTCTCCAGGGTGCTCTGGAGGGTCGGATGAAGGGTGCCCCGCAGGTCGCCGGCGGATGCCTCTCTGGGCGGTATATTCTCGACGTGGACTATCTGTTTTTGATACCCTCTGGCCCTTTTGAGGCGGTTCAGGAAGGCGGTGGCGTTCATAAGGACTTCTCCTCATATACCGGAGACCATCTCCACTTCGTAATCCAGAAGCTCAACGTCGCCGGTACTCTCCTCAATGTAACGCACAACCTTGGAAAGGACCTCGTTTGCATGGCGGCCATCGTTGCTGACGCAGGAGATGCCCAGGGTCAGACGTTGCCAGAGGTCGTTATCCTCCACCTCGGCGATGGCAACGTTGAACCTGCCGCGTACTCTGGAGGTTACGGACTGGACTACTTTTCGCTTGCCTTTGAGGCTCTGGTTTCCTGGTAGCCTCAGGCTCACACGGCAAACGCCAACGTGCACACTCAGGCTCCTGACTGATTAGTAGGGGACAACAGAGGGAACAGAATTTAGTCCCTGGAAGACCTTTGAGAAACCGTCATTCTAGCCACTTTCCCGTCATTTCGGCGAAAGCCGGAAGCCTCCCACTTTCACGGGAATGGCGGGTTAAACAGTGCAATGTTGCACTTTTCAAAGGCTTCCTAAAAGGACTGGGTTGCCCTGACAGACCTGAAGCAGTCGTTACAGTAGACGGGTCTGCCCTGTCTTGGCTGGAAAGGCACCTCGGTCTCTATTCCGCATGAAGCGCATACGGCCGGATACATGGTCCTGGGCTGGTCCGATTGAAACCCGCCGCCCCCGCCCCTTTTGCGAGCGGCCCGGCATGAAGGGCACCGAGCAGGTTCATTCATCAAGCCCCGGTTCTGGTAAAACTCCTGCTCCCCGGCGCTGAAGGTAAAGCTGGCCCCGCACTCTCTACACACCAGGGTCTTATCCTCGAAAGCCACTTGTGTGCCTCCTAGAAACTATATCTGAATACGACGCTTTTGTGGCGTCCAAATGCCCCGTCTGGCCCTGGAAATTACCGAGAGTATGCCCAGGCGAAAGCACTATGAAGTCGGCGAGTGACTTCGCAAGTATAGCAAAGCACCCCTGAAATGGCAACACCGCCTAACCTTGACGTAGGGCAAGCGCATGGGAACCGTATTATTCCCGTCATTCCGGTCGTACCTCCGGTAGATTCGCCGTGGCGAACCTTGAGCCGGAATCCAGAGTTCCCCTCTCTCGGAAGTGACCAGGAGTGGTGCAATCCAGGCGCACAAGCCCTGACCTTGACAGGTCCCCCGGCAAAGGGCAGAATCCAAAGTTGCCGGATGCCCCCGCCACAAACACTGAAGGGTAGCCAGACATACATGAAAAGGTTCTTGGGATGCCTGCTTCTGGTCTACGTCGTGCTGCTAGGCTGTGATGGTCCGTCACCCACGCCTACACCCACTCCGGCATCCGAATCAAGTACGTCCGGCCCTCCGTCCCCGGCTGTGACCCCACCGGGCCGGCAGGCCGGAGCAACGTCCGTGTCCACCCATACTTCGGTACCCTCGGATATCCCCGGAAGGACTCCTGAAGCCGCTTCAACCCTTATCGCCGCACCCGTATCTATCGCAATGGTCTCCCGGACGGCGGTGGTGCGACAGTCCCAGGAGTTCAGCGTGGAGCTAGTCTTGTCCCCCCGGGGCAGAGGTATAAGCGGCGTGCAGGTCCGGGTTGGATACGACCCAACCAGGCTGGAGGCGATGGGCGTGGAGCACGGGGACTTGCTGGGCCTGGAGCCTGTTGAAGTACAAATTATTGAGGATGAGAAGGGTGTGATTGAGTATGCCGCCGCCAGGATAGGCCCCACTGAGCCGCCGACTCCTTCCGGTACTTTTGCCACGTTGAAGCTCCGCGTCCTGGGGAACGCCCCGGTAGGAGAGGAAGTCACCCTGAGAATAACGGACGTCAAGATACCCGACGAGAACATCCAGGAGATTCACCCGATTTCCATTGGCGACGACTTGAGGCTGGAAGTCTCCGGCTAAGTAAGTGGTGTTGTGATAACTATTGAAAGGCCCCAGTGCTTACCCCTACACTCAATCTCTCGTTTATGGTAGCATAGGCTTGCTTGAAGATCCTGGGGAGAAACGCAGTCGCCCTCCTTCCTCCATTTTTGCGCCCCTTCCGTCATTCCGAGGAGCGAAGTCCGCCAAGGCGGAAGGAATCTTGATAGAGAGGTATCGCTCCAATCATGGCATCCATTATTCGCGACTTGATTGTGGAGAAAATCCGGCAGGCCGTGGAGGAAGCCCATAAGAATGGTATCCTGAGTTTGGACACCATGCCGGATATTGCAGTTGAGCATCCCTCTAACCCTGAGCATGGCGATTTCGCCACCAGCCTTCCCCTGAGGCTGGCAAGAGCCGTCCGCATAAGCCCCATGAAGATAGCCGAGGAGCTTGTGAAGCTCATCCCTGCCGGAGACGAGTTGGAGCAGGTCTCCGTGGCGGCCCCCGGCTTCATCAACTTCCGCCTGAAGGACAGATGGCTGGCGGGCCAGGTGGACGCCATTCGCGAGGCGGGACAGAGCTACGGGGTAGTCGGTGGCAGTCCCGGCCAGAAGATCCTGGTTGAGTACGTCAGCGTAAACCCAACTGGCCCCGTGCACGTGGGACACACCAGGGGGGCCGTCTTGGGGAGCACACTGGCCAGGGTCCTGGATGCGGCGGGCTACGCCGTCACCAGCGAGTATTACATTAACGACGCCGGCAGCCAGATGGAGGCCTTCTACGCCTCCGTGTACGCCCGCTACAAGCAGGCCCTGGGGCATGAGGCCGAGCTTCCACCCAACGGCTATGCCGGTGACTACATCATGGACATAGCCCGGGAGATTGTGGCCCGGGAGGGCGACCGTTTCCTCTCCATGAGCGAAGACGAGGCCTTGGTGGAGTTGGGCGGCATAGCGCGGGAGATGATGGTTCAACTCATCAGGGAAGACCTGCAGCACATAGGGGTGGAGTTCGATAGCTGGTTTAGCGAAGGTAGTCTGTACCGGAGCGGCGAGTACGACGAGGTCATAGACATCCTGCGCCGGGAAGGCTACGTCTCCGAGCGTGAGGGTGCCCAATGGTTCACGTCCACAGCATTGGGGGATGACAAGGATAACGTTATCATACGCTCCACGGGCGTGCCCACCTACTTCGCCTCCGACATCGCCTACCATCACGACAAGTTCATCCGGCGGGGCTACGACCGGGCCATAAACATCTGGGGAGCGGACCACCAGGGGCACGTGGCCCGGATGAACGCCGCCGTCGCTGCCCTGGGCGTGGAGCCCCAGCGCCTCACCACCATGATTTCCCAGATGGTCACCCTCAAGCGCGGCCAGGAGGTGGTCAGGGCGTCCAAGCGCACCGGGGAGTTCATCACCGTGCGGGAGTTGGTGGACGAGGTTGGCGCCGACGCCTGCCGCTATTTCTTCCTGGCCCGCACGCCGTCAACTCAGATGGAATTCGACCTGGAACTTGCCAAGAAGGAATCGTCTGAGAACCCGGTGTACTACGTTCAGTACGGCCACGCCCGAATCGCCGCCATCCTCAACAACGCACGGGAGAGGGGCATAGACTGGAGCGAGGGAGATACGTCGCTGCTGGTGCAGACGAGCGAGGTGGCGCTGATACGCAAGATGGTTCTCCTGCCCGAGCTGGTGGAAAGCATGGCCCGAACCCTGGAACCTCACCATCTGCCCCACTACTCCCTGGACCTGGCAACGGCTTTCCACTGGTTTTACGAGAACTGCCGGGTCCTCTCCAACGACCCCGCCGACTACCCCGTCACCCTGGCGCGCCTGAAGCTGGTGGAGGCGGCCCGGATAGTCCTCTCCAGGGTGCTGTACCTTATGGGCATGAGTGCCCCCGAGAGTATGTAGCCGGGGGCCTCTCCCAGTCCCCTCTCCCTTGGTGGGAGAGGGCTAGGGTGAGGGGGACCCTCAACCCCCCTTCTCCACCTTGAATATGGGCGGCATCTCCGCGCGTAGCCCTTCGTCCGAAAACTGGCTGCGTCGTGTGGACTCCAGAAAAGGCTCATCTCCCCAGGGCACGTCTGGCAGATTACGTTGTCGCCGTACCTCGTTGATGGTCAGCACCCCACGGTCAAGCAGCATCGCCTCCCTCTCCACACGGCTCTTCTCGTTCTCCCGCAGCGCCTCAAGCTCGCTCAGGTCGAACTTCGTCCTCAGCTCTGAGTAGCCCAGGATGGGCAGCAGCTTCTCATTCAGGTGGTCCTCCAGAAACTTCATTTCGGGAATCATGGTATTGCGCCAGAACAGCCGCTCCGCTGCGTTGATGTTGGCGAAGGTGGCCTGCTGGTAGTCCGACAGCAGTGGCAGCGGCACCCCATACACCCGGCTCACGTCCTCCAGGCTCCACCGCAGCCCTCGGACGAACTCCATCTCCCGGTGGCTGAAGCCCAGGGTCTTGATGTCCTTGATGAAGCTGGCGATGGCCGGGCGGTGGGCGTTGGCAGTTCCTTTGTACCGTTTCTCCCAACGTTGGTAGAAGTCCTCCACTTCCTCGTCACTCATGGACTCCTCGGTGGTGAAGATAACGTCGGGCAGCGCCGAGTTTCGGAAGAAGTTGCGGTTGAATCTGAGGGCATCCATCCCCATGTCAGCCGACAACCTCAGAGGGGCCACCGGCGACAGTCCGGCGTATTCGTCCAGGGGATTGAAGTACCGTATCCAGATCATCTCGTCGGAAGTATAGGCCACCGGCCCGTTCACGCCCATGTACACGTAGCCCTTGATGTACTGCTCCCTGTCTGGCAGGATACGCACCCGGTCGGGCCGCAGGGGCCATATCTCCCACTGGCCCCTCTGGTCGCGCTCGAGTGCCCAGAAGGCCGAACCCCACAGGCACAGGTAAATTTCCGTGGCCCGCCACAGGTCACCCCGGCTATACCACCTGTTCATCCTATCCATGAGCTTCTGGACAGGGTGGTCATCTGCGACGGGCTCCCCGTCACGAAGAACCAGCACCGTCGGACGAGCCAGAGCATCGCTACGGACCTTGATGGCGGAGTATATGGATACTGAGGTGGCGTAGTACTCTCCATATACGGACCTGGCCCAGTCCTGCCCCGTTCCCATAGTCTCTTTGTACCTGTCCACGTCCTTGGAGGAAGCGCGGTTGCTCTTTCCCACTCCTACAGTTAACATCCTGAGCCGATTGCCCACTAAACCCGGCAACTTACTTGCAACATCCCACACAAGTCCACCTTTCCTAGCCATACGGTCCTCCTTCTTCTTGAATGTCCCCTCTCCCCCTATCCGTCATTCCGGCCTTGAGCCGGAATCCATACGCCCTTGTCTGTAGACACAGGTGAGGAAACCAACGACGCCCCTGGATTCTGGCTTTCGCCAGAATGACGGTTGTGGAATTACCCCCACAACCGCACCGAGCGTCTGTTAGATAGGAAAGCCAGCATCATGGCATCCGCCTTGTCGGGAGACGCCCCACCTCGACGTCGTATCTCCTCCTTACTCTCCATCACCATTCGTCCCAAGCTGTTGAACGTGTAGCGCAGACCGGCCAACTGAGCGACCAGTTCGCCATCGGGCGGTATAGTCACCTCCTCTTGCAGGAAAAGGTCATGCAGGTTCCAATAGCCTTCTGCCCGTAGATTCGCATAGTGTTCGCTGTCATGCGCGGCAGTGCCCACGTTCACACCCTGGACGTGGTAGCCTTGCTCTCGCAGTCGGTCCACCACGCCCGCTCCGATTCCCACCTCATCAATCATCACCGCGTCGGGCTGATGGAGTTCGATTGCGTTTGCCACATGTCCCGCCAACTTCATGGTATCCAGCCCCCGGTACCCCTGGATGTCCTCCACCGCCATGCCGCGCCTTCGCAGAATTACGCTCTTGTCCGAGCCGAACCGGGCCACGTCAACCGCGATTACCACCTTCTCTCCATCCTGACTGGGAAGGCCACGGGGTTGAGTGGAGTTCCGTGCCGCGGCTCCTTCCACCAATGACAAGGGGATTAGGGTATCCTCTCCCTGGTCCGGGAACTCTCCCAAGACCCTGGCCTGATAGACCGGGTTCTCCTCTCCCCATATCTTCCCGCGCTCCTCTACCCATTTCCTGGTCGCGAGGCCGCGGATAACCGAGCGTCCCTCCAGTACGTTGGGGCTTTCAAGGGCCGAGATAGTGATTGTGTGGTATAGCACCCTGTCTTCGTAGAATGCCCGCCTGAAGTTTCCTGCCATCGTTGTTGGATTGCCTATAAGCAGCAGCTTGCAGTTCTCTGAGGTCATCACCGACTCTATGGCCTCATAGATTGTCTCCTCCACTCCTTCCGCCTCGTCCACTACAATAAGCATGTTGGGGCCATGGAACCCCTGGAACTCATCGGCACTATCGGAGGAAAGCCCCAAGGCGTACCTGCTCTCGGAGATTTCCAACCTGGTATCCAGCAGCTTGCCGTCAAGTTTATACCGGGCCCTGTGGTGGAGCCTGTGAACCTCCTTCCACAACACATGGCGCACCTGGCGGAAGGTTGGAGCGGTGCTCAACACCACCGCTTCATCCTCGCAGTACAGGAACCACAGTATGGAGATGGCGGCAGAGAATCCCTTTCCGAGGCCGTTCCCGGACTTCACGGCTACTCTCGCGTGGCTCCCCAGAGCGTCCAAGACCTCCTTCTGCTTGCTCCACAGCGATGTTATGCCCAGCACTTCTTGGGCGAACAGAGCGGGAGACGAGCGGTGTACTTCCTGGACCTCATAGCGAGGTTTGCCCTTACTTGAATCAGTGCTCATCGTTTATCACCACGCGGGGATTCCCCGTCATTCATTCACCTTCGTTCATCAACCTTCTCATGGCCCTGCTCAGGGGCCGGGCTAAAGATATGACCACACTCCAGGCAGCGAAAAACGTCGTTATCTCCCGATGCTCGCTTATTCAGCTTTCCCAACCTGGCGGAATTGCAGCGCCTGCAATGAAAGCCATTATTCACTCCGGGGTTATTAGCCATTTAGCGCCTCCACGTGATGATTAGCATGCTCGTCAGTACCGATACTCCAACTATGAACTGAGTCCGGGCTGCCATTATGAAAAGTTCCTTTGAGTGAGTTTGTGCCGGCCAAGCGTGGGGATAGGTGTGCGGTATGTGTTGTGACTGGCCGGGAATCCCAGTGTCGGGATGAAATAAAAAGGGGACCGACCGCGCCGGGTCAGTCCCTGACAATTTGTAGCCTACTCTCGCCGTGTCGGAGGTGTCAACGGGGCGATGTCACTGCTCGCGGCCCCGTCATACTGGCGAAAGCCAGAATACAGGGGCGTCGTCGATTTCCTCACCCTTTCCTACAGACAAGGACGTATGGATTCCGGCTCAAGGTTCGCCACGGCGAATCTACCGGAGGTACGACCGGAATGACGAAGGGGGGCGGAATGACGAAGAGGGGAGGGTGGGGATGACGTCTTTCAGGGCTTTCCTAGATTTCCAAGTCTTCGTCGGAGAAGAAGGGTTTACCCCAGTCCGGGTCCGGACGGCCCAGGACGTAGCTGGTGTGCAGACGGCAGGCCCTTATCCATAACAACACGATGGCGGTGTTAATCTGCTCCCTGGAGCGAGGCACCCGCCCATGTTTCTGAAGGAGCCACTGGGTGTGGCCGGCTTCGAGAAACTCCCTGAAGAAGTCCGATGGCTCGTGGAGGTCATCAATGGCGGCTTCCAGCGCCTCTGCGGGGACGTCGGAGCACAGGATGTTGGGGTTATCCCGGGCCAACTGAAGATACTCTTGGTCCATCAATGGGGCCATAGCTTTACTCTCGCGTGGGGCGGGACGACTCCGTATCCCGTCTACAGGTTGAACTGGGGCTCCAGGTATTCCCTCACCTTGTTGTATATCTGGAGTCGGCCCCGCTGGGTGTCAGCTATGAGGAGCCGGTATTTCTGAGGGTCGAACGTCAGAGACGTGGGCAGGGCGAGCCGCCATTCAGGCTCCAGGGAATATACCCTCCGCCGGGCCTTCATCACGTCTGCGTTTGCTTCAACCGTTTGCAGATGCCACTTGGCAAGCTGCTGGGCATCTCCGACGAGACTGGTGATGAACCTGCCGTCGGGTGTGTATATCTGCACCCGGTTGTTGACCCAGTCGCACACGTACACGTCGCCGTCGGGGTCCACCGCCACACCGGAGGGACGGTCCAGCTCTCCTTGGCCCGCTCCATGACTGCCGAACCGCGCGACGTACTCACCCTTAGGGGTGAACTTCTGCACCCTGTGGTTCTTGTGGTCGGCCACGTACACGTACCCCTCGCGGTCTATGGTGATGCCCCAGGGGGTGTCGAACTGTCCGTTGCCGCTGCCCTGGCTGCCCCAGCCACCCAGGTGCTTTCCGTCTTTGGTGAACTTCTGGACGCGATGGTTGCGGCTGTCAACGACGTACACGTCATCGTTCCGGTCTATGGCAATGCCGGAGGGGCCGTTCAACTGGCCGTCGCCTTCACCGGACTTTCCCCACATACCCAGCAGGGTTCCTTCTCCGGTATCGTAAACCGAAATTCGATTGAGCCACTCGTCGGCGATGTACAACGTTTCCTGGGAGTCTAGGGCGATGGCCGTGGGCCAGATGAACTGACCGTCGGCGGGTCCGTATTTGCCGTACTCGGCGACGAACTCCTCATCGCCGGCCACCGTTCCCATGGTGTATTTGCCCACCCGGGCCATGTAGCCGTTGGGCTCCAGGGGGCGGCCTCCCGGTACGCCTTCAATCCCCCGATTCAAGACGTACACCGTATCGCCTGCCCCCACCGCCACCCCGACCGGCTGGGCGAGAAAGTATCCCCCGACTGCGTGGCTGAAGTCGTAGGTGCGTCCTGATACTGTTACAGTAAGCATCTCACCCCCTGTATATTACATGCAGGGGGCCAGCGACCAATGGGTACACGCCATGCTCGCAGGCCCCCTCCCTGTTGTCTATCTGCCCTACATTTGAGAAGGTGTCCAAAAAGTCCCTTCTCCCCCGGTGGGAGAAGGTTAGGATGAGGGGGCAAGCTAC